>NZ_JPRU01000003.1:0-418872 GCF_000737905.1 Buttiauxella noackiae
CTTCCAGGCATTTCAGGGCTGAACAACGAACGATAGGAGTATCGTCGCACGGGAAGTCGTACAGAGACAGAATTTCACGAACTTCCAGTTCTACCAGTTCCAGCAGCTCTTCATCATCAACCATGTCGCATTTGTTCAGGAACACGATGATGTAAGGAACGCCAACCTGACGACCCAAAAGGATGTGCTCACGAGTCTGTGGCATTGGGCCATCAGTCGCAGCAACAACCAGGATAGCGCCGTCCATCTGAGCAGCACCGGTGATCATGTTTTTAACGTAGTCGGCGTGCCCTGGGCAGTCAACGTGCGCGTAGTGGCGAGTCGGGGTGTCATATTCAACGTGGGAAGTGTTGATGGTGATACCACGAGCTTTTTCTTCTGGTGCGTTATCGATCTGATCGAAAGCACGAGCAGAACCACCGTAGGTTTTAGCCAGAACGGTAGTGATTGCTGCAGTCAGAGTGGTTTTACCATGGTCAACGTGGCCGATAGTACCGACGTTGACGTGCGGTTTTGTACGTTCAAATTTTTCTTTAGACACGGCTATATTCCTTACTGTTGCGCTCTCCCCTCAAGGAGAGAGCGCGGGATCAATGTTTTTTAAAACCCGGGGCTTATTTACCGCGAGCTTCGATTACGGCCTGAGCAACGTTGTTTGGCGCGTCATCATACTTCAGGAATTCCATGGAGTAAGATGCACGACCTTTGGTCAGTGAACGCAGTTGAGTTGCGTAACCGAACATTTCAGACAACGGAACTTCAGCGTGAATCTGAACGCCAGTAGCGTTAGATTCTTGACCTTTCAGCTGACCACGACGACGGCTAAGGTCACCGATAACGTCACCAGTGTTCTCTTCCGGAGTTTCAACTTCAACCTTCATGATAGGCTCAAGCAGAACTGGTTTCGCTTTCTTAAAGCCATCTTTGAAGGCAATAGAAGCGGCCAGTTTAAACGCCAGTTCAGAGGAGTCAACGTCGTGGTAAGAACCGAAGTGCAGACGCACGCCGAGATCTACTACTGGGTAACCCGCCAGAGGACCAGACTTCAGCTGCTCCTGGATGCCTTTATCAACAGCAGGGATGTATTCACCAGGAATTACACCACCTTTGATGTCGTTGATGAACTCGTAACCTTTCGGATTCGAGCCCGGCTCCAGTGGGTACATGTCGATAACAACATGACCGTACTGACCACGACCACCAGACTGCTTAGCGTGTTTACCTTCAATATCGGTAACTTTCGCGCGAATCGCTTCACGGTAAGCAACCTGAGGTTTACCAACGTTAGCTTCAACGTTGAATTCACGTTTCATACGGTCAACGATGATGTCAAGGTGCAGTTCACCCATACCAGCGATGATGGTCTGGTTAGATTCTTCATCAGTCCATACGCGGAATGATGGGTCTTCTTTAGCCAGACGGCCCAGAGCCAGACCCATTTTTTCCTGGTCAGCTTTGGTTTTTGGTTCTACAGCGATGGAGATTACCGGTTCAGGGAATTCCATACGCTCCAGAATGATCACGTTGTCCGGATCACAGATGGTGTCACCTGTGGTCACGTCTTTCAGACCGATTGCCGCTGCAATGTCGCCCGCGCGAACTTCTTTGATCTCTTCACGTTTGTTAGCGTGCATCTGAACGATACGGCCAAAACGCTCACGAGCGGATTTCACTGGGTTATAAACGGTATCACCGGAGTTAACCACGCCAGAGTAAACGCGGAAGAACGTCAGGTTACCAACGAACGGGTCGGTTGCAATTTTGAATGCCAGAGCAGCAAACGGCTCTTCATCACTTGCATGACGCTCAGATGGAGTGTCTTTACCGTCGTCCAGCATACCGTTGATTGCAGGTACGTCTGTTGGTGCTGGCAGGTAATCAATTACCGCATCCAGCATTGCCTGTACGCCTTTGTTCTTGAACGCAGAACCGCAGGTAACAAGAATGATCTCGTTACGCAGTACACGTTCACGCAGCGCAGTTTTGATTTCTTCCTCGGTCAGCTCTTCGCCACCCAAGTATTTGTCCATCAGCTCTTCAGAAGCTTCTGCTGCAGACTCAACCAAGTTCTGGCGCCATTCAGCAGCCAGTTCAGCCATATCAGCAGGGATTTCTTCGTATTCGAAGGTCACACCCTGATCGGCATCGTTCCAGTTGATTGCTTTCATTTTCACCAGGTCAACAACACCGGTGAAACCTTCTTCAGCGCCAATCGCCAACTGAAGCGGAACTGCGTTCGCGCCCAAGCGGGATTTAATCTGGCCTACAACTTTCAGGAAGTTAGCACCCATGCGGTCCATTTTGTTAACGAACGCAATGCGTGGCACTTTGTATTTGTTAGCCTGACGCCATACGGTCTCAGACTGTGGCTGAACACCACCAACTGCGCAGTAAACCATTACCGCACCGTCAAGAACACGCATGGAACGTTCTACTTCGATGGTGAAGTCAACGTGCCCTGGGGTGTCGATGATGTTTACGCGATGCGGTTCATACTGCTTAGCCATACCTGACCAGAACGCAGTAGTTGCAGCAGAAGTAATGGTGATACCACGTTCCTGCTCCTGTTCCATCCAGTCCATGGTGGCAGCGCCATCATGAACTTCACCGATTTTATGGTTTACACCGGTGTAAAACAGAATACGTTCGGTAGTAGTGGTTTTACCGGCGTCGATGTGTGCACTGATACCAATGTTGCGGTAGCGTGCAATGGGTGTTGTACGAGCCATTTGATTCCTCTATATCCTGGGACGTTCATTTAAGTAACCCAAAGCGGGCAGCTCACATGAAGCGCCCGCTTGGTGACTAACACTCCGAAGGGATTACCAACGGTAGTGAGCGAACGCCTTGTTGGCTTCAGCCATACGGTGAACGTCTTCACGTTTCTTAACTGCAGTACCTTTGTTCTCTGCAGCATCAGAAAGTTCGTTCGCCAGGCGAAGAGCCATGGATTTATCACCGCGTTTACGAGCAGCTTCTACGATCCAACGCATTGCCAGAGCATTACGACGAACCGGACGTACTTCTACTGGAACCTGATAAGTAGAACCACCAACGCGGCGGGACTTAACTTCTACAGTCGGACGAACGTTGTCCAGAGCGACTTCGAAAGCTTCCAGTTCGTTTTTACCAGAACGCTGAGCCAGGGTCTCCAGCGCGGTATAGACGATAGTTTCTGCAGTAGATTTCTTACCATCTACCATCAGAATGTTTACAAATTTGGCCAGCAACTCTGATCCGAACTTAGGATCTGGAAGAATTTTACGTTGACCAATGACGCGACGACGTGGCATGGGAATACTCCGTTGTTAATTCAGGGTTGTCCAAAACTCTATTGAGTTTGACATTTATTTAAAACGTTTGGCCTTACTTAACGGAAACCATTAAGCCTTAGGACGCTTCACGCCATACTTGGAACGAGATTGCTTACGGTCTTTAACGCCGGAGCAGTCAAGTGCACCACGAACGGTGTGGTAACGAACACCTGGCAAGTCTTTTACACGACCACCACGGATCAGGATCACGGAGTGCTCCTGCAGGTTGTGACCTTCACCGCCGATGTAGGAGGTAACTTCAAAACCGTTAGTCAAACGCACACGGCATACTTTACGCAGTGCGGAGTTTGGTTTCTTAGGAGTGGTAGTATATACACGAGTACATACGCCACGTTTCTGCGGGCAGGCTTCCAGCGCAGGCACGTTGCTTTTTGCAACTTTGCGAGCGCGTGGTTTGCGTACCAGCTGGTTAACTGTTGCCATTAAATAGCTCCTGGTTTTAGCTTTTGCTTCGTAAACACGTAATAAAACGGCCTCATATAATATGAGGACGCAGAATTTTAGGGCTGAGCCGAAAAGGTGTCAAGAAATATACAACAATCCTGGATTTTACCAGGAAATATGTTGTTCGTGTTTAACCGTCAATGCAACGAAGTCAGTATAGCTGACCTTGCCTACACCGGTTGAAATTTGAGCAGTTAAGCCGCGGGCCTCGATATCTTCCTGCAGAGCATAGATAGAAATGGGGGCGGCGAGCAGTAAATCAAGGGCTTTGGTCCCTGAAAGGGCTGCAATGACCGCATCTTGCCGTAATAAAAGTTCATCGCCGTGTTTCACACAGAGCAGCAATGACTCAAGATCGGTCTGAAAAGGTGATTGTTGTAAAATATGCAGCATTTCGCCTCAGAAGGTTAGCACCACATTAAATTGATGCAGCATTTCACACAATGCATCAGGCTCAAGCGGTTTAGCATCGAGAACCCAGGTTCTCTCTGGCGACAACCCTCGTTCACGGATGGAGGCCGCGCAGAGATAACACTGCTCAATATCGTACAATGGCAGCACGCGGAAGGTCGCGATGTAATCTCTGGAAAGAATAAGGCCTGGTTGCTGATCTGGTATCAGTTGCATAACCCCATCACCAATGAAAAACACGCCGATGTCTTCGGTTAGTGCTGACGTGGCAAGTAAGGCATCCAGTCCTTCGCGCCCGCTGGCGCTTCCATGAGGCGCGGATTTAAATACGAATGCTATGCGCTTCATCAGAATTGTACCGTCCGATCACAGCTTAACGAAGCCTGAGCCAGTGCTCCTAACCCACTAAGGGTGAAACCAGGTTGCATATTATAGCAAGGTAAACCGAGCTGATTAGCTTGCCCTGCATCAGTAACACCGCGACGCAGCGCTGCTGCAACACAGATATGCAATTCAACACCATGCTGTTCATTGAGTTGCTGCCATGCGCGAACAATATCAAATTCATCATTTGCCGGGGATGTAAGAAGGTTTGCGTTATAAACACCTTCACGGTAAAAGAACACGCTTTCTAATGTGTGCCCTTGAGCAATAACGGCCTGAGAAAATTGCAATGCACTACTCGCCTGCTGCGTACCATAAGCCGGGCCGGTCACCAGGATGGCAAAACGCATTACTTATCCTGCCCCTGGAAATCACCGTTTTTGAATTGACGGATGTAGAGATAAACCGTGTGCTTAGAAATATTCAAACGATCCGCAACCTGATTAATCGCATCTTTGATATCAAAAATGCCTTTCTCATAGAGGTTCAGCACAATCTGCCGATTCTTGGCATTGTTGGATACATTGCGATCGGCATTCACCTCTTCAATCGTGAATTCCAGTGCCTGCATAACCAGATCTTCAACTGAGGACGCAAAGTTCACCGATGAAGCCACTTCAGGCGTTTCTGGCGGAATGAACGTCGACATAATTTGCGAGAAGGGAACATCAAGGTTGATGTTGATACACAACAGGCCGATAACACGTTCATCACGATTACGAATGGCAATAGTCTCTGATTTCATCAGGACACCGCTTTTTGCACGGGTGAAATAGCATTTGGAAACGCTACTATCCGCACCAGTCATATCATGCAGCATACGTAAGGCAAGATCGGTAATTGGCGAGCCAATTTTGCGCCCAGTGTGTTCACCATTTGCGATGCGAATAGCGGAACACTTCAGATCTTGCAGCGAGTGCAACACGATTTCACAGTGAGAACCAATCAGCATCGCTAACCCGTCCACCACCGCTTCGTAGGATTTTAATATTTCAAAGTCGGTTTGTTCGAAAGGACGCTGGTCCAGTAAATCAAGCTCACTGGTTTCATTGGTTAAAAGCGAATTGGACATTTAAAGATACCACCCTCTACAGAGAGCCTGTCGCGCTTAAATGGTGTCAGGGCAGACTCATACTCGTTGTTGCGCAGCCTGCTAAGGTAATACAGCGTAAGAGGCGCTTTCCAGCTTTTATTATATCCTGCCTCAAATAAAAAACCGCCGCCCCTGAGGACGGCGGTTAATAATGCCTTATTTGCTCTTCGCAGCGTCTGCATCTGGAGCGGCTTCAGGTTTCGCGTCTGCTTTAGGCGCTGGTTTGATATCCAGCAGCTCAACGTCGAATACCAGTGTGGAGTTAGCCGGAATTCCCGGAACGCCAGTTTTGCCATAAGCCAGTTCTGGTGGAATAACCAGTTTGATTTTCCCGCCTTTCTTCAGGTTTTTCAAACCTTCAGTCCAACCTGGGATTACGCCATCAAGACGGAAAGAGAGTGGCTCGCCACGGGTGTAAGAGTTATCAAACTCTTTACCGTCGATAAGCGTGCCTTTGTAGTTAACAACAACAGTATCGCTGTCAGTTGGTGCTTCACCTGTACCGGCTTTGTCGATTTTATACATCAGGCCAGTTGGGGAGGTTTTAACACCTTTCTCTTTTGCAAAAGTATCACGGAAGGCTTTGCCTTTATCCGCGTTTTCTTTAGCGTCTTTTTCCATTTTAGCTTGAGCAGAAGACTTCACGCGAGCTTCGAAAGCTTGCAGAGTCTGCTCAATTTCCTGATCGGATAATTTGCTCTTATCAGCAAATGCATCCTGAACACCGGCGATAAGCTGGTTTTTATCCAGAGTAATACCCAGCTTTTCTTGTTCTTTCAGAGAGTTTTCCATATAACGGCCCAGCGAAGCACCCAATGCATACGCAGATTTCTGGTCGTCATTTTTGAATGCCGCGTTGCTTGCAGCTGGGGCCGCAGTATCTTTAGCGGCTGCCGGAGTGGCAGGAGCAGCGAACGCCGGAGCGCTCAGGGCAACGGCCATCGTGGTCGCCAGTAGCGTTACTTTAAACAGTGATTTCATCCATTTCTCCAGGGCCGGGGCCTCTAACCCCAAGGTTATTATCAACTAAGAGATGTACTATAACGTCGTGGAAGAAATCTACACAATCTCTCCGCGCCATATCGAGACAAATTCAGACTCTTTTTGTATAAAGAAGTTTCGTCATGAGTAAAACAGCGCTGTAACGTGCAGGATTTTTCAGTAGAATCGCCCGAAATTGTCCATCCGCAGGCCAGGAGTATTAGCCATGCAACAGAAATCGACCGAACAGCGGCTAGAAGAACTTGAGAGTCGTCTCGCTTTCCAGGAGATTACTATAGAAGAGTTAAATCAGACGGTAACGGCTCATGAATTGGAGATGGTCAAACTGCGCGAGCATTTCCGCTTGCTGGTTGAAAAACTAAAAGCCAGCCAGCCTTCGATGGTGGCATCAGAAGCCGAAGAGACTCCACCTCCGCATTACTAGTTACCAAAAGAAAAGGCGTGTCAGTGACACGCCTTTTTTATCTTTCGCAGATTAGTGGCAACCGCAACCGCCGTTACCGCCACAGCCGCCTTTACCATGTTCATGGTCGTCGCCGTGACCGTGACCACCACAGCAACCACCTTCATGGTCGTGATCGTGATGATGATCGTGCTCGCCGTGAACGTGGCCATGAGCCAGTTCTTCAGCAGTTGCTTCGCGAATCGCGATAACTTCTACGTTGAAGCTCAGGTTTTGGCCTGCCAGCATGTGGTTGCCATCAACAACAACGTGCTCATCTTCAACTGCAGTAATTTCAACTGGCACTGGACCCTGGTCGGTGTCCGCCATAAAGCGCATACCAACTTCCAGTTCATCAACGCCCATGAACACGTCTTTAGGAACGCGTTGCACCAGGTTTTCGTCATACTGGCCGTAAGCGTCATTTGCGCCAACATTCACGTCGAAACGATCACCAACAACGTGACCTTCCAGCGCAGTTTCCAGACCTGAAATCAGGGAGCCGTGACCATGCAGATAGTCCAGCGGCGCACTCACCGGAGACTCATCAACCAACACACCGTCTTCTGTACGTACCTGGTAAGCCAGGCTGACCACCAGGTCTTTTGCTACTTTCATGATATCTCCTGAGCGAGCGTGAGAAAAAAAACTGGCGCCGATTGTAGCGGAATTTAGCGCCGGTGTACCCTTAAGCTTAAAAAAAGCTGGGGCATCTCGCTAGTCTGGATGAAAAATCCCAATGACTTGCTCTTGTTCGCGAACATGCTCACGAACTTGCTTATCCGCTTCTCGCATTTGATGGCCGCACTTAACACACTCTACAATATCGACATTATTCTCACGCCACATCGCGAGGGAATCCCGCGCCTGGCATTCGGGGCAGACGGCCCCGGCAATAAAACGTTTACGCACCGGCATTCGCTTCACCTTATTTTATTCAAACTCATCCCAACCATCGAACTGCCGACGCTCTTGCTGCATCTCGCGTTCGAAAATCTCTTCTAGCTCACGACGCGCTTCACGCACTCTGGAAATTTGCGCGTTATCGGTATGAATCGGCATTAACTCACGCAGCATACTCATATCCAGACGGCGGAAATGAAGTTGTGCACGATGCGCCTGATGAGGATGCATCCCCAATGTCATTAGCGCCTTGCGCCCTAATTCCAACGCACTGGAGAAGGTTTCACGTGAGAACTGCGTCACTCCAGCTTGCAACAATTCATGCGCTTCTACACGCCCTCTTGCTCGCGCAAGTATCGCCAGATGTGGAAAGTGTTGTTGACACAAATGAACCACTTTCATTGTGTCTTCCGGCTCATTACAGGTAATCACAATAGATTTTGCCGTCTCGGCACCTGCTGAACGCAGTAACTCAAGTTCGGTAGCATCGCCGTAATAGACCTTGTAGCCATATTTACGCATCAGACTGACAGAGCTGATGTCTCTCTCAAGAACTGTAATGCGCATTTTGTTCGCCATCAGTAAGCGGCCAATCACCTGCCCGAAACGCCCAAAGCCCACAATAATAACTTGTGGCTGATCGTCTTCCACATAAGGCTTTTCATCGTTTTCGTCATCAGCGACATTAAATCGCCGCGCAAGAATGGCATCAACGCCTTTCATCAATAGCGGTGTAGTCATCATTGAAAGTGTGACAGTCACCAGTAAGAGCGGCATTTGGTCACCGTTGAACAGCTTTTGAGATGAAGCCGTAGAGAAAAGTACAAATGCGAACTCCCCGCCCTGGCTTAGCACACCTGAAAACTGTAGACGCTCGGAGCTGCGCAAACCGAAAAACCACGACAGGCCATACAGCACGCCGCCTTTAACTGCCACCAGCACCACAACACCTAAAACAACCCAGAAGATATGTGTGTAAAGCACCCCAAGGTTTAATGCCATGCCAACGGAGATAAAGAACAAGCCGAGCAATAATCCTTTAAAAGGATCAATCGCGATTTCCAGTTCGTGACGATATTCACTTTCAGCTAATAAGACGCCCGCGATGAATGTCCCAAGCGCCATTGAGAAGCCCAGCGCATCCATAAATAACGCTGACCCCAACACCAACAGCAATGCCGCCGCAGTAAAGACTTCGCGCACACCGGAACCCGCAATAAAGCGGAACACAGGCTTCAGCAGATAACGCCCGCCAACCAACATCCCCGCAAAGGCCAGCACTTTGAAACCGATCTTTATCCAGTCGGTATGGCCGCCGTCATTACCGGCCAACAACGGCACCAGCGCAATCGCCGGGATTACAGCCAAATCCTGGAACAGCAGTACGGAAAAACCGAGCTGCCCGGATTCATTGCGATTCATGCCTTTGTCGCGCATCAACTGTAGCGCCATTGCGGTGGAGGACATCGCCAGACCAATACCGCCGACCACCGCCGCCTGCCAGGAGAACTTCGTCAGCATCAACAACCCAGCAAGCACCACTGCGCTGAGCAACACCTGTGCGGCACCCACGCCAAATATCGAACGCCGTAACTGCCACAACTTCGATGGGTTCAGTTCCAGCCCGATGATAAACATCAGGAACACCACACCCAGCTCAGAGAAATGAAGAATTTCATCCACATCACTGATAAAACCTAACCCCCACGGCCCGATGGCTATACCTGCAAGCAGATATCCCAACACCGCGCCAATGCCCAAACGGGCGGCAATAGGCACAGCGACAACCGCAGCAAATAAAAACAGCACTCCTGCCAGTAATACGTCAGAACCTTCCATCAGCGGCCTCCCGGTAATGTCGGTGAAGCCAACCACTCGCCATAAGCTTTCGCATGGCTGGTCAGTTCCTGCGGAGACTGGCGGCGCGCCCAGTAAACAATAATGGGATTCATCCAGTGCATACGGCACATCGCAGCTGTAAGTTCAAAAGGACGCAAAATATCGGTCAGCGGGAAACGGTTAAAACCATCGTGGCGATAAGCCCCCTCCGGCTCGCCAGTAGTAATTACACTGCGCCAGTACTTTCCCGCCAGAGCGTTGCCTCCAACGCCGCTGGCAAAACCACGGCTTAGAACGCGATCCAGCCACTCTTTGAGTAACGCTGGGCAGCTATAGGTATAGAGAGGGTGTTGAAAGACGATAACATCATGCTCTTGCAGTAATGCCTGCTCGCGATAGATATCAATAAAAAAGTCAGGATAGTGCGCATAAAGGTCATGCACAGTGACATTGGCAAGCTGCTGCGCCGGCTGGAGTAAGACGCGGTTTGCGACCGAGTCTTGTGACTCCGGATGGGCATATAGCAGCAAAACTTTCGGCGGCTGCGACATCATTACCCTCCAGGGCGTCGTCATAGTGATTTTTTTGGGCTACCATGCAGCCCGACGCGGTGCCATTAGCATCACGTTACCTTAATATAATGACAATTTAACATACTCTGAACATACGGCGCTTTATGATTGTTTTCTCCTCGTTACAAATTCGTCGCGGTACCCGCGTTCTGCTGGATAACGCCACCGCTACCATCAATCCAGGCCAGAAAGTGGGTCTGGTAGGTAAAAACGGCTGCGGTAAATCCACGCTGCTGGCGCTGCTGAAGAACGAGATCAGCGCCGATGGCGGAAGTATGACCTATCCTGGTAACTGGGCGCTGGCTTGGGTAAACCAGGAAACTCCTGCACTGGCAATGCCAGCTATTGAATATGTTATTGATGGCGACCGTGAATTCCGCCAGCTTGAAGCCGAACTAGCAAAAGCTAATGAGCGCAATGATGGCCATGCAATTGCACTGGTGCACGGCAAGCTGGATGCGGTTGATGCCTGGACGATTCGCTCTCGCGCATCGAGCCTGCTGCACGGTTTAGGCTTCAGCAATGAGCAACTCGAACGACCGGTCAGTGATTTTTCCGGTGGCTGGCGTATGCGCCTGAACCTGGCGCAAGCACTGATCTGCCGCTCAGATTTACTTCTGCTCGATGAACCAACTAACCACCTGGACTTAGACGCCGTTATCTGGCTGGAACGCTGGCTGAAAAGCTATCAAGGCACACTGATTCTGATTTCCCACGACCGTGACTTCTTAGATCCGGTAGTTGGAAAAATTATTCACATCGAACAAGAGTCGATGTTTGAATACACCGGCAACTATTCATCGTTTGAAGGCCAGCGCGCCACGCGCCTTGCTCAACAACAGTCGATGTTTGAAAGCCAGCAGGAGCGTGTCGCGCATCTGCAAAGCTTTATCGATCGTTTCAAAGCCAAAGCCAGTAAAGCAAAGCAAGCACAAAGCCGCGTGAAGATGCTTGAACGCATGGAGTTGATTGCTCCGGCTCATGTCGACAATCCGTTCCATTTCAGTTTCCGCGCGCCTGAAAGTTTGCCGAACCCACTTTTGCGTATGGAAAAAGTCAGCGCGGGTTATGGCGAGCGCGTGATCCTTGACTCCATCAAACTGAATCTGGTTCCTGGCTCTCGCATCGGTCTGCTTGGTCGCAACGGCGCCGGTAAATCAACGCTGATTAAACTGCTGGCGGAGGAGATCAAACCTTTGCAGGGCGATATCGGCCTGGCAAAAGGAGTTAAGCTCGGTTACTTCGCGCAGCATCAGCTGGAATATTTACGCGCCGACGAATCACCGTTGCAGCACCTGGCTCGTATCGCCCCGAAAGAACTTGAGCAGCAACTGCGAGATTACCTCGGCGGTTTCGGTTTCCGGGGCGATAAAGTCACCGAACAAACAGCTCGCTTCTCTGGCGGCGAAAAAGCGCGCCTGGTTCTTGCCTTGGTTGTCTGGCAGCGCCCTAACCTGCTGCTGCTCGATGAACCGACCAACCACCTCGATCTCGATATGCGTCAGGCGCTGACCGAAGCATTGATTGATTTCGAAGGCGCACTGGTTGTGGTTTCGCACGACCGTCACCTGTTGCGTTCCACTACCGACGATCTCTATCTGGTACACGACGGGAAAGTTGAAGCGTTTGACGGCGATCTGGAAGATTATCAGCAGTGGCTTGTCGATCTGCAAAAGCAGGAAAACCAACCGCTTGATTCAGCAAAAGATAACGTAAACAGTGCGCAAGCGCGTAAAGATCAAAAACGCCGCGAGGCGGAATTACGCACTCAAACGCAGCCATTACGTAAGCAAATCACGCAGCTTGAAAAGCAGATGGAAAAACTGAACGTGCAGCTTGCAGCCGTCGAAGAAAAGCTGGCTGACAGTGCCATTTACGACCAAAGTCGCAAGGCAGAAATGACTGAATGCCTACAAACTCAGGTAAAAGTGAAGTCGGCGTTGGAAGAGTGCGAAATGGAATGGCTGGATGCTCATGAGCAGTTAGAACAGATGATGCAAAGCGAATAAATTAACTCACGAAAACTATCACTTATCCCGGGAGATTTCTATAAGATAACATCCCGGGTAATCTCCTATTTCATCGCATATTTGAATCTTATCGCAACGATAGATTTGTCACATTGTGTATTCGTCAACGAATAGAGTACAACGGCAAAAGATAACAAATTTATTCGTTATCGCGCGCGCTATATTTTACAGCCTTCTTAACAAGAATGGTCATAACATATAAAAACTCACCTCAATGGAATGAATATAATGAGACGACTAATTACATCTATTATTATGCTTTCTGCATTTAACCATCTTGCATATGCAAATAACCTTGACGACTTAACACCCTCACTAAAATCAGAAAGTTTATCTGTAGGAACATCGTTAGGTATTCTGGGCGGGAAATCTACAGAGCGAGTATATGATAACAAAAGCGGTGAAAAAATAAGCCAACTTGATTGGAAAATAAAAAACACTCCTGTTCTTAAAGGGGAAGTAAACTGGGATGCCTGGCAAAGGCTCACACTTAATGCCAGAGGCTGGACCTCTCTAGCCTCACGCGGCAACACAATGGACGACTATGACTGGCTTGACGATAACAAATCTGGCTGGAGCGACTGGTCACATCATTCCAATACCCGTCTCAATTACGCTAATGAATTTGATCTCAGCATCAGGGGTTGGTTATTAAAAACTGACAATTATAAAGTAGCAGCAGTGGCAGGTTATCAACAAACTCGATTTAGCTGGAGTGCATATGGTGGTAACTATAATTACGACAATGGGACTGATATTGGCTCTTTCACAGATGGTAAGCGCACTATTGGTTACCAACAAAAATTTTCGCTACCCTATATCGGCCTTGCAGGTCAATACCTATATCAAGGTATTGAGGTTAATACATTATTGAAATTCAGCGATTGGGTAACTGCGAAAGATAATGATGAGCACTATTCCCGAGATACCACATTCCGTGAAAAAACAACCAGCTCTCATTATTATGCGGCCGCAATCGAAGTCGGATATTATATTACGCCTAATGCAAAAGTCTCCACTGAGTTTGCTTATAACTATTACTCAGAAGGTAAGGGCGGGAGTGAAATGATCAACCGCGCTACAGGCAAAACAAAGTACACAGACGGTGATGCTGCAGGAATTAAAAACGAAAATTACATCATTTCTGCCGGAATCCACTATCGCTTTTAATCAAAAACAAACTGGCCCACTTGTGGGCCAGTTACGCGTTTGAACATTGACTACATTCTTAGTGCCAAATCAGCAACACACACGCCGCAGTCAGCAATCCCATAAAGACGTTAAACACAGTCCAGGCACGGCGACTACGCAGCAGCGTGCCTATCAAGCTACCAAACGCAATCCAGATGATCCCCGCAACAATGTTCACCAGTGCAATACCGATACTGATTAACACCACAGAATGCAGGTACTGAGAACCCGCCAGACTGAAACTTGCGACAGCACCTAACGCCATCAACCAAGCTTTTGGATTAATGACTTGCAGCAAACCACCCTGCCAGAATGGAATTGGCTCAGGAGGTGGGGCATCTGTTTCCAGACGTTCGTAGGCCGCCGTACCAATTTTCCAGGCCAACCACAAAAGGTAAGCACTACCGGCAACTTTCAGAATGAGGTGTAAAGCGGGGTACAATAGAATTAAGCTACCCACACCAAAAGCCACCAATAATAAAATGCACTGCATACCAAGCATGATACCTATCATCAATGGTATGGTGCGCAGGAATCCGTAATTCGCGCCGGATGAAGTGAGTAGCATGTTGTTTGGGCCTGGTGTGATAGCAGCAACCCAGAGAAAGCCTAGCATTGAGAAAAAAAGCGTTTCCATGAAATGGGTGTTCCACACCCGGTAAAGTTGATTAGCAAACTAAATGAAACTAACAGTGTGATATGGCCACGACAAGTCCCGCAGCATTGAATTTTAATCACGAAGACGATGAACAGTTTCGTCCTTTAAAAGGTGTGAGTAATCCACACCTGCAAACCATGCTTCCGCGTTTGATTCGCCGTCGCCTCAATTTCAAACCTCACTGGCAGCGTCTGGACATGCCGGATGGGGATTTTGTTGATCTTGCCTGGAGCGAGGACCCGCGCCTGGCAATGCATAAACCACGGTTAGTCGTTTTTCATGGACTAGAAGGTAGCCTGCACAGCCCATACGCTCACGGTTTAATTGAGGCCGCCAGCAAGCAAGGCTGGTTAGGCGTGGTAATGCATTTCCGTGGTTGCAGCGGTGTTCCTAATCGCATGAAGCGTATCTACCATTCGGGTGAAACAGAAGATGGCAGCTTCTTTTTAAACTGGCTATCCGAGCGTTATGGCAAAGTACCAACAGCGGCGGTCGGGTTTTCACTTGGTGGCAATATGCTCGCCTGCCTGATGGCAAAACAGGGTGCCGATTGTACGCTTCAGGCCGGTGTAGTGGTTTCAGCCCCCCTGATGCTGGAGCATTGCAGCAAGCATATCGAAAAAGGCTTCTCCCGTGTTTATCAGCACTATCTTTTGAATCTGCTGAAGAAAAATGCCGCGCGTAAGTTAAGAAGTTATCCGGGCACACTCCCGGTAGATATGCGTCAGCTAAAAGGAATGCGTCGTCTGCGCGAATTTGACGATTTGATTACCTCAAAGATTCACGGCTTTGCTGACGCTATCGATTACTACCGCCAGTGCAGCGCTATGCCGCTGCTGCCACAAATCAAAACACCGACGCTCATCATCCACGCAAAAGATGACCCATTTATGGATCACCATGTGATCCCTGATAAAGCTATCTTACCTGCCAATATTGAATATCAACTGACACGCTACGGCGGGCACGTTGGATTTGTTGGCGGTACGCTGCGCCGCCCTGAAATGTGGCTTGAGCAACGAATCCCCCAGTGGCTGTCTAAATTTTTGGACCAGTAATATGATGATTCCCTGGCAAGATCTGCCTCCCGAAACGCTTGATAATCTGATTGAATCCTTTGTATTACGCGAAGGCACAGATTATGGTGAACAAGAGCGTTCACTGGAGCAGAAAGTGGCCGACGTTAAGCGCCAACTGCAAAGTGGTGAGGCTGTACTGGTATGGTCGGAACTCCATGAAACGGTAAATATTATGGCTCGTGGGCAGTTTCGCGGCTAAGCGTTTAACTTCTATACTGCATAATAAAACCACCCTCACCCAGCTATCTCCCTGAGAGTGAGGGCCAGCCCTTACTTACACACACTTGCTATCACCCATGGAGTTGTTGCCTTATGTCAGCCAAACATCCGGTTATTGCCGTTACAGGTTCCAGCGGCGCGGGAACGACAACCACCAGCCTTGCTTTCCGTAAAATCTTCCAGCAACTCAATTTACGTGCAGCGGAAGTTGAAGGTGACAGTTTCCATCGTTTCACTCGTCCTGAAATGGATATGGCTATTCGTAAAGCACGCGACCTTGGGCGCCATATCAGCTATTTCGGCCCGGAAGCCAATGACTTTGGTTTACTTGAGCAAACTTTCATTGAGTACGGGAGAACCGGGCAAGGTAAGTCACGCAAGTATCTACATACTTACGATGAAGCAGTACCCTGGAACCAAATCCCCGGAACCTTTACGCCATGGCAGCCACTACCAGAACCCACTGATGTTTTGTTTTATGAAGGTTTGCACGGCGGTGTGGTCACGCCACAGCATGATGTAGCCAAAGCCGTGGATTTACTGGTTGGTGTGGTACCGATTGTGAACCTGGAGTGGATACAAAAACTGGTGCGAGATACCAGCGAGCGCGGGCATTCCCGTGAAGCGGTAATGGATTCTGTGGTTCGTTCTATGGATGACTATATCAATTACATCACGCCGCAATTCTCTCGCACCCACATCAACTTCCAGCGCGTCCCAACTGTTGATACGTCGAACCCATTTGCGGCTCGCGGCATCCCGTCACTGGATGAAAGTTTTGTGGTGATTCATTTTCGCGGGCTGGATGACATCGATTTCCCGTATTTACTCGCCATGCTACAAGGCTCATTTATTTCGCATATCAATACATTGGTGGTGCCGGGCGGCAAGATGGGGCTGGCGATGGAATTGATTATGACACCGTTAGTGAAACGGTTGGCGGAAGGGCGAAATATTAATCAGGGCGATTGATCACCGCCCTTGTCATGACTTATGCCCGTTAGCATTCGATTTGCTGGTGGGCGGCACTCACAACCCCCTGCTGCTCGAAGGATAACGGATAAATTAGCCTTCAATCACTTCATAGCTATGAGTAACATTGACAGCTTTTTCAAGCATCAGTGCAACAGAGCAGTACTTCTCAGCAGAGAGATCTACTGCGCGGGAAACTGCAGCATCTTTTAACTCTTTGCCTGTCACGATGAAATGCAGATTGATATGTGTAAACAAACGCGGAGCCTCTTCACGGCGCTCAGAGGTCAGTTTCACTTCACAGTCGGTCACGGTGTAGCGGCCTTTTTGCAAAATAGAAACTACGTCAATTGCACTGCAACCGCCAACGGACATCAGCACCATTTCCATTGGGCTTGGTGCTTTATCACCAGAATTGCCATCCATAAGAATCTGGTGCCCTGAAGCGGATTCACCCAGGAAGGTAAACCCTTCAACCCATTTCACTCGT
The DNA here is from genome assembly GCF_000737905.1 of Buttiauxella noackiae. Classification (NCBI taxonomy): domain Bacteria; kingdom Pseudomonadati; phylum Pseudomonadota; class Gammaproteobacteria; order Enterobacterales; family Enterobacteriaceae; genus Buttiauxella; species Buttiauxella noackiae. Next base: position 17,065 of record NZ_JPRU01000003.1, read on the forward strand.
GCCTGCATGCTACTTACTCCTGTAGATAAATTACCGTTCAGAGTACGCAGATTCAGCAAATCTGGCAACGGAAGGCGACATGCGTCAAGCTGAAACGATACAACAGGAGACACTTGTCAAAAGCTATGCTAAAACAATCCAGATGCTACATCGATACATTGACGTAATGCATGTATGCAGAGGACATCACTAATTACAGGCAGCAAGAATGACTTGCATGCCATCTCCCCAAGGTGGGGAATATTCTAATTACTTGCAACGCCAGACAGGATGTTTAGCGTCCTGTCGTTGGTAGCCAGTTATAAAACAGAGGATAACCGCGCATGGTGCTTGGCAAACCGCAAACAGACCCGACTCTCGAATGGTTCTTGTCCCATTGCCACATTCATAAGTATCCATCGAAGAGCACACTCATTCACCAAGGTGAGAAGGCAGAGACGCTGTATTACATCGTCAAGGGCTCTGTGGCTGTTCTGATTAAAGATGAAGAGGGCAAGGAAATGATCCTCTCCTATCTAAATCAGGGCGATTTCATTGGTGAGTTAGGGCTGTTCGAAGAAGGTCAGGAGCGTAGTGCCTGGGTTCGTGCTAAAAGTGCCTGTGAAGTGGCTGAAATTTCATATAAAAAATTCCGCCAGCTAATCCAGGTCAACCCAGACATTCTGATGCGCCTTTCTTCGCAGATGGCACGCCGTCTGCAAGTCACTTCTGAGAAAGTAGGCAACCTGGCATTCCTGGACGTTACCGGTCGTATCGCGCAGACACTGCTGAACCTTGCTAAACAACCTGATGCAATGACCCACCCGGACGGTATGCAGATTAAAATTACCCGTCAGGAAATCGGTCAGATCGTGGGTTGCTCTCGCGAAACTGTTGGTCGCATCTTGAAAATGCTGGAAGATCAAAATCTGATCTCCGCTCACGGTAAAACGATCGTCGTATACGGCACTCGTTAATCTCCGTCTAAAAAAATGGCGTGTTACTTCAATAACACGCCATTTTTGTCTCAAAAAAACCAAATCTGAAACCCGTTTAGGCAGCAAGTGAGTTCATCCCGATGAGCTTACTCAAGTAAGTGATTCGGGTGAATGAATGCAGCTAACGCCGCTGCAGCTTTAAGTAAGAAGGGTTTATGTGGCGAAGAGTTATCTACCATCCCGAGGTGAATTACGCACTGCGACAAACGCTGGTGCTGTGCCTCCCTGTGGCGGTAGGTTTACTCGTTGGCGATCTCCAGTCTGGCCTGCTTTTCTCGTTAGTTCCTGCCTGCTGCAATATTGCGGGCCTTGACACTCCCCATAAGCGCTTCTTCAAACGTTTGATTATTGGCGGCAGCCTTTTTGCCATCAGTAGCTTGATCATGCAGTTGCTACTTTTGTATACCAGTGTGCCACTGCCTATCATTCTTGTTGTGATGGCACTTTTACTGGGTGTCACGGCAGAAATCAGCTCACTTCACGCGCGTCTACTTCCCGCTTCACTGATTGCCGCTATTTTTACGCTCAGCATGGCCGGGAATATGCCAATCTGGAAGCCGATGCTACTTTATGTCTCCGGTACGATTTGGTACGGCGTATTTAACTGGTTTTGGTTCTGGATGTGGCGCGAGCAGCCATTACGCGAATCATTGAGCCTGCTCTATCGGCAGTTAGCAGATTACTGTGAAGCAAAATACGGCATGCTGACTCAACATACCGATCCGGAAAAAGCGCTGCCTCCGCTACTGGCTCGTCAGCAAAAAGCAGTAGATCTCATTACTCAATGCTACCAACAGCTTCATATGCTGGCGGCGAATCAGCATAACGGCTACAAGCGCTTGCTGCGTGCTTTTCAGGTGGCTTTAGATTTACAGGAACACATCTCGGTAAGCCTTCACCAGCCTGCGGAAGTGCAAAAACTCGTCGAGAAAAGCCATGCAGAAGCGGTTATTCGCTGGAATGCCCAGACAATCGCGGCGCGGCTACGTGTACTGGCTGACGATATTCTTTATCATCGTTATCCACAGCGTTTTACGATGGAAAAACAGATCGATGCCCTTGAGAAAATCGCCCGACAGAATCCAGATAACCCGGTAGGGCAATTTTGTCATTACCACTTCAGCCGTGTCGCTCGCGTGCTACGCACTCAACGCCCACTCTATGTCCGTGATTTAATGGAAGACCGGCAGCGCCGTTTGCCGCTGTGGGCGGCATTAAAAAGCTATTTATCATTGAAGTCAGCGGCGCTTCGCAACGCAGCAAGATTGGGTGTGATGCTCACGATAGCCAGTCTGTTAGGTGCATTTTTACATCTGCCCAAGCCCTACTGGATTTTAATGACGGTGATGTTCGTGACACAAAACGGCTACGGTGCCACACGTGTTCGAATTCTCCACCGTTCGGCTGGCACCATCGCAGGCCTTGCCATCGCAGGTATTGCGCTGCACTTCCACTTCCCGCAAAGCATTGCCCTGGGCGCGATGTTGGTCATTACGCTGGTGAGCTATTTGTTTATTCGCAAAAGCTACGGCTGGGCGACGATAGGCTTTACGGTGACAGCCGTTTATACCCTGCAATTGATAACATTAAGTGCCGAGCAGTACATCGTCCCTCGCCTGATAGATACCTTGCTAGGCTGTTTGATAGCCTTTGGCGGTATGGTGTGGCTATGGCCACAATGGCAGAGTGGCTTGTTGCGCCAGAACGCGCACGATGCGCTGGAAAGGGATCAAAGTGCCATTCGCCTGATTCTAAGTAATGACCCCGAACCAACGCCGCTGGCTTATGAACGCATGAAGGTCAACCAGGCACATAACGCTCTGTTTAACTCCCTGAATCAAGCAATGCAGGAGCCTGGGTTTAATTCGCATTATCTGGCGGATATGAAACTGTGGGTGACACACAGCCAATTTATTGTCGAACATATTAACGCAATGACGACTTTGGCTCGCGAGCACAATATGTTGACGCCAGACCTTGCCCAGCGTTATTTGCAGTCATGTGAAATTGCTCTGCAACGATGCCAGCAGCGTCTTCAATATGATGAGCCAGGAGAAACCAATGACGCGAATATTCTGGACCCGCTTGAAGGGCTTCCAAACGGGCCGCTAAGTACGATGGAGCAACATTTGCAGCGGATACTGGGACATCTGAGCACCATGCATACCATATCTTCAGTTGCATGGCGCCAACGGCCACATCATGGTATCTGGCTGAGCCGCCTACGACGGTCCAGCTAAGTATTACGCCTTAATTATCTTCGCGACAGCTTTAGCGAAACGCTTCATGCCATCTTCAATATCGATATCTTCAACAATCAACGCAGGTGCAAAACGCATTACGTCAGGCCCCGCATTGAGTACCATCACGCCCTCTTCCGCTGCTGCGTAAAGGAACTCACGTGCGCGACCTTTGTATTGCGGTTTCAACTCAGCACCGATCAATAGGCCCATCCCGCGGATATCGCTGAACAGATCAAACTGCTCATCGATCTTCTGTAAATGAGCGACGAACTGTTCCCGTTTTGCCGTTACGCCACTCAGTACCTCAGGCGTGTTAATGATATCAAACGCCGCGCCTGCAACTGCACATGCCAGCGGGTTGCCGCCGTAAGTTGAACCGTGTGTACCGACGTGAAACGCCGAGGCAATTTCCTGCGTCGTCAGCATCACACTCACCGGGAAACCGCCGCCGAGCGCTTTAGCGCTGGTCAGAATATCTGGAGTCACACCATAGTACATATAGGCAAACAGCTCGCCGATACGTCCCATGCCGCACTGCACTTCATCAAATACCAACAAAGCTTTGTGCTCATCACATAGTTCGCGCAAACCTTGCAAGAATTCTGGCGTTGCCGCCGTAACACCGCCTTCACCTTGAATCGGCTCAACCACCACCGCGCAGGTATGGTCGTCCATTACGGCTTTTACCGCATGCAAATCGTTAAATGGCACATGAATGATGTCAGCAGGTTTTGGACCAAAACCATCAGAATACTTAGGCTGCCCGCCAACTGAAACAGTAAACAAAGAACGGCCATGGAAGGCGTTATGGAATGCGATAATCTTGGTTTTATACGGGCTATGACGGGTAGAAGCGTAGTAGCGGGCCAGTTTAAAGGCTGTTTCATTTGCTTCGGTGCCAGAGTTCATAAACAGCACGCGTTCAGCAAAAGTTGCGTCAATCAGCTTACGGCCCAGGCGTAGAGCGGGTTCGTTGGTGAAAACATTGCTGGTATGCCACAGTGTTTCACCCTGGCTTTTTAAGGCTTCCACTAACGCCGGGTGGCAGTGGCCTAACGCCGTAACCGCGATGCCGCCCGCGAAATCAACATACTCTTTCCCTTGCTGATCCCATACGCGACTGCCTTTGCCTTTTACCGGGATAAACTCCGCAGGTGCATAAATCGGCAGAATCACTTCGTCGAAAGTTGCGCGGGTAATTGCTGATTGTTCAGTTGCCATTAATTGCCTATCCCCTTTTTACGCATAACGCTTCATGAAAGATATTTGAAAATATAATCATGAAATATGCATAAAAAATCATTATCTGGCAATAAAAAATCAACGATTAAGGAAATTAGCTAACAGTTGGTGCCCCTGCTCACTAAGAATACTTTCCGGGTGGAATTGCACACCCTCCAGGTCAAAATCACGGTGACGGATGCCCATAATCTCTTGTTTGTCCGTCCACGCGGTCAATTCAAAGCAATCCGGCAGCGATAGCGGGTCGATGACCAAAGAGTGGTAACGCGTGACAGTAAGGGGGTTGTTCAAACCAGTGAACACACCAGAATTGTTATGCATGATGGCCGATGTTTTACCATGCATCACTTTTTGCGCCCGAACAATAGTTGCACCAAATGCTTGTGCAATAGCCTGGTGGCCAAGGCACACACCCAGAATCGGTAATTTCCCGGCAAAATGTTGAATCGCCGCAAGGGAAATACCCGCTTCATCAGGAGTGCAAGGGCCAGGGGATATGACCAGTTTTTCTGGTTCCAGGGCAGTGATATCAGAAAGGGTCAGCTCATCGTTACGTTTCACCACCACTTCTGCGCCTAATTCACAAAAGTACTGATAAAGGTTCCAGGTAAATGAGTCGTAATTGTCGATAAGCAGTAGCATCGCGGCTCCGGGGTAAAAAAGAACCGCGCTATTCTATTCGCTTTCGCGCGCTTCACTCACGACTTTAGTAAAAATCTCGCAAAGCGGGTTTAAATCCCCCAGCGCGCCAGCCTGATTCGCCGTTTGCCATTCGTCCGGATCAACATCGCTCCAGTCCAGCACATACCCGGCATGAATCGCCAGTTGCTCGAAGAACACACGCTGCGCTCGTCCACTGCCGACAAAGAACGGATGAAGGACGTTAATTTCACAATAATAATGTGCCAGGCGCTTAACGAACTCATCTCTGCCAAGTCCAACCAGATACTGCTCGTCTTCCATTTCCTGCATCAAATCGTTGCCTTCATTTTCGATGTACTCGAAATGACAGAAACGTGTCTCCCCTTTGGAAATATCCACATCACGTAGCTCACCCGCCCAGTCGAAAACATCCTGAAAAAGCTGCTGGTGGATGGCACAAAGCCAGGGTAATCCGCGATGCAGCGGGCCAAGTTCAATGGTCTCCACGCGCTGCGCGATTGTCTCGTCTTGCGCATGAGGTTCAAGAATATCCAGCCGACTACTGGCCTGAAATGAACGGCTACGCAGTTGCTGCCAAAGGCGGGACTTTTGTTTGTCGGTCAGTTTCTTTGTCATGATGCCTCCCTAACATGACCCATAGTTGCCACAAGTATAAGCAGCAATCGGTAGACGTGCAGGAAGGTGAGAATGTGCGGGTACAGAATACCCGCACAGGAATTTTTTACGGCAGGACTTTCGCGGAGAGGATAACTACAGGTTTTGACGGCACATTTTGATAAGGACCGACGTCATGAGTTTGTACCTGAGAGATCTTATCGGCAACTTCCATCCCTTTCACAACTTTACCAAATACCGCATAACCGAAGTCACGCTGGCCGTGATCGAGGAAGGCATTATCTGCCACGTTGATAAAGAACTGGCTGGTTGCGCTGTCTTTATCTGCGGTACGCGCCATAGAAATGGTGCCACGAGTATTGCGCAAGCCATTATCAGCTTCATTTTTGATCGGTGGATTTGGCTGCTTCTGATTCATATCTTCAGTGAAGCCGCCGCCCTGGAGCATAAAGCCTGGGATCACGCGATGGAAAATAGTGTTGTTGTAGAAGCCACTGTTGACGTAATCCACGAAGTTTTTCGCAGAGATAGGGGCTTTTTGGCTATTTAACTCAAGCTCAATTTCACCCGCTGACGTGGTCAGCAGGACATGTGGGTCGCCTTTAGCAGCGAGCGCCGCAGGAGAGAGAGCGGTTAGAGCAAACACAGTTGCTACAGCCGCCAGAGTCGATTTGAGCATGAATAATTCCTTACGAATGCAGTGAATGAGGCAAGTTGCTAGATTGTAAAGACGCTCTCAAGTATGCGCCAGCCATTTACGGTTTTTTACTTTCACACAAATCAATAAGTTAAATGAATCAATAATCAAATAACGCGATTAATTGTGACAACGGTCACCTTAAATTCAAGTCGTTGCAGCAAATGACTTATAAATTGTATGAATGAGTCACGTTTTTGACTAAAATCCATTCTTCTCGAGTGCTGTCAAAGCACTTTACATTTCTATTCACAGGCTTGTCATGACTAACAGCAACCGCATTAAGCTCACATGGATCAGCTTCTTCTCCTACGCCCTCACTGGTGCGTTGGTGATCGTCACCGGGATGGTGATGGGCAATATCGCCGAATACTTCCACGTCCCCGTTTCCAGCATGAGTAATACTTTTACTTTCCTGAACGCGGGTATTTTGATTTCTATCTTCCTGAATGCCTGGTTAATGGAAATCGTACCGCTCAAAACACAGCTTCGTTTTGGCTTCATTCTGATGGTGCTGGCGGTTGCCGGGCTTGTCTTTGGCGATAACCTGACTATTTTCTCGGTCGCGATGTTTGTACTTGGCCTGGTCAGTGGTATCACAATGTCGATTGGTACGTTCCTGATTACCCACATGTATGAAGGCCGTCAGCGTGGTTCACGCCTGCTGTTTACCGACTCCTTCTTCAGCATGGCAGGGATGATCTTCCCAATGGTGGCCGCGATTCTGCTGGCTCGCAGCATCAACTGGTATTGGGTTTATGTCTGCATCGGTCTGGTTTATGTCGCCATCTTCATACTGACTATCGGTTGTGACTTCCCTGCATTAGGTAAACACGCACAGCAACCTGAAAAAGTAGTCGAGAAAGAGAAATGGGGTGTAGGTGTGCTGTTCCTGTCCATCGCAGCACTGTGCTATATCCTCGGCCAATTGGGCTTTATCTCCTGGGTACCGGAATACGCTAAAAGCCTGGGCATGAATCTGAATGATGCCGGCCAACTGGTCAGCGATTTCTGGATGTCGTACATGTTCGGAATGTGGGCGTTCAGCTTTATTCTGCGTTTCTTCGATCTACAACGTATTCTGACTGTTCTGGCAGGTGTCGCTACCGTTCTGATGTACCTATTTAACAAAAGCGAGCCGGCACACCTGGCATGGTTTATTTTGGCGCTTGGCTTCTTCTCCAGCGCAATTTATACCTCTGTCATCACCCTGGGTTCATTGCAGACCAAAGTCGCCTCGCCAAAACTGGTTAACTTCGTACTGACCTGCGGTACCATCGGCACCATGCTAACCTTCGTTGTAACAGGCCCAATTGTGGCTCATAGCGGCCCGCACGCGGCGCTACAAACCTCAAACGCCCTGTACGCAGTAGTGTTTATCATGTGCCTGATTTTGGGTCTGGTAACGAAACATCGCCAACATAATGTAGCGACTGCGCACTAACGGTAGACGTCGGATGTCGCTTCGCTAATTCGACCTACGAAAAGCGAATGGCGGGTGTTTTCACCCGCCAAATTTTATCTCCTCCGCTTCATCCAACATCACCCAGGTTTGCGACAATTGCGTAGTCGCAATGACTTTCCCTGCTCGCACTGACCAACGCACCGGCACCTGCCTGCGCACCGCATCAAAGCCATTTTCAGCCGGAAGGATAATCAGGTTCGCCGTATTTCCCTCGGCAATACCGTATTCCTGTACGCCAAACGTACGGGCGCTGTTATCGGTAATCAGTTTTAGACCTTCATCAATTTGCTGGTAACCCATCATCTGACAAACATGCAGCCCCATATGCAGTACCTGCAACATATTGGCGGTACCCAGCGGGTACCACGGGTCGAACACATCATCATGTCCAAAGCAGACGTTAATTCCCGCCTCAAGTAACTCTTTCACGCGCGTGATACCACGGCGTTTTGGATAATCATCAAAACGCCCTTGTAGATGAATATTCACCAACGGATTGGCGACAAAGTTAATCCCGGACATTTTCAACAGGCGGAACAAGCGCGAAGTATAAGCGCCATTGTAAGAGTGCATCGCGGTGGTATGGCTAGCGGTGACACGCGGCCCAATACCGTCTCTCAACGCCAGAGCAGCAACGGTTTCGACAAACCGCGATTGCTCATCATCGATTTCATCGCAGTGAATATCTAACGGACTATTGTATTTTTTCGCCAACGCAAAAGCTTTATGCAGCGATTCAACGCCGTATTCTCGGGTAAATTCAAAATGCGGAATTGCGCCGACGACATCCGCCCCCAGACGTAAGGCTTCTTCAAGCAGCGCTTCACCATTGGGATACGACAGAATCCCTTCTTGTGGGAATGCGACAATTTGCACTTCAATCCATGGAGCCGCTTCTTGCTTCACTTCCAGCATCGCTTTTAGCGCGGTCAATGTCGGGTCTGAAACATCAACGTGCGTGCGCACATACTGAATACCGTTGGCGATTTGCCATTTCAGTGTCTGCCAGGCTCGCTGTTTCACATCTTCATGCGTGAGAAGCGCTTTGCGTTCAGCCCAACGTTCGATGCCTTCAAATAAGGTTCCTGACTGGTTCCAGTTCGGTTGCCCGGCAGTCTGGGTGGTATCAAGGTGAATATGAGGCTCAATAAATGGTGGGATAGCAAGGCCGCCTCGCCCATCAAGCACCTGCTGGCTTTCAGTTGGGGTTTCACTCATTGGTTTAATGGTGGTGATACGCTCATTTTCGATGGCTATTTGCCACAAGCCTTCACGCCCGACCAGACGCACATTTTGAATTAACGCCAAATTACTCATACCCACTCCTTGTTAATTAACCGCCCCTAATTCATAGCACACAAGGCAAAATGGAAGCATTTATTGTCTTCCCGCGAATAGCTAAACATTTCCTCAACTTATAAAAACCCACTAAAATCAGCAGCATACTCATTAAGAGGTATATAAAGGTGTATTTGATTTGTATCAATAATCGCCATTGCTGAATCGTTAAGGTAGGCGGTAATAGAAAAGAAATTGAGGCAATTATGAGCAAAGTCAAAATCGCAATCATCGGTAATGGCATGGTCGGCCATCGCTTTATCGAGGACTTACTTGATAAAGCCCAGCCAGGCGAATTCGACATTACCGTTTTCTGTGAAGAGCCGCGCAAAGCCTACGATCGCGTGCACCTGTCTTCCTATTTTTCCCATCATACAGCAGAAGAGTTATCCCTGGTTCGTGACGGCTTTTACGAGAAACACGGTGTAAAAGTGCTGGTCGGCGAACGCGCCATCACCATTAACCGCCAGGAAAAAGTGATCCACTCGAATACCGGTCGTACGGTGTATTACGACAAATTGGTCATGGCGACTGGTTCTTATCCGTGGATCCCACCGATTAAAGGTTCTGAAACACAAGACTGTTTCGTCTACCGCACTATCGAAGATTTGAACGCTATCGAAGCATGTGCCCGCCGCAGCAAGCGTGGTGCCGTGGTCGGTGGTGGCCTGCTTGGCCTTGAAGCAGCAGGCGCGCTGAAAAACCTCGGCGTAGAAACACACGTTATCGAATTCGCACCAATGCTGATGGCCGAACAACTCGACCGCATGGGCGGCGAGCAGTTACGCAATAAAATCGAAAGCATGGGCGTGCGCGTTCATACCAGCAAAAACACCCAGGAAATCGTACAAGCCGGTAACGAAGCACGTAAGACCATGCGTTTTGCCGACGGCAGCGAACTGGAAGTGGACTTCATCGTCTTCTCCACCGGTATCCGCCCACGCGATAAACTGGCCACCCAGTGCGGCCTGGCGACAGCACAGCGCGGCGGCATAGTGGTTAACGACACTTGCCAGACGTCTGATCCAGACATCTACGCCATCGGCGAATGTGCCAGTTGGAATAACCGCACCTTCGGCCTGGTAGCACCTGGCTATAAAATGGCGCAAGTTACCGCTGACCATTTGTTAGGTACTGAAAATGCCTTCGAAGGCGCAGACATGAGCGCCAAGTTAAAACTGCTCGGCGTGGACGTTGGCGGGATTGGTGATGCACACGGTCGCACGCCAAATTGCCGCAGCTATGTTTACCTCGACGAAAGCAAAGAGGTTTATAAGCGCCTGATTGTCAGCGCCGACAACAAAACGTTACTCGGTGCGGTTCTGGTAGGTGACACTAGCGATTACGGCAACCTGCTGCAACTTGTGCTCAATAACATCGAACTGCCGGAAAACCCTGACGCGCTGATTCTGCCTGCACACGCAAGCTCCGGTAAGCCAGCCATTGGTGTTGATAAACTCCCGGACAGCGCGCAAATCTGTTCCTGTTTCGATGTCACCAAAGGTCATCTGGTTAAAGCTATCAACAACGGTTGCCATACCGTTGCCGCACTGAAAGCGGAAACCAAAGCAGGTACCGGTTGTGGTGGCTGTATTCCATTGATCACTCAGGTATTGAATGCTGAGTTGAGCAAGCAAGGTATCGAAGTTAACCATAACCTGTGTGAACACTTCGCATTTTCACGCCAGGAGTTGTACCACCTGATCCGCGTTGAAGGAATTAAATCCTTCGACGAGCTGCTGCAAAAATACGGCAAAGGTTACGGCTGCGAAGTCTGTAAACCGACCGTCGGTTCTTTGCTGGCTTCTTGCTGGAACGATTATGTGCTTGCACCGCAGCACACACCGCTTCAGGACACCAACGACAACTTCCTGGGCAACATCCAGAAAGACGGAACTTACTCAGTCATTCCACGTTCTGCGGGCGGAGAAATTACCCCGGAAGGATTGATGGAAGTGGGCCGTATTGCGCGCGAATTCAATCTCTACACCAAAATCACCGGTTCCCAGCGTATCGGCCTGTTTGGTGCACAGAAAGACGACTTGCCAGAGATCTGGCGTCAACTGATTGAAGCCGGTTTTGAAACAGGCCACGCATATGCGAAAGCACTGCGTATGGCCAAAACCTGCGTCGGCAGCACCTGGTGCCGCTACGGCGTTGGCGATAGCGTTGGTTTCGGCGTTGAGCTGGAAAACCGCTACAAAGGGATTCGTACTCCGCACAAAATGAAGTTTGGTGTCTCCGGCTGTACTCGTGAATGTGCGGAAGCACAGGGTAAAGACGTCGGGATTATCGCAACCGAAAAAGGCTGGAACCTGTACGTATGCGGTAACGGCGGTATGAAACCACGTCACGCGGATTTGCTGGCCGCTGACTTAGACCGTGAAACGCTGATCAAGTACCTCGACCGTTTCATGATGTTCTACATCCGCACCGCCGACAAACTGACCCGTACCGCTCCATGGCTCGACAACCTGGAAGGCGGCATTGAGTATCTGAAAAAAGTCATCATCGAAGACAAACTGGGCCTGAACGCTCAACTTGAAGCCGAGCTCGAGCGCCTGCGCGACAAAGTGGTTTGCGAATGGACTGAGACAGTCAACACGCCAGAAGCTCAGGTTCGCTTCAAACACTTTATCAACAGTCCTGTGCGCGACCCGAACGTACAAATCGTGCCTGAACGTGAACAACATCGCCCAGCGACACCGTACGAGCGTATCCCGGTCACCCTGGTAGAAGAAGTGGAGGAAAATGTATGAGCCAGTGGACTACTGTTTGCCCGTTAACCGACATCTTGCCTGCTACCGGTGTTTGTGCCCTGGTAGGTAATGAGCAAATTGCAATTTTCCGCCCACGTAATGACGACCAGGTTTTCGCCATCAGCAACATTGACCCGTTCTTCGAAGCGAGCGTGTTGTCTCGTGGCATTATCGCCGAACACCAGGGCGAGCTTTGGGTCGCCAGCCCGTTGAAAAAGCAGCGTTTCAGACTGCGTGACGGGCTGTGTATGGAAGATGAGAGCCGCTCAATTGCGCACTACCCAGCGCGCGTTCAGGACGGCCAGGTTCAGATTAAAGCATAAGACTTTATAGAACCCTCACTCCGGCCCTCTCCTCAGGAGAGGGAGAAAGTCAAAAAGGCTTCTCCGGATAATCCTCTCCCTCAGGGAGAGGATTAGGGTGAGGGTAACTTTCCAAATTTTTCAATTTTTACTTTTCTTTCAATTTGTTGGGATAACAAAAAAATGTTCACCGATACCATTAATAAATGTGCGGCGAATGCCGCTCGCATTGCCCGATTGTCACAAAACAACCCTCTCGGTTTCTGGATCAGCTCTGCAATGGCTGGTGCATACGTAGGCCTTGGGATCATTCTAATATTCACCCTCGGTAACCTGGTTGAGCCATCTTTGCGCCCACTAGTGATGGGAGCGACCTTCGGTATCGCTTTGACACTGGTTATCATCGCTGGCTCTGAATTATTCACCGGCCACACGATGTTCCTGACTTTTGGTGTTAAAGCCGGCACGATTTCCCAGGGCCAAATGTGGGGCATTTTGCCGCAAACCTGGCTGGGTAACCTGATTGGCTCCGTGTTTGTTGCCCTGCTGTACAAATGGGGCGGCGGTAGCCTGTTACCGTTGGACACAAGCCTGGTTCACACTGCGGCGCTGGCAAAAACAACCGCTCCAGCAATGGTGTTGTTCTTTAAAGGTGCGTTGTGTAACTGGCTGGTTTGCCTGGCAATCTGGATGGCTGTCCGTACTGAAGGTGCTGCGAAATTCATTGCTATCTGGTGGTGCCTGTTGGCCTTTATCGCTTCCGGTTACGAGCACTCCATCGCCAACATGACGCTGTTTGCACTCTCCTGGTTTGGTCATCATAGCGATGCATACACTATGGCGGGAATCGGTCACAATCTGCTGTGGGTAACGCTTGGGAATACCCTTTCCGGCGTAGTATTCATGGGTCTGGGTTATTGGTATGCTACTCCGAAAGCCGAGCGTCCCCAGCCTGCGCAAGCCGCCGCGCCGGAGACTGCCCGCAACTAATTTCTTTTGAGGATTGAACGTGGATCACCTGCCTATATTTTGTCAATTGCAAGGTCGTGCCTGCCTACTCGTCGGCGGTGGCGATGTTGCAGAACGTAAAGCGCGTTTGTTGATGGAGGCAGGTGCACAAGTCACTGTAAATGCCCTGGACTTCTCCCCGCAATTTCATGTGTGGGCAGAACAGGGCATGATTACCCTGGTTCAGGGTGAGTTCGACGCCTCACTGCTTGATATTTGTTGGCTAGCTATCGCCGCGACAGACAACGATGTAGTCAACCAGCAAGTCAGCGATGAGGCTGAATCCCGGCGTATTTTCTGTAATGTCGTAGATGCCCCAAAACAAGCCAGCTTTATCATGCCGTCGATTATCGACCGCTCACCGCTGATGGTAGCTGTATCGTCCGGCGGTACCTCCCCGGTTCTTGCTCGCCTGCTACGTGAAAAACTCGAAGCCATTCTGCCGCTGCATTTGGGGAATATCGCCTCTTACGCCGGTGCGTTGCGTGGCCGGGTAAAAGCGAATTTCAAAACCATGGGTGAGCGCCGCCGCTTCTGGGAAAAGTTCTTCACTAATGACCGCCTGGCACAATATCTGGCAAACGAAGATCAGCAAGCCATCAACAAAGAAATTGAGTCCATGTTCGCCACACCACTCGATCATCGTGGCGAAGTTGTGTTGGTAGGCGCAGGCCCGGGAGATGCGGGGCTGTTGACACTCAAGGGGCTACAACAAATCCAGCAGGCCGATGTGGTGGTTTATGACCGACTGGTTTCCGACGACATCATGGACTTGGTGCGCCGTGATGCCGACCGCATATTCGTTGGCAAACGCGCAGGTTATCACTGCGTCCCGCAAGAAGAAATTAACCAGATCCTGCTGCGTGAAGCACAGAGCGGTAAACGTGTGGTGCGCCTGAAAGGTGGCGATCCGTTTATCTTTGGACGCGGCGGCGAGGAGTTAGAAACGCTGTGCGATGGGGGCATTCCGTTCTCCGTCGTACCAGGAATTACTGCGGCATCGGGCTGCTCAGCTTATTCCGGTATTCCGCTAACTCACAGAGATTATGCGCAGAGTGTGCGTCTCATTACCGGGCACCTCAAAACAGGTGGTGAGTTGGACTGGGAAAACCTGGCTGCAGAAAAACAGACACTGGTCTTCTATATGGGATTAAACCAGGCTCCTGCTATCCAGGAGAAACTGATTGAATACGGTATGTCTGCGGAAATGCCAGTCGCGCTAGTTGAAAACGGCACCGCGGTTAAACAACGCGTGGTCAGCGGAATATTAAGTGAGCTAGGTGAATTATCGACACAGGTTGAAAGCCCGGCATTAATTATTGTCGGCCGAGTCGTTGCATTGCGCGAGAAGTTGAACTGGTTCTCGAATCATTAATTTTAATTTAAGATAACAAAAAGGCTTGCCCGAGTATTCTGGCAAGCCTTTTTGTTATAAGTATTTAATTATTTTAATAATTATCATAAGCAACATTTATTTCATGCAATGGCGTGTCTGATTCCGGACTTAGTAATGCTATGAGTAAACCCTATAATTAAACACCTTTTTGAAAGGTTCGTTACATCCAAATAATTAATGATAGGGAATATCAATGAACAAGCTCGTAAAAGCTGCTTCCGCACTGGCTGTCCTTGCTCTGCTGTCAGGTTGCACAGGCCATATTGAAAATAAAGATAAATCTTGTGGTTATGATTATTTACTGCACCCAGCAATTTCTATTTCTAAAATTATTGGTGGCTGCGGCCCAGCATCTCCACAATAATTTTTCAGAAGCAAATATAAAAAAACCGCTCAAATATAAGAGCGGTTTTTTATTATTGGACAGCTGCGATATTCTCACTATTAAGAGAGTATGTGAGCCATAAATCATTAAGGCTGAGCGACAAACCCAATCACTTCATAAACTTTCTTCAGTGTAACGCTGGCATGTGAACGCGCTTTTTCGGCACCTTCTTTCATCACTTTCTGCAGATAAGCTTCATCGTTACGGAAGGCGTGATAACGCTCCTGCAATTCAGTCAACATACCAGATACGGCTTCAGCAACTTCACCTTTCAGATGGCCATACATTTTGCCTTCGAACTGCTGCTCAAGTTCAGGGATTGGCTTACCACTAACAGCAGAAAGAATATCCAACATATTGGAAACACCTGCTTTATTCACCGGGTCGTAACGCACAACAGGTGGCTCATCAGAGTCAGTGACCGCACGTTTGATTTTCTTCACGACCGATTTCGGGTCTTCCAACAGGCCGATAACGTTATTACGGTTATCATCTGATTTAGACATTTTCTTGGTCGGCTCAAGCAGAGACATTACACGCGCGCCTGATTTAGGAATAAACGGCTCAGGCACTTTAAACACATCGCCATACAGAGCATTGAAACGTGCTGCAATATCACGGCTCAATTCCAGGTGTTGTTTCTGATCGTCACCGACCGGCACCAGATTGGTCTGGTACAGTAAAATATCTGCAGCCATCAATACCGGGTAGTCAAACAGACCAGCATTGATGTTCTCAGAATAACGAGAAGACTTGTCTTTAAACTGCGTCATACGGCTCAGCTCACCAAAATAGGTGTAGCAGTTCAGAGCCCAGCCCAACTGCGCATGTTCTGGCACGTGAGACTGTACAAAGATGGTGCTTTTAGCAGGGTCGATACCACAAGCCAGGTACAGCGCTAACGTGTCGAGTGTCCGGCTACGCAATTGCGTTGCATCCTGACGCGCAGTAATCGCATGCAGGTCAACGATGCAGTAAATGCAGTGGTAATCATCTTGCATGTTGACCCACTGACGCAGCGCACCCATGTAGTTACCAATGGTCAATTCACCTGATGGCTGTGCGCCACTAAAGACGATGGGCTTACTCATGTTCTTATTCCTGATGTTCTTTGTTAGAGAGCCCTAATGCGGGCAATAAATCGTTGAAATGGTCAAACACGTAATCGGGTTTGCTCAACTCGATGGACTCACCATAGTTATAACCGTAAGTCAGGCCAATGGAACAGCAACCAGCCGCCTGAGCCGCGAGAATATCGTTGCGGGAGTCACCAACAAAAAGCAGTTCTTCCGCGCTAAGATTCAACTCTTCCATCACTTTATGCAGCGCTTCGGGATGTGGTTTTTTGTTTTCCACATCATCGCCACCAATAATGACTTTGAAGTATTGCGCAATGCCCAATCTTTCCAGCATCGGTAATACAAACGGTGTCGGCTTGTTAGTTACCAGTCCCATCGGCAAGCCTTTTTCGGCCAACACAGCTAACGTATTAGCGACCTCCGGGAACAGGAAGCTGCCCTCTTCTGCTGTTTGCGCATAGTAGGTGTCAAACAGTTTACGAGCGATGCTGCATCGGTCAGCTTCAGGCTCTTCACCTTTCAGCGCCCAGGTCAATGCGCGCTTAACCAGCACATCAGCACCGTTGCCGATCCACTTTTCAACTTTGTCTTCACCTGCGGTCGGCAACTCCAGCGCATAAAGCGCCTGATCCATTGCCTGTGTCAGCCCCAATGCGGTGTCGACCAGTGTACCGTCTAAATCAAAGGCGATACCGCGAATTTTACTTAACTTATCCATGACTTACCTTTGCTAACTCACTACGCATACGATCAATAACGGCTTTATAATCTGGCTGATTGAAAATCGCCGAACCGGCAACAAACATGTCAGCACCTGCCGCAGCAATTTCAGCAATATTGTCCACTTTCACTCCACCATCCACTTCCAGGCGAATGTCATAGCCAGAAGCATCAATGCGCTCACGTACCTGGCGCAGTTTTTCCAGCGTATGTGGAATAAATGATTGGCCGCCAAAACCCGGGTTAACAGACATCAGCAAAATCACATCAAGTTTATCCATGACGTGATCCAGCCAACTCAACGATGTTGCTGGGTTAAGCACCAGGCCTGCTTTGCAGCCGTGCTCTTTGATCAGTTGCAGGGAACGGTCAACATGCTCTGACGCTTCGGGATGGAAGGTAATTATGTTGGCACCAGCAGCGGCGAAATCCGGAATAATGCGGTCAACAGGCTTCACCATCAGATGCACATCAACAGGGGCAGTAATACCGTAATCTCGCAGCGCTTTTAACACCATCGGGCCAATGGTGAGGTTAGGAACGTAATGGTTATCCATCACATCGAAATGGACGACATCCGCACCTGCAGCCAGCACCGCGGCCGTGTCTTCACCCAGACGGGCAAAATCGGCTGAGAGGATTGAGGGGGCAATCAAAAACTGTTTCATCCGCTTCTCCAATAGCAAATCAAAAAAGACCGCGGACGAAACGTCTCAGGCACTGACTTTATACAGCGCCAGCAGTTCGTCCACCTTGTTACGTGTTCCACCATTCCGGCTAATGCTACGACGCACTTGCACGACATGCAGTTTTGCCTGGTGATACCACAACCGGGTGAGTTCCGTATCATGGTTAGAAATCAGCACCGGGATGCGATTTCCTTGCAAATTTTCGGCTAACTGCGCGAGATGTTGCTGCTGCACAGCATTAAAGCTATCGGTGTGATACGCCGTAAAATTAGCCGTTGCAGACAAAGGTGCGTAGGGAGGATCGCAATAAACAACAGATCCCGCACTGACATTTGCCATGCTGACATCGTATGACTGACACAAGAATATGGCGTTTTGTGCTCGTTCGGCAAAATGATACAACTCTTCTTCAGGGAAGTAGGGTTTGATGTAACGGCCAAACGGGACATTGAATTCACCACGTAGGTTATAACGACAAAGGCCGTTGTAACAATGGCGGTTCAGATATAAAAACAGCAATGCACGACGAAACTCATCTTTGCATTGGTTAAATTCGGTACGATTGAGATAAAACGCCTGCTCATCGTTTTGCTCAGCAGTAAAGAGTTTACGGGACTCCTGAACGTACTCATCCGCGCGGGTTTTGACGATGTTATAGAGGTTAATCAGATCGCTATTAATATCTGCGAGGATATAACGAGAGTAATCAGTATTCAGAAAGACTGAGCCGGCACCAACAAACGGCTCAATCAGACAATCACCTTTCGGCAGATACTTTTTAATGTCTTCGAGCAGGGGGTATTTACCCCCTGCCCATTTCAGAAAAGCGCGATTTTTTTTCATGCTGCCTAACTATTTACACCTTTTCCTGCTGTGGAAAGGTTCCAACAGCGGCTGCGCTTGTTCATCACTTCAGATCAGACTGAACCTGATGGATAGGTTTTGCCCATGGGTTCTTGGCCTGCACATCGGCTGGCAATGTTGCAACGGCACGTTTTGCCTCATCTTTGTTGGCATAAATACCGCTAACCAACACATACCATGGCTGACCATTTCGCACAGTCTGGTAAACCATATAGTGCTGCAGGTTCTCTTTCTTCGCCCAGGCATTCAGGTTTGCCGAGTTAGAAGAAGAGCTGAGCTGCAAGGTGTAATGGCTTCCCGGAGCACCTTTGATTGCGCCTGCATCACCCGCGACAGCGCCAGTGGCGGCCGCTGCAGGAGTTGCTTCTGCTGCTTTCGATACCGGGGCTGCTGCAGTTTGAGTCGGAGCAGCTTTAGGTGCCGCAGCACTGACCGGTGCTTTAACTGGTGCCGCTGCTGTTGGCGCAGGAGCAGTAACAGGCTCACTACGTTTTGCCGTTGCTACCGGTTTTGGTTCCGCTTTCACGGCTGGTTGTTTTACAGGTTGAGCTTTGTGCTGCGACTCAATCACGACAGTTTTACGTTCCTGACGTGGAGCGGCTTGTTTCTCTGGCTCTGATTTTGCTACTGCACGTGGAGCTGTAGTTGCTCCTGCAACTGCTGCGACAGTAGCCGGAGCTGTTGGCAATGTTGAGCTATTAACTGCATTGTCAATCTGGCCGGACTGTTGAGTCAGTGCATTATTCAGGTCACCCGGAACTTCAACACGCTGTTGGCCCTGAGGCACAGGTTGAGTTTGCGCATCAGTCGGCGTTGAAGAAATTGCAGGAAGAGTCACTTCTTGCGGGTTACCTGCGGTTTCGGTCTGATTAGCAGCAGATGTGTCACCAGGCTGCGGTTGCGCGCCATTAGCCTGGTCAGCCGCAGAACCGGACAAGTCGATATTCTTTTCAGCGCTCGGATTCTTATTCGCTGTTTCAGTATCAGTAGAAGGGGCTTTGAGGGCCGAACCAATCCCGATGATTAACAGCAACAGTACAAGAATACCAATGCCCATCATCAGGTGCTGGCGGGAAACCGGCACTTTCTGTTTAGCGGATTTTTTACGGGTACGAGCCGGGCGACGTTCTTCTGCGTCAACTTGCAGGTCATCGTCGTTTTCATACTCTTCTTCATCACGAGCACGACGGGTACGCGCGGGACGAGGCTCATCAGAGTCTAATTCAACATCATCGACATTGATCTGCGGATCATTATCGCGCTCATCAGATTTACGGTTACGGCCTGAACGGCGATCGCTGGGATCGGGTTTCAGTTCGTCTTCCGGTTTAAATTCATCCATTTAACACCCCACTCAAAGGCTTGTGCCAGCGATTCAAAGTCAGCACTACGCCCGAAGTTAAAAATCGCCTGACATCAGCGACCGAAATTTCTAATAATTAAGCCTGCTGACAATCAGCAATGGCGGACAAAACGATATCGTGTGGCACTCCGCCACGCATTTCACTCTTCCCGATTGCCAGCGGCAGCACTAAGCGCAGCTCACCGGCCAAAACTTTTTTGTCACGCATCATGTGGGGCATATACGCGGCAGCAGACATTTCTTTCGGCCCAGTAACTGGCAGCCCGGCACGTTGCAGCAATTTAATAACGCGCTGCACATCTGCCTCACTGAAGTTCCCTAAACGCTGAGCTGTTCGTGCCGCCATAACCATACCTGCGGAAACAGCTTCACCGTGTAGCCAATTGCCATAGCCCATTTCTGCTTCTATAGCGTGACCAAAGGTGTGGCCCAAATTCAGTAAAGCACGTAAGCCGCTTTCGCGCTCGTCAGCGGCAACAACTTCTGCTTTCAGCTCACAACAACGACGAATACACCAGGCCATTGCTTTGCCATCCAGCGCAAGCAACGCATCCAGGTTTTCTTCAAGCCAGTTAAAGAAATCGCCGTCGAGAATAATTCCGTACTTAATCACCTCTGCCAGACCAGATGCCAACTCCCGGGCAGGTAAAGTATTCAGACAGTCGAGATCCACCACTACCGAAGCAGGTTGGTAGAACGCGCCAATCATATTTTTACCAAGAGGGTGGTTAACGGCTGTTTTACCGCCGACAGAAGAGTCCACTTGCGAAAGCAAAGTGGTTGGAACTTGAATAAAGCGTACGCCGCGTTGATAACTCGCTGCGGCAAAGCCAGTCAGGTCACCTACGACACCACCGCCCAAAGCAATGAGTGTCGTATCACGACCATGTGGCTTTTCAAGTAACGCAGTAAAGACAGTGTCTAATACAGCGAGACTCTTAAATTGTTCGCCATCCGGAAGGATGACGGAATCGACTTTAACGCCCGCTTGCTCCAGCACGCCACGCACCTTATCCAGGTAGAGCGGCGCCAGGGTTTCATTGGTCACCAGCATCGTTTGGTCGCCAGCCTTCAGCGGCCCAAAAGATGCCGAGTCACTAAATAACCCAGCAGCAATGGTGATAGGGTAACTACGTTCCCCGAGAGTGACTGTTAACCTCTCCATAACGCGAAGTCCACCTTGATGTTGCTTAGCCCGCAGGCGTTTTTTTCGATTAAGCCAGAATCAGTTGCTTTCCAACATATTAATAATCTGGTTAGCAACCACTTTGGCACTTTGGTCGTCAGTGCGAATCGTCACATCAGCAATCTCTTCATAAAGAGGATTGCGTTCCTGAGCTAAGGCTTCAAGAACTTCACGCGGTGGAGTCTCAACTTGCAGTAGTGGGCGTTTTTTATCACGCTGCGTACGGGCGAGCTGTTTTTCAATTGTGGTTTCAAGATACACCACAACTCCACGGGCGGAGAGACGGTTACGGGTCTCACGAGATTTTACAGAACCGCCGCCAGTTGCCAGCACAATGCCCTGTTTTTCAGTGAGTTCGTTGATGATTTTTTCTTCGCGATCGCGGAAGCCGTCTTCGCCTTCAACGTCGAATACCCAGCCCACATCAGCTCCGGTACGTTTCTCAATCTCTTGATCAGAATCGAAAAATTCCATATTGAGTTGCTGAGCTAACTGACGCCCAATAGTGCTTTTGCCGGCACCCATAGGCCCAACCAGAAAGATATTGCGTTTCTCTGCCATTTTTTCGGTACTACTAAGACAATTCGTTGATGATAAACCCGCCCTGTTACAACCAGGTGCAGCGGGACATGAACTGAAACCTCATAAGCGATAGTGCGAGAGTCAGACTGAAAATTATCTCAATACTCAAGGTGGTTTGGCAACCGATTATATTCCCCAGCCTTCCTATGAAGAAGAAAATGCATAAATCGGGGTTATCTGTCACAAGACTTGAGCAACCAGCCTCTCGAAACGGTACACCTTGTAAGCTAATTCCTCTCTGGCGTCAAACACCTGGGCAACGTTTCAAAGAAAAACTGCACGATGAGGAAAGAAAAAGCTACGAAACAGGGATAAGTCGAGGGGTAATAAATACAACTAATTCACGGCGTTGATGATTTTTTGCATCATGGCGAAACAGGCTGCCCACAATGGGTATTGAGCCAAGCAAAGGGACGCTGTCGCTACTGTCAGTGTTGTGTTGCTGGAAGATCCCACCAAGGGCAAGAGTCTCACCATTTTTCACCGCAACGACAGTTTCAATTTCTTGCTTGTCAATCGCCAGGACTTCGCCATCAGATTGCTGAATACTACGACCTGGCATGTTTTGGCTAATGCGCAATTTTAAGCGGATATTACCATCAGACTGAATAGTCGGCGTCACCTCCATCCCCAGAACAGCCTCTTTAAACTCAATTGCCGTTGCCCCGCTCTCGCCACTGGATACCTGATAAGGGATCTCCGTACCTTGCTTGATGCTGGCAGGCTGTTGATGTGCCGCCATCAGACGTGGGCTGGCAATGATTTCAAGCTGTTGCTGTTGTTCCAGAGCAGATAATTCAAGTTCCAGTAATCGCCCATCAATTCGAGCAATATTAAAACCGACCTTTGTTGTAGCGTTATTGACGGAAAGATCGGCTGAAAAACCAGTGGTCTGATGGAGCTTATTTTCCCCAGATTGCTCCGCGGTAGACCATTTCACACCAAGCTCACGTAACTTATCCTGGTTGATAGTGACAATATGGGCTGAAATTTCCACTTGCCCAATTGGCAAATCCATTTCTTTCACCCAGTCAGCAATCTGTTTGAGCACTGTCTTGTTATCACGCACAATCAGCCGGTTAGTGCGTTTATCAGCCGTGATATTACCCTGAGCACTCAACAACTTATTTCCACCAGATTTTAGTGATGTCGATAACTCTTCAACATCGGCATGATGAGGAGTGAAGATCTGGTAGAACATAGGTTGATCGAGTGACCGTTGTTTTCGTTGCTCCATCGCTTGCGCTTGTTGCTCACGCAAGCGAGCCTTCGGAAAAATCTGTATTACATTACCTTCCTGTTGCTGGCTAAGTTCCGCGCTATTCAATACCAATTGAAATGCTTGCTTCCACGGCACATCAATTAAGTTAAGCGACAGCACTCCATCCACACCTGGAGCAATCATAAGGTTAACGTTTTGGTTTTCAGCTAATACCTGTAAAACCTGGGTTACCGGCGCGTTGTCGAGGACCAGAGAAATTCCTTTATCTGCCTGGCAGGAGAGAGGCAGAGCCAACACCAGAAGAAATACCCGCATCCATGGCATATATTTTTCCTTTTATTTCCCAACGATAAGAAGAGGGTTTGCAGGCGGGATTAAGCCTCGCCACCACATACCCCATCCCGACATTTTCAATACGTACATCGGGAAAGAGCTCTTGATTTACTTTGATTCGCTGCCCGATACCTTGTGGACTGAGCATTAGCGCCGTACTCGCAGTGGGCGAACTGAGAACTCCCTGTAATACCCATGCCGCCAGTTGCTCGGTCAGTTTTTCACAAGGAGAAATATGCGGCTGAAAGGGGTTCGGAGGCATAGCACTCACAGTTGAAATAACAATGAATCCTACCCAGAAAATGCTACGACTCATCGGAAAACTCCATTATCAGCATTAGTTTGAGTAACTCCCCTTGTGCAGTAATGGTGAAAGAGTGCCCAGCTACCACTCGATATTCTGCAAGTCTGGTAAATACACCCGGTAGTTCCTCCCATGGCACAAGAATTTCCAGTGTTCCCTCCTTATTTTCAGGCTGCCACTTCAGCAACTTCCCCCTTGATTTCCCAACGAATTCCGTCACGGAGAATGCCCGTAAATTAGATGGATGCACGTGCAGTTCAGAGGGTGAAACTTGAAGGACTTTGCGTTGCAATTCAGTAATGCGTCGAGCTGAATGCTTGCTGTCTGCTTCTAACTGAGAAAAATGAGAATGATGTGGCCGTATCAAACTTATCCAGGCAACAAACGTGACTACACCTGTTACGACGACAATCATCACCACACGTCTCCAGCCCGGGCCACTCAGCCAGCATTCAATTAACCAGGGCATTTGCCACCTCAGATATCGTTAAGGTGAAAACAAAACCAAACCCGCCTTGTGCTTCGTACTGAACCGCACCAGTCCGCACGGCAGAAACACCTTCAAGATGAGTGAGCTCTTTTTCAAGCACCTGTAAATCTTCAAGAAGGCCGCTGTGTCCCTTGACAATAAATTGCCCTTTTTGCTGTGTTAAGGAAGACAACCAGGCTCCACCGGGCATAAAACCAGCGATACGAATCAAGCGTTTTTCCCATATCTGGATAGCTTTTTGCTGCGCTTCACGAGTCTGCTGCAAGCGCAGCATTTCTTTGTTCTGCTTCTGTTGAACTAATCGCCGTTGATAGAGATGCTCTAATGCAGATTGCATGCTTGTCAGGTAGTCATTTCGTGCCTGCTGTTGGCGAATTTCCCATGCGGAAAACTGCCGCACAGTCATGACCAGTAACGGCACAAGCACCAAAACCAGGCAGAATAAAAAACTCCAATGGCGCATACGTTGCTGGCGCTGTATCTGGCGCCACGGTAGTAAATTAATCAGGCGCATCAGCTAAATACTCTACCTATCGCCAGTGCTATCGCGACCGTAAATTCGGCGCCATTACGTGGTAAGGGTGGCTGTAGACGGGAGAACGCTTGCCAGGCATCTAAAGATAAAATGTCCGCCGAAACTGGTGACGATTGCGCATGACTCAATGCAACCAATCCAGGCTCGGTTTTTAATTGCTGACACAAGTCGAAAATTGTTGGCGCCACGTTGGTATCACTCCATCCCCAACTTGGCACAGGCTCAGTAGAAGCCCATAACCAATGGCCCTGTTCTTGATGAACCAGGTACTGACATTTCTCCAGACGGCACGGAGAAATAAGTGCCGGCAATGCGCTGGCTCCAGGGGTTAATGTCGTGGGATATAGCCTTATCGCGGCCAGGCTTTTGAGCAACGCAGCGACATCTGTCTGGCGCGCAGCTACTATCAAATGTGGATCAGCAACATCTTGTGACGGTAAATAATCCCAACACAATTGAGCCGATGTCATTTGCAACTGACGGGCAGTTGCTGAGGCGATATAAGCTTCTCGTGCTGGTTCAGACAAACGTTTATCAGGTGCGGGGACAGGGCGTTGTAATGTCCGTGACCCAGGAAAAGAGATGCGTATCTGGTGACGTAGAGGTAACTCTTTTCGCCAATCCACCAGTGCCTTAGTCAGCGCTTCAGTATTCATTACCAGGCCGTTGCTGAAGGTGCCTTCAGGCAGTGGCAATTGCCACCAATGCCGAAGTTGCCACCCTTGTCGTTGGCGCTGAACAGCCACAACACGAATGTTTTCATGTTGAATATCCATACCAATTTGCCAGGTTGTGAATACCATGTTTACGATCTCCTTATCGCCGGTTACGGAAAATGCCATACCAATGCCACTGGCTTGCCTTTATACTACCGCGCGGTTGTTTATAAACTGCCCAATGGAAACGTAATGGGAAATTTAAGGTGAAGTTCGTAAAGTATTTATTAATCCTTGCAGTATGTTGCATTCTGCTGGGAGCAGGCTCGATCTTCGGGCTTTACAAATTTATTGAGCCGCAGTTGCCTGATGTCGCTACGCTGAAAGACGTGCGACTGCAAATTCCAATGCAGGTTTATACGGCTGATGGCGAGTTAATCGCGCAATACGGTGAAAAGCGCCGTATTCCGGTTACGCTCGATCAAATTCCCCCCGTCATGGTGAAAGCGTTCATTGCGACTGAAGACAGCCGTTTTTACGAACACCATGGTGTTGATCCGGTTGGGATTTTCCGCGCCGCTAGCGTGGCGCTGTTTTCTGGCCATGCATCGCAGGGCGCAAGCACTATCACCCAACAGCTGGCACGTAACTTCTTTTTAAGTCCTGAACGAACGCTGACGCGAAAGATAAAAGAAGTGTTCCTGGCAATTCGTATTGAGCAGTTACTTTCCAAAGATGAAATCCTCGAGTTGTATCTCAATAAGATTTATCTCGGCTACCGCGCATATGGTGTAGGTGCCGCAGCACAGGTCTATTTTGGGAAGTCCGTAAATGAATTAAGCCTGAGTGAAATAGCGGTTATTGCCGGTTTGCCAAAGGCGCCGTCAACCTTTAACCCGCTGTACTCGCTCGATCGTGCAACTTCCCGCCGTAATGTGGTGTTATCGCGTATGTTGAGTGAAAACTACATCACTCAGGCGCAATTCGATGAAGCGCGAAATCAGCCAATCGATGCGAACTACCACGCACCAGAAATCGCGTTCTCCTCACCTTACCTGTCTGAGTTAGTCCGCCAGGACATGGTTGCTAAGTACGGTGAGAAAGCCTACGAAGATGGTTATAAGGTTTACACCACCATCACTCGTAAAACTCAGCAAGCTGCACAACAAGCCGTGCGTAACAACGTTATGGCCTATGACATGCGCCACGGCTATCGCGGCCCATCAAACGTATTGTGGAAAGTAGGTGAAACACCGTGGGACAAAACAAAGATTGTCGATTCGTTAAAGAATCTACCGGTCTATGGCCCGCTTAACCCTGCTGTGATTACACAAGCATCACCGAATGAAGCTACCGCATTGTTGGCGGATGGCAGCGCTGTTTCTATTGATATGGACGGCATGCGTTGGGCGCGCCCTTATCGTTCAGATACTGCTCAGGGCCCAACGCCAAGAAAAGTGACCGATGTCGTGCAGGCCGGGCAGCAAATCTGGGTGCGTAAAGTTGATGACAGCTGGTGGCTTGGACAAATCCCGGATGTGAACTCTGCCCTGGTTTCCATCAACCCACATGATGGTGCGATAGTCGCCCTAGTCGGTGGCTTTGATTTCAATCAGAGCAAGTTTAACCGTGCAACGCAGGCATTACGCCAGGTTGGCTCCAACATCAAACCGTTCCTCTACACAGCGGCAATGGACAAGGGTTTGACGCTGGCGAGTGTGCTGAACGATGTGCCTATTTCACGCTGGGATGCCGGTGCGGGTTCCGATTGGCGCCCGAAAAACTCCCCGCCAGAATATGCCGGACCAATAAGATTGCGTCAGGGTCTTGGTCAGTCGAAAAACGTGGTAATGGTACGTGCGATGCGCGCTATGGGCGTGGATTACGCGGCTGAATATCTGCAACGCTTTGGCTTCCCTGCACAGAACATCGTGCATACCGAATCGCTGGCGTTAGGCTCGGCATCTTTCACGCCAATGCAAGTCGCGCGTGGTTACTCAGTGATGGCGAACGGTGGCTTCCTGGTTGACCCGTATTACATCTCTAAAATTGAGAATGAAATCGGTGGGACAATCTTTGAAGCGAAACCAAAAGTAGCTTGCCCGGATTGTGATATCCCGGTGATTTACGGTGAAACGCAGAAGTCTAACGTGCTGGAAAATCGGAATGTCGAAGACGTCGCACAGTCTGAGGAAAAACAGAATGTTAGCGTCCCAATGCCGAAGCTTGAACAAGCGAATACCGAGTTGGTTGCGCAGAGCAGCCCGCCTGAATACGCACCACATGTTATCAACACCCCGCTGGCTTTCCTGATTAAGAGTGCGTTGAACTCAAACATCTTTGGCGAGCCGGGCTGGCAAGGTACTGGCTGGCGTGCAGGGCGGGATTTGAAACGCAATGATATTGGCGGCAAAACCGGTACGACAAACAGTTCAAAAGATGCATGGTTCTCAGGCTACGGACCGGGCGTGGTGACATCTGTCTGGATTGGTTTTGACGATCATCGTCGCGACCTTGGGCGTACATCGGCATCTGGTGCGATAAAAGACCAGATCTCAGGCTATGAAGGTGGGGCGAAAAGTGCTCAACCTGCGTGGGATGAATTTATGAAAGCCGCTCTTGAAGGTGTTCCGGAAGAGCCGTTAACACCGCCACCAGGCATTGTTACGGTCAATATCGATCGCAGCACCGGGCAACTTGCCAATGGTGGGAATAGTCGCCCTGAGTTCTTTATTGAAGGCACCCAACCGACGCAGCAGGCTGTGCATGAGGTGGGAACGACGATAATTGATAACGGCGAGACCCACGAACTGTTCTAGGTAATTGATAAAGCCCGTTTCACCCTGAAACGGGCTTTAAGAGAAAAAGTTACAAGCGCCCCTGCTCTTTCAACCATTCACGCACGAGGAAAAGCGCACTCACATTTCGCGCTTCGCTAAAATCTTCCTCATTAAGCAGATCCAGCATTGAGTCTAGCGGCCAACGTACTTGCGGTAGTTCTTCTGGCTCATCACCTTCCAGCGATTCTGGATAGAGACTCTCAGCAATGACGATATTCATTTTGCTGGAGAAATAGGACGGCGCCATCGTCAATTTTTTCAGGAATGTCAGCTGATGAGCTCCGAAGCCAACCTCTTCTTTCAACTCGCGATTCGCTGCTTCAAAGACAGTCTCGCCAGGGTCAATTAACCCTTTAGAGAAGCCGAGTTCATAAGACTCTGTACCAACCGCGTATTCACGGATCAAAATCAAATGGTTATCAACGATAGGGACTATCATTACAGCTTCGCGGGCAGATGGACGCATGCGCTCATAGACTCGGCGCACACCGTTGCTGAACTCCAGGTCCACCGTTTCGACATTAAACAGACGTGAACGAGCCACGGTTTCAACATGTAAAATAGTCGGTTTTTGTAATGGTTTGCTCATCGTGGCTGGGTTAACAGTAAATGCAGGTGCACCATTGTGCGTTATGCCACATATCTCACGCAACGGACATTAGTTATTATTTACATTTTTGCAACTTTAGGTGATTTTTCAATACCTCCATCACATGTCAATACACGACAAATGAAATAGGAATTTGCTGATATTTCTCGTAAAGTCGCTTTGCTAACATTATGTTACAGCAGGCTATACACGCAAAAATGTCTCAAGATTGAGGCCATGCCTGCCGATAACGATTTTTACACCCAAATGCTTTAAGGGGTGCAACTTGCTGCGTTTTAATAAGAAAACGAGTGTTTGATGGGGAAGGCATGAGCACCTTATTACTTCTTTTAGCTGCTATGCTGGCCTGCATCTTGATTGCGGGGTGGCTTATTTGGCGCAGCCTGCGTTTACGCGCTCATGCTTCACAAGCCCAATCGTTTACTGGCGCAACTTCACGCAAGCTGACCACAGACGAACGCAGCGCCGTTGAAAACTATATTGAATCATTAGACCGCACCCAGGATATCGTGGGGCCTTCAGGCGCCAGTGCTGCACCGACAAAGCTGGTATTGAACTCCCTGAGCAATACAGCGCTTGCTCTCACACGCTCCATCACCCGCTATGGCTTATCAACGGACGACCCGAATAAATGGCGCTATTACCTTGATTCAGTAGAGGTGCATCTTCCGCCATTCTGGGAACAGTACATTACTAACGATAACTACGTTGAGTTGATTCGTACTGAAACCATGCCGTTGGTTATCTCCCTTAACGGGCACACGCTTGTCGACTACAGCAGCGAAAATCGTGGTTTTGCACTGGAACAAACACCTCATAGTCAGGCCTCTATCCGCGGCGAAGAAAGCGAACAGATAGAACTGCTCAATATCCGCCAGGAAACGCCCGAAGAGTATGCACTGAGCCGTCCCGATGGGTTGCGCGAAGCAATTCTGATTTGTGTCGCCTTTATAATGCTGTTTTTATGCCTGGTTACACCTGCAGTTGTATTACCGTGGTTAGTCGGTGGTGCTTTTATGCTGCTGGCTGCGAGCCTTTGGGGACTATTTGCACCTCCGGCAAAAAATGCGCTGCGCGAAGTCCACTGTTTACGCGGTACACCTAAGCGCTGGGGGCTTTTTGGGGAATCGAATCAGGATCAGATTAGCAATATCTCTTTGGGGATAATTGACCTGATCTACCCTGCGCACTGGCAACCTTATGTTGCTCAGGACCTTGGGCAAAAAACCGATATTGATATTTATCTCGACAGGCATGTTATTCGCCAGGGGCGATTCCTGTCACTGCATGACGAAGTACGCAACTTCCCTATTCAGCATTGGGTTCGCAATCTGGTGATTGCCATTGGAAGCCTGGCCGTTTTGATCATGCTGACAATTTGGGTGCCGCTGGAGATGCCTTTGAAACTGAGCATCTCAAAGCTAAAAGGCGCGCAAACCATCGAAGCGACCACGGTAGCTGACCTCGATAAAACGACGCTTCGTGTTGGTGATACGCTGAAAGTAAACGGTACGGGCATGTGCAATATCCACACTCCTGGTAATTATACCAATCGGCAATCTTATCCGTTTACCCCCTTCGACTGTTCGCAAATCATCTGGAATAACGCACAGGCGTTGCCGTTGCCTGAATCCGATATTATGGATAAAGCCACAGCACTAACTCAGGCGGTGAGTGGGCAAATTCATCCGCAGACTAGTGACGATTCAAAAGTAAACCCGCAGCTACGTAGCGCTATTCAGAAATCAGGCATGGTGCTGTTGGATGATTTCGCCAGCATTGTGCTGAAAACACAGGCGCTTTGTACCGCAGAAGATGAATGTGTTCGCCTGAAGAATGCGTTGGTCAATCTGGGTAATACCAAGGATTGGGATACGCTGACCAAAAAGGCAGATTCAGGAAAACTCACAGGCGTAAATGTTCTGCTGCGACCGGTTAGTGCCGAGTCACTAGATAACCTGGTCACCACCTCAACTGCACCATTCTTTATTCGTGAAACAGCACGCGCAGCACAGTCTCTAAACAGTCCTGCACCTGATGGATATGTGATTATTAGCGATGAAGGTGGTGATTTAGTAGACCAGCCTTTACCGCCGGTTCCGTTGTATGACATCCCCGCCCAGGAGCAGTGGGGCGAATTCCAACGTCTGGCCGATATGCTGCTTAAAACGCCATTTAGTGCCGAGGGAATTATTACCGGCATCTATCAGGATGCAAACGGTACGCAGCACATCACCCTGCATAAAATCCCGGATAGCAGCAGCCTGTGGCGCTACATCAGTACTACACTGTTGCTTATCGGCATGATTGCCTGTCTGCTCATTAACGGTGTGCTGGCGATTCGCCGCTACCGCCGCAGCCGCAATCGCCTGGCACAAATCCAGCAGTACTACGATAACTGTATGAATCCATCGTTAACCACGATCTCCGCTGTACGCCCGCTGTTCTAAACGTCACGCGGCAGGTTGTGCTAACCTGTCGCGCAGTTTTCTCTAATCAGGTCCGAACCTATGCATATTGATATTGCCTGGCAGGATGTCGATACCGTATTGCTCGATATGGACGGCACATTGCTGGATCTCGCGTTCGATAGCCACTTCTGGCAAAAATTGGTACCAGAGACAATCAGTGAGCAAAGAAATATTCCATTGGATGAAGCCCACCAGTTGATCGCCCGCGAATATCACGCCGTACAACATACGCTAAACTGGTACTGCCTGGATTTCTGGAGTGAGCGTCTGGGCCTGGACATTTGCGCCATGACTACAGCTCAGGGGCCAAATGCGGTGCTACGTGAAGATACGGTCCCGTTCCTTGATGCTCTAAAATCCTGTGGTAAACGTCGTATCTTACTGACGAATGCTCACCCACATAATCTGGCTGTCAAACTTGAGCACACGGGTTTAGCTCAGCACCTTGATTTATTACTTTCCACCCACACATTTGGTTATCCGAAAGAAGATCAGCGGTTGTGGCAAGCCGTTGCCGAGCATACCGGGCTGGAACCCACCAGAACGCTATTTATTGACGATAGCGAACCGATTCTGGATTCCGCCGCAAAGTTTGGTATTCGCTATTGCCTGGGCGTGACCAATCCAGATTCTGGCCAGGCCGACAAAACATATCAGCGCCATCCGGCATTGAACGACTATCGCCGACTACTCCCGAAGTTGATGTTTAAGGAGTTGTGATGAAAGAGAAATCGTCTGAAGGTGTGCGCCTCGACAAATGGCTGTGGGCCGCACGTTTTTATAAAACGCGTGCTATTGCCCGGGAAATGGTTGAAGGCGGTAAGGTGCATTACAACGGGCAACGCAGCAAACCGAGTAAAATCGTTGAGCTGAATGCCATGTTGACGCTACGCCAGGGCAATGACGAGAGAACCGTTAAAGTGCTGGCGGTAACTGAACAACGCCGCCCGGCCACAGATGCCTCGCAGCTTTATGAAGAGACAGCAGAAAGTATCACTAAGCGGGAGAAAGTAGCGCTGGCACGCAAAATGAACGCGCTGACCATGCCCCACCCCGACCGACGCCCGGATAAAAAAGAGCGTCGTGATTTGATGAAATTTAAACACGGTGGCAACGAATAGTTGTCACCTGAATGAGAGAAAATTATGGCTCAACACGACCAACTACATCGTTACTTGTTTGAAAACTTTGCCGTTCGCGGCGAACTGGTAACGGTTTCCGACACCTGGCAGCAAATCATGCAAAACCATGATTACCCAGCCCCGGTGAAAACCATTCTCGGTGAATTGCTGGTCGCAACCAGCCTACTGACTGCAACTTTGAAGTTTGATGGTGATATTACCGTGCAATTGCAGGGTGATGGTCCAATGACCCTTGCGGTGATTAACGGCAACAATAACCAGCAAATGCGCGGTGTTGCGCGTTTTAAAGGTCATATCCCTGCCGATGCGGATCTGAAAACGTTGGTTGGCAATGGCTATCTGGTCATTACTATCACCCCGGCTCAGGGAGAGCGTTATCAGGGTGTTGTTGGGCTTGAAGGCGATACTCTGGCAGCATGTCTGGAAGATTACTTCTTACGTTCCGAGCAGTTGCCGACGCGTCTGTTTATCCGTACTGGCGATGTTGAAGGTAGGCCAGCAGCGGGCGGCATGTTGCTGCAAGTTTTGCCAGCGCAAGATGCACAGGCTGACGATTTCAACCACCTTGCGGCACTGACTGAAACCATCAAGGCTGAAGAGTTGTTGACCCTACCGGCCAATGACGTGCTGTGGCGTTTGTACCACGAAGAAGAAGTGACACTTTACGATCCGCAAAACGTTGAATTTAAGTGTACTTGTTCACGCGAACGCTGTGCCGATGCACTACGAACTCTGCCTGATGAAGAAGTGAATAGCATCATTGCAGAAGAAGGCGAAATCGACATGAACTGTGACTACTGCGGTAATCACTACGTGTTCAATGCCATGGATATTGCAGAGATCCGCAATAACGCATCCCCAGCAGATCCACAAGTGCATTAATGCCTTTTGCCCTTCCATTTGTGGAAGGGCAAATCTTCGTTTCATAGAATTGAGTGCTTAATCACACCTCGTCCGTTAATCGCACTATTTTTTAACATATTCAGAATATTTTCCCTGCCGTACTAGCTTTTCCTGCCATACTCTCACCCCGTTGTGACTCGCTTCACAGCGTTTTCCGCTATGTGGATTCGAGTGGATGCTCAAATCTATGATAGGTGTCGCGGTTAACAACCAATAAACAACCCTACAATCTCAGGCAGTACAAATTGGCTAAGGAGCAGTGAAATGCGAGTTAAAGGCATAACCCCGCAAGATCTCAAGGCTTATGGAATTCATGACGCAAGTGAAGTGGTTTACAACCCCGATTACGACACTCTGTATCACGAAGAACTCAACCCCAATCTGGAAGGTTTTGAGCGCGGCATAGAAACCAATCTCGGTGCAATTGCCGTAGATACCGGCATATTTACTGGCCGCTCCCCAAAAGATAAATACATCGTTCGTGACGACACAACCCGCGATACCTTGTGGTGGGCAGATAACGGCAAAGGTAAAAACGACAATAAACCGCTTAGTGAAGAAACCTGGCAGCATCTGAAAGGTCTGGTCACTAACCAACTCTCTGGCAAACGCCTCTTTATTATTGATGCTTACTGCGGTGCGAATGCAGACACTCGTCTGTCGGTGCGTTTTATTACCGAAGTGGCCTGGCAGGCTCATTTCGTTAAGAATATGTTCATCCGTCCAACCGAAGAAGAGCTTGAAACATTCGAAGCAGACTTTGTGGTGATGAATGGTGCCAAGTGCACCAACCCACAATGGAAAGAGCAGGGTTTAAACTCTGAAAACTTCATCGCCTTTAACCTTACCGAGCGTGTGCAGCTGATTGGCGGCACCTGGTACGGCGGCGAAATGAAGAAAGGGATGTTCTCAATCATGAACTACCTGCTGCCGCTAAAAGGCATTGCTTCGATGCACTGTTCGGCAAACGTCGGCGAAAAAGGCGATGTTGCGGTATTCTTTGGTCTGTCTGGCACAGGTAAAACAACGCTTTCTACCGATCCGAAACGCCGCCTGATTGGTGATGACGAACACGGATGGGACGATGACGGCGTTTTCAACTTCGAAGGCGGTTGCTACGCAAAAACAATTCGTTTATCCCCAGAAGCAGAGCCAGAAATTTATAATGCGATTCGTCGTGATGCGCTGTTGGAAAACGTAACGGTACGTGCCGATGGCTCAATTGATTTTGACGACGGTTCGAAAACCGAGAACACCCGAGTTTCTTACCCGATTTACCATATCGAAAACATCGTTCAGCCGGTTTCAAAAGCTGGGCATGCCAGGAAAGTTATCTTCCTGACCGCTGATGCTTTTGGCGTATTGCCACCCGTTTCACGCCTTACTGCCAACCAAACTCAGTATCACTTCCTGTCAGGCTTCACGGCCAAACTGGCAGGTACTGAGCGTGGTGTCACCGAGCCTACTCCAACGTTCTCTGCCTGTTTCGGTGCAGCATTCCTTTCTTTGCACCCAACACAATATGCCGAAGTGCTGGTGAAACGCATGCAGGCGGCAGGTGCACAGGCTTATCTGGTTAACACCGGCTGGAATGGCACAGGTAAGCGTATATCCATTAAAGACACGCGTGCGATTATCGACGCCATTCTTAATGGTTCTCTGGATGATACCGAAACGTTCACCCTACCAATCTTTGGTCTTGCTGTTCCAACAGCACTGGCAGGTGTGGAAGCCAATATTCTGGACCCGCGTAATACCTACGCATCACCAGAACAGTGGCAGGAAAAATCAGAGCAACTGGCTAAGTTGTTTATCGAGAACTTCGAGAAATATACCGACACTCCGGCGGGTGCTGCCCTTGTAAGCGCTGGGCCGAAGATTTAATTTTCGAATGGCGAATGAGTTTGTAGGGTGGATTAGCGCAAGTGACATCCACCATCTACGCTAACCCGACCGACAAAAAAGCGAACCTTCGAGGTTCGCTTTTTATTTATCACTCAGCTTTCTTTTAGCTGGCTGACCGTTTTGTTCATCGGTAACGGTAAATAAGCCCGTATCCGCAAACCGCCCCGCTCACTAACGCCGATATCCAACAAGCCGTTATGGTTGTCGATAATACGCTGCACAATCGCCAGTCCCAAACCGGTGCCGCTGGTGCTACGCGCGCTATCGCCACGCACGAAAGGTTGGAACAGGTGTTTGAGCTGGTCAGGTTTAATCCCTGGGCCGTCATCTTCCACCTGGAACCAGGCACGGTTTAACTCACCGCCACTGCTGACTTTAATCCAACCATTTCCGTAACGTGCAGCATTCACCACCATATTGGCCGCAGCACGTTTAATGGATAACGGATGGATATTGACCAGCAATTCTCCTGCTTGCAGATCGGTGTCGATTTCGCGCTCATAGCCACTTTCCGCAGCCACCACTTCGCCCAACACCGTGTTGAGATCGGCGGTTTCCAGTGGCATCTCTTGCCCGGTACGCAGGTAATCGATGAACTGCTCGATTATCGCATTACATTCTTCGATATCTTTGTTAATTGACTCAGATAAATAGCCATCTTCTTCACTCATCATTTCTGTTGCCAGACGAATACGAGTGAGCGGTGTACGCAAATCGTGACTAACACCTGCCATCAATAATGTACGGTCATCGGCCAGTTGCTTCACACCAGCAGCCATATGGTTGAACGCCCGGGTCACAGAGCGCACCTCAGATGCACCATATTCACGAAGCGGGGGCGGAATAATGCCCTTGCCCACTTGTAAAGCAGCATGTTCAAGGTCAACCAAGGGTCGGTTCTGAATCCGAATAAACAGCCATGCGCCGCCTATCGCCAGCAGCATTATCGCCAGCGTATAGCGGAACAGCGGCGAGAAATCGCCCTGATGAATTTCAGTAAGAGGAACGCGAACCCAGATATTCGGTGACAGCCATGTCTTCAGCCAGACAACCGGCGAGCTTTTGTTTACCTCAACACGAACTTCGGTTGGGCCACCCAGTTGCTGCGCCATTTGATGGCTGAGGAATTCGTAATGCTGCGCCCAGCGTAAACCCGCGTCTTCCGCCGCTTCATTGGAATAAAGAGAGATACCCAATTCACGATAGATTTCACGCCGAAATGCAGGCGGAACCACCAGTTGCGTGCCATCTTCCAGTTGCAGCTTATCGGTCATCAGCATACGGACTTCGTAAGCCAGTACCTTATTAAACTGCTGCAAACTCGGCAGAATGGCGAAGTTCAGCACCACAAGATAGGTCGTCACCAGGCTGACGAACAGCAAGGTGACAATCAGTAACAACGTGCGTGCAAACGAGCTTCTGGGGGAGAAGCGGACTCGCCTCATGCCTTGGAACCGTCCGGCACGAATACGTAGCCCAGGCCCCATACGGTCTGGATGTAGCGAGGATGCGCAGGGTCTTCTTCAACCATGCGGCGCAGACGAGAAATCTGCACGTCGATTGAGCGTTCCATCGCACTGTATTCACGTCCACGCGCCAGGTTCATCAGCTTATCGCGAGACAACGGCTCACGCGGATGGCTCACCAGCGCTTTCAGTACCGCAAACTCGCCACTGGTTAATGGCATAGGTTCATCTTCACGGAACATCTCGCGAGTGCCGAGATTCAGCTTAAACTTACCAAACGCAATAACCGCCTCTTCCTGAGAAGGTGCACCAGGCAGTTCATTAGCCTGACGGCGAAGAACAGCACGGATACGTGCAAGCAGCTCACGCGGGTTAAAAGGTTTTGGAATGTAGTCATCAGCCCCAATTTCAAGACCAACAATACGGTCAACTTCTTCGCCTTTCGCGGTAACCATAATGATTGGCATTGGATTGCTTTGGCTGCGTAGACGGCGGCAGATAGACAAGCCATCTTCCCCCGGCAGCATCAAATCAAGCACCATCAGGTGGAAGGACTCACGGGTTAGCAGGCGATCCATCTGTTCTGCGTTAGCAACGCTACGGACCTGGAAGCCTTGTTCGGTGAGATAACGCTCTAGCAGCGCACGCAGGCGCATGTCGTCATCCACGACCAGAATCTTATAATTCTCTTGCATTCTTATACTCCCAAAGGCTCGAACAGTGAGTGCGTATTCTTAAAAAACTGCGACGTTACGACCAGTCAAATCTGGTATATATTCTAGTCGAAATTGTTACAAAGCATATTAAACAGATGGTTATAGGCACTTTTTAGCACAGAACAATGACTTACTTCGCAAATCTCCGGGATTGCCATCACCCTGATATTTCGGTTTAAATCACCGTTAATTGTTTCACCCATGCAAGGCTTGCTGATGAAAACGCCATTAATTACCCGCGAAGGCTATGAAAAGCTCAAACAAGAAAAGGACACCTTGTGGCGTGAAGAGCGTCCAGAGGTGACAAAAAAGGTCACCTGGGCGGCAAGCCTTGGCGATCGCAGTGAAAATGCCGACTACCAGTACAACAAAAAACGCCTGCGAGAAATAGATCGTAGAGTGCGTTATCTCACGAAATGCCTCGAACAGTTGAAAATTGTCGACTATTCACCGCAACAAGAAGGAAAAGTGTTCTTTGGCGCGTGGGTCGAGATTGAAAATGATGCAGGAAACCAGATGCGTTTTCGCATCGTCGGTTACGACGAGATTTTTGGACGCAAAGATTACATTTCTATCGATTCACCGATGGCGCGAGCATTGCTGAAAAAAGAAGTGGGTGACCTCGCCGTTGTGCAGACACCCGCCGGAGAAGCGCAGTGGTACGTTAATGAAATCGAGTATGTGAAATAGCATACAGGCCAGCAACAGAACAGTCCGATTCATCACCTGTCGGGCGCTGCGGCTGGCATTTTTACCCTCCAATCCGTATAACTATCCCCAAATAATTCCGACTAACTCAGATGAAAAGCCATGATGAATGATTCACTCTGCCGCATTATTGCCAGCGAGCTAAAAGCCCGAAACGAACAGGTTGATGCCGCCGTTCGCCTGCTGGATGAAGGGAATACCGTGCCGTTTATTGCACGTTATCGTAAGGAAGTCACCGGCGGTCTGGATGACACGCAACTGCGTCAGCTCGAAACTCGTCTGGGCTATCTGCGCGAATTAGAAGACCGTCGTCAGACGATCCTTAAATCAATTACCGAGCAGGGTAAATTAAGTGACGAACTCGCCGCAGCCATCAACGGCACGCTGAGTAAAACCGAGCTCGAAGACCTCTATTTACCGTATAAGCAAAAGCGCCGTACACGCGGGCAGATTGCTATCGAAGCAGGTCTTGAGCCACTGGCCGAGTTGCTGTGGAATGATCCTTCCCACACACCGGAAGAAGCCGCTGCAAGTTACGTTGATGCCGATAAAGGTGTTGCTGATACTAAAGCCGCACTCGATGGCGCACGCTACATTCTGATGGAGCGTTTTGCCGAAGATGCCGCGCTGCTGGCAAAAGTGCGTAACTACCTGTGGAAGAACGCACATCTGGTGGCTACCGTGGTCAGTGGTAAGGAAGAGGAAGGCGCGAAATTCCGCGACTACTTCGACCATCACGAACCTATCGCCACCGCTCCTTCTCACCGCGCCCTCGCCATGTTCCGAGGCCGTAACGAAGGCATTTTGCAGCTCGCGCTGAATGCCGATCCGCAACACGATGAACCGCCGCGTGAAAGCTATTGCGAACAAATCATTATCGACCATCTCGGTTTGCGCCTGAACAACGCCCCAGCAGATGCCTGGCGCCGTGCGGTAGTGAGCTGGACATGGCGCATCAAAGTGCTGATGCACCTCGAAACCGAACTAATGGGAACCGTACGTGAACGTGCTGAAGACGAAGCAATTAACGTTTTCGCCCGTAACCTCCACGACTTGTTAATGGCGGCACCTGCTGGCTTACGTGCCACAATGGGCCTCGATCCGGGCCTGCGTACTGGCGTAAAAGTGGCGGTGGTTGATGCAACCGGCAAACTGGTTGCCACCGACACCATTTACCCACATACCGGACAAGCCGCAAAAGCCGCTGTTGCTGTTGCTGCACTGTGCGAGAAGCACAATGTTGAGCTGGTCGCTATCGGCAACGGAACAGCATCACGTGAAACCGAGCGCTTCTTCCTCGATGTGCAGCAACAATTCCCGAAAGTCACCGCGCAGAAAGTCATCGTCAGCGAAGCGGGGGCATCAGTGTATTCCGCATCTGAGCTTGCAGCGCTGGAATTCCCTGATCTCGATGTTTCGATCCGTGGCGCGGTTTCGATTGCCCGCCGTCTGCAAGACCCGCTTGCCGAACTGGTAAAAATCGATCCGAAATCTATCGGTGTCGGCCAGTATCAGCACGATGTTAGTCAGTCTCAACTAGCTAAAAAGCTTGATGCGGTAGTCGAAGACTGCGTAAACGCCGTGGGTGTGGATCTGAACACTGCGTCTGTGCCGCTACTGACTCGCGTGGCAGGTTTAACGCGCATGATGGCGCAGAACATCGTCAACTGGCGTGATGAGAATGGCCGTTTCCAGAACCGCCAGCAGTTGCTGAAAGTCAGCCGCCTTGGGCCAAAAGCCTTTGAGCAGTGCGCGGGCTTCCTGCGTATTAACCACGGCGATAACCCACTCGATGCCTCCACCGTGCACCCGGAAGCGTATCCGATTGTTGAGCGCATCCTGGCTGCGACCGAGCAAGCACTGCAGGATTTGATGGGTAATGGTGAAGCGTTACGCGGTCTGAGCCCACGCGATTTCACCGATGAACGTTTTGGTGTACCAACAGTTACCGACATCATCAAAGAGCTGGAAAAACCAGGCCGTGACCCGCGCCCTGAGTTCAAAACTGCGAAGTTTGCTGATGGCGTTGAAACTATGAACGATCTTCAGCCTGGCATGGTGTTGGAAGGTGCTGTCACGAACGTCACCAACTTCGGCGCGTTTGTGGATATCGGCGTACATCAGGACGGTTTAGTCCACATATCCTCACTTTCTGACAAGTTCATCGACGACCCGCACAAAGTGGTGAAAGCCGGGGATATCGTCAAAGTGAAAGTGATTGAAGTGGATCTGGCGCGCAAACGTATTGCGCTGACCATGCGTCTGGATGAGCAACCGGGCGAGTCCAACCGCCGTGGCAGTGCACCACGCGAGCAAACCGAACGCCGCCCGGCACAGCAACAAAAACCTCGCGGCCGTGAAAACACCAGCAACAGCGCCGGTAACAGTGCGATGAGTGATGCACTGGCAGCGGCATTGGGTAAGAAACGTTAATCCTTAATGCTGATTTCCCCCTCTCCTTTCATCAGGAGGGGGCGGAATAAACCCGCATGCATTTCCTCAGAGTTAAATTCAGCACAATTTGCTTGTTTCATTCCCCGCAGCGAATGAATAACATTTCTTTAGCATCCGCAGTAATTCGTCAGAAAATAGAGTGAGTTTGCGATAGATCAATTTTCGCAAAAATATAAAAACACCACTAATATTTATCAAACATGTAACACCTGAAATATCATGACAACATTAAAAGAGATAAAATAATAAAATTATCATTTTAAAACAAACACAACATACTGTTATTAATGGTTTTTATATAAAAATAGCTTATACAACCAACATATCTAATAAATAAAATCCCTCTGAAAAAATAAATTTAAACGCGCCGTTCACCATAAAAATAATTATTGAAGACAGAAACCATTCTCATTATCATTGATTTGTTCGTTATTTCTCCTCAATGCCCAACGATATTTTTAAATACCCGAGCCCAGCTCTAAGTAGGTCCTATGCGTTTCTTACCAAGTAGTGCGTGGAAGATTACCGGTTTTGCCAGTGAAATTAGCCCGTCATACCGCCAAAAATTATTATCACTCGGTATGTTGCCAGGCTCTTCATTCAACGTTGTACGTGTTGCGCCGTTAGGCGATCCGATTCATATCGAAACACGTCGCGTCAGTTTGGTACTACGTAAAAAAGATCTCGAATTGCTGCACGTTGAAGCCATTGCCTGATTGGCGGGGTGAGCGTTCGCGCTCGTTGCTATTTTCTTTAAGTTCACGAAAAAAATGAAAAAATTAACTATCGGCTTAATAGGTAACCCTAACTCAGGGAAAACCACCTTATTCAACCAACTCACTGGTTCACGCCAGCGGGTTGGTAACTGGGCGGGCGTTACCGTAGAACGTAAAGAAGGCCAGTTTTCAACGCTTGCGCACCAGGTCACCCTGGTTGACTTGCCCGGCACTTACTCGCTGACCACCATTTCATCGCAAACCTCCCTCGATGAACAAATTGCCTGCCACTACATTCTCAGCGGTGACGCCGACCTGCTCATTAACGTTGTCGATGCGTCTAACCTCGAACGTAATCTCTATCTGACGTTACAACTTCTTGAACTGGGCATTCCTTGTGTCGTTGCGCTCAACATGCTCGACATCGCCGAGAAGCAAGATATTCGCATTGATATCGACGCACTCGCCGCACGTTTGGGCTGCCCGGTTGTACCCCTGGTTTCCACTCGTGGCCGTGGCATAGAAGGCCTGAAACTGGCAATCGACCGCCGTCTGCCAAATGCACATAGCGATTTAGTACTTTACCCGCCAAAACTGCTTGAAGAAGCCGACAAGCTGGCCACTGAAATGCCTGCCGATATGCCCGCACAGCAGCGCCGTTGGTTAGCACTGCAAATGCTTGAGGGCGATATCTACAGCCGTGAATACGCCGGTCACGCCGCTGACAAACTGGACGCGGTGCGTGCACAACTGGCAGCAGAGAACGAAGACCCGGCGCTGCTCATTGCCGATGCACGTTATCAAACTATCGCCGCCATCTGCGATTCTATCAGCAACAGTCTGACCGCCGAACCACACCGTTTAACGGCAATGATGGATAAAATCATTCTTAACCGCTTCCTCGGTTTGCCTGTGTTCCTGCTGGTGATGTACCTGATGTTCTTGCTGGCGATTAACATCGGCGGCGCATTGCAGCCCATTTTTGACGGCGGTTCTGCGGCTATCTTTATCCACGGTATTCAGTGGATTGGCGCCACACTTCACTTCCCAGGCTGGCTGACGATTTTCTTAGCGCAAGGTATCGGCGGTGGTATCAACACCGTGCTGCCACTGGTGCCACAAATCGGCATGATGTATCTGTTCCTTTCGTTCCTTGAAGACTCCGGTTACATGGCGCGTGCCGCATTCGTGATGGACCGCCTGATGCAATCCCTAGGCTTACCGGGCAAATCATTCGTACCGCTTATCGTCGGATTCGGGTGTAACGTGCCATCGGTGATGGGCGCACGTACGCTGGATGCTCCGCGTGAACGCCTGATGACCATCATGATGGCACCGTTTATGTCATGCGGTGCGCGTCTGGCTATTTTTGCAGTATTTGCCGCGGCATTCTTTGGGCAGCAAGGCGCGCTGGTTGTCTTCTCGCTCTATATTCTTGGCATCGTGATGGCGATTCTGACCGGCCTGATGCTCAAGCACACCATCATGCGCGGCGAAGCAACACCGTTTGTGATGGAGCTGCCGGTGTATCACGTTCCGCACCTGAAAAGCCTGCTGCTGCAAACCTGGCAACGTCTGAAAGGTTTCGTGCTGCGTGCCGGTAAAGTTATCGTCATCGTCAGTATTTTCATTGGTGCACTGAACAGTTTCTCGTTTAGCGGCAAAGAAGTGGACAACATCAATGATTCGGCTTTGGCATCAGTTAGCCGTGTGCTGACTCCATTGCTAAAACCGATTGGCGTCCATGAAGATAACTGGCAAGCGACCGTTGGCCTGTTTACTGGCGCAATGGCAAAAGAAGTGGTGGTTGGTACACTCAACACGCTTTACACCGCTGAAGACATGCATGAAGAACCGTTTGATGCCGCAAGCTTCAACTTGCTTGATGAGTTAGGCAGTGCTGCGGGTGAAACCTGGCAAAGCCTGAAAGACACTTTCAGCCTGAGCGTGCTGCTCAACCCAATCGAAGCCAGCAAAGGCGATGGTGAAATGGCAAGCGGCGCAATGGGCGTGATGAGTAGCAAATTCGGCAGTGCGGCTGCGGCCTATAGCTACCTGATTTTCGTTCTGCTCTATATCCCATGTATTTCGGTGATGGGTGCAGTGGCGCGTGAATCAAGCCGCGGCTGGATGATGTTCTCAGTTCTGTGGGGTCTGAACATCGCCTATTCACTTTCCACACTCTATTACCAGACTGTGACATTTAGTGCCCATCCACAGTTCAGCCTGGTCTGTATCCTCGCGGTGGTGTTGTTCAATGTGATGCTGATTGGTGGTTTACGCCGGGCACGTAGCCGTGTAGATGTCAGCCTGATGTCTACACGTAAAACAGTCACAGCCGCTTGCTGTAAAAGTAGCGCTGGCGATTGTCACTAAGGAGAAGGTATGGCGAGCTTAATTGAGATTCGTGATGCACTGGCGCTGCAAGGGCGTATGGATGCGACGCAAATTAGCCAACAGCTCGCGACACCATTGCCGCTGGTTAACGCCATGCTGAGCCGCCTCGAGGCTATGGGCAAGGCAATGCGTATCACAGAAGATCCGAGCGATTGTCTGACAGGCAGCTGTAAAAGCTGCCCTGAAGGTAAGAAATGTGTTCGGGAAATGTGGGTGTTGCGGGCGTAAAGGTTATGTAGATAGTGGATGGCACCATGGCTTATCCACTTTACAAAACCAATCGCGTAGGTCGGATAAGCGCAGCATCATCCGACTAAATCTGCTGATGAAACTCTTCAAGCACCCGGCAAACATCCTGCGGGTGCGAAATAAACGGTGCATGGGCCGCTTTAGGGAAAATAATTGCCTCACTTTGCGGCCAGCGCTCGTTCAGTAAACCCGAGATCTTGCGCGGTACCAACCCATCCAAATATCCATATAAACGCAGGAAAGGCACCGTAATCTGGCTCAGCGCTTCACGTAAATCCGCCGTTTTCAAAATTTCCAGACCACCGTTTAACACCTCAACGCTCGGCATAGGCTGCTCAAGCACAACCGCTTTCAGACGGCGAGCATCCTGGCGTGCAGTTTCTGTTCCCAGCGTTTGTAATGCCAGAAAACGCTCAACAGTTCGTTGAAAGTCTTCACTTAACTGATGCTGGAAGCCAGCCAGAACTTCAGGCTTGATGCCCGGCCAACTTTCCTGCGCAGTGAAACAAGGCGAAGAAGCGATAGTCACTAAACCTTTCACGCGCTGTGGATG
Source organism: Buttiauxella noackiae (assembly GCF_000737905.1). Taxonomy (NCBI): domain Bacteria; kingdom Pseudomonadati; phylum Pseudomonadota; class Gammaproteobacteria; order Enterobacterales; family Enterobacteriaceae; genus Buttiauxella; species Buttiauxella noackiae. The sequence goes on from NZ_JPRU01000003.1 coordinate 61,308, forward strand.
GTTTAGTGCAACCTGGCTTGCCACCAGCCCACCTAAGCTCCAGCCCAGCCAAATCGCCTGCTCTGGCGCTTGCGCCAACACGATAGCAGCCATTTCTTCAAGAGTAAGCGCGTCGAACCCCTGGCTTCGGCCATAGCCGGGCAGGTCGACAAGATGAAGGCGAAAATGCGAGCTTAGTTCCTCGCAAATGCAATGCCATACTTCCGCATTCAGTCCCCATCCGTGCAGCAGCACAAGATCATCTTTCCCTTCACCTTTTGTCTGCCACCAAAGCTTGCTCATCAGTTACTGTTCTCATTTTTATCTGCAAGGAAGCGAATATGCTAACAGTCCCTGGGCTATGTTGGATATGCCAGATGCCACTCGCTTGCGCACATTGGGGGTTCTGTTCACGGTGTGCCAAAGCATTACCCATTCCACCACCCTGTTGCCCATGCTGTGGTTTACCCTGCGCAAACACCCACTCCCCCTGCGGCCGATGCCTGCAAAAGCCACCTGCGTGGAATGCGTTAATATTCGTTACCGATTACTGTCCACCAATGAGTTGGCTGGTTCAACGCTTCAAATTCAACGCAACTGTTGCTCTTGCCCCAGCTTTAGCGCGCTTACTGCTGCTACGTATTCTGGATACAAAACGCCATTTTCAGTGGCCTAAACCCGATTATATCGTGAGTGTTCCATTGCATTCGCGCCGTGCCTGGCTGCGTGGTTTTAATCAAAGCGACCTGCTGGCAAGGCAGCTCTCACACTGGCTGCAATGCGACTATCTCCCACAGGGCATCAAACGAATTCGAGCCGCGCAAACACAGCATCAGCTTAATGCCCGAATGCGACGCAACAATCTTAAAGGTGCTTTCAGGGTTGATTTTCCGGTAGCAGGCCGCCATATAATTATTGTGGATGATGTCGTCACGACGGGCAGTACGGTGGCGGAAATTGCGCAGATGCTGAAAAAGCAGGGCGCGGCGACTATCCAGGTGTGGTGCCTTTGTCGAACCTTGTAGACCCTCGATGATGGGCGTATTATAACCGACTAAAATAGTCAACTATTGAGCAATCGTTATGATCCGTATTTCCGATACAGCACAATCCCACTTTGCCAAACTGTTGGCAGGTCAGGAAGAAGGGACGCAAATTCGCGTATTCGTCATCAATCCTGGTACTCCAAATGCGGAGTGCGGGGTTTCTTACTGTCCGCCGGATGCGGTTGAAGCTTCAGATACTGCCCTGAAATTTGAGCAGCTGACTGCATATGTGGATGAGTTAAGCGCGCCTTACCTCGAAGATGCTGAAATTGATTTCGTCACCGACCAGCTTGGCTCGCAGCTGACACTGAAAGCACCAAACGCCAAAATGCGTAAAGTGTCTGACGATGCACCGCTGATGGAGCGCGTTGAATATATGCTGCAAGCCACGGTTAACCCACAGCTGGCAGGCCACGGCGGTCGTGTGACGCTGATGGAAATTACCGACGAAGGTTTTGCGATTCTGCAATTCGGCGGCGGCTGTAACGGCTGTTCAATGGTCGATGTGACCCTGAAAGAAGGCATCGAGAAGCAACTGCTGGCAGAGTTCCCTGAACTGAAAGGCGTTCGTGATTTGACCGAACACCAGCGTGGCGAGCACTCTTACTACTGATGCGAAATAGCGGTGGATAGCGCTTGCGCTTATCCACCCTACGCAAAACGATGTTGTAGGTCGGGTAAGCACTAGCGCCACCCGACATATCAAAAACTCCTATCTCTTCTTCCGCCGCTTATCTAAATCCTTCAGCAACTTATTTACGGTTTCGTCTGCGAACATTGCCTCAAGCGATGTCGACAACTTGCGTCGCCAGTTTTTGTATTGGTAGCTGGTCCCTGGAATATTCACCGGCTCCGCCATACCTAACCAATCTTCCGGTTGCAGACCCAATAACGCACTGTTGCTGTCGGCGATGTAACGCTGCATTCCGCGATTAAGCGTTGAGGTCATCGCCATTAGCGAGGCTTTGTGCCCTGCGCGTTTCGGCAAACAACCATATTCGTGCAGGCTATCGAGCAAACCTTGTTTCGCGCGTTCACGGTCCTGATACAACTCAGTCAGCATCTCTTCATCAGGGTAAAGCCCGAGCGTTTTACCCAGCGTCAAATCACCGCTTTCCCAGTAACCGCGCAGCGTCGGTAAATCGTGGGTGGTAGCTACCGCCATCGACTGCTTCGGCCACGCAAGCGGTGCGCGGAACTGTTTTTCGCTGTCGTGCTCGAAATAGAGCACTTTGTACGAGTAAACTCCGCTATCACGCAGCTTGCCGACGATCTCAACCGGCACAGTCCCGAGATCTTCACCGATCACCATGCAGTTATGGCGCTTACTTTCCAGCGCCAGTATCGACAGGAGATCGTCGACCGGGTAATGCACATACGCACCTTTATCTGCGGTTTCGCCATAGGGAATCCACCACAAACGCAGCATCGACATCACGTGGTCTATACGCAATGCGCCGCAGCTGGTCATATTGGAGCGCAACAGTTCGATAAACGGCTGATAGGCGCGCGCAGTAATCACATGCGGATCCATTGGCGGCAGCCCCCAGTTCTGGCCTAGCGGGCCAAGAATATCCGGCGGTGCTCCAACCGAGGCTTTCAGGCAGTAAAGCTCGCGGTCACACCAGGTTTCTGAGCCGCCTTCGGCAACACCTACCGCCAGATCGCGATACAAGCCAATTGGCATTTTAAAGCCCTGGCTGGTTTGCCAGCACGCATCAAACTGAGCGTAGGCAAGGTATTGCAGCCACAGATAGAAATTCACTTCGTCACTGTGTTCAGTGCAGAATGCTTTAACTTCAGGATTGTGCGCGTCGCGGAAACCTTCTGGCCATACCGGCCATCCCCAACGCATTTCATCCTCTTTGACCTGATAAGCGTGCAGCGCATCGAAAGCAGCCTGGTAGTAGAGGCTATCGCCGCCTTCCTGGACAAATTTCTGGAATGCGACAACCTGTTCGTCTCGCGCGCTACGCCGCGAAAACTGCTTCCACGCCATACGCAAAGCAGCCATCTTCAGCACGGTAACGGTGGAGTAATCTACCCACTGTGCATCACGAACTTCTTTCAGCATTTGCTGCGTGACCGGCATTTTCCACCAGTCTTGCGCTTCATCACTGAGCAAGAAATCATCAACCGCGTTCACGTCGATGTATATAACGTTCAACCAACGACGAGACGACGGGCTGTATGGGCTGGCGCTTTCAGGATTGGCAGGATACAGCGCGTGGATTGGGTTCAGGCCGATAAACGCCCCGCCCCGTTTTGCCACATCCACCAGCATGCGCTGTAAATCGCCGAAATCACCAATTCCCCAGTTATGTGCGGAACGCAAAGTATAGAGCTGTACACATGCGCCCCACAGTTTTTCATCCCGCATAAGCGCCGCTGGTTCATAACAGCGCTTTGGCGCAACAATCACGCGGCACTGCCAGTGGTGCTCGTTCTGGCTAACCGTCAGGTCGTGATAGCCTTCCGCCAACGCTGTAGGCAGAGTCAGCTTTTTGCCCGCCAGTGTATGCCCTTTGTGCTGCTTACCGTCTTCGGTGGTCAACTGCCATGTGTAATCACCGTTGCCTTCCAGCACTGTCGTCATGCGAGTGCCGGAGGTAAACACCAGCACATTTGCGACTGGCGTCACCGCCACCTTTTTTAAGGTGGTAGTACGGCTCATGGCTTCCAGCAAACGCTGCTTGGTATCCGCAGGGATAGCCTGCGGTTTGCCGTGGGCGTTAATGTAGTTTGGGCTAATTCCCGCCTCAAGAGCGGCGTTATCAAGACGTTTGCTGTCCATGCGTTCCCTTAGCGTTTTGCCTGCCAGATGCGTTGCTGATAATCACGGATAGAGCGATCGGAGCTGAACATGCCGCAACGCGCCGTGTTCAGAATCGCAGCACGAGTCCATGCCTCCTGGTCGAGATACAACGCATCCGCTAATTTCTGAGCTTCGGCATAGGCGGTGAAATCTGCCATCACTAAATACGGGTCACCGCCTTGTTTGCCGATGCTATGCAGCATCTGGTCGAACGCGTGTTTATCGCCATCGGCATAAATGCCCTTCTCAAGTTCTTTGAGTACCGCATCCAGCGCTTTGTCTTTCTTACGCCATTTCACCGGGTCGTAGCCTTTAGCTTTCAGCGCTTTCACTTGTTCCACGGTATGACCAAAGATAAAGATGTTTTCCTCGCCCACTTTCTCGGCAATTTCTACGTTCGCACCATCGAGCGTGCCGACGGTCAGTGCACCGTTGAGCGCGAGTTTCATGTTGCCAGTACCGGAAGCTTCTTTACCTGCAGTAGAAATTTGCTCTGAAATATCCGCCGCCGGAATCATTACTTCTGCCGCAGATACACAGTAATCCGGCAGGAATACGACTTTCAGCTGATCACCGACGATCGGATCGTTGTTGATCGCATGCGCCACTTTGTTGATGGCGAAGATAATATTCTTAGCGAGGTAGTAACCTGGTGCTGCTTTCGCGCCGAACAGATATACACGTGGTACGCGGGAAGCAGTCGGGTTTTCACGAATCTCTTTGTACTGCGCCAAAATGTGCAGCAGGTTCAGGTGCTGGCGTTTGTATTCGTGCAGGCGTTTGATTTGCACGTCGAACAGCGCATCCGGGCTTATCACAATGCCGGTGCGTGCTTTCACAAACGCCGCCAGCTTCACTTTGTTCTGATATTTGATGTCGCGGTATTCTTTGCGGAATTTTGCGTCATCGGCGTATTTTTCTAGTCCTTCAAGCACATCCAGATCGTTCGCCCACTCTTTCTTCAATTTCTTATCAAGAAGAGCAGCCAATGCCGGGTTGCATTGTTTGATCCAGCGGCGCGGCGTAATGCCGTTGGTGACGTTATGGAATTTGTTCGGCCACAGCTGGTGATATTCCGGGAACAGATCTTTCACTACCAGATCGGAGTGCAACGCCGCCACGCCATTTACCGCAAAGCCACTGACCACGCACATGTTCGCCATACGAACTTGTTTGTCATGTACCACGGCCAGTTTCGCCCAAACGGCTTCATCACCCGGCCAGGTTTTAGTAACCAGCTTCTTAAAGCGTGCGTTGATCTCATTGATAATCTGCATATGGCGTGGCAACAACGCTTTCACCAGTTTCTCGTCCCAGCACTCCAGCGCTTCAGGCATCAGCGTGTGGTTGGTGTAGGCGAAGGTTTTGCTGGTGATGGCCCAGGCTTCGTCCCAGCTCAATTGATGCTCGTCGATCAGCACACGCAGCAGCTCAGGAATGGCGATAGTTGGGTGGGTGTCATTAAGCTGAATCACTTCGTAATCAGCCAGTTCCGCAAGCTTGCGGCCCGCCAGATGGTGACGACGTAAAATATCGCCCACTGAACATGCGCACTGGAAATACTGCTGCATCAGGCGCAGTTTTTTGCCGTTCAGATGGTTGTCGTTCGGGTAGAGAACCTTGGTCAGTTTTTCCGCGTCGATGCCCTGCTGTTCTGCTTTCAGGAAATCGCCGTCATTGAATTTCGTTAAATCAAACGGATGGGCATGTTTCGCCTGCCATAAACGCAGCGGTTGCGCCACGCCGTTACGGTAGCCGATGACCGGCAAATCCCATGCTTCGCCGTGGAAAATAAAAGCCGGTTCCCAACGCACGGTTTTGCCGTCTTTAATCACTTTACCGCCGACACCCACTTGCACATCAAGTGCCACATTATGCTGGAACCATGGGTAGCTACCCCGCTTCCAGTCGTCAGGCGCTTCCATCTGGTGGCCATCCTGGAAGGATTGGCGGAACAAACCGTATTGGTAATTCAGACCGTAACCAATCGCAGACTGACCAACCGTTGCCATAGAATCCAGGAAACACGCAGCAAGACGTCCCAGGCCACCATTGCCTAGCGCCGGGTCGGTCTCTTCTTCCAGCAAATCGGTCAGGTTGATATCGAACGCTTTCAGCTCGTCTGCCACTTCCTGATACCAACCGAGGTTCAGTAAATTGTTACCCGTCAGACGACCAATCAAAAACTCCATCGAAATGTAGTTTACGTGGCGCTGGTTCTTCTCTGTTTTCGCGACAGGCTGTGCTGCCAACAATTCTGCCAACGCGCCGCTGACGGCATGCCACCATTGTTGCTGAGTCATTTCAGCGGCGGAATGTAGTCCGTAACGCTGCCACTGACGTGTCAGTGCAGCCTGAAATTGTGCTTTATTGAAGGTCGTCTGTGACATAGGGGCTCGGGTCCTGTGATGTTCTAATTTCATTACCCGTTAGTGTGCCGGGTGGCCTGGGCGAATTCCTCATCCTGAGGGGGATTACGGAGGGATGAGTACCGGGGAGTAGCTAGAAATGTGATCGCCGCCACTTAAAGTTAGGTGCTTGCTGGCAGAATGCCCACAAGCACTGAGTTTTTACTTCGACCTCCTCTACGCCTCGATTAGATTCATCTAATCAATAGAATTGTGACAAAGTGCAACTTACAACGCCTGAAACCCTTAACAATCTTGCAATAAGCCTTAATCTGGTCGACCTTGTAGTTAGTATTAATTACGAAGCGTGAAAAAAATCGCATTCGTGCATATCTCATACACAGTGAAGTGATTGACCATGCTGATCCCCTCCAAATTAAGTCGTCCAGTACGTCTGGAAAATACGGTGGTACGCGACCGGCTGTTGATGAAATTATCAACAGCTAATAACTATCGGCTGGCGCTAATAACCAGCCCGGCGGGTTATGGGAAAACCACACTGATTTCTCAGTGGGCGGCAGGGAAAAATGAGTTAGGTTGGTACTCTCTGGATGAGGGTGATAACCAACAAGAACGGTTCGCCAGCTATTTGATAGCGGCGATTCAACAAGCCACATCGGGTCATTGTGTGACCAGCGAAGTGATGGTGCAAAAACGCCAATACTCCAGCCTGACAGCTTTATTCGCACAGCTCTTTATTGAAATGGTGGAATGGCATCGCCCACTATTTTTAGTGATTGATGATTACCACCTAATAACCAACCCTGTCATTCATGAAGCTATGCGCTTTTTCATTCGCCACCAGCCAGAAAATATGACGCTGGTCGTGTTGTCGCGCAATTTGCCACAGCTGGGTATCGCCAATTTACGCGTACGCGACCAACTGCTGGAAATTGGTAGCCAGCAACTTGCATTCACACATCCAGAAGCGAAACAGTTCTTTGACCATCGGCTGAATTCGCCGCTCGAACATACCGACAGCAACAGCCTGTGTGATGATGTCGCGGGGTGGGCTACTGCGCTGCAATTAATCGCGCTTTCCGCACGTCAGAACAGTAACTCCTCGGCGCATCACTCCGCGCGTCGTCTTTCGGGCATAAATGCCAGCCACTTATCCGACTATCTGGCCGATGAAGTACTGGATAATGTCGATGCACAAACCCGTAACTTCCTGCTGCGCAGTTCGATTCTACGTTCGATGAACGACGCCTTAATTGTGCGCGTCACCGGCGAAGAAAACGGCCAGATGCGCCTTGAAGAGACAGAACGGCAAGGGCTATTCATTCAGCGCATGGATGACAGCGGCGAGTGGTTCCGTTTTCACCCACTGTTTGGCAATTTCTTGCGCCAGCGCTGCCAATGGGAACTGGCCACAGAACTTCCTGATATTCATCGCGCCGCAGCAGAAAGCTGGATGGCGCAGGGCTTCCCAAGCGAAGCTATTCACCACGCCCTTGCTGCAGGTGACGCCAGTTTGCTACGCGATATCTTGCTGCATCATGCCTGGGCGCTGTTCAACCACAGCGAACTCACGTTACTGGAAGAGTCGTTAAAAGCGCTGCCGTGGGAAAGTCTGCTGGAAAATCCAAAACTGGTTTTGCTTCAGGCGTGGCTAATGCAAAGCCAGCACCGCTACAGCGAAGTCAACACTCTTCTCGCGCGTGCTGAACAGGAAATGGATGTCGTGATGGACGATGTCATACATGGTGAATTTAACGCCCTGCGTGCCCAGGTCGCAATTAATGACGGCAACCCTGACGAAGCAGAGCGTCTGGCCATGATTGCTCTCGACATGCTGCCACTGGCCAGTTTCTACAGCCGTATTGTCGCAACTTCAGTTCACGGTGAAGTGCTGCACTGCAAAGGTGAGCTCACCAAATCGCTGTCTGTTATGCAGCAAACTGAGCAGATGGCGCGCCGCCACGATATGTGGCATTACGCGTTATGGGGCCTATGCCAGCAGAGCGAAATCTTGCTGGCACAAGGTTTTCTTCAGTCTGCCTGGGAATCGCAAGAGAAAGCCTTCGCATTGATTGAAGAGCAGCATCTGGAACAGCTCCCGCTGCATGAGTTTTTACTGCGTATTCGCGCGCAATTACTTTGGGCGTGGTCGCGCCTGGATGAAGCTGAAGCAACCACGCGTATGGGTCTGGAAGTACTTTCAGGCTATCAGCCACAACAGCAATTACAGTGCATGGCGTTGTTAGTGCAATGTTCGTTGGCGCGAGGCGACCTGGACAATGCGCGTAATCACCTGAATCGACTTGAAAACTTGCTGGGCAATGGTTCGTTCCATAGCGACTGGGTTTCCAACGCCGACAAAGTACGGGTGATCTACTGGCAAATGACGGGGGACAAAAAATCTGCCGCCAACTGGCTACGCCTGACGCCGAAGCCAGAATTTGCCAATAACCATTTCCTGCAAAGCCAGTGGCGTAACATCGCTCGCGCGCAAATTTTGCTGAGTGACTTTGAACCCGCCGAAATGGTGCTCGAAGAGTTAAACGAAAATGCGCGCAGCCTGCGTTTGATGAGCGATCTAAACCGCAACTTGCTTTTGTTAAACCAGCTTTACTGGCAGGCGGGACGTAAAAGCGATGCGCAGCGCGTGTTGCTGGAAGCACTCGCTTTAGCTAACCGTACAGGGTTTATCAGCCACTTTGTTATTGAAGGTGAAGCGATGGCGCAGCAGTTGCGCCAGTTAATTCAACTCAACACACTACCTGAGCTGGATCAACACCGCGCGCAGCGCATTTTGCGTGAAATTAACCAGCACCATCGCCATAAGTTTGCCCATTTTGATGAGAACTTTGTTAACCGTTTGCTGACGCACCCTGAAGTACCGGAGCTTATTCGTACCAGTCCACTGACTCAGCGCGAATGGCAGGTTTTAGGGCTGATTTATTCAGGCTACAGCAATGAACAAATTGCCGGAGAGCTGGATGTCGCGGCGACGACGATTAAAACGCACATTCGTAATTTGTATCAGAAGCTGGGTGTCGCGCATCGCCAGGATGCGGTGCAGCATGCGCAGAAATTGCTGAAGATGATGGGTTACGGAGTTTAGCTTTCTGAAATAAAACGGGCGGATGAAGCTAATGCTTATCCGCCCTATGGGAAAGGTGGTTGTAGGGTGGATAAACGAAAGCTTCATCCACCACTGTTTTTAAGACGCCAGCGATAACTTCGCCTTAGCATCCCGCTTTACCAGCCACAGTGCCACCCGCGCCTGCTGTTCTTCGGTCAACCACATACCTAATTTGGTACGACGCCAGATGGCATCATCAACGCCACGCACCCACTCATGCTCAACCAGGTAGCGCAATTCGGCCTCATAAAACTCATGCCCGAAATCTTCACCTAAATCACTGATGCTGGTGGTTCTGCCCAGAATTAAATCACTGTTGCTGCCGTAGGTGCGTGAAAAACGGCGAGCCAGGCTTTCTGTCAGGAATGGGTAACGGCGACGTAACTGCGCGGCGTAATCATCACGGTCGCCATTGATATCGCCACCCGGCAATGTACTGCCTTTCGTCCATGCCGGACCCATTTTCGGGTAATAGCCTTTCAGCTTATCCAGAGCATGTTCCGCGAGTTTGCGATAGGTTGTTAGCTTGCCGCCAAACACCGACAACAGCGGAGCTTTGCCATGCTCGTCATGGATATCGAGTGTGTAGTCACGCGTAATTGCTTGCGGTGAATCTGACTCATCATCGCAAAGCGGGCGCACGCCAGAATACGTCCAGACAATATCCTCGCGACTAAGTGTCTTTTTGAAGTGAGCGTTATAAGCATTCAGCAGGTAATTAATTTCATTGTCGTCGATGTGAACATCTTTCGGGTCGCCCTTATATTCCACATCGGTGGTGCCAATAATGGAGAATTCATCCATCCATGGGATCACGAACACAATACGCTTATCTTCGTTTTGCAGAATGTAAGCCTGCTTCTGGTTGTGTACGCGTGGTACCACGATATGGCTGCCTTTGATCAGGCGGATACCGTATGGCGAAGGCAACTGGAGGCCGTCGTCAAAGAAGTTTTTCACCCATGGGCCGGTCGCATTCACAAGCCCGCGAGCGCGCCAGCTAAAGGTTTCGCCGGTATCAATATCCTGGGCCTCAACAATCCAGTGGCCATTTTCACGGCGAGCGCGAGTTACACGGGTGCGGGTTTTCACTTCACCACCTTCACGCGTCACCATCTGCGCATTCGCCAGAACCAGACGGGCATCGTCTACCCAACAGTCAGAATATTCGAAACCGCGCACAATATTTGATTTGAGAACGGAATCTGCGCCAAAACGCAAACCGGTAGATGCAGGCAAACTGGTGCGTTTACCCAGATGGTCGTACATAAACAGGCCAATTCGAATCATCCACGCCGGACGTAAATGCGGGCGATGTGGCAAACGAAAGCGCATTGGGAAGGCGATATGTGGTGCCATATTGAGCAATACTTCGCGCTCGGCTAAGGCTTCGCTCACCAGACGAAACTCGTAATGTTCCAGGTAGCGCAGGCCACCGTGAATTAATTTAGAGCTATTAGAAGATGTTGCACTGGCCAGATCCTGCGCTTCAAGCATCAACACGGATAAACCACGGCCTGCGGCGTCAGCGGCGATACCTGCCCCGTTAATTCCTCCGCCAATCACAATCAGATCTTTAGTTTCCATGTTGCCCTCACACGCTTTCGTTAAAGTTCAAATATGTTCGTTATCGCTCATACTAGCAAGAGTACGCGCGCTTTGTAACGAAAAAAAAAACATTACTGCGTGATATGGATAACATAATGACGTTAATATCAGCGGTCAGAGGGGGAGATTCCCTTAATATGGCGCAAGCCGATTCAATAAAGTAACGAGCAAATCCATGGAAACTTTTGAGTGTATTGGTGTGGAAGAAGCACACCAGAAGTTGCAGCAAAAACTGGCAGTGTTAGTCGATATCCGCGATCCACAAAGCTTTGCGATGGGTCACACGCCGGGTGCATTCCATCTGACCAATGACCGTCTGGTGGCTTTTATGCAGCAAACTGATTTTGAAACCCCGGTGATGGTGATGTGTTACCACGGCAACAGCAGCAAAGGTGCGGCGCAGTATCTGCTGCAACAAGGTTACGATCAGGTATATAGCATCGATGGTGGTTTTGACGCATGGCACCGCCATTTCCCGTCAGAAGTCGCACACGGCGCGTCTTAAGTCGTCAGGGAATCGCGGCATTACAGGTATACTAATTTTTTTTGTATGGATTTAGTTGAAACCTTATGATCATGATTACCTCGTTTGCCAACCCGCGAGTCGCGCAGGCCTTTGTCGACTATATGGCGACGCAGGGGATTATCCTCACGATTCAAAGCCATGAACAAACAGATATCTGGCTGGCAAACGACAGCCAGGAATCACGCGTTCGTGCCGAGCTTGAACAATTCCTCGCAAACCCTGGTGACTCACGCTATCTGGCAGCAAGCTGGAATACCGGTCATACAGGTGGTGGTTTGCGTTATCAGCGCTACCCTTTTTTGGCCACAATTGCACAAAAAGCGGGCCCATTCACGATGGTCATTATGGCCGCCTGTGTACTGGTCTACCTGCTGATGCAAATCGTAGGCGATCGTGCGGTCATGACCTGGTTAGCCTGGCCATATAAAGAGAGTTTGCACTATGAATTGTGGCGCTATTTCAGCCACGCGTTGATGCACTTCTCGATAATGCACATCGCATTCAACTTACTGTGGTGGTGGTATCTTGGCGGCCCGGTAGAAAAGCGTCTCGGTAGCGGCAAACTCATTACGCTGACTCTGATTTCAGCCCTGCTTAGCGGCTTTGTGCAAGCCAAATTCGGCGGCCCAATGTTTGGTGGTTTGTCGGGCGTGGTTTATGCACTAATGGGGTATGTCTGGCTACGTGGCGAACGCGATCCAGAAAGCGGCATCTATATGCAGCGCGGCCTGATGGGCTTTGCTGTGCTGTGGATTGTGATAGGATTTTTCGATGTTTTAGGAATGTCGATCGCCAACGCCGCTCATATCACCGGGCTGATTGTTGGGCTTGCGATGGCGCTGGTTGATACAATGCATGCGCGAAAACGAACATAGCATTTCAGGAGAATAAAACAGCGTGAAGCAAACACAACGTCATGATGCGATTGTCGAACTGGTGAAAAAACAAGGTTATGTCAGCACCGAAGAGCTCGTCGAACAGTTTGCAGTCAGCCCGCAAACTATCCGTCGCGATCTTAATGATCTGGCAGACCAGAACCTGATCATGCGCCATCACGGTGGCGCCGCTCTACCTTCAAGTTCCGTGAATACGCCGTGGCACGATCGCAAGGCAACCCAAACTGCGGAAAAAGAACGTATCGCGCAGAAAGTTGCCAGCCAGATCCCTAACGGTGCCACACTGTTTATTGATATCGGCACCACACCGGAAGCCGTCGCTCATGCGTTGTTAAACCACAGCAATTTGCGCGTGGTAACCAATAATTTGAACGTCGCAAATACCCTCAAGATTAAAGAAGACTTCCGCATTATTCTGGCCGGTGGTGAGTTACGCAGCCGCGACGGTGGGATTATCGGCGAGGCGACACTCGATTTTATCTCTCAGTTCCGCCTGGATTTCGGCATTCTGGGGATTAGTGGCATCGACGGTGACGGTTCATTGCTGGAGTTTGATTACCACGAAGTTCGCACCAAACGCGCCATTATTGAAAACTCACGCTGTGTCATGTTGGTTGTAGACCACTCTAAGTTTGGTCGTAATGCGATGGTTAATCTTGGCAGCATTGCTTTGGTGGATGCGGTATATACCGATGCCATTCCACCTGCAGGTGTGATGCAGGTGATTGCTGAGAATAATGTGCAACTGGAGTTGTGCTGAGGCAATAACATGGTGGATGACGCCTGCGGCTTATCCACCCTACGTTCAGCGTTGTAGGGCGGATAAGCGCAGCGTCACTCGCCACTACTTATCCGCCCTAACTATTACAATCTCACCGGCTTAATATGCCAAATCTCATCGGCGTATTCCTGAATTGTCCTGTCAGATGAGAAATACCCCATATTGGCAATATTGTGCATAGCTCGAATGGTCCACTCTTCTGGCTGGCGATAAAGCTCATCCACCCTATCCTGGCAATCCACATAGCTGCGGTAATCTGCCAGCACCTGATAGTGGTCACCAAAGTTAATCAGTGAATCCAGCAGGTCACGATAGCGTGTCGGCTCATCCGGGCTAAACGTACCCGTACCGATTTGCGTCAGTACCTGATGCAGTTCTTCATCTTTTTCGTAGTATTCACGCGGCTTGTAGCCCTCGCGCCGTAGTGCTTCGACCTCTTCCGCGGTATTACCAAAGATAAAGATATTATCCGCCCCAACGTGTTCCAGCATTTCAACATTTGCACCGTCCAGCGTGCCAATGGTCAGCGCCCCATTCAGGCCAAACTTCATATTACTGGTGCCCGAAGCCTCAGTTCCCGCAAGAGAGATCTGCTCAGAGAGATCGGCTGCAGGGATAATGATCTGCGCAAGACTGACGCTGTAGTTCGGGATAAACACGACTTTCAGGCGATCTTTAACTACCGGATCGTTGTTGATCACCGTCGCCACATCATTGATGAGGTGAATAATGTGTTTTGCCATGTAATACGCAGACGCTGCTTTACCGGCGAAGATATTCACCCGCGGAACCCAATCGGCTGTCGGATCGGCCTTAATGCGGTTATAGCGGGTAATCACGTGCAGCACATTCATCAACTGCCGTTTGTATTCGTGGATACGTTTGATCTGTACATCAAACAGCGCATTGGGGTTAACGACCACATTGAGTTGCTGGCCAATGTAGCTTGCCAGGCGCTTTTTATTTGCCAGTTTCGCCTTACGCACATCCTGATGCACGGTTGGGTAATCAATGTGCTGTTTCAGGTCATTCAACTGGCTGAGATCGGTACGCCAGGTGCGGCCAATATTTTCATCCAGCACTTCTGAAAGCGGTGGGTTAGCCAAAGCCAGCCAGCGACGCGGCGTCACACCGTTCGTTTTATTACAAAAACGCATCGGGAAGATGGCAGCAAAATCAGCAAATAACGACTGAACCATCAGGTTGGAGTGCAGCTCAGAAACGCCATTCACTTTGTGACTGACAACCACCGCAAGCCAAGCCATACGAACCTTACGACCATTGGATTCATCAATGATCGAAGTGCGCCCCAGCAGAGCGGTATCGTTTGGATGTTGCTCCTGAAGGGTTTTCAGGAAGTAATCGTTAATCTCGAAGATTATCTGCAAATGGCGCGGCAGAATTTTGCCCAGCATATCTACCGGCCAGGTTTCCAACGCCTCGCTCATCAGAGTGTGGTTGGTATACGAGAATGCCTGACAGCAAACCTCAAAAGCATCTTCCCAACTGAACTTATGCTCGTCGATTAACAAACGCATCAGTTCAGGAATCGCCAACACCGGGTGCGTATCGTTAAGGTGGATGGCGATTTTATCCGCCAGGTTGTTATAGGTTTTATGCAATTGGAAATGACGGCTGAGAATATCCTGTACCGTTGATGAGACCAGGAAATACTCCTGGCGCAAACGCAGTTCACGGCCTGAATAGGTTGAGTCATCCGGGTAGAGCACGCGCGACACGTTTTCCGAATGATTTTTATCTTCCACCGCAGCGAAATAATCGCCCTGATTAAATTTACCAAGGTTAATTTCGCTACTTGCCTGCGCATTCCACAGGCGCAGCGTGTTTGTTGCATCGGTATCGTAGCCAGGGATTATCTGGTCATACGCGACCGCAAGAATTTCTTCGGTTTCTACCCAGCGGAATTTTTTGGCTTCAAGCTGCACGCGTCCACCAAAGCGCACTTTGTAGCGTGTGTTGTGGCGCTTGAACTCCCACGGGTTGCCGTACTCGAGCCAGTAATCTGGCGATTCTTTCTGACGGCCATCAACGATATTTTGTTTGAACATGCCGTAGTCATAGCGAATGCCGTAACCACGGCCAGGCAAACCGAGCGTTGCCAATGAATCGAGGAAACAGGCGGCGAGACGACCGAGCCCGCCATTGCCGAGGCCGGGGTCGTTCTCTTCGTCAATCAACTCTTCAAGATCCAGCCCCATCTCTTCCAGCGCATTTTTGACGTCTTCATAAATACCTAATGAAAGCAGCGCGTTGGAGAGTGTCCGGCCAATAAGAAATTCCATCGACAGATAGTAAACCTGGCGTACTTCCTGGGATAGCTGAGCACGGTTAGAACGCAGCCAGCGCTCTACCAACCTGTCACGAACCGCAAATAACGTGGCGTTTAGCCACTCATGTTTGTTCGCAATGGCAGGGTCTTTCCCAACCGTAAACATCAGTTTATAGGCGATTGAGTGCTTTAGAGCCTCAATACTGAGCGTCGGTGAAGCATAGGAAAAGGGTGCGTTCATATCAGTGATTCCTGGTGGATGGCTACAGCAAACGTTGGTACAGATCGCGGTAGGAATGCGCCGCTACCTGCCAGCTAAAATCCATGCCCATTGCCTGACGTTGAACAAATCGCCATAGCGAAGGGCGAGACCACAACACGAAGGCACGTCTAATCGCTCTTAACAGCGACCAGGCATTACTGTCTTCAAACACAAATCCACTGGCGATACCATCAGCCAGGTTTTCCAGCGAACTGTCAGACACGGTATCTGCTAGTCCGCCTGTGCGCCGCACCAATGGCAATGTGCCGTACTTAAGGCCATACAATTGCGTTAAGCCGCAAGGTTCAAAACGACTCGGCACCAAAATGACATCTGCCCCGCCTATGATGCGGTGCGAGAAAGCTTCGTGATAACCAATTTGGACACCCACCTGCCCTGGATGCTCTGCTGCTGCCGCAAGGAACCCTTCCTGCATCACCGAGTCACCCGCCCCCAATAATGCCAGTTGCCCACCTTGCTCAAGTAACCCTGGCAACGCTTCAAGCACCAAATCCAGGCCTTTCTGGCTGGTTAAACGACTCACTACTGCAAACAGCGGCGCTTTATCGTTAACCTTAAGCCCCATCGCCACCTGCAACTGGCGTTTATTCTCAGCCTTTTCCTCCAGCGTGTCGCGGGTATAGCGAGCAGCGAGAAGCAAGTCATGAGCAGGGTCCCAAATTTTCTCATCCACACCATTGAGGATGCCGGACAGCCGCCCTTCACGGTGACGCTGCCGCAACAGCCCTTCCATACCGTAGGCAAATTGCGGTTCGGTAATCTCGCGGGCATATGTCGGGCTGACCGCCGTAATATGATCAGCATAGTAAAGGCCAGCTTTCAAGTACGAAATTTGACCATTGAACTCCAGACCGTTCATGTCATAGAACGACCAGGGCAGATCAATTTCATTCATATGATGTGCGTAAAACAGCCCCTGATACGCCAGGTTATGGACAGTAAATACCGATTTTGCCGGGCGACCACGAGCTTCCAGATAGGCGGGCACCAGGCCCGCATGCCAGTCATGCGCATGCACAATATCCGGGTGCCAGAAGGGGTCCAGACCACATGCCATCTCAGCGCCTACCCAACCCAACAACGCAAAACGGTGCACGTTGTCGGTGTAAGCAAACTGATTTGTATCGTGATATGGGCTACCGGGACGATCGTATAAATGTGGGGCGTCAATCAGGTAAATTCCCACTCCGTTGAAGTGGCCATATAACAAAGTCATATGACCCGCGAAGGTGTCGCGATGTGCCACAACCTGCGCATCAACAATGCCACGACGAATGTCAGGGAAAGCAGGCAGCAAGACTCGCGTCTCAACGCCGCCTGCAATTTGTGCTGCCGGTAACGCGCCAAGCACATCCGCAAGACCACCCGTTTTCAGCAGTGGAAAAATTTCAGAACATACATGTAAGACCTGCATTATCGCTCCCGTATGGAAAGTCATAGCGCGAAATCGCGCGCCAAACGATAAAATTACTGCGCGCAGCCCTTGCTGCACGGCGGTCAATCCTTAAACATTTAACCAGGTAGCTTGGCCAGCATTTCACGAGTGACAAGCACAATACCTTCTTCAGAACGATAGAAACGACGTGCGTCTTCTTCGGCGTTCTCCCCGACGACCATCCCTTCAGGAATGACGCAGGCGCGATCGATAATGCAACGGCGCAACCGGCAAGAGCGCCCGACGATGACATCTGGCAACAACACTGACGAATCGATATTGCAAAACGAGTTAACGCGTACACGCGGGAACAGCACCGACTGAACCACCACCGATCCGGAAATAATGCAGCCGCCAGACACCAGCGAGTTGAGCGTCATACCGTGACTACCAGAGCGGTCTTGCACAAACTTCGCCGGAGGCAACGGTTCCATATGAGTGCGGATTGGCCAATCCCGGTCGTACATATCAAGCTCCGGCGTTACAGAAGCAAGATCAAGGTTAGCTTTCCAGTAAGCTTCCAGTGTCCCCACATCACGCCAGTATGGCTCGGCGTCTGGATCAGACTGCACACAGGAGAGTGGGAATGGGTGGGCAAACGCTTCACCGGATTTCATGACATACGGGATGATATCTTTCCCGAAGTCATGGCTTGAGTTTTCGTCTTTATCATCGGCTTCTAACAGTTCGTACAGATAATCGGCGTCGAAAACGTAGATACCCATACTGGCGAGTGCTTTGCTGTCGTCACCCGGCATGGACGGCGGGTTTGCCGGTTTCTCAACGAATTCGATAATTTTCTCTTCGCTATCAACCGCCATTACGCCAAATGCAGAAGCTTCATGGAGTGGAACAGGCATACATGCCACGGTACAGCGCGCACCTTTCTCCACATGGTCTATCAGCATGCGTGAGTAATCTTGCTTGTAGATATGATCACCCGCGAGGATAACCACGTACTCGGCTTTGTAGCGGCGAATAATATCGAGGTTTTGCGTAACGGCATCAGCGGTACCGCGATACCAGTTTTCACCGTGTACACGTTGCTGCGCCGGGAGCAAATCAACAAACTCGTTCATCTCTTCGCTAAAAAATGACCAGCCACGTTGGATATGTTGAACCAACGTATGTGACTGATATTGCGTAATCACACCAATACGGCGAATACCCGAGTTAATGCAATTGGACAGCGCAAAATCAATAATGCGGAACTTGCCACCAAAGTGGACAGCAGGCTTGGCGCGCGTTGAGGTTAAATCTTTCAATCGGGTACCGCGCCCACCAGCCAGAATCAGGGCTACAGATTTATTTGGCAGTTGTCTTGCCAACATCAGAGGATCGTTCTTATCAAGCCTAACCATGACTGACTCCTTTTTTATGATTTCTGGAAAACGCATACTCCGTGCGCGGGACCATGCCATACAGCCATTACCACCGGGTTGTCTTCGCCGGCAAACGGAGGAATAGCACGCCATTCCCCTTCGGGTAGAACGATGTCTGCCACTTCTTCGGTAGCGTTAATCGTAATAAGCCAACGATCTGAGAGTTGGATTTGTAACCGATGAACCCCGTTCTCCCACTCGTCAGCATTCAGAGGTTGAGCCTCTTTATTCCACCAGCGCACATTGCCATCGCCTTCCTCCCACCAGACATTTCGGGTTAATGCCGGAATCGTCTTGCGTAGATGAATCAATGTCGCGGTAAAAGTGGTTAAGCCATCGTTGCAGTGTTCCCAGTCAAGCCATGTCAGTTGGTTATCCTGGCAATAAGCATTGTTATTACCATGCTGACTGTGCCCATGTTCATCACCGGCCAAAAGCATCGGCGTACCCTGAGACAGCAGTAACAATGTAAGCAAGGCGTGAACGCTGTCGCGCCGTCTTTCTTTAATATTCAGCGAGGCTTCCAGCCCTTCGAAGCCATAGTTATTGCTGTAGTTATTGTTGGTGCCATCACGGTTGTCTTCACCGTTAGCTTCATTGTGTTTTTGATTGAAGCTGACACAATCACGCAGGGTGAAGCCGTCGTGAGCCGTGATTAAATTGATGCTGATCGAAGGGAGGCGATCTCCATGTCGATAGACATCACTTGAACCGGCAAAACGGCAAGCGAATCCCCCCAACGATAAATCTTGTCGCAGCCAGAAACGCCGCATACCGTCACGAAAATGATCGTTCCATTCCGCAAATAAAGGCGGATAGTTACCAACCTGATAACCCCCTGCACCAATATCCCAAGGTTCCGCAATCAGCTTTATCTGCGACAAAATCGGATCGTTTTTGATCGCCTCAAACAATGGTGCATCCTGACGGAATTCCGGGGTTCGCCCCATGATCGATGCCAGATCGAAACGGAAACCATCAATATGGCAGCTGTCGACCCAATAACGCAGGCAATCCACTACCTGCGCCACTACGCCTGGCGTGCTCAAATTCAAGGTGTTACCGCAACCAGTCCAGTTCTGGTAATCACCATTGTCCATTAACCAATAATAGCTACGGTTATCGATTCCGCTCAGCGAGAGGGTTGGACCGTCACGATCCAGCTCGGCGCTGTGGTTAAGAACGATGTCAAGAATCACCTCAATTCCCGCTTCGTGCAGTGCTTTCACCGCACCACGCAGCTCGTTGGCGGCGGCAAGCGGATCATGATTTACCGCGTAAAAACCTTCGGCGGCGTAAAACGAACGCGGGTTATAGCCCCAATAGTTGCTTAACCCTAAATGAGCAACGCGCGGCTCCGTGACAAAATGCGCGACCGGCATCAATTCAAGCGCCGTAATCCCGAGGCGTTTGAAATAGTTAATCATCACCGGATGGCCGAGTGCGGCATAAGTGCCGCGCAGCTCTTCGGGTATTTCCGGATGCAATAACGTCAGCCCACGAACATGCGCTTCGTAAATAACCGTGTCGCCCCAAGGGGTGCGCGGGTGTTCATCGCCTTCCCAGTCGAACTTATCGCGCACCACCACGCATTTCGCCATGTGTGGGGCGCTGTCTTCCAGGTTTGGCTCATCATAACCACCGTGAAGATGGGGGTGGTTATCAACGCCGCCAACAACCACTCGTGCACAAGGGTCTAGCAACAGTTTTGCTGGGTTAAAACGGTGCCCATTTTGCGGATCCCATGGGCCGTGGACTCGATAGCCATATTTCAGGCCAGGCTTTGCATCTGGCAAATAACCATGCCAGATGTCGCCTGTGCGCACCGGCAAGTCATAACGCCGCTCGTGGCCATGTTCGTCAAAAACGCACAGTTCGACCTTTTCTGCATGAACCGAAAACAGTGTGAAATTGACGCCTTTTCCATCAAAAAACGAACCATACGGAGCCGGGCTCCCGGCAGTGAGTTGCGTCATTCAGCCTCCCGAACCAACCAGATAGTCGAAAGCGGAGGCAATGTCAGACTCAGGGAGTGCTCGCGACCGTGGCTTGGAATAGCATCGCTATGCACGGCACCGCTGTTCCCGGCATTACTGCCGTGATAGTGCATTGAGTCTGTGTTCAGCTCCTCGCGCCAGCGACCTGGCTGATTAATACCAAAGCGATAGTTGTAGCGCGGCACCGGGGTGAAGTTACTGGCAACAATGATTTCATTGCCTTTTGAGTCACGGCGCACAAAGATAAATACCGAATTAATGTTGTCTTCAACCACCAGCCATTCAAAACCATAGCTGTCAAAGTCCAGTTCGTGCATCGCAGCATGGTGGCGATATGTGCGGTTTAAATCGCGCACCAGCCGCTTCACGCCGTGATGCCAGTTGTCGCCGCCTTCCAGCAAGTGCCAGTCGAGACTACTGTCGTGGTTCCACTCTCGCCCTTGGGCGAATTCATTGCCCATAAACAGCAACTTTTTACCAGGGAAAGCCCACATCCAGCCGTAGTAGGCGCGCAGGTTGGCAAACTTCTGCCAGGCATCGCCAGGCATGCGGTCGAGAATGGATTTTTTGCCGTGTACCACTTCATCATGCGACAGCGGCAATACGAAGTTTTCGGTGCTGTTGTACAGCATGCCAAAAGTCATCTTGTCGTGATGGTACTGGCGGTGAATGGGGTCGAGTTTCATGTAGTCGAGCGTGTCGTGCATCCAGCCAAGGTTCCATTTAAACCAGAAACCTAAACCGCCCATGGAAGGTGGCCGCGACACGCCGGTAAAGTCGGTCGACTCTTCAGCCATGGTTACCGCACCCGGCGTTTGCTCCCCAATAATACGGTTGGTATTACGCAGAAATTCGATAGCTTCGAGGTTT
The DNA here is from genome assembly GCF_000737905.1 of Buttiauxella noackiae. Taxonomy (NCBI): domain Bacteria; kingdom Pseudomonadati; phylum Pseudomonadota; class Gammaproteobacteria; order Enterobacterales; family Enterobacteriaceae; genus Buttiauxella; species Buttiauxella noackiae. Next base: position 82,712 of record NZ_JPRU01000003.1, read on the forward strand.
TCACGCCCGCCTTTATCGTTAGGTATCCATTCACCAGGCTTGCGGCTGTAATCGCGGTAAATCATCGATGCCACCGCATCAACACGTAAACCATCAATACCGAAGCGTTCGATCCAGTACAGTGCGTTGCCTACCAGATAGTTACTGACTTCACGACGCCCATAGTTGTAAATCAGCGTGTTCCAATCCTGGTGATAACCTTCGCGCGGGTCGCCGTGTTCATACAAGGATGTACCGTCAAATTTCGCAAGGCCTGCATCGTCAGTCGGGAAATGACCAGGAACCCAATCGAGCAGCACATTTAAGCCCGCAGCATGCGCGGCATTAATAAAATATCGGAAGTCTTCACGCGTACCGAAACGGCGTGTTGGTGCGTATAAACCTTGTGGCTGATACCCCCAACTGCCATCGAATGGGTGCTCGTTAATCGGCAACAGTTCGAGGTGAGTAAAGCCCATCTCTTTTACGTATGGCACCAGTTGATCTGCCAATTCGCGGTAACTGAGCCAGAAATTATTGTCGGCATGGCGACGCCATGAACCAAGATGGACTTCATAAATTGAAATGGGCTGGTCAAAGCCATTCGCACGCTGGCGCGCCGGGCTAAGAGTGGTTTTATCAGGCAATCCGCAAATCAGCGACGCGGTTTCCGGGCGCATTTGCGACTCAAACGCATAGGGGTCAGCCTTCAGGCGCAGATGCCCTTCGGTATCAATCAGTTCGAACTTATAGAGCTGCCCAGGATGCGCGCCTGGAATAAAGAGTTCCCAGATACCGCTTTCACGGCGCAAACGCATCGGGTGGCGACGGCCATCCCAGTAGTTAAACTGGCCAACAACTGAGACGCGACGGGCATTAGGTGCCCAAACGGAGAAACGAGTACCGGTAACGCCATCCATTGTGTCGGCATGTGCGCCGAGCGTTTCATAGGGGCGTAAATGCGTGCCTTCGGACAACAGCCAGCTATCCATCTCCTGAATTAGCGGGCCAAAGCGATAGGGATCATCAATAAGATTTTCATGGCCATGCCAGACGACAGCCAGTTGGTAACGGAAGATATTTTTACGACGGGGGATGACCCCGCAAAAGAAACCACGTGAATCAATACACTCTAACTTACCGACCTTACCACCTGTTTTCGGGTCGATAACCCATACTTCTGTAGCATTCGGTAACAGGGCGCGAACTTCCAGCCCGGCTTCAGTTTTATGCATTCCCAGCAGCGAAAAAGGATCAGCAAAATGACCCGCAATTAGCGCATTTATCACGTCTTTCTCTGGATGAACAGACATGGAATTCGTCCTGTTTTTTGTCATTCATTGACCCTAACGGACGGCAATAACATTGTTTTCCTGTAAGCCGTTCCGCCCAACTAATGTTCACGGCGGTTTATCGCCCTGAATAAAGCATAGCCAACGCTCTGTTTTGCTCCCGAAAATTAATAAACAAAAGTCATACGCTTCATGTATACCCAAATAATTCACGTTATGGGAAGGCGGTAAGCTCCGTCACTTACTTAAGTAAGTGACGGGGGTGACGGAGTGCAACCAACACATCCATAACGTGAAGTATGAAGGGTATATGACGTGATAAAAAAAGGGGCTGCAATGCCCCTTGTGTAATTAAGTGTACTTATGCGAGCAAGCGCAACATTCTACGTAACGGTTCGGCAGCGCCCCATAGCAACTGGTCGCCAACAGTGAAGGCCGACAAGTACTCAGGACCCATATTCAGTTTACGCAAACGTCCAACTGGAGTCGTGAGCGTGCCTGTTACCGCCGCAGGCGTCAGCTCACGCATGGTGATATCGCGGTCGTTTGGTACGACTTTCACCCAATCGTTATGCCCGGCCAGCATCGCTTCAATGGTTGGCAAAGAAACATCTTTTTTCAGTTTGAGAGTGAATGCCTGGCTGTGGCAGCGCAGTGCGCCAACACGGACACACAAGCCATCAACCGGAATGATAGTGCCGGTATTAAGGATTTTGTTGGTCTCAGCCTGGCCTTTCCACTCTTCGCGGGTCTGGCCATTATCAAGTTGCTTGTCGATCCATGGGATCAGGCTGCCAGCCAATGGCACACCGAAGTTATCGGTTGGCAGACTGCCGCTACGCGCAAGATCAGTCACTTTACGTTCGATGTTTAAAATGGCCGATGCAGGATCAGCAAGTTCGCTGGCAACGTGGCTGTGCAACTGGCCCATCTGGGTCAGCAGTTCACGCATGTGACGTGCGCCGCCGCCGGAAGCCGCCTGGTAAGTCGCAACAGAAACCCAGTCAACCAGGTCGTTTGCAAACAGGCCGCCAAGGGACATCAGCATCAGGCTAACGGTACAGTTACCGCCAACAAAGGTTTTCACGCCGTTATTCAGACCTTCCTGAATAACGTGCTGGTTAACCGGGTCGAGGATGATAATCGCGTCATCTTTCATACGCAGTGAAGACGCAGCATCAATCCAGTAACCTTGCCAGCCGCTTTCACGAAGCTTTGGATAGATTTCGTTGGTATAATCGCCGCCCTGGCAGGTAATGATAATGTCCAGTGCCTTCAGCGCTTCCAGGTCATAGGCATCTTGCAGCGTGCCATTGTTCTGGCCTGCAAAAGATGGGGCCGGAAGGCCTAACTGAGAAGTGGAGAAGAAAACTGGGCGAATGGCGTCAAAGTCGCGTTCTTCAACCATGCGTTGCATGAGAACGGAACCGACCATACCGCGCCAACCGATAAAACCAACATTTTTCATAGCGACTAATCCTGCAGAGGTATTTGCGTTGTGTGCATTCAAGGGAATATGTCCCACATTACAAAATGCTACCAAAGTCGCAAGTGAAATTAATCAATGATCTGCAAGCTATTAGAAATACAACTTATTAGAGACAACCATTCATGACCGAAATCATTTCTGCGGCAGTATTGTTAATCCTGATTATGGACCCGTTAGGGAACCTGCCGATTTTTATGTCAGTGCTCAAGCATACTGAGCCTAAGCGCCGCCGGGCCATCATGATCCGTGAGCTGCTTATTGCATTGATAATAATGCTTATTTTCTTGTTCGCTGGGGAAAAAATCCTTGCATTTCTTAACCTGCGTGCGGAAAGCGTGTCGATTTCTGGCGGGATTATCCTGTTCCTGATTGCCATCCGAATGATCTTCCCAAGCCATGAAGGCAATGCCTCTGGCCTGCCTGCTGGCGAAGAACCATTTATCGTGCCGCTGGCGATTCCTCTGGTTGCCGGGCCGACGTTACTGGCAACATTAATGCTGTTATCACACCAGTACCCAAACCAGATGGGGCATCTGGTTGCAGCGTTGATGCTGGCCTGGGGCGGCACCGTGGTGATTTTGCTGCAATCATCGCTGTTCTTACGTTTACTCGGGGAAAAAGGTGTTAACGCGCTGGAGCGCCTGATGGGCCTGGTATTGGTAATGCTGGCAACTCAAATGTTCCTTGATGGGCTTCGAATTTGGATGAAGGGATAACGCCTGGTCACTGCGCGAGCTTCCATTTAGTCTCAGCACAAACAAGAAAGCCGCCTTCATAAAAGGCGGTTTTTTATTATCATAACGTTCTGAGAATCACTTCTGCGAAATCACAGGCTTGCACAGGACAGGAGGATGAAGCTGGCGACGGCTCATCAGCGTCACACCCGCCAATACCAGCATAACCAACACTTCCACCAGCAAGAATCCCATCATCGCCTTCACATAATCATCATTGCTCAGCACACGAAAATGCAGGAACAACGCGCCGAGGATTGCCGGGCCAAGTCCAAGCGTTGATTGTTGCAGCGTACTTAAAATTGCACTGCCCGCACCGGCATCATTTGGGGCGATGTCACGCATCCCGAGGCGATAAAAACTGTTAACGATCAGCGCCTGCCCGTAGCCAATCAACACTGTTGCAGGGGCAACAGCTAACGCGCCAGCACTGTGGCCAAAGTGTTGTAACGTAGCAATAAGCGCCAATAGCCCAGCTACCTGCACGGCTATGCCAGCCAGCAAAATCGTGCTCATTGAATGACGTGCAATCAGTTTTGGGGCATAACAGGCTGAAACAAAATAGGCTACGCCAAGGGCAATAAAGCTATTACCCGACTGCCACGGAGCCATTCCCAGTCCAGCCTGTAGCGTTAAAGCCATACAAAACATAAAGCCCGACCAGCAGGTATAGAACAACACGGCTATCAAAAAACCAAAACGAATACTGGTCAGTTTAAGCAAACGTGGTGGAAGCAAAGGCTGCAGGCCGCGTTGTTGCTGGCTTAATGCTCCAGAGCGCATCCACCAACCAAGGGGAATAATCGCTATCAATGCAGCTTGCATCTGCCATGGCCAATGCAGTTCTGGGCCAAGTGCCATAGGAAAGAGTAGGCAGCAGAGTATTAAAGCCAGACAAAAAGTCCCCTGCCAATCGATACGCGAAACGCTTTCGCTACGGGTTTCCGGCAAATAACGCTTTCCTACCATCAACACAAATATGCAAATCGGGACATTAATAAAAAAGGCGTTACGCCAACCAAGCCCGGCGATATCTGCTGATACCAGCCATCCCCCGCCCATTTGCCCAATAATAAAAGCAATACCTCCGATACCACCATAGAGGCTAATGGCTCTGGTATGAGCGGTGCCTTTTAACGTGACGTGTAGAGTTGCGAGGATCTGCGGCACAATGAGTGCAGCCCCCATGCCCTGCAAAGTGCGTGCAGCAAGCAGCGTTCCAACAGAGCCAGCGATGCCACACAGCAAAGAGGCAATACCAAACAACGCCACGCCCCACATTAGAACGCGCCTGCGGCCCAGGTTATCTCCAAGCTTACTGCCCACAGCCAGACAAACGGCAAAGGCCACCCCATAGAGCGCCACAATAAGTTCCAACTCTGTATGGCTGGTACCCAATGACTGGGTAATCGAGTCCAGGGCCACGTTGGTAATCGACGTATCAATAAGCGGCAGCATCTGGCTTGTCAGAAGCAAAATCAAACCTGCTCGTCCAAGGGAAAAAGGGGGAATTCTCATCATGTGCTCCATTGCACGGTTCAGGATACCGGCGTAGCATCCCCCAATGTTTAAACGGGTACCAGTTCTTGCTTATACTGGTATTGGCACTACCCTTCTGGAGTTTTCCGTGACAACCATCACAAAACTTGACCAGTTTACTTCCACACTGGAAGACAATCGAAAAATGCTGGCGGCCTTTTTACGCACCCGGCGTGAAAGTCTTGACCCTCAGCGCCTCGGTTTACCCCGCAGTGGACGGCGCCGTACGCCAGGGCTGCGCCGTGAAGAAGTCGCGCTGCTGGCCGACGTTGGTGTGACCTGGTACACCTGGCTTGAGCAAGGACGGGATGTGAATCCCTCCGTCAGCGTGATGACGGCTATTGCCAATGCGTTGCAATGCTCTCCCGTTGAGACACGTCATTTATTTATTCTTGCCGGTTTGTCACCTGCAGAAATCCCGGCATCAGCATTATGTGAGAACCTCAGCCCCGCTTCACGCCGCCTGCTCGACGCACTAATGCCAAACCCTGCCTGCATGCAGAAGCCCAACTTCGATATTCTCGGTTACAACCACAATTTTTGTCTGTTGATGGGTGTGGATCTTGATGCCGTGCCGATAGATGAGCGCAACTGTATTTATCAGTACCTGACTGACGAAAACTGGAGCCGTCGCCTTGGGGACAGAGAATTGATTTTGCCCCTGTTCGTTGGCTATTTCCGCGCAGGGATGACAGAACACCGAGGGGACCCGCGCTGGGAGGCCTTACTGGAGAGCTTTTTCTCGGTTTCAGGGGAATTTAAAGCATTATGGCAGCAGCGGTACGAAGTTCGCGGCATCGAAAACCACCTCAAGCAGTTTACCCATCCGCAAATTGGCACCATCCAGATGCAACAGACGAACTGGTTTTCCACCCCTCGTGATGGCGCGCGCCTGCTAGTGTATTTACCGGTGGATGAAGAAGGGGAACGGCAGCTGGGACAGCTATCACAATTCGCGTGATGAAGGCGGGCAATAATGCCCGCCAAAAAAATTACAGCTCGATAATCAGTCCCGCATCGCACGAATCCGGCATAATCACCACGCCCTGTTCGCCCGCAGCACTCTTACCTTGCTTCACGCCTCTCACATCGCCGATGTTGCGCAGACACAGCGTCCAGTTTTTTGCCTGGCCGTCGCCCTGCACCGTCAGCGTGTTGCCTTCGCGCTTAACTTTCAGCATGAAGATAACCGAACCATCTGCCGCCGGGATTTCGCAAACTGTTTCGCGCCCATCATCAAGATTAAACAGCTGGAAGGCGGTGCCTTCATGCCAGGCATAATCCGGTTTCTGGTCGTTATTACCCAGCGCCAGCAGCGTGTTGTCACGCACATATACCGGCAAGCTCTGGAAGTCGTGCTTCTCTTTATGCCAACGACTGCCTTGCGCCTCGACGTTGTTGAACAGATGCGTCCAGCGACCTTCCGGCAGATAGAACTGCACGTCTCCCGCTTCACTAAACACTGGTGCAACCATCACGGACTCACCCAGCATGTACTGGCGGTCGAGATAATCGCAGCCCGGATCGTCCGGGAACTCCAGCATCATGGCGCGCATCATCGGCGTGCCGGTTTCCGCTGCATACGCCGCCTGGCGATACAGATACGGCATCATGCGTGATTTCCATTGCGTGAAGTGGCGCACCACGTCGCAGGCTTCGTCGTCGTACGCCCATGGCACACGGTAAGATTTGCTGCCGTGCAGGCGGCTGTGGCTGGAAAGCAGCCCGAACGCGCACCAGCGTTTATACACATGTGCCGGGGCCGTGTTTTCGAAACCGCCGATATCATGGCTCCAGAACCCAAAACCTGACATGCCAAGCGACAAGCCGCCGCGCAGGCTTTCTGCCATAGATTCATAGTTGGCATAGCAATCACCGCCCCAGTGAACCGGGAACTGTTGCGCACCAACAGACGCCGAACGGGCAAACAGCACGGCTTCCTCGTCACCCAGTTCCTGCTTGAGCACATTCCACACCAGTTCGTTATAAATGAAAGCGTAATGGTTGTGCATTTTCTGCGGATCGGAACCGTCGTGCCAGACAACATCCGTCGGGATGCGCTCGCCGAAGTCAGTTTTGAAGCAGTCCACGCCCATACGCACCAGGCGTTTCAGGTGTCCTGCATACCAATCGCACGCCGCCGGATTAGTAAAATCGACAATCGCCTGGCCCGGCTGCCATTTATCCCACTGCCAAACAGCACCGTTCGAGCGTTTCAGCAAATAGCCTTTTTCCATCCCTTCGCGGAATAGCGGCGATTTCTGGCCGATGTATGGATTTATCCAGACACAAATTTTCAGGCCGCGCGCTTTCAGACGCTTCAACATGCCTTCCGGATCCGGGAAGGTCACCGTGTCCCACTCGAAATCGCACCACTGGAATGCTTTCATCCAGAAGCAGTCGAAGTGGAAAACGTGCAGCGGCAGATTACGTTCCGCCATGCCGTCGATAAAGCTGTTGACCGTCGCCTCGTCGTAGTTGGTGGTAAATGAAGTGGTGAGCCACAGGCCGAACGACCACGCTGGTGGCAGCGCCGGACGGCCGGTGAAGCGGGTGTAACGGTCGAGCACTGCCTTCGGCGTTGGGCCGTCAATCACGAAGTATTCGAGATATTCCCCTTCCACACTGAACTGCACTTTGGAAACTTTTTCGGAACCCACTTCAAAAGAGACACATTCCGGATGGTTTACCAGCACGCCATAGCCACGGTTGGTGAGGTAGAACGGGATGTTTTTGTAGGATTGCTCGGTGCTGGTGCCGCCATCACGGTTCCAGGTCTCCACCGTCTGGCCGTTTTTCACCAACGCCGTAAAACGCTCGCCCAGGCCGTAAACCGTTTCCCCAACGCCCAAATCCAGGCGCTCGAACATATGCGTATTTCCGGTATTGCCATCCTGCACGTAACCGTTGTTTTTCACCGCACTACCCGTGATGCGTACGCCGTCACGCAGGAAATCCAGCGCCCATTCAACGCCTTTAGTGACGCGCACCGCCAGGTTACCGCTTTTTAGCTCAGCAAATTCAGCGGTGTTTTGCATCTCAACTTTTACATCTTTCAGCACATTAAGCGGATAGTGTGGGCCGTTATTCACCGCACCCTGGAAGTGCTCAATACGCACGCCCACTACACCTTCCTGCGGGGAGAAAAAGCGCAACGTAAACAGTGGGGTATCGAGCTGGTTGCCACGTTCGCGGACATCTTTCATGCCCGCATACACCACCATCTCATTGCCCTGTTGCTCCACATCGAAAACCTGCACCGGGTGGATAAGCGATAAACCAGGCTGGATCAGCCAATTGCCGTCACTAATCTTCATAATGCAATCCTTTGAACGATGGAATTTAGATTTCTACGGTTTTAAAGCATCGGGGACAGTGCGTGAATTCTGTAATCTCGTTATCAGATTACGATTCTTGATAAGTGTGAGCGCAGTCGCTCTTTCAAATGGGATAGGAAATGCTAAACGCGTGGTAAGTGAACGATTTAATTGATCGTGCTAATAGTATTGAAGGATTCATTGAGGAAAGGGGAAAGCATTGTTTGGTACAAGCGAAAAACCAGGTATACTGCGCACCGCCTCCATGTAGCAATCGAGGCCAGGAAGATCGTCGTCTCCGGTGAGGCGGCTGGACTTCAAATCCAGTTGGTGCCGCCAGCGGTGCCGGGCAGGTTCAACTCCTGTGATCTTCCGCCAATTTTGCCCTACTAACTCATCATCCGTGGAAAATTTTAGCTTCTATAAATTCACTTATTACTTTATTAATAGTGAATTGGAAACATATTAACTAAGTAAATTATCTTTCACCATCAAAATTTATTTAAAAAATATTAACATTCCATTTTGTGAAACCCTAAATTAAAAACGATCATATATCCACATTTATATAAATACATTATAAAACATTTTCAACCACATCATAATTAATGTATTAAATGAAATTAAAACTCATACCTAAACATCATGCCATGATTGCTCTTTGAGCTATTTAGACAAAGCTCAAAAATCTAGTAGTGCTCTTCAAAGAAAATAAAAATCTAGTTAGCATCAAGATTTCGCAAATTCTGCATTGCCTTATTTAAAAGAAAATGCTATATAATTAACATTGATGATTTTTTAATCTTGCATGCAATACTTATTCCATGAATAGAAATGTCTTTAAAATAATGTTCTCACTCACCAGCAAACAACCGTGGTTAGATGGTAAAGAAGATATACTAGAGCATTTACTGTTTGAAGAATGTCAAAAAGATGAAACTAGAGAGCTATTAATTGATCTAATACAACGATTCGAGTTCTTAGATAATGATAGATATCTATATCTGATGAGGCAAATTGCTTTAGAAATTGTAACGGAACCTAATTTATATGAGCAATCAACTTTGATAACAGCCATGAGTATTGGAAATGATGCTGATAGTGGCCAAGCCATAATATACTCATTGAAAGCATTATTGCAGGAGCAGCAATGGATAAATCACAAGTCAATAAATGATGCAATGCAATCTTTAAAAACTTTTAAAAGAAATGCACCATTGAGAGACATCATTATTGTTGATGAATTTGTTGGCTCTGGAAAAACAGTAATTGGAAGAGTAAGAACAATTAAAGAACAGTTTAAAGATGCAAATATTACTGATTATACTATCAGAGTTAAAACACTTGCAGCAACTGAGAAAGGTATATCGAATATTACGAGTGAAGGGATTGAAATATCTTCACAAGTAGTAATTAAAAAAGGTATTAGTGATTACTATGAAAAGGATGTTGCCCAGATAAAAATCGATCAAATGCTAGAGTTAGAATGTCTTTTATCAAGAAGTTATAATGGGCGTGAATTGCCAACACTGGGATATGGGGAAGCCGAGGCATTATATTATAGAAAAGATATTAACCTTCCCAATAGTGTGTTTCCTATTTTTTGGTGGTCAGAATACCTTAATAAAAAATCCAGAAGAACTTTACTTGTAAGAGCTATGGGTGATGCATGATGAAAAAAATTGACAACATTAGCTTCCTTATATTGAGAATAGTTTATTCGGCCAGTAGTAACAAACTTGATAGTTATTCCGTATTCAAAAGAACCAGGATTTCATTTCCCGATTTCTCTACAATAATAAATAAACTTAAAGCTATGGGCTACATTTATGTTGATGGAATCATAATCAGTATAACAAATAGTGGCCGAGAATATGTTCTTATGTATCATAGCTCATATGAAAATAAAAATAGAGAATGGAGAAATGTTCCTCAATCAATGCTTGGACCTAAGCTTGCACCCAATTATAAATATGTTCCAAGTCTAAGATTGTTAGATAAAAAACTTAAGAGCGATCTTGACAATTAAATATGAAACATGAAAAGATAAGGAATGGCTTACAGAAGCTAGTATGTTAGAGTGGAGTCGCTCTCATGATAAGGTCTGGGTTAACCCAGTTCATGGAAATTACTGTAACCAGTAATTTCCATGATGTGGATAATAAAATCTCACAGCGAATTTTTTCGCTGCTCGATTTTATTATCTGGATTGGACCAGCAAATTTTTGCGTTTTCGCAAAATTTTGCCGTCCCAATCCACAGGCTAAAGTATTGAAGGTATCTTCTGTAAGCCATTTCAACGATATTGATAACCTATGAAAAATAACGATATAAATTCTTGGATGGAGTTTTTTCTTGATCGAGGTGTATCTAGCGATCAGATAAATTATTATATCCCTTATATAGCCAAGTTATTAAAAACGAATTCCCCTATAATATTTGAAAAACAACATCTCGCTCATCTCATAGGTATTGATGAGAGCATTCTCGATAAAATTATATCCTCACCAAATCATTTTTATCGGGAATTTTTTATTCCTAAAAAAAGAGGCGGTTTAAGAAAAATAACTTGTCCGTATCCATCTCTTTTGATGTGTCAAAAATGGATTTACAAAAATATATTACTTAATGATACTCCACATGTATCTTGTCATGGGTTTACTCCTTCAAAGTCTATCATTACAAATGCCTCATTACATTTGAAGCAAAAATGCTTATTAAAAATGGACGTTAAAGATTTCTTCCCCTCAATTCCTATTAATTGGGTCATAAACTATTTCAAAGGATTAGGGTATTCAGATAATCTCTCATTTTATATGTCATCACTTTGTTGTCATGATAAAAAATTAGCCCAAGGGGCATCAACCAGCCCATACCTATCAAATTTATTACTAAAGGGATTAGATAATCGGCTTAACAATCTAAGTAGAAAATACAGACTAACTTATTCTAGATATGCTGATGATATGCATTTCTCAGGTGATTATATACCATCTGATCTAGTAGGCGTTATTACCTCAATCATAAATAATTACGGTTTATCTGTTAACGAGAAAAAAACTGCACTTTATATAAAATCTAATAAAAGAATAATTACAGGAATTTCAGTTGCAGGGGATGAGTTATCTCTACCAAGAGATTATAAAAGAAAACTTAAAAACGAATTGCACTTTATTGAGAAATTTGGATATATCTCACACATTACGCAGAAGAAAATAAAAGATCCAAACTATCTGTATTCGATACTTGGCAGAGTAAATTTCTGGTTGCAAATAGAGCCTGATAATGATGCTGCTATTAAAGGAAGGGATTATCTCATGCGGGTTTTAAAGAATAATTTATAATTCAGAGTTTCATTACGGTTATATATCTTTTAGGAATTTATTTTCCTCTCTGTTATTTGTTTTTCTAAAATTAGTCACAAAACCAAAAAATATAAAACCTTATTTATTGCTTTCTAAACGCTCTAACTCTTTCCGTCCAAGCGTCTTTAACCAATTCCCAAGACTCATACCCGCTTCTTTCGCTGCAACTTCAAATTGAGCTTTCAGCTCTGGTGAGATCCTGATCTGAAAAGCAGGATTTTTACCGGAAGCGGACTGCTTAGCATCATATTTGACCGTTGACATGTATGTACCCTTGAGTCTATTGTGGTTATTAAGGTACACACCCTATCACAGGGTCACCTGAAAAAAAACGCCCCCGAATAGTATTACGAGTACTAGACGAGGGCTCACCACAAACGTTAAAGGAAGTAACGCCATGGCTAACACCAATAGTACCACAACCACCGATCCTGAAATCATCAGCCCACCGCAAGTTAATGAAACGGCGATTGCCGCGCTGCTCAAAATCCCGCTCGGTGCCACTCAAGATCTCTTTCAGATACTCGACGCCTGTCAGCACTATATCGATGCGCTAATCGAAAACGACAACAATACCGAATGCATGGCGCTTTGCGGGCGGTTGCTTGCCGGGCTGGAAATGTTGAAGTTCGCGCTAAAAGCGCCGTTACCAGCGCATTTAATTGAGCGCCTGACGGTGGATGTGGCAGAACCTGATAATTATCGCGCTCCGCTTTCTACTGATTCCGGGACTCTGCGCGAGTATTGTTCCGCACTCACCATCTTATTACTGCAACACCAGCAGTCTCCCGAGCAGAAAGAACACATCACAGGGCTATTATTCGAGTTGATTAACCTTCTGGTCGAGGATTTAAAAGCACCGCGTTTTGTTCGCACTGATGGTGGGTTGGCAATGATCAGTGGCGAGGCAGTGCCTGGAATTCACTAACCTTTATTTTACGAGTGAAGGAGGGCTATAACCGCGCGGCGATTTGTGCCCCCTTCACGTCCTTAATACACACTTCTCGATGGTATTATTTTTTGATACCATCGAATGACAAGGAAGTCATACTACTCTTGTATGAAACGACAACATCAAAGGACGTTGGAGGTGATCTATCGTCGTCCCGTGGCAGGTTCTCTGGAATGGCGGGACTTTAAAGCGTTAATGATTTCGCTGGGGGCGGAGGTAGATGTAAGTGCCGCTGGATCGCGAGAAGCATTCACATTACGGGAAGAGGTTCGTGTGTATCACCGGCCACATCCGCAATCGACTATGGATAAAGGTGCCGTAAATGCGACCCGCACCTGGTTAGAAAGTATGGGAATCAAACCATGAATAACATTATTAAAATTGATGGCCACGCCGCTATTGTTAGCTTCGACCCAGACATTGAAATGTTTCGCGGCGAGTTCGTTGGATTAAACGGCGGTGCAGATTTTTACGCCTACAGTGTGCAGGAATTGAAAACAGAGGGAGCCGAATCTCTTAAATTCTTTCTTCATACATGTCGTGCAAAAAACATTGAGCCTTATAAATCATACAGCGGGAAGATTTCTGCTCGTCTAACGCCTGAAGACCATGCAGCTCTTGAACGTATCGCGCTGGCATGCGGCGAGAGTATTAATCAGTTACTCAATCAGGGCGCAAAATTAATCATTAAGCAACATGATGCGTGATTAGCGGTGCCAGGAATTAATCAGGTTTTGTAGGGCGGATTAGCTTGCGACATCCGCCATTTTTTAAAGCAACGCCTTCATCCACTCGTCACCTCCACGCTCTTCTTTGTCACTCCAGCATATGGCATACTTCGCCGATATTATTTCTGCCACATAAGCAAAAGAATCAGTCCGTTAGACTTAACTGGCGTAAACGAAATAAAACAAGGGGTTACGTGATGCGTAGCCTTTTTTAATGCCTTATATACCCGTCATACTTCAAATTGCATGTGCGTTGGCTTTCCTCGTTCACCCAGTTACTTACTAGAGTAAGCTCCTGGGGATTCACTGCGTCGCCGCCTGCCTGCAACTCGAATTATTTAGGGTACAAAGCAGGCAGCAATTGAAGAGGTTTTTATGAATTGGGATGTGTTGAAGTGGTTGATTGGCATCTACTTTGGCTGTTTTTTCGGGCTTCTGAAAGTCGCCTACTCGGACCCAAAATTTTATCTGGAATACATAGATAAAAAACTCACCTGGTTCTGTTACACCTGCATGGTCGCCTTCAGCGCCTTCTGGTACGGGCTTTATGCATGCAGAAATTACACAGTAGAAAACATCGACCTGATATCTGAACAGCTAAGCCATCTGGACAAAGAATATAGCTACGTAACTTCCTATCTTCTTGTTTTAATTATTGCGTCTTGTTTGTCTTTTGCCGCCAGCCTTTTGTTTATTGATGTCGCACGCAGAAAACAAGCTCATTTGAGCTCTTAATTAGCATTAAGACATTGAAAAATCTAAAAATCGTCTGGTAAAGCCAGGCGTTTTTTTGTTTTGTAGCCTGGCCGCGCCATAGCGCCAATAAACCCTTCGTCATACACCTTAACAATCTGTCTTGAGCGCAACAGGTAGAATCCCCTTCTTATTTAAAAGGGATATTTCAGCATGAAAAAATTGATGGCAGTTCTACTGTTAAGCGGTGTGGCACTTTCGGTTACGGCGTGTTCGAGCGATTACGTTATGTCGACCAAAGCAGGCGATATGATTGTGACGCAGGGGAAACCGGAAGTGGATAAAGATACTGGCCTGATTAGTTACACCGATCAGCAAGGCAATGAGCACCAGATCAACGACGATCAAATCGTGCAGATGATTAAGAAAGACTGATTTACGGTGCAAATACCAGCCAGCCCGTGCTGACTGGTATCTCGTCTTAGCGTGCCTGACCTACTCGCCACGCAACATCACGCATGGCATCGCGGGCTGCCTGGCTGATACCCCCAAGCTGGAAGAAGCCGTGGATCACGCCGAGATAGCGTTGGCAGGTGGATTCAACGCCCTGGTCCATCAGGCACTCATGCAGGACCTCGCCTTCATTGCGAAGTGGGTCGTATTCGGCGGTGATGATATGTACCGGTGGCAGACCTGCAAAATCTTCACGAAATAACGGGCTGGCTTCATCATCCATTGAGTCCAGATCGGGCATATAGGCCTCGTAACCTGAAAGCAGCGTATCGCGAGTAATGATGTAGTCGTAGCCATTTTCCTGATAGCTGACAGATTCCGCCGTCGCGTCCAGCATCGGGTAAATCAGCATGAGCCGCGCAGGCAGCCAGTTTCCCGCACTTTTCAGGCGCAGAGCCGTCACCAGAGCAATATGCCCACCAGCACTGTCGCCCGCGAGCGTTATTCGTTCACGGTTCACTTCCAGTTGATTAGCTGCTTTCCAGATAGCATCCGCTGCACGCTCAGCATCGTCATGCGCAGCCGGATAAGTGTGCTCTGGTGCCACGCGATACTGAACGGCAATCACCCGGCAACCACTGTAATAGCAAAGCTGGCGTAACTGGTTGTCATGGGTTTCAAACCCACCGCTAACAAAGCAACCGCCGTGGTAGTAGATCACGGCGGGGAGTGATCCGGTCGCATTGAGTGGGGAAAATATGCGTAACGTGCATCCATCAAGACTGATGTCTTTCACATCGACTCGTGTTTCGGTTTTACCCGCTAAAATAGTGCTGGCGATATACCCGGTGCGGCGTTCGGCAAAAGTTTGTTGGCGTGAAGAAGGACGGCCGGAGGCGATGAACTCATCAACCAGCCCGGCGATTGCGGGTTCAAGGGACATTCTGTGATCCTGGGTGATAAACAGGGCGGAAAAGCCAACGCTCTCCGCCCTGGGAACTGATTACTCGCCTTCCCCTGGGAACAGGAAAGGATTGATTGAGCTACGGGCAAAGCCTTCTTGCTCCATGCGCGCATCGAGCACCAGCGTGGCTAAATCGTCGGCCACGGCTTCCACTTTGGCATCTTTTTCCTGATACAAAATCTTCAGGTAGGTGCCGCAGTCGCCACAGCTTTCCGCTTTAATCGCTGACTGCTCACTTTCCAGCGACCAGTAGCTCAGGTCACGGGTTTGCTCGCAGTTGCTGCATTTCACGCGCACCACATGCCATTCGGTTTCGCACAAGTTGCAGTGCAGATAACGCAGGCCGCTGGTGCCGCCAATCTGCACGATGCTGGAAACGGGCATGGAACCGCAAACCGGGCAGAACTGGCGTTGTTCGCCGTATTCTGCTTTCGCACGCCCTGGAATCAGGCTCGCCATTTGCGCCCAGTAGAGCGACAACGCAGCCCAAATGAATGGCGCTTTGTCGCTGGAAACCAGCGCAAAATCCGCGTTAAACAGCGCGGTTGCCATCTCTTCCAGCTCTTGCGATGACGCTTTTTCCAGGTTTTCGATAACCGCTAACGCCTGACCGTCCATTTCTGGTTTCAGCTCGGCAATCAGTGAATTCAACAGGCGCTGCCAATGTGGATCACGCGGCAGCACGTGAATATCTAACGGCGGCTTGCCCGTTTCAGAAGACTTCTGAATCAGCTCGGTTAAATCCATTTGCAGTGGGTGGTCGTAGAGCACCACTTCTTGCGCGTGGGCGATAAGTGCGGCAAACCGCAGGAAGTCACCCAACGGATTGTCGGTCGCTAACTCGCGCAGGCGTTCTGCGCGGCGGTTGTAGAGATTTTTCAGCCGGGGGAACAACAACGGCGGGATCATCTCCGCCGTGCGTTTATCGCTCTTCTCCAGCTGATCTTGCGGGATTATGCGAATACTCATTCCTGTCGTTTTTCCTGTTTCTGGCGAACTTCACGATACCATTTCGGGTGGTGTTTCTTCGCCCAGGTCGTGGTGACCCAGCCTTCCACCATCGCGGTAATCGTGCCTTTCACCCAAAGGGCAGCGTAGATGTGGACCATAATAACCACAATCAGTGCCACTGCGGCAAATGAATGCACCATCAGGGCTACGCGAATCACCGGGATTGAGAAAGCAGGGGCAAAATACGGACGCCAGATAATTACGCCGCTCACCAGCAGCAACACCAGGAAGATAATCGCCGCCCAGAACACGCATTTCTGGCCGAAGTTATAACGCCCGGTGTCACCCACTTCCTCGTTGACGATGATCTTACGAATATTCTTCGCCCAAAAGATATCATCCCGATTGATTAGGTTGTGATGCCAGTAGCGGAAAAACATGATGATAAACGAGGCAAACATCACCACCCCCACGAATGGGTGGAGGATACGCGCCAGCTGCGGCGTGCCCAGAATGTGCATCAACCAGTTGAAGGATGGGAAGAAAAAGCCCAGCCCGCTGATTGCCGCCAGCATAAAGCAGAAGGCGGTTACCCAGTGGTTGATACGTTCAGGCGCGCTATAACGCTGAATGGTCACTTGTTTTTTCATGGTTTGCGCACCTCGTCATCGTCATGATGCAGGTTATCGTCATCTTCTTCGGCACGGTTCGGGCCGACCCCCACATAGTGGAACACGCTGGCGGCGAAGGTCGCAGCAAAGCCGATAGCGGCCAGCGGCTTCCAGACACCTTTCCAGAATTTCACCGTTGGGCTGATGGACGGATTTTCCGGCAGGCCGTGATACAGCGTTGGCTTGTCCGCGTGATGCAGCACATACATAACGTGCGTGCCGCCAACGCCTTCAGGATCGTACAACCCGGCGTTGTCGTAACCACGCGTTTTCAGCTCAGC
Source organism: Buttiauxella noackiae (assembly GCF_000737905.1). Lineage (NCBI taxonomy): Bacteria > Pseudomonadati > Pseudomonadota > Gammaproteobacteria > Enterobacterales > Enterobacteriaceae > Buttiauxella > Buttiauxella noackiae. The sequence continues at coordinate 100,120 of NZ_JPRU01000003.1, forward strand.
CACACGCTCACCCGCCAGGTTTTTCATATCCTCTTTCGAGCCGAAATGAATCGCACCGGTTGGGCAGGTTTTCACGCAAGCAGGTTCCTGGCCGACGGTCACACGGTCTACGCACAGGGTGCATTTGTAGACACGGTTGTCCTCCGGGTTCAGGCGCGGCACGTCGAACGGACAGCCGGCGATACAATAACCGCAGCCGATACACTGTTCAGACTGGAAATCGACAATGCCGTTGGCGTACTGAATGATTGCACCTTCCGACGGACACGCCTTCAGGCAGCCAGGATCCGCGCAGTGCATACAGCCATCTTTGCGGATTAACCATTCCAGTTTGTCGTTCTGTTCCACTTCCGAGAAACGCATGACCGTCCACGATTTGGCGGTCAAATCTGCTGGGTTATCGTAAACGCCGACGTTGCTGCCGATTTCATCACGCAGGTCGTTCCACTCCGAACAGGCCACCTGGCAGGCTTTGCAGCCGATGCAGGTGGTCACATCGATAAGTTTCGCGACCTCTTGCTGATGATCCCGCGCCTGAGGCGCGGGCGTGAGGCCATTGGTGGCGGAACGACGGATAATGTCCTGAGATTGATAAGCCATAATTCGTCTCCGTTACACCTTTTCCACATTGACCAGGAACGCCTTAAATTCAGGCGTTTGCGTGTTAGCATCACCGACAAACGGCGTCAGGGTGTTAGCGATAAAGCCTTTCTTCGCCACGCCTTCATAACCCCAGTGAATCGGAATGCCGATGGTATCCACTTTCTGGCCGTTCACATCAAGCTGGCGAATACGTTTGGTCACCACCGCTTTGGCTTTGATAAAGCCACGGTTGGAGGAGACTTTCACCGTGTCACCGTGGGCAATACCGAGTGAATTAGCGAGCTTCTCGCCAATCTCGATAAACTGCTCTGGCTGCGCGATGGCGTTCAGTACCGCGTGTTTGGTCCAGTAGTGGAAATGCTCGGTCAGACGATACGTGGTGCCGACATACGGGAATTTGTCGTGCTTGCCCATCGCTTCCAGGTCACCTTTAAACACGCGCGCCGCCGGGTTAGAAACCACGTTCGGGTGCAGCGGGTTGGTGCCAAGCGGCGTTTCAAACGGCTCGTAGTGTTCCGGGAACGGCCCTTCCGCCATCTTGTCGATAGCAAACAAGCGCCCTAAACCTTCCGGCTGCATGATGAACGGCCCAACATCAGTGCCAGGTGCAGCAGTGCTGTAGTCGGCAATATCCGCCCCGCTCCACTTCGCGCCATCCCAGGAGATCAGGCGGCGTTTTTCATCCCACGGTTTACCCGCTGGATCGGCAGATGCACGGTTATACAGAATGCGGCGGTTGAGCGGCCACGCCCAGGCCCAGCCTAACGTGTTGCCTAAACCTGACGGATCGGCGTTATCGCGGCGTGCCATCTGGTTGCCGTCTGGCGTCCAGGAACCGGCGAAGATCCAGCAGCCACTTGAGGTGGTGCCGTCATCGCGCAGTTGGGCAAACGAACTGAGCTGCTGGCCTTTTTTCACCAGAACCGCGCCGGTTGCCGGGTCGACAACGTCCTGCAACGCTTTACCGTTGCTTTCCATCGCCACTTCTTCCGGTGCCGGGTTATCTGGCGTCAGGTAATTCCAGGTCATATTCAGCACCTGCTCAGGCAACGCACCGCCTTCGCTCTGGTACATGTGGCGCATGCGGCTAAAGATACCCGCAAGAATTTCGCCGTCGTTCAGCGCTTCCCCTGGGGCGTCCGCACCTTTCCAGTGCCACTGCAACCAGCGTCCGGAGTTAACGATTGAACCGTTTTCTTCGGCAAAACAGGTGGATGGCAAGCGGAACACTTCAGTCTGGATTTTCGACGGGTCGACATCGTTTATCTCGCCGTGATTTTGCCAGAAGTTAGAGGTTTCCGTATTCAGCGGGTCAATGGTCACAAGGAATTTCAATTTTGAGAGTGACGCAATGACTTTGTTTTTGTTCGGGAACGACGCGACTGGGTTAAAGCCCTGGCACAAATAACCGTTCACCTTGCCCTGGTTCATCATCTCGAAATATTGCAGGACGTCGTAGCCCTTGTCCCATTTCGGCAACCAGTCATAACCCCAGCTGTTTTCCGCGGTAGCTTTGTCGCCGTAGAAGGCTTTCATCATCGAAACGAAGAATTTCGGGTAGTTGCCCCAGTAGTTGACCTGGCCTTCCAGCAGCGGTTTCGGCGTGTTGGCGGCAAGGTAAGTCTGGAGATCCGGCTGTTTTTCGTTCGGCAGCGTCATGTAGCCCGGAAGGCTTTGTGACAACAGGCCGAGGTCGGTCAGACCCTGAATGTTGGAGTGCCCGCGCAGGGCGTTCACGCCACCGCCCGCCATCCCCATGTTGCCCAGCAGCAACTGAATCATCGCCATAGTGCGAATGTTCTGCGCGCCCACCGAGTGTTGCGTCCAGCCCAGCGCGTACAGGAACGACGCGGTTTTGTTTTTTGCACTGGTTTCGGCGATGTATTCACAAACTTTCAGGAAATCATCTTTCGGGGTGCCGCAAATATTGGAAACCACTTCTGGTGTGTAGCGGGAAACGTGCTCTTTGAGCAGGTTCCATACGCAACGCGGATGGCTGAGCGTCAGGTCGCGTTTCGCGAAGCCTTTTTCGTCCAGCTCATAGTTCCAGGTGGTTTTGTCATATTTACGGTTTGCCGCGTCGTAGCCGGAGAACAGGCCGTCGTCGAAGCTGTAATCCTCGCGCACAATCAGATTGGCGTTGGTATAAGCCTCAACGTATTCGCGGTTGAATTTATTGTTGTTGATCAGGTACAGCAGCACGCCTGACAAGAAAGCAATGTCAGAACCGGAACGAATTGGGGTGTAGAAATCCGCCACCGAAGCGGTACGCGTAAAGCGTGGATCGATGACAATCAGCTTCGCGCCGTTGTGGATTTTGGCTTCCATCGCCCAGCGGAACCCAACTGGATGCGCTTCTGCCGCGTTTCCACCCATCACAATAACGAGATCGGCGTTCTTGATATCAACCCAGTGGTTGGTCATCGCACCGCGACCAAATGTTGGAGCAAGACTTGCTACCGTTGGTCCGTGTCAGACACGCGCCTGGTTATCCACGGCTAACATGCCGAGGGCGCGGGAAAATTTCTGGGTTAAATAACCGGTTTCATTACTGGATGCAGAGGCGCATAACATGCCGGTGGAGAGCCAACGGTTGACCGTGATTCCCTGGTCGTTCTGAGCAATAAAGTTGGCATCGCGGTCTGCTTTCATCAGTTTGGCGATACGGTCAAATGCCGTTTCCCAACTGATCTGCTCCCATTTGTCCGAGCCTGGTGCGCGGTAAGACGGGAATTTGAGACGACTTTCGCTGTGGATGAAATCCACAAGTCCTGCACCTTTCGGGCAAAGTGCACCACGGTTAACCGGGTGATCCGGGTCGCCTTCAATATGGAAGATAGATGCTTTGGCATTTTTCGCGCCGTCGCCGAGGCTGTACATCAATAGCCCACAACCAACGGAACAGTATGTACAGGTATTACGCGTTTCACGGGTGCGCAGCAATTTATATTGCCGTGTTTCCGCAAGTGCTACGCCCGGGGCAAAGCCCAGTGCCGCTGCCGTAGTCCCTGCCATACCGCCAGCACAGATCTTAAAGAACTGTCTTCTGCTGACCTGCATGGGTGCTCCTTGTTTCGACATTTTTCACAAGTTTTATAAGTGTAATTTTTGCGGTTTGACCGACGAAGGTTCACAATCAAACCCAAACTGGAAATACCCCCTAATCCAATAGGGGTAGCGTTTCCAGAATACCACATTAGGATTAAGGCTGTTCCAATCAGGTTAAGACAAAGTGAACAATTCCGAACCAAATCAGAACAAAAATGTGAGCACCATCACTGGCGCGCGGACGATAGAGCTATGGCAACGCCAAGACTTACTCGAGGCTAAAGGCGACTGGCTGGCTGAAGAGGTCCCGGTAGCGCTGGTCTACAATGGTATTTCACATGTAGTAATGATGGCATCCCCCAAAGATCTGGAGCTTTTTGCATTAGGTTTTTCTTTATCGGAAGGGATAATTGAATCCCCATCAGACATTTACGGAATTGATGTTTCACCAGTCTGTAATGGCCTGGAAGTGCAAATAGAGCTCTCAAGCCGCCGCTTTATGGGGCTGAAAGAACGCCGCCGCTCACTTGCCGGACGTACCGGTTGTGGGGTCTGCGGTGTTGAACAACTCAACGATATTGGCCGCCCGATTACCCCTCTGCCGTTCACACAAACCTTCGATTTGAATAATCTTGATGCCGCTTTAAAACAAATGCGCGACTACCAGCCGGTGGGGCAACTCACAGGGTGTACGCACGCAGCATTGTGGCTTAACGAAAATGGCCAGATTCTGGAAGGTAAAGAAGATATTGGCCGCCATGTGGCGCTGGATAAACTGCTCGGCGCACGTGGGCGTGAGAGTTGGCACAACGGTGCGGTTTTAGTCTCAAGTCGCGCCAGCTATGAGATGGTGCAAAAGTCGGCCCAGTGCGGGGTAGAAATTCTGTTCGCCGTTTCTGCGGCGACAACGCTTGCGGTAGAAGTCGCACAGCGCTGTAACCTGACGCTGGTGGGCTTTAGTAAACCAGGCCGCGCAACGGTTTATACCCATCCGCAGCGGTTGCTGGCGTGAGCGCCGGATATGTCACTATTCTGGTGACATATCCGTAGCCTCGGAAAGCATCACTCGATGAGTTTCTGACCATCAAGATTGATGCTGATATCCTGTTTCTGCGATTTTCGATACAACAAAATAGCAATACCGACCGCTGTCCAGATTGCACCGAGCGTTAACGCATGGATGTTCATATTCAGACAAACGTAGCCAATCACTATCATCCCAAGTATTGGCGAAACAACATGCGGGAAAAGTCGACGGTGTTCTTTTCTCTTAAAGTTAAAAAGAATAAAGACACACAGGTTTACGACAAAAAATGCAAATAACGCACCGAAGTTAACAAGAGTAGAAATAGATTCGATATTTCCTGAGAATATATAACTAAGTAATAACGTTACTGCACCGGTAAATAAAATAGCATAATCAGGCGTTTTTCTTGCCACATGGATATGTGATAAGAAAGACGGTAGCATTCTATCGCGACTCATGGAGAACAGAACACGAGAGACCGCAGTCTGTGCGGTAATAATATTACCGACAGCGCAAATAAAGGCCACAATGATAGAGAAGGCAATTTTTAAACCTATCCCACCAACATTACCCGCAATATTAAAAAATGCCTCATTGGTGTCATTTCCTTCAGCAAACATTCCCGTATTAACCGTAGCAAAAGCAGCAAAGGTTACGACAATAATGAACAATACGGTTGCCAGGATCAGTGCCAGAATAGTGGCTTTACTTACTGCTTTTCCACCCCCTTCGCTTTCCTCGCTTAACGTACTTATCGCATCAAAACCAAGGAAATTTAATGCGGCAACAGAAATTGCTGTAGCAATTAACCCCGGAGTAAAATATGCAGAATTAAAAAATGGCGTGAATGATACAGTGATCATATCCGAGTTATTAAGAATTAAGCGTAAAACTAAAAAAACAAATACTGCAAGGATGGCCAGTTGAATAACGACCAATAATTTGTCAAATTTTGCAGTTTGCTGGATACCCAGGTAGTTAACACCAGTCCCGATAGCAACATAAATCAAAGGCCAGACAAGAATGGGAATCTCGGGGACAATAGCATGAACGGCAACGCCACCTAAGACCGCAACTAATGTGGGGAAGAGTAAATAATCCAGTAATAGCACCCATCCAGTAATAAAACCAACTACCGGATTAATACAAACTCCCGCATAGGCATAAGCCGATCCTGAAGATGATATCTCTTTAGAAAGAGTCGAATAACTGTAGGCGGTGAAAAACATCGCAATGGCACCGATAATATAAACCAGGGCAACCATGCCATGGGATAAATTATACACCACACCATAAAGCGATACCGGTGCAATGGGAACCATAAATACCAATCCATAAAGCACTAAATCAGATAGTGATAACTTCTTAATTTTGGACATGTTGATAACCTCAATATTTATGAATCAAGGCCTCGGAGGAAATTGTCGACTGCTACGAGGCAAGGAGTGGTGTTTTCTTCATGTGGGTTATGACTACTTCCTGGAACAGTAACAATATGGCTATTTGATATTTCATCGATAAAAGGTTGGACGACTAATAATGTGGCCTGATCAAATTCACCATGCAGCACCAGGCAGGGGAAACTAATATTCTTTAACCTATCAGTAATATCCCATTCGCTAAGTGAACCGGTGGCAGCAATTTCATTTGCCCCCCACATGGCATGATAAGCCGTAGGGTCCGCGTTAAATTGTGCATTCGAACGTTGAATATGCTCTTTTTCATCCTCCAGCATATAAACATGGCTGGCATAGTATTGCTGAAGTTGCTCCGGAGGGTTTTGATAGGCCCTTGCCAGCATAATTTCTTTGACAAAGAATTCATCACTCACACTGAATATAGTGCGGAACAATCTTTCTGACTCATCCCTCCAGGTCTGAATTTTCGCTGGTGCACTGGCAAATACTGTTCCCACAAGCCCCGATGGGCATTGACATGCCCACTCCGCAGCCAACATTCCGCCCCACGAATGCCCGAGAATAGAATATTTATTTTCAATGCCCAGATGGGAAATTACTTGTTGCAACTGTTTTATATACCGAGGAATGGTCCAGAAATCTTTCCCGGCATAAGGGAAGTGCGTTGATCGCCCACAACCTAGTTGGTCATAAAAAATCACCATACGCCCATCTTTAGAAAGTTGATGGTAATTTAATAGATAATCGAAGCCACCGGATGGGCCGCCATGTATAATTATTAAGGGTGTCAGCGGTGATTCTGGATCACCATATACCCGATAACTGGTGAGCATATTTTCATAAAAAAACTCACCATAAATACAATCTTGTTTTTTCATTATATGAACCATAGGGTAATCGTCATTAATGCAGGCAACAAAAAAACTGTTGCCTGCAGACTATATTTATTATTTTTTAATACTATTTAATATATTGCACCAAAATGAGGTGTAATGTTCCCACTGCATAAATTGTGGACTTCCCCAGTGAGGGGCACAGTCACTTGCAAAACAGGCTACCCGGCCATTTTTATAATTACCGAGTACCAGTAATGGGTCGCCATTAATTTCAACCAACGCGGTGCTTTCTGGTTTCGAGATCAGTTTGTTATAACCCAGCAACGGCGGCCATTGCGTAAGTTGTGCTGTGATATTGTGTTTGTTATCCGTCGTCACTGGTTGGCATCCTTGTGGTAATTCCACACGATCGTCGCAATCCAGCATTTCGACCGGGAGCACTTCTGCCAGAACAGTATTTTTATAATTCGCTTTTGCTTCTATCCCTGTGAAAGAAAGATAGCCACCAATCATTAATAAACCACCACCCTGCGCGACATATTCTTTGATAAGCTCAAGAGCATTTGGGATGATTTCCATATTGTAGAATGTCTTATTCTGCAACAGAAAAGTATTACTGCCGATATCACTGATGACGATTGCATCGTAAACAGATAATTCTTGAACAGTTTTTGGGAAATTAATTTGCACCACATGCGCTGGCATGTAGTCAATTTCAACTCCGGAACTACGCAGGCAAGATAACAGATGGTTAGCACCTTCTTCATATTTACTTGAAGTGAAACTATCGTAACCTTTAGAGTGGATCATGTGGATGTGCCAGGACTCACCAATAAATAAAATTCTCATCACTTCACCTCATTATTTTATGATTGCAACATCGTTAGTTTGTGTCGTCATGCGATGGATAACATTCTGATGCGTTGGCATACTTGATGCACCTTCTTGCTCCACGGCAAGAGAAGCGAAAGCAGAGGCGTACTGTATCGCGGACACAAGATCATATTTTCGTGCCAGTGCGGTTGCCAAAGCACCATTAAACGCGTCACCTGCTCCGGCAGCATCTTTAACCACCGCATGCCAGGCTGGAACAAAGAGTGTTCTCTCTTTTTCACAAAGTAGTGAGCCTTGCGCTCCTAAAGTAATAATGACTTTTTTAACACCTGATTTCAGGATGATATTTCCTGCTTGCTTTGCATCTGAAATATTACTGATATTAATTCCAGACAAAAAGGAGGCTTCCGTTTCATTAGGCGTTAATATATCAATCGAACCAATGATTTCATTAACCTGTTTGGTATAGGGTGCAGGATTCAGAATGATGGATTTTTCTTCTTGCTGCGCAATTTTAATAAACTCTTTAATTGCTGATAAATTATTCTCAAGCTGCATTAAAACAACATCGGCTGCGGCAATAAAATTACGCTGTTCCTGGATTTCTTCCACCGTAATTTTCATATTGGCGCCAGAATAAATAGCAATACAGTTATCACCATCTTCTGCGGATACATAAATCAATGCACTACCTGTTGGTGCATCGTCCGTCTGATAAGCACTATAAGATTTTATACCCGATTTTTTAATGTGATTAAGAGCAAAGGCACTAAACTGGTCTTTGCCAACTTTAAAAATAAAGTGCACATCCGCGCCTGCATTGCTGGCTGCCTGTGCCTGGTTTGCCCCTTTTCCTCCGGGATAAAAACCAAACTGGCTGGCAAGCACGGATTCACCACTTTGTGGGAGCCAGGGCACCGTTGCGGAGACATCAATATTAAAAGAACCCAAAATACATACTTTACCTGACATTATAGAATCTTCCTTTTTTACTCTGGTCTCTTTATCAACTGGAAGTTCAGTAATATCCGGTATAATGATTTTGTTTTCGGCAATGAGTTTACTTAATGCTTGCCGATTTAAAATCCCACCGCCATAACAGCGCTGAAGCATTCCTGCATGTTGTAAATAGTCCAGATCGGAACGGATGGTTTCTTGACTAACCTGATAATAAAGAGAAAGTTTACTAACGTTGACGCTACCTTCCTTAATTAATAAATTAAGAATATCGCTACGTCTTTCTTCTTTAAACATATGCCCTCCTGCAATGTGGGAGGATTATATTTATACGTTTGTTACAAGGTGGTGAAATCAGTCACAGATCATGTTGAAAACCGGAAGCAAAACCAAATTCCGGATTGATATATAAAAATAACTTTCCCGTTAAAATTTCATAACGATATTAATAATTACAATTTATATATGTGATTTACCATTCAACTTCACGGTTTTAAATATAAAATATAAAACCCTGCCTGAAAATGAGAGTTGCAAGGCATATTAACATTATCAATGATGACTAAATTGTTAAGTAATATGAGTAAACGCTAAACCAGATTTTGCTGCTATCTACCACAACATGGTTTTAGCAAATCCGTTCAAACGACCTTTTATACGCTACCACTGCGATGCATCGCGCAAGTTGTACATTCCGTTACGTACCGACACCAATCACTCACTGAACGTATTTGTTTGTTGGCCTAAAGTGATTTCAACGGGCCAACAACCCACACATAAACAACTACGAGACTATCAAAATGAAAAAAGTATTAACTCTGATTGCTGTTGCTGTAATGGGTATGTCCTCTGTTGCTTTCGCTGCTGACACCACTGCGGCACCTGCTCCAGCAAAACACACCACTACTGTGCACCACAAGAAACACCATAAAGCAGCGCCTGTAGCTCAAAAAGCGCAAGCTGCTAAAAAGCACCATAAAAAAGCGACTACAACCGCAACCCCAGCAGCACCACAGAAAGCTCAGGCTGCTAAAAAGCACCACAAAAAAGCCGCTACAACCGCAACTCCAGTAGCGCCACAGAAAGCTCAGGCTGCCAAAAAGCACCACAAAAAAGCAGCTGCACCAGTAGCGCCAGCAGCAAAACCAGCGGTTAAACCAGCTGCATAAGTTGCAATGAAAACCCTCATTATTAAAAACACCCGGCTTGCCGGGTGTTTTTTTATCAAACCTGAGCTGCTGCTAAAACGCTTTCGGTTTGAAATCATCCTGATGCTGGTCATTATTTATGGAATGGCTGCGGTCTGCTGCTATTTTTTGTTCTTCTCTCTCTCCACAACTTAAAATCCTCTCGGTCTCAAATTCCAACAATCGCCTGCGCGTCACACTCCTGGAAAACTCAATTTTCAAATCCTCCCCCTCTCTGCTTTCATGCTGCACTGTGCTTATTGGTGCTATAAATTGCTGCAGTTCAGGTAAATGGAGAATGACGGACATGTCAGTACGAAGAAGAATGGAAGTTGGTGAACTATACACGGACCACGGCGAAGGGCTGCCAGAGGAGCGTCGCGCTGGGAAAGAACTGGTGTACGACTTCAACCTGACGCGACCGGCTGAAGAAGCTCGTCGTGCGGAGCTGCTCAAGAAGCTATTCGGTAATATAGGTGAGAATGGTTGGATTGAGCCGCCCCTGCGCGTGGCTTATGGCAGTCATACTCATATCGGCAAAAACTTCTATGCTAATTTCAATTTCATCCTGGTGGACGATGCCACTGTGACAATCGGCGATAACGTAATGGTCGCGCCAAATGTGACGATATCCACCGCCGGGCATCCGATAGACCCAGAAATCCGCATCACAGGGCAGCAATTTTCTCTGCCAGTCACTATTGAAGACAACGTTTGGTTGGGAACCGGTGTCATCATCAACCCAGGCGTGGTGATTGGCCGTAATAGCGTCATTGGCGCAGGTAGCGTTGTGACAAAATCAATTCCGCCAAACGTGGTTGCCGCAGGGGTTCCTTGCCGTGTGATACGAGAAATTACCGCAGAAGATAAGTTGGCGTTTGCTCGGTAGTTATCCTCTCTTATATACAAAAGGCGGATAAGAGATTCATATTTACCCGCCTAACTGTGTGGTAAGTAGTTCCTCATCTTTCTTTCACGCCTCTTAATTAATTCCGCCCCCCTTTCCCCCGCAGAAAAATGCGTGAGTAGTCACATTTTTGAAAGCTAATATTATTCATTTACAACACCAATAATATGGGAGAATTCCATTTTCCAATCAGTAAGATTAATCCATTGAAATATAGAGACTTTTCTTATCTCTTGCTCATCACTTCCACACCAAAAACTTGTGATTTAAATCACAAAAATCACCTCAAAAAAACATCTGTCAACCACTCTCCCTAATAAATTAATAGCAATTTTGTGATGTCACCTGCAAATCCAAGGCTTGTTTAAAGGGAAAAATAGCTGCAAGGAAAATAAACGAGGCAAATGTCATGAGAATCGGCATGGTAATTAGCGGCGGTGATGTCACGGGGATAAATAACTTCGTTTTTCAGGTTTCCCGACTGGCTCAAGCAGAAATCGTTTTGTTTAACGGTGGTATTCCAGGTCTATTGCAGAATAAACACCAGGATATTTCCATCCGGGATTTAGTGGATTTTTCCGTAGCATCCATTCCGATTATGTCTTCAGGTCGAACTAACCGTAAATTAATGGGCTGTGAATATGAAACTATCGCAAAACAGTTAAAAAACCTGCATATCGATGTACTTATTATGGCTGGTGGCGATGGATCATTACAATTTCTGAATAACCTCAGTGAATATGGTGTGAATTGTTTTGGTGTCGGCATGACCATCGATAATGATGTTTACGGCAGTGATTACACCATCGGTTTTTCAACAGCATGTGAGCAAGTCATTAAAGAAGTCGCCAAGTTGCGTAATACAGGCCGCGCTTTGCCAGGGCGTGTTTTTATGGTTGAACTGCTGGGTGGTTACTGCGGTGAATTGACACTGCAATCGGCGATTAAAAGCAACGCTGATTTTGCACTAATCCCTGAGTGCCAACAGTCGCTGAGCGAACTGGCACATAAGATTAGGGCACGACTTGAGACACAAAACAGCGTCGTGATTCTGTGCTCTGAAGGTTATACCAAAGAATACTCCCCCGGCTTTCAGGGGGCAATTGACACCATGATTAAACAGCTTGAACCGAAAATTGGTGTACGCATTCGTAAGTCAATTATTGGTTATAGCCTACGTAACGGTGACCCTACCTGCGAGGAAATCTATCAGGGCACTATTATGGCAGGCGAAGTCGTTCGTTGTATCCAGTCCGGTATGAGAAATAAAGCCATTATTATTAATTCGAGTAACAAACCGATCCCTATAGATTTAATCAGTATGCAAAAACGCCTCGTCGACACCGAAGGGCATCATTATAAATTAGCGAAGCAGCTCAATATTATTTGAGGAGACTTTCAATGCTTAAAATTCTTTGTGTATGTGGCTGCGGTTTAGGTTCCAGTTTCGCCATAGAAATGGCTGCAACTGCGGTACTTAAAAAACTTCAGATTCCGGCAGAAATTGATCACACAACTGTTTCAGAAGCGGGAGCCTTTAAATCTGACATTATTTTAACGCAAAAAACGTTCGCCGATATTTTAACAGCCGATGCAAGTGAAGAAGAAATTAAACGCGTCATTGTGCTGCACCGCCTTACGGATAAAGACGAAATCGAACAAAAGATTGTCGCCTTTTTAAAAGATCGCAATGTGAAGGTATTCGACCATGAATAGCATCATTAACTTTATTGTTAAAGACCTGCTAGGGCAGGCATCAATATTGATTGCCTTTATTGCCATGCTCGGTCTTTTACTACAAAAAAAATCAAAGGGTAAGGTCGCGGAGGGTACATTTAAAACGCTGCTTGGTTTTTTAATCATGATGGCAGGTATCAACATTATTGTTGATACGCTGACTTTCCTGAACGATATCTTCACCCATGGATTTGGCATGAAAGGCTACATCACAGATGTGGCAGCTATTGCGGGGCTTGCAAACCGTGAGCTGGGTTCCGAAGTGGCTCTTACGCTAATGGTGATATTTATCGTCAACATCATCATTGCCCGTATCACGCCGTTTAAGTACATATTTCTCACCGGGCAAGCACTGCTTTGGATGGCAACGATTGGTGCAGTTATCGGCTATAAAGCAGGGCTGACTGGCCTACCGTTGATTCTTACTGGCGGGATCTTCGGTGGAGTTATGGCGGTGCTGATGCCAGCCCTCGCCCAACCCGTGGTGCGCCGTATTACCGGTACTGACGATGTAGCTCTGGGCCACTTCTGTACTATCGGTTACCTGGTGCAGGCTGCGGTGGCGAAGGTCGTTGGCAAAGGGTCGAAATCCACTGAAGACCTGGTTTTGCCGGATAACTTTAAATTCCTGCAAGACACTTATTTGTCGATGGCCGTCGTCATGATCCCGATGTATTTGATTCCTGCTCTGGCGGCTGGTCCGGAATACATCGGCCAATACTCCAACGGCGTGAATTACCTGATGTTTGCTTTTATGCAGGCGATTCAGTTTGTTGCTGGGGTATTCGTGCTCTATAGCGGTGTGCGTCTACTGCTTAACGAACTGGTGCCTGCGTTCCGTGGTATCGCGATGCGCATCGTACCGGATGCCAAACCAGCCCTGGACTGCCCGGTGCTGTTCCCTTACGCCCCCAATGCCGTAATCGTTGGTTTCCTTGCCACAACTGTCGGCTCCATCATCGGCATGATTGTCTTCCCAATGTTTGGCCTGGCGATGATTCTGCCAGGCTTGTTGACCAACTTCTTTGCTGGCGGCACCGCAGGAATTTTCGGTAACGCGATGGGTGGCAGACGCGGTGCAATCATCGGCGGTGTAGTCCACGGCCTGTTTATTACCTTCCTTCCTGCCATCCTGGTGCCAATGCTTGAAAGCTACGGCTTTACCGGTGTGACTTTCAGTGATTCTGATGTGATCAGTAGCGGCCTGATTTTGGGACATGTATTCCAGAATAACTGGACTTTTGTCGGCTTATTCATCCTGTTCGTCGCTCTTATCGCCTGGTTCGTAAATGGCAAATCAACCAAACCTCAAGAGGAAAAAGCACATGAGTCTGTATAACTTCCCGGATTTATTACAGGTAGCCAAAGAGCGTAAATTTAAAGCGGTAGGTTCCTTTAATTTGCATTGCCTTGAAATGCTGCCTGCTTATTTTAAAGCTGCCAAAGCAACCAATAGCCCATTAATGATTCAAATTTCTACCGGGACTGCGGAATATTTAGGTTATCGTTTATTAGTGGATTCCATTCGTTCTTTATCCGAAAGCGAGCAAATACCGACTTGTTTGCATCTGGATCACTGCTCAGATATTGAATCGATTAAAACGGCCATCGACGCTGGATTTAGCTCGGTAATGTATGACGGTTCTCATCTGGATATGGCAGATAATATTGCTAATACCCGCAAGGTGATTGATATCGCCCGCCCACGTAATATCTCTGTAGAAGCAGAATTAGGCGCGATTGGCGGCTCAGAAGATGGCAAAGCGGTCGCCATGGAAGATATCTGCTTTACCACCACGGAAGATGCCAAACGCTTTGTGGATGAAACCGGCGTCGATATGCTGGCGGTGTCCGTCGGGACGGTACACGGCCTATATACCGGTAAAGCGAAAATTCAGCATCAACGCCTGGCGGATATCAGCGAAGTGACCAAAACCCCGCTGGTGCTGCACGGCGGCACAGGTGTTAGCGATGAAGATATGCGCCGCGCCGTTGCCGGAGGGATTGATAAAGTTAACGTCGGTACCGAAATGAACGTGCAATGGGTCGGGCACTGCAAAGAGACGTTTGAGAAAGGCAAAGTGAACGACAGCGTGCGTAAATTCTTAATTCCGGCAAATGATGCAGTCGCTGCGGTATTAATCGAAAAGATCGCATTATTTAAATAAAGCAGGCGTTATCCTCTACTCTTCATTGTAACCCTGGTTGCGTGGCAACCGTCGGGCGGGAGCTAGCTATGTTTGGATCTTTAAAAAAATTTTTTCACAGTGATAATTCGGATACGGCGCAATATGATATTCAAGCCGTACAACTTGAAACTGAATTAACTGCTCTGGAAAACACGTTAACGGAAAACCCAAATAATGGCGAAACACAAAAAGCATTAATGTTGCGCTATAACCAGGCGTTACAAGTTTTTGCGAAGAGTAAAACACACCGTCAGCATATCGATGCTTTATTTATCAAAATTGATGAGCTGAGAAATATTATTCGCAAGAATATTTAGGGAGAACTCATGGCCATTAAAGAGTTATTAATTGAAGCGCAGGCAATACAAGTTGGCGTGCGCGAAACGGACTGGAAAAAGGTGATTAGACTTGCGGCTCAACCGCTGGTTGATAATGGCTATATCCTGCCCTCTTACTACCAGGCAGTCATTAATAACACCCTGGAGCATGGCGCGTATTACGTTTTTGAAGAGGGCGTCGCCATGCCCCACGCTCGCCCGGAATGCGGGGTGATGAAAAATTGCTTCAGTCTGGTTTTGCTTGATGAACCCATCGCCTTTGCCGACAGCGAAAAGGCCGATATCGTGATTATGTTTGCCGCCTGTGACAGCAATGGACATATCGAAGAAGGTATCCGCGCGATTGTTAATTTGTTGGGCGATGATGATGTAATGGCAAAACTACGTCGGGCAAAAGGCAAGGAAGAGGTGATCGCAATATTATGAGCCAGACCATGCGAACACAGGGCAAAACGGTTGTACTTGTGAACGGTGTACCCGCCTCAGGCAAAAGCACGATTTCCCGCTTGTTGTCCGAACATTTTGCGCTACCGATTCTGACCATCGATGGCATAAAAGAGCCTTTTATGGCGCAGTTCGATGAAATTGATCGGCCATTCAACCGCCGCCTCGGAAGTGCCGCTTATGAGGTGATTTGGTCGATAGTGGCCGATAGCCCAACACAGTGTGTCTTTATTGTCGATGCATGGTTTGGCTTCCAGCCGAAAGAGGTGCTTGAACGTTATCTTGAGCAGGCGGGAATCACACGCGTTCTGGAAGTGTGGAACCATGTCCCCGGCGATCTTGCCGCCGAACGCTATGCGCTGCGGCTCGGCGTAAGACGCCACGGGCACCCAGGGGAAGAATATCTGCCGGAGTTGGTAAAACTTGCGAATAACGCAAAGCCGATGTCACTTGGGCCGGTTTACACCGTGGACCACCGAGAGCCGATAGACACCGACGGTCTCCTTACATGGCTGAGTAAAGAATTTGGAGACTAATACGAATGCTGATTTCGTTGGTCAGTTAAGCCCTCTGCATTCCAGAGGGCTTAGGGATAAATCAAGAAGCCGGAGAAGCCACCAGTTTGCGCGTCTTACCATAAACAATGGTCAGCACCGCAGGGACAGTAAATGCGACGATTATCGCAAACACTTCATAAATCATTTTTGAATCCGGGCCGCTGAACAGACCTAACTCGAACACGTTAAGTACTGGCAGGAAACTGTAAGTTTTAACGCCCAACAAACCGGTGATGCCACCGCCCAACGCCGCACCAATACAACCGAAGACAAACAGCATTCTGTATTTCAGGTTCACGCCATACAGCGCCGGTTCAGTTATACCGAAGAAGGCAGAAATTGAGGCAGAAATCGCAATCTGTTTGTCCTTGAGGTTGCGGGCAATAAAGATTGCACCGAATGCCGCGCCAAACTGCCCCATTACCGCCGACATGAACATCGCCATGATAGTGTCGTAGCCGTTGACCTGAATATTGATCAGCGCCAGTGGGATGATGCCCCAGTGCACACCGAACACCACAAACAGTTGGCCAATGCCGGCAAGCAGCGCGCCAGAAATGACCGGGCTAAGGTTATAAAGCCATGCATATCCGTTAGCAATACCGACACCCACGTAATCTGCAATCGGGCCAATTAAGGTGAACACCACAAACCCGCAGATGATGAGCGATAAGCAAGGCACAAATACAAAAGCAGCCAGTTCAGGGATTATCTTTTTCAGCCAGCGTTCCACATAGCTCAGGAACAACACGGCAAATACAGCAGGGATAACTGCGCCACCATAAATCTTAACGTTCAGCGCAAGTCCCATAATATGGAATGCACCGGGAACACCTGGATCGGTTAATGGGAAGATCATCGCCGCAGTCAGTGCCAGCGCGGTGAATTTATTCGTTTTAAAACGTTCAGCTGCCGTAACGGCGATAAACAACGGCAACATCACAAACACGCCGCTCGACAGCGCATTAAACACGGTGAACACGTAAGAATGCGTATCCACCAGGTTCATTGTTTGCAGCAATACCACAATCCCTTTTACAACACCGACGCCCGCCAGCACACCGATGTAAGGTGTGAAAATGGCGGAAAGTGTCGCCAGCAAGCGGCTTACCCATGAGCCTTGTGCCGTTGTTTCTTCAGCTACAGGCGTTTGTTCACCGAGCAGCTCTTTAATCGCTGAAAATACCTGATCGACTTTCGGGCCAATCACTATCTGGAATTGACTCGGGCTATCCACTAATTTCACGACTTCAGGAAGACCATATAGCGCTTCCGGATTCACTTTATTTTTATCTTTTAATGTAAAACGTAAGCGTGTTGCGCAATGAGTAATATGTTCAATATTCCCAGTCTCACCAACATGCTTAATTATTTGTTGGGCAAGCTGACTATATGTCGTCATGGTATTTCCTTAGTTTCAAGGTTTGCGCTGTATTTATTGCCCGATAAAAACATCAGGCAACATTGTAGGGTCGAGCTATTTATACCTATACCCATAATAATTCGAGTTGCAGGAAGGCGGCTAGTTGCACCCCAAAGGGCCGAGTAATACCACCACACATGCGACTTAAAATATGAAGGGTATATCAGGCGTAATCGCCAGGTTTTGTTTTACTCTTAACGGAAATACCAAAATCGGTGAAAATACGCTGTGGCAAATTATTCCCTTTCGCTTCCGCGATATGGTGCGCCAGAATCTGGAATGGAATCACCATCAGTAACGGGGCGATAAATATATCTACATCAGCATTAATGGCGAGCGTTCGTTCATCGCTGCTTTCACCTAATTTAACGGTGTAAATATAATCGGTATATTTTTGCTCATAAGCTTTCAGCAGTAATAAACGCTCACGCGCTTCTCCAGGCGTGTCGAGGAAAAACATCCGGTGATTACCGTTGACTTCAAAATAAGGGCCATGCATAAAGGCTTCCAGTTCTACCCCTTGCGATGGCACGCGAATTGTTTCCGCAAACTTGGTTTCCATTTCTTTAATCACACCCACGCTTGGGCCATAGCCAATTGCCGTAAATCTTGGGGAGGCAGTAAGCTCATCTTTCCATTTTTCAAAGAAGACTTCAGTTGTATCAATAATCTGCGGGATAGATTTTACTGCAACGGATAATTTCGCTAACTCTTCGCCTTCCTGCGTTTCAGTGATTAAGCCATTGCAACGCGCGGTATAAAGACCGAGCAACATGAATTTAAAAATAGTCGCCACATAACCTTTAGTGACATAACCCACGCGCTCTTCGCCAATTTCAATATCGATGGCGTGATCGACAGTTTTCGCCAGTTCGCTGGACAGTTTGCTGGTTAAACCGTAGGTCACCACCGGGAAACTTTTACCAATGTGTTTTATCGCATTGATAGTGGATGTGCTTTCGCCGCTTTGCGATACCCCAAGTACTAAATCGGTCGCGGTATCCATTTGTTCATAGTGCTGGAAGTGGAACGGTTCCTCCACGGTAATGCGCACGTTCGCCAGGTTTTCCACGTAGTATTTAGCGCTTTTGATGGCGTTGATACTTGAACCAGTAGCTAAAACCAACCACGTGCCCTTTCCTTTAATCTCTGGAAGATCATGTGGATAACGATCAAGCATTGCTGAAAGCGTAGCTTGCTCTTCGTGAATGTAAGTCATCATTGTCGGCTTCATTGGCCCTCCTGAAATCAAAACCTGAAAACGTTTTCAGGTTTTAGGCTAGAGGAGCTTGAGTGGGGTTGTCAATCCACTTTTCAGCAATTGTGGCGGGGATCAAAAAATATCGTGTGCGGGAGTTTTGGAAAAATCAGAAATACTGAAATGCTCAGATAGAGCTAGCAGGACTCACCTGGTATCAGGCTCAGCTGGATTTTTTCAGGCACTACAGATTCAGTGGTATCTTTCAGCAATGTCATTAAAACTTGCATCACTGTTTTACCGATGAGTTCATTGTGATGATTCACAGTTGTAATGCGTGGAATAAAATATTCGCTACCGGGGAAATATTCACAGCTGACAATAGCAATATCTCCAGGCACAGAAATATTTCTGTCTTTTAATGCCCGAATGGCTCCTTTTGCAACATGGTCATTAATTGCAACAATAGCTTCGGGCAGTTTTTCACTTTGCGAAAGCAACTTATCTACCGCTTCATAGCCATGCTGTAAGTAGAAATTATTTAATACAATGTGATTATCATTAACCACAATATTCGCTTGCTGAAGCGTGCTTTTAAACGAATCTATACGTTGCCGGGTGATATAGACGCTTTTCGAGCCACCAATAAATCCGATACTTTTATAGCCCTTACTTATCAGGTGATTAGTTGCAAGTGCAACACACCCGGACTGATCGCGCTCTACACAGGAATAATCTACATCGGCCAGTTGCCGCCCAACGACAATAACCGGAATTGCCGCACAAAGTTTCTTCAACTCATGGGAATAAGATTCTGGCACATTATTATAATCAATATTCCCACCAAGAATAATAACCCCATCAATCTGGCTATCAGTAATCGAGTTAAAAATATTTTCTTCAGGGATAATTTCTCCCTGCGAAGAGGATTTATTCGCCGATTGTGTATCGTAGAGTGTGACTTTATATCCGGCCCGCAAACTCTCATTTTCGATTTGAGCAACCAGCATCACAAAATATGGGTTACTGATATCGGAAACGACAATCGCCAGCGTCTGTGTTTTTTTGGAAATCATACCGCGCGCCAACAAATTTGGGCTGAATTGCTGCTCCTGAATAACTTTCTCGACCCTGGCGCGAGTTTTATCCGCCACCCAGCTGTTGTTATTCAGAACACGGGAAACTGTCGCAATAGATACATTGGCCAGTTCAGCAATATCCTTGATTGTTAGCGGCTTTTTCATTTTTTTGTCCCGTCCCTACAAGGCGTTAATAGTAGGGCAACGCGCCGGGTGAAGCAAAGGGGGATTTTCTTCATCCAAACAGACTGCACTTTTTATTCCAACTGCCGATAACTTAAACAGGAAACGGGGCAACGATGACCCGCCGGGTTACAACCAGAGGTTAAAATGGATAGTTTTCAAAAAGATATTGATGAAAGGGCTAACCTGGCGTTATCCAACAAGTTTGAACTATTGTTGTTCCGCTTAGGGGAAGGCCAGCACGGCGGCAAATCAGAGCTGTATGGTATCAACGTATTTAAGCTGCGCGAAATTGTGCCCATGCCGAAAATTAACCGCGCGGCAGGGATGATGTCACCGCTGTTGGGCATGGCAAATATTCGCGACCAATTTATCCCGGTTATCGACCTGCCCGCCGTTACCGGCTGCACACCAAAAACTGGCCTGAATCTTCTTTTAATTACCGAATATGCCCGCAGTACGCAGGCATTTGCGGTGGAGTCGGTGGAAAATATTATCCGCCTCGACTGGAGTCAGGTTCATGCAGCCGAATCCGGTGTGAGTAGCCGTAATATCACCAGTATCGCTTCACTCAATAGCGATGAATACAAAGATGAACTGGCGCTGGTGCTCGATGTTGAACAGATTCTTTACGACATTATCCCTTCAGGACGCAAAGTCGATATGGCGGCTATTGAAGGGAATACAAATCCTCTGAAACCGGGTGCTGTCGCGATTGTTGCTGAAGATTCAAAAGTCGCCCGCCAGATGCTCGAGCAAGGGCTGAAAGGCATGGGTATTCCGGTAATGATGCATTCCACGGGCCTGGAAGCCTGGGAGAAGATAAAAGTTATCGCCGCAGAAGCCAAAGCCGCTGGCCAGCCGATCACCGATCGTATTGGTATGGTGCTAACAGACATTGAAATGCCGGAAATGGATGGCTTCACCCTGACCCGTAATATCAAATCGGATATTTCGTTAAAGCAGATTCCGGTGGTGATTCACTCATCTCTATCAGGTAGTGCCAACGAAGATCACGTCCGCAAAGTGGGCGCGAACGGCTATGTGGCGAAGTTCGATGTGAAAGAGCTTTCCCAGGTTATTAACAAAGCGTTGGAAGGTGCGGTGGTTTAGTTTTTTGGTTTAGACCGAAAAAGGACGGGCCGCGTAATGCCACCCGTCCTCAATTTTATTCTAAATAAAACACTTCTTTCAGTTCGGCACTTACCGGGCTGTTATCGGCATGGCTCGGCATTATCTCGCTCATATGCTTCCACCAGCGCTGGCAGACTTCCGTTTGTGCGACGGCGTTCCAGCGAGCTTCAGACTCAATCTCTACCGTTGCAAAAAGTAGGTGGCGTGCGACATCCAGATAAATAGCGTAGTGATGAGCACCGTGCTGTTTAAGTACCGCTTCCAGCTCTGGCCAAATCGGCGTATGGCGACGTTGATATTCTTCATGAGCATCGGGGTTTACCTGCATCACAAAAGCTTTGCGGATCATAATGCCTCCAGATACAGCTCGCGCACTTCCTCACGGGTCGCTACGCGTGGATTACATGGCGCGCATGGGTCAGCCAAAGCGTTATCCAGCCAGCCTTCGATATCTGCGGTCTGAATTCCAAGTTGACTGAAACCAGATGGAATGCCGACGCGCGTAGAAAGCGCACGAATAGCCAGAATAGCCTCCAGGCTGGCTTCTTCTTCGTTCATATCCTGAGTATTCACACCCATCGCTGCGGCAACTTTTGCAAAACGTGCAACGGCTTTCGGGCGGTTAAAAGCTTCAATGACTGGGAGTAAAATCGCGTTGCAAACACCGTGCGGCAGGTTGTGCGTCGCACCCGGTTGGTGAGCCAGCGCATGTACCAACCCAAGGCCTGCGCTGTTAAAAGCCATACCCGCCAGGTATTGCCCGTAAGCCATCATTTCACGCGCTTGAAGGTTATGGCCATCGTCGACTGCTTTTGGCAGCCACTGGCTAATCAGGCGAATAGATTCCAGAGCGTTAGCATCCGTTAACGGATGCGCGGCAACGGAAACATAAGCTTCAATGGCGTGAGTTAACGCATCCATTCCTGTTGCAGCAGTGACACTTGCCGGGATATCGAGCATGACGCTTGCATCATCCACAGCAATATCCGGGATGAGGTTAGTGTCGATAATCACTTCTTTCACGTGGCGCACGGAATCGATGATGACCGCATTGCTGGTCATCTCTGCCGCAGTCCCGGCAGTGGTGTTAATCGCCACCAGCGGCACGCCAGGGTTAGTGACTTTGCCAACACCGGAATAAGCGGTTGATGGACCTGGGTTTGCGGTCAGGATTTTTACCGCTTTGGCGGTATCGATCGGACTACCGCCGCCAAAAGCTATCAGGTAGTGGCAATCGGCAGCCTGGTAAGCGGCAAAGCCCTTTTGCACCAGCTCTTCTGTCGGGTTCGGGAATACTTCATCGAACAATTCATAAGAAAGTTGATGTTCATCGAGTGCGCTAAACAGGCTATCCAGCAAACCCATTTTCACCAATTGCCCATCGGTGATGATCAGGGCTTTTCCCCAAGGTTTGGCGGCAATCAATTTCACCATGTCGCCGATTGCACCTGCACCGTGAAGGCTGATTTTTGGTAAGGCCAACATAAAACTCATTGTTATGCTCCTTAACTATCGTAAATGTCGGATGGCGCTTTGCTTATCCGGCCTACAATCCATTGAAGTACAGTGGATGAGTGAAGTCGCATCCACCATTACACTGATTTAAAGTTCTAAAGCACCAGCCAGTGGGGTAACACCGAAACGTTTACCAAGGGCGATAAGCTCGTCACGACTGATGGTTTGTTTCATGCCGCCCATCGAAATGACTTTTACCAACACTTCAGCGGATTTCTCAGCGGTATCGATAAGCCCAAATGCTTCATCAAGCGTTGGGCCACTGCCAAACACTCCGTGGAACGGCCACAGTACCAGCGAGTGTTTTGCCATTTCGCCAGCTGTTGCCGTTCCAATTTCATCGGTGCCCGGAACCATCCACGGCAAAATCCCCACACCATCAGGGAATACCACCAGGCATTCAGTACTGCCTTCCCAAAGTTTGCGGGTAATGACATTCGTGGAGTTTTCCAGCACGTAAGTCAGGGCAATCAGATTGGTGGCATGGCAGTGCATGATCACACGGTCTTTTCCACCCGTGGTTTTGATGCGCACGCTGTGGGATTGGAAGTGTGCCGCCAGTTCAGATGTGGGTACTGCTTCGTTTTCCAGCCCCCACAAGATGTGATAGCCCGTACCGCGGTTGTCCACTTTCACCACACCAATATTTGCAGCAGGCGCCAGTTGAACATTGCGGAAGAATTTGCCGGAGCCGGTAACAATAAATGGCGTGTTCGCCAGTTCAGGCATTGGCTGGCTTAGTGCGATGTAACGCGGTGCCGCATGGAAATCAGCCTGAAATGGCGCGATATCGGCTTCATCCAGGCGCAATGTAATATTGCCGCCGTTACGTTCGTCCCAACCTTTTAACCAGGCATCGCTGGTTGCTTTAATCATGCCTTCTACAAACCAGGCTTTGAGGATGTTCTGCATAGTCTTGTGGTTCCTTTGATATTGGTCTGGCGGATGGCGCTCACGCTTATCCGCCCTACGTTCGGTCATCAGTTGTAGGGTGGATAAGCGAAACGCCATCCACCAATAAAGGGTTAGCCGCGTTTGCTCAAAACATCGTTTTCGTAATGGCGAACCGTCTTCAGCCACTGGGCATCAACCGGCGTATCGTTTCGTTGGCAATACATTTCCCAGATAGCAGCCCATGGCAGAGATTTTTGCTCTTCTAACAGCGCCAGGCGTGCGGTGTAGTCGCCCTCTTTCTCAAGCTGGCGCAGGGTTTCGGTTGGCTCTAACAGCGCACGCAACAGCGCTTTCTTCATGTTGCGGGTGCCAATAACCCACGCGGCGATGCGGTTAATGGAAGCATCAAAGAAATCCAGGCCGATGTGCACGCGGTCGAACAGGTCGTGGCGGATGATTTCGCTGGCGATAGCTTGTGTTTCGTCATCCAGCAGTACTACGTGGTCGCTATCCCAGCGAACCGGGCGGCTTACGTGTAGCAGCAGGCGTGGCACGTACAGCATGGCGCTGGAGATTTTGTCGGAGATGACTTCGGTTGGGTGGAAATGGCCTGCATCCAGGCACAGTGCGGTCTGTCGGCTGGTCGCGTAACCGAAATAGAATTCGTTGGAACCCACGGTGTAACTTTCTGCGCCAATACCGAACAGCTTGCTTTCTACCGCATCAATATGGTGTGCCGGGTTGAGTTTTTCACTCATCGCTTCATCGAGCGCTGCGACCAGGCGCTGGCGCGGTGCAAGGCGGTCAACAGTGATATCTTTCATGCCATCAGGGATCCAGATGTTCATCACTGACGGTGTACCAAGTTGCTCGCCAAAATATGCGGAAATTTTGCGGCTGGCTTTAACATGATCAATCCAGAACTGGCGAATTTCGTCATCAACGTGCGACAGCGTAAATCCGTCAGCACTTAACGGGTGTGAGAAGCAAGACGGGTTAAAATCCAGCCCCAGATTGTTAGCTTTCGCCCATTCAACCCAGTTTTTGAAATGCTCTGGTTTGATTTTGTCGCGTGCTACGGGTTGCTCTGATTCCAGATAAATAGCGTGAAGGTTCAGGCGTTTTGGACCAGGGATCAGGCTGAGTGCACGTTCAAGATCAGCACGTAATTCGCCTGCGTTTCGCGCTTTGCCCGGATAATTTCCCGTAGCCTGAATCCCGCCGCTCAGCACCCCTTCCGGGTTTTCAAATCCAGCAACGTCATCACCCTGCCAGCAGTGCATAGAGACCGGCAAACGATCGAGCTGTTGCAGGGCAGCTTCAACATCAACACCGACAGCAGCAAAGCGCTGTTTCGCCAGTTCCCAGGCTTGTTCAAGAGATGTGGTCATGCGCAAAACTCCTTACGTGTTTGAATATTGAGTGGAAACTGCGCGATATAACGAGCAATTTCGCTATCGGATTGGGGAATAAAAGATTTCAGTTCGTAGCTGGCGGCGACAATTTTTCGGAAGTCGTCAACATCAGTAATTTCGTCCAGCGCCATCAGTTGGCAGCCGATATTGCCAAGCGTTGAGGCTTCAATGGGGCCCGCATATACCGGCACACCGCAGGCATCAGCACACAATTGGTTAAGTAATTCATTCTGGCTTCCGCCACCCACGATGTGCAGGCTGCTAAACGAGCGACCACGGACAGTGCCCAGCTCTTTCAATGTTTTGGCATACAGAAGCGCAAGGCTGTCGAAAATGCAGCGAGCGAGTTCGCTGTCGTTGAATGGAACAGGTTGGTTACTTTCACGGCAAGCAGCCTGAATTTCACGGCTCATGCTTTCCGGGTTAATAAAGCGATCGTCGTTTGGGTTTATGACAAAACGACACGCCGGGATCTTTCGGGTACGGTCGATCAGATCGACAAGATCTGTAATACCCAGCTCTTTGGTGATGCGCTGCAACAACCACAGACCCATTATATTTTTCAGTACCCGGTAACGCCCTTCTGCCCCCCCTTCATTGGTGATATTGGCGGCGAGTGCAGTGCTATTGGCATAAGGGGTTTTGCTCTCAAAACCCATCAGCGACCAGGTGCCGGAAGAAAGGTATGCGGCGTCTTTATCTTTGAGTGGTGCACCGATGACCGCACTCGCGGTGTCGTGAGTGGCAACGCTTACTACCGGGATTTTGTTGCCTTCGCGGCAAACCCATTGGCCAATAACGCGCCCAGGATGTGTCGGCGTACCGAGCCATTTATGCGGTACACCGGCCCAGTCGAGCAATGTTTCATCCCAGCTATCGTTGTTGATATTCATCAATTGCGTGGTCGTCGCGTTGGTGTATTCCCAATTCAGCTCTCCCGTAAGGCGGTAAGCAAAATAGTCCGGGATCAACAATGCATGTTCGACACAATCAAGCAGCTCAGGTTGTTGTTCTACAAGAGCGCGGAACTGGTAAAGCGTATTGAATGGCAGAAATTGAATGCCGGTACGGCGGTAGATTTCGTCACGCCCTAACAGTTTACAAGCGAGATCCATCACGCCATCGGTACGGCTGTCGCGATAGGAAACAGGCTGCCCAACGCGGTTACCGCTTTGGTCAATCAACACATAATCCACACCCCAGGTGTCGATACCGATGCTGTTGATGGCAATGCCTTCATCACAGACCTTTTGCAGCCCAATGCGAATTTCCTGCTCCAGTGCATCAACATCCCAGACGGTGGAACCTTCCGCCTGTTTTAAGGAGTTGGTGAAACGGTGAATTTCACGCAGGCAGATGCTGCGAGTGTCACGTTCGAAGCGTGCCAGCATGACACGGCCACTTGAAGCGCCCAGGTCTACCGCAACACTATGGCGTAGAGTCATTGTCGGGGTCCTTGCTAAATTAATTGACCCCACTCTAAAAAGTAACGCTATCGCCCACCTTCTCGACACTGACAGTGCATATGAGCCGCTGGCAAAGAAGCAAAGATGAACGTGAGTTATGTCACAGATTCATATTTATCACTCTTTTCATCGACCTGTGACACTTGCCGCATTTCCTGATAATTCCCGGACTTTCTTAAAAAACGCGCAGTTTTAAACGGATTTCGTGTCGAAAATTTAAGGTGCAAAGGAGAGTCGTTACCTACTATCAGGTAACAATTACTCGCACATGGAGGTAAGAATGACGGTATTACATGGTTTTGATTTTTTCCCATCAGGGAATGCGTCGTTGGCCATTGAGCCACGCTTACCTCAGGTTGCCTTTCCAGAACATCACCATGATTTTTATGAAATTGTGATTGTTGAACATGGCACTGGAACACACGTTTTTAATGGTCAACCGTACACGCTAAGTGGCGGTTCAGTCTGTTTCGTACGTGACCATGACCGCCATCTCTATGAACACACAGAAAACCTGTGCCTGACCAATATCCTTTACCGTGCGCCTGATGCGTTTTGCTTTTTATCCGGGTTGGATCAACTGCTACCGCAAGAAAAAGACGGCAATTACCCATCGCACTGGCGTGTAAACCAGCCAGTGTTGCAACAAGTACGTGTGCTAATTGAAAAGTTTGAGCAAATTGGTGAGGCCACTGATACCCATGCCGTCGCCAACCGCGAAATTCTGTTTATGCAGTTGTTGGTGTTGCTGCGTAAAGGCAGCATGATGGAAGGAGTGACAAACTCAGAAGGCCGGCTAAATCAGTTGATGGCCTGGCTTGAAGATCATTTCGCTGAGGATATTTGCTGGGAGCAACTGGCATCCCAATTCACGCTTTCTCTTCGCACACTTCATCGCCAACTCAAACAGCAAACCGGCATGACACCACAGCGTTACCTCAATCGTTTACGCCTGATGAAAGCCCGTCATCTGCTCCGCCATAGCGAAGAAAGCGTAACAAATGTCGCCTTTCAGTGCGGTTTTGGTGACAGCAACCATTTTTCGACGCTTTTTAAACGCGAGTTTTCCTGGTCGCCGCGAGAGATTCGTCAGGGACGTGATACGCAACTTCAGTAAATACGAAGGAAATCACCGTTTTTTGCAGCGAAAAAGCAAATAATTTCTAGTTAGTTAATTTATCGGATATCGCAACGCTAATCCGATCTACGAAATGCAGTTTTTGGGTGGATCATCTGCCAATTATTCTGGTTTTGAGGTATTGCGGTGGCGAGTCAATTAGTTCTTAGAAAAGCAGATTTCTTTGCTTCTGCCGCGCAGCCCGTGGCAGTGGCAGACCGCTATCCGCAAAATGTCTTCGCTGAACACACTCATGATTTTTGTGAACTGGTACTAGTGTGGCGCGGTAATGGGCTGCACGTTCTTAATGACCGTCCTTACCGAATAACCTGTGGTGATCTTTTTTATATCCGTGCCGAGGACCGTCACAGCTATGAATCAGTCAATGATTTAGTCCTGCATAACATCATTTACTGCCCGGAGCGCCTGAAGCTCAACGTTGACTGGAACGATTTGCTATACAGCCAGGCTGAAGCGGGTAAAGATCCCCGGTGGCGACTCAGTAGTCACGGCATGGCGCAGGCCCGACAGTTAATCAGCCAGCTCGAACATGAAAGCCAGCAGCAAGATGCACTGTCATTTTGCCTTACCGAAAGCCTGTTTTTGCAATTGTGCATTTTGCTGCGCCGCCATCGTTATCAACCACACGATACTTCAGCCCCCAATGGCGGTGAAACGCTGGATTTGCTATTGGCAACGTTGGGAAACAGCTTCCATACCCCGTTCGATTTGCAGCAATTTTGCCAGAAAAACCAAGTGGCAGATCGCCATTTACGACAGCTTTTTCGCCAGCAAACGGGCATGAGTATCAGCCAATATTTGCGTCAGTTACGTATTTGTCAGGCCCAGGATTTATTGCGGCACAGTGAGATGTTGATTAGTGATATCGCCACGCGTTGTGGCTTTGAGGACAGTAACTACTTTTCAGTGGTGTTTCTTAAAGAGACGGGGATGACGCCACGGATGTGGCGCCAACGTTATATCACTCACTTTGATACCCTAAATAATTCAAGCTGCAGGTAGGCAGCAAGCGAACTTATCCCCTGCGGCTTGAAGTATGACGGGTAATTAACTGGCCATGCCCAGACCGACGATATTGGCCGCAATAATAATCACCACACAGCCCACACTCAGCACACCAACAGGGCGAGTCCCCGCAGATTTCCACTCTTTCATAATCAGGCCAACCAGCCCGCCACACAGTACGTAGAAGCTCATATGCAACATCCAGCTCATATAGTCGTACTGGGCAGGGATTTTGGCGTGACCCCAGGCATAAAAGAAGAACTGCAAGTACCACATCAAACCGGCAAGTGCAGCGAATAATACGTTGCTGATAATTAATGGTTTTGCCAGCGAGAAGTCGGCTTTGATCGAGAGATCTTTCATCTTGGCCAGACGAATGAAGCAGAAGCCAAGGTTGATCAGCGCACCGCCACCCATGATCACCACATAACTTGGCAATGCCACATATAGCGGATCAACACCCAGTGCGGCTGCGGCTTCGTGCATCGGTTTTGCGGCGTCCATCGCAAATGACATACCAGCTGAGAAGATTCCGCACATTACCGCCAGCATCAGCCCTTTTTTCAGGTTGAACTCTTCAGCTTTAATACCCATTTTACGTTCTTTAAGCTGGCCTGCGCGGGTAACAATTGCCACGCCTACCAGCGCAACCAGAACACCCAGCAGCGTCATACGCCCACCAGGTGTACCAATTAGCACATCAAATTTCCCGGCGATGATTGGCGTCATTAAGGTGCCAACAATCAGCGTGATACCAATCGCAATACCAATGCCCATAGACATGCCCAGGTAACGCATCGTCAGGCCATAGTTAATATTGCCAATGCCCCACATCGCACCGAACAAAAATACTGGCAGCAAGGTAGAAGCGTTAAACGAACCGTAGTAAGCCCAAAAATCAGGAAGCAAAATATAACTCACCAACCATGGCAAAATTATCCACGAAACAATACCGCCAACGGCCCACATGGTTTCCCATGACCAGCTTTGTACTTTCTTAAAAGGGGCATAAAAACAGGCGGCGCTAGCAGCACCGACCAAATGCCAAATTATCCCCATGGTTATTGCGTTACTCATTATCTATCCCTCTGTTTTAACTAAAAAACGCAGGGGTGACAGCTGGCTCCCCCATTACCTATGAGTCTAAAGAGTGAGCAAAGAGGTAACCTTCCATATGCTGCCGCAACGGGGGTAAAACTGGCAAAATTCAGGGGGTGTGATTGACGAGTGTCACAGTTCTTTATTTCGCCTCCGCCCGATAAGCGAACGGAGGCAAACTAAAAATAATTAACAGATTTTTAAGGTTTGCACTCCGAGTAACCAGGCAAGCTTTTCCAAAACTTCACCTTGATGACCAAGGCCAATCGCACAATGGTGAGCAGGCCCACCAAGACTCCATTGCGTAGTAAATTCACGCGCTGAAAGTGGGAAGCGGTAACGACTGTTAGTGTTGCCAATATCGAGTACATCACCGGGAACGGCTTGCCCTTCGGCATACTGTAAACACACGCCGTTTTGTGCATTCTCAACAATTGAAAGGAAAGTTACCGGGCCAGGTTTTACCGTCATCTGAATGGAAACGCCTTCCCCTGGTTTGCCGTGGTAAACCGGCAGAGGAACAAGACGCACATCTCCTTCGGCCATTAGTGGATGTGCTGGACCATCATGCCCCCAGAGCACCACATCATCGGTAAACTCTATGCCATAAGGTTCCGAAAACGAGCCACCCGCTCCCAGAAGTTGCTGGATCTTCATCGCCAGTACGTTTTTGATTTCATACTCACCGGCAACAGGAATGCCACGGCGAGTCAGCAAAGTATTACCGAGAATAATGGAGGTAATAATATTTTCGTAGGCGTTGCCGTTGCGCCCTTCATAGTAATAAGCCAGTGCACCGAGGTGATTGTTTTCAATAAGTTTATCCATGGCACAGGCGGTTTGTACCGCGCGTTCAAGTTCAGCTTTTTCGCAGGCGGGATCAATTTGCAGAGTAGCTTCCACTTCATGCCATTTTTTTGTACTGACACTTTGTGAAACCTGCTCGCGGTACTCGGCAAGCTCACACATTTCAAGGGGCTTGAAGCGCACGCCAAGTTTTGCGCTCAGGTTGGTCATGTTGCTGTAAACATCCACCATGCCATCGTAATAGTGACCCAGAACGCCCACCTGACAAGCAGACAACCCTTTTTGGGCCTCCAGCGCCTGTAGCCATTGTGAGGTTTGTTCCCAGACGTAGTCATCACCTTGTAATGCGCCAACGATAAGTTGATAGCGAATACCGGCACGATTAAATACGTTCGCCAACTCGGGTGCACTGCACGCCTGGCAATGAGCAAGCCACTCACCGGTACGTTGGCCGCGATCGCTCATGCCACGGATTTTGGCATAGGGCAAACCTGGCTCTGGTTGAAGCGCCAGGATAATCACCGGCTTATTTATTTTTTTCACCAACGGCAGAACCGTTGAGCTCAGCGCGTAAGTGCTGATGTAAAGCACAATGGCATCAATGGGCTGTTGCTGAAGTTGTGTGGCAAATGTATCGGCTTTGTCGACACTGTCTATCAGACCACCGTTAATGACGCAGGCATTGAGCTGTGTAAGGCGCCGGTCAATTTGGTGCAGATAAGCCGTAAGGCGTTGTTCCAGTCCAGAAAATTGAGGCCAATAGGTATCAAGGCCGATACCAAAAAGGGCGACATTTAGCGACATGATAAGGCTCCAGCAGGAAAGAAATGCTGACTATCCTCTTAATTACGCAGCGTTACCTTCACCGTGATGCCAGTTTCTGTGGTGGGTGGCAAAAAACGATTTATCCACCTGACGGCGCTCACATTTTCGCCAACATGACGAAAAGTTATAACCCTGCTAAAAGTACGGCATTGATAATCATTTTCAATATCATTTAATTAACTATAATAAACCAACTGATTACGCGGCGTTAACAGCCTGTTCGCCGTTCGATAATATCCCTGAGACCTATGAGCGACAGGAAGGCGGCAAGTGAACGAATCCCGATGAGCCTGGTAAACTTAGTGATTCGGATGAGTGAACGCAGCCAACGTAACTGCAGCTTGAAGGGTAACGGGTATAAATGGAGATGATGAATATGAGTTATACACTGCCATCCCTGCCTTACGCATACGACGCCCTGGAACCACATTTCGACAAACAAACGATGGAAATCCATCACAGCAAACACCACCAGGCGTACGTAAATAACGCGAATGCAGCGCTGGAGTCTCTGCCAGAGTTCGCAAGCCTGCCTGTTGAAGAGCTGATCGCTAAACTGGATCAACTGCCAGCAGACAAAAAAACCGTTCTGCGTAACAACGCAGGCGGCCACGCAAACCACAGCTTCTTCTGGAAAGGCCTGAAAACTGGCACCACCCTGCAAGGTGACCTGAAAGCTGCCATTGAGCGTGACTTCGGTAGCGTTGACAACTTCAAAGCAGAATTTGAGAAAGCAGCTGCAACTCGCTTTGGTTCAGGCTGGGCGTGGCTGGTTCTGAAAGGCGACAAACTGGCTGTGGTTTCTACCGCAAACCAGGACAGCCCACTGATGGGCGAAGCTGTTTCTGGCGTTTCCGGTTTCCCAATCGTGGGTCTGGATGTATGGGAACACGCTTACTACCTGAAATTCCAAAACCGTCGCCCTGACTACATCAAAGCATTCTGGGATGTAGTGAACTGGGACGAAGCAGCAGCACGTTTTGCCGCTAAAAAATAAGTTGCATTGCAGCTGACGAGAGGCGAGCCTGATGGCTCGCTTTTTTTATGTCTGTTGCAGGGAGGTTCAGATGCACTATTCGCTAAACGTTTATATCGGCAAAATTCGTGAATATCAGGGTAGTCGGCCGAGTGCTATCGCCAAATATCAGGTTGATGGTGAACTTAAACTCACCGAACTGGGCCTTGAAGGCGATCAGCAGGCTGAAAAAGTCATTCATGGCGGGCCGGATCGCGCGTTATGCCACTACCCGCGTGAACATTATCTTCACTGGGCGCGTGAATTCCCCGAACAAGCTGAGCTTTTTACCGCACCTGCCTATGGTGAAAACTTATCGACCGAAGGGCTGACGGAAAAAAATGTCTATATCGGTGATATTTTTCGTTGGGGCGAAGCGCTGATTCAAGTCACGCAGCCACGTTCACCGTGCTTCAAACTGAACTACCATTTTGGCATTAGCGATATGTCGTCTTTGATGCAGGAAACGGGTTATTGCGGCTGGCTTTATCGGGTCGTCATGGCGGGAAATGTATCGACAGAATCACCACTTGAGCTCGTTTCTCGCGTGAGTGATGTGACAGTTGCTGAAGCAATTGCGACAGCATGGCATATGCCATTTGATGATGAGCAGTATCACCGGTTACTTTCTGCGGCGGGGCTATCCGTGAGCTGGACACGAACCATGCAGAAACGGCGTCTACTAGGGAAGATCGAGGATAATTCCCGGAGATTGTTTGGGAAATAAACCCCAGAAACGAAAAAACCCGCGAGGCGGGTTTTAAAATTCTTAGCTTTGCTAACGTTAACCTTACAGGTTAGTTACGTTACCAGCAGCTGGGCCTTTAGCACCACTTTCGATGGTGAAAGAGACTTTCTGGCCTTCGTCCAGAGACTTGTAGCCATCGATCTGGATAGCAGAGAAGTGTACGAACACGTCTTTTGAGCCATCGTCAGGAGTGATGAAGCCGAAGCCTTTGTCAGAGTTGAACCATTTTACGAGACCAGTCATTTTGTTAGACATAGATATTACCTTTTAAATTAAATTTGCCTTCCGGCGCAATTGGAATGTTTTACAGATTTTTTAAAGCGATAAAGGAAGGTAGATCACGTCGAAGGGTATCTATGATAACTCTTTGAGGACTGCGCTACTAAACTGCTTAAGGGTCTGTGCTTCAAACCGATGGACGTATTAACACATATTCAGCATGTGAATGGCAAGGTTTATTTTAGCCGTCCGCAGGGCTAGAGCTCAAGCCAGCCGCGGCCTGGCTGCAAGTTCAGTAAATAACATTGTGACGATAGAGCGCCGATTCAAAGTCTTCCTTCATGCTTGCGTAGAGTAAAATATTGATTTGAGCATGGTTACTGTTGTCATAAAAGCAGCGATTCAATGAAGGTTGCCGCAGCATCCACCCCGATGAATTGTGACTTAAAAAACTCAATATCCTGGAGGCTTATCACCGCAGTTTCGGTGAGCGTAATGGTGTGTTCCTTCACTTCGCACTGCTTGTTTATTTTCTGGTTGCACGTAAACGTTGCAGTGCAACCTCAGGTGAGACAGTTTTTCCCTCTGCAACTTCTTGTTTTGCATTCATAACGAGTTTTAACAGTGCATTACTCTGGCGTTCACGTAAGCGTTCAGCCTCTTCTATCTGGCGCTCTGCTGCGGTCTGAACGAAGGGTTCTGCAACACCATTTTTCGTGGCGGAAATGCCACCTTCAAAAAGTTCGGGGTTGCTTAACCCTTCCCGGGCGGTCTTTTGGGACATTGTGTCAGGCATGAGAACTCCTCATAACAGGCAAGTAATGGTGAGTTTATGAACAGCGTCAGGCGATATCAAATTTATGACAAATTTGTACGCGCGTTAAGATAAGAGAGAGGACTGGGGAGGGAAAATCCCCCGCCTTTCGACGGGGAGAACAGCCATTACTGCATTGAAGCTTGAGCAGCAGAATACGCCTGCATAAACGCCTGATGCTGAGAGGCCAGCGGAGCAATCAGCGAATTGTACTGGCTTGCCTGCTGTGAAGTTGGGAACTGAATTCCACCAGCAGTAAAGCCAACTTGAGTGCCCTGCTGCTGAATGAAGTTACCCACTTGCACCAGTTGCGCTGTGAAAGTTTGCGCCGCAGGGATCAGTGGAGCCATAGCGTCTGCCGGAGCAGTAACCACTTTCTGATAAACCTTGTCGTAAACAACTTTCAAATCGTCAGGCTGCTTTAATGTGGAGCGAGCGCTGTCTGCCTGCATTTTGGCATTCTGCACCTGTTGGCCCAACACGTTCAGTGAACCGTTCGCCTGGCTCAGAGGCTCGCGCTGAGTCATATAATCTTGTGGTACACGAATGCTGTTTACGCTATCGGCGACTGGCTTCATGCCGTCATCCATTGCCTGGTTTACCTGTTGGGCAAAGCCATACAAAATCGCGTAATCAGAAACCAGTGGACCGAATTGCTTTTTCTGATCGGTTGTCAGCGTCGGCAGGCGTTCACCGCTGCGCATAACTGTGTTTTGTAAGAAATCGATAAACGCTTTACGTTGATCGCCTTCTTTATCAAAACAGCCACTCAGACTTACCACCATTAAAATTGCCGCAAGCGGCGCAA
Organism: Buttiauxella noackiae; assembly: GCF_000737905.1. NCBI lineage: Bacteria > Pseudomonadati > Pseudomonadota > Gammaproteobacteria > Enterobacterales > Enterobacteriaceae > Buttiauxella > Buttiauxella noackiae. The sequence goes on from NZ_JPRU01000003.1 coordinate 134,986, forward strand.
ACCAGCGTGACCAGGACTTACCTGTCGCCATCTTTTCTACTCCTTCACCATTCAATGCAAATACGCAAATGCGCACCCAATAATGCTGCTAAGGATAGTCCAACCTGACTTTGCAAGATACCCTTTCACAACAATCTCTTTCAGGCATATTTGCGCTGAAATGGTGCATTTTCAAACGCCACTGTGCACCTTATTGGTACATTTCCCTTCAACTGCTCACTCCCATAAATGTACGTTAATCCTCTGTAATAAATAGATAAATCATCTATTTTTCATACCTGGCATTCATCTTGCTGATATCTGGATGCAGGGGTGATACGGGCAACCGATGTCGCCATACAATTTGGTAATGGATCACTAGGGTTCCGGTCGAAAGATGCTGGTCCGAGAGTGATCGACCGCCCTCTGGCGGTTACACGGCGGGACAAAAGCCCGGGAGGATAAGCGACCATTGAGCGCCGCCCTCCTGCACCTTTTTCCGCAACCGTCAGAGGAACCACCATGCTTAAAGCTTGCCACCGTGGAATCTTGTTTGCCGCACTCGCGCTGTTTAGCGTCAGCTCCTTTGCCGCCAAACCCACCTTTAAACTCTGCTGGTCTATCTATGCAGGCTGGATGCCATGGGATTACGCCCAGCAAAGCGGCATCGTTAAAAAATGGGCCGATAAATACGGCATCGATATTAAGTTCGTGCAGGTTAACGACTATATCGAATCAGTGAATCAATACACCGCAGGAGGATTTGACGGTTGCACCATGACCAACATGGACGCACTGACCATTCCTGCCGCAGGCGGCGTAGATAGCACCGCGCTGATTATTGGCGACTACTCCAACGGTAACGACGGCATTCTCTCTAAATCCGCAAAATCTATTGCCGAATTAAAAGGCCAGCCCGTTAACCTGGTCGAGCTTTCGGTTTCCCACTATTTACTGGCCCGCGCCCTTGAAAAGTCCGGCCTGAGCGAACGTGATGTGAAAGTGGTGAATACCGCCGATGCGGATCTTGTGGCTGCGTTCACCACACCGGAGGTGAAATCCATCGTCACCTGGAACCCGCTGTTGGCCGAAGCGCAAAAACAACCTGATGCCAAATTACTTTTCTCTTCCGCACAAATCCCCGGCGAAATTCTCGATCTGTTGGTGGTCAACACTGCAACCCTGAAAGCGCACCCGGAATTAGGCAAAGCACTCACCGGCGCATGGTTTGAAACGCTGAAAGTGATGCAAGGGGAATCAGAAACCGCCAAAACCGCCCGCACGCAAATGGGCCAGGCCGCAGGCACAGATTTAGCGGGGTTCGATGCCCAACTTGCTGCCACACATCTTTTCAGCGACCCGAAACTCGCACTCGATTTTACCGACAGCCCACAACTGAAAGCCACGATGCAGTTGGTTGCAGAGTTCTCCTTTAAGCACGGCTTATTAGGTGACGCCGCGCCATCAGCCGACGTGGTAGGCGTTGCGACACCTGCCGGGAATTGGGGTGACACCAACAACACCAAACTGCGCTTCACTGATGAGTTCCTTCGCCTCGTCGTAAGCAACGCGCTCTAAACCGGAGGTGCCCAATGCGCAAAATTATTAACTACCAACCCCAGCCAATGACTCGTGTGCTGATGGGCGCCCTACCGCTGGTTGCGATGATCTTCTTCTATCTGGTGGCATCTGATGCACGTCTTGCGGCAAACAGTTACGACAAACTGCTGCCGGGATTTGATGCGATGTGGGCGGCCATCGACCGCATGGCATTCACGCCAAGCCCGCGTACCGGGGAATATCTGTTCTGGACGGACAGTGCCGCAAGCCTGCTTCGCCTGCTGGTCGGCGTGGGGCTTAGTGCGTTTCTGGCACTGGTTTTTGGCCTGTTTTGCGGGGCGCTGCCGGTTGTGCGTTCAGTGCTTTCACCGCTGATTACCTTAATTGCGCTAATCCCACCGCTGGCGATTTTACCGATACTTTTCATCACCTTTGGTCTGGGAGAGGTCTCAAAAGTGGTGCTGATTGTCATCGGCATTACACCGTTTATCGTGCGCGATTTGCAGCTCCAGGTGCAGGCGATTCCCCACGAACAAATGGTGAAAGCCCAGACGCTTGGCGGCCATAGTGCGCAAATCCTCTGGCGCGTGGTGTTGCCTCAGCTTTTGCCGCGTCTGATTGACGCCGTGCGTTTGTCGCTATGTTCCGCCTGGTTGTTCCTGATTGCCGCCGAAGCGATTGCCGCCACCGAAGGACTGGGTTACCGCATCTTCCTGATGCGCCGTTATATGGCGATGGATGTGATTTTGCCGTACGTGGCGTGGATTACGTTACTGGCTTTCACCCTTGACCTGCTGCTGCGCGTGATCAACCGCCGCTGCTTCCCGTGGTACTACGCAAAATAAGGAGGCGCTATGGCGTTGCTCGAACTAAAAAATATCGAAAAGCACTATGGCGACCAGGTGGTGCTGGAACGGCTGAATGTCACCGTTGAAGAGGGCGAGTTTGTCTCGATTGTCGGGGCTTCGGGCTGCGGAAAAACCACCTTTCTGAAAATGCTGCTCGGCACCGAATCGGCCACCAAAGGGGAGTTTTTGCTGGATGGCAAACCTATCTCACAAGAACCGGATGCGCAGCGTGGTGTGGTTTTCCAACGCTACTCGGTGTTTCCGCACCTGACGGTGATTGGCAATGTGATGCTGGCAGAAGAGTTCAGCACCGCTCGCTGGCTGGGTCGCGTGTGGGGCAAAAAGCGCCGGGAAATTCGTGAACGCGCCCGCGCGATGCTCGACCAGGTCGGCTTATTGCCTGCGCAAAACAAATATCCGCACCAGCTTTCAGGTGGCATGCAGCAGCGCCTGGCGCTGGCTCAGGCACTGATGAAACAGCCGCGCATTCTGCTGCTTGATGAGCCTTTTGGCGCGCTTGACCCCGGCATCCGTAACGAAATGCACCTGCTGATTAGCGACTTGTGGGAGCGCCATCGCCTGACCATTTTCATGATTACACACGATCTGAAAGAAGGTTTTTCACTCGGTTCAAGGCTGTGGGTGTTCGACAAAGTGCGCCACGACCCGCAAGCACCAGACCGTTGGGGCGCAAGCATTACCTACGATATCCCGCTTGATAAAAAACCCGCCAGCCCGGTGGATGCCGAACCTGAACGTAAAGTCGCCTGAAATAAGGAGCCTACATGACCTATCAAACCATACTTCCCGCAGGCAGCCATTGGTCGCTGATTATGCGCAGGGGCACAGCTTTAACACTCACCGACATTAACGGCGGCGTGAACGCTGCCGCACTGTTTTACAACCCGGAAAACCTGCTGGAGCGTTATAACGCGCCGGACACCCTGAAATGCCAGCACACTTTCCGCTTAACCGCCGGACACTGCCTCTATTCCGATATGGGCCGCATTTTCTGTGGCATCGAACAAGACAACTTTGGTTGGCATGAAACCGTCTGCGGCAGCAGCAACGCCGCACAAATCGCGGAGCAATTTGGCGCACTGGATTACCAACATGCGCGCAACGAGCGCCATCAAAACGGCTACGACAGCTTTCTGGTTGAACTGGCGAAATACGGCCTTGGCAAACGCGATATGGCCGCGAACATTAACTTCTTTGCCAAAGTCACCGCAAGCGCTGAAGGCGATTTAAAACTCGAACAACAGGGCCTTGCGGGTGCATCCGTCACGCTGCGTTTTGCGATGGATACCTTAGTCGTTCTGCATACCTGCCCGCACCCGTTGAACACTGCCGCTGCATACCCGCGCCAGGCGCTGGGTATTCAACTGGACTCCACCCGCCGGCCGCTGCCAGAAATCTGCCTGCAACGTGAAGAAAACTGCCGTGGCCTGCATAACAACGAACTCTACATTCTGACTGAAGGAGCCTGCGGATGCTGACTGAAAGCCCACGCCACACAGAAAATGCCTCGCTGCGAGCCACGGTAAACGCAGGAGATTATTGGGTTTATCGTCTGCAAGAAGGCCAGACGATGCGTATCACCGATCTGGAAGGCAACCAGGCGGCAGATACCTTGTTTTATAACGCTGACGACACCGCCGAACGCTACAGCGTGACGGATACACTGCGCGGCCAGCGCAACGTTTTCCTCACCAGCGGCAGCGTGTTGCGCTCCAGTGAAGACCGCCCAATGCTGGAAATTTTGGCTGATACCTGTGGACGCCACGATACCCTCGGCGGGGCCTGCGCCACCGAGAGCAACACCGTGCGCTACTCGCTCGAAAAGCGCCATATGCACGCCTGCCGCGATAGTTGGCTACTTGCCGTAGCGCAGCACCCGGAATATGGCCTAACGCGCCGCGATATCACGCACAACATCAATTTCTTTATGAACGTGCCGGTCACTAAAGAAGGCGGGTTGCAGTTTGCCGATGGAATTTCAGCACCAGGGAAATATGTCGAACTGGTGGCGAAAATGAACGTTCTGGTAATGATCTCCAACTGCCCGCAACTCAACAACCCTTGCAACGGTTACAACCCAACGCCGATTGAAGTCGCCGTCTGGTAACACTTTTAGCGCCGCGGGACGGCCCGCACTCAAGCGCCCGAATTGAAAGCAGGACGACCTGCGAGTCTGAGAAACGGTTATGTTTAAACGAGTCTTGATTGCCAACCGTGGCGCAATTGCGGTGCGTATCATCCGTACCCTGAAGCAAATGGGCATCACCGCGATTGTGGTCTATGCCGAAGCAGATAAACACTCCCAACACGTGCGCCAGGCTGATATCGCCTTCTCATTAGGCGACGGTAACGTGCGCGAAACTTATCTCAACCAGGACAAACTGTTTGCGATCCTCAGAGAAAGTGGCGCTGAAGCGGTGCATCCGGGCTACGGTTTCCTGAGTGAAAACGCCAGCTTCGTTGAGCGTTGCGATGCAGAAAATATCGTGTTCCTTGGCCCAACCGTTGAACAGATGGCAGCCTTTGGCCTCAAGCATCGCGCCCGTGAACTGGCTGAACAGAATCATGTTCCGCTGCTTTCTGGCAGCGGCCTGCTAACTTCGCTCGATGTTGCCTTAGCGGAAGCCGAGCGTATCGGCTACCCGGTGATGCTGAAAAGCACTGCGGGCGGCGGTGGGATTGGCATGCAGTGCTGTGATAACGCATCAGCGTTGAAAGAGGCGTTTACCCGCGTAAAGCGCCTCGCAGGTAATAATTTCTCCGACGATGGGGTCTTTTTAGAGAAATTTATAGCCCACGCACGTCATATAGAAGTGCAGGTTTTTGGCGACGGTGCGGGCAACGTTATCGCACTTGGCGAACGCGATTGTTCAGCGCAGCGCCGCAACCAAAAAGTCATTGAAGAAACCCCTGCTCCGCGCCTGTCTGATGCAACCCGCAGCGCCTTGCATCGCACGGCAGTCGAGCTTTGCAAGGCGGTGAATTATCGCAGTGCCGGAACGGTTGAATACGTTTATGACGATATCAGCGAGCAGTTCTGGTTCCTGGAAGTGAACACCCGTTTGCAGGTTGAACATGGCGTGACCGAGATGGTTTACGGCGTGGATATCGTGAGCTGGATGGTGGCATTGGGTGCAAATGAACTTCCTGTGTTAGAAACTTTGCGCACTACGCCGCACGGCCATGCAATTCAGGTGCGCGTGTATGCCGAAGACCCGGCGAAAAACTTCCAACCGGTGGCCGGACTGTTAAGCGAAGTGATATTCCCACAGGCCATAGACGGCGCTGTGCTTCGTGTCGATCACTGGCTGGCGAGTGGCTGTGAAGTCTCGCCTTTTTACGATCCGATGCTGGCAAAAGTAATTGTTCACGCTGATTCTCGCGAGCAGGCGCTGTTATCGCTATCAAATGCATTGCAGCAAACGTCGCTATATGGCATCGAAACCAACCTGAACTGGCTGCGATATTTACTGACTTTGCCAGAAGTACAAGAAGGACGCGTCATCACCGCCACGCTTGGCCAGGTGAACTGGCAACCTGCAACGCTGGATGTCATTACCGGCGGCACCATGACCACTATTCAGGATGCACCAGGCCGTAGCGGTTACTGGCACGTCGGTGTGCCGCCTTCCGGCCCGTTCGACAACCGCGCCTTTGCGGTAGGCAATAAGCTACTGGGCAACGATGCGCAGGCCGCAGGGCTGGAAATTACATTGCGCGGCCCGACACTTCGCTTTAATCAGCCATGCGCTTTCGTGCTGACTGGTGCCGAAATTGCCGCAAAGCTTGATGACGAAAAGGTATCAACAGGCGTGGTTATCAATGCTAACGCAGGGCAAACCTTAACCCTGGGCGATATTACTGGCGCGGGTTGCCGGAGTTATTTGCTGCTGGCAGGTGGGCTGAACTGCCCGCAATATCTTGGCAGCCGCAGTACTTTTACGCTGGGCAAGTTTGGCGGGCATGCAGGGCGCGCTCTACGTGCTGGCGATGTGTTGCACCTGGCAGCAGCGCAGCATCGCCCAGCAGCGGTATTAACCGAGCAGGATTACCCGCAACTCAGTCATAGCTGGCAGATACGCGTGATCTACGGCCCACATGGCGCACCGGAGTTCTTCACCGAGCAGGATATTAAGGAGTTTTTTGCAGCGCGTTGGCAGGTGCATTACAACTCCAGCCGCACTGGTATTCGCCTGATTGGCCCAAAACCGACCTGGGCGCGTAGCGACGGTGGCGAAGCGGGAATGCACCCGTCGAATATCCACGACAACGCTTACGCCTTTGGCACGGTGGATTTTACAGGCGATATGCCAGTGATCTTAGGGCCGGACGGCCCGTCGCTTGGTGGCTTTGTTTGCCCGGCAACAGTGATTAGCGATGATTTGTGGAAACTCGGGCAGCTTAAAGCCGGGGACACGATTGAGTTTGTGGCGGTGAGCCTGGAGGGTGTGGAAAACCAAATGACCTCTCCAATCCTCTATCACGATCACGCCAACAACGGCATGCCTTCCGTTACTATCCGCGCTGCTGGCGATCGCTTTTTACTGGTGGAATACGGCGAGCAGATGCTGGATATTGCCCTGCGTTTTCGCGTCCACGCGCTAATGCAGCACCTGGAAGCCTATCCGCAAGCAGGACGTCTTGAACTAACTCCCGGTATTCGCTCACTACAAATTCATTTCGATAACCATCTTTGCCCTCGCCAGCAGTTGCTGGATACGATAGTCGCAGCCGATAAAGATCTTGGCGATCTACAAAACGCCAAAGTCCCGTCGCGTACCGTCTGGCTCCCACTGAGCTGGGATGATTCCGCCTGTCGTGAAGCAATAACGCGTTATACCCAATCGGTTCGTCCGGGCGCCCCATGGTGCCCGAGCAATATCGAATTTATCCGCCGTATCAATGGCCTTGATTCAGTTGATGAGGTCAAAAAGATTGTCTTTGATGCCCGTTACTTAGTGATGGGTCTGGGGGATGTTTATCTCGGCGCGCCAGTGGCAACACCGCTTGATCCTCGCCATCGCCTGGTCACCACCAAATACAATCCGGCGCGTACATGGACTGCGGAAAACTCCGTGGGCATTGGGGGTGCTTACATGTGCGTTTATGGTATGGAAGGGCCTGGCGGATACCAGTTTATCGGGCGCACATTGCAAATGTGGAACCGCGATCGCCAAACAGATGTATTCACCAAACCGTGGCTACTGCGCTTCTTCGACCAGATTCGTTTCTATGAGGTGAGTGCTGAAGAGCTACTGGAAATACGTGAACATTTCCCGTGGGGCGACTACCCGCTGCGCATTGAAGAAGAGGAATTTTGCCTCGATGACTATCAGCAACTGCTTGAGCAAGAAGCAGAAACCATCGATACCTTCCAGCAGCAACGCCAACATGCTTTTGATGAGGAACTGGCTCGCTGGCGTGCTGAAGGTCAATTCACCTTTGACAGTGCGCTGGATGAAGCCCCTTCTAATGAAGAGTACATCCCTGATTCCTGTTGCGGCGTTGAAAGTCAGGTCGCCGGGAGTGTATGGCAATGGTTGGTTGAACCTGGCGAGCAGGTTAGCGCTGGGCAAACCATTGGTATTCTGGAGTCCATGAAGATGGAAATCCCCATTACTTCGCCCGTGGATGGCGTTATCCGTACCTTCCAGCGCCAACAAGGGCATCAGGTCCACGCCGGGCAGTTGTTGATGGTGATTGAAACAGCGGCCTGATTTTCACTTTTTATAAGGTGGGTTGCACTGGCGGCCCGCCTATTTTATATGTTGCTCAGTTGTTAACTCACTCACAAATCCGCACAGCAAAGATATTCATTTAATTTACTAATATTTAAGGTGTTATTTCACAAGCACCAGTATTTCCATCCCTGACAGTACGATAATCGCACACAAACACCTGCCGAATGATTGCCCAATAGCCTGCTGAGTGGTTTGATTTAACGAACGATTAACGAATTATTGTTCGATAATCGAACACCTCAGCATCCTTCAGGACGTGCCTTATGACAAAGACAACAACGACAGATATTCAGGCATTTATAAATAACAACCGCTTTTCCAGATATCAGTGGATGATCCTCATTCTCTGTTTTATTACGGTGGCGTTGGACGGTTTTGATACCGCAATTATTGGATTTATCGCCTCAGACTTAGTACAGGAATGGGGCGTGCAGAAATCTGACCTTGGGCCGGTGATGAGTGCCGCTCTGGTCGGGCTGGCAGTTGGTGCTTTAACAGCCGGACCAATGGCTGACCGTATTGGTCGCAAAAAGGTGTTGGTGTTATCGATTCTGGTATTCGGTGGTTTTAGCCTGCTAACAGCCTTTGCGACCAGCCTGACATCCCTCGCTCTGCTGCGTTTCCTCACCGGGCTTGGTCTGGGTGCGGCAATGCCTAACGCGGCAACGCTGATGTCAGAATATGCACCAGAGCGTAAACGTGCCCTGCTGGTGAACCTGATGTTTGTCGGCTTCCCGATTGGTTCTTCAATGGGCGGTTTTGTCTCCGCATGGATGATCCCACATTACGGCTGGCAGAGTGTACTGGTGCTGGGCGGCGTGATGCCCCTGATTCTTTCGGTTGTGCTGATCATTTGGCTGCCGGAATCGGCCCGTTATCTGGTCGTGAAAAACAAACCGCAAAAAGATATCTCCGCCATTTTGAAGCGCATCGCCCCGCTGCCATCTGGCGAAAACCTGCGTTTTGTACTGAACGAAGTCGGTGGCCATCTCAAAGACAAAACCGCGCTGGGCGTGATTTTCTCGCCAAGATATCTGGTGGGAACCTTAATGCTTTGCCTGACCTACTTCATGGGCCTGCTGATTTTCTATCTCCTGACCAGTTGGTTGCCGCTGCTGATTCGGGAAACAGGTGCAACCCTTAGCCAGGCGTCAATTATCACCGCACTATTCCCGCTGGGCGGAGGCATTGGGGTTCTGATTATTGGCGCACTGATGGACAAGCTGAACCCAAACAAAGTGGTCGCAGTGGGTTATTTACTGACGGGTCTGTTCGTCTGCCTGGTAGGGTTCTCAACTTCAAGCCTGGTATTGATGGGCGTGATGGTGTTTATCGCAGGCACCATTATGAATGGTGCGCAATCTTCAATGCCTGCGCTAGCCGCCGGGTTCTATCCAACACAAGGTCGTGCAACCGGTGTGGCCTGGATGTTGGGGCTTGGGCGTTTCGGCGGAATCCTTGGCGCGTTTAGTGGCGCATTCCTGATGCAGGCTGAATTGTCGTTCAAAACTATCTTCATGTTACTGGCGATTCCGGCAGTGCTTTCTGCCACCGCGCTGATGGTGAAATCCTGGGCTGGCCAGCGTACCCTGGCTGAAAATCGCGCCAATAATCATGAGCTGGATGAAGTTACGCAAAAAGCATGATGGAAAAATCGATAAATACGGCGGGCCAGTCCCGCCGTTTTGCGTAAAATGCATAACCATTTACAAATTTATACTCAACCTCGCTCATCACAGACTTTTCAATTCGTTATGCCGCTTAGTTTTTTTGCTGAAACGCATAAGCCTGATACCGCAAGAAAATAGTTAGCCTGAAAACCATCGGTACGCTTTTTTTCCAACTACTCTTAATAGGCTTCTTACCGTTCACGAGGTCAATGTGTGATTTATGAGGAGTTATCGATGGAATATAAAGATCCAATGTTTGAGCTACTGAGCAACCTTGAGCAGATTGTTTTTAAAGATAAACAGCAAACGATGGCGCTTAATGACAAGCCCAATGCATTTTCTGAATTTGAACAATTGAGAAAAAGTACCGGACTTAAGATTGATGATTTCGCCCGCGCAATGGGTGTGAGTGTTGCAATGGTACAGGAGTGGGAATCAAAACGACTCAGACCCTCCAATACCGAACTGAAGTTGATGCGCTTAATGCAGGCGAATCCAACAATCAGTAAGCAGTTAATGGAATAATTTTGTACTTTGTACCATGATTGCCTTGTCCCAACATTGTTAGCCAAAACCCCGCCAGAGCGGGGTTTGTCGTTTCTGAATGCTACGTAAATAGTATGAAACGAAGCGGCAATTTGGCGAAACCTGATCTACATCACTCCCGAAATCGCAATTCTAAACCATAACTTAGAGAGGGTTATTAACACGTAAAGCAAAAGGAGGTTGTATGTCTAAGAAAATCCTGGTTCCTATCGATATTTCCGAAACAGAACTGACACAGCAGGTTATCCCCCATGTAGAAGGGTATGCAAAGCAAGACGATGCCACGATCCACTTCCTGGCTGTCATCCCTGACTATACCTATTTTGCCGCTTACGGCCTGGGCTATACTTCGATTGCACCAGATGCCAAAGAGAGGGAGGCTGCCGCCATGGAATCGCTGAGCGAAATAGTGGCTAAATTTAGCCTGCCTGAAGATCGAATTAAAAAGCACGTTCTGAGCGGTTCGCCGAAAGATCATATCCTCCAGTTAGCCGATGACATTGACGCCGATGTGATTATTCTGGCCTCCCACCGCCCTAGCATGTCTACCTATCTTCTTGGCTCAAACGCTGCCGCAGTGGTTCGCCATGCAAAATGTTCAGTGCTCGTGGTTCGCTGAGTCATAAAAAACCCCGCAAAGCGTTAACGCCGTTAGTTTAAGAGCGAGATGTGCGGGGCGACCACCGGGTTTGGCATCTCTTCAGGAACCCAATCCCGGTGTTTTTTCTAATTCATTGGCTTATACGCAAAGCGGGGTTTGTCGCTTATGGCATGACTTAGAACGTTTCCCAATTTGCATCAGAGCTTGCAGGTTTCGGCTTCAACGATGCTGGTTTTATACGTGGTATTTGGGCTGGAGGTACGATTTCTTGCCTGGCACTTTGCTCTATTCGGAACACGGCAACGGCCTGGCGCAACTGGCTGGCCTGGTCTTCCAATGCAGACGCAGCAGCAGCAGATTCTTCTACAAGTGAGGCGTTTTGCTGTGTGACGCTGTCCATTTCTGAAACTGCCTGTGCCACCTGTTCAATACCCTTGCTCTGCTCATCAGATGCCGATGATATCTCGCTCATAATGTCAGTAACGCGGGTCACTGCCGAAACAATCTCCTTCATCGTATCGCCAGCCTCACGAACCTGATTCGAACCGGTATCAATGCGGGAAACCGAGTTCTCAATCAACACTTTAATTTCTTTTGCAGCCTGCGCGCTGCGGCTTGCCAGCGTACGCACTTCCCCGGCTACTACGGCAAAACCACGCCCCTGCTCACCCGCACGGGCTGCTTCCACAGCGGCGTTCAAAGCCAGAATATTGGTCTGGAACGCAATTCCGTCGATAACACTGGTGATATCAACAATCTTCTCAGAGCTTTCGGCAATTTCGTTCATGGTGTTAACCACGCTATCGACCACCCGGCCACCTTTTAAGGCAGTGTCCGAGGCATTCTTCGCGAGATGTGTCGCCTGGCGTGCGTTGTCGGTGTTCTGTTTAACCGTGGCAGTAAGCTGTTCCATACTGGCGGCAGTCTCTTCCAGCGAGGCCGCTTGCTGCTCAGTACGGGATGAAAGGTCGCTGCTGCCAGCCGAGATTTCACTCGCCCCGGTGTAGATAGAATCAGCGTTGTCACGCACGGTGCTGACAGTACGAACCAAAGATTGCTGCATCGCTTTCAGGCCAGCGGCAAGTTTGCTCATTTCACTACGCCCTTCAGCATCAATACGGCGTGTCAGATCACCTTCTGAAATGGCGCCAATATGCTCCATCACGCCTTGTAATGGCCGCAACAACACACGTTGTAGACCCAGCCAAATCAATACGATTACCGCAATAACAATCAGCAAAATCGTACCGAGCGTCCATTGCATGTGGGTGAAGCTGCGCTGGTTTTCTTCACTCGCCGCCTGTAACAACGCAGTGTTATGCATCAGCCATTGGTCATAAACCGCTTTCATGTCGTCCTGCGTCTGCTGGGCATCAAGGTTTCCGTAGGCTTCGTAGTTATCCGCTCGCAGGAACTCGATAGATTGCTGCAACACATCGTGCATTTTCTGGTAACGCACTTCTGCCTGGTTATCGATAGTTTCATCCTGTCCATCTACGTGCGGCGACTCTTTATAGTTCGTGAAGTATTTTTCCGCTTCACCAAGCGATACCGTCGCATTTGCCAACAGTTTATTCATCGCTTCCAGTGCTGCGGGATCGCGCTGATTCTTCAGCATACGAATGGCTACACGGTTGATAGTGACTCGAGTTTGCACCAGTGTCTGGAAGCTACCACCAAGCTGTTGCTGCTGATAGTTCAACTGCCCAGTGTGCTGGAAGTTCTGCCTGTCGTTACTAACAGAGGAGTAATACAGCGAGCCGGTGACCAGCAATAACACGCTGAAAATGCTCAGCGTAATGATGATCCCCGTTATAACTTTGATATTTTTCATTATGTATAGCGCGCCTGTGGAATGAATGTTCTTTTATTCATTATCGGTTTTGCTAATTTTTACTTTAGACACCCAGGCATGCGACAACAGCTAGTATATTGATAAGAAAGAGTAAATAGTTGGCGAAAAAAAACCCGCCGAAGCGGGTTCTTTAAAACGGCAGAGTACTTATTGAAGCAGAGAGATATCTGCAACCTTCAAGAACAGTTCACGCAGTTTGGACAGCAGCGTCAGGCGGTTGATACGCAGATCTTTGTCTTCTGCATTCACCATCACTTTGTCGAAGAACGCATCAACCGGCTCGCGCAGGTTGGCTAATTCTTCCAGTGCTTCCTGGTAACGACCTTCAGCGAAGAATGGTTCCAGTTTGTCGCGCAGCACAACCAGGTTAGTCGCGAGGCGAATCTCTTCGGCTTCTTTCAAAACGGATGCGTGAACGTGGTCGTTCAGCGTCTCGTCTGACTTCGCCAGAATGTTGGAAACACGCTTATTCGCAGCTGCCAGTGCAGATGAAGATTCAAGCGTACGGAAGTGGGACACCGCTTTCATGCGCGCATCGAAATCTGCCGGTTTGGTCGGACGACGAGCCAGCACGGCCTGGATGGTATCCACGCTGTGGCCTTCTTCCTGATACCAGGCGCGGAAACGGCCCAGCATAAAGTCGATGACTTCGTCGACAACCTTCTGGTTAGTCAGCTTATCGCCGTAAAGGCACACGGCCTCTTCGGTCAGAGTTTGCAGATCCAGAGGCAGGTTTTTCTCAACGATAATACGCAGAACACCGAGCGCTGCACGGCGCAGAGCAAACGGGTCTTTGTCGCCTTTAGGGTGCTGGCCAATGCCGAAGATGCCCGCGAGGGTATCCATTTTATCGGCGATAGCCACGGCGCATGCCACCAGGTTAGACGGCAGTTCATCACCCGCAAAGCGCGGCTGGTACTGCTCGTTAAGCGCAACAGCTACATCTTCTGCTTCGCCGTCGTGACGCGCATAGTGCATGCCCATCACGCCCTGAGTGTCGGTGAACTCGAACACCATGTTGGTCATCAGGTCGCATTTAGACAGCAAACCGGCGCGAGTTGCGTGGTTTACATCAGCGCCAATTTGACCCGCGATCCAGCCAGAAAGCGCTTCAATACGGTTAGTTTTGTCGCGCAGCGTACCGAGCTGTTGTTGAAACAGAACAGTTTCCAGACGCGGCAAGTTGTCTTCGAGACGCTTTTTACGGTCGCTGTTGAAGAAGAACTCGGCATCTGCCAGGCGTGGACGCACAACTTTCTCGTTACCAGAGATAATCTGAATCGGGTCTTTCGATTCGATGTTGGCAACAAAGATAAAGTTTGGCAGCAATTTGCCGTCGTTTGCGTAAACCGGGAAGTACTTCTGGTCACCTTTCATGGTGTGAACCAGCGCTTCCGCAGGAACGGCAAGGAATTTCTCTTCGAATTTCGCGGTCAGAACAACCGGCCATTCCACCAGAGAAGTCACTTCTTCCAGCAGGCTTTCGCTCAAATCAGCGTTACCGCCAATTTTGCGCGCCGCTTCTTCAGCGCCTGCTTTGATAACCGCTTTACGCTGCTCGTAGTCGGCAATAACTTTGCCACGTTCAAGCAGGATTTCTGGGTACTGATCGGCATTGTCGATGCTGAATTCCGGCTCGCCCATAAAACGGTGACCACGAATAACACGATCGGAGGCAATGCCCAGGATTGTTGCAGGAATAACTTCGTCGCCCAACAACAGGGTCACAGTGTGAACCGGACGCACGAATTGGGTGTTGTTATCGCCCCAACGCATCAGTTTTGGAATCGGCAATTTGGTCAGCGCGGTGGCAATCATTGCAGGCAGAAGGGCTTGCGCGCTTTCGCCTTTAACGTGCGCACGGTACAGCAACCATTCGCCTTTGTCGGTCGCCAGACGTTCAGCTTGATCAACGGTGATGCCACAACCACGAGCCCAGCCTTCAGCTGCTTTGCTTGGTTTGCCTTCTGCATCAAATGCCGCAGAGATAGCCGGGCCACGTTTTTCAACTTCACGGTCAGGCTGAGATTCCGCCAGATTAGAAATTTTCAGTGCCAGACGGCGTGGCGCTGCAAACCATTTTACTTCGCCGTGAGCGAAGTTCGCCGCATCCAGTTCCGCAGTAACGTTTGCAGCAAAGGATTCCGCCAGGCTGCGCAGGGCTTTTGGTGGCAGCTCTTCAGTGCCAATCTCCACCAGGAAAGTTTTTTCAGACATGGCAGCCTCTTATTTGTTCTTATTGCACATCGGGAAGCCAAGCGCTTCACGAGAAGCGTAATAGGCTTCGGCCACGGCTTTCGTCAGAGTACGAATACGCAGAATGTAGCGCTGGCGCTCGGTAACCGAGATGGCCTTACGGGCATCAAGCAGGTTAAAGCTGTGCGCAGCTTTCAGAATGCGTTCGTAAGCAGGCAACGGCAGTGGGTTTTCCAGCGCCAGCAGGTGCTGCGCTTCTTTCTCATACTGCTCGAAGCAGGAGAACAGGAAGTCCACATCGGCGTGTTCGAAGTTGTAAGTTGATTGCTCAACTTCGTTCTGGTGGAACACGTCGCCATAAGTGGTTTTACCCAGCGGGCCGTCGCTCCAGACCAGATCGTAAACGCTGTCTACGCCCTGGATGTACATTGCCAGGCGCTCTAAACCGTAGGTGATTTCACCGGTAACCGGTTTGCACTCCAGGCCACCAACTTGCTGGAAGTAAGTGAACTGAGTGACTTCCATACCGTTGAGCCACACTTCCCAGCCCAGACCCCAGGCACCCAGCGTTGGGTTTTCCCAGTTGTCTTCTACGAAGCGAATGTCATGAATCGTTGGGTCCATACCCAGCTCTTTAAGCGACCCAAGGTACAGCTCCTGAATGTTGTCAGGAGAAGGCTTGATCACCACCTGGAACTGATAGTAGTGCTGTAAGCGGTTCGGGTTTTCACCGTAACGGCCATCGGTAGGACGGCGAGATGGCTGCACATATGCAGTCGCCATCGGCTCTGGCCCTAAAGCCCGTAGGCAGGTCATTGGGTGAGAGGTGCCGGCGCCGACTTCCATGTCCAAAGGTTGAACAATGGTGCAGCCCTGGCGCGCCCAGTAGTCCTGTAAAGTCAGGATCAGGCCTTGAAAGGTCTTGGTATCAAACTTTTGCATGTTGATTTCGCACGCGTTCGAGAGGGTTAAAAAGGGAAGCGGCCAGTATACCTGTTGAGTGCAAGATATACAGCCTCAATCCACGTGCGTTTGCCTTGTGTTGCGGCTTTATGTCGTCGAAAGGTGTAAGAATTGACCACTTTCGTCGAATGAGCAGGTAAACCCTTCCCGGCGAACAGTGCTGCCTTGAATCTCATAACTACCCTGGTACTGCTTAAAATCGACAACGCTAATCTGTTGTTCGCGGGTGTTATAACGATATGCAGCTTCCTGCCGACAAGTTTCAATCATCACATCACCCTCAACAACAGGCTTTTGTGCGACTTGCGCATATTGCGGTTGTTGCTCTGGTGTAGTGCAAGCGCTCAATAACAGAACGCAAAAAACGAGAGCCCAGCGGCTATTTTTTATTTTTGGCATCATCATTCGTTATCTGTAAGTTAAAATCTTTTCTGTTATTCAATAATTAACAGGTATTGAGCATTCTGCAAACCCGCATGACGCCTTACAAGGGTGCTTACGCAAACTCAGATTAATACCCGCTTAAAACACCAGAGGAACGAATGCAGCAGAAAATTAACTGGATTGATAATTTACGCGGGATTGCGTGCCTGATGGTGGTCATGATCCACACCACCACCTGGTACATCACCAACGCAAATATTGTCACGCCATTTAGTTGGGATTTGTCGAACGTACTCAATTCAGCTTCTCGCGTCAGCGTTCCACTGTTTTTCATGATTTCAGGTTATCTGTTTTTTGGTGAGCGCAGCGCGCAGCAGCGCCACTTTTTGCGCATCGTCACATGTCTGCTGTTTTATAGCGTGATTGCGCTTATTTACATCAAGTTGTTCACCCCCATCAACGCTGGGCTTTCCCTACGTTACATCCTGCAAAAACCGGTGTTCTACCACCTGTGGTTCTTCTTTGCGATCATGGTGATATACCTGCTTTCACCGTTGATTCAGGTGAAAAAGGTTAATGCGATGGTGATTCTCGGGCTGATGGTTTTGCTCGGCGTCATCGCCAATCCAAATACCGTGCCGCAGACGCTTGGTGGTGTGAAATGGCTGCCGATTAATTTATATATTCGCGGCGACACGTTTTATTACGTGCTGTATGGCTTACTAGGCCGAGCAATTGGCATGCTGGAAACGGATAAGCGCTGGATTAGCGGGCTGGCTGCGGGCTTGTTTGCGTTGTGTATCTTTTCGATTTCCACTGGCACGCGCCACCAATTAGAAGTGAACGGTAATTTTGCCGATACTTTTTATGTCTATTGCGGGCCGCTGGTATTTATCGCCGCGATCAGTTTATTGGTGGTGGTAAAAAATTGCCTTAATAACAGGCCGTTGCCAGGTTTAGCTTTAATTTCGCAGCATTCGCTAGGGATTTACGGCTTCCATGCGTTAATTATTCACTTCTTGCGTACTCACGGTTACCAGTTAACCAGCTCGCCAGTTCTCGATATTTTGTGGATTTTCGGCGCAACCCTCGCCGGCAGTTTGCTGCTTTCCATGGGATTACAGCGGTTGGATACGCGAAAATGGGTGAGTTAAGCGTTCCTGGCACGGGCGCGATGCAACTGGCGGGGAGAAGAAAAACCCGCCGCGATAGCCGCCTGCTCCATCCGTTGCCCCTGCAATAAGCGCTGTTCAGCGACTGCCAGGCGTAATTGCTCCAGATAATCCCGTACTGAAATCCCCAAATGCTGTTGAAAAAGCCGTGATAAATGGCGCGAACTAACGTGAACTTTGTTGGCAATTTCCTGCACATCCCACGCCGATTCCGGTGCGGCTGACAACAAATCCTGTGCACGATGCACTGCCGGATGAATGTGGTTGCGATAGCGCAGCCAAGGCGATAACTGCGGGTCGTCGCCCGAACGGCGAAACCACACCACCATTTCACGCGCCACATCCAGTGCTGCTTTCGGGCCGCAATAGCGGTTAATCAGATGCAACGAGAGATCAATCCCGGAGGTAATTCCGGCACTGGTCCAGATGCTTCGGTCTTCGACAAAAATACGATTTTCTTTCACCTGCGCCCCAGGTGCTGCCGCTCGTAATCTCGCCAGCACATCGTGATGCGTGGTGCATTGCACACCATTCATCAGCCCCGCTTTCGCCGCCAGCAGCGAGCCGGAACAGACGCACATTAAATTGAGTTGCTGGCTATGAATTTGCGGTTGCAGGCGTGTCAGCCAACGGCGCACCGCTTCGGCTTGTGGCGTATCAAAATAGCGATTTGAATCGCAAACACCCGGCAAGACCAGCAAACTGCCTGTAGGGAAACTTTCCGGCAGCGGTTCGATACCGGAAAAATTGAGCCCAATTGAGGTAGTCACTTGTGGGTCCGGGCCGATGAAATGCAGATGAAAAGCGTCGCCTGCAAGCTTCAGCGTTTCCGCAGGGCCGCTCAGGTCAAGAGACAAAACACCAGGCAACACAACGAACCAGACCCCAATACTCACGATAAAGACTCCAGGCACTCTGCAACGGTTTGGATTTGCGCAAAACGCCCTGCCAGCACTGTTTCTGTGCGATGACATAGAGTTTGCGTATCCAGCGTAACCCCTTTCCAGCTCATCGGGAAGGTGAGCATCGCTTCGCTAACAAATGAAACGCGATAACCCAAATCGGACGCCACCCGCGTGGTGGTTTCGCAACATTGCTCGGTACGAATCCCGCAGATAATCAGGTGGTTAATGTCGCGTTGACGCAGCCAAAGATCGAGCCCGGTATCGGTAAATGCGTTGTGCACGTGTTTCTGGAACGCCACATCAGCATGATGTTGCAAGAAAGGCATTGCTTTTACATAGCCGGAAGCCAGCGAGAACGGGCCCTCATCGTCAACATGGAAGATATCCACCACCGGTATTTTCAAATCCTGGCAACCAGAGATCAGCTGTGAAATGGCTTGTTGAAATGCCGGAAAGTCATCTTCTTGCCAGTATTCACGATGGAAAAAAGATTGCTGCGTGTCGATATTAAGCAGAGCAGAACGGGACATTTTCGGACTCCTTATCACTGGGTGTAAACCCATTGTGACAAGGGTTAGCTTAGTTGCTAATACCAAAAACGGACATAGTGAGGGTGAATTGGGACAATCTTTTGTTTATCCATGCACACCGCCAGATTCAGCTGCAAAATGTGTTACTCTCCAGCCTGAAACCTCCTGGAGAAAACCATGATCAGCAAGGCAGCACGCCCAACGATAAGCGATGTCGCGAAAGCGGCAAAGACCGGAAAAACCAGTGTTTCCCGCTATCTTAACGGTGAGCAAAACGTGCTGTCCGATGACCTGCGTTTGCGTATCGAAACCGCCATCGCTGAACTCGATTACCGTCCAAGTCAGATGGCTCGCGGCCTTAAACGTGGGCGCACACGCTTAATTGGCCTGATCATCGCCGATATCACTAACCCCTACTCTGTCGATGTTCTAAGTGGCATAGAAGCTGCGTGCCGTGAAAAAGGCTTTACGCCGCTAGTCTGTAACACCAATAACGAAGTCGATCAGGAGTTACATTACCTGGATTTGCTGCATAGCTATCAGGTGGAAGGCATCGTGGTTAATGCGGTAGGTATGCGCGAAGAAGGGTTAAATCGCCTGCAACAATCAGCCCTACCGATGGTGCTGATTGACCGAAAAATCCCGGATTTTGCCTGTGACGTGGTTGGGCTGGATAATACTCAGGCTGCAACCACTGCAACCGAACACCTTGTCGAACAAGGATTTGAAGCCATTCTGTTCCTCAGCGAACCTCTCGGCACGGTGAACACCCGCCGCGAGCGCCTCAATGCTTTCCACTCCACCCTCAAACGCTTTCCTGGCATTGTCGCCGAAAATGCAGAAGTGCCTTTGCACGAAGCCGATTTGATGGATAACACACTGCGCCAGTTCCATTCCGGCCATCGGGGAATGCGTAAAGCTGTGATTTCGGCAAACGGTGCACTCACACTTCAGGTGGCCCGCTCCCTGCGACGTATCGGCCTGCACTGGGGTTCCGACATTGGCCTACTAGGGTTTGATGAACTCGAATGGGCGGAGCTTGCCGGTGTTGGTATCACGACACTTAAACAGCCAACCTGGCAGATAGGTTACGCTGCTCTCGAACAAGTCGTAAAGCGCATTGAAGACGGTAGTGACACCGTTTATGAACAGGTCTTTTCTGGCGAATTAATCGTTCGCGGTTCCACCACCCGTTAATCAATGTTCGTGATAGCGATCATAAATTAGACACTGCTGGCTTTTCTTTGGAACCGGTTCCATCTAGCGTAATAGTTATATTAGTTAGATGAGATTGGCCGGAGAATTTAATGCCGAGAAAAATTATTGTCGTCACTGCCGCTTACGGGCATGACCGTATCGCAGCGCTGGGAGGCCAACACGCACTGCTGCCGATTATCGCCAATGCCGGCGCTGACGGCGTGGAAATCCGCCGCGAATTATTTAGCCGCACTCAGCTTGATGCTCTGTCAGAACTGGCGCAGCAAATCGCTGAACATAATCTGCTGGCCTGTTACTCAGCCCCAGAACCGCTGTTTGTTGAAGACGGCAAACTGAATCCGCTCATACCTTCTTTGCTGCTTGAAGCCCACCAACTAAACGCAAGCTGGCTGAAACTTTCGCTCGGCCATTTTCGCGGCAGCCAGCAGTTCCCGGCTTTACAGCAGTGGCTGGCGCAAAGCGACGTGGCTTTGGTGGTAGAAAATGACCAGACCAGCAGCGGCAAACTCGCTCCAATGCAACGCTTTCAGGCCGCCTGCAAGGTGCTAAACCTTCCAGTGACGCTCACTTTTGATATGGCGAACTGGCTATGGGTCGATGAATCTCCAGAGGCCGCCGCACGCGTGCTGGCACCTTCAGTCAGTTATATCCACGTCAAAGCTGCCGTGCCACACCATTACCACTATCGGGCCATTGCGCTTGATGATGCCGAACCGCGCTGGCTCGAATTACTCAAAAACCTGCCAGCCGATGCGCCGCGTGGAATCGAATTTCCGCTTGAAGGCCGTGACCTGACGGCTGTCACCCGCCATTACGTCAACTTATTACGCGAGGAGTAAGCGATGCCGACACAACTTGATGTCATTACCATCGGTGAAGCGATGGCCATGTTTGTCTCCAGCCAAAGCGGCGATTTAGCAGCCGCAGAGCAATTTGTTAAACGTGTCGCAGGGGCAGAGTTGAACGTTGCAACTGGTCTTTCGCGTCTTGGCCTGAAAGTGGGCTGGGTTAGCCGCGTAGGCAATGACTCTTTTGGCCGCTACGTGCTGCAACAACTGGCGAAAGAGAATATCGACAGCCGGGGTGTGACGACTGACGAGCGTTTTGCTACAGGCTTTCAGCTTAAATCTAAAGCAGAAAATGGAACCGATCCCATTGTGGAGTATTTCCGTAAAGGCTCGGCAGCCAGTCACCTGTCAGTTGCGGATTTCAACGAAGAGTACTTTTGTTCGGCACGCCATCTGCATTTGAGTGGCGTGGCGGCAGCGCTTTCTGCCAGCTCATTAGAACTGCTCATTCACGCATCCAAAGTGATGAAAGAAAAAGGCAAAACAATTTCGTTCGACCCGAATCTGCGCCCGGTATTGTGGCAAAGCGAAGCGGAAATGGTGAAGCAGTTGAATAAACTCGCTTTCCAGGCCGATTGGGTGCTACCAGGCCTGAGCGAAGGTGCAATCCTGACTGGGCACAAAACTCCGGAAGCCATTGCGGATTTCTATCTCGACCACGGCGTGAAAACGGTAGTACTGAAAACCGGTGCTGACGGAGCGTGGTTTAAAACTGCTACTGGCGAGAAAGGCGCAGTAAATGCGGTGAAGGTCGAGAATGTTGTCGACACCGTTGGTGCTGGCGACGGCTTTGCCGTAGGGGTGATAAGCGCCCTGCTCGAAGGAAAATCCTTACCACAAGCTGTTAGCCGCGGTAACAAAATCGGCTCACTGGCGATACAAGTCATCGGCGATAGCGAAGGGTTACCCACCCGAGCAGCGCTTGGCGAATGAACTAAGATTGCATCTGCTGTGCCCTACACTCGGCATGATGCGTCTCTCCTCAACATAGAGGCTAGCCTATGAAAACCAATACAATTGCGCCAAAACGTTGGTGGTACATCATGCCAATCGTGTTTATCACCTACAGCCTGGCGTACCTTGATCGTGCCAACTTTAGTTTCGCGTCCGCCGCAGGCATTAACGAAGACCTCGGTATCACTAAAGGGATTTCGTCACTGTTGGGAGCACTATTCTTCCTCGGCTATTTCTTCTTCCAGATCCCCGGAGCGATGTACGCCGAACGCCGCAGCGTGCGCAAACTGATCTTTGTCTGCCTGATTCTGTGGGGTGCCTGCGCCTCATTGACCGGGATGGTCAGCAACATTCCAGCGCTGGCGGCGATTCGTTTTATCCTCGGCGTAGTTGAAGCCGCCGTGATGCCAGCGATGCTGATTTACATCAGCAACTGGTTTACTAAATCTGAACGTTCGCGGGCCAATACATTCTTAATCCTGGGTAATCCGGTGACGGTACTTTGGATGTCTGTCGTTTCCGGCTACCTGATTCAGGCATTCGGCTGGCGCGAAATGTTTATCTTTGAAGGTATTCCGGCGGTCATCTGGGCATTCGCCTGGTGGGTGCTGGTAAAAGATAAACCGACCCAGGTTGGCTGGTTATCTGATGCTGAAAAAGCGGCGTTGCAGGCGCAACTTGAGAAGGAACAAGAAGGAATTAAAGCGGTACGTAATTACAGCGAAGCCTTCCGTTCACGTAATGTTGTGCTGCTTTGCATGCAATATTTCTGCTGGAGCATTGGGGTATATGGCTTCGTGCTGTGGTTGCCATCGATCATCCGTAACGCAGGTGCCGCAGGAATGGGAATGGTTGAAGTCGGTTGGCTATCTTCAGTGCCATATCTTGCGGCAACAATTGCCATGATTGTGGTTTCCTGGGCTTCCGACAAAATGCAGAACCGTAAGCTGTTTGTCTGGCCACTGCTGCTGATTGGCGCACTGGCATTCCTTGGCTCATGGCTGGTTGGCGCTGATCACTTCTGGGTTTCCTACACCTTGCTGGTAATTGCAGGTGCCGCAATGTATGCACCGTATGGCCCATTCTTCGCGATTATCCCGGAAATGCTGCCAAGAAACGTCGCCGGTGGCGCGATGGCATTAATTAATAGCATGGGTGCGCTCGGCTCATTTGTTGGCTCCTGGTTTGTTGGCTACCTCAACGGCGCAACGGGCAGCCCGTCTGCTTCCTACATTTTTATGGGGGTAGCATTGCTTGCTTCTGTGTGGCTAACTCTGATAGTGAAACCGGCGAGAAACCAACAAATTCCGGTGGCAGCACACCACGCCTAATCTCAAGCCTGGCGGTCGTTACACCGCCAGGTCTGTATTTAACTGTTTAACGGAGAACGCCATGAAGCCGTCCGTCATCCTCTACAAAAAGCTACCTGACGACCTGCTGACCCGCCTTGAAAATCACTTTACCGTCACTCAACTGGACAACTTAAGCCCTGATACGCTCAAGCAAAATGCGCAGTTTTTTGCCAATGCGGAAGGGATTCTTGGCTCTAGCGAGAAAGTCGATAAAGCGTTTCTGGAACACACTCCAAAGTTGCGTGCCGCCTCAACGGTTTCTGTTGGCTATGACAATTTTGATGTGGATGCGCTGACTTCACGCGGTATCGCGCTGATGCATACACCAACTGTGCTGACTGAAACCGTTGCAGACACCATGATGACATTAGTGCTGGCTACAGCTCGACGTGCGGTGGAAGTGGCAGAGCGTGTGAAAATTGGTGAGTGGCAAAGCAGTATCGGGCCGGACTGGTTTGGCATCGACGTACACCACAAAACGCTGGGTATTCTGGGTATGGGCCGCATTGGCCTTGCACTGGCACAACGTGCTCACTTCGGTTTTAACATGCCGATCCTGTATAACGCTCGCCGACACCATCAGGAAGCAGAAGAGCGCTTCAACGCTCGCTATTGCGACCTCGATACGCTGCTGGCCGAATCTGACTTCGTCTGTATTTCTCTGCCATTGACCGATGAAACCTATCATCTGATTGGTGCTGAGCAACTGGCAAAAATGAAGCCTTCCGCAATTTTGATCAACGCAGGACGTGGCCCAGTGATTGACGAAAAGGCGCTGATTCAGGCATTGATAGACGGCAAAATTCACGCGGCCGGTCTGGATGTATTTGAGCAAGAACCGCTGCCAATTGACTCGCCGCTACTTAGCCTACCGAACGTTGTCGCCCTGCCACATATCGGTTCCGCAACACACGAAACTCGCTATAACATGGCGGCTTGCGCTGTAGATAATTTGATTGCTGCGCTCAGTGGTAAAGTGAAAGAGAACTGCGTGAACCCGCAGGTATTGAAGTAGAAACTAAAAAGCCAGTGGGAAAACTGCTGGCTTATCGTCTTTTTAACAACAGCTCCGGCATTCGACTCTGATGAATGATACCGATAACGACAATCCCTGCTTCGGCTTTTTGGTAATAGAGCATATGACTCATATAGGGAAAGCTCCATACACCCGGAAATAAGTCGTCAGATTCATCCATTCCCATCCCCGGCATTTTTGCCAAATGCTGTAGCGTAACTCGCATGCCAACCAGATATTCACGGGTAATAAGATCCCCAAATTGCTTCAATGAAAATCCCTTTAGCTCGCGCAAATCCTCTCGCGCATCTTCCGTCAGCTTATATCCAGCCATTAGAGATCCTTCAGTAACTCATCAAACGCGTCGTCACCATCACAGATATTGCCTGTTTTAATCTGAGCAACGGAACGTGCAAGCTTATCGCGCAGGTTCTGTAACTTGAGCTCTTCGATAGCGTTGTAATCGGCAATGGACATCACGACAACAGAAGGTTTGCCATTTTTGGTGATGCTCACTGGTTCACGCTGCGCTTTAGCAATCATTTCCCCAAACTGAGTTTTTGCCTGGTTGGCTGTAAAACTGATCATGCCTCACCCTCATTTCGATTAAATAGGTATAAATCGTTCGATTTATACCTATTTTAAACTACATAGTGAACAGGAGCGAGTTTTGTTACTTGGTGTCGGCCAGTTCATACACAAGAGCCAGAGAATAGATATTGTGAGAATTGAATCCAATAGTGAGGGAATAAGTTATGAACAAGCTTCGCAAAAGAGGAATTTAAACAAAATAAAAGGGATGAACCTTAACGGATCATCCCTTCTCAAAATCGAGTGTTAACTTAGAAATCAGTCTTTGAAAAACCGGTCATTTCTTCAAGATCCATTTCGCGGCCTAACGCCGTCATTGGATGCACGATAATCAGGCCACGTACCGCTTTCTTCAGCTTGCCCATGTCAGCCTGTTCTTTCTTGGTGATTGGACGTTTGTACGGCAGTGCCATCAATTTTTGTGCTTCTTTGCTCAGCTTCTGGTTGCGCACCGCTTGCAGGCGCACGATTTCGATTTCCAGCTTCGCTTTCTCTTTTTCCATCTCAGCATACTTTTCAGCGTCATTGATCAGATGCAGTTCTGGCATCTCATGACGGATAGCATCGAGACGATCGCTAAGACGTTTGATTTCTGCTTTTTCGATTTCTTTCATTTTTAATTAACCGTGAATAACTTTCATTGCTGGCAAGGATACACCATTCGGCGTGAGAGGGCGAAAAGGGACTTTATTTGTGATTACTTCTGGAAGGCTTTTTTTAAGCTGATCCGTGAGATCAGCTCAGTTAAAGAGAGCACCATCGTGGAACGAACTATTTGCTGGTAGCGCTGTTTTTGCATGGCAAACAGCTCAGGATCGCTGCCATCTACAAACTTTGGTGTCGGCGGTAGAGCAGAAACACAGTGCAGCTCACCGAATGGGCCAAGCATCTCATCATCGGTAAAATTATATTCATTACCGTCGTGATTTAACTCTTCACGCAGGGCCATCAGCAATTCGCAATCTTCGTACTCCGCGCGATTGAGCACGCCAAGCCCGTAGATAAGTTTAAGACGCACGGAGAGATCCCCTAATGGCCCGTCACCATCCAACAAGGGTTCAACCGCATATTTCACCGCATAGTCGTCTTTACGGAAGACCTGAAGCACCAGGATATTAACCGCTTCGGTGAGAAGTTCGACCGCGGCAATCAGCAGGCTGCGTACGGTTTTGCCGGCATTGAGACGCTCAAGCACACGGTTTTCAAAGGCCTGGGTTTCTTCCATCTTTGCCTGCATCACTAAAATTTTCTATTGGGTGCAGCATCCACTGCACCCGCTCTCTTCTCTTTAAGCTTTGGCGTCAAACGCCTTCACCGCCTGAGCTACCACGTCGCTATTGGCATCAAGGCCAGAAATTTCTGCGAGAGTGGCCTGTGGGCCTTTTTCTGCCAGCAGTTTTTCCAGCTCCTGAGCTTGCGGATCTTCTGCACTGCGGTAATGCATCGCTGCGGCAATACCTTCCACCAGGTTCTGGTGTGGCAAACCGTATTCAATGGTGCCAAGCAATGGCTTAATCAGACGGTCACCCGCACTTAATTTACGCAGCGGCTGGCGGCCTACGCGCTCCACATCATCTTTCAGGTACGGGTTCTCGAAACGACCAAGGATTTTCTGGATGTAGGCTGCGTGCTTGTCTGCATCAAAACCATAACGCTTGATCAGCACCGCACCACTTTCGTCCATTGCCCCTTTCACTACAGCGCGGACTTTTTCATCCAGAATGGCGTCGCGAATGGTCTGATGACCGGCCAGTTGGCCAAGGTATGCGGTTATAGCATGCCCGGTATTCAGCGTGAAGAGTTTGCGCTCAACAAACGCCATCAGATTATCAGTAAGTTCCATACCAGGAATGTTCGGGAGATCACCTTTGAACTGGGTTTTATCAACAATCCATTCGCTGAATGTTTCAACCGTGACTTCAAGCGGATCGTTAGTGGCAGATTCTGACGGTGGAACAATACGGTCAACAGCGGAATCAACAAAGCCAACGTGCTGCTCAACCCACGCTTGATCATCTTCTGAAAGCGCCTTCATCACATGAGCTTTAAGCTGGCTGGTGCCACGCACCATATTCTCGCAAGCGATGATGTTCAGCGGTTTCTCATTACCGTTGGTACGACGCAGAACCAGACCTTTCGCTACGGCTGGTGCAATGCGTTCAAGCACTACCGGTCCGACTGCCGTGGTCACCAGATCTACATCGGCAATCAGGGTAATCACTTCATCGCCAATACTGCTAACGGCATTAACATTGGAAACGGTGTCGATTTGCTTTTGCTCGCCAACAACGTGAACCTGGTAGCTATGGCGCGCATTCAGTGCGTCCAGCACAGTCTGGTTCACATCGGCAAAGGTCAGTTGAATACCGGCATCTGCCAGCAATTTTCCGATAAAGCCACGTCCGATATTACCTGCACCAAAATGTAATGCTTTCATGTCGTTCACCTTCTTAAATTTGAATTACCCGAGAGGGTTCGGGTGAGGAGGTTTGTGGTATTGACCACCCTCACCAGAACCCTCTCCCATTCGGGAGAGGGAAATGGAGACTTACTTCTTACCAGCCAACAGGTCGAGAACTTCCTGAACACTGGTGGTGTTCGCCAGGCGATCAATCACTGAATCATCATCCAGCGCGTTGGTCAGGCTGGTGATAACCTGGATGTGTTCGTTATTGCGAGCGGCAATACCGATAACCAGGCGGGCAATATCATCAGTTTCTTCACCGAAGTGAACACCGTGTGGATACTGGCAGAATACAACACCGGTTTTCAGTACACGGTCTTTCGCTTCAACTGTACCGTGTGGAACTGCGATACCTTCACCCAGATAAGTTGGGGTCAGTTTTTCACGTTCAAACATCGCATCAACATATTCAGGCTGGACGTAACCACCGTTCACCAGTTGCTCACCCGCAAAGCGAATGGCTTCTTCTTTGGTGGTGGCAGTCAGGCCAAGGAACACGTTGCCAGCCCCCAGGCGGAACAGCCCTTCTTCGCTTGGTACGAAGCTGTCTTCCAGGCTGCTCATGACCTTCACTTCTTTCTCGCTCAGGTTATGAGAGGCCACCAGACGCTCGGTCAGGTTGGAGTACAGGCTGCTGTCCAGGAAGTTGGTCAGAGAAATATGCTGTGCCTGTGGAACCTGACGCATCGCACGTTCGGTCAGGTCACGGTGCGTAATCACCAGGTCAACATCATCCGGCAAACTATTGATTGCACAGTTAGTTACGGAGATATTTTTCAGGCCTGCATCGCTAACTTTCTTACGCAGCACACCAGCACCCATAGCACTTGAACCCATGCCTGCATCACACGCTACGATGATTTTACGTACGTGGCTCAGGTCGTTAGACAGGCCAGCACCTACCGCCAGTGGCGCAGTTGCACCTTTGGATTCTGCTTTCATCTCTGCCATACGGCGAGCTGCTGCTTCGATATCGTCTTCTTCTTTAACTTTGCTGGTTTTCAGCAAGATTGCTGATACCACGAAGGAGACTGCGGTTGCTGCAACGATTGCTGCGATGTTCGCGAAGTACGCACCTTTTGGTGTCATCGCCAGAACTGCCAGGATGGAACCCGGAGATGCCGGAGAAACCAGGCCGCCGTTCAGGATAGTCAGTGTGAACACGCCAGTCATACCGCCGAGGATAACGGCCAGAATCAGACGTGGGTTCATCAGTACATATGGGAAGTAAATTTCGTGGATACCGCCCAGGAAGTGGATGATTGCCGCGCCGCCCGCAGACTGCTTAGCATTGCCGCGACCAAAGAACATGTACGCCATCAGCACGCCCATACCAGGACCTGGGTTTGCTTCAATCAGGAAGAAGATTGATTTGCCCAGTTCGTGGGACTGCTGAATACCCAGCGGTGAGAAGATACCGTGGTTGATTGCGTTGTTCAGGAACAAGATTTTCGCAGGTTCTACGAAGATAGAAGCCAGTGGCAGCATGTCATGGACAACCATGAAGTTAACGCCCGCCGCCAGTACTTTGGACAGGACTTCAACCGCAGGGCCAATACCCATGAACGCCAGAATCGCCAGAATCATACCGATGATGCCAGCAGAGAAGTTGTTCACCAGCATTTCAAAGCCGGATTTGATTTTGCCGTCTACCCACGCGTCGAAATGTTTAATCGCCCAGCCACCCAGAGGACCTGCAATCATCGCGCCGAGGAACATCGGCATATCCGCACCGACGATAAC
The DNA here is from genome assembly GCF_000737905.1 of Buttiauxella noackiae. Classification (NCBI taxonomy): domain Bacteria; kingdom Pseudomonadati; phylum Pseudomonadota; class Gammaproteobacteria; order Enterobacterales; family Enterobacteriaceae; genus Buttiauxella; species Buttiauxella noackiae. Next base: position 164,142 of record NZ_JPRU01000003.1, read on the forward strand.
ACCCATAGTCGTGATTGCACCAACCACACCACCACGGTCGCCACCGATTAAGCGACCACCGGTATAACCGATGAGCAACGGCAGCAGATAGGTAATCATTGGGCCTACCAGTTTCGCCAGTGTTTCACTTGGCAACCAACCGGTCGGGATAAATAAGGCGGTGATAATACCCCAGGCGATAAACGCGCCGATGTTTGGCATTACCATGTTACTCAGGAAACGACCAAAGCTTTGCACTCTGATCTTGATATCGGATGACATACGCACACCCCTTATTGTGTTTACGCGCTGAAAAGCAGCCCGAGGTTTATTGTTAATGTGGTGGCAAGCAACGCTGCCAGATGCTCTAAGTGAGGCGAATTTGGCACTGAATCGTGAAACTGTCCAGCGAGCGGAAATTTATGTGATGAAGATCACCAATTGATGGGGGCAGCTAACTACGATCAGGAGATCTACGTCACATAATCAGTGTGTAAAAAAAACACAGTAGCTATTTTTTGCGCATAGTTGACGCCTAAACGTGATGGAAATCACATTTCATAGTTGTGACTTTGTTATTTATATGTGATTAGCATCACAAGAAATTTTAAGTGATTTTTATGGAGTGTGATCCGGGGCAACCCGGCGATGCCGGTTCATTAGATTTTGTCAGAAAATTACAGCGCAGCGGCAAGTTCGGGCTCTCACCATTTCAGATGCACTACCTTTTACTGCATCCTGATCCATACTTAGTTTTTGTCGATTAAAAATGGACGATGTAATGAAACTTATTGGTAATTACACCAGCCCGTATGTGCGCAAAATCTCAGTGATAATGCTGGAAAAAGGCATAACTTTTGAATTTGTAAACGACAACCCCTGGACTTCAGAAAGCAGCACACCGCAATACAACCCGCTCGGCAAAGTCCCGGCGCTGGTCACCGGCGATGGGCAATACTGGTTCGATTCACCGGTGATTGCCGAATATCTTGAGTTGTTGGATATCGCCCCTGCCCTCATTCCACGCGAGCCCTTAGCCGCACTGCAGATGCGCCAGATAGAAGCGCTGGCCGATGGCATTATGGACGCGGCTCTGGTTTCGGTACGCGAACGCCAACGTCCGCCGGAGCAGCAATCTGAAACGGAACTGCTGCGCCAACGTGAAAAAATCAGCCGCAGCCTGACAATGCTTGAACAGTACGTCGCAGATAAAAAACTGGATGCGGAAAACCTAAGCGTCGCGACCATTGCAGTGGCATGTGCTGTGGGCTACCTCAATTTCCGTCGCGTTTCACCAGGCTGGTGTGTCGACCGCCCGCATTTAGTCAAACTGGTTGAGAAACTTTTCGAACGTGAAAGTTTTGCACGTACTGAACCGCCAACAGCATGATCTCCCGCCATGACAGGGGGGCAACTCCCCCTGTAAACTATCGCAATATTTCACCATTCTGCGGCTTGCTATGACTACCCATCGCACCTTGTACAGCCAACTTCCAGCAATCGATAAACTGTTACGTGACGCCTCATTCAGCACTTTGCTGCACCATTTCGGCCACACTCAGGTGGTGAACACCTTACGCGAGATGCTGGAGGTGGCACGGGAACACATTCGTACTCAGGAAATCCTGCCACCCTGGAACAGCGATTGGGCAGCACATGCAAAGCAACAGCTTGAATCAGGCCAGCGCAGCGCCCTGTTGCCAGTATTTAACCTGACCGGCACGGTACTTCATACCAACCTGGGTCGCGCATTGCAGGCAGAAGCCGCAATTGAGGCCGTGACTCAGGCAATGCGCTACCCCGTAACACTGGAATATGACTTACATGGTGCAGAGCGCGGGCACCGTGACAGAGCATTGGCGGGCTTGCTTTGCGAACTGACCGGTGCGGAAGACGCCTGTATCGTCAATAACAATGCAGCAGCCGTATTGCTGATGTTGGCGGCATGTGCCAGTGGTGAAGAGGTGGTGGTTTCACGTGGCGAACTGGTCGAAATTGGTGGTGCATTCCGTATTCCTGATGTGATGCGTCAGGCGGGTTGCCAACTTGTTGAAGTTGGCACGACTAACCGCACGCATTTGAAAGATTACCGCCAGGCAGCGAATGAAAATACCGCGCTATTGATGAAAGTCCACACCAGCAATTACCAGGTTGCGGGCTTTACTAAAGCGGTCGATGAAGCAGAACTCGTGGCACTGGGTAATGAGCTAAATATTCCCGTGGTGACTGATTTAGGTAGCGGTTCGCTGGTCGATCTGACTCAGTGGGGATTGCCGGAAGAGCCAATGCCTCAACAGTTGATTGCCGCAGGCGTAAGCCTGGTGAGCTTCTCCGGTGATAAACTGCTTGGCGGCCCGCAAGCGGGTATTATTGTCGGCAAAAAAGAGTTAATAGCCCGTATTCAAAGCCACCCACTCAAACGCGCATTACGTGCGGATAAAATGACGCTGGCAGCACTAGAGGCGACGTTACGCCTTTATCAACACCCCGAAACATTGGTCGAACGATTGCCGACGCTACGCCTGCTAACCCGCAATGCCAGTGAAATCACAGAGCTTGCACAGCGTCTGCTGCCGGCCCTTGAAGGTAAATATGGCGAGCAATTTACCGTTTGCGTAGAACCATGTTTATCGCAAATTGGCAGCGGCTCACTACCAGTGGATCGTTTGCCAAGTGCCGCGCTAACGTTCACCCCAAAAGATGGGCGCGGCGCAACACTTGCCGTGCTCACACAAGCCCTGCGCGAACGACCAAAACCGATTATTGGCCGCATCAACGATGGCCGCTTATGGCTGGATTTACGAGGCCTTGAAGATGAAGCTGGTTTCATGGAGAACCTGAACCCATGATTATTGCTACCGCCGGGCATGTTGACCACGGCAAAACTACCCTGTTGCAAGCCTTAACTGGCGTGAATGCCGACCGTCTGCCCGAAGAGAAAAAGCGCGGCATGACTATCGACCTGGGCTATGCGTACTGGCCACAACCCGATGGCCGCATTCCCGGTTTTATTGATGTGCCAGGGCATGAAAAATTTCTCGCCAATATGCTGGCAGGAGTGGGAGGTATCGACCACGCGCTGTTAGTTGTTGCCTGCGATGATGGTGTTATGGCGCAAACTCGCGAACATCTGGCCATTTTGCAATTAACCGGCAAACCGTCGCTAACCGTGGCCTTGACTAAAGCCGACCGGGTAAGTGATGCCCGAATCGATGAGGTACGCGAAGCGGTGCTGGAAACCCTCAGTGAATTTGGCTGGCAAGAGGCGGCTTTGTTTGTCACGGCAGCCACCAACGGCACAGGAATTGACGAGCTACGCACACATCTTCTCGCTTTGCCGGAACGTTCACATCCGCGCCAGCACCGTTTCCGCCTCGCTATTGACCGCGCTTTTACCGTCAAAGGGGCAGGTCTGGTAGTGACCGGAACCGCGTTAAGTGGCGAAGTAAAAATTGGTGACACTCTGTGGTTAACCGGCGCTGATAAACCGATGCGTGTACGCGGTTTGCATGCCCAAAATAGTAAAACCGACACGGCTTTTGCCGGGCAACGTATAGCGATCAACATTAGCGGCGATGCGGAAAAACTGGATATCAAACGTGGCGACTGGCTGCTGGCGGAACAACCCCTTCAGCCAGTTGAGCGCGTAATCGTTCAACTCCAGAGCCACGCGCAGCTGCAACAATGGCAGCCGTTACATATCCACCATGCAGCAAGTCACATCACCGGGCGTATTTCTCTGCTAGAAGATGACCTCGCGGAACTGGTTCTGGATACGCCATTATGGCTTGCAGACAATGACCATCTGGTTCTGCGTGATATATCCGCTCGCGTTACACTTGCAGGAGCACGAGCCATTCTTCTGCACGCACCGCGTCGTGGAAAACGCCAGCCAGCATTCCTTGCATGGTTACAACAGCTTAAACATGCAGAAAATGACCAGCAGGCGCTCGATATTCATCTACAACGAAGCGCCGTAACCCTGACCGATTTCGCCTGGGCGCGGCAGTTGACCTCTCAGGGTTTGCAAGCGTTGCTAAACAGAAGCGATTTTCTTCGCGCGGGCAATAGCCTGCTTCGCGAGGATATGGCCGCACGCTGGAAGCAAAAACTACTCGATACCCTGGAGCGTTATCATCAACAGCATGATGACCAGCCCGGCCCAGGCCGTGAGCGTCTGCGTCGCATGGCTTTACCAAGTGAAGATGAGCCACTGGTTTTGGCATTGATTGAAAAAATGCGCCACGAAGGGTTGCTCGCAAGCCGACAAGGCTGGCTGCATCTGCCCGATCACAAACCGGGATTTTCCGCAGAGCAGTTGGTAGTCTGGGAGAAAATTGACGCACTATTTGGTGATGACCCCTGGTGGGTCCGCGATCTGGCTCGGGAAACACAGCAAGATGAACAAACAGTACGCCAGCTACTGCGTTTTGCCGCGCAACTTGGTCTGGTAACAGCGATCTTAAAAGATCGTTATTACCGTAACGATCGAATTCAAACCTTTGCTAATTTGATCCGCGAATTGGATCAAACGCAGGGAGCCACCAGCGCTGCTGACTTCCGCGACAGTCTCGGCGTGGGACGTAAACTCGCAGTACAGATTCTCGAATATTTTGACCGTATCGGTTTTACCCGCCGTCGTGGCAATGACCACCTACTGCGTGATAAAGCATTGTTTATGTACGAATAGCGCAATAAACACATCTCACCCGGCCTAATGCCAGAGTGAGATGTGTCTTTTTCAGCTCATATCAGAACAACCCTAACGGCTTATCGGAATAACTCACCAACAGGCACTTGGTTTGCTGATAATGATCCAGCATCATTTTATGGGTTTCACGCCCGATACCGGATTGTTTATAGCCCCCAAACGCCGCATGCGCTGGGTAAGCGTGATAACAGTTAGTCCATACGCGCCCCGCCTGAATGCCACGGCCCATTTTGTACGCCAGATTACCGTTACGACTCCAGACACCAGCGCCGAGGCCGTATTCGGTATCGTTCGCAAGCTCCAGTGCTTCTTCCACGGTTTTGAAGGTCGTCACGGCAAGCACGGGCCCGAAGATTTCTTCCTGGAAAACGCGCATATTATTTTTACCGAACAGAATGGTTGGCTCCAGGTAATAACCGGCTTTCAGATCCCCCTCCAGTGCTTTGCGGCGTCCGCCAGTCAGGACATCAGCCCCTTCTTTTTTACCGATATCGATGTAGTTCAGAATGGTTTCCATCTGCCCTTGTGACACTTGCGCTCCCATTTGGGTACGTGAGTCCAGAGGGTTGCCACTGCGGATAGATTCCACACGGCGAATCGCACGCTCCATAAAGCGTTCATAGATAGACTCTTGCACCAGTGCTCGGCTAGGACAGGTACAAACTTCACCCTGGTTGAAGGCAAACAGAGCAAAACCTTCCAGTGCCTTGTCGAAAAATGCGTCCTCTTCATCCATCACATCAGCAAAGAAGATATTTGGGGATTTACCGCCTAATTCCAGCGTAACCGGGATAATATTCTGGGTCGCATACTGCATTATCTGCTGGCCCACTTCAGTGGAACCGGTAAACGCTACTTTGGCGATACGTTTGGAGGTTGCCAGATATTCACCGATTTCACCGCCAGCACCGTTCACTACGTTGATGACACCCGGCGGGAGTAAATCTCCCACCAACTCCATCAACAGCAAAACCGACAACGGCGTTAAACGTGCTGGTTTCAGCACAATACAGTTGCCCGCAGCCAGCGCCGGAGCCATTTTCCAGCTCGCCATCAGCAGCGGGAAGTTCCACGGAATAATTTGTGCTACTACACCGAGCGGCTCATGGAAGTGATACGCCACAGTATCGCCATCAACTTCGCTGATACCGCCTTCTTGAGCGCGAATACAGGAAGCAAAATAGCGGAAATGGTCGATAGCCAGAGGCACGTCAGCACCGCTGGTTTCACGGATTGGTTTGCCGTTATCCCAGGTCTCAGCCGCCGCCAGCAGCTCAATATTTTGCTCCATACGATCGGCTATTTTCAGCAAAATATTGGCACGTTCCTGAACTGACATACCGCCCCAACCAGCTTTCGCTTCATGCGCTGCATCTAACGCTAAATCAATATCGCCTTTGCTGGAGCTGGCTATCTCGCACAGAGGTTGCCCGGTAACTGGGGTAAGGTTTTCGTAGTATTTTCCCTCGACAGGAGCTACCCACTGGCCGCCAATGAAGTTGTCGTAACGAGGTTTAAGCTTGAGCGGGAAACCATACTCGCCCGGGATAATTCGGGTATCGGGAGGATTATTTGTCATGTGAATCTCCTTGTCGGTTAGCACTCTCAAGCGTAGTCGCCAGCGGTGAATTCTTCGCCAATGTTTGAACGCTTTACGACACAGGTCACGGATTGGTTTTTCGCTGATTAAGAGTAATCAGCCTGCAGCTTATTGGTTTTGATACATACTTAAAGTTTACCTTTTCCCGTTTCGCTACAAGGATTGCTCATGCGCCTGTTTATAAGTTTCGATGTGGGCGGCACCCACGTTAAGCATGGTTTGTTCACTGAAGAGGGGGAGGTGCTGATCGCTGAAGAGTATGACACTCACTATGACCGCCAGCAGTTTCTGGATGCCTGGCAAAGTGTGGTGGCGGGCTATCGGCAGCATAATGAAATTGCCGGGATTGCCATCAGTTTCCCAGGTTATATCAACCCCCATACTGGCAATGTCCCCAAAGCCGGTGCGCTTGAGTTTCTTGATGGCTGCAATTTGCTGGAGATTTTTGGGGAACTGACTGACCTGCCAATTACCGTTGAAAATGATGCAAATTGTGCAGCCCTCGGCGAGATGTGGTTGGGGGCGGGTAATGAATATGATTCGCTGGTCTGCGTAACGATTGGTACTGGCATTGGCGGTGGCATTATCGTAAACCGCGAATTGATGCGCGGTTCGCACTTTCGGGCCGGTGAATTTGGCGTCTTGCCGGTAGGACGATATGGCGAGGATATGCATCAGTTGGCGTCAGCTAAAGGGCTGATGGATGCATGCCGTCGTGAGATGAATATCCCGGCAGATGAGAAAATTCGCGGCCAGGATATATTTGCCCGAGCTGAAACAGATTTGCATATTCAGGGTGTTATCGACAACTGGGTGAAATACCTGGCGCGTGGGATTTATAGCGTTGTGTCGCTATTTGATCCTCAAGCGATTTTGCTGGGCGGCGGCGTCAGTACTCAGCCGATGCTGTACCCGATGCTTGAACGTCACCTGGAAGGGTTTAAGTTCTGGGATGTGCTTCAAGTGCCGATTCGCCCCTGCAAGCTGGGGAATAAAGCTGGCATGCTTGGCGCAGTCTGGCTGGCAAAACAGAAATAAAAAAAGCCCGACGAATGTGTCGGGCAACGGACGATTAATGAAATATTTCTTATATACCTTTCATATATCGTGCCACATCGGAAAAATGCGCTTACATGCTTCCAGGGCGTGGCACGAAATAATCAAGGTAACTTCTTTCTGCACTTTCGGGATGAATTCACATTCTCAGGGGTGAATATTTACTGCTCGCCTGCAATCTCAACCACAACACGGCGGTCAGGAGCTAGGCAATCAATCAGTTGCGACTTAGGCATATCGTCTGCACAGGTGTTGCCGGTCACTGAATCATTTTCACCACGGCCTTCGGCACGTACATTCTGAGCAGGCAAACCTTGCGCTATCAGCGCATCAACAACCGCTTGTGCACGCTGAGCAGAAAGCTGCTGATTGTATTGCTCTGAGCCCAGGCGATCACTGTAACCAACAACTGTTGTTGAGCTGTTTTTCGCCGCTTGCATATCCGGGCTGTTGTACAGCTGCTGTATTGCTGCGTGGCCTTCTGAAGTCAGCTCTGCAGAGTTAAAGCCGAACAACACATCTGATTTCAGGTTAAATTTTTTCACTTCTGGTGCAGCAACAACTGCCGCCGCAGAAACTATCGCCACTGGCGCGTCATCATGCTGGCCAAAACGGTACACAACACCTGCGGATAACGAACTTACATCACTGCTGATACCAATCTGGTTAGAGTTACCCACATTGCTTACCCACTGGTACTCCAGACGGCCAGCCCAGTTTTTGGTAAACGCATATTCAGTACCAACTGCAGCTAATGGGCGCACGCCGGTTTCAAAATTGTTATCGCCCGCATTGTTGGTTTCTGCGCGGTAACCCATCGCACCAGCACGGCCATAAAGATCCCAGTTATCCGTTAAACCGTAGCTTGCTTTCAGAGAAAGCTGCAGGCCCTGGCTTTTCATTTTTGCGCCAGCGACACCATTGTTGCCGCTAATACCCATGTTGCCGAGGTAGTCGTACCCACCTTCAACAGCCAACCATGGAAGCACCTGGTAACCTGCAAACACACCGCCGCTGGTGTTGTCTTTGTCGAAATCGAAATCGGTGGCATTGCTTGCGTTATCGCTGAAGCCTTTGTTGCCGCTCACATCAAAATAATGCGACCAGCCCATTTTTGCGCCGCCATACCATGTGTTCGCGTCTGCCGCAGCAAATACGTTAGAAACAGCGCAAGCGTTCAGCACGATTAAAGCCACAAGAGTCTTTTTCATATATTCCCTAACATATCCCATATCTGAGCAAACGACTCAGAATTAAACTGCCATAAGTTTGTCGAACGGAATAATAGGAAAGTAGCTCATTAAATTGAACTTATAATTAGTTTATTTTTAAACTAAAAATATTTACACATCACCAGCGTACAATAGAACAAATTAATTAACAAAAAATAAAAATAATATATAGTTATTAAACAAGAACCAAGTTTATAATTAAACAAATTATCTCTGGATAACCTTTCTTTTAATATTTGCTATTATCACGCCAACAATCATAGCGACACGCAATTTCATCTGCCGATTTCTACCTCAACGCTTGCAGCCAATTATATTGTAATGCGGATTATCTCGGCCTTATTTATCGTCAGACGTTTCAGTTAACATCACCGAAGCCAACCACCGGCAGCATGGAAGCGGCGTTATTGTAAGGTGCATATTAATTCGGATTGAATTTATACCCTCTAAACTCAGCCCTTAACTCAAGGACCACTTTCTATGCGCACGCGCCCTTCATCTCGCTTACTCATCCTAAACAATAGTGGTGCGGTACTGCTGTTTCGTTTTTCTCATCGTGATGATGCGCTGGAAGGAAAGGTTTATTGGGCAACGCCTGGAGGTGGCCTTGAAGCCGGTGAATCATTTGAACAAGCAGCCATTCGCGAACTACACGAAGAAACCGGCATCGTGAGGCTTGAATGCGGGCCATGTGTTGCACAACGAACATTCACAATGCAACTGCCGAGTGGAGAAACCGTAAAGGCAGACGAGCGTTTTTATGTCATCAATGCATCTGAAAATGAGCTTTCACAAGCGGGCTGGAGTGAAAACGAAAAACGGGTGATAAGCCAACAGAAATGGTGGACGCAATCAGAATTACTAGAGACTGACGAGGTGATATTCCCGGAGGGACTGACAACGATTTTGGAGAATTTAGTAGATGATGAAAAATCAGAGAGTTAAAAATGGAAAAGGTGGGCTACCGTGAAGCTTGCCCACCTGATGCCTACTTCTTCTTATTAAGCATCGACTTTAAATCTGCAAACGGATTGTAGGTCGCTTCGCCCACATCTTTTTGGGCATCTTCGCCCGCGACTACGGTTGTGCCGTATTGGTCAGCCTCGGTGTACTTTGAGTGCTCATGATCGTGGCAATACAGGCACAGAAGTTCCCAGTTGCTACCATCTTCCGGGTTATTGGTGTGGTCGTGATCGATATGGTGAACCGTCAGCTCGCGCAAGTTGGAGTAAACAAACTCACGCGAACAACGCCCGCACACCCACGGGTAGATCTTTAATGCTTTCTCACGATAGCCGCTTTCCAGCCGCGTGTAGTTTTTCGGGATAAGTGCCATGGTTGATACCTGGTAGAAAATATAGGGTTATAACTAGTTTATATCCCCTCTTTATCAATCCCCAAGCGCTTCATACGCGAAAGCAAGGTTGTGCGTTTTAATCCCAATCGCTGTGCCGCGCCACGTGGGCCTGCAACCACACCGTTAGTCTCTTTCAACACACGCAAAATTCTCTGTGCCTCATCTTCACCTTCACGAAACTCTTCACTTGCCACCATCTGCATCGGTTTTTCTTCTGGCTGGAGATACTCCATTTCAGGCAAGGAAAGATGCAGCACATTGCCGCGGGTTAACAACACCGCGCGTTCAATCACGTTCTCCAGCTCACGCACGTTACCCGGCCAATCCATACGGCTCAGGGCACGCAGGGTTTCAGCAGGAATACTGTCGATATTGCGGTTCATGCGATGAGCAATTTTGAAGGTGAAAGATTTCACCAACAGCGGAATATCTTCCGGACGTTCCCGCAGCGGCGGCAACATAATCGGGAACACATTCAGGCGATAATAGAGATCGCTTCGGAATTCACGCTCATTCACCATCTCTTTCAGATTACGGTTGGTGGCGGCAATCAGGCGTACATCGACCTGCTGAACTTTATTGCTGCCAAGGCGCTCAAATTCCTGCTCCTGTAACACGCGCAGAAGCTTGGGCTGTAACTCCAGTGGCATATCGCCAACCTCATCAAGGAACAGCGAGCTTTTATCTGCCAGTTCAAAACGCCCGATACGCTGAGTGTTTGCGCCGGTAAATGCACCGCGCTCATGGCCAAACAAGTCGCTTTCCAGCAAACCAGCCGGCATCGCCGCACAGTTAATTTTCACCATACGACGGCTGTTGCGCTCGCTCAGATTGTGAATGGCTCGCGCAATCAGCTCTTTACCCGTACCTGTTTCTCCCAGAATCAACACGGTACTGTCGCTTTTCGCCACCATTTCAACCTGTTTGAGCACATTCGACATCACGTCGCTGCGGCCAATAATCTCACCAAAATCACTGGCAACATTATTGATTTGCTCGGTGAGATAGAGGTTCTCATCCACCAGATTTTCTTTCAGGCGATTAATTTCCTGGTACGCCAGCGCGTTATCAACCGCGATGGCGATACGCTCCGCTATCTGGCGCAGAAGTTTGAGGTTTTGCGGCGTGAACACGCCCGCCTCGCACTGTGCCAGTTTTAAAACACCGAGCATGTTGTTGCCGAAAGTCAGCGGCAGCAAGCATAGGGTCTGGATTTGGTTACCCCACATTTCAAACAACATACGCTCGTAGGGCGCAAGTTGGTCACCGTGATGCAGGTTCAATAGCAGCATTTCACCGCTTTTGAATACCCGTTCAGAAAGTGTCCCGGCTAAAGCAACATCACTCTGATCGTGGATTGGCGACTGCTCTTTCACAAAATGGGTGGAGTAGACGGTAAGGCGATCTTTGCGGTTTCCGCGTAGTACGATACTTATCGAGTCTATCGAGAAATAGTGATGAATCTCGTTGCCGATTTCGCTTATCAGTTCATCAAGATCGAGCTTAGAGAGTACCGCGTTTGTTACTGCAACCAGGATACGGAAATCGTCACGTTCGCGGCACAGTTGTTGGTAACCAAGGTTTGAGTCGATACGGTTCTGGATTTGCTCCGCAGCCAGAGCCACAACATGGGCCAGGGTATGCATGCGGTTGAGTTCTTTATCCGTCCACGCGATATCGTTGTCGCGAATAAATTCGCAGCCACCAAAGATTTTCCCTTCTGCGGCCAGCGGCAACAGACAGTAACGGCCAAAGGGTGCGTACAATTCAAGGTTCATCACCTGCGGCCAGGTATCATTGAACTCTTCCTGCGTACAAATCAGCGCTTCCGGGCGCGAAAGCACACGCCGCACCGGCCCATTGGCCAGTACCATTTCATCTTCGTAATGCAGTTCTTTGCCGTGTTTGTCCATGCCATAGAAGGCCACGCGCTGATGTAGCGGATGATAAAGCAGAATATTCACTCTGTTCGCCAGCGCACCTTGTTCCGCCAATTGAGTCAGGCAATTGGCAAGCGCCGGGAGATCAGGTTGCTGCAACAAGGTACGCGTAATATCGAATAGACCCTGCTGCCCGAGATCGCTCATCGGTGTGTATGGCATTTTGCTTATCCAAAAAATAGACCCGGTAAATTACCGGGTAGGGAATATGTTTATCATACAATTGGCGCTCAACGCTTAGTGTAGCCAGGGCGGTACACAGCGCTCTTGGCTTAGGTCAACAAATGCGTGGTAGCGGCTCTGAATGCGGCAAGTCTAATGTCCGTTTTACACCATATAGCCCGGCGACACGTACACCTTTACGTTCTACAACATCACCAATAATTGCCGCATCTCTCCCTAAAGGATGAGCACGCAGTGCAGTAAGCACCGCTTCAGCAGATTCGCGCTGTACTGCGATAACCAGTTTACCTTCGTTGGCAAAATTAAGCGCATCAAGACCAAGCAATTCACAAACACCACGCACCGCTGGGTTTAACGGCAGCTGGCTTTCAGCCACTTCCATTCCACAACCACACGACGCGGCAAACTCATGCAGTACAGCATTCACGCCGCCGCGCGTCGCATCGCGCAGCGCTTTAACGCCGGGAATATTCAGCAGTGGAACGATTAGTGGTGCCAGCACCGCGCAGTCACTGACCAGCGCACCTTCCAGACCCAGCGATTCACGCAGGTTAAGGATAGTCGCTCCGTGGTCGCCCAGCGTTCCGCTGACGATCAACACATCGCCAGTGCTAATTTGCTGTGCCCCCCAGTTCAGGCCAGTAGGAATCGCACCAATCCCCGCCGTGTTGATAAACAGTTTATCTGCCGCGCCACGCTGCACGACTTTGGTATCACCGGTAACCACCGCGATGCCCGCCGCTTTTGCGGTAGCCGCCATACTGGTAACCACACGCTCCAGCGTTTCAAGCGGCAATCCTTCCTCAAGGATAAACCCACACGATAACCAGCGCGGGGTTGCACCACTGACTGCTACGTCGTTTGCCGTCCCGCAAATGGCTAACTTACCGATATCACCGCCGGGGAAAAAGAGTGGGTCGATAACATAGCTGTCGGTTGAAAATGCCAGGCGATCGCCACTGGCGGTCAGTTCAGCCAGCGGTAACCGTGCCTGATCTTCTTGCTCAGCAAGCCAGGGATTATCAAACGCCTGCATAAACAAGTCTGCTACCAACTTTTGCATTGCCTGGCCGCCACTGCCGTGGGCGAGTTCGATAGTTTTCATGATTTTTACCTGTGTCGGATGACGCTGCGCTTATCCGACCTACACGCTAATCGTAGGGTGGATAAGCGCAGCGCCATCCACCATTTTTAGACTTCAGATTCCTGGCTGCGATATTGATACCAGGCAGCACATGCCCCTTCAGATGACACCATCAGTGCGCCAAAGGCATTTTGTGGATTACAGGTTTTACCAAACATCGGGCATTGATGAGGTTTGCAGCGCCCGGTGAGCACATCGCCACATCGGGCAAGCGGGTCGTCATACACCTGTTGCGGTGCAGGTTTAAAATGCTCTTCCGCATCAAACTGACGATAATCATCGGTGAGCAGCACGCCGGAATCGCTGATAGTACCAAGCCCCCGCCATTCAGCATCACCACGCACGGTAAAGACGTCTGTAATAGCTTCCTGCGCAAGGCTATTACCGGCATCTGGCACCACACGTTTGTATTGGTTTTCCACCTTACTGTGTTGATGGATTTTTTGCTCAACCAGCATCACTACGCCTTGCAGCAAATCCAGTGGTTCAAAACCGGCAACCACCAGCGGACGCTGATGCTCGGTGGCAATAAAGTCATAGGCTTCAGTGCCAATCACCATACTGACGTGGCCGGGAGCCAGGAAGGCATCAATGCCGTTATCCGGCTGCTCCAACAAACTACGCAACGTTGGAATAAGCGTAATGTGCTGACAAAAAAAGTAAAAATTATTGATACCCTGCGCTTTCGCCTGTTTGAGCGTAATAGCAGTAGTCGGCATCGTTGTTTCAAAACCGAGGCCAAAAAATACCACTTTGCGGTCCGGGTTCTGGCTTGCAATTGCGAGAGCGTCCATTGGCGAGTAAACCACACGCACATCCGCGCCACGCGCTTTCGCCTGCATCAGTGAACCGTTTTTACCCGGCACACGCATCGCATCGCCAAAAGTGCAAAAAATGACTTCCGGGTGGCTGGCGATTTCGATACAGGCATCAATGCGGCCCATCGGTAACACACAGACCGGGCAGCCCGGGCCATGGATAAACTCAATGTTTTCTGGCAGCAGCTGGTCAAGGCCAAACTTAAAGATAGCGTGAGTATGCCCGCCACAGACTTCCATAATGCGCAGCGGGCGCTCGGCGGTGTAAGTTAGTTTTGGCGCACGCTCACGCAGCACATCAATAAGCTGCATGACTTTTTCTGGCGCGCGGTATTCATCAACAAAATGCATCATCCGCGTTCTTCCCCAAACAGCAGGCCGCCAACATCGGGCTCCACTTCGAACATGTTTTGCAGGGCATCTAAGGTGTCGCGGGCTTCGGCTTCATCAATAATCGCCATTGCGAAACCAACATGAACCAGCACCCACTGGCCGATTTGCGCATCGCCCACCAGCATCAGGTTTACATCGCGTTTGATACCACACACATCTACTTTGGCGCTGCCGTCTGGCAGTTTTTCAACAATCTGGCCCGGAATGCCTATGCACATCGTTGTGTCTCCAGCCAGTTAAGCCACTCATCCATGCCTTCTCCGCTAGTCGCAGAAACCAGCAGGATTTCAATATTCGGATTCACCTGGCGGGCATAGTCGAGGCACTTATCAACATCGAACTGCAAATACGGCAGCAGGTCGATTTTGTTGAGCAGCATTAACGAAGAGGCGGCAAACATATGCGGATACTTCAGCGGCTTGTCTTCGCCCTCAGTCACCGAAAGTACCGCCACTTTATGGCGTTCGCCGAGATCAAAGCTCGCCGGGCACACCAGGTTGCCGACGTTTTCGATAAACAGAATCCCGTTGCGCTCAAGCGGCAGGCGTTGCATGGCATCACGAATCATCTGCGCGTCAAGATGGCAGCCTTTACCGGTATTCACCTGAATCGCTGGCGTGCCGGTGGCGCGAATCCGGGCGGCGTCGTTCACGGTTTGCTGGTCGCCTTCAATTACGGCGCAAGATACACGCCCGTGCAGACGTTTTAAGCTTTCAGTCAGCAATGTGGTTTTGCCGGAACCCGGGCTTGAAACCAGGTTCAGCACCAGTTGTTGCTGTTTGGCAAACTGCTCACGGTTATAAGCGGCGAGCTGGTTATTTTTATCCAGCACGTTAAGTTCGATTTCCAGCATACGGCGCTGGGTCATACCCGGCGCATGAGTGCCTGCAGCACCGTGACCATAATGCAGATCGCCCTGCTCGTCTGCAGTTGGGGCAAATTTGACGCCAGTGATTTGCATTGTTGCGCGTGCTGCTGGCGCGAAAGGTGCGCTACGGAAACCAGAGTGCGGATTGCGCTCGTCGCCTTCTATATACAAGTTGCCTTCAGCGCAACCACAAGTACTACACATGATTCGTCTCCTCCACTTCCAGACGCTTAATCTGCACGCCATCATCTGCCACTACGCGTAAATTGCTGCCTTCACACAGCGGACAGCGCCGCACCAGCTGAGTTAATAAGGTGATGTGTTGCTGGCAGTCGTAGCACCAGCACTCCGCTTCTTGCTGATGAATGTGAAGCTGGCAGCCTTCAGCTAATGTGTCGCGGCACACTAGTTCGAAACAGAACTCCAGCGCACTTTGCTCAACGCATGAGAAAGCGCCCACTTCCAGCCAAACACCTGTGACGCGAGTAGCGCCGTGCTGGCGGGCTTGAGCTTCAATGAGTTCCAGTGCGCGTTGGCAGAGGGTGATTTCGTGCATATTGCCTCCGGGGATATCTGGGGAGAGTAATGCAAGGATGATGCCAGGAATTTGGCACTTGCCGTTGAGGGAGGTTAATTAGGTATGGTTGTGTTCCGTTCACCCGTAAGTTCTGCGTTCCTTTATAACTTTGCTAACGGTGAACGTGTCAGGGGGATTACGGCATCCCCCTGACAACCCCGCCGCCCGGTTTTAAATTGCCGCTGCGCGGTAAACCCCAGCTTATCCCCAACGTTCACGGTCGTTCGCGACTCGCTCCCGGCGATCGCTCTCTTTCGCTGCTCCCGGCAGCTCAACCCTGACTTATGGGGAACACTGGGGCAATTTATACCGGGAACAGGGTCAAAACCGGCTCAGTGTCGTCTTTAGCCTTTGACGTTGACCTTTGATTCCGGCTTCAATCGCCTCCATTTTGACTGTAAGGCCGGGTCGAGCCGTCGGGAACGGCGAGAGGTTGTGACCGCCGGGAGCGAGTCACAACCGCCCCCTGGGACTGAAAGGAAAAACGGAGGTTTACTGCGCAGCAGCGATTGATTTACCGGACGCCTGGATTATCAAGGGGTTGGCGTTAACCCCTTGATACGTTCACCGTTCACTAATATATGTGGGAGCGGATAACTGTCGGGTGAACGGAAAATCACCAGTCCAGGCATAAGCATAAACAACTCTGTCACTCCCCCGTCAAACATGACGAAATGACATGTCATTCCTGTGTCTATTTGCACATTATTAATACAAAAACCAATTATTTCAATGTAATACAATATTGGCACGAAACGTGCTCTGTAGACGCATCAGCAAAAACAGAGTGATTTAATAATGAACATTTGGGAACTGAGCGAAAAAGCCGAATACATTGCCGACAAGCACCAACGCTTGCTCACGCAGTGGCAACATTACTGCAATAGCTTGATTCAGGGCATCACCCTTTCTAAAGCGAAACTGCATCACGCCGTAGGGTGCAATCCTGATGATTCCCTGCGCTTCTTCTTATTTGACCATTTCGTCATTCACGTACGCCTCGCCGAAGGCTTCAACAGCCACACCATCGAGTACTACGTTGAGAAACGTAATGGTGAAGATAGAGTCTTGATTGCTAAAGCAATCCTCGATGACGAAGGCCGCGTAGACAACAGCATCAACAACCGTAGCCGCGACGATGTACTCGATCATTACCTCGAAAAAATTCGCCCGGTATACGAAAGCCTGTACAGCGCGGTTAACACCGATACCCCGGTATCGATGGGACAGCTGCAACAAAGCGCCCAGGCCTGATAGCCATGTTGGGTGTCGAAAACTGTCGAAACGACAGCCTTCGGCACGGTTTCGTCAAAAATGATGATAATGATCTGCCTTCTTTAAGGATGACTTGGTGAACCGCTTTATAATCGCCGACTCCAAACTTTGCATGGGTTGCCATACCTGTGAGGCGGCTTGCTCTGAAACGCACCGTCTGCATGGCCTGCAATCCATGCCTCGCCTGAAAGTGATGCGTGACGCGAATGATTCCGCGCCGCAAATGTGCCATCAGTGCGAAGACGCGCCTTGTGCAGGCGTCTGCCCGGCTAATGCCATCACCCGCATCAATGGTGCGGTGCAGCTCAATGAAAGCCTGTGCGTAAGCTGCAAACTGTGCGCTATTGCCTGTCCATTCGGCTCTATCGAATTCTCCGGCAGCCGCCCGATTCACATCCCCGCAAATGCCAACAGCCCTAAAGCGCCACCTGCGCCTCCGGCACCTGCTCGCGTCAGTACGCTTATTGACTGGGTGCCAGGTGTTCGCGCCATCGCTGTGAAATGCGATCTGTGCAGTTTCGATGAAGCTGGCCCGGCGTGTGTTCGCACCTGCCCAACCAAAGCTTTGCGCGTGGTTGATAACAACGACATTGCCAAATCAAGCAAACGTAAACGTGAACTGACTCTGGGCGCGACGCTTGGCGATCTCACTGCGTTTACCCAGCCAGAGGTAAAAAAATGAGTGCTTTTATCCTGATTCATTGGGCGCTGATGGGCTTTGTGTTGAGTGCAGTTCTGGCAGGTGCCACGGCATTTAATAAACCGCTGAGCGGTTTTATTGCCGGGCTTGGTGGCGCGATAAGTTCGGTTCTGGTGCTGATTGCTGGTTTTGATGCGTTAACCGGGTTTAGCGGTATGGCGCAAATCTGGCAGCTGCATCTACAGCTCAACGCCTTTAACGGCATATGGCTGGTGACGTTGGGTCTGCCTGGTCTGTTTATCTCTCTGTTTAATATCGACTGGCATCGTCATCACGCTGTTAAAGCTAATGGCTTGCTGGTGAACCTGGTGATGGCCGCAGCGGTAGCAGCACTGGTCGCAGATAACCTCGGCATGTTAGTTGTGCTGGCGGAAATCGTTGCTTTGAGCGGCTACTTCCTGACAGGCTGCCAGAAATCCGGGCAGTTGTGGTTTGCGCTGGGCCGTCTTGGCACCGTGCTGCTGGCGGTCGCATGCTGGTTGCTGTGGAAGCAATACGGCACGCTCAGTTATGCCGAATTGCATCTGATGACCAACGGCGCGCCGATTAGCTCTGTTATCTGGCTACTGGGTCTGGTTGGTTTTGGTTTGCTGGCAGGCATTATCCCGCTTCACGGTTGGGTACCTCAGGCACACGCCAACGCTTCGGCTCCGGCTGCTGCATTATTCTCAGCCGTAGTACTGAAAATTGGACTCTACGGCATCATGAGCTTCTCGCTCATCAGTAACACAATGCCGCTGTGGTGGGGTGTTCTGGTCGTCATTCTTGGGATGATTACAGCGTTTATCGGCGGCCTGTATGCGCTGATGGAACACAATATCAACCGTCTGCTGGCTTATCACTCCCTTGAGAATATCGGCATTATTCTGCTCGGCCTGGGCTGCGGCCTGATGGGACTTGCGCTGAATGAATCCACGCTGGTTGCACTCGGCATGATTGGTGGCCTGTATCACCTGTTCAACCATAGCGTATTCAAAACCACTTTGTTCCTTGGCGCAGGCGCGGTCTGGTTCCGTACCGGTCATCGCGATATCGAAAAACTGGGTGGTATCGGCAAGCGTATGCCACTGATTTCCATTGCTATGCTGGTCGGTTTAATGGCAATGGCAGCACTGCCTCCGCTCAACGGTTTTGCTGGCGAATGGGTCATTTACCAGTCCTTCTTCCACCTTGGCACCTTGCCGCTGTTTATCGCACGCTTCTTAGGCCCATTGCTGGCTGTAGGTCTGGCGATTACCGGCGCGCTGGCCGTGATGTGTATGGCGAAGGTTTATGGCGTCACCTTCCTGGGTGCACCTCGCACACCAGAGGCTGAAAATGCTACCTCTGCACCGTTCCTGATGAGCCTGAGTGTGGCTGCACTTGCGGCATGTTGTGTGATTGCAGGTGTTGCGGCTCCATGGCTGATTCCGCTGTTGCAGAATGCCATTCCTCTGCCGCTGCAAACCGCGAACACCACCGTTTCACAACCGATGATCACCCTGCTGCTGATTGCCAGCCCGCTGTTGCCATTCATTCTGATGGTGATTTTCCGTGGCGATCGCCTGCCAAATCGCACACGCGGCACGGCATGGGTCTGCGGTTACGACCACGAACAAGCAATGGTCATTACTGCGGGTGGTTTTGCTCAACCCGTCAAAGCGGCGTTCGCGCCACTGCTGAAACTACGCAAAACCCTGAACCCGGTGAAATGGGTACCAGGCTGGCAGTGTGATTGCCTTGCCGGTACGTTCCGTCGCCTGGCAATGATCGAACTGGCCGTGTTGCTGGTTGCGGTTTGCGCTTAAGGAGCCTGAGATGAATACCATTTTCTTTTCGTTAATTCAGGCGCTGGTGTTATTTGCCGTCGCGCCACTGTTATCCGGTATTACTCGTGTCACTCGCGCCCGCATGCACAATCGCCGTGGGCCTGGCGTGATGCAGGAATATCGCGACCTGTTCAAATTGCTTGGTCGCCAGAGTGTTGCGCCAGCCGCCTCAGGTTGGGTGTTCCGTCTGATGCCGTTTGTAATGGTTGGCGTAATGCTGACGATAGCCACCGCGCTGCCGGTGGTAACGCTGTATTCGCCACTGCCGTCACTGGGTGATTTGATAACGCTTATCTATCTGTTCGCCATCGCGCGTTTCTTCTTTGCCATTGCAGGCCTGGATACCGGTAGTCCGTTTACTGGTATCGGTGCCAGCCGTGAAGCGATGCTTGGTGTACTGGTTGAGCCAATCCTGATTCTGGGACTGTGGGTTGCAGCGCAAGTCGCTGGTAGCACACACATCAGCAATATCGCCTCCACTATCTACCACTGGCCAACTGCACAAAGCTTAACGCTGATTCTGGCGCTCGCCGCCTGTGCCTTCGCCACCTTTATCGAAATGGGCAAACTCCCATTCGACCTCGCAGAGGCTGAGCAAGAGTTGCAGGAAGGGCCATTGACCGAGTACAGCGGCGCAGGTTTTGCCGTGCTGAAATGGGGGATTTCCCTCAAGCAATTGGTCGTGTTGCAGATGTTCGTTGGCGTGTTCCTGCCATGGGGCCAGATGAGCGAATTTAGCTGGGGCGGCCTCGTCATTGCGCTGGTTCTGGCGGCAGTAAAATTGGTGCTTGGCGTGCTGATTATCGCGCTGTTTGAAAACAGCATGGCGCGTTTACGGATGCTGGAAGCCTCAACAGTTACATGGGCCGGTTTTGGCTTTGCCTTTTTAGCCTTCGTCTCCTTGCTGGCGGCGTGATTTAAGAGAATTTATCAATGTCTGAAGAAAAGATTGGCCAACATTATCTCGCCGCTTTGCATAAGCAGTTTCCTCATGCGGTGATCGACGAAGCGTGGCAAACCAAAGACCAAATCACTGTCACCGTGAAGCTCAACATGCTGCCAGAAGTGGTGGAGTGGCTTTACTACCAACAAGGCGGCTGGTTATCCGTATTGTTCGGCAACGATGAGCGTCAACTGTGCGGAAACTATGCCGTTTATTACGTACTTTCCATGGAAAGCGGCGTGAAATGCTGGATTACCGTGCGCGTAGAAGTCGACGCCGACAAACCAGAATTCCCATCCGTTACACCGCGTGTACCTGCGGCTGTATGGGGTGAGCGTGAAGTGCGTGATATGTACGGCCTGCAACCTGTTGGCCTGCCGGATGAGCGCCGTTTGGTGCTGCCAGATGATTGGCCAGATGACCTGTATCCACTGCGTAAAGACAGCATGGATTACCGTCAGCGCCCTGCCCCAACCAGCGATCAGGAAACTTATCAGTTCATCAATGAGCTGGGCAGCAAGAAAAACAACGTAGTGCCAATTGGCCCACTGCACGTCACCAGCGATGAACCAGGCCACTTCCGCCTGTTCGTTGATGGCGAAAACATTATCGACGCCGATTACCGTCTGTTCTACGTGCACCGTGGTATGGAAAAACTGGCTGAAACCCGCATGGGTTACAACGAAGTCACCTTCTTGTCTGACCGCGTATGTGGCATCTGTGGCTTCGCCCACAGCACGGCGTACACCACGTCAGTTGAGAATGCGATGGGCATCGTAGTCCCGGAACGCGCCCAGATGATCCGCGCCATCTTGCTGGAAGTTGAACGCCTGCACAGCCACCTGCTGAACCTCGGCCTGGCCTGTCACTTTGTTGGCTTCGACTCCGGCTTCATGCAGTTCTTCCGCGTACGTGAGATGTCCATGAAAATGGCAGAGATCCTCACCGGTGCCCGTAAGACTTACGGACTGAACCTGATCGGCGGGATTCGTCGCGATCTGCTCAAAGACGACATGATCCAGACGCGCCAGCTCGCACAGCAAATGCGCCGCGAAGTGAAAGATCTGGTCGATATTCTGATGAGCACGCCAAACATCGAGCAGCGCACCGTCGGCATTGGCCGCCTCGACCCGCAAATCGCTCGTGATTTCAGTAACGTCGGCCCAATGGTTCGCGCAAGTGGCCACGCTCGTGACACCCGCGCCGATCACCCGTTTGTCGGTTACGGCTTGCTGCCAATGGAAGTTCATAGCGAGACAGGTTGCGATGTGCTGTCGCGCCTGAAAGTGCGTATCAACGAAGTCTATACCGCACTGAATATGATTGATTTCGGCCTCGATAACCTGCCTGGTGGCCCGCTGGCTGTTGACGGTTTCACCTATATTCCAAACCGTTTTGCACTCGGTTTCTCTGAAGCACCGCGCGGCGATGATATTCACTGGTCAATGACTGGTGATAACCAGAAGCTGTACCGCTGGCGCTGCCGTGCGGCGACCTACGCCAACTGGCCGACTCTGCGTTACATGCTGCGTGGCAACACCGTTTCTGATGCGCCATTGATCATCGGTAGCCTCGATCCTTGCTACTCATGTACTGACCGCATGACGATTGTCGATGTGCGTAAGCGCAAGACCAAAGTGGTGCCGTACAAAGAGCTTGAGCGCTATAGCATTGAGCGCACTAATTCGCCGCTGAAATGATTTTGATGCCTTCCCGCCGGCTTACAAATTTTACGCGTAGGTCGGATAAGCGTAGCGCCATCCGACGCAAAAACGGCCGGGAGGCAAAGCAAAGGAACGACCATGTTTAACTTCATCAAAAAAGCCATTAAAGGCGGCGTGGCCACTGAGTCGTACCCGCTACAACCGATTGCCGTGGATCCCAATTTCCGTGGCAAACCGGAACACAATCCGCAGCAATGCATTGGTTGTGCGGCCTGCGTTAACGCATGCCCATCCAACGCATTGACGGTAGAGACCGATCTGGTTGCAGGGCAACTGGCATGGACCTTCAATCTGGGGCGCTGCATTTTCTGTGCTCGCTGTGAAGAAGTCTGCCCAACGGCTGCTATTAAGCTTTCTCAGGAGTACGAGTTAGCGGTCTGGAACAAAGCTGATTTCCTGCAACAGGCACGTTTTGACCTGTGCAATTGCCGCCAGTGCAGCAAGCCTTTCGCGGTTCAAAAAGAGATTGATTACGCGATTGCCTTGCTTGAGCACAATGGCGACAAGCTTGCCGAAGCGCATCGCGCCTCGTTTGAAACCTGCCCGGAATGCAAACGCCAGCAAAGCCTGGTCTCTTCCGACCAAATCGATCTTAGCCGCCAGATAAGAGAGGCCAGCTAATGAGTATGTTACTCGGTCCACGTGACGATAAAGGCATGCCAGTACCGATGACGGTGGATGAATCCATCGCCAGCATGAAAGCATCGCTACTCAAAAAAATTAAGCGTTCCGCGTATGTTTATCGCGTTGACTGTGGCGGTTGCAACGGCTGCGAAATCGAAATTTTCGCCACCCTTTCGCCACTTTTCGACGCAGAACGCTTCGGGATTAAAGTTGTCCCATCTCCACGCCATGCAGATATTTTACTGTTTACCGGTGCTGTGACTCGCGCCATGCGTTCCCCCGCGCTTCGTGCCTGGGAATCAGCGCCGGACCCAAAAATCTGCATCTCTTACGGAGCATGTGGTAATAGCGGCGGTATCTTCCACGACCTGTATTGCGTCTGGGGCGGCACCGACAAAATCGTACCGGTGGATGTATATATTCCGGGTTGCCCGCCAACGCCTGCGGCAACGCTGTATGGATTTGCCATGGCGCTGGGTCTGCTGGAGCAGAAAATCCACGCCCGTGAAGCCAGCGAAATGGATGCACAACCGGCGCAAATTCTGCACCCGGATATGGTTCAGCCATTGCGCGTTCGTATCGACCGCGCAGCGCGTCATCTGGCTGGCTATCGTTATGGCCGCCAGATTGCTGACAGCTACATGGAAAATCTCACCGCCGGTGGTGGTAGCGTTCAGCAGTGGCTGGCGCACGAGAACGATCCGCGTCTGACTGAAATCGTCACGCATCTGGAAGAACTAGTGAAGCAGGAGCGCGTGTAATGAGCGAGTCGGTGGTTTTTTGCCAGCTTAGCCGTAAGTTTGTCGATGAAAACGACAACACACCGAGTGATGCGCAACAGGTGGTTTATTACAGCCTGGCAATCGGCCACCACCTCGGCGTTATCGACTGCCTGAAAGAGAATTTAGTCTGTTCGTTTGAGCCTTACAAAGCGTGGATTGCCACGCTTGAAGAGGGCAGTGAAGCGCGACGCAAAATGGAAGGTGTGCCGCGTTATGGTGAAATCGTTATCGACCAAAGCCACGTCGTTTTACTGGCGAAAGCGTTCGATGCCGCAAAACCTACGCAAACTGAACAGCAGCAACAGTGGAGCCAGGAATTGCTCGATATGCTGCAAGCTATTCAACAAGAACCCGCCATCTATTTGATGGTACGGAGACGCTATGACTAACAAAAACGTATTATTGTGCGTCGGCAACAGCATGATGGGCGATGACGGCGCAGGTCCATTACTTGCCGAGAAATGCCTGGCCGCCCCGCAAGGCGACTGGATTGTTATCGACGGCGGCACCGCCCCTGAAAATGATGTGGTGGCGATTCGCGAATTGCGCCCGGACAGATTGCTGTTGGTAGATGCAACGGATATGGGCCTGAACCCTGGCGAGATCCGTATTATCGATCCGGACGATATCGCTGAAATGTTTATGATGACCACCCACAACATGCCACTTAACTATTTAATCGATCAGATTAAAGAAGATGTTGGCGAGGTGATTTTCCTCGGCATTCAGCCAGATATCGTCGGGTTTTATTACCCAATGACCGATGCGATAAAAGCAGCGGTTGAGACGGTGTATCAAAGCCTGGCTGGATGGGAAGGAAAAGGCGGTTTCGCCGATCTGGAAGCACCTGAGTTCGAGTGATAGTTGCCGGATGACGCTGCGCTTATCCGACCTACGGGTTTCGTAGGTTTAGCGCAGCAACATCCGACCATTTGATATCACACGTACCGAATATTGAGTGAGATCTTTGCGCCACAGGCTGCAGCATAGCGTTCAAGCGTCTTCACACTGGCGCTGAGTGGGTTCTTCTCAAGACGACTAATACCTGATGAATTTGTCCCGAGTTTGTCAGCCAACTCTGTTTTCGAAAGCCCTGCTCTTTCACGCATTTCATAAAGTGCCTGAATCAGTGTCAGCTCCTGATCGGCCTCGTTATATGCCTGAATGGACTCAGCATCAGAAAGCATTTTTGTTTTCAATTCATCAAGAGAGACTGGTTTCACTTCATAAACTCCTTCAGCCTTAACCGGGCAATGTCGATTGCGTTAGCTGTCTTTTTCGTAAAGGCATGCAAAATATAAATGGTTTGCCCATAACTAAAAGCATAGACCGCTCGAGCAATATCTTTGTCACCGACTCGTAGTTCGAAAAACCCATTTCCCAGGACTCGACTATGAGGCATTTTTAGCTGGTTACCTTCAGATGCCAGGCGTTCAATTAAGCGAAACATTCGGCCTCGCAGTTGTGCAGGCAAAGCAACCAGTTCTTCAGCCGCCGCTCCATGCGTCAATATTGTATACATTCTAACCCCTCCGTTTCCTGAAACATATCAAGAGGGGAAGCTTTCCCTAATCAATTTTTCAACTTGCCGGCACGGACTGCGAGCAGCTTTCCAGAACCCTCTGTCATTTGCCCAAATGACATCGTCAAATGTGTCGATGTCACTGTCACCCCTCCCCCGATCAATGCGCAAAGCCTTGAATCACGCTAGTTTCAAAGTTGGCACACTTTATGTATGCCTAGAGCAGTCTTATAAAAAAACACTCTATCCAGGAGTCTATGATGAACCGTTTCATCATTGCTGATTCAAGCAAATGTATTGGCTGTCGCACTTGCGAAGTGGCCTGTGTCGTGTCCCATCAGGAAGCGCAGGATTGCGCGGCCTTAACCCCGCAAACCTTCCTCCCACGTATTCATGTGATTAAAGGCGTGAATGTTTCTACCGCGACCATGTGCCGCCAGTGCGAAGACGCGCCTTGTGCCAACGTCTGCCCGAACGGGGCGATTAGCCGCGAGCATGGCTTTGTTAATGTGATGCAAGAACGTTGCATCGGTTGCAAAACCTGCGTGGTTGCCTGCCCGTATGGCGCGATGGAAGTCGTTGTTCGTCCGGTTGTGCGCAATAGCGGCGCGGGCCTTAAGGTAATGGCCGAAAAAGCCGAAGCGAATAAGTGCGACCTTTGCCACACCCGCCCGGAAGGCCCGGCGTGTATGGAGTCCTGCCCAACCAACGCCATTATCTGTGTTGATCGTAATAAGCTTGAACAAATGAGTGCCGAAAAACGCCGCCGTGCTGCGTTCGATGCGACTTCATCCCTGATTTTTTAATTTAACTGTATTTCAACTTTTAACAGGTCTGTTACTGATGAAAAAAATTACCAGCGTCTGCCCTTACTGTGGCGCAGGCTGCAAACTCAAACTGGTTGTTGAGAAGAACAAAATTATCCGTGCCGAAGCGGCTGATGGCGTAACTAACCAAAATGAACTCTGCCTGAAAGGCTATTACGGCTGGGATTTCCTCAACGATACCAAGTTGCTCACACCGCGTCTGACGCAGCCAATGATTCGCTACGAAAAAGGTGGCAAGCTTCAGCCGGTAAGCTGGGAAGAAGCGATTAGCTACACCGCTAAACGCCTGAAATCCATCAAAGAGCAGTATGGCCCGCGTTCAATAATGACAACCGGTTCGTCACGTGGGACAGGTAACGAAACCAACTATGTGATGCAGAAGTTTGCACGCGGTGTGCTGCATACCAACAACGTTGACTGCTGTGCGCGTGTTTGCCACGGGCCGTCCGTTGCCGGTTTGCAGGTGACGCTCGGTAATGGCGCGATGAGTAACTCCATCGGCGATATCGAAAATTCAAAATGCCTGCTGGTGTTTGGCTATAACTGCGCCGATTCGCACCCGATCGTGGCGCGTCGTGTGATTAAAGCGAAAGAAAATGGCGCGAAAATCATTGTTTGCGATCCGCGCCGTATCGAAACCGCGCGTATTGCCGACCAGCATCTGCAACTGAAAAACGGCTGCAATATGGCACTGGTTAATGCCTT
The DNA here is from genome assembly GCF_000737905.1 of Buttiauxella noackiae. Taxonomy (NCBI): domain Bacteria; kingdom Pseudomonadati; phylum Pseudomonadota; class Gammaproteobacteria; order Enterobacterales; family Enterobacteriaceae; genus Buttiauxella; species Buttiauxella noackiae. The sequence continues at coordinate 190,910 of NZ_JPRU01000003.1, forward strand.
TGGTTACGTGCTACTCGAAGAAAATCTCTACGATCAAGAGTATGTCGCGAAATTTACCGAAGGGCTGGATGCTTACCGTGAAGTGGTTAAAGGCTATGCGCCAGAAGACGTTGAACACCTGACCGGTGTACCGGCCCAGCAAGTCCGTCAGGCAATGCGCACTTTTGCCGCAGCACCTTCTGCCACCATTATGTGGGGGATGGGCGTGACGCAATTTGGCCAGGCGGTCGATGTCGTTAAAGGACTTTCAAGCCTTGCATTGCTCACCGGCAATCTTGGCCGTGAAAATGTCGGCGTTGGCCCGGTTCGTGGTCAAAACAACGTGCAGGGCGCATGTGACATGGGCGTGCTGCCAAACCAATTCCCTGGTTATCAGGACGTGGTTGACCCGGAAGTGCGTGCCAAATTCGCCAAAGCCTGGGGTATCAACGTTGATGATATGGACGACAAAGTTGGCGTGCGTATCACCGAAGTGCCGCATATGGCTATCCATGGTGAGATGAAAGCCTATTACATCATGGGCGAAGATCCGTTGCAGACCGAAGCTGACCTTGGTCTGGTACGCAAAGGTTTCGAAGCGCTCGATTTTGTGGTGGTGCAGGACATCTTTATGACCAAAACCGCCGAAGTAGCGGATGTGATTTTACCCGCGACCTCCTGGGGTGAACACGGTGGCGTATTCACCTGTGCTGACCGTGGTTTCCAGCGTTTTGAGAAAGCCATCGAACCAAAATATAACGTCAAACGTGACTGGGAAATTATCAGCCTACTGGCAACAGAGATGGGCTACCCAATGCACTACGACAACAACCAGCAAATCTGGGATGAACTGCGCGAACTCTGCCCGCTGTTCTACGGCGTAACTTACGAAAAAATGGGCGATATGGGCCATGTACAGTGGCCGTGTCCAACATTGGATCACCCAGGTACGCCTTATCTCTACAAAGACAGCAAGTTCGATACCCCAACCGGTAAAGGCCAGTTGTTTGCCGCCCAGTGGCGTGCGCCAGCCGAAGTACCCGATGCCCAATACCCGTTGGTGCTGTGCACCGTGCGTGAAGTTGGCCACTACTCCTGCCGCTCAATGACCGGGAACTGTGCTGCATTGCAAACCCTGGCCGACGAACCTGGTTTTGTGCAGATGAACCCGACAGACGCCAACCTGCTCGGCATTAAAGACAAGCAGCTTGTATGGGTCAGTTCACGTCGCGGCAAAGTTATCAGCCGTGCTGAGGTGAATGAGCGCATCAATGTGGGCTCTGTGTACATGACTTACCAGTGGTGGATTGGGGCTTGTAATGAGCTGACTCAGGACAATCTTGACCCGATTTCCAAAACACCGGAAACCAAGTATTGCGCGGTCAACGTCAGCCAAATTGCTGACCAGCAGTGGGCAGAAAACTACGCCCAGACGACATATAGCGAGATGAAAGCGCGTTTGCGCCAGGCAGTAGAAGCTTAAAAACGGTGGATGACGCTTGCGCACCGAATATCTGGTAGGTCGGATCAGCGCAGCGTCATCCGACAAAATACCCAAAATTGGTACCCATAGTGAATTTTAACGGCGTGATGCTACGCATTCGCGGCAAAGTACAGGGCGTTGGCTTCAGACCGTTCGTCTGGCAACTGGCGCAACATCTCAAACTCACGGGCGATGTCTGCAATGACGGTGCCGGTGTGTTGGTGCGCCTGTCCTCCGATGCCGATGCGTTTATCACCGAGCTTCACGCCAAATGCCCACCACTTGCGCGGATCGATAGCGTTGAACAATCGACAATGCAGTGGGAAATAATCCCCCAGGATTTCACCATTCGCCACAGTGCCAGCAGCTCGATGGACACGCAAATCGTCCCGGATGCCGCAACCTGCCCGGACTGCCTGCGTGAGCTAAACGACCCTAACGATCGCCGCTATCGCTATCCGTTTATCAACTGCACCCACTGTGGCCCACGCTTCACCATCATTAATGCTATGCCGTATGACCGGCCCAAAACGGTGATGGCTGCGTTCCCGTTGTGCCCGGCATGTGAAAAAGAGTACCGCGATCCGATGGACCGCCGCTTTCACGCCCAACCTGTAGCATGCCCGCAATGCGGGCCGCAGATTAGCTGGCAATGTGGTGAGAAAAAGCTTGAGCATAAAGACGCATTACAGGCCGCCGTCGCAGCGTTAAAAGCCGGAAGAGTCGTGGCAATAAAAGGGCTGGGGGGTTTTCATCTGGCCGTTGATGCCCGTAATGACGAAGCCGTTGCTCGCTTACGTGAACGCAAACGTCGCCCGGCAAAACCATTGGCTGTGATGCTGCCAGATTCACGCAATTTACCCGCAGATATCATCGCACAGCTCAACACACCAGCGGCACCCATTGTCTTAATGGCGAAATCGGCATTGCGCGAGTTAAGCACGCTTATCGCCCCAGGGCTTCGCGAAGTCGGTGTGATGTTACCCGCCAACCCGCTACAACACCTTTTGATGCAGGATTTTGGCGGCCCGCTGGTAATGACATCCGGTAATTTAAATGGCAAACCACCAGCCATTACCAATCAGCAAGCGCTTGAAGAGTTGGCGGAAATTGCCGACGGCTGGTTGCTGCATAACCGCGACATCGTTCAGCGTATGGATGATTCTGTGGTGCGTGCAAGCGGTGAGATGCTGCGCCGCGCCAGAGGGTTTGTGCCAGATGCTCTCCCGTTGCCACCAGGTTTTGAGGCGTTACCACCAATTCTGGCGTTAGGTTCTGACCTGAAAAATACCTTCTGCCTGCTGCGCGGCAACCAGGCGGTGCTCAGCCAGCATCTGGGAGATCTGGCTGAAGATGGTGTTGAACAGCAGTGGCAAAAAGCTCGTGCACTCATGTGTGAGGCTTATGATTTCAAAGCGCAATATATCGCCATAGACGCACACCCAGGCTACCACAGCTCCCGTCTCGGGAAAGAGATGGGGTTGCCAGTGAGCACTGTTTTGCATCATCACGCTCACGCGGTGGCCTGTATGGCTGAACACAGCTGGCCGCTGGATAACGGTGATGTGATTGCCATAACCCTTGATGGCATCGGTTATGGCGAGGATGACCAGTTGTGGGGCGGTGAGTGCCTGCGAGTTAACTATCGCGAATGCGAGCATCTCGGAGGCTTACCGGCAGTAGCGCTGCCAGGTGGTGATCTTGCGGCGCGCCAACCATGGCGCAACCTGTTTGCTCATTGCCAGGCATTTGTTCCTGACTGGCAACAGTATCCTGAAACGGCAGTAGTGCGTACGCAGAACTGGCCATTGCTGGCCAGGGCAATTGAGCGAGGCATTAACGTGCCAGCCGCCTCCTCCACTGGTCGATTATTTGATGCCGCCGCTGCGGCACTCAATTGCGCACCGCTACAGCAAAGTTATGAGGGTGAAGCCGCCTGTCGCTTTGAAGCGCTGGCAACGCAAAATGGGCAATGCCACCATCCTGTCACACTGCCGATCATCAATGGAAAACTGCATTTAGCGACCTTCTGGCAGCAATGGCTGAACTGGCACGACTGTGCACCCGCACGCGCCTGGGCATTTCATGATGCGCTGGCAAAAGGTTTTGCTGATCTGGCCCGAAGCCACGCGCATAAGCTTTCGATTAACACCCTCGTCTTTAGCGGAGGCGTGCTGCATAACCAGCTGATGCGCGAACGATTTTCGTATCACCTCGCAGATTTCAACCTGCTCTTCCCGACACAGTTGCCTGCTGGTGACGGTGCCCTTTCATTGGGCCAGGCTCTTGTTGCTGCCGCCCGTATCACCATTCCCTCACAAGGATAAAATGATGTTATTGCGTATTCTTCGTGACAACCCACGCGCTGCTGTGTTGCTCGTGGCTTTAGTTGCAGCCAATTTAGCCGCCTGGGCCTGGGCTTTGGTTTCATTCCATCACAGCACCGCTCTGATGGCCGCAAGCCTGCTTGCCTGGTGCTATGGCTTGCGCCATGCCGTTGATGCCGACCACATTGCGGCGATTGATAACGTGACGCGCAAAATGATGCAGCAGGGGAAGCGCCCGTTTGGTATTGGTGCGTGGTTCTCACTTGGTCACTCGAGCATTGTCGTGCTGGCATCGGTTGCAATTGCCGCAACAGCGGCGGCATTTCAGAGCGATATGGATTGGTTTCATGACGTTGGTGGCGTGATTGGCACCGCTGTTTCAGCCTGCTTCTTGCTGGCAATGGCGTTGGTCAATCTGGTGATTTTACGCGGCGTATGGCGTAATTTCCGCCAGCTTAAACGCGGTGAATCATTGTCTGAAGAGGCTACCGATTTTAACGGCGGCGGCATGATGAGCTGGCTGTTCCGCTCCACTTTCAAGCTTATCAACAAGAGCTGGCACATGTATTTGGTCGGCTTTTTGTTCGGGTTAGGTTTTGATACTGCAACAGAGATTGGCGTATTAGGCATTTCTGCTGCCAGTGCTTCAAGCGGCATGTCGATGTGGTCGATTCTGGTGTTCCCGGCGCTGTTTGCCAGCGGTATGGCACTGATTGATACACTCGACAATATGATTATGGTTGGCGCTTACGGCTGGGCGTTTAACAAACCGCAGCGCAAACTCTATTACAACATGACTATCACTGGCACTTCTGTGGTCGTGGCGCTGTTTATTGGCGGCATGGAAGCATTAGGTTTGCTGGCGGATAAATTCAACCTGCACACAGGCCTGTGGAAATGGGTTGATGCGTTGAATGAAAATCTCGGCAATGCGGGCTTTATCGTGGTTGGGCTGTTTATTGCTTGCTGGATTATTTCCATGCTGAATTACCGCTGGAAGGGGTACGACTCTTTGGTGGTGCGCTAATCAGACAAACCTTCTCCCTGGAAAGGGAGAAGGTTTTTAAATTTTACTTCGCTTCAGCCCACGCCCGTTCAATCTCTTCGGCAAGAATCTTCACACCCGCTTCTATTTTCTCAGGCTCTGGCACGTAGTTCATACGCATACACTGATGCGTGTGCGGCCACGGCTTATCAAGACCTGGGAAGAAGTAATCCCCTGGCACCATCAATACACCGCGCTTTTTCAGACGCTGATAGAGTAACTCGGTGGAAATCGGCAAGTCTTTAAACCACAACCAAAGGAAAATTGCCCCTTCCGGTTTATGAATTAAGCAGCGTTCTGGTGACAAATAGCGGCGAATCGTCGCGATTGTGTCCTGAACGCGCTGGTAATAGAAGGGTTTGATGACCGTTTCAGACAGGCGCAGCAAATCATTACGCTTAATCATTTCGCAAGCCATTGCCGGGCCAATACCTCCTGGGGCCAGGCTGATAATGCCGTTCATGTTGCTGATAGCAGAGATGATTTTTTCATTGGCGATGATAATGCCACAACGACTACCCGGTAAGCCGAGCTTCGAGAGACTCATACACAGGATAATATTCGGATTCCACAGCGGGCGTGCCTCGGTGAAAATAATACCCGGGAACGGTACGCCATATGCGTTATCAATCACCAACGGAATACCGTGCTGGTGCGCCAACGCATCAAGCTTAATCAGCTCTTCATCGGTAATGACGTTGCCCGTCGGGTTGGTCGGGCGCGACACGCAAATCATCCCGGTGTCCGGGCCGATTTGCAGATGTTCAAAATCGACGTGATATTTAAACTGGCCTTCCGGCAGCAGTTCGATATTCGGGCGCGTTGAGACAAACAGGTCTTCTTCGAGACCCGAATCTGCATAGCCGATATATTCAGGTGCCAGTGGGAACAACACTTTTTTAGTGCTGCCATCCGCATACCGACCCGCGAACAGATTAAACAGGTAGAAAAATGCGCTCTGACTGCCATTTGTCAGTGCAATATTCTGAGGATTAATATCCCAACCTAATTCTGTACGCAGCATATCTGCAAGCGCGTCAAGTAACTCACTTTTCCCCTGCGGACCGTCGTAATTGCATAGCGCATCAGCCATTTTCCCATTTGCCAGCATGTCTGCCAGCAGATCCTGGAAGTAGTCATTCATAGCAGGAATTTGCGCAGGATTACCGCCACCGAGCATGATCGCTCCAGGTGTGCGTAGACCATCGTTGAGATCCTCCATCAGGCGTGTAATGCCTGCATGGCGGGTAAATTTGTCGCCGAAAAGTGAAAACGTCATAGCGTAGATCTGTCTTTGACTATCAAAAAGAGGCTAACCATAGCGCCGGAGAAGACACGGTGCAAACGCATTAAGGATAGTCGCAGTCATGGAATGTGCTGCTTTAACGCTGATTAAAAGCATTAAGTACCGCGCTTCGCTTTATGGCCTACAAGTGCATTTGTATACCCTATAAGCGAAGCGCTATTCATTATTAATTCCCTGCCCAGACCACCATCACTTTGTCATCTGCGGATTCACGGCTAAAGCCGTACCCTTGTTTCATGCTCAGTGTGTTCTGCTTGCCCGCGCCAATTGCCGGATGGCGGGCTCGGAACTGGCTGATTTTCTGCCAGTGCGACAGCGTGGCAACATTCTGCCCCCAGTTCATATCAGAACGGGTTCCCTGAAGCGGGTCGGAACCTGTCGGGCCAAACGGGCGTTCAGTCTCATCGCCATAGAAAATTTGCACCGCACCAGGGGCCAGCAATAGCAATTCTGCCGCACGCTGGCCACCTTCGCGGAACAGGCGGGTATCATGCGAGGAAAGGTAGCTAAGCACATTGAAATCCTGCAACTTAGTCGCCATTTGTTGCCAGGTGAGATCGATGTTTTCGAGGCAATCCACCGCTTTTGCCGCTTGTTCCTGATAATCAAAATTGATCATCGCGTCAAAGCCGCTGTTGTAGTAATCGCTCCGCATCACGCCGTGGCCCCAGGATTCTCCGGTCATCCAGAACGGCGCATCATCCAACTTTTTATCTGGGTTAGCTTTTTTCCATTCGGCCAGTGCAGCAACAGATTGCTCTTTAAGCTGCTGCCAGCCCGCTTTTTCGACATGCTTTGCCGTATCCACCCGGAAACCGTCGATACCGTAATCGCGCACCCATTGGCTTAACCAATGGGTCAGGTAATCGCGCACGGTGTAATCAGCAATTTCTTTCGCGTGAGTATCAGGTTTGTGGCGATAAAAAATCGGCAAGCCTGCCGGTTGTGTGGATTCCGTTTTTAAATCTGGCAAGAAGGCCAACGACATTGTGAGGTCGTCAAATCCAGGGGAGTCGTAATTTCCAATATCGGTGCGAATCCAGTTTTTCCCCCACCAGTTTTGCCACGCCGTTTTATCACCAAAGTTGATGTAATCATTAAAGGAGTGCCAGCTCTGGCCAGGGCCTGGTTTCCAGTCTGTCCAGTGCTTGCCGAGGGTTTTAGTCAGCTCGTCACCTTTAAGATAAAGCGCGCCAAAATCGTACTCCTGCATATCGGCAAGCGTTGCATAGCCTGTATGGTTCATCACAACGTCGAACAAAATTCGAATGCCGCGTTTGTGGGCTTCGTCCACCAATGTGCGTAGTTCGTCCTCAGTCCCCATATTGGCATCGAGTTTGGTCCAGTCCATGGTGTAGTAACCGTGGTAGGCATAGTGCGGGAAGTCCCCTTTTGTGCCGCCACCAACCCAACCATGAATTTGCTCGAGAGGCGAGCTTATCCACAGCGCGTTCACGCCCAGTTGCTGTAGATAATCGAGTTTTTGGGTAAGTCCAGCCAGGTCACCACCGTGGAACGTGCCTATCTCTTGCATTCCATCTTTATGACGGCCATAGCTGTTATCGTTTTTCGGGTTGCCATTCTCAAAGCGGTCAGTCAGCACAAAATAGACCGTGGCGTTATGCCAGCTAAACGGCGCTGCCTGTTTAGTGGTGGCAGATTCAAGCAGCAGCAGCCCGTTGCTATTCGCAGCAGGCATTAGAGTAATCTTGCCTTGGTTGACCGTTGTTGTAGCACCGCTATAGAAATCTCGAACCTCACTCCCTTCAGCAAAGGTTTTACTGACATCCAGCGTGAGCGGCTTGCCATCCCATTTCGGGCACTGACGGGTGACATCGACAGGAGCGGCTTGTGCCTCGCTATTGACGCTCAGGATGAGTGTAGGAGTGCCGCTACGCGTATCAATTTGAACTCGATACTCTCCTTCGCGAAATAAACGCCAGACGGGTGCTGCCCCCTCACAAGGTTTAAGCGACAGTGTCTGGTTAAGTTTGATTGATTCCGCGGGCTGCCAGCAGGCCTGATCAAGTTTAAGACTTAGCGGTAGAGTGCCTTTCGCAAGCTGTGCCTCGCTGACAAATAGGCCCGGAGTTTGCTCTTTAAATGCAGGTATTCCGGGAACAATCCAGGCGGCTTGCACAAGTCCTGGAAACAGTAAAAGCAGCAGAGGTAATTTTTTCATAGGGTTAAGCCCGCGATTGTCTTTTATTCAGTTTGGCACTGTTTTAAATAGCGGAGTTCATCCCCAAAAGGGGTTGTCAGGGGTGGAGATAATAGGGTGAGTGATGCAGTTATCAGTTTGCGTAAATATGGGATAAACATCGCATATTGCAATACTTTTTGGCGTCATAAGAAGTTCGTACGTGACATCATTTAGGAATGGGATTATTTCTTTTGGTGCTCTGAAGGTCTATTTTTGTTAGTATCTGCGTTTACTTTATTCGAAACCTTTTATAAATAAGGCACTGGAAACGTAACGATCCGACCAGGAGATCTAATGATATCAACCCATTTCCGACGATTTGGGGCTGCGATACTTATGTTACTGACCTTCAGTTTTTCAACTGGGGTATTAGCAAGTAAACATGAGCCAAAATCGCATAAAGCCCACATAGTTAAGACCAAAAGCACGACGACACACAGTAAGAAATTGGTAAGTAGTAAAAAAGAGTATTCTCGCAATAGTGAAATTGCATCGCTCCCTGACTTGCGAAAATACCCTTCCGGAACACCTAGAAAAAAAGCGTTTCTCCGGACAGTCATGCCATATATTACTAGTCAAAATGCAGCGATCACTGCGGACCGTAACTGGTTGGTTTCTAAGCAGTATGAAAAACGCTGGTCACCATCAGAGCGTACACGCCTGAAAGGAATTACCCAGCGCTATAAAATTGCGTGGAATGGTAATACTAAGCGTGTGCCGTGGAATACGCTGATGGAAAAAGTCGACATCATTCCTACCAACATGGTAGCAACGATGGCTGCAGCTGAAAGCGGCTGGGGTACGTCGAAACTTGCCCGTAGCAACAACAATTTGTTTGGTATGAAGTGCAGCAAACGCCATTGCAACAGTGAACCAGGTAAAGTTAAAGGCTATTTGCACTACGATTCAGTTAAGGAAGGCGTTAACGCTTACGTAACAAATCTGAATACGCATCCGGCCTATAATTCCTTCCGTAAATCACGTGCGCAATTGCGTAAAGCGGATCAGGAAGTGACTGCCAGCAATATGATTCATAAGCTGAAAGGGTATTCTACAAAAGGTAGTAGCTATAACAATTACCTATTTGCGATGTACCAAACCAATCAGCGATTTATGGCACCGAACTAATTAAAAAAAGAGAATGTTAATAATAAGTAATAATTCACGCCTTCAATTCGAAGGCGTTTTTTTTGCTTAACTCATTCACTAAACCAATATTTCACTATGTCTTTCACGATGTTCTTTCGGCGTTGAGCCATACTCTTTTTTAAAGACCGAATAGAAGTATTGCAATGATGGATAACCACACATTTGCGATATTTCATTGATAGACAAAGATGTAGACACCAGCAAACTGCGCGCTTTTTCTAACTTTTCGGTGTGAATTATTGTATGAATCGTCTCACCGACTTCTTCTTTAAACCGCTTCTCGAGGTTAGAACGCGAGATCCCTACCGCGTCCAAAACTTGCTCAACTTTGATACCTTTACAGGCATGGTTTCGGATGTAGTGCATTGCCTGAATCACAGCGGGATCGTGCAAAGAACGATAATCCGTTGAACGGCGTTCAACCACACGCACCGGCGGCACCAGAATGCGTTGTAAAGCAAGTGGCTCATTGTCCATCAAACGATGCAATAACTTTGCGGCCTGATATCCCATCTGCCTTGTTCCCTGTGCTACAGACGAAAGTGCCACGCGCGATAGATAACGCGTCAGTTCTTCGTTATCTATCCCAATCACACAGAGTTTTTCCGGCACGGGAATATGCAGATGTTCGCAAACTTGCAGCAGGTGTCGTGCACGCGCATCCGTCACGGCAATAATCCCGGTTTGCGGTGGAAGTGTTTGCACCCAATCCGCCAGGCGGTTTTGCGCATGCTGCCAATTCTCCGGGGCCGTTTCTATACCCTGATAAACCACGCCCCGATATTTTTCTTTTGCCACAAGCTGATTAAAAGCGTACTCACGTTCCATAGCCCAACGCTTGCCGCTGGAGTTCGGCAAACCATAGAAGGCGAAACGTTGCACGCCCTTCTCTTTTAGATGCAAAAATGCACTTTCCACCAGGGCATGGTTGTCGGTAGCAATGTAATGTACTGGTGGATAGTGTTCTGGCGAATGGTAGGACCCTCCCACACCAACAATAGGAACATCCGCTCCATCTAATAAACGCTGGATTTCAGTATCATCAAAATCGGCAATCACGCCGTCGCCTAGCCACTCTTTGATATTGTCGATGCGGGCACGGAAATCTTCTTCAATAAAAATGTCCCACTCAGATTGAGACGCCTGCAAGTATTCTCCAACGCCCTCCACTACCTGACGGTCGTAGGCTTTGTTGGCATTGAATAACAACGTAATGCGATGACGTTTCTCAAACATGCCTTTTCCCTGATAAAAAACTGTATGTGAAAATAACAATGCCCAAGCTACTTCAAAATGCAGGTAGGCGGCAATCGAGAGAATCCTGAGAACTTACCAAGTAAGTGACTCGGGTGAACGAGAGCCGCCAACCCCCCTGCAGATTGAAGAGCGACGGGCATTTTGCACACTTATGCTCTACGTTTAGTAGCCGAATCCATCCAGACAGCCAGCAATAAAATGGCGCCTTTTACGATGTATTGCCAAAATGTCGGGACATCCATCATGCTCATGCCGTTATCCAGTGAAGCCATGATAAATGCCCCCATCACCGCCCCTGCAACACTTCCAACGCCGCCGGCAAGACTCGTACCACCAATGACACATGCTGCAATGGCATCCAGCTCAGCAATGTTGCCGGCAGACGGAGAGCCTGCTCCCAATCGCGAGCTAAGAATTAACCCAGCAATCGCCACCATCAAGCCGTTTATGGCAAACACCGCAAGCTTGGTGCGCTCCACATTAATGCCCGATAGCCGCGCCGCCTCAATATTGCCGCCAATCGCGTAAATACGTCTGCCAAACGCTGTGCGAGTCGCCATAAACATTCCCGCTAGCAGTAATAACGTGAGGATCAGCACCGGTGTAGGTACGCCGCGGTAATCATTGAGTAGCCAGATAGCCCCCAACACGATAACTGCTGTGATGGCTTGTCGCCCTAAGACACCTGTGGAGGCCGGCGTTTCTAGCCCCAGAGCCTGCCGCCGACTACGCATCCTCCATTGCCAGGCAACAAAAACCACCAGCCCTAAAGTACCAATACCAAAACCAATTCCGTCTGGCAGGTAGCTTTGCCCGATTTGCGACATTGAGGCACTGGTTGGCGATACGGTTGTACCGTTAGTAATGCCGATCAGCACGCCGCGAAACGCCAGCATTCCAGCAAGGGTGACGATAAATGACGGCACTTTACGATACGCCACCCACCATCCGTTCCACGCCCCTAAAACGAGCCCAAGTACCAGCGTTACGGCAATCGTGAGTGGTAGTGGCCACCCAAGCCAAACATCAAAAATGGCCGCCACACCGCCAAGTAACCCCATCATCGAGCCGACAGAAAGATCGATTTCTGCCGAAATGATGACGAATACCATGCCTACCGCCAGAATCCCGGTGATAGCGGTTTGGCGTAATAAATTGGAGATATTTCTGGCACTGAGATAAGCGCCTTCGGTGGTCCAGGTAAAGAACAGCATAATCACCACAATCGCTGTGATCATGACAAAAACCTGGAGATTAAGTGCCCGTAGTCCGGCAAAAGGTGATGCCGCAGGTGCCGTGAGTTTCATTTCAGACGGATGACTTTTCGACATGCTTTTCACTCCTCAGTGCAGCTTCCATAACCTGCTCTTGGGTCAGGTTATTGTTAATCAGATTGGCTTTGATTCGCCCCTCATGCATCACCAGCACCCTGTCACTCAGACCGAGCACTTCCGGCAATTCCGATGAGATAACAATGACCGCAATACCTTGCTGAACCAGCTGATTAATAAGTTTGTAGATTTCGTATTTCGCGCCGATATCAATGCCACGCGTGGGTTCGTCGAGGATCAAAATGCGTGGGTTGAGCAGCAGGCAACGCGCCAGAATGGCTTTTTGCTGGTTGCCGCCGCTCAGGCGACCAATTGCCAATTCTGGTGATGAAGTTTTAACTTTCAGTCGCTCAATCGATTGCAGAATGCAGTTTTGTTCGGCAGCGTCATCGAGCTGAGTTAACGCGCCAGAAAACTGGCTTAATGCGGCAAGTGTGATGTTTTGCCCCACAGCCATGACCGGCACGATGCCATCTTTTTTGCGGTCTTCTGGCACCATCGCAATGCCGTGAGCTATCGCCTGCTGGCAATTGCCGATAGCGACTTGTTGATTATCAATGAAAATACGACCTTCAGACTTGCCCGGCCAGACGCCAAACAAACATTGCACAGCTTCGGTACGCCCGGCACCGACCAGTCCTGCGATCCCAAGAATTTCACCTTTATGCAGTGAAAAAGAGATGTCATTAACTCGTTTGATATGCCGATTGACCGGATGCCACGCAGTGAGATGCTCAACACGCAACACTTCTTCACCCGTCTGATGCGGTTCATTAGGGTAAAGCGCCGTAAGCTCACGTCCCACCATCATGGTGATGATGTCTTCTTCGCACATCAGTGCCGCATCCCGTGTACCAATCGGCTGCCCATCGCGGATAACGCAGATGGTGTCGGAAATAGCTTTCACTTCATTGAGTTTGTGGGAGATGTAAATACAGGCAATACCATGAGCCTGTAGATCACGAATAATTGCTAGTAACACTGCTGTTTCTTGCTCAGTTAGTGAAGCTGTAGGCTCATCCAGAATGAGTAAGCGCACTTGTTTATTAAGCGCTTTGGCAATCTCAACCAACTGCTGCTGCCCAAGCCCCAGCGAACCAACGCGCGTATCTGGGGAAATATTCAGGCTCACCTGTGAGAGCAGTTTTTGGCATCGGAGCGTCATGCTGTCGTAATCCAGTACACCATGCCGCGACAACTCAGCGCCGAGGAAAATGTTCTCAAGCACAGTCAGATGTTTAACCAGAGCCAGCTCCTGGTGAATAATCGCAATACCTTTGCGTTCGGTATCGCGGATATGGCTCGCCTGAAGTTTTTCACCGGCGAACCATATTTCACCTTCGTAACTGCCGTAGGGGTAGATACCGCACAGCACTTTCATCAATGTAGATTTACCAGAGCCGTTTTCACCACAGAGGGACATCACTTCACCAGCATCCACTGACAGACTGACGTTATCCACGGCCTTCACAACACCAAAAGCTTTGGTGATATTTTTCATTTCCAGTAAACAAGGCATAGCCCCTCCTTTACCTGTTTTCAGGGTCTCGCCCGTGGCAAAGCACGGGCGCGGTGGGTTATAGCTCGTTTTTCTTGTGGAAACCGTCTGCCACAACGGTGCTGTCAATATTGGCTTTATCGACTTCGACAGGTGTCAGTAGACGTGAGGGAACATCTTTAATGCCATTGTTCAATACAGCGTCAGAAGCGGGTTGTTTGCCTTCACCTAATTCCACAGCAATTTCAGCTGCCGTATTCGCAAGCTTGGTGATTGGCTTATAAACCGTCATGGTTTGCGTACCGGCAATAATACGTTTCACCCCAGCCAAATCCGCATCCTGCCCGGAAATGGCGACTTTACCAGCTAACCCTTGCGCACTTAATGCCTGGATTGCACCGCCTGCAGTCGCATCGTTTGACGCCACAACAGCATCAATTTTATTGTTATTAGCTGTCAGAGCATTCTCCATAATTTTCAATGCGTTTTCAGGCAGCCAACCATCGGCCCATTGATCGCCGACAACTTTTATTTTCCCACTCTCAATATAAGGTTTTAATACTTTCATCTGCCCTGCACGGAACATTTTGGCATTATTATCAACAGGTGAACCGCCCATTAAGAAATAATTACCAGAAGGCACTTTATTAACAAGACTTTGTGCCTGTAATTCACCTACCTTTTCATTGTCAAATGAGATGTAATAATCAATGTCGGCATTATTAATCATGCGATCATAAGCTAATACTTTTATTCCTTCTCTTTTAGCCTCAGCAATCACATTACTTAACACCTGGCCGTTGTAAGGAATAATGACCAGTACATCAACACCACGGTTGATCATGTTTTCTATTTGCGACATTTGCGTTTCTTCGTTGCCATTCGCGGATTGTACAAAGACTTTCGCGCCCAACGATTCGGCTTTTTTAACAAAAATATCGCGGTCTTTCTGCCAGCGTTCAAGACGTAAATCGTCTATCGCCATGCCAATTTTCACTTCTTTAGCAATACCACTGATACTGGTCAGAACGAGTGAGGCGCACAGCGTTAGTAAGAGGTTCTTAATCTTCATATTGTTATACCTTTGTAGGGATGAATAACTCGGATTAAATTTATTATCTGTCGACCGGAGAAGATTGTTGTCTGTGAATGCAATTCCAGCAATTACAGATTTTTATCTTCCCATTACGTTTTTTGGTTTAATTTCTAATTTATGATGACGATCTGCTTTTAATTTAACAAACTCATTCGTTTCTTTATTTATTGGAATAACCATCGAGATATTTCATTCATTATTTTCAGTATTTTTGCGAAGCAGCGCACATTTGAGCATTCTCTTAAACGCAGTGTGAAATAACGTAATTGAGCAATACCAGAGGAAAATACAGGATGGTGACAGAATCGCTTACTTGCCGCCCCCCCCTGATTACGGAGTCACTTATGCAAGCCTATTTCGACCAACTTGAACGCGTTCGTTTTGAAGGTACCAAATCCACTAATCCTCTGGCATTCCGCCACTACAATCCAGACGAAATCGTTCTGGGTAAACGCATGGAAGAACATCTGCGTTTTGCTGCCTGTTACTGGCATAACTTCTGTTGGAATGGCACAGACATGTTTGGTTCCGGTTCCTTTGAGCGTCCCTGGCTGCAAGCAGGCGATGCGTTAGGTCTGGCTAAACAGAAAGCTGACGTGGCGTTTGAATTTTTCCACAAGCTGAATGTGCCGTATTACTGCTTCCACGATGTAGACGTTTCACCAGAAGGATCGTCTCTGAAAGAGTATCTGAACAACTTCGCACAAATGACCGAAGTACTGGCGCAAAAGCAGCAAGAAAGTGGTGTGAAATTGCTGTGGGGTACTGCCAACTGCTTTACCAACCCACGTTTTGGTGCCGGTGCGGCAACCAACCCGGATCCGGAAGTGTTCTCCTGGGCTGCCACACAAGTCGTAACTGCAATGAATGCCACTCACAAACTGGGCGGTGAAAACTATGTACTTTGGGGTGGCCGTGAAGGTTACGAATCTCTGCTCAATACCGATTTGCGTCAAGAACGTGAGCAAATTGGCCGCTTCTTGCAAATGGTCGTTGAGCATAAACACAAAATTGGTTTCCGTGGCACATTACTTATCGAACCAAAACCGCAAGAACCTACCAAGCATCAGTACGATTACGATGTCGCCACGGTTTATGGCTTCCTGAAACAGTTTGGTCTGGAAAAAGAGATCAAAGTAAACATTGAAGCAAACCACGCAACACTTGCGGGTCATTCGTTCCATCACGAAATCGCCAGCGCTATTGCATTGGGTATTTTCGGTTCAGTCGATGCCAACCGTGGTGACCCGCAGTTGGGCTGGGATACCGACCAGTTCCCAAATAGCGTGGAAGAAAATTCATTAGTGATGTACGAAATCCTCAAAGCAGGTGGTTTCACCACGGGCGGCCTGAACTTTGATGCCAAAGTACGCCGCCAAAGCACCGATAAGTACGACCTGTTCTATGGTCATATTGGTGCAATGGACGTGATGGCACTGTCGCTAAAAATTGCTGCACGCATGATTGAAGATGGTGAACTGGATAAGCGTGTTGCGAAGCGTTATGCCGGTTGGAATGGTGAACTGGGCCAGCAAATTCTGAAAGGACAAATGTCTCTTGCGCAGATTGCACAGTACGCTGAACAACATAACCTGGCGCCGCAGCACCAGAGCGGGCATCAGGAGTTGTTGGAGAACCTGGTGAATCATTATCTGTTTGATAGATAAATTCAGATCTATATACAAAAGTGGTGGGTAGCTTTCGACTTATCCACCCACATATTTTCCTAGCACCACGCCTGTCGTGGTGCGTTTGTAAGGAGTGGTCAGTATGTACATCGGACTCGATCTCGGGACGTCAGGCGTTAAAGCCATTTTGCTCAATGAGCAAGGCGAGGTGCTGGCTTCACAAACCGAAACGCTGACTGTGTCACGCCCACATCCACTGTGGTCGGAACAAGATCCAGAACACTGGTGGCAAGCCACAGACCGCGCAATGAAAGCACTTGGGGAGCAGCATCCTCTCACCGATGTGAAAGCACTGGGAATTGCCGGGCAAATGCACGGTGCAACGCTGCTTGATAGCCAGCAGGAGGTGCTACGCCCCGCAATTTTATGGAATGACGGCCGCTGTAGTGAAGAATGTGCGCTACTGGAAGCTGCCGTACCTGAATCACGTGAGATTACCGGCAACCTGATGATGCCGGGATTTACTGCACCGAAGCTGCTCTGGGTTCAGCGCCATGAACCAGACGTTTTCGCCATAATCGATAAGGTCCTGCTACCAAAAGATTATCTGCGTTTGCGTATGACCGGCGTGTTTGCCAGTGACATGTCAGATGCTGCAGGCACCATGTGGCTGGATGTCGCAAAGCGAGACTGGAGCGACAAAATGCTCGACGCCTGCCAACTCAACCGCCAGCAAATGCCTGCCTTATATGAAGGCACTGAAATAACCGGCACGTTGAAAGAGGACGTGGCTAAGGCGTGGAATATGCCCGCTGTGCCCGTTGTTGCAGGCGGTGGGGATAACGCCGCAGGGGCAGTTGGCGTTGGCATGATGGATGCCGGCCAGGCGATGTTGTCGCTGGGTACATCAGGCGTTTACTTCGCTGTTAGCGATGGTTTTCGCAGCAAACCTGAAAGTGCCGTTCACAGCTTCTGTCACGCGCTGCCAAACCGCTGGCATTTAATGTCTGTGATGTTAAGTGCTGCATCTTGTCTGGATTGGGCAGCAAAACTGACTGGCCTTGGCACCGTTCCGGCATTACTGGCAGCCGCTGAAAAAGCCGATGAAGAAGCGGGAGATATTTGGTTCTTGCCATATCTTTCAGGCGAACGCACACCGCACAACAATCCGCAGGCAAAAGGGGTTTTCTTTGGCCTGACGCATCAGCATGGGCCGGCAGAACTTGCCCGGGCTGTGCTTGAAGGAGTGGGTTATGCGCTGGCAGACGGTATGGACGTCGTTCATTCTTGTGGAGTGACACCACATAGCGTGACACTAATCGGGGGCGGTGCGCGTAGCCCTTACTGGCGGCAGATACTGGCGGATATCAGCGGGCAAACGCTGGATTACCGTACGGGGGGTGATGTTGGCCCGGCGCTGGGAGCCGCGCGTCTGGCACAAATCGCGATGTCTCCAGATAAGCCATTACAATCTCTGCTGCCACAATTGCTTCTTGAGCAACAGCACACGCCAGATATGGCGCGCCATGCGCGTTACAAAACTCGCCGTAAAGTGTTTAACCAAATTTATCAGCAGCTGCTGCCACTGATGTCGTGACACAAAAAATAACGCTCAGGTTTTACCTGAGCGTTAGCAGCATTCACCATCCAATATTTAAGACAGCAAGGTAAACGCAATCATCCCAACAACCGCACCTGTGGTGCCGAGAATGGTTTCCATCAGTGTCCAGGTCTTCAGGGTTTGCCCTTCGGTTGCGCCCGTGAACTTACCAAATAACCAGAAACCAGCGTCGTTAACGTGGCTCACAACAATCGATCCACCTGCGATACAAATCGACAAAGCAGCCATTTGCGCGCCGTTATAGTTCAGTTGTTCAATAACCGGCATCACAAGACCGACGGCGGTCAGGCAAGCAACGGTTGCGGAACCCTGAATAATACGAACCGCAGCAGCCAGTACGAAGCAGGTTAAAGCAATGGGTAAACCTAAACCGGTCAATGCTTCACCCAGTGCAGGGCCTACGCCCGAGTCCACTAGCACCTGTTTAAATACCCCACCTGCACCGATAACCAGCAAAATAATGCCAGCCGGTTGCAGCGCATGGCCGCAGATTTCCATGACCTTTTCTTTCGCCATTCCCTGACGATATGCAAGGCCATAAATAGCAACCAGACACGCCACCAGAATCGCGGTGAACGGATGGCCAATAAACTCAAGCCATTCGTACAGCGTGGAACCTTGTTCAACGAAACGCGCAGCGATGGTTTTCATCCCTACCAACACCAGCGGCAGTAGGATCAGCGACAGGCTGAAGCTGAACGATGGCAATTTGCCTTCGCCCAGATGCGGTTCAGTGATGTCGTCCGGAATATGCAGTTCGACGTATTTACTGATGAAGTTACCAAACAGCGGCCCGGCGATAATCATAGCTGGAATGGCGGCGCACAAGCCCAGCAGAATCATCCAGCCAAAGTCGGCGTGCATTTGGGAAGCCAGCAGCATGGGTGCAGGCCCTGGCAACAGAAACGCTGCGGCAGCGGCAACACCTGCGAACAGAGGAATAACTAATTTTACCAGGTTTGTTCCGGTGTGACGGGCCATAGAAAACGCCACGCTAATCAGCAGAACAATGGCAACTTCGAAGAACAGCGGTAGTGCGCAAATCAAACCTGCCAGGCCAATCGCGTAATGTGCGCGACTCTTGCCGAAAACCTTGAGCATTTTGACGGCTATCTGGTCTACGGCACCCGTTTCATGAAGAATCTTGCCAAACATCGCACCGAGCGCGACGACGATGGCCAGAAAGCCGAGTGTACCGCCCATGCCTTTTTCCATGGTTGCCGCGATTTTATCGAGCGGCATCCCGGAAAATATCCCTGCACCAATTGAAACCACCATCAAAGCAACGAAGGCATGCATGCGAGCCTTCATCACTAAAAACAGCAGCAGTAAAACCGAACCTACTGCTGTTAAAACAAGTGTTAATGTACTCACTGCACACTGCCTTTATTAATCACATCAATAGTGCTGGCCACCACGCCTTCCAGCGTTTGGTCAATATCCACGACCAGAACATCAGGTTCATCAGACTTTGGTTCTTCCAGCGTTTCAAACTGAGTGACCAACATCTGAGTTTTGAAGAAGTGACCTTTACGTGCTTTCAGACGGCTTTCGATTACCTCAAAATCACCTTTCATGTAGATGAAAGAGAGATTTGGGTTACCGTCGCGCAATTGGTCGCGATAAACCTTTTTCAGCGCAGAGCAAACAATCAGGGAAACTTTGTTTGTCCGCTGCATAGCGAAAGCCGCATCGTTTAGCGCTTGCAGCCACGGCTTACGATCGTCGTCGTTGAGCGGCTCGCCTGATGCCATTTTCATGATATTGCAGCGCGGGTGAAGGAAGTCGCCATCGAGGAACGCGGCTTTGAGTTGATGTGCAACTTCGCTTGCAACAGCAGATTTACCGCTGCCAGAGACGCCCATCAGGACGTAGATGTGGTGGTCATGGTTGGTAGTGCTCATAGCGTAGCTCCGACTGTTATACCCTTCATACTTCGAGTTGCATCTTTGTTGGCTGCGTTCACTCGTCCGAATCACTTAGTTTACTAAGCTCATCGGAACTCCTTCTCTTGCCGTCGCGATGCAACGCGAATTATTTTGGGAATATTAGAAACTGTTACGGGTAACTGTTATCGGTAACATTCTCTGAGCTGATCGAGCAATAAGCAATAACCATTAGCTTGCAAAGCGTATAACTGTGAACTACATCAAAAAATAAACTGTAAATAATCCGAGTTGCAGTTAGCGCTACTGCAACCTGAATTAAGCGAGAATTAAATTGAGCCGCCTGAAGAGAGCGTAAAGCCCAAATCCAGCATTTGTGGTGTGACCGTTTCGCCACGTATCCGCGCCAGCAAACGCTCCGCACCAATACGCCCCATACGTTCACGCGGTGTCAACACGCTGGCAAGACGTGGCTCCATCACCTGCCCGATATCGTGGCCATGGAAACCGGCAATCGCCATATCTTTTGGAATACTCAAGCCCTGACGCTGGCATTCAAATGCCGCACCGATGGCTAAGTCATCGTTAGTACAGAAGATGCTGTCAAGCTGCGGATATTCACGTCTGGCCTGACGAAACAATTCAATACCGGTGGAATATGAGGATGAGTTTTCGACCATTACACTATATGGCACAAGCCCGGCATCGTTCATCGCCTGCTCATAACCTTTTTTCTTAATCACAGTACGTTCATCAAGACGGGCGCCGAGATACGCTACATGTCGGTGGCCACGCGCAATAATTGCGGCTGTCATCTGGCGTGCTGCTTCGAAGTTATCAAACCCTACGGCAATATCCAGGCATGGTGAAACGCTGTCCATCAATTCGACAACGGGAATACCCGCCACTTCAATCATTTTCAAGGTGCGCGGAGTGTGGGTACGTTCAGTAAGGATAAGACCGTCGATATTCCAGGAAAGCATTGATTCCAGGCGCTCTTCTTCCAGCTCCGGTTTATAACCGTAGTGAGCAAGCATAGTCTGGTAGCCGTAAGCATCGACAACGCTTTCAATACCTCGTAGCACTTCAGCGAAAACCTGGTTGGTAAGCGAAGGCAACAACACACCGATTGCACGGCTGGTAGAATTGGAAAGGATGTCGGGTGCGCGGTTCGGAATATAGCCAAGTTCATCAAGGGCCGCGGCAATTTTTACCTGCAACGCAGCGGAAACCTGATCAGGGTTTCGCAAAAAGCGACTGACCGTCATTTTGGTGATGCCAACGCGGTCTGCAACGTCCTGTAATACCGGTCTTTTCTTTTTCATTGTCCTGCTGTGCGGGTTAACAATCGACGACAAAGTTTAGCACGGACAAAGCACAACCTTCCCCTGTTTCAGGAGAAGGTTGTGACCGGTAACTATCGGAAAATATTAGACTGGTGGTAAATCGAACAGCAACACTTCACTTTGAGCATTTGCATGAATCGAAATCGCTTGCTCATCCCACACCGCAACCGCGTCGCTGGTTTTTGCCTGAGTGCCATTAATCGACACATCACCTTTCACCACCTGAACCCATATACGGCGATCTGCCGGGATCTGATAAACAGATTGCTCATCTTTAGCCAGCGCCCAGCGTGAAAGCTCCATATCCTGATTCACTTTCAATGAACCGTCTCGCGCATCTGGTGAAAGCACCAGCTGGCGGCCCTGCGGCGCATCAAAACGGCGTTGGTCGTAACGCGGCGTGATGCCGGTTTTTTCTGGGATGATCCAGATTTGGTACAGACGCAGGCGCTCAGTTTTACTTGGGTTGTACTCGGAGTGAGTAATCCCGGTACCGGCACTCATAATCTGGAATTCACCCGCTGGAACCTTTTCTTCGTTACCCATGCTGTCACGGTGTGCTACGGCACCTTCCAGCACATAAGTCAGGATTTCCATATCTTTGTGCGGGTGGGTACCGAACCCTTCACCAGCTTCCACTACGTCTTCGTTAATCACACGTAATGCCGAGAAACCCATGAAATTGGCATCGTAATAGTTAGCGAAAGAGAAGGTGTGCCAGCTATCTAACCAACCATGATTCGCATGACCACGTTCTTCAGCTTTTCTTAAGTAGATCATTTTCATTTCTCCGCAATTCGTTTGATGGACTAAGTGTGGACTCGAATCGGAAATGATCATAGAGGGTGAAAATTGACGCCTCTGTTCAAAAAAAATGAACGAGTCAGAGGCGTCGTATTTCGGTTTAAGCGAGGGTCACAGTAGAGGGAGAGGCTTGCTCGAAACCGCGCTCGAGGATCTCAAGGTTGGTCAGTGCTTCAATTTCTCTGACGTAATTTGGCTTGCCATTAACAATGGTTTCGTACAGCGCGTCGTATACGCGCCCGTAGTCACCCGCTTCCGGCTTCAACTCTTCGCGCACGCTTTCACCCGCATCGTTTACATACTCAAGCACGCCTACGCTGCTGTCTGCCGCAAAGCCCGGTTCGCCCGGCATGATGTACGCTTTAAGGCTGGTTTCTTGCTGGTCAATGCCGTACTTAATGAATGAGCCTTTGGTGCCGTGAACCAGGAATTTTGGGTAATCGATTTTCACCAGATGGCTGGTTTTAACGATAGCTTTCATATCGCCATAGAAAAGCTGGGCTTCAAAGGTATCGTCCGGGTTAGCTTTATTGCGCACGCTACGAATATCGTAGGTGACGTGGTCCGGGCGGCCAAACAGCGAGATGATTTGGTCCATGGTATGCACGCCGAGGCCATAGAACGCGCCATCTGCCGGCAGCCCAGGTTTAGTTTCCGCAACCGGGCGATACATATCAAAGTGGCTTTCTATTTCAACGATGTCGCCAAGTTTGCCGCTTTCGATAGCTTTTTTCATCGTCAGGAAGCAGGAGTCAAAACGGCGATTCTGGTAAGGCGTGACGGTCAGCCCTTTTGCTTTTGCCAGTTCAAACAACTCTTTGGCTTCAGCAAGGGTCGGGGTAAACGGTTTTTCCACCAGTACGTTTTTACCCGCTTCAAGTGCGCGTTTCGCGTAATCAAAATGGCTGTCAGCGTGGGTGCAAACCACCACCAGCTTTACCTGCGGATCATTCAGCACTTCGTCTAAATCGCTGGTGAAATGAATGTGGCTATACTCCGGCTGCTGTTCGATGTCCGGCTTTTCATTGCGACGGAAAATATGGGCAACGTGGAATTTATCTTTGCGAACCAGAACGTAAGGAAGGTGGTAACGCGTGGTGCTTTTGCCAAAACCTATAAAAGCGCAGTGTAGGGTCATTGCTTCGTCCTTTTTGACTTTGAATTGCAATTACCCTACTGCAAACTCCGGCGGATGGCACTTCGTTTATCCGCCCTACTAATGCAAAGTGACACTTGGTTTGCCCTAATTATTTTGAGTTGTAGCAAGGCGGCAAGGGAGTGAATCCCGATGAGCTTACTTAGGTAAGTGATTCGGGTGAGGGAGTGCAGCCAACGCAGCTACAGCTTCAAATAAGACGGGCAAAAAAAAGCCAGCTCGAGGCTGGCTAAGTAATACTGGAAGCAATGTGAGCAATGTCGTGCTTTCAGGTTGTCTCCGTAGGGGTCTCCCCTGAACGCATGGCAATAATAATCATTATCATTCGCACTTGTAAAGCGAAATTTCAAAAAATATGCGGTTGACAGCAAAGTGAAAGTCAATGATGTTTAAAGGGATTATGTAACTCATTGAGGATAAAAGGATGAACGAAATCGTAGTACGTCACGCTGAAATCAGCGACGCTCAGGCGCTGTATGAAATCTACTCCCAGCCAGCATTGGTTCGTGACACGCTACAGATTCCTCATCCACCACTACTTCATTGGACGGAACGCGTAACCAATCTAAAACCCGGCAGCCGTAACCTGGTGGCATGCATCGACAATAGGATTGTCGGGCAGCTAATGCTGATGGTGGAACAGTCCCCACGTCGTAGCCATGTAGCCACTTTTGGGATGGGCGTCGACTGCCGCTATCAGGGCAAGGGAGTCGCTAGTGCGCTAATGCAGGAAATGGTAAATCTGTGCGACAACTGGCTGCGCATCGAGCGTATTGAACTGACGGTTTTCACCGATAACGAGGCGGCGTTGGCAACCTATCGCAAATTCGGTTTTGAAATTGAAGGCACTGGGAAGAACTTCGCGCTGCGTGAAGGCAAGTATGTAGACGCCTATTTTATGGCGCGATTTAAGCCGGTGTAACAAGGCGGATGGCACTTGCGCTTATCCGCCCTACGCCTCAGATTTGTAGGGTGGGTAGACGCAGCGCCATCCACCAATTATTCAGTAACCCGCCGTCAAATCATCCACCGAGCGCGGGTCAGACGCACCGTACAATGCGCCATCCGGCCCCATCATAATGCTTTGCGTGCTACCCATCGCCTCTTTCACTACCACGTTCTGCCCTTTTTCTTTCAGCAGTTTAAGCGTGTCCGGGCTAAAGCCTTTTTCGACCCTTAACTCGTCAGGCAGCCATTGATGATGGAAGCGCGGCGCGTTGGTCGCTTCGGCGACGTTCATGCCGTAATCGATAGTATTCATCACCATTTGCAGCACGGTCGTGATTATTCGGCTACCGCCAGGGCTGCCGGTCACCAGCCAGGTTTTGCCATCTTTCACCACGATAGTTGGGGACATCGACGACAGCGGGCGTTTATGCGGCCCAACGGCGTTTGCATCGCCACCCACCAGCCCGTATACATTCGGCACACCTGGTTTGGCAGAGAAATCATCCATTTGGTTGTTCATGATAATGCCGGTATTGCCCGCCACGATACCTGTTCCGAACACAGTGTTCAGCGTGTAAGTCACCGCCACGGCGTTGCCATCTTTATCCACCACCGAGAAATGGGTGGTCTGGTTACTTTCATACGGCGCGAGGTTCCCCGGTTTGATTTCACTCGACGGACGCGCTTTGTTGATGTCGATCTTATCAGCCAGCGATTTGGCGTACGCTTTGTCGGTCAGCGCCTGCCACGGCACTTTCACGAAGTCTGGATCGCCAAGATATTCCGAGCGATCTGCATACGCGTATTTTTCGGCTTCAGCGGTTAGCTGCATCGCATCGGCGCTACCAAAACCGTATTTAGCGAGATCGAAATTCTCCAGAATATTCAGGATTTCGACGATATGGATACCACCAGAAGACGGCGGTGGCATGGAGAAAATCTGGTAGCCACGGTAATCGCCGCTAATCGGCGCACGTTCAACCGCTTTGTAATTCGCCAGATCGTCCTTGCTAATCAGCCCACCGTTTTTTGCCATCTCTTCGGCGATTTGGTCAGCAATCGTCCCTTTATAGAAAGCATCCGGGCCAATCTCAGCAATCATCTCCAGGCTTTTGGCGAGATTGGTCTGCACCAGTTTGTCGCCTTTTTGCAGCGGATTACCGTCTGCTTTCCAGAAAATAGCTTTGCTGTTGGGGTGATTCGGAAGGACTTCCGCGCCGTAGACTTTCAGGTCTTCAGCCAGCGCGTCGTTGACGGTAAATCCGTCATGCGCCAGTTTGATCGCCGGTTGGATAACTTTGTTGAGCGGCAGCGTGCCGTATTTTTCCAGCGCCATGGCGAAGCCCGCAACGGTGCCAGGCGTGCCTGATGCCAGATGAGAAGTGAGGGATTTTTTACTGTCGGCATTGCCCTGCGCATCAAGGAACATATCGCGCGTGGCTTTTTCTGGCGCCATTTCACGGAAATCTATCGCGGTTGTTTTGCCATCTTTGGTGCGCAGCATCATGAAACCACCGCCACCGATATTCCCCGCTTGTGGATGGGTTACCGCCAGTGCAAAGCCTACAGCAACCGCCGCATCAACGGCATTTCCGCCTTGTTTCAGAATATCGACACCCACTTGCGTGGCGAGAGAATCCTGGGACGCCACCATGCCGTTTTCAGCACGTACAGGATGAAACACATCCGCTTCCACGCCGTAAGAAACGGGAGCCGGAGCCGCAACGGGCGGTAGTGCGGCACTAACTGAGAGGCACAGTCCAAGCGTTAACGCAGGAACGGCTATCCAGCGCAGAATTTCCAGACGTATTGTTTTCCACTGCTTCATCGTTATTTTCTCCATTTTTCAATGAGGTCAATCGCCCAATAAGCCTGGTCCACAATTCCTAAATAATCTTCATGTGAATAGAAAAGGATTAAACTTAATAGATCCCCCAATGGAGGAAATGACGATGAAAAAAATATTATTACTGGCGGCCCTGCTGCCATTGACCTGTTTGGCGCAGCCGATTAATACCCTGAATAATCCAAACCAACCGGATTACCAGATCCCAAGCCAGCAGCGGATGCAGCAGCAGATGCAAACTCAACAGACACAGCAAAAAGGGATGTTGAATCAGCAGTTACAAACGCAAACACGCATGCAACAACAGCATCTGGAAGGGCAGATAAACAATAATTCGCAGCAGGGCGTCTTTAAGGTGAAAAAAACGCTGCCGAATGAGATGGAAGTAGGAACGCAGCAGGTACTGCCAAATACCAATGGCGGAATGCTAAGTGGCAGCGGAGGTAGCAGCCAGGATCATATGCTGCAACCGAAAACCAATGGCAGCATGCTCAATCAAAACAGCAACTCGACTTCACTACAGCCGAACATCCCGCTGAAAACAATTGGGCCGTAAAGGTACCGGTGGATGGCGCTAGCGCTTATCCCCCTACAAATCGTAGGTTGGGTAAGCGAATGCGCCACCCGACGCAATCACGCGGTAAAATCCGGCCCAATCTCATCAATTCTATCGGTGCAAATCGTATCGACTCCCCAGCGCAGCAGCGTTGCTGCACGCTGGGGAATATTCACGGTATAAACCAGAATATGTAATCCAGCCTCTTTCAATTGCTGCACGCGAGTTTCATCGAGCAGTTTATGGTTCAGGTGGATTGAAACGCAGCCAAGACGCGTCGTCAGTTCACGCCAGTCATCCCGCCAATCATCAAGTAGCAACCCACGTGGAAGCTCAGGCACGGCATTGTGCGCCGCCTCCAGCGCTTCGATAGAAAACGAAGATAACAGTGGCGCTGTTTGCCCCAGCCATAATTCACGAGCCGCCAGTGCGATAACTTTCCCGGTTTCTCTATCGGTGCCGGTGGTCGGCTTAATTTCGATATTCGCCATCATGCCGTGCTGTTTACAACGCGCGGCCACCTGCGAAAGAAGGGGTAATGGCTCGCCTTTAAACTCACCGCTGAACCAGCTTCCTGCATCAACATTCAGCAGCTTATCCCACGGTAAATCGCCTGCAATTCCCCAGCCGTTGCTGGTGCGCTCAAGCGTGTCGTCATGCAGCAAGAAGATTTGCCCGTCTTGTGAAAGCTTGGCGTCAAACTCAATCATGGTGTGACCGTAGCGCGCACCGACATCAATAGCCGCCAGCGTATTTTCCGGCGCCAGTTTTCCCCCACCACGATGGGCTGCGATTTTTGGATAAGGCCAGTTACTCATAAACGTTGTCCGTTTTCTTTATCAAAGAAATGTAGATGATTTTCAGGCAGATATAGCCACAGCGTACTTCCGGGTTGCGGTCGTTCCTGATGCGCTAAGCGCACCACCATTTTTTGCTCACCCCAGCGCCCATGCACCAGATTATCCGCGCCGAGCATCTCCAGCGTGTCCACCACAAATGGCACACCGCCTGCGGTTTGTGAGCTTAGCGCAATATGTTCCGGGCGGATACCCAGGGTAACAGCCCGGCCTCGTTGCAGATTAGCTGCATTGCCCAGTGGTAGAGCCATCCCACCAGCCAGTTCGAAACGCGTGCCGTCGTCGCTGATATTTCCTTCCAGCAGGTTCATGGCAGGTGAACCAATAAAGCTCGCGACAAAGCGGCTTGCCGGGCGTTCGTAGACTTCGACAGGCGTACCGATTTGCTCCGCGATACCTTTGTTCATCACCATCACGCGCTGCGCCAGCGTCATTGCTTCCACCTGATCGTGTGTAACGTACAAACTTGTGGTTTTCAGGCGACGGTGTAGCTGTTGTAATTCAAGGCGCATCTGCACGCGCAGTTTGGCATCAAGGTTTGAGAGCGGTTCATCGAACAGGAAAACCGCCGGATCGCGCACGATGGCGCGCCCCATAGCTACACGCTGGCGTTGCCCGCCGGAAAGTTCACGTGGGCGGCGTTTGAGCAAGCCATCAAGTTCCAGAATACGGGCCGCTTCCGCGACTTTCTGCTGAATATGCCCTTTGCCCATGCCACGGATTTTCAGGCCCCAGGCCATGTTTTCTTCCACGCTCATGTGCGGATAAAGTGCGTAATTCTGGAACACCATCGCAATTCCACGCTCTTTCGGTTCCATCTCTGTGACGCGCTGCCGGTCAATCCAGATGTCGCCGCTGGTGACGCGTTCGAGTCCGGCAACCATGCGTAGCAGCGTGGATTTGCCGCAGCCCGACGGACCCACCATCACGATAAACTCACCGTCGGCCACATCCAGCGTCAGCGGTTGAATCACTTGAGTTTTGTTGTCCCAGCTTTTGGATACTGCCTGTAATTTCAGTCCTGCCATGGGTTATTTCTCACTATCCACTAAGCCACGCACAAACGCGCGTTGCATTACTAAAACGATAATTACCGGGGGAATCAGGGTCAGTAACATGGCCGCCATCACCTGGTTCCACTGAGTGCTTCCTTCGCCGGAAGACATCATCCCTTTGATACCCGCCACCGCCGTGCCGAGGTTTACGTCGCTAATGATCAGCAGCGGCCACAGATACTGGTTCCAGCCGTAGATAAAGGTGATGACGAACAGCGCCGCCAGATTGGTTTTTGAGAGCGGTAACACGATGTCGCGAAAGAAACGCATCGGTGTTGCACCATCGATGCGTGCCGCTTCCATTAACTCATCGGGCAGCGTCATAAAGAACTGGCGGAATAAGAAGGTCGCGGTCGCTGAAGCCATCAGTGGCAGCGTCAGACCGGTGTAGCTATCGAGCATTTTAAGATTTGCGATGACTTCAACAGTCGGAAAAATACGCACTTCAACGGGCAGCATCAGGGTGATAAAGATCATCCAGAAGAACAGGTTACGCAGCGGAAAACGGAACCAGACGATGGCGAATGCGGAGAGCATCGACACCGTGATTTTGCCGATGGTAATAACCAGCGCCATCACAAAACTGTTGAACAGCATCAGGCCGAACGGCGCGCTGTTCGCCCCCACGCCGTGCGTCCAGATGTAAGACATATTTTCCAGCAGATGCGTGCCGGGAATTAGCGTCATCGGCGTCTGAAATACGGCCTGGTTATCCAGTGTCGCCGCGACAAATGCGACATACATGGGAAATAGAATGACGATGATGCCAAGTATCAGCATGGTATGGCTGAAAATGGTCAGCCCACGACGATTTTCAATCATTGATAACGCACCTTACGTTCCACAAAACGGAACTGAATGACGGTCAAAATGATCACCAGGAACATCAGCACGACCGATTGTGCTGCCGATGCGGAAAGATCGAGCCCGGCAAAGCCTTCGCGATAAATTTTGTAGATTAGCGTGGTGGTCGCCTGCACGGGGCCACCGCCTGTTGCGGCGTCGATAACCGGGAAGGTATCAAAAAAGGCATACACCAGGTTCACCACCAGCAGGAAGAAACTTACCGGAGCAATGAGCGGCAGCGACAACTTGAAGAAACGTCGTACTGGCCCTGCGCCATCAATCGATGCAGCCTCTACTAGCGAGCGAGGAATAGATTGCAATGCCGCAAAAAAGAACAAAAAGTTGTAGCTGATTTGCTTCCACACCGAGGCAAACACGACGAGAAACATCGCCTGACCACTGTTTTGCGCGTGGTTCCAGTGATAACCAAACTGCTCAAGCACGTGGGTCAGCAGGCCACGTCCTGGGTTAAACAGGAATATCCACAGCACGGCGGCAATCGCTGGTGCCACCGCATACGGCAGCAGCATTAGCGTTTGGTAGATTCGGCTGCCGCGAATGACATAATCGGTGAGCGCAGCGAAAAAGAGTGACACCAGCAGGCCGCTGCCAGCAACTAAGCCACTGAAAATCAATGTGGTATAGAAAGAGTCGAGATAGTAACTGTCGTGGAATAGCTGTTTGAAGTTGTCCAGCCCGACAAACGTACTCGAAAGCCCAAACGGATCGACATTCTGGAGTGAATACCACAGCGCTTCGCCCGCAGGCCAGATGAAAAAGATAATGGTGATAATCAGTTGCGGCAGAACTAGTGCATACGGAAGCCAGCTGGAACGGAACACCGGACGAGATGATGACATAAGCGATTCTTTTCCTGAACAATGTCGGGTGACGGCTTCGCCTTACCCGACCTACAAACAGCAGTTCGTAGGTCGGATAAGCAAAGCGCCATCCGACACCAACAAAACTTAAGACTTCGTTGACTGCTCGAAACGGCGAAGCAGCTGATTTCCGCGCTCAACCGCGCTATCTAAAGCCTGCTGAGGGGTTTTCTTGCCAGTCCATACCGATTCCAGTTCTTCATCTACGATGGTACGAATCTGCGGCATGTTGCCCAGACGCAGCCCTTTGGTGAACGGCAACGGCGGCTTATTCATCATCTGGCGCGTAGCGATATCGGCACCCGGATTTTTCTCGTAGAAGCCTTGTTCGCGCGTCAGGTCATAAGCGGCTTTGGTAATCGGCAGATAACCTGTTTTCTGGTGCCATTCAGCGGCAATTTCTGGCTGAGCAAGGAACTGCATAAACTCGGCAACGCCTTTGTAAGTTGCGGCGTCTTTACCCTGCATAACCCACAGACTTGCCCCACCAATAATGGCGTTTTGCGGTGCATTCGGAATGGTTGAATCGTAAGGCATCATGCCCACGCCATAGTTGAATTTGGCATAATGGCGGATGTCAGCAAGCGAACCGGAAGAGGCGGTGGTGATCGCGCAGTCACCGTTGTAGAACTTCTCGGTGGACTCATCTTTACGGCCAAAGTAGCTGAAATCACCTTTCTTATTCAGCTCTTCCAGCAGAGCGATGTGTTTCACCTGCTCTGGTTTATTGAATTCCAGAACTGCATCAGTGCCGTCAAAACCATTGTTTTTGGTCGCAACCGGCAAGCCGTTCCACGCGCTGAAGTTTTCAATTTGAATCCAACCCTGCCAGCCGCTGGCGTAGCCGCACTTCATGCCTGCAGCTTTAAGTTTGGCGGTGTATTCCGCCAGATCCTGCCAGGTTTTTGGCGGCTGGTCCGGGTTCAGGCCTGCTTTCTTGAAGGCATCTTTGTTGTAATACAAAACCGGCGTTGAGCTGTTGAAAGGCTGGGAAAGCAGATGCCCGGTTTTCGCATCGGTGTAGTAACCGGAAACCGTCGGCACAAACTGAGATTCATCGAACTTAATGCCCGCATCGTTAAACACTTCATACACCGGTTTGATCGCTTTCGAGGCCATCATGGTCGCGGTGCCTACTTCATAAACCTGCAAAATAGCCGGTGCGTTGCCCGAGCGGAAAGCCGCGATCCCTGCCGCCAGGTTTTGTTCGTAGTTGCCTTTATAAACCGGAACAATTTGGTAGCCAGGATGCGTCTGGTTAAAGCGTTGAGCCAGTGAGTCAACCTCTTTGCCCAGTTCGCCTTCCATTGAATGCCAGAATGGAATGGAGGTGGCGGCGATGGCGCTGCTGCTAAATACGCATCCTAGCGCTAAGCAAAGTGCTGTATGTCGTAACGATGCAGTCATGTCTTATCTCTCTAGTTATCCCCTTCATACTTCAGGCCGCATCTTTGTTGGCTTCACTCACCGCCCGAATCACTTACTTGAGTAAGCTCATCGGGACTTGCTCTGTTGCCGCCGCGATGCAACCAGAATTATTTAGGGGTCTATAGGTTGCGCGGAAATACGCGTTTTTGTTCGCATCAAAACATGACATGCGCGTATGACAGAAAAATAACCAAGAGGTGACAGGATCGTGACGAGGAGGTGAAGGAAAGTTGACGGAACTATGCCCGGCGGAGTTGTTCCGCTATTTCATCTAGAGATAGCTGCCCTGCAGCGGCATCAACAGTGAGCTGAACAAAGTGATGGCTACCAGGAAGATCGATACCATTACGACGCAGGAATAATAAGGTAATAAAAAGCGCCGTACGTTTATTGCCATCATTAAAAATATGGCCGCGAGAAATCGCCAGCAAATGCATCGCGGCCAGCAAATAAAGATCATTGATGCCTTCATAGACATACTTATTCAGCACACGGTACAACAACGCTTCAGCCCTGCCGCGATCGGGCATTCCTGGGACACCGGGCGTCATTTTCAAAATTCTGTCATGGAACTGAACTATCTCTTCCGCTGAGATAAACTGGATTGTCATTTATCTGCCAGTGCCCTTATCGCATCACCATGAACATCCATGATGGCGGCAAATTCCGCATCCATTTTTGCCTCCTGATAACGTTCAAACTCTTCACTGCTAATAATTACTGCCGATTTATGCCCGCGACGGGTAATGGTTACCGGCTGGCCATCAACGGCTAAATCCAATGCTGCGGCAAGATTCTGCCTTGCCTCACTATAATTCATGGTGTTCATTTCAGACTCCTTAAAGTACACAATAATTGTACAAGTATATTGTACGATTTAGAAGTCAGAGATAAAAAAAGGAGCTCGTGAGCTCCTTTTTGATTAAGGCATATACCCTAAATAATTCGAGTTGTAGGACTAAAACGATGAAGGCATTTTAATCCCACAGCCTGAAGTATGATGGGTATAAATTAGCCGCCAAGGTAGGCGCTACGCACCGCTTCATTAGCTAACAGCGCATCGCCTGTGTCTTCCAGCACCACGTGGCCGTTTTCCAGCACATAGCCACGGTCAGCAAGCTTCAGCGCCTGGTTGGCGTTCTGCTCAACGAGGAAGATGGTCATCCCTTCGCTGCGCAATTTTTCGATGGTGTCGAAAATCTGCTGGATGATGATTGGTGCAAGACCGAGCGACGGTTCATCTAACAGCAACAAACGCGGCTGGCTCATCAATGCACGGCCAATCGCCAGCATTTGCTGCTCACCACCAGACATCGTGCCCGCACGCTGAATACGACGCTCCAGCAGGCGCGGGAACAGTTCGTAAACGCGTTGGATGCGTTCATGATACTGGTCGCGTTCCGCGAAGAAGCCGCCCATCGCCAGGTTTTCTTCTACTGTCATGCGGGAAAACACGCGGCGGCCTTCTGGCACAATTGCAACGGCTTCACGCATGATGCGCGCGGTATGCCAGTCGGTAATGTCTTTACCATCAAAGGTAATCTTGCCGCTTGAAGCACGCGGATCACCGCACAGTGTTCCCAACAACGTCGTTTTACCGGCACCGTTTGCGCCAATCAGGGTGACGATTTCGCCCTGTTTGATATGCAGACTGACCTCATGAAGCGCCTGGATTTTTCCGTAGTGGGCGCTTACGTGGTCAAATGACAACATGATATTTTCCATCTTATGCCTCACCCATTCTTATGCTTCGCCCAGATAGGCGCGGATTACGTCAGGGTTATTACGGATTTGCTCCGGCGTGCCGTTCGCAAGAGGCGTCCCTTGGTTTACCACGTAAATCCTGTCAGAAATGCCCATCACCAGTTTCATATCGTGCTCGATTAACAGCACGGTAGTGTTGTGATGGTTGCGTAACTCCATGATTAACTCATCGAGCTCATGCGTTTCTTTCGGGTTAAGGCCTGCCGCTGGCTCATCAAGCATCAGAATTTCTGGCTGAGTCACCATGCAGCGTGCAATCTCAAGGCGGCGCTGATCGCCATACGCCAGGTTGCTCGCCTGACGGTTAGCCTGCTCAAGCAGACCAATACGATCAAGCCATGTTGCGGCACGATCCAGCGCTTCGCTTTGTGAGCGGCGAAAAGCGGGTGTTTTCAGCAAACCTGAAAACACACCGGTTTTCAGTTGCATATGCTGAGCAACCAGCAAGTTTTCAATCACGGTCATTTCACGGAACAGACGCACGTGCTGGAAAGTACGCACCACGCCCATACGTGCAATTTGCTGGCCCGGCAGACCTTCAAGGTGTTGATCACGCAACAGAATCGTACCGCCTGAAGGCTTGTAGAAACCGGTCAGGCAGTTAAACACCGTGGTTTTACCGGCACCGTTCGGGCCGATTAACGAAACAATTTCTTGTGGATGCAGTTCCAGTGAAACATTGTTTACGGCGAGCAGGCCGCCGAAACGCATCATCAAGCCGTTTACGGATAACAATGGCTGACTCATGCCTGCTCTCCTTTCACTTGTTCCACTTGCTCTTTTTTAAGCTTTAATTGCGGGCGTGACATTGGCAGCAAGCCTTGTGGACGCCAAATCATCATCAGCACCATCAAGCCACCCAGCACCAACATGCTGTATTCGTTCAGATCACGCATCAATTCGCGCGACACCACCAGCAGCACGGCGGC
This sequence comes from Buttiauxella noackiae, assembly GCF_000737905.1. Classification (NCBI taxonomy): domain Bacteria; kingdom Pseudomonadati; phylum Pseudomonadota; class Gammaproteobacteria; order Enterobacterales; family Enterobacteriaceae; genus Buttiauxella; species Buttiauxella noackiae. The sequence goes on from NZ_JPRU01000003.1 coordinate 225,135, forward strand.
GAGGATAACGGCAAACTGCGAGCCCATACCACCCAGCACGACAATCGCCAGTACGAATGCAGATTCGGCAAAGGTGAAGGATTCCGGGCTAACAAAGCCCTGACGCGCCGCAAACAGCGTTCCGGCAAAACCGGCAAACGCGGCGCTGATGGTAAATGCAGTCAGTTTGATGCGAGTAGGGTTCAGACCCAGTGAACGGCAAGCAATCTCATCTTCACGCAATGCTTCCCATGCACGGCCCAGAGGCATACGCAGCAGTCGGTTAATGACAAATAGCGACAGCACAACCAGCAACAGCGCAACGAGGTACAGGAAGATAATCCTGTCACCTGGGTTATATGCGACGTTAAAGAAGTTGCTGAACGTATCCCATCCGCCTTCACGCGCGCTGCGGCTGAATTCCAGACCGAACAGCGTAGGTTTTGGAATCTGGCTGATGCCGTTCGGGCCACCGGTAATTTCGGTGTTATTGAGCAGCAAAATACGGACGATTTCACCAAAGCCGAGCGTCACAATCGCGAGGTAGTCGCCGCGTAAACGCAAAACTGGGAAGCCGAGGAGGAAACCTGCTGCCGCAGACACCAGGCCCGCAATTGGCAAGCATGTCCAGAATCCCAGACCGTAGTAGTGGTTGAGCAGCGCAAAGGTATAAGCACCGATGGCATAAAAACCGCCATAGCCCAGAACCAACAAGCCAGACAAACCGACAACCACGTTCAGGCCAAGGCCGAGAATGATATAAATCATCGTCAGCGTTGCGATATCCACCGTACCGCGTGACACCACGAATGGCCACGCAACCGCGAGCACCAACAATGCCAACAGGAACAGTTTTTGTTTCGGCGTAGAACCGTCTAACGCAGGCAGGACAAACTTCGGCCCGGAGACTTTTTTCATGCCTTTCTGGAATACAGGGCGCAGTAACTGGAAGACGAAGACAATCGCTGTACCAATCAACACCCATTCCCAGCGCACCGTTTCTGCGCTATGGACGACAAGCTTAGTGCCATCGAGGCTCAGCTGAACGCCCATAAAGACGCCCGCCAGCACGAAAAATATGGCCGCCGAAAGCAGCGCCAAAACAACATGCATCGGTTTCATACTTTTTCTACCTCCGGGCGACCCAGGATACCGGTAGGCATAACCAGCAGTACCACGATGAGCAGCGCAAAGGAGACAACATCTTTATATTCAGTGCTCAGATACGCGGAAGTCAGCGCCTCTGCAACACCTAAAATCAGGCCACCAATCATCGCACCAGGAATACTACCGATACCGCCAAGTACTGCTGCGGTGAAAGCTTTCATCCCGGCCATAAAGCCGATGTATGGGTTGATAACGCCGTAGAACTGGCCGAGCAGTACACCTGCAACCGCAGCCATGGCTGCGCCAATGACGAAGGTCAGAGAGATAACGCGGTCAGTGTTAATTCCGAGCAGGCTCGCCATTTTCAAATCTTCTGCACACGCACGGCACGCACGGCCCATGCGGGAGTAGCGAATAAACAGCGTCAGAGCCAGCATTGCGATGAACGTTACAACCCAAATCACCAACTGCATTGTGGTAATGGTTGCGGTGAAATTGTCGCTGGCACCGACGACCCACTGGCCGTTAAACAGGCTAGGCAGCGCAATATCACGTGAACCTTCGGTCAGGCTGACGTAGTTTTGCAGGAAGATGGACATCCCGATAGCAGAGATCAGTGCAATCAGACGCTTAGAGTTACGCACCGGCTTGTACGCGACGCGCTCGATGCTCCAGCCGTAGGCACTGGCAATAACAATGGCACCGATAAAACCAGCACCAACCAGCATCCAGCCCACATCAATGCCCATCATCATCAGCGCTGCGATGATCATAAACGAGACGTAGCTGCCGATCATATATACCTCGCCATGGGCGAAGTTGATCATGCCGATAATGCCGTAAACCATGGTGTAACCGATGGCAATCAGCGCGTAAGTACTACCCAGCGTGACGCCGTTAAACATCTGTTGCAGGAAGTAGAGGAACTGCTCGGACATACAATAACCTTATTTATTCCTCCCCAACGCATAGCCGCCGGGGAGGTGGGATGACCCAGAATTACCGATCTGCTTATTTCGTCGCAACAGATGACGAACCGTCGGCATGCCACTGGAATACACCAAAATCAAATCCCTTCAGATCGCCTTTCTCATCCCAGTTCAGCGGCCCAATCACGGTTTTAGCACCGTTAGCTTTCAAATCTTTGATTAAATCAGCAGGCTCTGCACTGCCGGTACGCTCAAGTGCAGTCGCCAGAGATTGCACTGCTGCGTAAGTAATCCATACGTAAGGACCACTTGGATCTTTCTTCTCAGCTTTCAGCTCATCAACAATAGCTTTGTTCGCCGGGTCCTGGTCATAGCGTTTTGGCATAGTCACTAACATACCTTCGCCTGCATTGCCTGCGATGTTAGACAGCGATGCGTTACCCACACCCTCTGGACCCATAAACTGAGTTTTCAGGCCAACAGCGCGTGCCTGACGCAGAATCTGACCCATTTCTGGGTAGTAACCGCCGTAATAAACGAAGTCGATGTTTTCTTTCTGCAGACGCGCAACCAGCGTGGAGAAGTCTTTATCGCCCGCAGTGATACCGTCGAAGAAGACGATGTTAGCTCCGCCTTTTTTCAAGCCATCCTGCACAGAACGCGCCAGGCCTTCGCCATATTGCTGTTTGTCATGAATGACTGCGATGCGCTTCGGTTTCACAGTATCGAGAATGTATTTAGATGCCGTTGGACCCTGGGAAGAGTCCAGGCCAGCGGTGCGCATAATCATTTTATAACCACGAGCAGTTAGCTCTGGGTTAGTTGCGCCAGGGGTGATCATCAGGATGCCTTCGTCTTCGTAGATATCAGACGCTGGCTGAGTAGAAGAAGAGCAAAGGTGGCCGATGACATAACGCACACCGTCGTTAACGATTTTGTTGGCAACCGCTACCGCTTGTTTCGGGTCACAAGCATCGTCGTATTCAACCGCAACAAGTTTGTCGCCTTTGATGCCGCCTTTAGCGTTGATGTCTTTAATTGCCTGGCGCGCGCCGTTGAACTCCATATCGCCCCACTGCGCAACCGGACCAGACATCGCACCAACAACCGCAACTTTGATGTCTGCTGCGGTTGCCGCGTGAGACACCGCCAGCGCAATAACCCCAGCGAGTAATGTCTTCGCGTTCATTTTCATAGATCCAATTCCTGTTCGTGATTATGTGGTTTTATAGTGACCAAAAAACGCACTGTGCGTTTTGTAGCCTTTAACCATTTTTATGAGTGCCTTTAAGGGCTTAGCGCTAAAATTTACAATTTTTAAAGCTAAACTCTCTATTTTTCAGGCTATTAAGCAAAGATATTATTCTGTATTTGCTCATAGTTAAACAAAAAAAAGCAGCTTTTTCAGCATAAAATAGCGATACAAAGAGCGGAATAAATCACTAGGTTTTAGGGTTTTATACTGACCATATTTCAATCTGCCGCTTATCGAACTGGCATACGTTTGACGCAAAAATTAATCGTCTGGTATATGACAGATAAAAGATAAAGCGTCTGGCGCAAATAAATTGGTTACACTCGGGGTTTTCCCGCTTTTTGGTTAGCTCGCTTATGAAACTCACCATCATTCGTCTGTTTGAGTGTAGTGCTCAGGATGAGATCGATCTTGCTAAGATCTGGCCGGAATACTCCAGCGCTTCGCTTGCTTTGACTGATACTCACAGAATTTATGCTGCAAAATTTAATGACAGACTATTAGGCGCGGTTCGCGTCACGCTTGCCGGAACAGAAGGTGCATTAGATTCGCTACGGGTACGTGAAATCACCCGTCGCCGTGGGGTTGGGCAATATCTGATCGAAGAAGTGATTCGTGATAATCCTGGCGTTGCCGGTTGGTGGATGGCAGATGTCGGCGTGGAAGACCGCGCAGTTATGACGGCGTTTATGCGGGCTTTGGGCTTTGTTGAACAGAGTGGTGGTTGGGAGAAGTAGGATTTAAGCGTCGGATGGCGCTAACGCTTATCCGACCTACGATCACGTGAGCAAAAGTAGGTCGGGTAAGCGCCAGCGCCACCCGACAATTTTTACTTAGCGTCGGTCGCCGTACCATTAGCATGCCAGGTAAACACGCCAAACTCGAAGCCCTTCAGATCGCCTTTCTCATCCCAGCTCAGCGGCCCCATTACGGTTTCAACTGTTGCGCCTTTCAGGTAAGTCGCGATCTTAGCAGGATCTTCTGACTGGTTCAGACCCGCCGCCAAAGATTGCAGTGCTGCGTAGGTCGTCCATACGAATGCGCCGCTTGGATCTTGTTTCTTCGCTTTGATGGCATCTACAACCGGTTTGTTAGCAGGAACCTGGTCGTAGTTCTTCGGTTTGGTGACTAACAGGCCTTCAGCAGATTCACCGGCAATGTTAGACAATGAAACGTTCGCCACACCTTCTGGACCCATGAACTGAGTTTTCAGGCCTGCTGCACGAGACTGACGCAGGATCTGACCCATTTCCGGGTGGTAGCCACCATAGTAAACGAAGTCGATGTTCTCTTTCTTCAGGCGTGCCACCAGCGTGGAGAAGTCTTTCTCGCCTGCGGTGATGCCATCAAAGAACACCACGTTAGCGCCGCCTTTTTTCAGGTTGTCCTGAACGGAGCGCGCCAGGCCTTCGCCATACTGTTGTTTGTCATGAATTACCGCGATGTTTTTCGGTTTTACATGCTCAAGGATGTATTTCGCCGCAGTCGGGCCCTGATCGGAGTCCAGACCGGTAGTACGCATTGTCAGTTTATAACCGCGCGAAGTCAGCTCAGGAGCCGTTGCCGCAGGGGTAATCATCAGAATACCTTCGTCTTCGTAGATGTCAGACGCAGGCTGGGTGGAAGAGGAACACAGGTGGCCGATAACGTATTTGATCCCATCGTTAACCACTTTGTTAGCGACAGCCACGGCTTGTTTCGGGTCACAAGCATCGTCGTATTTAGTGATAACCAGTTTGTCGCCTTTGATGCCGCCTTTGGCATTAATATCAGCAACCGCTTGTTCTGCACCGGTAAATTCCTGGTCGCCATATTGAGCAACCGGGCCAGACATCGCCCCAACTACCGCTACTTTGATATCCTTAGCAAATGCCGCGTTGCTCATCGCAAGCGCAATACAACCAGCCAATAACGCTTTGCCCTTCATTTTCATCCTGAGAATCCCCATTCTTGTTGTGATTGGTATTTACCCATCATCCTTCAAGCTGCAGGGGGTGTTGGCTGCACTCACTTACCCGAATCACTTACCTTAGTAAGTTCATCGGGATAAGCTCCCTGGCCGCGTTACTCGGCAGAGCCTCGCCCCGTTGGGGCCAGCGCAAGCGCTGTTCAAAAGGTAAAAACCTTTTGTCCTGCAACTCGAATGCTAATGGATAATTGTTGTGTTGTTTTGGCACGGTTTTATTTTTGATTTAAGAACACCGCGCGTGCCTTCGCCGCACTCCGAGTTAAAAACATACCCGAATTTACGGTTTTTGGAATAACAATTTTTTCACAATGGGAAAGGAAAGTGACGGGCATAAAAAAACCGCCCCGGATGAACTGACCCCATAAAGTTGGACGGTTTATATCAGGCGGCTATCTGGGCCTGGGTTCGGTACTCTACCGGACTCAGGCCTTTTAGTTTCTGTTTTATTCTTTCATGGTTGTAATAGTAGATATATTCGTCAATAGCATCCCGTAACTCCCTGATGCTTTTATACTCCTCCAGATACAGGCATTCCGTTTTCAGCGTGCCGAAGAAGCTTTCTATCAGCGCATTGTCATAGCAGTTTCCCTTGCGTGACATACTCTGTTTCAGCCCTGCATCCCTGAGTCGCTTCTGATAGTGCGCCATCTGATACTGCCAACCCTGGTCTGAATGTACCAGCGGATATTCACCTTCACTCAGAACCGACAGCGCCTTACTCAGCATATCGTCCACCATCGACAGAACGGGTCGATGCTCCATCTGATACGCCACGATTTCACCGTTATACAGGTCAAGGACCGGGGATAAATACAGCTTTTCCCCGGCAATTTTAAATTCTGTCACGTCTGTTACCCACTTCTGGTTGGGTTTGTCTGCACTGAACTGGCGGTTCAGCACATTACCCGCAGCTTTGCCATATCGCCCTTTATGCTTATGGAACAGCGCTAAAATCTGATGCTTATCATCAGCATATTTGTCCGGTTTTTTCGCGCAAGCCAGCTGCCAGTAAAACGTACTTCTGGCCAGCTCCGCCGCTTTTAACAGACGAGCCAGGGGATGCTGCGGCCTTAACTCATTCACGACCTGTGTTTTCTGCCGCGTTCTGGCGTGTTTTTTTCCCTGAGTAAGGCCTGAAGCTTTTTTAGATAAGCCACTTCGACGCGTAGCTGCTCGAGCTCCTCACGTTCGTCCGGGTTAAGGGGCGTTTGAGGCGTGTTGACTGATTTATTTCCAGGGGTATCCGGCATCGTTTTTTTCCTGCGGCGGTTATCTGTCAGGGCTTGCAGACCGCCTTCATCATACAGTCGTTCCCACTCACAAACCGTGGAAAAGGCAGGAATAGAGAATGTTGCACAAACTTCGCGAACAGACAGTCGATGCTCACGCATATACAGGATGACGGACTCTTTAAAGACAGGAGAGTAGGTGAAGCGTCGTATGGTTAGCCCGGCTTCGCCATGAAGCTTCCAGACGGCAGACCACTTACGAACGGCACTGTGATCGATACCAAAACGCTTTGCTGTCGCTTTGTACCCTTCCAGACCGGAAAGATAGTGCTTCACAACCTGAAGTTTGAAGCTAAGAGAATATTTGCTCATAAAAAACTGCACCTTACTCGGTTGGGTGTCCAACTTTTTGGGTGCAGTTCACGGAAGGCGGTTTTTTTGTCTTGTTGAATAACTTACGCTTCGATGGCCATGCGCAGTTTTTTCATTGCGTTCTTTTCAAGCTGACGCACACGCTCAGCAGAAACACCATAACGATCGGCCAGTTCTTGCAGCGTGCTCTTATTCTCTTCGTCGAGCCAACGGGCACGAATAATATCCTGGCTACGTTCATCCAGGCCTAACATGGCATCGCTGAGTTTATCAGCCGCGTGCGATTCCCAGTTGTCGTCTTCAATGCCGTCAGCAAAGTTAGAAGATTTATCCTGCAAGAACAGCACAGGAGCCATCGGCGCACTGTCTGAATCGTCGTCGTTGCCCATGTCGAACGTCATGTCCTGCGCCGCCATACGAGATTCCATCTCGCGGACATCTTTGCTGGAAACACCCAGCTCGTTGGCGACCATTTCCACTTCGTCCTGGTTGAACCAACCCAGACGCTGTTTAGTTTTACGCAGGTTAAAGAACAACTTACGTTGTGCTTTAGTGGTTGCCACTTTCACAATACGCCAGTTACGCAGAACGTATTCGTGAATTTCAGCCTTGATCCAGTGCACGGCGAACGACACCAGACGGACACCCACTTCCGGGTTAAAGCGACGTACAGCCTTCATCAGGCCGATGTTGCCTTCCTGAATCAAGTCAGCCTGCGGCAAGCCATAGCCCGAGTAATTACGAGCGATATGAACAACAAAGCGCAGGTGAGACAGGATCAGCCTTTTCGCTGCTTCCAGATCGCCCTGGTAATGCAGCTTTTCAGCCAGCTCCTTCTCTTCCTCAGCCGTTAACATCGGCCAGGAATTAGCGGCCCGGATATAAGATTCCAGGTTACCAACAGGGGCTAAAGCTAAATTTTGCATTTCTTTGGTCATTCAAACCCTCTCTTAAGACTAACGTACAGGTTGCTACACCATGCTGCACCTGACAACACGTCAAGCGCCAAACCGTACCATCCACAGTAAACTCAGACAGTGACGTTATCCACAAGTTCACTGTAAAGCTGTGCATATATTACACACAAAATGTGACAGAGCTATGAAACTGGGCAGGAGAAACACATACCGAGGTGGGAGCGTGTCCCCTGCTGACGGGTACTTCGTAGCAGGGAACAAGTATACCAAAAAATTTTTACTCTGGGGTAAAACGACGTAAATGTTGTACCGTTGCGATCCATGCTGCCAACCATCCACTCATGGAGGCAACCAGCAGCAGCAGTAGGCATTCATCGAAGCCTAAGCCCGTAAGATCGAATTTAGTTCCAAACACTTGCGCTACTTCTGTCACCGCAGAAGATAACCGCCATACCAGAATTTCGGTGAGAATCAGCGACAAAAATGCCCCGCTGAACCCTAACAATGCGCCACCGTACAAAAAGGGACGCAGGATAAATCCATCCGTTGCACCAATCAGTTTTTGCACGTTGATGGTATCGCGGCGAGCAAAGATGCTCAGACGCACGCTGTTGCCAATCACCAGGAACACCGCAGCGACCATCAGCACACCAATCATTGCAGCAACGCGACCTACAAGGCCAGTCAACGAAGCCAGGCGCGCAAACCAGCTATCATCCATACGCACTTCATCAACACCGTTAATACGGGCTACGCGGTCACGTAAGGTATTCAGGTGGTCTGTAGTCTGGAAATCAAGTTTCGGGTTCACCACCGCAACGGCAGGCAGCGGGTTTTCTTCCAGCATATCCAACGCGCCACCAAAGCCCGACCAGTTGCGGAACTCGCCTAAGGCTTCGTCACGCGAAAGATAGTTAACTTTATCGACGCCCTCTTCCGCCTGAATCGCGCCAACGACTTGCTGTGCGGCGTTATCATCCAGCGCTTTATCGAGGTAAACCGTGATTTGCGGAGAAGGATAATACTGCGTGGCGGCCTGATTCACGTTCTTGTAAACCATGTAGCACACGCTAGGCAGCGTCAGGGAGATGGCGATAACCATCACCGTCAGGAAAGTGGCTAGTGGCTTGCTGCGCAGGTCTTGTAAAGCGCCCTGCCAGGCGTAACGGAACTGTTCGTTCACGCCACCTTTTAGAGATTTGCTTTTCGACTGAGGCCCTTTGCCACGTTTTTTCACCGAGCGACCTAAATCCCCTAGCTTATTAAGCGAGTTGATTTTATCCAGCTTGTTGCTGAAGCGCTTTATGTGATTGAGCGCGCTGCGTTTATTCACCTGCCAGGCCTCCATGCAAATGGCCGTCACTTAACGTCAACATGCGATAATTACGGCGGGATATCAGCCCCATGTCGTGCGTCGCCATCAAAACAGTTACCCCCACCCGGTTAAACTCTTCGAACAGACGCAAAATCCCTTCCGAGAGCGCATCATCGAGGTTACCGGTTGGTTCATCCGCCAGCAATACAGCGGGCTTGTTCACAACAGCGCGGGCAATACCCACGCGCTGCTGTTCACCACCAGAGAGTTGGATCGGGAAATTCTTCGCTTTATCGAGCAGGCCGACTTTATCCAGTGCCGCACTAACGCGACGGCGAATATCTTCACCGCTGGCACCTGCGATGATCAGCGGGATTGCCACGTTGTCATATACGGTTCTATCCATCAACAGATGGTGATCCTGGAAGATCATACCAATCTGGCGACGCAGGAACGGCACTTCGCGGCTCTTAAGGCGGCTAATATCATGGCCGCCAAAAGCAATTTTCCCGGCGCTTGGCCGCTCAATACCGCAGATAAGCTTGAGCAGGGTACTTTTCCCCGCGCCTGAGTGGCCGGTCAGAAAAGCCATCTCGCCAGGTTGCATATGGAAAGTCACTCCCTGCAACGCTTGTCTCCCACCGAGATAGGCCTTACTAACGTGTTCAAAGCGAATCATGGTTAATCCTCTCGGGCAAAAAGTGCCTCAATAAAATCGCCCGCATTAAACGGACGCAAGTCCTCAATACGCTCGCCGACGCCAATATAGCGAATCGGAATACCAAACTGATCGGCAACGGAGAAAATCACGCCGCCTTTGGCTGTACCATCGAGTTTGGTAAGCGTAATGCCTGTCAATCCAACGGCTTCATGGAACAATTTAGCCTGGCTAATCGCATTCTGCCCGGTGCTGGCATCGAGGGTGAGCATAACCTCATGCGGTGCGTCTTCGTCCAGTTTTTTCATTACGCGGACGATTTTCTTCAGCTCTTCCATCAGGTGCGCTTTGTTCTGCAGACGCCCGGCAGTATCAGCCAGAAGTACGTCGACATTACGTGCTTTCGCGGCCTGAATGGCATCGAAAATCACTGAGGCAGAATCAGCGCCCGTGTGCTGAGCAATAACAGGAATATTGTTACGCTCGCCCCACACCTGCAGTTGTTCTACCGCAGCGGCACGGAAGGTATCACCCGCCGCCAGCATCACAGATTTGCCTTCCTGCTGGAACTGACGAGCCAGTTTGCCGATGGTAGTGGTTTTACCCACGCCATTAACACCAACCATGAGGATAACGAATGGCGTTTTGCCTTCCACTTTCAGCGGCTCATCGACTTTCGCCAGAATTTCGCCCATCTCTTCTTTCAGCAGACCGTACAACGCTTCGGCGTCACGCAGGTCTTTGCGGCTTGCGCCTTCTGTCAGATTGGTGATGATTTTACGCGTGGTTTCAACACCAACGTCGGCAATAAGCAACTGCTCTTCGAGCTCTTCAAACAGATCATCGTCGATTTTCTTGCCGCGGAACAGACTGATAAATCCGGAACCGAGGTTCTGCTTGGTTTTAATCAGGCTGCGTTTAAGGCGAGCAAAGAAACCTTCTTTGGTTGGTCGCTCTTGTTCGTGCTGGACTTCTTCGGCCTGAGTCTCTTCAGGCTCGAGTTCTGCCGCAGCTTCTTCAACAATAACGGCTGCAACAGGAATGTCTTCAACAACGTCCTCTACCGGCGCTTCTTCAGCAACAACTTCTTCAATGACTGCGTCTTCAACCGGAGCGACTGCAATTTCTTCAGGCGCAACAAGCTCTTCGGGCTCAACAACCGTTTCAACTTCAACGACAGCTTCAACAGGAGTTTCCGCAAGGACAGGTTCTTGCTCAGGCTGCCACTCTTCTGGCGATTCAACCTGCACAGCTTCTGGCGTGACTATCTCTTCAGGAACCGGTAACTCTTCGTGTTCAACCGCCGCTTGCGCGGTTATTTCTGGTTCTGGAATGATTTCCGGTTCAACCGCAGCCACTTCGCTTTCGACGAGTTTTTCAGTGACTTCTACGATCTCTTCAGCGAAGGCTTCAGGTTCTTCATGCTTATCAAGCACCACAGCTTCAGGCAAAACCTCTGGCTGAATCTCGGTTTGAGCTTCTGGCTTAGTCTCTTCTGGCTGGGCAGTTTCTTTAGCGGCTTGCGGTTGTTCAGATTCAACGACCTGTTCAACAACCTCTTCGGCAACCGGTTGTTCTTCAGCTACTTTTTGTTCTGGTTCTTGTTCAGAAGCCTGCTCTTTCTGGCCAAAGCCTAGCCATGAAAAAAAGCCACGTTTTTTCTCTTTCGCCATTTGCGAACACACTCCTCGCTGTTAATTCATGGCACAGGCCCGATTGAGCATGCCACGGGCACTGAAAATAATTATCTAATGAATGCCTTAGTCTATCACTTTCCCCGCCTTACACACACCGTTACACTAGACGGCAAGAAATTGCATCGCAGTGAGTCTCATGAAAAAACCGCAATCTACTGGCACCGGCCAGATCCGTATTATTGGAGGCCAATGGCGCGGCCGCAAACTCCCCGTCCCAGACAGCCCAGGCCTGCGTCCTACTACGGATCGGGTTCGTGAAACCCTGTTTAACTGGCTGGCACCATCAATGGTTGATGCCACGGTGCTGGATTGCTTTGCAGGAAGCGGTGCGTTGGGACTTGAAGCCTTGTCGCGTTACGCGAGCCGTGCCACATTGCTGGAGATGGATCGTAACGTTTCACAGCAGTTGCAAAAAAATCTCGTCACATTAAAAGCGACCAATGGAAAGGTAGTGAACACCAACACACTCAATTTCCTCGCGCAACCCGGCGAGCCGCATACCGTTGTGTTTGTTGATCCGCCGTTCCGTAAGGGGTTGCTGGACAACACACTCGCGCTGCTGGAAAACAACCACTGGCTGGCAGATGAAGCGCTGATTTATGTAGAAAGCGAAGTTGAAAACGGAATGCCTGCGGTGCCAGCAAACTGGTCGCTGCATCGTGAAAAAGTCGCAGGCCAGGTCGCATATCGTTTATATAGTCGTGAAGTTCAAGGAGCGAAGTGATGCTGATTAATATAGGCCGGTTGCTAATGTTGGGCGTCTGGGCATTTTTGTTACTGAATATTTTCCATCCATTCCCACGCCCGCTGAATATTTTCGTGAACGTCGCGCTAATCTTTACCGTGTTGATGCACGGCATGCAGTTAGCGTTACTGAAATCGACTCAACCGAAAGGCAGCCCGCCGCTCAGCCGTGCTCAGCAGATTAAAATTTTTATCTTTGGAGTATTTGAACTGCTGGTCTGGCAGAAGAAACTGCGTCAGGGCAAATAAAATCACTCGGGGATGAAGCCAACAAAGCGCGTCCCCTTGTACTGCAACATGCCTTTATCTCCCACACTCATCGAATGATATTGCTCTGCCGTCACGCGCATTTTTAGCTCCAGCCCGCCACTTTGTGGGCGAAACCAAATCTCATAACGCAAGATATCTTCGACAGGTGTCACCTGGCGTTGTCGTGAACGACGATCGGTGGTTGGCGATTCACGTTTTGTCGCCACCAACACGCTTCTTTCCATCACGGGTGCCGCATCATTTTCAGCATTCTGACGACGCTGTTGCACAAAGCGGAACGATGCCGCCACGATGATGACAGCAACAACAGCAATGAAGAAAAGTGGCATTTTACTCATAGATTTATCTCGATTTGTCAGGCACTTTTAAGAATACCCTGCACGTCGTGGCGTTGTCATCTATCGACGTTAACCACTAGACTGACAATAGAGTCGTGCTTTAAGTACGATAAATTTAATTCAATACCCTTCAGCATTCGAGTTGCAGGATGAGGGGTAGGAAAAGGGATCCGCCATGCTCTGGTCTTTCATCGCTGTATTCTTTTCCGGGTGGCTATACGTTGACGCCTCCTACCGTGGCCCAACCTGGCAACGCTGGGTCTTCAAACCTGTCACGCTTTTGTTGTTATTACTGCTAGCCTGGCAAGCGCCGATGTTCAACGCGACAGGCTATTTGATCCTCGCGGGGCTTGCGGCAACGCTGCTCGGTGACGCTCTCACCCTGCTTCCAACCCAGCGCATGTTGTATGCAATCGGGGCCTTTTTCCTGTCGCACCTGCTGTATACCCTCTATTTCGCCAGCCAAATGACGTTCAGTTTCTTCTGGCCTTTGCCTCTAATTTTGCTGGTAATTGGTGCGCTACTGACCGCCGTAATCTGGACACGCCTCGAAACCTTCCGTTGGCCGATTCTGACATTTATTGGCATGACGCTGGTGATGGTATGGCTGGCCGGTGAGCTCTATTTCTTCCTACCAACACGTCCGAGTTTCTCAGGCTTTATTGGCGCAACGCTGCTGCTATTGGGCAACATAGTGTGGCTGGGTAGCCATTACCGCCGCCGCTTCACAGGTGATAGCGCCATCGCCGCGGCCTGCTATTTTGCCGGTCACTTTATGATTGTCCGCGCGTTATATATTTGACCTTGAGGGGCGGTTGTTACCGCCCCTCAAATTTCCCTCTTGACTCTGGAGTCAACTCCAGAGAGTAACATGCGTAATGAGAACATTATCATTACCCAGGAGGGCATATGCTCAACTCCCCAAAAACACCACAATTTGCGAAGGCAAAACTTAGCCCATTGCCGATAAAAACAGACGCATGCCAGGGTAATGATTGCTGTAGCGAAGCTACCGTCGCTCCGGAAACGGAGATGCTCCCTCAAAGCGGTGAACGTTATAGCTGGGTTATCAACGGTATGGACTGTGCCGCCTGCGCCCGCAAAGTTGAAAACGCTGTAAAACAGGTTGCTGATGTGCAGCATGTAAAGGTCTTGTTTTCTACAGAAAAACTGCTGGTCAGCGCCGAAAGAGACGTTCGTCAGGACGTTGAAAAAGCGGTCAAAGCCGCAGGATACACTTTGCGTAACAGCACAGCTCCGGCACCAAAAACCTCTTCATGGCATGAGAATTTACCGCTCATCTTACTGATAGCCATGATGGCGCTGAGTTGGGGTCTTGAGCAGTTTAATCACCCGTTTGGCAATATGGCGTTTATCGTCACCACTTTGGTTGGACTGTGGCCGATCGCTCGTCAGGCGGTGCGTCTGATGCGCAGCGGTAACTGGTTTGCCATCGAAACGTTGATGAGCGTGGCCGCTATTGGCGCACTGTTTATCGGGGCGACCGCCGAAGCCGCGATGGTTTTACTGTTGTTCTTAATTGGTGAGCGTCTGGAATCCTATGCCGCCAATCGCGCACGCCGTGGTGTGAGCGCCCTGATGGCGCTGAAACCAGAAGTGGCGACTCGTATTCGTAACGGTGAACGTGAAAGCATCGCGCTCTCTGATTTACGCCCGGGCGATATCATAGAAGTAGCGGCGGGCGGGCGTTTACCTGCCGATGGCCGCTTGTTAACCCCATTTGCCAGCTTTGATGAAAGCGCATTAACCGGCGAGTCCATTCCGGTCGAGCGCCAGCAAGATGAAAAAGTCCCGGCAGGAAGCACCAGCGTCGACAGACTGGTGCAGCTCGAAGTCATTTCCGAACCCGGCGACAGCGCAATTGACCGCATCCTGCGTTTAATTGAAGAGGCCGATGAGCGCCGCGCCCCGATTGAGCGCTTTATTGACCGTTTCAGCCGGATTTACACGCCAATTATTATGGCGATTGCACTACTTGCGGCGGTTATTCCTCCGCTGCTGTTTGGGCAAAGTTGGGGCGAGTGGATCTATAAAGGGCTGGCATTATTACTGATTGGTTGCCCGTGCGCGCTGGTGATTTCCACTCCTGCCGCAATCACTTCAGGGCTTGCGGCGGCGGCTCGCCGTGGGGCATTAATTAAAGGCGGCGCAGCACTCGAACGCCTCGGGCAAATTCAGCATATCGCTTTTGATAAAACCGGCACGTTAACCGCCGGAAAACCACAAGTGACAGCCATTGAAGTAAATGGCGAACTTAGCGAAAACGATCTGCTGGCACTGGCCGCTGCCGTAGAGCTTGGATCGTCGCATCCCCTTGCCCAGGCGATTGTGCGTGAAGCGCAAAACCGCAATCTGGAATTGCCCGACACCAGTGCACACTGGGCGCTGGCAGGTATTGGCGTGGAAGCCACACTTAATGGCGAAACATTGTTATTAAGTGCGCCGGGTAAGCTCGCAAATACCGTGCTTAGTACGGCCTGGCAGCAGCGAATCACTCATCTTGAAGCCGAAGGCCAGACGGTAGTTGCACTCTTACAACAAGGCCAGTTACTTGGCATTCTGGCTTTACGCGATACCTTACGCAGTGATGCAAAAACGGCAGTTGCAGCACTGCACAACCTCGGGGTTCAGAGCGTGATGCTAACGGGTGATAACCCACGTGCAGCAGCAGCCATCGCGCAGGAATTAGGAATGGATTATCGTGCAAGCCTGTTGCCTGCCGATAAAGTCAGTGCGGTGAATGAACTCAACGCCCGTGCACCGTTAGCGATGGTCGGCGACGGCATCAACGACGCTCCCGCAATGAAGGCCGCAACTATCGGTATTGCGATGGGCAGTGGCACGGACGTCGCGCTTGAAACCGCCGATGCAGCTCTCACGCATAACCGTCTGACGGAATTGGCTAGCATGATTAGCCTGGCACGAGCCACGCATAACAATATTCGCCAGAACATCACGATCGCGTTGGGTCTGAAGGGGATTTTCCTGGTGACCACGCTTTTAGGGATCACTGGCCTGTGGCTCGCGGTATTAGCCGACTCAGGTGCGACGGCATTGGTTACGGCCAATGCTTTGCGGTTGCTGCGGAAGAAATAATGAAATGCCCGGCCAGCTTTGGCTGGGCATTTGTAACAACCTTCTTGAACGTCGAGTTAATGTCGGGTGGCACTGCGCTTACCCAACCTACAAAATCCCGGTTCGTAGGGTGGATAAGCGACTGCGTCATCCACCGATTAGGGCGAGTTAATTCATCCCCAAAGTATGCGGCAACCACAGCGAAACCGCCGGGATATACGTCACCATCGCCAGCACCAACAGCAGCATGGCGTAAAACGGCAACATTGCGCGAACCACCACTTCGATTTTCTGCTTACTCACCGCGCTGGCGACAAACAGCACCGAACCGACCGGAGGTGTAATCAAACCGATGCCCAGGTTCACCATCATGATCATGCCAAAGTGAACCGGATCGATACCCAGTGAATTCGTCACCGGTAAGAGTACCGGCGTGAGGATCAGGATAATCGGCGCCATGTCCATCAACGTGCCAATCAGCAGCAGCATGATGTTCAGATACATCAGAATCACGTACTTGTTGTCAGATAGCGAAGTGAAGAACTCGGTGATGCGCGAAGGCAGTTGCATATAAGTCATGACCGCACCGAACGCCGCCGCGAAACCGATCAAAATCATCACAATAGAGACTGTTTTTACGGTGCGGAACATCAGTTTTGGCAGTTCGTTCCACTTGTAGTCGCGGTAGATAAACATGGTCACGAAGAACGCCCACACGCAGGCCACTGCCGCCGATTCGGTTGCGGTAAAGACCCCGGTTAAAATCCCGCCGAGAATAATGACCACCGTCATCAAGCCCCAAAGCGCATCAAAGAAAATTTTTAACGCTTGTTTGAAGGGAATGCGTTCACCTTTCGGATAACCGCGCTTATGAGCAAACCCGAGGCACATCACCATCAGGCTGAAACCCAGCAGCAAACCTGGCAAGATCCCGGCGATAAACAGTGTAGCAATAGAAACTGTGCCACCCGCCGCCAGAGAGTAAATCACCGAGTTATGGCTCGGTGGGATCAAAATCGCCTGTACCGATCCACTAGCAGTCACCGCAGCGGCATATTCACGTGGATAACCCTTTTTCTCCATTTCCGGGATCATTACGCTGCCGATAGATGCCGTATCCGCCACAGACGATCCGGAAATCGCGCCAAAGAAAGTGGACGCCACGATATTCACCAGCGACAACCCGCCGCGAATAAACCCAACGAAAATATACGCAAAATTGACCAGACGACGGGCAATGCCCCCTTCCGCCATAATCGCCCCGGCCAGGATAAAGAACGGGATCGCCAGCAGGGTAAATTTATTCACCCCACTAGTGATTTGAATCATGATCGCTTCTAGCGGCAAATCTATCCATAGCGCTCCCACAATGGCGCTTAGCCCAACGGCAAAAGCCACAGGCATACCCACTGCAAGCAGCACCGCGAGTGTTGCTAATAATATAAATGCGTCCATGTTATCCCCTGGTCTTAACCATGATTACCAAGCAGCACTACCGGGCGGTTCTCTTGAGAGCCAAACAGTAATCGCTCGACAACAAACAGAATCAATAAAATCGCGCCAACAGGCAGCGGGAGATAGGTTTGGCCAGAAGTGAGAACAGGGAATTCGGCAACAGGTTGCTCCCATAAATCTGCACACAGGTAGAAGCTGTAATAGAACATCACCAGTGAGATGATCAGCATGAGCAGGTCGACGATACGTGCGCAAAACGTCTGCCACGCAAGCGGCAGACGATCTGTCAGCATGTTAACCGCAATATGTGAACCGGCGCGGTAACTTACCGCCGCGCCAATGAACGTGAAGGTCACCATGCAGATTATCGCTACAGGTTCCGGCCAGGACTCCCCACGGTTAAGGACATAGCGCGAGAAAATTCCAATCGGAATAATGACAGTCATCACCAGCAGAGATAGCCCCGCCACAAACATCGCCAGCAAATAAACTTTATCCATCAAGTCTGAATAGCGTTGGGACATAGGATGTCCTCCACGAAAACGTTAGCGGCAAAAGTTACTGAACATCAGCAATAGCTTTCATCAGGTCCTGATGTTTATCGCCGTATTCTTTACGGACTGGCTCCGTCGCTTTCACAAACCAGGCTTTGTCGATTTCATGGAACTGCACGCCACCGGCTTTCATTTTTTCCAGCGCCTGTGTGTTATAGGCATTCCATAATTGGCGCTGTTCCATTTGCGCGGCACGCGCCAGGGTAAGAATTTTTTGCTGCTGGTCAGGCGTCAGTTTGTCCCACTTCACTTTGGAATAAAGCAGCATTTCTGGCGTGATGAAGTGGCCGCTCAGCGTGTAGTTCTTGGCGACCGGCATGTAGTTGTGGGCAATAAATGTCGGTGGATTGTTTTCAGCGCCGTCGATAACGCCGGTTTGCATACCGCTATACACTTCGCTCACGCCCATCGCGACCGAGTTTGCGCCCATGTCTTTAAGCGTTGCCAGTGCGACCGGGCTACCCTGAACGCGGATTTTCATCCCCTTAAGATCTTCAGGTTTTACAACCGGGTTTTTGGTAATCAAGTTACGTGTGCCAGAGTCCATCCAGCCGAGGAACACCAGGCGAGATTTCGGGTTATTCGTCAGCTTGTCGCCAATCTCTTTCCCTAAATCGCCGTCGATTACTTTGTGCATATGGTCTTCATCGCGGAATACGTACGGCAGGGTAAAGACTTCAACATCCGGCAGGATCGCAGCAACCGGCGCCATCGAAACGCGGATCATATCGATCGCCCCCATTTGCGCCTGTTCGATCATCTGTTTTTCATCCCCAAGCACACCGCTTGGGAACACTTTAATCTCTAAATCACCATTGGTTTCTTGCTTAAGTTTTTCGCCCATATGCTGCACCGCGACCACGTTCGGATAACCTTCCGGGTGAACGTCAGCGGCTTTAATCACTTGTGCGAGTGCAGAATGTGCAAACAGAACTGACGCGGTAGACAGACATAAACCAGCAAAAGCAGGCAGAAAGGTCTTCTTCATTGTGTCGCTCCAGCAGAGGTAGAAATGTGAGGTAGGAAGTAAAACAATGTTTTAATTTGTCGATTAAAAACTAGACTACGTGGAGAAAAGCGTGGGTGAAGCACTTCACAAAAAGCGACAAAAAATGAAATTGGGGTTCATTAGAGATGCAAAGAGGGTTCAGAAGCCCAAAGCGGGGAGCAGAGGGCTTGCGCGGCGTTATTAGCCTTTACGCAACAGGTATTGGTAAGGCAATGATTCCACTTGTTTGGCAAGCAGTTCGTGTTCCATGAAAATGCAAAATCCAGGGATATCGCGGGTAGTTGCCGGGTCATCAGCAATCACCAGCAGGGTTTCGCCAGCCTGCATATTGCGGACTGTTTTACGCACCATCATGACGGGTTCGGGGCAGCGCAGGCCCAAGGCATCGAGAGTGTGGTCAGGATTAGAAAAAAGATCGGTCATGAGAAAACTCGCAATTAACAAACCGCGATAGTTTACGCCGGGAAGATTCTCGTGCAAGTCACGTGAACGATTGCGTTAAAATTAACCATTGCAAAGCGGGGCTAAAGCAGTATCATCGCCCCCGCTTTAAAAAAGACCAGGGTTCCCTCACCCCTTTCACTAAAAAGGCTACAAAATGACGCAGTTCAATTCTACTCAGCGCACTAAAGCGCTGTTCTGGCTATCGCTATTCCATTTGCTGGTGATCACCTCCAGCAACTATCTGGTGCAATTACCGGTCTCGGTTTTTGGCTTCCATACCACCTGGGGCGCGTTTAGTTTTCCGTTTATTTTCCTCGCAACTGATCTGACGGTACGCATTTTTGGCGCCCCTCTCGCACGCCGCATTATTTTTGCCGTGATGATGCCCGCGCTGATTATTTCGTACGCCATTTCTGCACTATTTTATATGGGCACCTGGCAAGGGTTTGACGCGTTACTGCACTTCAACCTGTTCGTCGCCCGTATCGCCGCCGCCAGCTTTATGGCTTATGCGTTAGGGCAGATTCTGGATGTGCACGTGTTTAACCGCCTGCGTCAGAGCCGCCACTGGTGGCTTGCGCCAACGGCTTCAACGTTCCTGGGTAACGTCAGCGACACCCTCTCCTTCTTCTTTATTGCTTTCTGGCGCAGCCCGGATGCGTTTATGGCGCAGCATTGGGTCGAAATCGCCATCGTAGATTACTGCTTTAAAGTGCTTATCAGCATTGTATTCTTCCTGCCGATGTACGGTGTTTTGCTGAATATGTTGTTGAAACGTCTGGCAGATAAGTCTGAAAGTTCGGCGTTGCAGCCGGGTTGACGGTGGTTGAATTATCTTGTGATAAGATGCGTAGAAGGCCGCAAAGGCTTGCTAACGTAAAGGAAGAAGTCATGGGTAACCTGGTAAAATATGTCGGTATCGGCCTGCTGGTATTAGGCCTGGCCGCTTGCGATAACAACGACAGCAAAACGGCTACTACGCCTGCGGCGCAAAGCAGCGCAGCCGGTCAGCCGGTCAGCCTGCTGGACGGGAAAATAAGCTTTGCACTGCCCGCCGATATGACCGACCAGAGCGGTAAATTGGGCACTCAGGCAAACAACATGCACGTATATTCTGATGCTACGGGTCAGAAAGCAGTCATTGTGATTGTCGGTGACAATACGCCTGACGATTTGGCAGCTTTGACAAAACGTCTTGAAGAACAACAACGTGCTCGAGACCCGCAGCTGCAAGTCGTGACCAATAAATCCATTGAGATTAAAGGCCACACGCTGCAACAACTTGACAGTATTATCTCTGCAAAAGGCCAGACAGCTTACTCATCTGTTATCCTGGGTAAAGTAGATAACCAACTGTTAACCATGCAGATCACACTGCCTGCGGATAATCAGCAACTGGCGCAAACTGCCGCTGAGAACATCATTAATACCATCACCATCAAATAACTATTGTTGCTGTGATGATGACACGGCCTCCGGTTGCTCAACCGGAGGCCGTTTTTTTAACTGCCATGCCATCAGCAATGCGATACAAACCAGCACTGCTGCCGCCAGATAAATCACCGATACACCGGAGTAAGCCATCACTAACCCGGCGAACGGCCCGGTAATACCCAGCGATAAATCCATAAATACGGTATAGGTCGCAAGTGCACTTCCCTGGTTTTGCTGCGGCACCATTTTCACCGCCACCACGCCCAGCGCCGGGAACACCAACGAGAAACCCGCACCGGTAAGGAATGTGCCTACTTTTGCCATCCACGGCTCAACGGCAAACCCTACAAACAGCAAACCGATAATCTCGACCGAGAAACAAATCATTGCCACATTCAGGCCGCCGAAGCGGTTAATCCCGTTCGGGAAAAGTAAGCGAGTGCCCACAAACGCACAACTAAAGAGTGTTAACGCAAAAGCAGCACCGTCCCAGCCTTTGGCGTCGTAAAACAGCGTGATGAAAGTTGCGATCACACCAAAACCGGCAGATGCGAGAGCGAGCGCCATACCATAAGGCCAGACGCGGCCTAGCACCGCGCGAAACGGCAGCGGTTTGCCTTTATTGGCTTTTACCGCCGGACGTGGAAGTGCCAACAACACAGCCACCAGTGCCACTGCCATAATAATTCCAGCTAACAGTTTTAGCCCGCCGAGATGATAAAAGAGCACGCCCAACGGAGCGCCCATCGCTATCGCGCCATAGGTCACAATGCCATTCCAGGAGATCACCCGCCCAATATGCAGCGACCCGACGACACCCACGCCCCAGAGCGTTGAACCGGTTCCGGCAAAACTTTGCCCAATCCCTAAAATGACGCGTCCTATACAAAGCAACACCAGACTCACCAACGGCCAGGCACTGCCAAGCGCCGCCAGCATGTAACTCGCCCCACTCAGGAAGCAGCCGCATAAACCAAAAATGACGATTTTTTTAGGGCCAAGAATATCTGCGTAGCGCCCGGCATGTGGGCGGCTTAGCAACGTGGCGAAATATTGCAGGCTTATCACAAGCCCGGCCCAAAATGCGCTATAGCCCATCACGTCATGAACGTAACCTGGCAAAACAGCCAGTGGCAGGCCAATGGTCATGTAGCTTGCAAAGTTGAACATCACTACAGAGACAATCTGTAGATTGAGTCGGAAACTGCTTAATGCGGGGGTAGGAGTGAGGTCAGGCATCGGGCATTCACTTTTAAAACAGCGTTCCCCAGTATATACACGTCGAGATTCACATTTCAGCAACAGACTTTCAGACTTGCCCTGCGGGTGCGAAATAAACGAAGCGCTACACTTAGAGAATTCTTCCTTTTCAGGATTTTTCCATGCTCTCTCCAGAACCCGATAAAACCGGGCTACATATTCTAATAAAGCTTTCAGCGCTGGTGATTATTCTTGCCGGGATTCATGCTGCGGCAGACATTATCGTGCAGCTATTGCTCGCGCTATTTTTTGCCATTGTGCTCAATCCGCTGGTCACCTGGCTGATTCGTCGAGGAGTAAACCGCCCGCTCGCAATTTCGATGGTCGTGTTTGCGATGCTCGTCGTACTGACGATGGTGGTCGGTGTGCTGGCGGCATCCATGTCTGAATTCATCGATATGCTGCCGAAGTACAACAAGATGCTGACGCAAAAAGTGTTTGAGCTCGAAAAGATGCTGCCGTTTATGCACCTGCGATTATCACCTGAACGCATGTTGCAGCGTATGGACTCTGAGAAAGTGATGTCTTACGCCACCACGTTAATGACCGGACTTTCTGGCGCGATGGCCAGTATTCTGCTGCTGGTGATGACTGTGGTATTTATGCTTTTCGAAGTGCGCCACGTTCCGTACAAACTGCGCTTCGCCCTTTCCAACCCGAAAATTCATATCGCCAGCCTGCACCGCGCACTCAAAGGTGTGACGCATTATCTGGCGCTAAAAACGCTCATCAGCCTGTGGACCGGTCTGATTATCTGGCTTGGCCTCGAACTGCTGGGCGTGCAATTTGCATTGATGTGGGGCGTGTTGGGATTCTTGCTCAATTACATCCCCAATATCGGTTCGGTTATTTCCGCTATTCCGCCAATGATTCAGGCGTTTTTGTTTAACGGTACCTATGAAATGATTTTGGTTGGCGTGCTGTTCCTTGCGGTGCATATGCTGCTCGGGAATATCCTCGAACCACGCATGATGGGGCGCGGCCTCGGGATGTCGACCTTTGTGGTGTTTCTGTCATTGCTGTTCTGGGGCTGGCTGCTCGGCCCGGTGGGTATGCTCCTGTCAGTGCCGCTAACCAGCGTATGTAAGATTCTGATGGAAACCACTCAGGGAGGCGCAAAACTTGCAGTGCTGCTTGGGCAAGGGCGCCCAAAAAGTCGGTTGCCGGGATAGGTTCTTAATTTCCCGGGTGATAAGTTAATGTTCACCCGGGAAAAGAAAAAGGAGTGACTCACCCATGCCGCAGCCAACAATCACACTTGCCGCCATAGAGCAGCCAGCAATTTACCTGAATACCCCAAGCGTGGTGCTAAATAACCAGACTATTGAGGAGCGTTTGCGCAAAATTTTGCAGGGAATGGCGCAGCAAAACTTGGATTCGCTCGTCGTTTATGCCGATAAAGAGCATGGTGGGAATTTTGAATATTTGACCGGTTTCATTCCGCGTTTTGAAGAGGGCTTGCTGGTACTGCATAAAAGCGGTGAGGCGGTACTGGTTCTCGGCAATGAAAATCTCAAACTTGCACAGCACTCCAGAATTCCAGCAACTGTGGTACATGCACCGTGGTTTTCACTGCCAAACCAACCAATGGACACCACACTTTCACTAAGCGAAGTGTTGCAACAAGCCGGGCTTCGTGGGCAAAAGCGTGTTGGTATAGCGGGCTGGAAGCTTTTCACTGGCATCAACGACAACAATAAGTCTCTGTTTGATATCCCCACCTTTATTTTCCTGGCGCTTCAAAGCGCACTGACTCCAGCGTGTGAATTACTCAACGCTACAGATCTGTTTATTTCTCCGCGCATGGGAGCCAGGACAACTAATAACGCCAATGAAATTGCGCACTACGAATATGGCGCAAACCTGGCTTCAGGCGCGGCGCTGACCGCACTGAATGCAATTGAATTAGGTAAAACGGAAAAGTCGATTGCAGCCCTGCTTGCCGCCGAGGGGCAAGCTAATAACGTCGTAACCATTGCTGCTACGGGCGATCGTTTTGAAAATGCCAACTTGTACCCATCGGATAAACAGATCCAAAAAGGCGATAAGTTTTCATTAACTGTGAGTTATAAGGGCGGTTTAACCAGCCGTGCAGCATACGTTGTCAGCCAGGCGAATGAACTTCATGATGAAGTCAGTGATTATCTCGATGTGGTTGCCATCCCGTATTATCAGGCCGTCGTGAGCTGGCTTGAATACATGCGCGTCGGTATCAAAGGCCATGAAGTATATGAACTGATTGAGCAGGTCCTGCCAAAAAATGAATACCACTGGCACCTTAACCCTGGTCACTTAGTTGCTGACGAAGAGTGGCTATGCTCGCCGATTTACCCGGCATCAAATATCCCTTTATCCAGTGGAATGTTGCTGCAAATCGACATTATCCCATCACGTAAAGGCTACGCTGGTGCCAGTATTGAAGACACCATCGCGCTTGCCGATGAACCTTTACGTCTGAAAATAGCCACCCTCTACCCGGAGTTATGGCAACGCATCAGCGCACGCCGGGATTACATCCGTGAAGTACTGAATATTCACTTGCATGAGGACGTGCTGCCGCTCTCTAACACCGTGGGATATTTGCGGCCCTATTTGCTGAATAAAGATTTGGCGCTGATTTGCCAGTAATGCTTATATTCCTGCGCCGGATATCTTCCGCGCGCAGGAGTTTTGGATCTTTAGTTTCTCGGGCAATGGGTCTGGTGAACAAGTTCAGGTGTCCAGTGGAATTCAACTACATGCCCATCCGGGCTTCTGACGGTAATATGTAATTGCGCAAATTCACCTGATTGCAGGGTAAAGAAAAGTTGCGTCAGTGGGTATGGGCAGCCAGCCTGATAGGAAACAAACATTTTCTGCCGGGTTCGCTGAGAACCTCGCTGTGTATTAATGACCAGTTCTATGGTCATTTGCCCGGAAATATCTCTCTCAAACACAGCATATGCAGTGAGATTTTGATGACCAAATTGATGATTGTGCAATACCCATATCTGATCTCTGGTTCTAACAAGAGTTGCGTGCATATTTCGTCTCACTCATTTATTGGTAATCAATATTAAAATACAGGCTGGCGTGGATTTTCCCCGGTTGTACCTGTTCATCAATCTGGTAATACTGTGAATAAAATCGAACGGCGTATTTGTCGGATTTGGTATTTCTCAATTCAACCTTTTTCATTTCATGAAAATTAAGCGGCTGATGGTCACCACCAAGCACTTGCACTCCGATCCCCTTAGCAGCAGAACGCCCCACCACTAAATTGCTTAACACACCGTCAGAACCCGATTTTTTTCCGAATTGACCATTCCATTTCAAGAAAACAGCGGAGGGTGCTTTATCATCAGCTACACAAGATAAATGAATATCAAAAGGGGTTTTACCTGCCACAGAACCAGGTGATTTAAACCGGTCAAGGACGACACTGGGTAACGTAATATTGCGCGTTCTCTCACCATAAATTTGGCATGAACGGTTCAGGACAGTGACATAATTGGTCGGAACATAAATATCTATCAGAGGTGTACCCTGCAATAGGTTATTTATTTCAAAGCGCATATCTCCTGCGCCTCCTCTAACCAATGCTCCGTTATCGGCCTTAATTAATTCGATAATTATTTTGGCACCAGATAATTCAGATATGCTTGCAGAAAATTTAGAAGGCCATGTTATTTTACGCCCACTTGACGTTACTAAAGTCATTTTCATACCAACACCTTTTGCATTGGTTTGAAAAATTCCAGGAGTTTTCATTTTCGATACCCCACCCGGAACATCAGCACTAAATTTAATAACCTTGTCACAGTCCGGAGACGGTGGAAGCAGCACAGCGAAAGAACTCTTTTTTAACACTGTTCCTAAAGTAGGATTATTTCTCTTGGTCAGTACTTCCGGTGATAAAGTCATTTTTTGTGATTTAACGATACATGTAGCCTGGGAATTAAAACCAACTACCAGAAGTATCAGCAGTGGTATTCCTGCACGAATTAACGACATATTGCCTCCTGGCTTTTAATATCAACTGTGCATACTCCGGTTTCCGACGGAACACTCACCGTAGATGATTGGGTTTGATCAATATAAAGAAGCCCACCCTGCCCCACATAACCAATATGGTTATTTTCCTGGTCTTTGATAATTGCGCCAAAAGGTAATGTCTGTTGGTTATGAAGCTTAGGATGAATAATGGTCTGTTTATTTATCTTTGTATCAAAAACAACGTGAGCAACACTGCCTTCAAAGGGCACAACTTTCCTTTGTGTTTGCTGAAAAGTCACGGAGTCATCCGCGCCTTTTGGGTTAATCACCACATCGTTAACACGCCAGGCACGCAACCAGGGCATAACTGCATAACCATTTGAGTCAAAACGGGTTCCTGGCGCACCATCCAAACGGGCACCTTTGGCATCTGCGGCGTAAACCAATGCTACGGTATCGCTTCGTTCTGGGGAGAAAGTCACCCCTTTACTATGCGCAATCATTGAACCGCTCATACCCGCACTTGCCTGATGCCAGTTATTGCCCTGGCTTAATGTCGTGCTAAGAGTGCTATAGGGTGAACGATAAGTTCCATTCATTCCCCAATCCATCTCTCCACCACGGTCATAGGCGGCGTTAATGCCTAACATCATATTATTTTCTTCATCAACTGAGGTTGAGAAGCCCATACGCGTATTGCTGGCTTTACCATTACTGCTGTAGCTGTCTGAATATATCTGCGTATACCCAGAGTCTGAGCGCGGGAGTGAATAACTAAAGTTTAACGCAACCTGATCGTCTTTCGTTACTCCACCATATTCATCTTCATTCCATAAACGCTGTACTGAAACCGTCCAGTTTAAATTGCCCCAGTTATTGCTGTAGCCCACAGAATATTGTTGATAACTATCCTGCTGTTCCCAGTATTTATTAATCGAACCAGAGATATTTAATGATCCCCATCCATCCTGAAAAGGCTGACTCAGGCTTAATGACCAGGACTGTTTTTCGCGTAATACGGCGTATTCCAAACCACTGTCTTGCTGTTCAAAAGCATCACGCTGTCCATAGAAATTTTTCGCATTGAATTTTCCCTCCAGCCAAAATGAGGTTTGCGACAATGGTAGGGTTCTGTTGTAGGTCAGCCGGTAACCCTGCCCGTGGTTTTCCTGATTATCGAAATTAAAGCGTGACTGCGTAATGTCGAGAGCAAAAGCGCCAAAAAAGGTATTCAACCCAGCCCCCACTAATGCCGACTGGTAATGGTCAAATCCTGTAGCACCTGAATAGAGCGATACAAAGTTATTTAGGCCATACTGCCACGTCGCCTGAGCAGCAAAGGGGGATTCATTGCTATCTTGCTCATCAATTTTTCCAAGCGAAACGTTATAGCGACTCATACTTGGTTTTAACAAGTGTGGCACTGATGAATAAGGCACAGAGAAACGCCGAATACGTCCGTCAGATTCCTGAATTGTCACCAGCAAGTCGCCACCGGTATTTGCCGGTAAAATAGACTCAATTGAGAAAGGTCCTGCCGGTACAGATGTTTGATGAATAATCCTTCCATCTTGTGTAACAGTGACACGCGCATTCGTTTCCGCCATCCCTCTGATATTTGGCGCCCAACTCAACGTATTATCCGGGTGCATTTGGTCCTGTGATTCAAGGGATGCCCCCAAAATACTTAAACCATCAAACAACTGGCTATCGGTATAAAATTGCCCGGCACTGAGCATGGACTTCCAGCCAATCAATGGCTTTTTTAAGGTAGTTCGGTTACTGGAATAATGGTTTCCACTGTCATTGTTCCAGTCGAGGCTGCCAAAATGCTCAAGTAACCAACCTGATGCAGAAGCTCTTATATCAAGTCCTAGCCAGGCACTGTCCGAACTGGAACGACTATCGTCACGCTGCTGCATCGAGTAGTAATCAGCCATATAACCGAGATTAATTGCCGGAATCCCCTGCTGCCACTGCTCAGGCTGCACATAGTTACTATCGGTATTATCCAGATATGCTTGTGGAACACTCATCCGTAATTCCAACAACCCGGCATTAAAGGTTTCTACAGCATTACCGTAAACGTCCCATTTATTAATCGTGCCACAGTAATTTTTTTCATCAGCAAGAGGTTTATTCATCCGAATTGTATTAATCCCGACAGACTCGAGAAAATAAGCTGAATGACAGGTTGCCAGGTCACCCTCTTTGGTTTTATTAAAAATAACATCGTGACGACCGCGCCAATGCTCATTGACATAAACATCAACGCTATAGCTCCCTGGTGGCAATGATTTTATATCGAAAGCACTAAGATCATTACTCTTAGCATTTCCCATCAGAATGGCATTATTAAATGTATAACGAATATCATCCTCTGCGGTTGCACTCATTGGCAGAAATGAAATATTTGCCAGCACTAAAAATGGAGTGATAGTCGT
Organism: Buttiauxella noackiae; assembly: GCF_000737905.1. Classification (NCBI taxonomy): domain Bacteria; kingdom Pseudomonadati; phylum Pseudomonadota; class Gammaproteobacteria; order Enterobacterales; family Enterobacteriaceae; genus Buttiauxella; species Buttiauxella noackiae. The sequence continues at coordinate 253,585 of NZ_JPRU01000003.1, forward strand.
TTTCTTATAGAGATCCATCTTTTTATATCCTTACTATCCATGAGTAATGATTTTTGTTTCAACTACTCCACCGTAATCATTAATACTTTGAACAACTAAATTTTGCCCGTGAGAAATGTTCTCTTTTACTTTAAATTCCATTTGGCTCCTGGGGGCGACCATCTCACTTTCTTCTAAAAGGCCGGAACCTGAAGCCGTTTTAATATCGACAATAGTAATAAAGAATGGCGAGGAATTAAGAACCGTAATTTTATTTTTTGAAGCAAGTAACTCTAATTTATTTTCTGCATCTGCTCTATTACCAAGCCCTTCAGGCCGCCATATAAATTTAAAACGGGAACGGATCGCCATATTTAGCATGCCAGCATCTTTTTTATACTCGTTCTTATCGATTGCAGGAACATCCAAAATATTTAGCCACCATAGCGACTCTTTGTCATTAATCGTGATCTTTTTCAAATCCTGTTTTTTAATTCTTATTGATTGACCATTTTTTGCATCAACGCGAGCAATAGGTGGAGATATTATAAATGGCGTAGAGATTTTTTCTGGCGGTACATCAGGATCACCTTCATCTAACCAGATTTGAGCCAGCGATGGCGCGCTACCTGTGTTTGTCATTTGGATAGTGATTTCTGGAGCATTAGCCGGGTAGATAAAACGAGTTCCATTAACAATAATATTGTCGGCATAGGACCGTGGCGTTAATAGCATGCAAGATATAAGAATTAAAAATCGCATCGCAACCTCCATGTGAGTAATACCATAGCCATAAATGGCTATGGTATTTTTATCTTAAAAATATGTTATGTGATAATTAACCTGGGCAGTAACTGGACCTGATGTACCAGATTTCACACCTGGGTCGCTCACTTTTATATAACCAACATTGAATGAATAGTTGCGTTTATTACTATTATAATGACCACCTTCATCATCTGCCAGATGAGAGCTTCTTTCACCTACGTCAATCTTTTTCCCATCTTTGGTCATAAGCAGAAGTCCAACATTACCCAATGCTTCATTTGAGTTCTTCAAGTACCCCTGCTGTGTCACATTATTATCATTAAACTGAATGGCAATCTTCGGAGGTTTTTCAGCAATTAACCCACAATTTTCAAGTGTTAACTTAAATGATATAGCGTTGGTTCTTGTTTCTGACGTTGGTATTTCTGAAAATCTTACTGGTGGTAAAGAGACCTGTTTCCCTCTATCAGAGGTAGATATCTTGCATGAACTCTCAAATACGAGGCCATCGAAATGAACCACATTGGCCCATTCTTTTATTCCTGATCCATTGCCTTCAAGAGCCATTGCTACAGGAGAGAAACTAACACATGTCAATAAAGCAAGAATTGATACCTTATTCATAATATTTTCCCTTTGTTAGGAATACAATAATTCTGTATCTATCAAGAGGCATTTACCTCAGATATATTATGAATAAGTAAACATATAAGTAACTACGGATATTAACGTATTTGTATAGTGCCTAGTGCTTGCTACTAATATATTAATCTTAAAATTTGTTATGCAATGGAATGTGTTTTTATCTTTTCCTGGTTATAAGAAACACTTTGGAAAATTAAACCCTTATATATCAACAACCCCATTCTAAAGACAAATAACTCCTGCTTAATAATTCGGTAAAACCGATTTATTATTATGCACAATAAGCTAAATCTCATTAGGTCTTACATCTTATCGTTAGCCCAATTAATGGGTGACAGTGAAATTACTGTCCTGGAGAAAATAACTATAAAGAGGGAAGATCAATGCTTAACTACGCAGCAGAGCAAAAACTGTTCTTAGTCACCCGACCCTCAGTGCAAAACCATCTTCTTCTTGAGCGTCTGAATCAGGAAATTAAGATCCCGGTTGTCGTGCTCAATGTAAAAAAACCGATGATGTTTTATGCTTCTGAGAAATCTATCTTTATTTACGATACTGATGCTGCCAGCAGCAAATCCAACAAAGTTTGGCCAAAGCTGCTTGCGGAAAGCCAGTCCAGCATACGGATATGCCTGCTTAACTGCTCAAGGGCTTTATCGGTTTATGAGAAATCAATTTGGCATCGTTTCGACACCATATTACCCGAAGACTCCACTCCTGGCAGTCTGGTTAATGCCATAAAAAGTATGATGCAAAATAAACATGAGAATAATGCAAACGCTTACCTTCAAATTGCACCGGAACAGACATATGGTGATAAAAAATCAGGAAATTTAACCGTACGAGAGTACGAGATCCTGCACGAGTTATGTAAAGGTGAATCTAATGCACGTATCGCCCAATCTTTCTTTATCAGTGAAAACACGGTCAGAACGCATCTTTATAATATATTTAAGAAAATATCAGTAAATAATCGGATACAAGCTGTAAATTGGGTTAACAACCAACTTGTTAATTACATCAATTTACCTACAACGCAATAATAACGGGGTTGATTGACTAAACTAATTCAATATGTATATCTGATCAGGGATTTTTTTATTCAAGGATGCATTGCCACATGCTTAAAAAGAATATAGTACAGGAAGTATTAAATTACATTGAAAACCATATCGATGTGAATATTAACATTGATGATATATCCCTGTTTACAGGTTACAGTCGCAGGCATATCCAGACTATTTTCAAACATCATGTAAGGATGCCTCTCGGCCTGTACATACGTAAGCGTAGAGTGACACGAGCATCGATCTATCTGCGTTTAACCAGCATGAATGTAATTGATATTTCTTCAAAATTTGGCTACGACTCGCAACAGTCCTTTTGCCGGGAATTTAAAAAAGCAGCAGGAATAACACCACTTCAGTACCGTCGCAGTAGCTGTTGGGACTTCTCACCATTACTGGCAGAATTTAACTTTAGCCGCGTCGATGTAGGCAGTTTTCAGATATGCACATTGCCCGAAGGATATGTTTCCGGCCATATGTCTCATCAAGAAATAGCTATCCCCACCAATGAAGATATTTTAGAGTCCCGCTGGAATACCATCATTAACCATTTGAATAGTCAGAAACAAAATATTTGGTCTATATCAGAATATAATGCACATAAGAAACACTCAATGCGAATAAAACTAAGCTCTATTATTGGCATACATAAAAAAGAGGTAAATAAAAAACCGGGTGATCATGCCTACCCTTCGGGGGTATATGCCAGATTCTCATTCAGGTGCAATAAAGAAGAATATTCAAAGTATTCAAAACATATTTATCTCAGCATTTTTCCTAAACACAGGTTAAAACGCAGAACCGCACCTGATATTGAAGTTTTTACTTATAACGGCTATGCCAGGTCAGAAAATGCTCTGGATTGTGAATACTACATTCCTGTCGAAGCGGTGCCGAATAAGAACTAGCCGTGTTGTCTGATCTGCGTTGTATTATCGAGTTTTCTAATCGAGGGTGTGAAACTGGCTGCAAAGGTTGCAACAAGAACCGCAGCCGCACAAGCCAGTAAAACATTTGTGTTGCCGTAGTGCATCGCAAGAGGCCCTGCGGCGATTTCGCCAATCGGAATCGCCACAAATGAGCCCAATGCATCATAGGCATAAACACGGGCAAGTTTTTCAGGGGGGATATGAGTTTGTAACGAGTGCGCCCAGGCCACACCAAACAACCCGAAACCAACGCCTGCGATAAAAAATGCTGCCATCAAAATTGAAGTTGACGGAATCAGAGCAAGGATAACAAGTGGTCCTGCGCAAAATGCCGTTAAAATTGTACCGATTAATAAATCCCGACGCGGCCGCCAGCGAAGCGCAATAACAGAGCCGACAATCAAACCCGTACTCTGCGCGGCTATCGCCATTCCCCAACCTGTTCGGCCAAATGTTGCATCTGCGACGACCGGACCCAGCACCATCATCATCCCACTAAAAGCGGCGTTCACGATGGTAAATTGCACCACAATAGCCCATACCCATGAGCGTGAAATAAACTCAGCCCAACCATCCTTTAAATCCTGCAAGATATTGGATTCAGCCCCCTGAGACTGCGCCGCATTAGTTCGAATCATTAAATACAGCGGTGCTGACGCCGCAAACCCTAAAGCATCAATTGCCAATCCCCAGCCAGGCCCCATTACGCTTATGAGAACACCACCCAGCGATGCGCCAATGACCGTCCCACCATAAATACCCAACTGGATAAAAGCATTCGCTTCCCGCAAGGAGTGCACCGGGACAGTTTGTGGGACCATGGCTTGTGAAGCAGGTAATGAAGCCCCCGCTGCGGCTCCGTTTACTGCGCCTAGTATCACCAACAACATAATGGTTGCTGAGCCATCCAGAACAAGGGCGGCAACAATACCCTGTGAGATTGCAGCGATAACCGATGAGTACAGCAGTACACGGCTTCGGGAATAACGATCGGCAAGTACGCCACCAATCAGTAAGAAAGCGACGTTAAAGATAGAGCGCGCAGCAATAACAATACCCAAATCAGCGGCTGATCCCCCCATGTCGAGCACGGCAAACGCCAGGGCAATCGGTGCGATTCCATTGCCCAGCACGGTCAAGAGGCGAGCAAAAAACAAATTGCGGAACGGCGCATAGTAAAATGCCCGCTTAGAAGATATTGCTGCCGTACCTGTGCTCACTAATTTTCCCCGAACTATTTTGCGGCTTAATATTCACTATGATGTGATAAGGCGGCAAACGCATCAACAACCTGAAGGATGATGGGTATATGTAATGCCTTACTTCCCCCCTTACTAACACCACCTACAAGATCTTTGCTATGTACCAACGGTTCATGGCGAACTCATAGCCAGAAAGGTTAATTATCAGTAAGTTTAAGGTAAAGGGTTCCGGGAAGCTAAGTGACATCAATGAAATACAGATCTCACCAGGCAATACGTTACGACTGAAATAAATAAAATCAGCGTGTGATTTTAAGCTGTTGGGGAACGACTGAGGTATGTAACTGCTGGCATGACATCGTCAAACCAGCAGTTAAGAAAGGAACCTAAGAACAGTATCTGAAGAAAAGAATACTACGGCCAAATGCTATTGGCCGTAGGTTGCATTGGTCCCATCACTCGGGTTTTCGTCATCCGCTTCTCCATACAGGGTGTTCGCGGTTTCATCCGGCAGTTTTTCTAATTTTCCGCAAATATAGACGTGTGAGCCCAGAGCCAAACGATAAGTATCCTCTGTCTGGCCATTGTCGCGTGCCGAGCCCCATACAATACTTGGGCTATCAGCCATACCAATGTAGGTTTTGGACAGGTTATCGTAGATTACCCTGTTGTATTGTTCATACTGTCGGCGATCGGAAGTTGGGGTGCGTGATAAAAAGAGGTCGACTGCACCAGTTTGCTTGTTCTTCAGACCGATTAACGTATGTCCAGAATTGGCATCGGTCAGATCGGTAAAGTTGACCATAATGGATTTACCGCAGGTCAAAGTGTACGTGGCAAGGTCATTGCCTAATTTCACTTCTTTCGCAAAGACCGAGAAGGAAGCCATAAGAAGAAAAACGGGTAGTACACTGGTTTTTTTTAGATTCATTTTCTTAGCCTAACTCACGTTTAACCACGAATAACGTCACCTGGTGACCTGTACTTTCTAAAAATTGCTGGTTTGCCCTTTTTATTACATCAACGACTAACACAAAAAAGTAAGGAGCGACTCGGCATAGAGAATGCATCGCTTCCATGTGAATGAAAAAGCAGATGAGCTTTATTACCGAAACCTAAAGGGTTGAGGTAATCTAGTAGAAATTAAGATTTTAAAAGCAAAGAAACGTGCTTTACATCATCCGTTAACATCAACTTTTTACATTACAGCTAGTTCTAAGCGTAGAAGTTTTCACGCGAAAATCAACACAAGCAAAGCACCACTACGAGTCTGCCTACATTTTGTAGCCCTGTAATTTTGGCGAGTATATACCAGGCCTATACGAAAATTAAAGTCCATTATTTTCAAAAACTAATATTTGTCCGTGCCAAAATCCGTTGGGGTAAGATTCTGATTTTTAGAAAATGGTTTCTCTTTCTTTATGTTTGCACCCATCCCTAAGCAATAGGACTATAGGCGCCTAGGAAACCTCCTAATAAATATCCTATAAAAGAGTTGAAATCCTAAAGACGGCTTCTTAGACAATGAGATAACTTACAACATGATCAGGTTGAATTCTTACTCTTTAACTATGCAGGATGCAAAATGTTAAAAAATAGCAATGGACTCGTGAGTATTTTTATACTCACTCAAAATCAATTTCTTAAACTGGGATTAGAGTCAATCATTAAAGAAGTCTTTTCAAAATGTGATAGAGATAACGTTTCTTATAATATATATGAAATCATTAATCTTAATGATCTTACAATAAAGATGTTGCGGGTAGGAGGGAAATCGATCGTGTTCTTTGATTCAGATGGTTTCTTTTTCCATGACCGTCTTGAAATGGTCAATAAAATCAACGATACCAATTTGCAGTTTGAGTCCGTGTTTCTATGCGATGGCTCTGAATATAATAAAATGAGCCATTTTTATAATTTACTCTTTAAAACGGTATTAAATAAATCCATTCCATTGCGACATACCATCATGGATATTGAGGGTGTAATTCTTAAAATGGTCGGCACCAGGGATTTTGAGCTCAGACAAGATGTTTTGCCAGAAATTTGTACACCTTTTTTAAGGTTAACAACACGTGAAGCTAACGTATTGAAAAATATATTCAAGGGAAAAAACACCAGGGAAATAGCTAATAACTTGTATATTAGTGAGAAAACCGTGCTTGCACATCGTTCAAGAATCTATTCAAAATTTAGCGTACATTCTTTAAGTGAACTGTATTTTTTCATCAGGAACAGTACGCATATCAAAAACTTATAGCATTATAATTGGAGACTAAAAATGGGAAAGCTATAAAATTAGTTTTAATTTTGTTTACTTCTATATTGGTCAGTGCGCAAGTCATTGCATCAAGAGGAGCAGCAGATTGGTTACTGAAAGAATCAGGAAAAAATAGCGCGATTGAAAAGAAAAAATCATTTTATTTCGACAATGATAATGAGATTGTTTACCCGAAACTTGCCGATATCGTTGAGCCTGTCAATTGCGAAAAAGCGTTCCCGGACGGTAGTAGCAAACTTCATTCAATATCTGATAAAGAATATCGTAAGCTAACACAAAAAAATGAAGCATTACGCAATGCACAAAAACAGAATGCTAAAAAAAGTGTTAAGGCAGTCATTGCTATTCCTTTTACCAGTGAGCAATATGAAATTCAGTTTCTAACACCATATGCACAGAAGGATTTACAAGCGGAAGAGGCTTTTGTGAATGTTTCACAAAAAATCACCATCCAATCCTGTTTAAAATTCAGAGACACATTGATTTATTGGTTCTAAGGGTAAAACAGAAAAGCATATTCGCCTGAGTCAAACATCTTTTTTAATGAGGTGATGATGAATATTGATCTTGCCATTTTTTTGATTACCTCTTTAGCTCTTTTAATATTTGTTATTTTTGTAATCAGAAAAGCCATAGTGCAATTTAAGAAGAAACGTGCCATTACAATAAAATTAAAGTAATGGCATTTTTATACGACTGGCAGAAAATCAATCAGCTAATGTCATAAGATGGCTGATAATATTTTTTAATACAGGGTTATCTTTTGCAGATTTCAGAATATTTGCATAAATAGTAATAGCATGACCATTTACAACATCGGTCTCTAATACTTTTATATTATACATTTGTGAATAGTAATCAATTAGCGGCGCGGGCATAAAGCACACAGCATTCGAGTGTGAGACTAACATCAGCATTGTATCGTAGGAGGAGACACGAATCCTCCTTGATAAGCTGCTAATCCCATCAAAATAAAAGACATATTTTTCTAAATCTATCTCTGGCGAATCCTTCGGAAGTACATATGCAACAAGTTTTTCTTTTTTAAGCATTTCCAGTGTGACTTTGCCCTGCAAGCGAGGATGATTCACCTGACACACTGCATAAATATTTTTTAGGATGATCTGGTACTCTATAATAGAACTATCAACGGCTAAAGAAGTACCAATATCAATATCAATTTGTTTTCTGCGCAACGCCTCAATTCTAGTATCAGTGTCATTGCTGAAGTTATTAAATTCAAAAATAGCATTTTGAATTTCAGTTCCTTCATCGTTCATGAATTTCCATGCCAACCAATTTTCAAGCACCGAGTTAGTTCTGATCCGGAAGAAATTTTTATCCGGAGAAGATAATTTTCTATCCGTTGAAGCTGGCTCTATCAAATTGAGAGCTGGGGAAAAGTGCTTGTAAAGATCTAATGCCAAACTTGTCGGTTGCATCCCATTTTTAGTACGCATCATTATTGGATCTGAATAATGGTCACGAAGTTTATTCAATGCATAGCTGACCGATGAAACGCCCATTCCTAAGCGAATACCAGTCTCTGTGACATTTTTGTTTTCAACCAATGCACATAGGACTCTTAACAAATTTAGATCTAGTTTTCTATTCATCATGTTAACTTTTTGTTGACTTGTTATCATAAATTATAGTCCATTTTCTACTTATCCGAATTGGCTTTCTTATTCATTGTCGTTGTTAGTAGGAATCCTAAATGCGAATATAGCTCATCGGAATAAACCAGTAATATCCTTAAGATTTTAACCCAACAAAAGAGTTGAATTCTTAAATACAGGCCTATATTCAATAGGGTAATATTTCTGCTAATAAAACTGTTTCTTTTGGTTGTGTCATAACGAATGGAGGGCATCTTCAAAGACAATAAATTAATTAATCAACATCTTACTCAAAATCCACGCACGATCTATTTAGAGTGGGTTTATATAATATTATGCATCAATGCTGTAATTAATATCAGATTTGGCTGTAATTAATATCAGACCAACCTGGAATTAATAATCGTTAAGCAAACGGAAATTTGTATTTATTCAAACCCAAGAACGGGGAATTAACATGAAAAAGCTCGCTATCGTTACCAGTATTATTTCTGCTCTCTCTTTCATCAATGTTGCACAGGCTGGTCAAGAAATCCTGTTTCACGGTGAAATCACAGAAAGCACCTGTGAATCCAATGTCGCCGGTGGGAATGACGTGACACTGCCGACTGTTTCTTCTACCTCTCTGGACGGTGCGGTAGGTGCTACAGCTGGCCGTACGCAGTTCGTTATTGATGTCACTGGCTGCACATTGGTTGCAGGCAAAACCAAAGTAGCTGCCTACTTCAATGCCAGCTCCAATGGTTCAGCCAACGTAGATAGTACTACTGGTTACCTGACGAACCTTTCCGAAGGTGCAACTGGCGGTGCAGAAGGTGTAATGCTGCAATTGGTGGATGGTACTTCACTGGCACCGATTAAAGTGGGTTACGCATCTCAGAGCGCTGATAGTGGTACAGGCTTCCAGACTGTTGTGGGTTCACCGAACGGTACAGCGCGTCTGAACTATTTCGTGGAATACGTGAAAGCAGCTACGACCGTTGGAGCCGGTACTGTGGAAGGCAAAGTAATTTACGACCTGATGTATAAATAAATCTTTATCCATAGGGGTAAGCCATTGCCCCTGCTTCACTCATTTGGAATCAATATGCTTATGCGTCATTACGCAAGAAAAACCGCCATAGTGTGTTTTATTGGGGCGATTTTAGGATGGGCCAATTATGTATCCGCAGGCGTTGTTATTGGCTCAACCCGAGTTATTTACCGTGAAAGCAAAGATGAAGTTACGGTTAAATTGACCAATAACAACCCATCTCCTGTATTAGTACAGAGCTGGATTGATAAAGGTGACGAACATATTTCGCCTGAAAAACTTTCCGTGCCATTTATTTTAACACCACCTATTAACAGAATGGATTCTGGGAAAGGACAAACCTTACGAATTACTTATATTGGGACGCCTGCACTGCCAACAGATAAAGAATCTGTATATTGGTTAAATGTACTTGAGGTTCCTGCCAAACAAAAAAGTGTTCTGGATAAAAGTCGGCTTAATATAGCATTTCGTACGCGAATAAAAATTTTCTACCGTCCAGATGGATTAGCAGGTAATGCAAACAGCGCACCAAAAGATCTAGTCTGGAAAATTCGTGATGGTGCTTTGTTGGTGATTAACCCAACGCCATATAATGTGACACTAGGAATGATTTATTACAAAAATAACGGTAAAAATCATGAAATGGAAGGAGATATGTTATCCCCAGGTGGCACACAGACATACAAATTTAAAGACCTTGCTGGAGTGAGTGATCTCTCTCAGTTGAGTTATACCGCTATTAATGACTATGGTGCCTTTGTAAAATACAATGCGAATGGCCATTAATTTTCCTTATTAGCTTTAATGGATTAAAGCTTGATTTACGAGTGAGAGAGAAGGTCGCCAACATGAAAATAATAAAAATTAAAAATAAAGAGCTAACGCGTCATAATAGCTTAACCCCGATTATTATTCTCTGTTTGGCAACATTTCCCGTGCGTGCAAATGAACCAGTCACAGAAGATACCCAACCTGTAACTGACAGCGTTGAATTTGAGTCTGATCTAATGCGTATGGACAGTAACACTAAGATCGATCTTTCCCGTTTTTCAAAAGGCTCAAGCGGTACACCTGGTGTTTACCGTGTAAGTATCATCGTTAATAATACCGAGGTTGGAGTCGATAACGTTGAGCTAAAGGAAGCAGCAGATAAATCCGTCTACCCATGTTTGACGACCAAAATACTCCAGTTAATCAACTTCAACCAATCACAGCTTTCACCAGAAGCAGTGGAAATGGTTTCTGGAAAAGTCGCCTGCGCGAACCTCCAGAGCGTTATTCCAGACGCTAAAGTTCAGTTTGATAGCAATGAGCAACAGCTCAATATCTCTATCCCACAAATTTACGTTAACCGCATCTCCAGCGGCACGGTTGACCCTGCTCTGTGGGATAGTGGAATCTCAGCCGGCCTATTAAGCTATTATCTCAACGGCTATGATTCTAAATTTGGTACTAACAGCAGCCGTACTTTTTATGCGGGTCTGAACGGCGGCCTGAATATTGGCGCCTGGTACCTGCGTCATAATGGGTCTTATAACTGGCAGCAAGATCAGGGCAGTCAATACAACACCATAAATACCTACCTGCAGCGCGATGTTGAAGCTTTGCGTGGGCGTGTCGTACTTGGGCAATCCAATACCAGCGGCCAGCTTTTCGACTCTTTACCATTTACCGGTGCACGGGTTGAAAGTGATGACAGCATGCTGCCAGATTCACAACGTGGCTATGCGCCTGAAATTCGCGGTATTGCGAAAACCAATGCCAAAGTCATTGTGAAACAGATGGGTCAAATCATTTATGAAACCACTGTCACACCTGGCGCCTTCCTGATTAACGATCTCTACCCAACCGGTTACGGTGGCGATCTGGATATCACTATTCAGGAAGCTGATGGCACGGTACAAAACTATTCGATGCCTTATGCTTCAGTTGCACAGCTATTGCGTCCTGGTTCACACCATTTTAGCTTAACAGTGGGCAAGCTACGCGATTCCAATATTTCTGATAAGCCGATGTTATATGAGGCAACTTATCAACGCGGGCTATCTAACTCAGTTACGGGTTATGCGGGTGTACAGGCGAGTGAAAACTATCAGGCCGCACAGATTGGTACCGCATTAAGTACGCTGCTGGGCGCATTTGGTGTCGACATCACGCAATCTTTTAGCAAAATTGGTGAATATCAAGACCAACCTTCTTCTCTCTCAGGGCAAAGTTATCGGGCGAGTTACAGTAAACTCGTTACCGAGACTAACAGTAACATTACATTGGCCGCATACCGCTTCTCTAGTAGCGGATACATGGACTATATGACCACAATGTTGGCTCGTGACAACGTCAAAAGTGGCCAGTCAGGCACGGGTATTATGCGTTCCAAAAACCGTTTCGCGGTCTCCGCAAGCCAGGGATTAGCTGAAGGTTGGGGAAACTTTTACGCCAGTGCATCAGTAGAGAACTACTGGAATAACGATAAATATAATAAACAGTATCAGTTAGGCTATTCGAATGTTTTTAAAAGAGTGAACTACAGCGTTAACGTAAGCCGTAGCCAAAATGCCTATGGTGCGGACCAAACGAGTTTTAACCTGAACTTCTCTTTCCCTCTATGGGAAAGCCGTGATGTGCGTTCTCCAACGGTAAGCCTGCGCTACAACCATGATAATAATGGTGGGCAAAATGAACAGGCTTCAATTGGCGGCGCATTAGGTGAGAACAACAAATATACCTATAACTTGAACGGATCGCATGATAGCCGTTCGGGTACTTCTGGCAGCGTGGGCGGTACTTGGTTTGGCAGCGTTGCTCAGATGAGCGGTACCTACAGCAAAGGGCCTGAATACCAAACTACCACTGTTGGTATGACCGGTTCGATGATTGCCCACTCGGGAGGTGTCACACTTTCTCCTTATACCGGCGATACCTTTGCCCTGGTAGAAGCTAAAGGGGCAGAAGGTGCCAAAATTGGTACTTATGCCGGGACAAAAGTCGATTCATTTGGCTATGCCGTATTCCCTTCAATGCGGCCTTATCAGTTGAACGAAGTGTCGATAGATCCTGAAGGTTCCTCACAGGATGTGGAATTTGAAAATACCTCCCAGAAAGCAGTGCCTCGTGCCGGTGCTGTAGTTAAGGTTAAATTTAATACACGTACGGGTATTCCAGTGCTGATCACCTCTTTATTTAACGGTAACCCGCTGCCATTTGGTGCAGAGGTCTTCGATAAGCTGAATAACTACGTGGGTGCAGTCACACAGGGTGGGGTGATTTATGCCAAGGTTGCCGATATGAAAGGTACGCTGAGGGTAACATGGGGTAATGGTGCTGAATCGAGCTGTAAAGTGAATTATATTTTGGCACCGTTATCGACAGATAAAGCACAGAAAAAAATACCACAGCGCTTTGATACACCTTGCCTGTGAGTACACTTTTATTTTAAATCAATGCTAAAACTACTAGTCATTTTTCCAACGACGATTTTCTAACTGCCTGGAGTATTGTTCAATACTTTAAAGTATAGAAATTACTTTACTATTATTTCCGTTGAGAAATAAACCAATACCAAGCTAGGATTTACTTTATTTCTCAAGAGGTAAAAATCTGCAATCTCTAACGAGATTGAAAAGGACGTAGTAAATTCAGAATGGATATGCAACCTATGACTAAATGTAAGAAAAAACGGATATGCATTCTATCAATAGCAGTTCTTTTTTTATTGTTCGCTAATTATTCATTTGCCGTCCCAAAAAACTGTCGGGGGACTTCGTCAAGTATTGGCGGAGACTATACCACAACCACTTCAAATGTGGTTGCACCCGCTAGCAATGAAAATTATAAATTATTATATTCATTAGATAATGTTACGGTTAATGCAGCGTACGCCGATTGCAGGGTAGCCGAGTGGGTTACAACTGTACAAACTTTAATTGACATTCCTCCTGGCGAAATAGTTACCTATAATGGGGAGAAAATTTATCCTACCAACATTCAAGGATTGGGCGTGTCAATTACTGAAGCTTTCACAGGCAGTAAAATGGATATTCCAGTGTGGCCGGAAAACGTGAGCGCCGGGAATAAATATGATAATTATTGGACTCAGTTAAAGTTTAACTTAAAGCTGTGGATAATGCCGGGCTTTATCCCACAAACTGGTACGACTCAGGTTACTTCGTTTACGGTCGTTTCACTTATAAGGCCATATGATGTTGTAAATGATTATATCCAGACTTGCCCACCAGGAAGTATAAGACTTGATGGAAATAATAAATATTGTGCGCAAGTAACACGCAGAATTGCATTTTCGGTATTATTTCAACCCAGCACCTGCGAACTTCTAAGTGGAAATCAGAGAGTAGATATGGGGACGCATCACGATACCCCGGTTACCAATAGCTCACCATGGGTTGACGCAACTTTTCAACTTAAATGTTCACAAGCTTGGGGATATAATGGGTCGATAAAAAACCCTACAAATATTTTTAACGCAGACAATGGAGTTAGAGGAGCTAACACTGTTGGAAATCAGCCCATTAAGATTAAAATAGCACCAATAAATCCTATTATTGATGCTCTACAAGGCACATTTAAGCTAGACTTGGGTGGCGCTAAAGGATATGACTTACAGCTTGCCTGGGGAGATCCCGCGGGCCAAGGGAATATACCTACTAAACCAGTACAACTTGGTTCATGGATTAATGCCAACATTCTCAACAGTAATTACAGCAATACAACTTATGCAATTGGTGCCAATGCCATCCCCGTAGGTGCCGATGGAAAGATTAAAATGTCTGCACGCTACATTCGTAATACTGAAGATGTTGAACCTGGTGTTGCTAATGCCAACGTTGAAGTAATAGCAACTTATAATTAAGGCATTGTTAGTGCGCAACTTTAATATTTTGCACACTAACAACAATTGGTTTTCCATTTTTTGAATGCAAAAAATACGACTTAATGGCCAGAAATAGTAGGCGTAAATTTAGGCCAGAGCTCAAAATTGTAGCCGCTCAGCTTTACACCGCTGCTCCCATAGCAATGACAGCTCGAAATCGATAAAAACAAGAACTAAAAATAGCGGCACAACTTTTTTATCAATCCACACTCACTAAATCCTGCGCGCAAGCCCAGGCTGAACTCCATGCCCACTGGAAGTTATATCCACCTAACCAGCCGCTTACGTCCATCACTTCACCGATAAAGTACAAACCCGGCATTTTGCGTGCTTCCATTGTGCGTGAGCTAAGTTCGTTGGTGTCTACACCACCAAGCGTCACTTCTGCAGTGCGGTAACCTTCTGTACCGTTAGGTTGCACTTGCCAGGCTTGTAGAGTTTCAATCAGTTCGCTTTGTTGGCGCACGTTAAGTTGTTTAAGCGTCACGTCTGGAATTTGCCCAAGCTGTTGCAGGCACTCCACCAGGCGTTTTGGTAACACCATCGCCAGTGTGTTTTTCAGGCTTTGATTTGGGTGAGCACTACGCTGCTCATTGAGAAGCTCATCCAGATCGGTATCAGGAAGTAAGTTAACGATCACAAACTCACCAGGCTGCCAATAGCTAGAAAGCTGCAAAATCGCCGGGCCAGATAATCCACGATGGGTAAACAACAAACTCTCACGGAAGCTCACTCCATTTTCCGCAGTAATCACTGACGGAACGGATACACCTGAAAGCACCTGGAGCTGTTCGAGAAGTGGTTTATGCAAAGTAAACGGCACCAGGCCCGCACGAGTAGGGAGAACTTTTAGCCCAAACTGCTCTGCGATTTTGTAGCCAAACGGTGTTGCCCCAAGACCCGGCATAGAAAGACCACCCGTAGCGATGACTAATTTTGCCGCTTGCACGCTGTCGCCATTTAATTCAATGGTGTAGCCATTTTCATCATGTTCTATAGATAATACTTCACTACGCAGGCGTGTGGTGACATGCCCTTTTTCACATTCCGCTACTAACATGTCGACGATTTGCTGCGCTGAATCATCGCAGAAAAGTTGGCCAAGGGTCTTCTCATGCCATGCGATGCCATGTTTACCGACCATGTCGATAAAATCCCACTGGGTATAACGCGCCAGAGCAGATTTGCAAAAATGAGGGTTTTGGCTGAGATATGCTGCAGGTTCGATATAAAGATTAGTAAAGTTGCAGCGCCCTCCACCTGACATCAGGATTTTACGGCCTGGTTTTTTACCGTTATCAATAAGCAGCACTTTGCTACCAGCCTGCCCAGCCATCGCTGCACAGAACATTCCTGCGGCACCTGCACCAATAATAACGGCATCAAACTTTCCCACGACCTACTCCCGACTATGCTTAATGCAAGGAATTGTAAAGATAGCGGCCTGGTCGCACCAGCTAAAAGCTTCTTAACAATTGCAGGTGATTGAAAATAAATATGTAAATCTTTTCACTGTTTGACCTAACGAGGACAAACATCAAGAAAAGTCCATATTTCTGTTGGCGCATTACAGAGTTGTCTTACATAATGCGCCGCGTTCATGTCCTCAAAATGGCGTAACGTCTATGGAATTTCTGTTTAATGGCCTGGATATGCATACCGGGCTTTTGTTATTACTTGCTCTGGCGTTTGTTCTCTTCTACGAAGCGATCAATGGCTTTCATGACACTGCTAACGCAGTGGCAACCGTTATTTATACACGTGCAATGCGATCGCAACTCGCGGTGGCAATGGCTGCGTTATTTAACTTCCTCGGCGTTCTGCTCGGTGGATTGAGTGTTGCGTATGCGATTGTGCATATGTTGCCAACCGATCTGCTGTTGAACGTAGGGTCCGCACATGGCTTAGCCATGGTGTTCTCTATGTTACTGGCCGCTATCATCTGGAACCTCGGCACCTGGTATTTTGGTCTGCCGGCATCCAGCTCCCATACGCTTATCGGTGCCATCATTGGTATTGGTTTGACGAACGCACTGATGACCGGAACCTCGGTAGTTGATGCGCTGAACATCCCGAAAGTTATTGGGATTTTCATGTCGTTAATCCTCTCTCCACTGGTCGGTCTGGTGATTGCGGGCGGGTTAATCTTTTTGCTACGTCGCTACTGGAGCGGCACCAAAAAGCGCCGCCGTATCCACCTGACACCTGCCGAACGTGAAAAACAAGACGGCAAGAAAAAGCCTCCATTCTGGACTCGTATCGCTCTGATTATCTCCGCTATTGGCGTGAGCTTCTCTCATGGTGCGAACGATGGTCAGAAAGGTATTGGCTTGATCATGCTGGTGCTGATTGGTGTAGCGCCTGCAGGCTTTGTGGTGAACATGAATGCTTCTGGATACGATATTGCTCGTACCCGTGATGCCATCACCCACCTTGAGCAGTACTATGCACAGCACGGTGATGTAATTAAGCATGTAGTTGATCTCAACCCTGCTATCCCGACCCCTGAAGAAGTACAGGGTCAGGATAAACCTGCTGAGTTCCATTGTGATGCAAGCCGCGCCATGATTGCGGTACAGCGTGCAAAAGAGCTGCTGGGTAATATCGACAGCTACGACAAGCTGAGCATTGAGCAGCGTAGCCATATGCGCCGCCTGCTGCTTTGCATCTCAGATACTTCAGAGAAAGTAGCAAATCTGCCGGAAACCAAACCGGACGATAAGCGCTTCCTGAAAGAGCTGAAAACTGACCTGCTGTACACCATCGAGTACGCACCAATCTGGATTATCATGGCGGTTGCTCTGGCACTCGGCCTCGGTACTATGATTGGCTGGCGTCGTGTGGCGACAACTATCGGTGAGAAGATTGGTAAGAAAGGCATGACGTATGCGCAGGGTATGTCCGCGCAGATGACAGCCGCCGTCTCCATTGGTATTGCGAGCTACACCGGTATGCCGGTTTCTACCACTCACGTGCTTTCTTCTTCCGTAGCGGGGACGATGGTTGTTGATGGTGGCGGTTTGCAGCGTAAAACGGTAACCAACATCCTGATGGCCTGGGTGTTCACTTTGCCGGTGTCGATTCTGCTTTCTGGTAGCTTGTACTGGATTTCACTGCACTTCATCTAAGGGTTGTGTCGGATGGTGCTTCGCTTATCCGACCTACAAACCAATAAATTCGTGGGGTGGATAAGCTTTAGCGTCATCCACCAAAACGACAAAAAGCGGGTCAGTTTACTGGCCCGCTTTTTTTATGTGCTCAAACTGTTAGTGCCAGATCATCAAACCGATAAGACTAATCACCACAAGTCCACATAGCGCGCTGGTCAAAATAAACTGGCGGCGTAGACGTTCACAGCGGCGAATAAACTCATCATCATGATGGTCAAGATATCGCTGGGCATAGATATAACTCACTAAGCGAATCTGTTTGCTGGGCTGGCCATGAGCGGTAAAAAAACCACCTCCATCGACGTATTGATACAACAACGGATCGCATCCGCGTAATACCACCAGCAGCGCACGCAAAGATGAGTAATAGCGCGCCATATTCACAACACAAACTACACAAAGCGCCCAGAAAAGCGCGACGGTGCTGATCATCATAATTCCCCTCCCGGTGAAGCCCCAGAACATCACTCCAGGGCAACCGCTCACCCCGAAAACCAGAAAGACCGTTTAGCGAGCCCAAAAAGCCGATCCGGCTCACATAACTATACCCAATGGATTTCGAGTTGCAGGCAGGCGGCAGGAGAATGAGTCCCGATAAGCTTACACTGGTAAGCGATTCGGGCGATTGAACGCAGCCAACGCACATGCAACTTGAAAGACGACGGATATATTCCGGAACGGCTTATTTAATAGTGTAGGAGATCCGCTAATTTTTTTGCCACATCATTAATCTTTATCAAAACGATAACGGCTATTTGGGGCTTCAATGTATACAACGGTGGCACATTGACGATTTCTATCATTCGCTATAGGGTAGAAATATCATCTACAATTTAGGTCGTTACACTCGGGTAGCACCGCTGAAGTGTATAGTGTTTCCCGACCAGGCTGGTCATCGACAACTTATGGAAGGAGTAAAATTATGGCTTACAAACACATTTTGATCGCGGTAGACCTCTCCCCGGAGAGCAAAGTACTGGTGGAAAAAGCAGTTTCTATGGCTCGCCCATACAACGCGAAGGTTTCCCTGATTCATGTTGATGTAAATTACTCCGATCTCTATACCGGACTGATTGATGTAAATCTGGGCGATATGCAGAAGCGTATTTCTGAAGAAACCCACCACGCGTTAAGCGAACTGTCTACTGGCGCAGGTTATCCGATTACTGAAACGCTGAGCGGTAGCGGCGATCTGGGCCAGGTTCTGGTAGATGCCATTAAGAAATACGACATGGATTTGGTAGTTTGCGGTCATCACCAGGATTTCTGGAGCAAACTGATGTCTTCCGCACGTCAGCTGATCAACACCGTCCACGTGGATATGTTGATTGTTCCATTGCGTGACGAAGACGAAGATTAAAAGCTAGCGGTGACTAAACCGTAGGGCGGATAAGCGAAAGCGTCATCCGCCAGTTCTGACATAGCGGCGGATGGCGCAAGCTCATCCGCCCTACGTTTTACACCACGACTGCCGTACCCGAATAAATATCAAAACGGTGGCCTTTGGTCACCACAGCGTTATGCGTCTCCACGCCGCCAAGCGGTGGCGCGTAGTCAGGGCGTTTTACCACCACGCGTTTGGTTGCCAGTTTTTGCGCAGGCAACAGCAAACCATCTGCATCTTCATCCGGCCCCACCAGCGACTGAAACACACGCATTTCCTTCTTCACCAGCGCGCTTTTCTGCTTATGCGGGAACATCGGGTCGAGATAGACCACTTCCGGGCGCGGTGTAATATCGCTTAACGCCGTCAGGCTGGACGCATGAATCAGTTGCAAACGTTCCTGCAACCACCCGCCAATTTCCGCATCCTGATAACCACGGCGCAAGCCGTCGTCAAGCAGTGCCGCAACCACCGGGTTACGCTCCAGCATTCGCACTCGGCAGCCTACAGATGCCAGCACAAATGCATCGCGCCCAAGCCCTGCCGTCGCGTCGACCACATCCGGCAGATAGCCACTTTTGATGCCAACAGCTTTTGCCACCGCTTCGCCACGCCCGCCGCCAAACTTACGGCGATGCGCCATCGCGCCCGAGACAAAATCGACAAAAATGCCGCCGAGTTTTGGCTCGTCACGCTTACGCAATTCCAGGTGCTCCGGCGTCAAAACCAATGCCATCAGGGAATCTTCGTCGTGCGTCAAACCCCAACGTTCACTCAAAAGTGATAAGGCGCCGGGTTCGGCGCCTGATTCAGTCAATAAACAGATTTTCACGGAATGAATTAGCCCTTGATGCCGTAATGAGCAAGCATCGCGTCGAGCTGAGGCTCACGGCCACGGAAGCGTTTGAACAGCTCCATTGGTTCTTCAGAACCGCCACGGGTCAGAATATTATCCAGGAATGACTGTCCGGTTTCGCGGTTGAAAATACCCTCTTCTTCAAAACGCGAGAACGCATCGGCTGCCAGCACATCGGCCCATAAGTAGCTGTAGTAACCCGCGGCATACCCACCTGCAAAGATGTGGCTGAAGGCGTGTGGGAAACGGCCCCATTTTGGCGATGGCACAACCGCAACCAGCTTCTTGATCTCATACAGAGTATCCAGCACTTTCGCGCCTTGCTCCGGGTTGAATTCAGCATGTAAACGGAAGTCGAACAGGCCGAACTCGAGCTGGCGCAGAATAAACAGTGCTGCCTGGTAGTTTTTCGCCGCCAGCATTTTATCCAGCAACTCTTTTGGCAACGGCTCGCCCGTTTCAAAATGGCCAGAGATAAACGCCAGTGCATCAGGCTCCCAGCACCAGTTTTCCATAAACTGGCTTGGCAATTCGACCGCATCCCATGGCACACCGTTGATGCCGGAAACGCCCGCAGTTTCAACTTTAGTCAGCATGTGGTGCAAACCGTGGCCAAACTCATGGAACAGGGTGATCACTTCGTCATGAGTAAACAGCGCAGGTTTGCCATTTACAGGGCGGTTAAAGTTACAGGTCAGGTAAGCGACTGGTTTTTGCAGCGAACCGTCCGCTTTACGCATCTGGCCTACACAGTCGTCCATCCACGCCCCACCACGCTTGTTTTCACGAGCATAGAGGTCGAGGTAGAAGCTACCGCGCAATTCGCCTTTTTCATCATACAGTTCGAAGAAACGCACATCAGAATGCCAGACGTCGATGTCTTTGCGCTCTTTTGCGGTGATGCCGTAAATGCGTTTCACCACTTCAAACAGGCCGTTGACCGCGCGATCTTCCGGGAAGTACGGGCGTAGTTGCTCGTCGCTGATGCTGTAGAGATGCTGTTTCTGTTTTTCGCTGTAATACGTGATATCCCACGGCTCCAGCTCATCAACATTGAACTCTTTTTTGGTAAACGCACGCAATTGCGCCAGTTCAGCTTCGCCCTGTGGACGCGCACGTTTCGCAAGATCGGTTAAGAACTCCAGGACCTGCTGCGGGTTTTCAGCCATTTTGGTGGCCAGTGATTTTTCCGCATAGTTGCCAAAGCCCAGCAGTTCCGCCAGTTCATGACGCAGTGCCAGAATCTCTTCCATTACCGGGGTGTTGTCCCACTTGCCCGCATTCGGGCCTTGATCAGACGCGCGAGTGGCATAAGCACGATACATCTCTTCGCGCAGTTCGCGGTTGTCACAGTAAGTAAGTACTGGCAAATAGCTTGGAATATCCAGCGTCAGCAGCCAGCCATCTTGCTCTTTGGCTTCTGCCTGAGCGCGAGCCGCCGCCAGCGCGCTTTCCGGCATCCCGGAAAGTTGTGCTTCATCGGTAATCAGTTTCGTCCAGCCCTGAGTCGCATCCAGCACGTTGTTGCTATAGGTCGAACCCAGTTCAGACAAGCGCGCAGCGATTTCGCCATAACGCTTCTGTTTTTCTTCCGGCAAGCCAATGCCAGAGAGCTCGAAATCACGCAGAGCGTTATCAACGGCCTTTTTCTCAGCAACGCTGAGATCGGCATAAAACGCGCCATCGCGCAGGTCGCGATACGCCTGATAGAGCCCTTCGTTCTGCCCAACCCAAGTGCTGTATTCAGACAGCAGCGGCAGCGTCTGCTCATAGGCTTCACGCAGCTCCGGGCTGTTTTGTACCGAATTCAGATGGCTGACAGGTGAGAAAATGCGGCCCAGACGGTCATCAACTTCAGCCAGCGGCTGGCAAAGATTTTCCCAGTTATAAGGCGCGCCCTGTGCCACCACACTTTCGACTTTCGCACGGCAATCATCCAGCGCTTGCTGCACGGCTGGGACAATATGTTCAGGTTTGAGAGAGGAAAACGGCGGCAGGTCGAAAGGCGTTAACAATGGATTAGTCATAAGCGCGGTTCCTGATATCTGAGAAGTGGAGCGCGGCTGGCCGCGCTACAAAAGCTATACCCTTTAACATGAGGCTTAGTGTAGTTAATTTCAATGCCAGGCGGGGAGCATAAGGCTGTATACTGTGCAGAATAGTTGTTCTTCTTTTGCCTTTGGAAACCCCTCAAGCCATGCTCAGTTATCGTCACAGCTTTCACGCCGGCAACCATGCCGACGTACTGAAACACACCGTTCAAAGTCTGATTATTGAATCCTTAAAAGAGAAGGATAAGCCTTTTCTGTATCTGGATACTCATGCAGGCGCTGGCCGATACAAACTGAGCAGCGAACATGCTGAGCGCACGGGTGAATATCTCGAAGGGATCGGCCGCATCTGGCAACACGATGATTTGCCAGCGGAACTTGAGCCGTACATTAATGCGGTTAAAGCCTATAACCACAGCGGCCAACTGCGTTACTACCCAGGCTCCCCGCTGATTGCGCGCCAGCTTCTGCGCGAGCAAGACAGCCTGCAACTGACCGAACTGCATCCGTCTGATTTCCCGCTGCTGCGCTCTGAATTTCAGAAAGACAACCGCGCGCGCGTTGAACGCGCTGACGGTTACACCCAGTTAAAATCAAAACTGCCTCCGGTTTCGCGTCGTGGTCTGATTCTTATCGACCCGCCATATGAAATTAAAACCGACTACCAGGCGGTCGTCACGGGTATCAGCGAAGGTTACAAACGTTTTGCGACAGGCACGTATGCATTGTGGTATCCGGTAGTCATGCGCCAGCAGATCAAACGTATGCTGCGTGAGCTGGAAGAAACGGGCATTCGCCGTATTTTGCAAATTGAGCTGGCGGTACTTCCGGATAGTGACCGCCGTGGTATGACTGCTTCTGGCATGATTGTTATCAACCCACCGTGGAAGCTGGAGCAGCAAATGGCTAATGTACTGCCGTGGCTGCATAAAACGCTGGTTCCGGCTGGCACCGGTTCAACCACATTAAGCTGGGTTGTGCCTGAGTAAATCGCTGATTAAACGATAGAGAGAACCGCGGCTTCTTCTGCGGTTTTCTCTTCTGTTTTTTCTGAGGAGTTCTTTTTCATCTCAACAACGCGTTGAGACTGCGTCTCTTTCTTCGCCGTCAGGCGTTCAGACTTTCCAACAAAACAACCGCCAGGACGAATCGAAAACGCCACGCCGCGAACTATCCCTTCCATTTCACCGTGTTCATGAATTTCTATAGATTCGCCGACACAGGTTCCAGATACATGACCATTAATGACAATTCCCGGTGACGTAAACTCTCCCTCAATAAAACCCTCACGCATCACGTAGAGGACGCCATCCTTCAGAGTAATATTTCCCTGCACTTTACCGTAAACATGGATATCACCTTCGATATCAATATTCCCGGTAAACAAAGTGTTCTGCGCAATAACAGTGCAGCGACGTGAAGTTTGTCTCCCTACAGAGCTCTCATTCTCACCGGCTGGGGAGTCCACCGTCGGACTCTGAGGGGAGGCTTCAATATCATCAGCCATTTTTTGCGTCTTTTTCCCAAACATAACAAATCCTTTTTTATTGATAATTAAATAGATGACGAAAGCCAAAAGAAGCCCGGCTGCAATAAAAGGAAACTCATATTTCCAGCCAAAGGCATAGCAGGCCAGGGCGCTTATCCAGGCAAACCAGACAAACCAGAGCGGTATATTTTGCTTTGTTCGATCAGACTTCATGATCGAAGGGGTGAAATGAGTGAAGGGCAAAAATAAAACATCGTCATCCTTGACGTACCAGCAACAATTCAGAGTAAGTTTTATACATATTTATGCATTCTACGGGAAGCAGCAATATTCTGATTCTGGCTGGTTCGCGTTATAGTCGTGCCCTATCGCAATCATAGAAGCAGCCTTTGCGGGTTTGATAAGCAAAGGGTTACAATCCTGCAAATTATTTACTCACTCATGGAATCCTGTATATGACCAAACATTATGACTACCTCGCCATTGGCGGCGGCAGCGGCGGTATCGCCTCCATTAACCGTGCGGCGATGTATGGGAAGAAATGCGCACTGATTGAGGCAAAAGAGTTGGGCGGCACCTGTGTCAACGTGGGTTGCGTACCGAAGAAGGTCATGTGGCATGCGGCACAAATCGCAGAAGCTATTCACAACTACGGCCCGGATTATGGTTTTGATACCACCGTAAATAAATTCGACTGGGACAAACTGATTGCCAGCCGTACCGCGTATATCGACCGTATCCACACCTCTTATGACAACGTGCTGGGTAAAAACAACGTTGATGTGATCCGTGGCTTTGCCAAATTTGTCGACGCGCACACCGTTGAAGTCAACGGCGAAACCATCACGGCTGACCACATTCTGATTGCGACAGGTGGCCGTCCAAGCCGCCCGTCCATTCCTGGTGCGGAATACGGTATTGATTCCGACGGTTTCTTCGCACTCCCTGCTCTGCCAAAACGTATTGCGGTCGTGGGCGCAGGCTATATCGCGGTTGAAATCGCAGGTGTGGTAAACGCGCTGGGTTCAGAAACCCATCTTTTCGTGCGCAAACATGCACCACTGCGTACTTTTGACCCGCTGATTGTCGAAACCTTGCTGGAAGTGATTAACACCGAAGGCCCAACGCTGCACACCCAGGCTGTTCCAAAAGCCGTAGTTAAAAATGCTGATGGCAGCCTGACTCTGCAACTGGAAGATGGCCGTTCTGAAACGGTTGACTGCCTGATTTGGGCGATTGGCCGCGAACCAGCAACAGACAGCTTCAATCTGGCGGTCACGGGTGTGAAAACCAACGCCAAAGGCTATATCGAAGTTGATAAATTCCAGAACACCAGCGTGCCATGTATTTATGCCGTGGGCGACAACACCGGTGCGGTGGAACTGACTCCGGTCGCCGTAGCGGCAGGTCGCCGCCTGTCTGAGCGTCTGTTTAACAACAAGCCGGATGAGCATCTGGATTATAGCAACGTGCCAACCGTAGTGTTCAGCCACCCGCCAATCGGCACGGTTGGTTTAACCGAACCACAGGCGCGTGAGCAGTACGGCGACGACAACGTGAAGGTGTATAAATCGTCCTTCACCGCGATGTATACCGCAGTAACTTCACACCGCCAGCCATGCCGCATGAAGCTAGTTTGCGCAGGCCCGGATGAGAAGATCGTCGGTATTCACGGCATTGGGTACGGCATGGATGAAATGCTGCAAGGCTTTGCGGTTGCACTGAAGATGGGCGCAACCAAGAAAGACTTCGATAACACAGTGGCGATTCACCCGACGGGTTCGGAAGAATTCGTTACCATGAGATAGCCAATCCCGAAGTAATCGAATCTTAAAAAACTGACTGTAACAGGTCAGTTTTTTTATGTGCTTTTTCCAGGAACATTATCCACCTGGAAAGTTTATTTATTGTGGTTTGAAGTCATCGACAGCCATGGTTTTGCCATCCCTTGAATGATTTACGTAGGTTATAGTAATTAAATGTAACTATACATAAATCATATTGTATACCCACATTATTATTGTTAGTTTAGTTAACAGGAAAAACACAACGGAAACAAAGGGATAATAATGAAAAAGGTACTCGGCATTGTTGGTTCACTGCTTCTTGTTTCAGGCTCTGCAATGGCTACTACAGCGCCTGACTGTGTCAAAGTGGACAAAGCGCAGATCGAAGGGTTGTTTGATAAATGGAACGATTCCCTGCAAACCGGCGATGCTAAAAAAGTAGCAAATAATTATCTAAGTGATGCTGTATTACTGCCAACAGTATCGAATAAAGTCCGCCTGACTGACGCCGAGCGCGTTGATTATTTCGAGCACTTCTTAGAGAAGAAGCCGTTTGGCAAAATTGACAGCCGTACCGTACGACTGGGCTGTAATAAAGCGGTAGATGCCGGTACTTACACCTTCACCTTTGCTGATAAGTCCAAAGTCTCAGCGCGTTATACCTTCACTTACGCGTGGGATGGTAAAGAGTGGAAAATCTCTACCCACCACTCTTCTGCAATGCCAGAAGCGTAAAAACGGGTAGATAGTCCCGCCAGTATTTCAGTTGAAGCCTCCGTTATGCGGGGGCTTCTTCTTTGCATGAACATTCTAAAATAATGACAGATGAACAGAACTTGCAGGAAAGAAAAGCAATAAAGCTCTATTAATCAAAAATGCTAACTGATTAGTTTTCATATATATGCAAGACAATATTAAAGAGAGTGCAAAGAAAAAAATAATTTAATTTATTTGCTTACATTTATACGTAATTGGCAGAACTATACTACAAATCTTATGACCATTTGGATTGAGTTATTCATCTCACGCATTGTTCATCCTCTAAGGTTTATCTCATGAATAATAAATCATCGACACTATTAGGTGTTCTGGCAGGTGTAATTCTGCTGTCGACTTTTTCTATCAGCAATGCCAATGCCACTCAACAAGGCCAGCAACGCCGCGAAGCGCGCGACACTCGCCAGGATACTCGTGAGGATTCACGCCACGAGAAGCGTGAATGCGTTACCAGTAATGATAAAAGCAATCACGATTGCCGCCAGGACAAACGTCAGAATAAACAGAATGGCCGTGAAGAAGCGCGTGATATTAAATATTAAGCAGATCGTTAGCCATTCAGAATAGAATAATTGTCAGACGCAAACATTGCGTATCTTTATGTCCAGGAGGACTCTTTTTTGAAAAAATATATCCCAGGTTTGTTACTTTTAACTCTCGCGTTTTCAGGCAATGTATTTGCTATTGATAAAACATCTGGCGGTGCATTAGCTGGTGCTGCAATTGGTGCGGCAACAGGCAAAGACGTGAAAAGTACGGTGGGTGGTGCAGTCATCGGTGGCGGTACCGGAGCCATGTTTAAACACGGTGACACCGGTAAAGCTGCTCGCAAAGGCGGTGCGATTGGTGCCGCTGTTGGCGGCGTTGCGGCGGCGGCCACGGGCAAAAGCGTTTTGAAAGGAGCAGCTGTGGGCGCAGGCGGTGGTGCTCTTATTGGCGAAGCGACGCATTAATCCACTGTTTGTCTGAGAATATTCAAAAAACCCGGCGTCGTGAGATGCCGGGTTTTTTAGTTTCAGGTCTTTCCAGAAAGTTACTTCCTACCCGCCATATCAGGAATGATCAGATCCCCACGCAATACATTTGAACCCAACGCACTTTTGGTTTTCTCCGTCAGCCACGCCACGATTCTTGCTGCCATCGCGTCCATGGAATACTCAATGGCCGGAATAGTTGGAATACCCGGCAAATGCAGCGACCCGGCGAGGCTGAACACCATAATGTCTTGCGGAACGGATTTATTAAACGCCTGCAATTGCGGAATGATGCGCTGCGCTTCCTGCTCATCGGCCACGAGTAACGCGTTGAAATTCAGTGTAGTACTGTTGTTTAGCAGCACTTGCAGCGCAACAGATGAAGAGGTTGAGTCCATAAAAATCAGGTTGCGGTTAAACGGCAGGAAATTGTTTTCCAGGGCGCGTTTGTAACCTAACAAAACCTGGTCAACAGAACCGCATGAGTCGGGGTTAATAACGGCAATCTGCCTTCTTCCCTGTTTTATCAGATAATTACATGCAGTTTCCGCAGCGAATGCATGATCAAACTGAATGCTGTTGCTGGAATCGACATCCACACAGTCAACCAGAACGACGTTTTCCTGGCTGATATTCAGCGGGAAACGCGCACCAATAATCAGTACGTCATCGCACAGGCCACAGGTCAGTTCCTCAAGCGCGTGCATAACCTCTGTTTTGCTGTTGGCAAAACGCAACAACAGATGCTTTTGATGCTGGCTAAGGTGTTTCTCCAGCGCATACAGGTAACCCGTGGTTTGGTTTATATTGTCCTGCGCACAAATCACGCCAATACAGCCTGTTGACTGGCTAAGTAAGGATTGCGCGATAACATTTGGCCGGTAATGCAGCTCTTCTACTGCCTTAAGCACAGCCAGACGGCTCGCTTCTTTCACCCCACGAGATCCACTCAATACCCGTGATACTGTGGCTTTAGATACCCCAGCTAAACGCGATACATCATTGATTGTAGACATCATTTTCCTTTATCAGGCTCTGACTCATGCCTGTCATCCTGAATACAGCCCTGGCTCATATTCTAACCAGTTTTAAGTATAGTCGTTTCACTTTTCTATGGAAACCGATTTTCCGTTTCGTGTCCAAACCAAGTATTCACCAGATAATTTTGTGATGATGATCCAATAAGCAGCGCCTATAAACGCTGGATATTGATGAGTATCACAGATCTGTTGGCTGCGGATGGAAAACGGTTTCCATAAAGTATCAAATCATTTCCGCAATACTTTATTTACATTTTGAGGATGATTGTTAATGGTCAAGATTATGTTGTGTTGTTCTGCCGGAATGTCCACCAGCCTGCTAGTCAAAAAGATGCTGACCGCTGCACAAGAACGAGGAATGCCTGTGGAAATAGAGGCTTACGGCGTTGCTGAGTTTGATGTGCAGTTTCCACGCTACCAGGTTGTGCTGCTCGGACCGCAAGTAAAATATATGTTAAGCACGCTTTCAGAAAAGACCGCCTCTCACGGCATTCCCGTTCAGGCCATCGACATGATGGATTACGGAATGCAGCGTGGCGATAAGGTGCTGGATTATGCTCTGTCGCTTATCGAAGCGGCTCACTAAAAAGGTGTTCATATGAGTTCGCTATATCAATCAATGGTGACGGTGATTGAGCAATCCATCACCCCGCTGGCAGGCCGTCTTGGGCAACAAAAGTACGTAATCGCAATTCGTGATGGGTTCACCGCAGCCCTGCCGTTTATGATTATCGGCTCCTTTATGCTGGTATTTATTTTCCCACCGTTCTCGGCCGATACCACCATTGGCTTTGCCCGCGCGTGGCTGGATTTTTCACAGACTTACCGTGAACAGTTGATGTTGCCTTTTAACCTGAGTATGGGGGTGATGACGTTCTTCATCTCAGTTGGGATTGGCGCAAGTCTTGGGCGACAGTTTAATCTCGACCCTGTGATGTCCGGTTTGCTGGCCTTTATGGCGTTTTTGCTGGTTTCCGCACCCTATGCCGATGGAAAAATCTCTACCCAGTACCTTTCAGGCCAGGGCATTTTCACCGCGTTGATTACGTCCATTTACTCCACACGTATTTACGCATGGCTCAAAGAGCACAAAGTCACGATTCGTCTGCCAAAAGAGGTGCCGACAGGCGTTGCGCGTTCATTTGAAATTCTGATTCCTGTCGTTGTCATTATCGGCACGCTGCACCCGCTGAATTTATTCATCGAAGCGCAAACGGGCATGATTATGCCGCAAGCGATTATGCACCTGCTGGAACCGCTGGTTTCTGCATCAGATTCCTTGCCTGCTATTTTGTTGTCTGTTCTGCTGTGCCAGATTTTCTGGTTCTCTGGCATCCATGGCTCGCTGATTGTTACCGGCATCATGAGTCCATTCTGGATGACAAACCTTGCTGCAAACCAGACTGCTCTTGCCGCTGGTGCTGCGTTACCACACATTTATCTGCAAGGTTTCTGGGACCACTATTTATTGATTGGCGGCGTAGGTTCCACTTTGCCGTTAGCTTTCTTATTACTGCGCAGCAAAGTCACCCACTTACGCACCATCGGTAAAATGGGCATCGTGCCAAGCTTCTTTAATATCAACGAACCGATTCTGTTCGGCGCACCAATTATCATGAACCCGTTGTTATTCATTCCATTTATCTGCGTACCAATGGTTAACGCCGTTCTGGCTTATACCGCCACTAAACTGGGTTGGCTTGCACAAGTGGTTTCATTAACTCCATGGACTACACCTGCTCCCATTGGCGCTTCATGGGCAACAAACTGGGCCTTTAGCCCGGTGGTGATGTGCCTGATTTGTATGATGGTTGCCACCGTGATTTATTTGCCATTCCTGCGCGCTTATGAGCGTTCATTGCAGAAAACAGCTGTAGAAAATGAAACGCGTTCTCCTCTGACAGAAACGGCTATCAGCAATTAAGAATCGCCGACAAATAAATCTGGGAAAAATGATGATCGAATTAGAAGAAGCAGTAATGGAAATTATTATGAATGCGGGGCAGTCACGTAGCCTTTGTTTTGAAGCACTGCATTGTGCACGTCAGGGAAATATCGAAGAGGCCAAACTTCTATTACAGGAAGCGGATGGTTACGCGCGTGAAGCGCATAAAATGCAGACCAAATTGATTGAGCAAGATGCAGGTGAAGCCAAACAACCGATGACGCTAATTATGGTGCACGCTCAGGACCATTTAATGACGTCAATGTTAGCTCGTGAATTATCAAGCGAAATCATTCATCTTTATCAACGTTAAGCATTACGTAAAAACTAAAATATTTAACCTCTGGCACGGAGAAATAATTACGTAAATAATTTTAATTAAATCCAATCCGATGAAAGTATAAAAATATAAATATGCTCTGGCTATAGAGTCACCTCTATTAATTATGAGCAGGATGTTTATTGTCTGAAAAATAAATTACTAAATTGAGATTATAATGAAATTAATTAAACAGCTTCCATTAACAATGGCGGTCATCGCCGCGCTTTGCCCGATTTCTGTACTCGCACAAGAACCAATGACTCAAGAACAGATCGATCAAATAGTGGCAAAGGCCGTTGATAAAGCACTAGCAGACCGTGAAGCCAAATTTGATGCCGCACGTGCTAAAAAAAATGATCCTCTGGTAACACCACAAGTGCCAACCACGCCGGACCTTTCTATTCCATTAGGGCTTAAATTTACCGGTTATGCGCGCTACGGGGCTCATTTCCAGGCAGGCGATCAAAAATACATTGGCGTTGACGGCTCATATAACGGTTCTTCCGCAATTGGCCGTTTAGGTAACGAAGGAAACGGTGGCGAATTCCAGCTTACCAAAGCCTTTAAAAGTGAAGCTGGCGCCATTTGGGATGTGGGCGTGATGATTGACCACTGGGGCGATGAAGTTAACCTGAAAAAAGCGTATGCAGGTGTCACCAACCTATTTGAGTCACAGCCGAACGCCTATTTCTGGGCCGGTCGTGACTTCCATCAGCGCCCACAACAAGGCATCAACGATTACTTTTGGATGAACCATGACGGGCAAGGCGCAGGGGTGAAAAACTTCGATCTTGGCTTCGCGCAGTTAGACCTGGCAACGGTCGCTTCGGTTGAGCAATGTAACCCGGAAATGATCGAAGACGGCGGTAACCCGTCGCGCATCTCTTGTACTGGCGGCTCCGGTACTGGAGATAAAGGTAATTACGCAGCAACGTCAAAACTGCACGGCATTAAATTCGGCCCAATCGATTTCGAGCTGTACGCCAACTATGGCTTCGACTCTAAAGCAATCGACAGTGACGAGCGCTCCAAAGCCTGGCAGGCTGCGGTCGTTTTGAGCCATACCGGTGAAAATAGTCTGAACAAAATTATCGCGCGTTATTCTGACCACTCTGATAACAGCGTTTACAACAAAACCAATGGCTTGCACACAGTTTATACCAGCTTCGAAGGGAACTATAAGTTCACCCCGCAAGCACAGGTGGAATATCTGTTGGCCTTCCATGATTACGATAATGACGAGCAAACACAGGATAACCGCCGCAACTATGGTGCTATCGTTCGCCCGATGTACTTCTGGAACGACATACATTCAACGTGGCTTGAAGCAGGTTATCAGCGCGTAGATTATGAGAATGATGGCGATAACAAAGGCTGGAAGCTGACGCTTTCCCAGAACATTTCAATTGCCATGGGGCCAGAGTTCCGCCCAATGCTGCGCTTCTATGTAACGGGTGGGCAGGTGGAAAACAACCACACCACGCGCGTGGCAGGCGAAGATAATACACAGCTTGATTCGTTTAACGTGGGCGCTATGTGGGAAGCCTGGTGGTGATCTGACCTACACCATATCTGACAGGAGTAAAACACCACCTGTATTGCAGGTGGTGTTTATACCCAAAATAATTCGGTGACTTGGGCGAAGACGAGCAGCCAACGCATCAACAACTGGAAGTATGACGGGTATTTTCAGATATAAATAAGCCTGACCTCTGTGAGTACCAGGCTTATTAATCATAGTTGGCAATTATCTCTACAGCTGCATTTGCAGGTCCAAACTCGACTGCTTCATTATTAAGGCGGAAAAAACGTGCAGCCATTTTTATGTGTTGAGTCACATTCTCGCCTAAATTATAACTTCGGGATTCATAGCTCGAAATTGTTTCGGCAGCCAGAGTGGTATTAAATACTACCGGCTTAGCAGGTATACCCTCACCTCGCGGCTGAGTTGACGCATCTCCCCAAGCCAGTTGAACGCCATAACCCTTTGCCCCTGTTCCATCTAATGCAATAACCCCTTTGATACTGTCTTTAATTTCAGTCCTGGGAACAACTTTAATATTTAGCCCGCTGTTTTTTATCGCGACCGATCTCATACCAATCCCATTATTGCCAGCTTTGGCTATGATCCCGCTCCCCCATGCTTGCGGACATCTTAATGTGAAGCTTGCATCTACCCATGAAGAAGCCGGGTCAGGAATTGCTCCGTGGTTATAGTTACCCAAGTACACGTTTACATTGGCGAAAGTACAGGTAGCAGGAAAAAGATTTAACCCACCAGTGATTGAAGTAAAGCTTGCCGTCCAACTATTAGGAAGTGGTGCCGGGCCAGTGCCTGCCTGAGATTTGGGACTTATTGTGTTCGGCGGATAAACCATATTAGCCTGCACATAACTTGGCCCCGTAAATGCCAGAACCCCATTGCTGTTGACATCCCCTAACGGGCCAGGAATTCGCCATATTGTAACCATTGGTGTTGACCATTCCGTGGTCGTTGCCGACCCTGGGTAAGTACGGCGAATATCAGGTGAAATGGCATTGAGCGAGGGGGTTGGGGTTGGGTCTCGACCCCATAATATGTCATTAAATGACATACCAATCCCACTCACTGATGTTGGGAAAATTAAATAATCAATGCCATCATCCGAATGTCTAATCGGCTCTTTGCCATTAACAGGTATCGCATAATAAACCACACTCCATGGCCCTTTATCACACCCAAGCGTAACTCCCCCGACATTTATCGAAGTATAGGTATAAATCTTAGTAAATAGTTTTTCACCAACAATCGTCCTGTCGCTTGTTTCAGAGTAAGGCAGCGCTATAGAGATGGGAGCTTTTCCTTTCCAACAAGTAATCTCAGCAGCGTAGACTTGTGTTCCACAGCAAATAATAGCCAGAAGGAATATTACGTATTTATGCATAGACAATACCGGGAGAGATAATTAGTGAAACCGCTAATAGAAAATGTGTATCATTATAATATTTTCAGGCTCACAGCTTATTATAGAACCATCTCGATTGTATTTGAGAAACTTACTCTTTTTAGTATTAAAATCTCACTCCTGATACCAAATATATTTTTCCGTACATTTATTCACTTATATACCTTCATACTTCAAGCTGCCGGAAAAATCTTTGGCATTTTGAACGGCGCTTGCGCTGACCCCGAAGGGACGAGGCCAGAGGATGAATAGACGTAGCCAATACACCCATTTTCGAAAAGTTTAGCTGCGCATCGCGCTGTATATTGCCTGTTGAATTCGAGCCTCATCCGAGCTTACTACTTCAGCCTGTATGCCCTGATCTTTGGCTCCATCCTGACGCTTTTGCCCGGCAGCCTTGCGAAGCAGCGCTCTTTCCAACTCCTCTTTTTGCCGCTTGATAGCATCCGGCGCGCTGCAAAAGGTTTTCAAAAACTGTTTGCGCAGTGAGGTCAGACTTTGCCCGTCATGCATCGCCTGACTCATGGTTCTGATCATGCGTCGGCATGGTCGGTCTTCATCCATCTGCGAACGGTACTGCAGCAACGTATTGAGCGCGTCGCGGTAATCGCCCGCTAATGCAGTTTCAGTGAAATAGACTTTCCAGTTCATTCCCCCTTGCATAAACAGCCTTACCACCGTGGTATCGCCGCGTTCGATTGCCGAGCGTAAGTTGCCTTCATCCCATGTGATTCCGATATCCGCCAGCTTTTCGCGCGCGCTTTCGGTTTCCGGGAGAGAATCGATCATGGTGACTTTGACTGGCGTATTTTTCGCAGCGGCAGGTTTATTGGTGACATCACTCAGAAAGTACATACCAAAGATGGCGGCGCTAATCACTGCCACTCCCGCCACGCACCACATCAGCATCAATAACGTTTCGCCGGAGTCCTGCTTTCTTTTGGTATTACGCAACTCAGGCCGTTCGATAGCGTCGCGCACCTCTTCGGTATCGCGTCCGGTTGCCTGGTATTTTTTCTGTGCCTGCATAAGCCAGGCTTGTAATTGTGAATCATCGGCTGCCAGAAGCATCGCCGGGTTCACCTTCGTTCGTCCCTCATCGAATGCGCGCTGAATGGTGTCGCTACTTTCCTGATAGTAACTGTCGAGCAAGGTGAGTTGTACGGAAGTGAGGGGTTGCTGTTGAACCAGATCATTGCGAATTTCACGCACATCATTGAGAAACGTTTGCAGTGTCTTGCGCTGATCAATCAGTAAGCTCAGGTGCGAAGAGTGCTGAAATAGCCCGGCGTAATGGTTCGCGTACTCTTTTTTATCGACCACCATCAAGGCCAACTCGCTAAAGCGCATACCACTTAGCACATCGCCACGTTCGCCATTTTTCAACCAACGACGGACACAATCAGCACCAAACTGCTTTTTCAGCTTATGTACCAACTGTGATTGGCTGGCATAGCTTTGATCAACCAGACCTTTAAGCATCAACTCCAACG
Organism: Buttiauxella noackiae; assembly: GCF_000737905.1. NCBI lineage: Bacteria > Pseudomonadati > Pseudomonadota > Gammaproteobacteria > Enterobacterales > Enterobacteriaceae > Buttiauxella > Buttiauxella noackiae. Next base: position 288,232 of record NZ_JPRU01000003.1, read on the forward strand.
CGCGCATCTGGCGTGTCGCTTTATATTGCTGAGTATTATCATTATTTTCGATTTCTGTGGAGTAGCCAAGCAAAGGCTGCTTTGCACGCACAAGCTCGAGATAACTCACAAAGCGCAATGCCGCAATGAGTTGGTTGTGGCTGACTTCCTGGCCGCTTTCATACTGCGGCACCAGTTGCTGTAGATGCCTTAGCAACAGCGTGAAATGTGAAATCTCAGCATCATTAAGATTTAATCGTTTTGCCACCGCCATCCAACTTCCCAGCGCCAGGCGGGCTTGCTCAAGCTGTTGAAAAAACCATTGCGGATCCTTGCCTTCACTGGCTTTGATGGTGAGAAGTGGCAGGATTTGCAATGACGCCTGGCGAATCACACTCAGGCATGTCTCGAACTTTTCCCGCATCAGCAACTGTGCAGCGCTGGTCATGATCTTCCTTTCAATTAAAAAAGCATGTACGCCTGGCATGGGTACACAACGCCATGACGCACAATTTTATCTCAGGTGGGTAACAGTCTATGGCTGTAAAAGAGTAGGAAAATTAACCATTTTCAAAAATATGGCCGATGACCTCGCCCATATTACGCAGTGCGGTTTCAGTCTCGGCATTGAACGGCAGCGCATAATTCAGGCGCATACAGTTGCGATATTTTCCGGAAGCAGAAAGCAAAGACCCCACCGCAATGCGGATATTGTGCTGACGCAGCGTTTCGCTGATCGGCACGATATCAATATGCTCAGGCAACTCAATCCACATCAGAAAACCGCCCTGTGGCCGAGAAACACAGATTCCACATGGGAAATAGTGGCGCACCCAGCAGGTGAATACATCCAGGTTGCGCTGATAGTGCTGACGCATGCGCCGCAGGTGGCGATGGTAATGGCCGTTACGCACAAACTCCGCGACCGCCATTTGCGTAAAAGTGGTACTGCTGCCGGTCACGATGTACTTCATATGCATGGCGCGGTCGAAATAGCGCCCCGGCACAATCCAACCCACGCGCAGTCCCGGTGCCAGCGTTTTTGAAAATGAGCTGCACAACAGCACTCGCCCATCAACATCCAGCGATTTAATCGTCATCGGGCGCGGGTATTCATACGCCAGTTCGCCATACACATCGTCTTCAATAATGGCGATATCAAAGCGTTGAGCGAGGTTCAGCACCGCTTTTTTCCGTGCATCTGGCATGATAAAACCGAGCGGGTTATTACAGGTAGGAACCAGAATAACCGCTTTAATCGGCCACTGTTCGAGCGCCAGTTCTAATGCTTCCACACTGATGCCCGTTTCAGAATCCGTTGGTATTTCAACCACTTTAATCCCGAATGCGCGCAGCATTTGCATGGTGCCGTGGAAGCATGGCGATTCAACCGCCACTATATCTCCTGCCTCACACACGGCACGAATCGCAATCGACAACGCTTCATGGCAACCGGTGGTCACCACAATATCGTCTGGTGTAACAACACAGCCGCTGTCGAGCATCAAACGGGCAATTTGTTCGCGCAGCACCTGCTTACCGTTAATGCAGTCATAACCCAAAATTTCGGGCTCCTGATGCTGCACAATGCGGCTCATTTCACGCCACAGCGGTTTAATCGTTGCCTGGGTGACATCCGGAAAACCACTGCCAAAAGCGATGCTTCCGCTATCTTCTCTTCCGGTTAACTGTTCAAGCACCGCATCCCATTGGGTAATTTCGACCGGGCGCTGCGCCGGGCGTGTCAGGGCGGGCACTGGAGGCTGAGATTTTTGCGGTGTCACAAAGTAGCCAGAGCGCGGCTGCGGGGAGATAAGCTGGCGGTCTTCAAGAATATGATAGGCCTGCTGTACGGTGCTGATACTGACGCCGTGTTCACTACTCAGGTTACGCACCGAAGGCAGGCGTTCACCACTGCGATACAAGCCTTGTTCAATGCGTTCTGCCAGCAAAGTGGCAAGGTGTTGGTAACGCGTCATGCTGTATCCTCTTAATTCACCATACAGACAGAAAAAGCAGTACAGAATTATGGCAAAACCACCATTCAGATCTTGTTTTAGCGCGTCTGTATGTTAAATAAAAGTTATTTTTGAGTCTGCCTGCAATCTGTATGACGGCGCATGATAGACCTCGTCAACACGATGAGGAGCAAGATCATGGGCTATGAAGAGAACCGTCCGCACAAACCGTTTTATGGCTTTGTGATGATTTACCGTTATTTGCGCCAGAGATGGCTAAATCATCAGACAGCACGCACGTTGCAAGGATTGAACAAGGAACAATTACGAGATATTGGGCTGACATGTGATGATTTATCCCGCTGGAAGTAACCCTTCATAACGGCGCATAACTATGGCGCCGTTATTTTTTTGCTGATATCTATTAAAGGACCTGCAAAAAAATAATAAGGGATAAGAATGCGTATTAACGACCTGCCGTTTAATACCACCGACTGGGCGACACTCAGCGCCACAGAACATCCGGGCATCACCGGCAAAGCGTTCTGGCGCACTCAACAATTCGGGGAAATCCGTGTTCGGATGGTGGAATACAGCGCCGGATATCTCGCAGACCACTGGTGCCAGAAAGGGCACATCCTGTTTTGTCTGGCTGGGGAATTACAAACTGAGCTGGAAGATGGGCGCATATTTACGTTAAAGCCGGGAATGAGTTATCAGGTCGCCGATAATGCTGAACCGCATCGTTCCTCCACCGCTATTGGCGCAACTCTCTTTATCGTGGATTAAAAACCATGTTCCCACTTGTGACTTCAAGGCTGCACTTAACCCAAATTACCGAACAAGAATGGCCGTTCTTTTTGCGCTTACAGCAAGATCCAGACGTGATGCGTTATGTTTCCGATGAACGACGAGAGGCTGAAGTTCGCCAGATTTTTAATTCCCGCCTTGTTCGCTGGGAAACACAAAGTCGGCACTGGCTTTGCCTGGTTATGCGCGACAAACATAACGGCACACCTATTGGTTTTACTGGGTTTGTGCGTGGTGATGAGGACATGGCAGAAGTGGGCTTTATTCTCGATCCGGTATTTCATGCGCAAGGCTACGGTTATGAATCGCTTCATGCCGTGTGCAAATTTGCCTTTGAGAAATGCGCGATCCGCAAACTGACAGCAACAGTAACTGTCGGGAATATCGGTTCGAAAAAAGTCCTGGAGAAAGCCGGTTTTCAGTCGGAAGGGGTACTGCGAGAAAACTATTTTCTTGCTGGAACCTGGCAGGATGACTGGATATTTGGTTTGTTACGCAGCGAGTTCAGATAAAACACGGGCCGCACAACGGCGGCCCATACAGCGTGAATTCTTAGTTATACATCTCGGCAACACCAAACACTTTGTTATCGCCACCAGCAGAAATGATGCGGATTGATTTGGCACCAGCCTGCTCAGCTTTTGCTTGCAGTTGTGCCTGTAGGCTATCGATATTCGCAGCACCGCTCACTGAAACTGTACCGATTTTTTGGCTTTCAACCGATTGAGTGGTTGCAGCGAAACTTGAGAATGAAGCAGCCATGGTCATAACTACGGCAAAATATTTGATGCTTTTCATGATGTATATCCTTGAGCTTGTTTAAGTGAGAAAGCTTGTTCGCTTTCGATGTGATAAGAATAGTGCCGTAGCATAAATGGTGATAGTGGAATGATTCGCTCATATCATTCAATATTTTTGACAAACATTTAACGACGGAGGGTGAAGTAAATTTCACCCTCGCATATACCCTTTCTTATAAGAACATCCCACCGGAAACTTCAATGCGCTGCGCATTCATCCAGCGGCTTTCATCACTGAGCAGCACAGCAATTGCATCACCAATGTCATCCGGCTGCCCGACACGCCCTAAAGCGGTTTGTGCCGCAATGGCTTTCGCCACCTGTTCGTTATCACGCACTACGCCACCGCCGAAATCAGTCGCAATCGCGCCCGGCGCGATAATGTTCACCGAGATCCCTCGCGCGCCCAACTCTTTGGCCTGGTACTTCGTCAGCACTTCCATCGCCCCTTTCATAGCGGCATAAGCCGCTTTGCCTGGTAGCGCAAAACGCGTCAGGCCAGTAGAGACGTTCAGGATACGCCCACCGTTTTTAATCAATGGCAGCAAGTGCTGAGTCAGGAAGAATGGCCCCTTCAAATGGATGTTCATTAAATCGTCAAACTGTTGCTCTGTTGTTTTTTCGAACAGCGCATCCAGACCTGTTCCAGCATTGTTCAATAAATAATCAAACGAATCACGCTGCCATACGTCATGTAGTTGTTGCTTTACTTCTTTCGCAAAGGTGGAGAACTCTGCACTTTCTGCGACATTCAATTGAATTGCCACGGCTTTTACGCCAATTAGCTCAATTTCACGAACAACATTTAGCGCCTCTTGCTGCTTGCTGTTGTAGGTCAGAATAATATTCACGCCACGCGCTGCCAGCTTCAATGCTGCGTTTTTACCTAATCCACGGCTACCGCCGGTCACTAATGCGATTGTTTGACTCATGATTTGCCCCTTTGATGACTGACAGGTGATTGAGATAAAGCTTATTAGCTGCTACAAAATCAATAAAGAGTGCCAATTGCGAATCACTGTTTCACCCACAACAACAATAAGGAAAAATAGTGGATAAAATACAAGCAATGCAGCTATTCATTAGAGTGGCTGAACTGGAGAGTTTTACTCGCGCAGCCGATTCTCTGGGCCTACCTAAAGGTAGCGTATCGCGTCAGATTCAGGCGCTGGAGGGGGGGCTGGGAACAAGGCTATTGCATCGCACCACGCGTCGGGTACAACTCACCCAGGATGGAATGGTCTATTACGAACGCTGCCGGGATTTACTCGCAAACCTGGACGAATTAGATGGGCTTTTTTTACACGATCCCAAAAGTGTCAGCGGGCGTTTGCGCGTGGATATGCCGGTCGGCGTGGCTAAAAATTTAGTTATTCCCAAACTGCCCGCTTTCTTGCAGCAATATCCAGGTATTGAGCTGGAATTAAGTAGCAGCGATCGCATGGTCGATGTAGTACGCGAAGGATTCGATTGCGTTATACGTGTTGGGCAGCTTAAAGATTCAGGACTGGTGGCGCGACCGCTAGGGAAACTGACTTTAATTAACTGTGCCAGCCCCGATTATCTGGCGCGCTTCGGTTATCCGGAGAATCTTGACGATCTCGCTTCTCACGCTGTAGTGCATTACGCACTCAATCTCGGCAACCGCCCACAAGGGTTTGAAATCCTGGAAGATAAAAACACGCGCTGGATAAAAACGGGTGGCGTGATAACAGTAAATAGCACCGAAACGTATCAGGCGGCATGCCTTGCGGGCCTTGGTATTATCCAGGTGCCTCGTATCGGCGTTAAAGAGTTACTAAAGAGTAAAAAACTGGTTGAGATCCTGCCGCAATATCGCGCCGAACCGATGCCGGTTTCCCTGCTGTATCCACATCGCCGCAACCTTTCGCGCCGGGTTCATCTGTTTATGGAGTGGCTGACGGGGCTAGTTAAAGGGTACGTGGACTAGCACCAGGCTATAATTTTTTTAAGCTCCTGCCACACCTATAGGGAAAAGAACCTGATGACAGTGCCGGATAACACCGAAAAACGCCCAACAGAAACGCTCGACTATGAACCGATAGTCAAAATCAAAACCAGTAACGAGAAGGTCAATAAAACCATCGATAGTGTGAATAACACCGTCGAGCGCGTCGAACGTAATCCCATTATTGCGCACCTGATACGGGCGGCTGAACGGTTTAACGACCGCATGGGAAATCAGTTTGGCGCAGCCATCACCTATTTTTCGTTCTTGTCACTGATCCCGATTTTGATGGTGGCGTTTGCCGCCGCCGGTTATATCCTCGCCTCACACCCCACACTGCTCGAGGAGATTTTCGAAAAAATCCTCACCAACGTTAGCGAACCAACACTTGCCGCCACGCTGAAGAACACTATCAATACAGCGGTGCAACAGCGTACAACCGTTGGCCTGGTCGGTCTGCTGATTGCACTCTATTCCGGTATTAACTGGATGGGGAACTTGCGTGAGGCGGTACGTGTTCAGTCACGAGATAAATGGGAGCGCAACCCGCAGGATCAGGAGAAGTTCTGGGTAAAGTATCTGCGTGATTTAGTGTCGCTGATTGGTTTGTTGGTAGCGCTGATTGTAACGCTGTCTATCACGTCGGTTGCCGGTTCAGCCCAGGCATTCCTGATAACTCTTTTACATCTCGACGGTATCGAATGGTTAAAACCCGCCTGGCATTTGGTCGGGTTGGCGATCTCTATTTTTGCTAACTACCTGCTATTCTTCTGGATTTTCTGGCGTCTGCCGCGCCACCGCCCGCGCAAAAAAGCGCTGATCCGTGGGACGTTCATTGCGGCGATTGGCTTTGAAGTTATCAAAATCATCATGACCTACAGCCTGCCAAAACTTGTCAGTTCGCCATCTGGCGCGGCATTTGGCTCCGTTTTAGGACTTATGGCATTTTTCTATTTCTTCGCCCGCCTGACGCTGTTTTGTGCCGCGTGGATTGCCACCGCACAATACAAAGATGACCCGAGAATGCCGGGTAAAACAGATAAATAATCTTCTCAAAAGTGTAGGGCGGATAAGCTTTAGCGCCATCCGCCATCTCACCTGACAGCGGCAGATGGCGCTGCGTTTATCCGCCCTACCGTATTCTCAATCCACAATCACAGCACATAAATCCAGCCTGTAACTTTTATTTAACCTAAAAGCAGTTTTATTATCTGATTTTTCAAATATGAGAAGCACGACATAGATATTTATTTTCTGGACTAAAAATTATCCTCTTATTGCTCGTTAATCGCACAGCGACGCAGGCAACCGTGCGTTGAAATGCGCCTTTTGCTATGCGTAATATGGCTTTCGTTCGCTATAAATAAGAAAAATCTATGCAAGCCACCATCGCTGATTCAATCAATACCGAAACTGACGCAACACCCGTCAACTCACGCGGAAAAGTTGTCGTTGCCTCGCTTGTCGGCACCGCCATCGAATTCTTTGATTTCTATATTTACGCCACTGCGGCGGTCATTGTTTTCCCGCACATCTTCTTCCCGCAGGGTGACCCAACCGCTGCAACGCTACAGTCGCTGGCCACGTTCGCCATCGCCTTTGTTGCACGCCCAATTGGTTCTGCACTCTTTGGACACTTTGGCGACCGTGTAGGCCGCAAGGTGACACTGGTGGCATCACTTCTGACAATGGGTGTTTCCACCGTGGTGATTGGCCTGCTGCCGAGCTACGAAACTATCGGGGTGCTGGCTCCCATGCTGTTAGCGCTGGCGCGCTTCGGGCAAGGTTTGGGTCTGGGCGGCGAATGGGGCGGCGCGGCATTGCTGGCGACCGAGAACGCACCACCGCGCAAACGTGCGCTGTACGGTTCGTTCCCACAGTTAGGCGCGCCAATTGGCTTCTTTTTTGCCAACGGCACCTTCCTGCTGCTTTCCTGGTTATTGACTGACGAACAGTTCATGAGCTGGGGCTGGCGCGTACCCTTTATTCTTTCAGCGGTGCTGGTGATTATCGGCCTGTATGTGCGCGTGTCTTTGCATGAAACCCCGGTATTCGCCAAAATCGCCAAAGCGGGCAAACAGGTAAAAGTGCCGCTCGGCACTTTGCTGAGCAAGCACCTGAAAGCGACGATTATTGGCACGTTTATCATGCTGGCAACTTACACGCTGTTCTACATTATGACGGTCTACTCCATGACGTTCAGCACCGCCGCCGTGCCTGTTGGCCTTGGCTTCTCACGCAACGATGTGTTGTGGATGCTGATGATGGCGGTAATTGGTTTTGGTGTGATGGTGCCGATTGCCGGTTATCTGGCTGATAAATTTGGCCGCCGTAAGTGCATGATTGTTATCACCAGCCTGATGATTATCTTTGCCCTGGCCGTGTTCCAACCGCTTTTAGGTTCAGGTAACCCGACACTGGTTATGGTATTCCTGCTGATTGGTCTGAGTCTGATGGGTTTAACCTTCGGCCCAATGGGCGCGCTGTTGCCAGAGCTGTTCCCGACCGAAGTGCGTTATACCGGGGCATCGTTCTCTTATAATGTGGCATCGATTCTGGGCGCATCCGTGGCACCGTATATCGCGACCTGGCTGCAGGCAAATTACGGGTTGTTCTACGTCGGGCTGTATCTTGCAGCGATGTCAGCGATTACGCTGGTTGCGTTGCTGGTATCGAAAGAGACACGTCATTTGTCTCTTTAACGTAAAACAGCGCGGTGGAAACCGCGCTGTTATTTAAAATCCATCAAAAACAAAATCTATCGCCGCTTTAATCTCCGTCCTCCAGGCCATCGCGTTACCCACTTCTTCTCGTAGAACGCTGGCATCCACACTTGCCATTTCATGCGTCATCACGATGAATTCTTCCCCTTCAACCTCAACGATGGGACAAATTCTTTCTGGTAACCGGGTTTGTGCCTGCGAGGCATGCACTAAAGGAATAACGATACGAGTAGTCAGCAGGTCGATAAGATCACTTTGTACATCAATTAGATAAGGGTACTTTTTATTATTACTACCATTGCGGTAAAAGTAATATTGCATAGTCAGAACTTCCGATGTTCATCCGCGAAGTTTCCACACTGTTCCATGATGCGATTAAGCTCAATAAGCCCCTCACGGTTGCGCTGCTTCCACTGCTGACGTTCGATTTCCTCAAGGTCCTGGGCAATAACCACGCTCAGGCGTTGTGACAAATTAAGACCATGAGCACGAGCGCGAACATAAAGCTCGTCGTCTATAGTCACACTCACGGTACGCTTCGGACTTTTCATTGCGACACTCATTGTGTTTCCCCTTGCATAAAGCACGTGTTTTCAACACGTGCTTTATGCAATATATAAGCGGGTTGTTATTTAAGCAACATCACTTCTTCATCTGTCCCAAAATATTCTGGCACTGGTTCTGGCCCCCTTCGGACGGTGAAATCAGTGCCAACAGCGCTGCGGCTGGCGTCACCAGCGTTGCCAGGGCTGCGGCTACCGCACCACGCGCAATGAGTGGCCCCGCTTTCACACCAGCATCCGGGTTCTTAAAGGTACCGCGCACATACAGCGGCGAACGCAGTGTGATGATGCGAATCCCTTTGCTTTCAGGATCGATGGTTAAATCGAGCCGTTCGCTGGCAAAGTTGGTGGTACCTGTGACGTTTATCAGCGCGTTTTCAGTATCGAAGGCGAATATTCGTGGAGTCGCCACACCGCCGCGTAAATCAAGGTTTGCCGCCGCACAGTTAATCCGCACTTCGTCATCACCAAAGATTTGCCCAACAATATAGTTCCCCACATTCAGGCCAACGATTTCCATCAGGTTGCGGCTGATTAACCCATCATTCATCAACAATTTCAGGTTACCGTCGCTGCTGCCCAGCAACTCAGCAATAGAGTTACCACGGCCCCGTAATTCCGCATCACCGTTTAGCTCACCGAGCGTTTTTTGCATTGACTCCACTTTCGGCATCAACTGTTTGAGTTGTAAACGCCGCGCCTGAATATCTGCTCTTCCCTGCATCGGCTTTTTGTCGCCTTCCAGGTGGATATTGGCGCTGATGGTGCCGTTCGCCATGCCAAATTTCAGCGGCTGGAGCCGCAGGTCAGCGTTTTTCAAAATCACGTGCGTGGATAAGTTACTCAGTGGCAACGTGCCGCTGTGTTCGATACGGCCGCCTTTAAAGCGCACATCGGCATCCATCACATCCCACTTGTCGGTTTCAAAACGGTCATACGGCAAAACTTTGTCGCTCGGCTGAACGGTTTTCTCGCCTTTGGCTTGCTCAGACTGTTTGCTCTTTTGTGCACCTTTGCCAGAGTCCACGCCAATCAGCGGGCCTAAGTCGGCCAGACGGAGCTGTTTAGATTCGAGATCCCCCTCCAGTTTCGGGCGCGGTTTGCCTTGCGAATAGGTGAGCGAGCCGTGAATGTCGCTGTCGCCGATACGCCCGTTAAAGTTCTGGTAGCGGAATACCGAACCTTTTTCAGTATCGATTTTTGCCAGCAGGTGCCCATCTGTTTCAAACGGTGGCGTATCTGGCAACAATACGCCGGTTAAATCATAAAGATTGCCCAGCGAATCACCGGAGAATTTAAGCTGTAAATCGACGCCACCCATTTTCATTGGGTCGTTAATGGTACCGATAAACGCCACACGGGAATTACCGGAATGGACATCCGCCTGCACCGGGAAGGCGGTTTCACCTTCGCTGCGTAGCGCTAACATGCCGCCGATTTTGCCGTTACCTTCGAGCGGCGCGCCGTTATAACGGCCACTCACTTTCAGGCCAAACACATAATCTCCGGCTTTTGCGGCATCTTTGCCCGTGGGTTTCTTCCCTTCGACTTCACTAAACGGCAATGGTTTGCCGAGTGGGTCGACGAGGATTTCTATCTCGGCTTTGGTGAGTTTATCGTTAACGGCGATGCGGCCTTTATCGAACAGAATATTGTCCATTCTGAATGACCAGGCAGACGGCGGCTGATTGGGATCTTTTGTCCCATCGCTGGCAAGTTTAAAGGTCCAGTTATTGTTTTTTTCTGACAGGCGAATCAGCCGCGCATCCGGTTGCACCAGCTTAATCCATGGGATGTAGACCGTTTTCGTCAGCAGCGCGAGTGGTGCCAGGGTGGCGTCAACACGCGGTAGATGCACCATCGTGATTTCAGGAATATCAGGCGGGTTACCGAGAATAATATCTTCGGCATGAACATGCGGCCAGGGCACCCAACTGCGCCAGCCTGTCTCTTCTTTGTTGCGTTCCCAAACCACACCTAAATCGCCACGAATGGCGAATGGTCTGTTCAATTCTGTCGAGACTTTTTGGTTGATGGTCGGTTTGAGCCGATTCCAGTCAAACGTCGCAATCACAATGATTGCCACCACAACCAACAACAATAAAACCCCGACGACTCCACTAACGATTTTTCCAGTTTTTGTCATGCCTTTCACCCTTTCCTGATGTGGCTCACTTTCACTAAAGATAGTTTAGTGGCGCCAAAACAGCATCAGGAGAGGCGAGTTAGCACATTTTCTAACTGTTCAAAAGGAATGGGGCGTGAGAGAAAATAGCCTTGTGCCGCAAACGCAGGTGAGTTTTGAACATCGCGCCATTCATCTTCCGTTTCGACGCCTTCGACGATGACACCCTCGCAATAACGGTTCATCAATTGCAGTAACATGGTGAATAAATTGCGACCTTCATCGCTGGTGCGCAGCATGATGAATAAGTCACGCGCGACTTTGATGTAGTCGTAGCGCATCTCACTTAACGCCGAAAAATTAGCGACTCCAGTCCCGAAATCATCAAGCCATAACGGCCCAAATTCGTGCATTCCAGCAAGCGTAATAGCCTGTGGTTGGGTGATATGTTCAACCAGTTCAAAGCGTACCCATGGCATTTTATTGATGCGCGCAAGAATCGGTTGGTGCTGTTTCATCGCCATCAATGTCGGGCCATCGACATTTACCGAGGCTAAGATTTTATAGCCGAGGAAAACGGACTCCCATTCAGCCAGCAGACTAAGTTGCTCTTCGATAACCATCAGTCGCGTACGGAAAGAGACAGATGTGAAGTAACGATCGGGTGGAATGCGAATTTCCGGTTCATCCGGGTGTGTCACCACCGTTAGCAACTCGATTGCCATTAAGTTGCCGTCGATTTTATAAATCGGCTGGAAGGTGTACTGCCGCTGGCACTGCAACCAGAACCGCCGCTCCTGCAAACTTTCGACACTCGCCTCAAGCGTATTAAGCCGGTGAGTGATCTGCTTAAACTTCATCATGTACGTCCTGTTTACCTTGATAACTCAGATGGCTCATCGAGAAGTTATCGGCGTGGCGCATGAGAACTTTATGTTCGCTTTCAGTACAACCTCATTCAGTGGGAGTTATCTAACATCGTCAATAAACTGCCTTAGCTCAAAGTTTTCCGAAACATCGTTTTAAATTGTTTGACTCGTTTTTAACCGACCATCAAACTAGTGGCAATTTCATTAATTCAGGTTTACTGCTATGCCAACGCGCAAAATCGCCGTTATCGGTGAATGTATGATTGAACTGTCGCAAAAAGGTGCGGAAGTTAGCCGCGGCTTTGGTGGCGACACCCTAAACACCTCCGTTTATATCGCACGTCAGGTTGACGCAGCCGATCTTGAAGTCCATTACGTTACAGCTCTGGGTGAAGATAATTTCAGCCAACAAATGCTCGACGCATGGCAGCAAGAAAATGTTCACACCGAACTGACACAGCGCCTGGAACACCGCTTGCCGGGTCTGTATTACATCGAAACCGACTCCACTGGCGAGCGTACCTTCTACTACTGGCGCAACGAAGCCGCAGCCCGTTTCTGGCTGGAGAGCGATCAAGCTCAGGCTATTTGCGCTGAACTGGCACAGTTCGACTACCTGTATCTGAGCGGTATCAGTCTGGCTATCCTCAACGCGGCGAGCCGTGAAAAACTGATGGCTCTGCTGACTGAGTGCCGTGCTAACGGTTGCAAGGTTATCTTCGATAACAACTACCGTCCGCGCCTGTGGGCAAGCCGTGAAGAGACACAACAGGTCTATCAGCAAATGCTGGCCTGTACTGACATCGCGTTCCTGACGCTGGATGACGAAGATTTGTTGTGGGGCGAGAAACCCGTTGAAGAAGTGATTCACCGTACTCAGGCAGCTGGCGTGCGTGAAGTGGTTATCAAGCGTGGCGCTGACTCTTGCCTGGTGGCGATTCAGGGTGAATCAACGTTAGAAGTTCCTGCGGTGAAACTACCGAAAGAAAAAGTGATCGATACGACGGCAGCTGGTGACTCTTTCAGCGCGGGCTATCTGGCAGTACGTTTGACCGGTGGCAGTGCAGAAGAAGCGGCAAAACGCGGGCATTTGACCGCAAGCACCGTGATTCAGTATCGCGGCGCGATCATTCCTAAAGAAGCGATGCCGAAGTAATAATACCGTCATAATTCGAGTTGCAGATTGGCTGTATCTCGAATGATTTAGGCCTTAAGAACATTGTTCTTAAGGCCTTTTTTACGGTCACTGAGCTGGAGGAATATCTGAAGTCGTATCCTGCTTTGGTTCATCCGTTAACGGAAACGCCTTAGCTGGAACCATCACTTTATCCCAAGTCGCTTGCAGATCCTTCATGTTGTATTCAGGCTCACCCTGGGGTTGCAACAACACCAGAGCCATGTCCTGAGACAACTGCTGGCGCAAATCCTGGTTCAGCATGCTCAGTGTCAGATTGCTCAGGAAGTCCTGACGAAGTTTCTGATACTGCTCCGGGGCAATATCCACAACCTGGTTTTGCAGTGAACGCATACGCTGGCTAATCAATACATCGGTATCTGTACGCGCGTAAGTCGCAAACAGCTTGGCAAGTTCAGCTTTTTTCTGCGCAATTAACGCATCAAATTCTTCCTGAGATAGCCCTTTATCACGCACGTTAACCAACTCTTTGCCGACAGCCATCAAGTTAGCGTTCAGTTTTGAATTTGGCGATTCCAGATTAATGCCGCACTGCGCACGCTGATAAAGTACGCGACAATCGAAACTCAAATTCAGTTCCTGGATATTCTGCTTGCTGAGATTCTGCTGAACATGCCAGAACAGCGCCTCACGTGCGAGATCTGCACGCCAATAATGCAACAGCGCAGAAGACTCACGAATAGGCTGCCAGGAGTTGTCCCACATCAGTGAGAGCCTGTCCTGGCGCACGCTATCGGTCATCAGACTTACTGCCGTGCGTTTAAGCGGAGAAAGGGTAGCAACCGGTGCAGGTGTTGCACGCTTGCCAGTCAGAGTGCCAAAGGTTTTGTTGATTTGATCGGCAACGCTGCGGCTATCGACATTACCTACCACAATCAGTGTCATCGCATCCGGGGTATACCATTTCTGGTAGAACGCCTTCAGTTGTTCGTTATCAACTGGCTGCTTGAGATCTTCTGCCGGGTCATGGCCCAACAGCGAGGAACCTTGCAAACGATAGCGCCACCAGTTGTCTTTAGTGTTCATCGGCCAGGTGGAAACCATATCTTGAGTTTGGAGCGCGACATTTACCGTTTCAGGGGTAATTGCCATTCTGCCACTGCTGTCTGAAAGATAGGTTAAGGCTTCTTTGAGTAAATCATTGCGGTTATTTGGCAGGCTGAGATTAAACAGCGTGAAGTCATAAGACACGATAACCGGGGGCAGAGGACGCGTTGGGTCCACACTTTGCTGCCATAGAGAACGAGCCTGTAACGGCTGCAAGCTGCCGCTTTGTGTCAGCGCCAGACGAGGTAAAAAGTGGCTATAGCCGCTCTGTTGGGTGGTTTCAGTCAATGAACCAGTATTAACCAACAGACGAATTTCAATACGATCGCTAGGACGCTGAGGTGTGGCCAGGACTTGCCATTGAAAACCGTTGGCCAGCGTCCCTTGCTGCCAGGCTGGGTCGGGCTGTAGAGCTTCTGCCTGCACATTACTGCCGGCGGCGACCAACAGCAATCCGCCAGCTAAGAGTCGAATTTTGGTGCCCTGCATGTGAACCCCTGGAAAACAATCCTGATTAAAAAGTGTAATGGCGACATAGTATTACGCAACAAAGCCACCACAAATGGCATTTCACCACTCCGTTTGACCGCATCTTCACGGAAACGTCACTTTAAAATTAAAAAAAACGCCAAAGAAAATGGCTCAGGGGTCAATTATGCGCAGCAGCCCACAGCGAGGGCAAGTCGCTGTGGGCAATTGAGGGGGTTAAGACGAGACTTCGCTCACTTTTTTTGCAGATTGTGGATTATCAAGAGTTTCTTTCAACTGTTTCTCATCCAGTTGCTTCACCCACTTCGCCACTACAACCGTCGCAACACCGTTACCGACAAGGTTTGTCAGCGCGCGGGCTTCCGACATAAAGCGGTCAATCCCCAGAATCAGCGCAAGTCCTGCTATCGGCAGATGCCCGACAGCGGAAATCGTCGCAGCCAACACAATGAAGCCGCTTCCGGTTACACCCGCCGCACCTTTGGAGGAGAGCAGTAGCACTACCAGCAGCGTGATTTGATGGAAGATATCCATGTGACTGTTGGTTGCCTGCGCGATAAACACCGCCGCCATCGTCAGATAAATAGAGGTACCATCAAGGTTAAACGAGTAACCGGTTGGAATCACCAGCCCCACTACCGATTTGCGACAGCCGAGTTTCTCCATTTTATCGAGCATTCTTGGCAACGCAGATTCAGACGAAGATGTACCCAGAACAATCAGCAGCTCTTCTTTGATGTAACGGATAAATTTGAAGATGCTGAAACCTGTCACGCGGGCAATCGACCCTAACACCAGCACAACGAACAGAATACAGGTGATGTAGAAGCAGATAATCAGTTGACCTAGCTGCACCAACGAGCCCACGCCATATTTACCGATGGTAAAAGCCATGGCCCCGAAAGCACCAATTGGCGCAAGACGCATGATCATATTGATGATACCAAAGATGACCTGCGAGAAGCTTTCAATGACGTTGAAAATCAGTTGGCCTTTGTGGCCCAGACGATGCAGCGCAAAACCAAACAACACGGCAAACAGCAGCACTTGCAGGATATTGCCGCTCGCAAATGCACCGATAACGCTACCTGGAATGACATCCAGCAAGAACGCCACGACACCCTGTTGTTGCGCCTGCTCGGCATAGATTGCTACCGCTTTAGCATCGAGAGTTGCCGGGTCAACGTTCATGCCAGCACCTGGCTGTAACACGTTTACCACGATCAGGCCGATAATCAGCGCGATGGTACTGACCACTTCGAAGTAAAGCAGCGCCACCGCACCAGTACGGCCCACAGCTTTCATGCTTTCCATACCGGCAATACCCGTCACAACCGTACAGAAGATAACCGGGGCGATAATCATTTTAATCAATTTAACAAATGCATCGCCGAGCGGTTTCATCTGTGCGCCTAATTCCGGGTAAAAGTGCCCGAGCAAAATACCGATGGCTATTGCTGTGAGCACCTGGAAGTAGAGGCTTTTGAAGAGAGAGAGTTTCATAGGGTGTCCTTGAGAGGTAGAGATTCCACAAAACCTTTCGGTTTGCGGCATCAAAAATAACACCCTCAAAAACACCCAGAAGTGATATAGCGCTAATTTGTAAACATAATTGTTAAATAATTGAACTGACTCGCGCCAGCCTGGTAACATTTACAACAAATAGTTTACTAGTGAGCGGTAGATAGGTACTGCGCATCAAACTCTTTAAGTGTCATGGCCCTGGAGAAGAGATACCCCTGTGCAAGAGTCACACCTTCGTTTAATAGCCAGTCACACTGAGCCTGGTTCTCAATCCCTTCGGCTACCAGTTTCAGCCCAAGGGTTTTCGCCATACCGATAATCACGCCAGCCATCGCACTGTCTTCCGGCAAGCCATCGATAAAGCTCTTGTCGAGTTTCAGGATATCTACCGGTAGCGCTTTCAAATAGTGCAAATGGCGTAGGCTGGCATAGCCCATCCCAAAGTCATCCAGTGCGATACGCACTCCGGCTTTACGCAGAGGTCGCAAAATGCTAATCGCTTTTTTCGGGTCGTCGATATGGTGACTTTCCGTTACTTCCAGAATCAGCATGCCCGGCTGAATGCGGTAACGCGTCAATAACTCTAACAGCGACGAGCCCATTTCTTCGTGCAGCAACTGATGTGCAGAAACATTCACACACAACGACATCGTGATGCCCTGGCTCTGCCAACCTGCCAGGACGCGGCAAGCTTCTTCAAGAACCCAGTTGCCGATAGTGAACATCAGGCCACAATCTTCAATACGCGCAATCAAATCGTCAGGTAACGCCCAGCTCCCATCTGGCTGTTGCATACGCAGCAAAACCTCCGCGCTCACAACTTCGCGGGTATGCATATTGACCTGTGGTTGCAGCCAGATCGCAAACTGTTGATTCTCTAAAGCGTTCATTAAATCGTGCTCCTGAGTCAGATGGCGTTGAGCCAGTTCCATCTGTTCAGGGTCAAAGAATTGAATCTGGTTTTTGCCGTGGCGACGGGCAGAAAATGCCGCCGATACCGCGCGACGATACAACTGCTCTGCTGCCAGGCCGCTGTGATACATCGCAATACCGATGCTGGCCGTAGGCTTAAGAGATATCGATTGAATCGGTAATTTTTCGTTGAGCACCGTGAGGATTTGCTTTGCCAGCGCCATCGCCTGCCAGGCGTCCTGAACACCATGCGCAATAATGCCGAAGTCATTGCCACTAAGCTGTGCCAGAACCATATTCGGTGAGAGAACACTTTTAATTTTTTCGACCAGCGTCAGCAACAGCATTTCGCGCTGCTCTTCATTTAACACGCCAGCTGCATCCTGCAAGGTTTCACTGGCAATCACGATCAGTGTGCTGTTCTTGCCACTCGCCGTGAGTTGTTCCAGCAACGCCAGGAACAGGGCTTTATTTGGCAGTTCTGTGATTGTGTTTCGGGTGCTCACAGCGCTCATTTCTTCATGCAAGCGCAGCGACATTTGTTGATTGCGGTTATAACTGCGCACCAGCATCCCAATCTCATCATCATGATGAAGATGCGGCAGTTTGAGCTGATGACTCGCCGCTTCTTGCGGACTTAAGCTGTCGAGCTCACGAGCGATTTTGCGGATCGGGTGCACAATTAAACGGTTAATCGACCAGCTGATGGCAACCGAGAGAATCAGCGCCAGTAGCAAATATGTGGTCAGCAACGTGGAAATCGTACTGATGATGAATTTGTACATCCGCCAGGAATCCGCCTGCAACACCAGATAAGCCAACGGCTGCGGATTTGCCGGGCGTTCGAGTGAATACAGTGGTAACGAAATTTGCACGGGGAGCTCAAACAGACGAGCAATCCACATCGGAATCGGGCGTTCTGGTGCAAAGCTCTGGCGTAACGCCTGGAACTGATTCGGTAAAACAACATCTGCCCGGCTGATAATCCCGGAGGGTTGTATTTGATTAAGAATGAATTCAGCTTGAGGAATATCTGCTTTAAGGATTGCTGCAGACAGCGGAATACGCACCGAATGGGCGATTTTCTCCATCTGGCTTGCAGTGTCGTAGCGGCTTTGCTGCACAAAGTGGAAAAGCTGTACCACGATAAAAATAAAAATAAACAATATGGAAACGGCTGACACCATTGCCATTTGTTTAATCGTTAATGAACGACTGACTCGCAAACTTACTCTCCGCAATTACCGTGCCGTATAGGCATATTCTTAAGCAGGCTGAGTATACTGCATTGTAGTGATGTTTAGGTGTTGAGGCTGGCTAATCAGGGAAATCTTCAGGATGTACCCTCTCCTGATGGAGAGGGTTCGGGTGAGGGTACTACGCACTATCAAAAATCACCTCACCGACAGTGACACCAGCATCTTCAAGCTCGCGGAATAATAATCGTCCTGAGCCATAATTTGCGGCTGCTCAACACTTGCCGACTGGAGCACTAAATCGCGCACCGCCAATAACCCACCGTTCATCATATATGGCGCGGGATCGCCAGTTGTCACATTCACCCAGGCAGGCGTTTTATCACGCGCAAAGCGTCCCCACCAGTTTTTGTAAACCTGAAGCTCCGGGCTGCTACGGTTAAACCATGATACGTAAAGTGGAACACGAATCGCATCGTAGCTAAAGCGCGCAGGCCACTGTTTTGCCGGAACGGTGCGGCCATCAGAATAGAGTGAAACCCAGTCAGAAGGGAGTTGTGGATTACCAAAGTGCATTTTTCCCAACAACTCCTGCCCGTCGCTAATCAAATCTTTCCACACCATTAAATGGCTGCGGTTAGCAAAGTCCTGCCAGGCCGGAAGAATAAAATAGGAAGGGTTAAGGTTCACGTAGCTGTTGAGATTAAAGCCTTTGGCTCCGGGCAGCATCACCTGGTAACCCGCAAAACGGACAACGTTATGTGCAATCAGTGCCTTGGTAATCGCATCTGATTGGTTGAGATAATCCTGGTTTTGCCATTTTGTCCCCGCCTTAAGCAACGCCCATGCGATAAAAGTATCGCCATCGGTGGCGTTATTTTTATCGGTGATCGGTTGTGCCTCGACCGGGTTATATCTCCAGTAGAACAGACCATTTTCAGGGTTTTTCAGGGTTTTTCGCGTCCAGTTCCACATCTTATCGAAACTGACTTGATCATCGTTGACCACCGCCATCATCATGGCAAAGCCCTGACCTTCGGTGTGGCTAACGCTTTTATTGCCAGTGTCGATGATGCGACCATCAGGCATTAAAAACCGTGATTTGTAGCTATCCCATGCATTATCAGCCAGAGCTTGCTGACTAAAGATCAAGGCAAACACTGCCACTATCAGTGTCTTGCATCGCTGCCACATCGAAGCACCTCATCGACTATTTTGATATCGAAAGTGTACCACTGTTGCTGACCCAGAAGATTCACGCCACAGCGACACATGCGGTTTTCCACCCTGATCGCGTAACCAACGGGCGTATACGCCTTCCAGAACCGCGCTAAACGCGCTATTCCAGGAGGCCTGTTGCGCTTCATCCGCAGGAACAGGTAAAGCCATGTGACGAATCAACATCGCCGTTTCGCTGGCTTCGATATCAATATAGCCCCAGTTGAAACGAGCGAGCTGAACATTTATCTGCGTTTCGAGCTCACCCACAGTTCGCGCTAATGCTAACGGGTGGCGTCCAGCCAACGCATCACCCATTTGTATCAGAAATTGGCGGCTTTCTGCTTCACCTGCATTCGCCACCATACTGTCTATCATGATGTGGAGCAGAGAAAACCAGCCCGATTCGGTCTGCTGATTTTGAAAATACTGCAAAAGCTGCGCGTCATTCATGATTAATTATTCCCCAGCAGGTAACGGAAGTAGAGTTGCGCGGTACTTTCGTTGTAATCACCAAAGGTGTCATAGCCGACCTGGCCACCAATCGTCATATCTTTATTAACTTTGTAGTCGGCTGCGGCACGCAAGTTATAACCCATACCGTTTTCACTACTACCGCTGTACCACGCCTCTTTGGCAAAACCTCTGGAGACGTAATCTTCCAGCTGTGATTGCATGGCTGAGTCAGTCGGGAAATATGGGCTTTCGTCCTGGCTGTAAGACTGATAACCCAGCGACGCACCAACAGACATATTCCAGTTATCAAATTTCTGGGTGTAATCCACCGGGAAGGAGACGCTAATATAATCCTGCGGGCTAAAGTAGCCGCCTTGCCCATAACTGAAGTAGCTAAGGTTTTTAGAGAAGTCCATGTAAGTCATACTGATACCGGTTTTCAGCTCGCGGTCATCAGCACGATATGGACGAATATAAACTCCCGCATTTCCGGTGAAGTTGTCATTGCTCGGTACGTTTTCACCGATGTAGTTATACAACCCGACACCTGCGTAGAAACCGGCATCACCATCGTCATAGCTCAACTGCGCGCTACCGCCGTTTTTGGTGACCTGGCCCCATTTTTTGCCGCTGTATTTATCTTCCACACCGACATAAGAAAGCAAGCTGTCGACTACCGCACGGCGTTCGCCGGTCAAAATCAATTTCAGGTAATCAGTCAGTTGTGGTGACCACTGCACGCCACCAACAACGGTATTCAAATCCTGACCTAACGGTGTTGAGCCGACATCAAGTTTGTACTGCTCACCCGTTAACGCCATAGCGACTTCTACACCCGCAGTGCTTTGCGAGCCTTGTGAAGGCACCTTGATCTTGTCGATATTTGGCAGTTCCGGCGGCGTGGTAGTTGAGGAGTTATACAAATCCTGGGCAACTTCCCCTTGAATTAATGCTCCCGTACCAAAACGACGGCTGGATTCATCTGACGAGCTACCGGCATTCAGACTAATTGGCGTAACGTTAAGATCTAAACGCGAATCGCCAAATGGCACCGTTGACCACTGTAGCGGAGCCTTTATCTCGGTGAGTTTGCTCAGGCCACTTTCGCCATCACGACCACGTACAGATACCGCACCTCGTGCCCATGTGGCCGTTTTGTCGGTTAACTGCTCCATCATGTTATCCACCTGACGCAACGTGCCTGCCTGAGCTGTTTCTACAGGCAGATCGGTACGCGTAGTGCCTGGATATGCAGTTTGCGGATTACGTGCCAGTTGAGCGACTTGCCACGGCATCGCTTCGCCATACAGTGAATTTGAAGCCGTTTGCGGGGCGACAGAAGTTTTCGGGGTAAACGGGTTATCCGCCAACGCCAGGCCACCTAATGTCGGAGCCGTGCCATCACCGACCCCTTGCAGACCAAGCAGCTTCCCACGCGCAGTACGTAAATAGCTCATCGCCTGTTGGTGGTTACCATCAGCTTCCGCCACACGCGCCAGCAACAGCAAGCGATCCGGTGTTTCATCGTTATGCAAACCAGCTGCTAGCTGCTTCGCTTTATCCACATCTTTACTGGCAAGCGCGACATCAATAGCACCCGCTCGCGCATCTTGATCAGGCGTGTCACGGGTCATCAGGTAGTCGTAAACCACCCCGGCTTCTTTATTCATTTTGCCGGACTGATACAAACGCGCCATTGCAAACATCAGGTCGGTATTTTGCGGGTCACTCTGCATGGCGCGGATCAATTTGTCGTACGCTGCCGCGTAATTGCCTTGAGTCCGAAGCTGGTCAGCTTCATTGATCACGTAGCCATTGCGAACGCTGGCAAGCTGAGTCGGCGTGCTACGCGACTGCAATTCAGGGCTGGCAAGAAACGCCTGCGCTTCACGCCCAAGCCCCGCCTGATTAAGCACGGCAATCTGGTCGCCATAATCGCCCGCATTGCCCTGCACACCCCGGCTCATGTTGCCGCGCACAATCGCCACGGCGGTACTGACATCACCCGTTTGCGCCAGCATTTTTGCCAGCTTGCCAGCATCAGCCGGGCTTTGCGGTGGACGCGTAGCCAGTGCTTTTAAGGTATTAGCCGCAGCGACGTTATCACCCTGGGCCAGATAACGTTCCGCCACAGTCATTTGCAGGTTGTAGTTCACACGCGACGCAAGTGCGCGCATCTCGCTTGTCTGGCTAGAAGCCGGAATGCGCGACAACAAAGTCTGTGATTGCTGCCAGGCGTTGTTTTCGCTGGCAAACAAAGCGCCTGCATAGAGTTCAGCGTTGGAAGCATTCGGCCGGAAAGAGGGCGCCATCACGTTGCTGGCTTCCGCGCTGTTGCCCTGTTTTTGTAGCTGGCGTGCTAAATCAAGGCGCAACCATGGGTCAGACGGGTAGCGTGCAACCCCCTGCTGCAAAATGGCGATGGCACGTTGTGGATCGCCATTTGCCGCCGCCTGCTGTGCCTGGCGTCGCACCGGGTCAGTAGGGTTGCCACCGGAAACTCGCGGCTGCAACTTCGCTTGTAAACTTGCAGGCAAGGTTTGCAACATGGCCTGCGCTTCAGCGGTTTTATTCTGCTCACGCAGCACGTAGTAAAGGTTTTCACGGGCTGAGCCATTATTTGGCTGCTCGCTCAAAATACCGCGCAATGTCTGCTCTGCGGCGGCGTAATCTTTATTGTGGCGCTGCACATCGGCGCGGAATAATTTTGCCGCTGTGCCACGTTCACCGCTTTGCTGCGCCAGAGGTGCGCTGAGTGCCAGCGCCTGGCTGACATTACCCTGTTTGAATGCCGCCTGAGCACTCGCCAACTGCCCGTAAAACGCCGCGTCCTCAGCCTGCTGTTTGCGCTCATCCGACTGGTCGCCACCGAGGCTTGCCGCACGGTTTAAGTATTCTGATGCAGCAGTGTAATCACCTTTGCGTTGTGCGACATAACCCATCCCGGCAAGCGCATCGGCATCTTGCGGGTTAGTTTGCAGCACTTGTTCAAACTGGTTTTTTGCCGCATCAGTATTGCCGCTATTGAGTGCGGTAAAGCCTTCACCTTTCGCTGTACCACCAATGCTTTTACGGTAGTGGTCTTGTACCGCCATATCTTTTGGATGGCGTTGCAGGAAGGTTTGATAATAGGTTTCATCACTCGCCGTTGGGCCAAGCCACAACAAGGCCTGGCGCAGCGATTTATCTGCGTCTGAGCTGCCGCTCGCCATATTTTGCAGCAGATCTATCCCTTCACGGCGTGTGCCTTCCTGATAGGTCAGCACTTTACCCAGCGCAATTTTCCCGCCGTTATCCTGCGGGTTTTGCGCGACAAACTGGCGCAACCCAGCCAGAGCTTGCGGATAGAGTGATTTATCACCCGCCATCGTCAGATAATATTCTGGTGCGAGGCTTGGCGGCGGCTGATCGCCATTAAACAAACTGTGCCAGGTGGCCAGAGCCGCGGGAATGTTGCCGCTTCGCGCCTGCTGACGCGCTAAATCCAGCTGCCCACGTGGGATTTGCTGAATTTGTTTCGCGTTATCGAGTGCCTGCAAATTGTTATCTTGCGGTGACACCGCCGCGAGGCGTTCGCGCCACTGGGCAGCACCTTTGATATCCCCGGCCTGCTGCGCCCACAATGCCATCAGGTACATCGCCTGCGTGTTATTGGCATCAACCATCAGCACTTTTTGCAGCGCTTCTTTTGCCAGCTCGTCATGCGACTTTTCATGCCAGTAATTAGCCTGGTCAAACAGCGCTTTTAACGCCGGGTTGTTTTCCGCAGCCTGGGCGCCGAACGTCAGGCCGCCAAAGAAGCACAGAGTTAACAAGCGACGGGCGGTTTTGTTTTTATGATTCATGAGCACCACCTTTACTTACCATCATCCTGAGGATTAAGACGTTTATGCGCGCGTTTTTTCAGTAAGGCATACAAGCTCAAGCCAATCACTGTGGCGAACAACAAACCTAAAATGGCCAGCAGTGCAGAATGCTGGTTGGCATACCAGACCACCATCATGTACCAGGGCATTTGGCCGCTTGGGAACTGCTGGCCAACGCGGAAGCTCCGCACCCCGTTTTCATCGGTAATGATTGAGGCATCACCACGAATTCCGGCGTTAATGCGTGCCGAGGCTAAGTCGGTCTGAAGACGTGAAAGCTGCTCGTCTGTGCTGCCAATCGCCATCACCACCACGCGGTTTGGGTTCCATTGCGAGCGGAAGCTGACAAACCCGCGCCATGCCTCGTTAGAAGAGAAGTAACGGTCGGCGGCAATACCGGTCGAACCCCAGTCGCCTTCAAGCCAGCTCTGTACTTTTTGCCAGATTGAACGTTCCCGCACACCGAATGAGTGTTCGTTGCTGGTAAACGGTGACTGAGCCAGCAGCGTCCGGTTAAAGGTATTTTTGTTGATGGTAGAAACCGCAAGCACGTGGCTTTCTTCGAGGCGTTGCAGGTTGCCACCGGCTGTCGGTACCCCGAACATCACGACGTTATTGTTAAGCGACGTTCCGGTCGCATTGCCTGAACGTGCCGCCATATTCAGGAGTGTGCTGATTTCAGCCTCACCTGGGTTTTCTGGCAGCAGCAACACGGTATGCGCGAAGTCAGCAAAGCGTGAGAACGGGAATGATGCACCCACGAAGTAAGAGAGATTTGGCAACAGCGAGAAGTGGCGAGTTTTGCTCAAATCAATCGATGAATTTTCATCGATACGGCTCTTGATGTTGTTGTTGAGCAGTACGCTACACGGTGCCGTTTCTTTGGTCTGGATGTTGAAGTACAACGACAACTGGTTGTCGCCGTAAATCAGGTAAGGCTCCAGCGCCAGGTTGTAATCTTCCTGGCGCGCATCGCCGCCCACTTTCCGCCACAGCGTTTCCAGCGCACCTTGTTTGTTTACCGGCAGGTTATGCAGGAAGGTGCCGTTAAAGGTCAGCGAAAGATAAGAGCGATCTTCATCAATCCAGGACTCCGTCGGGAAGCGGTAGCCAATCTTCACGGGAATAGTTTCACCATCCCACAAGAACAGATCCGGCGCGGCACGGAAGGCAACACTTAACGGCTCATGCCAGATACCCGTTGCCGTCAGGCTTTGGTCTTTGCGCATCAGTTCGGTCAAGCGCACCGGGCGATCGGTCGGTATCCAGCGCGGTGCGTCATACGCTTTGCTAACCGGGATTGTCTGGTTTTCAACCAGGGTGCTTGCGGTTTGCCCAAGGAATTTACCCTGAGTTAAACGCCATGCCGCTGCACGTAATTGTTGGTCTGAATTACCCACTACCAGCAGCAGTTTATAAACCGGGTTGCCTGGGTTATCGATAATTTGCAGCATCGGTTTTTGCGTTTCTGGCAGCGTCAGGCCGCCAATTTGCTCACCCGATTTGCCAAACAGAATGCCGTTCTTCTCCGGCAATGTGTCGCGCAATGCGTTAAAGGAGATGCCACGATAATCCGCCTCAATCCCCAACCAGGAAGCGACTAATGCCGCAGCACTGACTTGCTCCGGTAATGTTTTTGCCGGGAAGGCGAACGTCACAGAAGCCGGGGTCATTTGCATCGCGTCAAAGAACGGGCGCGGGAAATGGCTGAGGTCTGCGCCAATATTGAGCTGCTGCCCTTCCAGATCCAGGCGCGTATTCGGCATGATGGTGACCTGGTATTTTTCAGACAGGTCGCGCAAGCACAGTAAGGCATCGCCATCATTAATTTTGAAGCTGATGTTGTTACTCGACACCACCATCGCTGCCGGGATTTCCAACTGGTAGCTGGAGACATCGCTATCGGCAGAACCCAGCGGAACAGTCCCTAGCGGCTGACCATTCATCATCAACTGCAATGTAGTATTTCTTGCCGCCATTGCCGGAGACACTTTCAGGTTCAGCGCCAATTGCGCGTTGGTAATGACCTGATCCGATGGCAACGTGAAATCAATACCCGCCTGCAACTGGCCGCCGCTCAGCGTAATACCTCGCGGTTGGCCCATTTGCGCCATAGTAATGCTGCTGACACTCCCCGGAACAAAGACCGATGGTGCCGCCGCAGGAGCCGGAGTTGGAGTTGGAGTCGGAGCTTGAACAGGATCGGGGACAGGCACCGTTTCTGAAGCTGGCACAGAATCTTGCGACTCCACGGCTTCTTGCCCCGGAGCCGGTAAATCTACCGGCAGCAACGACTCCACCGTCGTCGGCTCTTCGGCCATAACAGGCGAAGTCAGTACGCTAAATACGAGCAACAACTGACAAACTGTATAGGTCATCCGTTTCATGCAACGTTGTCCTCGCCGGCAGCTTCCATACGTCTTGCTTCTTCCTGACGTAAACGGCGATTTTCGCGGCGTGATTTCCACGTCAGCCAGAACAGGTCAAATACACAACGAATAATGATTAGCAGGGAACGGAACGGGTTGTCCTGCGGCTTTGGCGGGTTAATCCACGCATCAGCACGGGCCAACACAACACGCACCAGCTCACGGCGGCGGTCCAGTGGGATCTCTTCAAACTGCAAGCGAATAGCCTGTTCGTCGTGGGCAATCATTTGAACAGGAATACTGATGGAGCCGGATTTCAGTTGCAGTTCGATCTCTTCGATTTCATCAGTAAGATGTCGGTCATCTGGCACCGCAATTCGGCAGCCGCCCATTGATAAATCGAGCGTATTGCTGCGTGAAGAAATGCCGCTGGCATAGTGAATAACGACAGGTACTTCGACATCAATACGGATAGTTTTACGCGTCTGGCGCGTTTCGCGAGCTACGGCAATTGCCGCCAGCAGGAACACCAGACTGTACAAGCCCCAACCGACGTTGAGCGCAATAACGTTCGGATCGACACCAAAGTAGTCATGGGCGCAGGCGCGCACTATCCCGGCGATCACCGCCACCGTCAGCAACACTGCGATAATCACGTGCAGCCGCACCACGCTGAAATCAAAGTAACCCACGTTCAGCAGCGCACCTTTGTCCGTCACGTTGAACTTGCCGCGTTTCGGGAAAATCATCGTGATAACCGTTGGCAAAATCAGGTGGAACGCCAGCACCAGGTCGTAAATCTCACCCCAGAAGCTGTAGCGGTAGCGCCCGTTCATTCTCGAGTTCAGGTAGATGGTTAGCAGCAAATGCGGCAACGCATAAGCAAAAATCAGGCTTGCGGAGGAGTGAATGATGTTCAGGTTAAACAACAAATACGCCAGTGGTGCGGTCAGGAACGCCACACGCGGCAAAGCGAACTGAAAGTAGAGCATCGCACTGAGATAACAGCAGCGCTGTTGCCACGTCAGGCCACGGCCAAACAGCGGATTATCCATACGGAATATTTGCGTCATACCGCGCGCCCAGCGGGTTCGCTGAATCACATGTAGTACCAGGCGCTCAGTCGCAAGCCCTGCTGCCAGCGGAATATCGAGGAATGCAGATTTCCAGCCAAGGCGCTGCATCTTCAGCGCGGTGTGGGCATCTTCAGTTACGGTTTCCACCGCAAACCCACCAATCTCTTCAAGCGCGGTGCGACGGATAACGGCGCAAGAGCCGCAGAAGAATGTCGCGTTCCAGTTATCGTTCCCTTGCTGAATTGGGCCGTAGAACAGCGAGCCTTCGTTAGGGATATTACGTCCACCTGATAAGTTGCGTTCAAACGGATCGGGTGAATAGAAGTAGTGTGGCGTCTGTAACAGTGCCAGTTTTGGATCTTTCAGGAATGCACCAACCGTCGCTTGCAGGAAAATACGCGTAGCTACGTGGTCGCAGTCAAAGACGCAAATCAGCTCGCCTTTGGTCAGCTTCATAGCGTGGTTGAGGTTACCGGCTTTGGCATGCGAGTTGTCGTTTCGCGTGATGTAACCCACGCCAACATCAGCGGCAAAAACTGCAAATTCACGCCGCTTACCGTCATCGAGCAGATAGATTTTGATCTTATCGCGTGGGTAGTCGATACATTGCGCGGCCAGTACGGTATCACGCACCACATCGAGGCTTTCGTTGTAGCTGGGAATATAAACATCCACAGTCGGCCAGGTCGACGTATCATCCGGCAACGGCACAATTCCCCTTTTTAACGGGAAAGAAGTTTGCAGATAGCTCAGTAATAAAATGACCCAGATAAACAGTTCAGCTAAAAATAGCCCTATTCCGAGAATGGCTTCTATTTCAGAATTAAAGTGCAGCGTTTGCGTGGCACGAAAATAAATATAACGCGTGGACATCAAGACCGAGACCAGCATCATGATTATCGACACGCTGTGCTTTTTGCTGAAGCCTAATACAAACATTATCGCGAGACTGATAAAGCCAAAGATAAACTGCTTCTGGCTGTCCATAGGCGTAATGATGATAAGCACAGCTATAGGTGCTAACACCAATAGCAGTAAATAGAACAGGACCTTTTTCATAGGACATCCTGAATGATTGTCAGAAATTTGACGTTCTTAAAGCGGTGTGAACCGCGCCATCACCAATTTTTATACCGAGAAGAGCGGCAACGCGTTTACTAATAAGCTCAATATCAAAAGCCGCAGCGGAAGCCGGGCTGAAATCGAATATTGATTGCTGGGAAGCGTTAGCTTCAGCCACACTTTCATCGCGGTTAATAACACCAAGCAGGCGATCGCCAAGACGTTGCTGCATAAATGCAGTTACATCGCGGCTTATATGGCGGCGGTTATCACTTTGGTTAAGGACAAAATAATATCCTGCTTTATTGTTGAGCGGCTCGCCAATCAAGCGGTGATTTTCAATATGTGGCAATAAAGAAAGTGAAGCGGTATCCGCAAGCATCGTGACCAGATGCAAGTCGGCAAGATGCGATACGGCTTTCAGCGCAGGATTCGGTCCTGGAGGGAAGTCAGCAATAATCACAAGGCCTGGATAGTTAAGCAAAGTACTTAACCCGCGTAACAGGAAGTGGCTATCGTTAGTCAGACGCTGTTCAAACTCAAGTCTCTGATCTTCAGTGACATCACCATATGGCAGCACAAACATATTGCTGCCTGCCGTCAGAACCGACTGGCTCCAGTCTGCCGATTCAATGGCTTTAGCGACATAACCCCGACCATCAGACAAAGGCACGCCAAAATGCAGGCGCAGCGCGTTCTGCACATCAAAATCAATGGCTAATACTTTGCTACCCGCACGAGCCAACGCATACGCCAGATTGGCGGTAACCGTGGTTTTCCCTACTCCGCCTTTTGGCGAGCAAACACACACTAACGGCATGACGCAATCATCTCCAGCAACGGTTGCAGCGGTAAGTCTTTGGCGGGATGATTCCGCGCCGTATTCCCTTTGGCTGCGAACAGTTTGTCAAAACGCACGGGCTCTGTTTTTACCGGTGCAGGGGCCTGCGGCGCTGAAACAGCGGCAGGTTTCACGATTTCTTTGATGGGTTCTATAACCGGTTCAGGTGCTGCAACCACGGGTGCCAGCTGTTCAAATAATGTGGTAGTGGTCGGTTTACCAGGCTCGGACTGTGAAATCGCAGACTTTGCTTCAGGCAATGCACTATTCAGGCTATTGAGAATCGAGCCTTGTGATGCAGTGTTGCTGATAGGTTGTGCCGTAAGCGGCCTGAAGTGGCTCACATCAAATTCATCAGCCTTCACCGCTTGCGGTGCAGGAACAGTAATACTCCCGGCTTGAGCAAGTACAGAATCATCATCGCCAGTATTCATTAGCTGTTTGATTATTGTCCAGTTACTGGCTTCTGACTGTTGGTTTTGCGCCGACATATCCTTGAATTCGATAGCGCCTGTGCGGGTCTTATCCTTGAATCGCTGCAAGTCATCATAGTTTTTCATTGCGACACTCATGATTTATAAGACGTTTCGATGAGATAGTTATTCAAAGCTTATACCAATACTATTAAAAAGGTTTTTTAGTTAATGATTATGGCTTATTGACTTCATAAATCGTTATTAATTGCCATACGTTATCATTACTTATTTTATTATTCTTTTTTTGATAAATCGATGGCATTTCAAGCCAATATATAGGCTCAGGAGGTCATTTCTCCACCTTTTTTTCTTATTAATATCTATCTAAGCATGAAGATGATTAGATTTGTAATTAAGCGCTATTTAATACTAACCGTTAAAAGGTAGCAGCTTTTGTTTGTGAGTTCACTTGCATAAATCGCATTTGTTGGCTTCTATTATTTCGCGTGAAAAATTAACATCAATAGCCAGCGCTCATCTAATATATTCATCACTGAAATACATATTAATATTTAATTTTGTGTGGTTTTAGTTCGACATCTCAAAAACCTATTTGTCATTCCCCCCGCATTGGCTACGGTTTAGCTACCGTTTTCCACGTTGTACGGTGAAAAAATGACCAGCAAAGGCTTACAAACCGGTTACCAGATAATCATTAATACGCTTACTGAATGGGGGATCACACTTTATTGCGGTGTAACCGGCGGCGGAGTGGTTCATTTTCTTAAACATATTCCACCGTATGATCCGCAATCCTCTGACGCTCCCGGATTTATGTCATTAGGAGAATACAGCGCAGGTTTTGTCCCTCTCGGTCACTTTCTTTCGACTGGCCGAATGGCGGCGGCAGTAGCGACCACGGGAGCCGCAACAAAACTGCTGGCCTGCGGGCTAAGCGATGCCAAACTCCATGATATTCCAGCCGTGTTTATCGTACCTTTGTCCGGCCTGAATACTCTCGGTTTCAGCCCCTTACAAGACACCTCGGCGCACGGCAGTAATGTGGTGGCGCAGTTACGCAACGAGCTGCCGGAAGGCGTTTTTGTGCTGGACGATCCATCAACGTTGGCCAGGCAACTTCTTGCTGCTCACCACCAGTTGCTAAACGCAAAGCCTGTCGTGCTCGTCCTGTTACACGAAGCGTTGAAGACACCCGTACATCTCCCCGCTGTTCGCTCTTATGCATTGCCCGAATATGGCAAAAATGACATTCAGAATTTTGTTACCGAGTTTCGCGACGCAGTAAAAGGCAAGCGGCTGGTTGTGTTAGTCGGCGAGGAAATGGCGAGATATGCCGATGCGAAAACATTAACCACACAGTTAGGAACCGCACTACATGCGGCGACAATCTGGAGCATTAATGGAGCCAACGCGGTAGAGCGCAACAACGCGTATGGCTACGGATATATTTCTTTTGGCGGCAATGACGAAGCAACAGCGCTATTCAACGCGCTGGGCGATGAAGATGTTTTATTAGTCTTAGGCGCCTGCCCGGATGAATATACTGTTAATCTTCAACCATTTAACGCATCACACACTTTTTATCTTAGCCATATAGCTGATGCATACGGGCAAATTGAACACAGCTTCCACCACCTGGCTCGTGGAAAGTATTCCCATGTTTTTGGCCAGCTCGATGAATTGGTGAGCACATTAATTTCGACTGCAGAAACAGATGCTTTTGCGTCCATCCACGCCAAACCTGCGCCGAAAAATCTTAATCATCGCCCTTTTGCCACTCCGCGCGACGACTATGTAGATATGGCCGAACTTTATCAACATCTTGATAAAATCTGGCCTGAAGAAGCGATAGGGTTTGATGATGTTTGCCTGGCCTATAAAGACCGTCAGTACGTCACACAACGCCCCAGCAATCAGATAGATTTTTTCTCGTTGTATCGCGGCTCCGCGATGGGTGGCGCATTTGGCCTGGCCATCGGCGCAAAGATCGCAGCCCCCGAAAGCCCGGTATTTGTCTTCACAGGGGACGGCTGCTTCCGTTTGTTTTCCGGCTCTCTTGGCGAAGCCCGCAATCTGGGCCTGATTATATTCCTGCTGAATAACGCCAGTTTTTCAATCGTCAGCCAGGGGCTGCCGGGAATTATTCCCGATACCCCGGAATCGCACTATCACGCCCCTGTCTTCCCGCTGGATTACTGCGCCATTGCCAGAGCCTGCGGATGGGAAGCCGAAAAACTGGCACCGGACCTCAGCAATCTAGAGGCGCTTTTGAATCGCTCCACGCGCTCAGACGCCCCTTCGCTGCTGATTGAAGTCCCGGCAGATGCGATGCAGATACTTGGGCATAACCCTCGGGCAAATAATCTTTAAGGGCGGGGATTGGGGGGTAATCAGGTTCGGCGGCAGCTATTGAGAAACGCCAGCATGTCGGAACCTTCCTTGCTGACATAGAAGTTGACCATTTTGTCGTTAAATTCCTGCGCTCTTGCGGCGGGTACGCTGATTGGGTCGTAGCCATGTTTCATGAGCCAGCCATTCATCATATGACGGCTGGTGCGCTTGTTGCCGTCAAAAAAGAACTGTCGCAGCGCGCCAAAGAGGAACATGACAAGCGCCCCTTCAAACGGCGGTAGTGTTTTGATGAATTCCACACCTTTGGAATAGACACGGTTGAGTTCGGGGGCTCCGGGGAGTGTGGGTAATGGGCGGTGTTCACCTTTTTCGCCAAGCGCAACATAAGGAGAATACGTCGTTTCTTCGCCTTCGCCTCTGAATACCCCCCATTCCAGAGCTTCATTACGGGCAATGATGGCGTGCAGAAGGAGGATTGTAGACTTATCCAGATCAAAGCGATCCGTCTTGACTAGTTCCACCAGTTTTTTGCTACTGTCAGCAAGGTTCGTCACCTGCTCGGCGTCGGACAGCTTGTGTCCTCCAACGGTCACGCCGTCCAGAAGCGTCTGCACTTCGACGAAAGTAAAAGGATTATTCTCGAGTTTGGCTGCATCCCACACAAAAGAGGCCAGTTGCTGCTGATAAATCGCCAACGCCCGACGCGTGCTGCCCGGATTTACTGTTGGTAATAAACTGGCATTCCAGGTGAATCCAAGCGGTGTGGAATTCTGTGTGATCAAGGGTAACTCCTTTGTGTGTCTCGGCCTGTAATTTACAACAGCGGGGCTGGTGATACAAAAATGTATCATGTTAAAGCTCCCGAAAAGATTATCCCATTGACATATCAAGCCGTTTTGCCCAGCTTTACCACACAAAAACAAAGTCAGGATGATGCGTAATGAAAAGGGAAAGCATAATTAAATGCATGAAAGATCAAGACGAGACACTGACAGAGAGCCTTAAACCAGTCGATCCGCAAGCTTGCGATCTTACGATTGACGTCATCGCCGCCGCTACAGATTGGGATAACTGGTTTAATGAAGATCTCGTGACTGCCGATTTTATGTCATCCAGAGAATAGCCTGAAAAGTTTGTGGTTTTATCGGTATTGAAAATACCCGCTTTATCGGCGGGTTTTATCATTTGTAGGTTTGATAAGCGCTAGCGCCATCAAACATTTTCGGCGGGTGGCGCTGCGCTTACCCGCCCTACGAGAATCAGTGAATTTCCGCTTTCGCACCGCCACTAATCATCACCAACCCCGCATCAGTACGAATAAAGCGCGGCGCTTTTAAATCTTCAGCCAGAACATTGATCAATTCGAACAATAATCCGGTGATGTGATCTTCTTGCTCCAGCGGCTGCTGGCGCTGTAAAAGCACCAGGGTTAGCGCCGAGCAGTATTCCCGCAGGGTTTCAGAATCCGTTGAAAGCGGGCAGCGGTAGTTGTCAGGTTCTGCCACATTAACGGTCAGGCGCTGGATTAAGTGTTCAGGTAAAGGTGCGATCAGGCTGCTCTTCAACATTTCCAGCCCGGCGAACAAACGGCCACATAGCGCCATGCGTTCGGTGTTGTCGTAGTTTTCGATAAGCGCATCGGCGTACTGCTGGCAGCAGTCGAGAATCTGGAACAGATCCATAGAGATAGCGAGCGGGGTTTTTAACAATGTGGTGACGGCAGGCTCGATTTCAGGACGAGCGAATGTGTTACTATCGGCGTTAGCCATAGCGTTACTCCTTAACAGTTAACGTTGTGGTTAGACGCCTCGGCAGTGTTCCAGCACTCCGGGGCGTTGTTTATTACAGGTAGGTCATGATAATGTGCCCCCCTATAATATTTACATACTAACAATATGGGGCCCCATGTCAATCATCAGTCGTGATAAAAAACCAAAAGGCAGCGGAAAATCCCCACACTTCAAAATGCGTATCGATCCCGCGTTACGGGAGCAGTTGGACGTCGAGGCCGCAGAGCAAGGAATAAGCCTGGCGAACTGGTTTAAAAACCTGGCACGCGAGGCTTTGAAGCAGAAAGGGATTGAGCCAAAGGGTTAAAATCATCTTTTTTCAAACTCATTCTACAATGGAAAAAATGTCTTAGGCGAAAGGAGATAATTAATGTCTGTTCCATTTACATGGTTATATAAATTTCACACGATGAACATTAATTCATTGTCAGCTCTTTCAAATAAAAAAGCTTGGTTCTCATCTATTTCTTCTTTAAATGATCCTTTTGAAGGATGTTTCAGTGTGACTCGTCCAGAAACAGACGATGATTTTAGAATGTTGTTTAAACCTATCGCGAATATTCTATTAAAGAAAAATATGCGAGATATTAATACTAAAGAGTTGCTAAGTGAAACGGGAGCTAATGATTTTATAGAAAAACTCTATGAGTCAGGCCAGCCAAAATTTAAAGAATTCATGGATAATTTACTACAGGAGCAGGAAGAAGATTATAGAGATGAATTCTTAAAAATGGCAACGTATTGCTTATCAAGTGATATACCGGGAGATGAGAGAAGTCATGTTGCAAATTCTTTAATGTGGTCACATTACGCTGATGGCCTAAAAGGTTTCTGTATAAAATATAATGGGCAAGAATTACATAAATCTATCAAAGAGTTAAATAAAGAAAAGAATATCGATTATGCCTTTGTTCGATATGAAAAAGAAATGCATAAAGTCTTCTTCTTAGATTTTTTTGATGGTAATTCAAAAGGGTTTGCAGGTGCATTACATACAAAACATGACAGTTGGGGCTATGAGTGCGAAATTAGATTCTTAACCAACAAAAATGGCTATGTTAACTACTCTGCCGAGTCAATAGATTCCATTTATATTGGGGATAGAATGCCGCCCGAACAACAAAAACTATTGGTAGACATTGTCCGTAAGAACTATCCTGATGCAAAAATACATGGAGTACGGTTTCATAAATCAAGTTTCAGCATTGAAATAGGGAAATGGATTAATGAATAATCATCCTCGATAACTTCCCCTCACCCCAGTCCTCTCCCCAAAGGGGCAAGGGAGAAAAGAATACCCCTCTATCCTTTGCGTAGCTCGGAAGAAAACCTGGACTAGATCGATCCTCTCCCAAGGGAGAGGATTAGGGTGGGGGCGTCCTGAACTACCGAATCTCTACATTCTCATCCTGATCAACAGCGAAACACGCCACCAGCTGGCCGCCGTACTCTTTTAATTGCGGCTGCAACTGCGTGCACGGCCCGAAACGACGGCGACAGCGGGCGTTGAAGGCGCAGCCCGGAGGTGGGTTCAGCGGGCTTGGTAGCTCGCCGGTGAGTTTAATACGTTCGCGACGGTCGTCCGGATTCAGGCGCGGTGTCGCAGAAAGTAGAGCCTGGGTGTACGGATGGCGCGGGTTCGAGAAGATCTGATCTTTCGTCCCTTTCTCTACACAGCGCCCCAGATACATCACCATCACTTCGTCGGCAATGTGCTCTACCACGGACAGGTCGTGGGAGATAAACACATACGACAGCCCCATTTCCTGCTGCAAATCCATCATCAGGTTCAGCACCTGTGCACGCACGGAAACGTCGAGTGCCGAAACGGGTTCATCCGCAATCACTACGTCCGGGTCAAGCATCAAGCCACGGGCAATAGCAATACGCTGACGCTGGCCGCCGGAGAACATGTGCGGATAGCGGTCGTAATGTTCGGTTTTCAGGCCAACTTTCGCCATCATCGCCAGCGCTTTTTCACGGCGTTCGGCTTTGCTCAGGTTGGTGTTGATTTGCAGTGGCTCTTCAAGAATTTGCCCCACTTTCTTACGCGGGTTCAGAGAGCCATACGGGTTCTGGAAGACTATCTGGATTTTCTGGCGACGCAGCTTTTCGGCTGTTTCGTCAGGCTTAAGCAGATCCTGGCCCTGGTAGTAAAGCTCGCCACCGGTCGGGATTTCAATCATCGTCAGCAGGCGGCCCAGCGTGGATTTACCACAACCAGATTCGCCCACTACCGCCAGCGTTTTACCGCGTTCCAGCTCAAACGATACACCGTCCAGCGCTTTCACCAGGCGTTCCTGGCCGAAAATGCCTTTCTTCACCGGATAGTGTTTTTTCAGGTCGATGGCCTGCAACAGAGGTTGCGCAGTGGCCTTATCGGTACTCATAGCGTTGGCCTCCCGGCATCATCGAGTGGGAAGTGGCATTTGGACTGACGCCCGTTATCCACCATATTCAGTTCTGGTTCTTCGCTGCGACATTTGTCGGTCGCATACGGGCAGCGTGGGTTGAGCAGGCAGCCGTTCGGGCGGTCATACTTACCCGGAACCACGCCCGGCAGCGAGGCCAGGCGCGCTTTGTCCTGTGCAAATTCAGGCAGTGCACGCAGCAACGCCTGAGTGTACGGGTGGCGCGGTGCACGGAAAATATCGTGCGAGTTGCCCGTTTCCACCACTTGCCCTGCATACATCACGATGATTTTGTGTGCCGCTTCAGCCACCAACGCGAGGTCATGGGTGATAAGAATCAACGCCATGTTCTCTTTTTGCTGCAGTTCCAGTAACAGTTCGATGATTTGCGCCTGGATAGTCACGTCCAGTGCGGTGGTCGGTTCGTCGGCAATCAATAGCTTAGGACGGCAGGCAATCGCCATCGCAATCATGACGCGCTGGCTCATACCGCCGGAAAGCTGGTGCGGGTAGACGTCCAGACGCGAAGCCGCATCGGGAATACCGACCAGGTTCAACAGATCGATAGCACGCTGACGACGCGTACTTTTGTTGCCACCCTGGTGCACCTTAATCGCTTCCATAATCTGGAAACCGACTGTGTAGCAAGGGTTGAGGCTGGTCATCGGGTCCTGGAAGATCATCGCCACTTCGGCACCGACCAGATTACGACGTTCTTTCTCAGAAATCTTTTGCAGATCCTGGCCGTTAAATTCCAGTTTTTCCGCCATGACGCGGCCTGGGTAATCAATCAGCCCCATAATCGCCAGCGAGCTAACCGATTTACCGGAACCTGATTCCCCAACGATACCGACAACTTCGCCCTGATTTACGCTGTAACTCACGCGGTCTACGGCACGGAACGGTGTCTTTTCGTCGCCGAAATGCACCGATAATTTATTTACATTCAATAACGCCATTACGTAGCCCTTTACTGCTTGAGTTTAGGATCGAGCGCATCACGCAGCCCGTCACCCATCAGGTTAAATGCCAGCACCGTCAGCAGGATTGCCAGACCAGGGAAGGTGACCACCCACCAGGCACTTTGTGCGAACTGCAACACGTCGGAGAGCATAGTGCCCCACTCTGGTGTTGGCGGCTGCGCACCCATGCCGAGGAAGCCAAGAGCGGCCATATCGAGAATGGCGTTAGAGAAACCAAGTGAGGCCTGCACGATAAGCGGTGCGAGACAGTTTGGCAGAATATTGATGAACATCTGGCGCATGGAACCTGCACCCGCAACGCGCGAAGCGGTTACGTAATCGCGGTTCACTTCCACCAGCACCGCTCCGCGCGTCAATCGCACATAGTGCGGCAGTGCAACAAAGGTTAAGGCAAGCGAAGCGTTAACTATCGATGGGCCGAAAATTGCCACCAACACCAGCGCCAACAGCAGGCTTGGCAGTGCCAGCATGATGTCGACAATACGCATAATGATGTTATCGATAATACCGCCGAAGTAACCTGCCACCAGACCGAGCACTACGCCCATAATCAGCGACAGCACCACCACCAGGCAACCTACCAGCAGCGACAAACGCGCGCCGTACATCAGGCGAGCCATGATATCGCGGCCTACGTCGTCTGTTCCGAGCAGGAACTGCCAACTGCCACCATCCTGCCAGACCGGCGGGTGTAGCAGTGAATCACGGAACTGTTCTGCCGGGCCGTGTGGCGCGAGCACGTTAGCGAAGATGGCGATCAGAATCATCACGGTGACATACACCAGACCGATGACCGCCCCTTTGTTACGTTTAAAGTAGTGCCAGAACTCCTGGAATGGCGTCATTGGAACTGGCGCCGCTACCACTTTGTTTTCAGTTAATTGCGTCATGATGGCCCCTTATTTCTTATGGCGTATACGCGGGTTCACCACGCCGTACAGTAAGTCGACGATCAGGTTCACGAGGATAATCATCGTCGCAACCAACAATACGCCGCCCTGCACTACCGGGTAGTCACGACGTTGCAATGCATCAATCAGCCAGCGGCCAAGACCCGGCCAGGAGAAGATGGTTTCCGTCAGGATTGCACCTGCCAGCAACGTACCGACCTGCAGGCCGATAACGGTCACAACTGGCAGCATGGCGTTGCGCAGCGCATGAACCACGATAACGCGCATGCGCGTCAGGCCTTTAGCGCGAGCGGTACGGATGTAGTCTTCACCGAGCACTTCCAGCATTGACGAGCGAGTCATACGCACGATAACCGCCAGCGGGATAGTACCGAGCACCACCGCTGGCAATATCATATGCATCACTGCATCGATGAAGTCGCCCGGCTCACCCCATATGGCGGTGTCTATCAGCATAAAACCGGTGAGGGGCAAGGTGTCGTCGAGGAATACCGTATCGCTGACGCGCCCTGATACTGGGGTGAGGTTCCAGTAAACGGAAACCAGCATGATTAACATCATACCCCACCAGAAAATAGGCATTGAGTAGCCTGTCAGCGCAAGGCCCACAGAGGTGTGGTCAAAGACGGAACCACGTTTAACCGCAGCAAGCACGCCAACCGGAATACCCACGGCAACGGCAAACAGCATCGCGCAGACACCGAGTTCCATGGTCGCTTTAAAACGCGGTACGAACTCGTCCCACACAGGAAGACGACTTTTTAACGAAATGCCCAGATCGCCATGCATTACTCCCCAAATATAATGGACGTATTGCTGCCACATAGGCTTGTCGAGGCCAAGTTCAGCCAACAACTGAGCATGACGTTCAGGAGAGATACCGCGCTCACCGGCCATAATCATCACCGGGTCACCGGGAATCATGTGCACGAAAGCGAAGGTAAGAAGGGTAATACCGATAAAAGTGGGGATAACTAGCCCCAGACGTCGGAGGATGAACTGCAACATAACCCGGATTCTCTGTAGTGACTGAAAGCCTTGCAGCCTTCAGTCTGTATTGCTCACAAATCTTTCACCCTCTCCCGATTGGGAGAGGGAATAAAGCACGCTACTGTTATTTATTATTCGACAGACACGTTCTCAAAGTGGTGTTTGCCCAATGGGTCAACCACATAACCTTTCACTTCTTTGCGCACTGGCTCGTATACCGTGGAGTGAGCAACGATCAGCGCCGGAGCCTGGTCATGCATCACTACCTGAGCTTGTTTGTACAGTTCGATACGCTTGTTGTGATCGTCTGTGGCACGCGCAGGTTGAATCAGGTCTTCAAACGGCTTGTAGCACCAGCGAGAGTAGTTAGAACCGTCTTTTGCCGCAGCACAGCTGAACAGAGTGGCGAAGAAGTTATCCGGATCCCCATTGTCGCCGGTCCAGCCCATCATCACAGCCTGGTGTTCACCAGCTTTAGCGCGTTTGAGGTACTCGCCCCACTCGTAGGTTACGATTTTGGCGGTCACACCGACTTTCGCCCAGTCAGCCTGAATCATCTCAGCCATACGGCGAGCGTTCGGGTTGTACGGACGCTGTACTGGCATTGCCCACAGGTCAACGGTGAAGCCATCAGCGTGGCCAGACTCTTTCAGCAGCGCTTTCGCTTTTTCAGGATCGTAGGTGTAATCCTTCACGTCATCGTTGTAGCCCCACATAGTTGGTGGGATCAGGTTTTTAGCCGCAGTGCCTGCGCCTTGATAAACCGCTTTGATGATCGCTTCTTTGTTCACCGCATAAGTCAGCGCCTGACGCACTTTCACGTCATCAAACGGTTTCTTCTCGGTATTGAAGGACAGGTAACCCACGTTCAGGCCAGCCTGTTCCATCAGGTTGATGCTCTTGTCTTGTTTCATACGAGCGATGTCAGCCGGGTTTGGATACGGCATAACCTGGCACTCATTTTTCTGAAGTTTCGCGTAACGAACAGACGCATCAGGTGTGATGGAGAAGACCAGACGATCGATCTGTGGCTTGGTGCCCCAGTAGCCCGGGAACGCTTTGTACAGAATGCGAGAATCTTTCTGGTATTGCAGCAGCTGGAACGGACCAGTACCGATTGGGTTCAGGTCAGTTTTTTCCGGCGTGCCGGCTTTCATCATGTTGTCAGCATATTCTTTGGACAGAATAGAGGCGAAGTCCATCGCAAGGTCAGCCAGGAATGGTGATTCTGGACGAGTCAGCACGAACTGAACGGTATTGTCGTCCACTTTCTTAATTTCGCTGATCAGGTCAGATAAACCCATGCCTTCGAAGTATTCGTAGCTGCCGCCAGAAACTTTGTGGTACGGGTTGTTAGCATTTTTCTGACGATCGAAGGAGAACACGACGTCATCGGCATTCAGATCGCGTGTTGGTTTGAAATCTTTGTTGTCCTGCCACTTCACACCTGAACGAAGGTGGAAAGTATAGGTTTTACCGTCTGCACTGACGTCCCATTTCTCAGCAAGGCCTGGGATGATTTCAGTAGTGCCAGTTTTGAA
This sequence comes from Buttiauxella noackiae, assembly GCF_000737905.1. NCBI lineage: Bacteria > Pseudomonadati > Pseudomonadota > Gammaproteobacteria > Enterobacterales > Enterobacteriaceae > Buttiauxella > Buttiauxella noackiae. Next base: position 328,694 of record NZ_JPRU01000003.1, read on the forward strand.
CTCAACAAGGCGGTTATAGATTGGCACTGAACTGGCATCGTAAGTTGTACCAGAGGTGAACAACTGCGGGTTAAAACCTTCTGGGGAACCTTCTGAGCAATAAACCAGGGTTTTTGCCTGAACGCTAGCTGCTACGGTCAATGCCACCAGGCTCAGACCAAACTTCAGCATCCCTGACTTCTTCAAGGAAAGACTCATTCTTCTGCTCCGTTGTGATGTTCCCTTATTGATTCTTATAACGGCTTTATAGGCTTAATAAGAAATCTATCGGGACATGTGTCGTGTTGTTTTTATCCGTAGACCTTTGTTATTTGAGTGCGGTCTGTTCGGTGTGCCCGGAGGCGGTGGTGAGGCCAGGTGTTCCTTTCGTCAGGCTAGCTGTGTGGTAGTGCGGACTGTCCATAATTTGCCCCTCACGCCCTACAATCTGTCAACAGATGAGTTAAACGTCAATATAGGTAACGGGGATTTACAACCGAGGTGAGAATCAGCGAACAAAGTTTAAAAAAAGCCTGAAGCTCTGTTTCCAGCAGGGAAATTTATGCTACTGCCATGTACCTAGAATATTCCACTGATTAAAAGACGAGCGGGAGTCGTAATCAGTTGTACTAATTCTGTAAAATTTCTTGCCAGATGCTGATTATCTGAACGATAAGTTTTGTGATCTATATCTCCTGGAGTGAATCATGCTGGTATGAAACATAAGCAACGGGGCATTAATCCACGATTTTCCATAACAAAATACGATGGAATATGTCACAAAATCATATAAAGGCAGTTGTTGGACGATGAAGCAGATGTTTTTGCAAGATTACGAGAGTTGTAAGGTCGAAAAGCGATAGCGTCATCCATTCTTTCGCCTGTTTGTCGGATGGCGCTGCGCTTATCCGACCTACGTATTCAAAGTACAGACGTAAAAAAACCCAACCTTGCGGTTGGGTTTTCTTGAATTTGGTCGGCGAGAGAGGATTATTCCCCTGCGGGCCGTTGCTAAAGCAACGTTGTCTCGCTGCGCTCGGCTCAAACCTCCTTCGGAGGTTCTCATCCTCTGTAAACTACAGATGCAAAAAGACCAACCCGAAGGTTGGTCTTTTCTAAATTTGGTCGGCGAGAGAGGATTCGAACCTCCGACCCACTGGTCCCAAACCAGTTGCGCTACCAAGCTGCGCTACTCGCCGAATGCGGAGCGCATCTTACTGCGCACCGTTTTACCCGTCAATCCCTGAAACTGAAAATCCTATCTGTTTGCTTTAAATTCCAGCACATGTGGCTAAAAAGTTACTGTGCGGCTTTCTTTTCCGGCACATGGCACCAGTTGTTGTTCTGGTTGATACCACCGTCTGGAGACGTGTAACCCAGGCAACCCATGATGGTGTCATACAGCTCAACATGGCGATGTGGCACCTTCATTTTTGCCTGTTCCTGCATATGTGCAAACTCACGTGCGCGATCGGGGTTTTCCAGATATTTATCTGATGCCCAAACCAGCAACGGTACACGGAACTGCTCAGGTGGAGCCATTTTACGTGGCGTGCCGTGCAGGTGTTTGTGTTCGTCAATCGACTCACCGTGGTCAGAGGCATAGAAAATAATCGCACGCTTATCACGTAGTTCAGAAATCACTTGTTCAAGCACACTGTCGGTATACAGCACGGAGTTATCAAAAGCGTTAATCAGCTGCTCTTTGCTGCACTCTTTATCAATGCTGACGCACTCTGGAGTCCATTTCGCGTAGCTGCGTGGGTAGCGTTGCACGTAAGAGAAGTGCGAGCCTTTGGTGTGCAACACAATCAAATGCTTGCCGTTAGGATGCTCATCCACAGAACGTTTCATCTCTTCGACCAGCAACATATCATCGACTTGCTTACCGCGGTTACGCGGCTCAGCTGCGATCTGCTCACGGTAAGAGAAGTTATCTGCCATGGTGTTGCCGTAGAACCAGACTTCACTTTGCATCGCAAAAAGGTTTGAGCTGAAACCAAGCTGTTTAAGTACCGCAAAAACGTTCTGCTCTTTCAAAGTACGCTGCGGATTCTCTTCCGCACCGCCTTCACGCACGAACATACAACGCAGCGAAAGCTTAGTTGCGGTATCGCAAGATTCACCTCTGAACGCGACCAGGTTTTTCTCCTGGGCAAGTTTTGGCGTGGTGTCGCGGTCATAACCCAGAATACCCATGTGATCCCAGCGAGTGGTTTCGCCAATCACAAACACAACATAAGTATCATCGAGCTCTTTTGGCGCGACATAAGTAAATTTCTTCGCTGGGTTGAGCAACGAACTATTGTCGTTAGACTCATCAGCCTGAGCCCAGGCAAAAAGACCCAAAGCAGAGACCCAGTTTGATGGCAGATAAGAGTTAGCCACCACGCCGCCGTAGCTTGGCATATCTACCGTTGAGCGCTTCTCTGTACGATTTTGTTGCTTATCGAGTAAACGCAGCGGTGCCCAGACCATGAGTCCAGCCAGCAGCACAATGGCCACATTTTTGATGCGCTGACCTGGGGTTTTTAATTGATTGAGCAAGGTATCGCGTGTTTTGCTTCCCCAGATAAGTACTAACGGAATAGCACTGACCAAAACCATCCATAATACAAATTGATAGCCGACAATTTCTTTCGAGAGGTCGATATCGGTGGTCATCACCGAGGCGATAATACCGTAGCCAATCACGACGTTAAGCAACGTCATGTAATAGCTGGCACCGACGGAACACAACACGATTAATGTCGCGAGGATTCGCCAGACGGTACGACCAAAAAGGGATAGCACGCGGAATAAAAAGAAAGTGACCAGTACGCAAGCCACAACCTCAGCAACCATGGAGAAAGCTTTCAGGCGGCTAAAGTCCTGAGCAAAACCCATGAAACGATTATAAAAAACCGAGAGGTTCAAAAATATGCCGATGTATACCGCTAACAGAAAACAGAGTTTCTGCTGGGTCATCGATTTAATGTAATTCATGCAGGTTGTCCGAAAAAATAATGCAAAAAAGAGATGTTATAAACATCACTCAGACTTCCCGTAGCGAGGAAAATTCTGAGCAATAAAAAATAGAGTCCGAATCAGGATGATTCTTAGCCAATTTTTGGCGCGGATTAGTAGAACATAGGGAGAGTAAAAAGTATCGGCAAAATTGGTGATCCACACGGTTGTTTACATATCTCATGCTGGCTCAGTGCAGGTCGGTGATAAAACATATCAGGCAATATTGGTGATGCAGAGAGGTAGTTATGCTGTCTTTAGAAGAACGTGCGCGCCGATATGCAACGAAGGCTCATGCGGCTTGCGATCAGCGGCGCAAATATACGCTTGAGCCATATATTGTCCATCCAGCAGCCGTGGTGGAGATAGTCAGGAGCGTGTCCCCCATTGAGGAAGTGCTCGCGGCGGCCTGGTTGCACGACACTGTTGAGGACACCGATACCACGCTTATCGACATTCAGGAGCACTTTGGCCCGGATGTGGCGACGTTGGTGGCAATGGTCACTAACCCTGAACAACTCCCCGGCACCAACCGCATTCATCGTAAACGTGCTCATTTCCTGCATACCTCTAACGCAAGCCATGAGGCGCAAACCATCAAACTGGCAGACATCATCGATAACACGCGTGAAATTTTGCGCTATGACCCACACTTTGCTCGGGTCTATCTGATAGAAAAACGCATTCAGTTGGCGGGGTTACAACGAGGAAATGAGATCTTAAAAGCGCAAGCGGAAGGCATTATAGAACAGGGGATTTCACAATTAATGATGCCGCCGTATAACGTCCCGGCGGCATGGTTTGCGGCATTAATGGCTCGCTATCAGGCGTGAGACTCTTGATAAACTTCGCGCGCTGGAGTGCGGATGGTGGTGGAAATCGCCAGAGATAAAATCAGCAGAGCAAAGATGACGCAGAAGGTCACGTAGAAGCCGCCGAAGATGGAAGCGATAATCGAACCACAAATGCTGCCAATACCGAAGCCCAGGTAAATCACACCGTAGTTTTTAGTCAGGTTATTCAGACCAAAGAACTCGCTCACCAGTGATGGGTAAACAGTGATGGTGCCGCCGAAGTTAAACGCTACACAGGCAATCGCTGCAAAGAAAGTCACTTCATTAAGTGGAGCGAACAGCAGGGCAGCCATGCCAACTAAAGAAATAACCTGGCCGATAGTGATAACGCGGATACGTGCAATCTTATCGGACAGAATACCCAGCACCAGGCGGCCACTCAGGTTAGCAATTGCAATAACGGTTACTGCATTTGCCGCAGTCTCAGCAGTTAAATGCACCATGCCCTGTGCGATATCTTTTGCTACGCCGATAACATACAAACCACTCATGCAGGCAGTAAGGAACATAACAGCCAGCATCCAGTACTGTGGCTTACGCATGGATTCAGCAAGGGTGTAATCTTTTTCAGCCACACCATTTACTGTTTTAACTTCCTGCAATGGCGCATCTTTCATCAGCATTGAACCGAACAGAATCATTGCCATCGCCAGAGCACCCCAAATCATAAAGGTACTTTCAAGGCCATAAGTTGCCAGTAAATGGGTATCGATATATTTGAAACCCAGGCTGCCAAGGCCGTAAGAGCCAATGGCAAATGCGGAAATCAGACCTTTACGCTCCGGGAACCATTTCACGCAGTTGGAGAGCGTTAACAGGTAACCTGCACCATCGGCCAGCCCCACCAGCACGCCTGCGCTCAACCATAGCATCAGCAGATTGTTGGAGTGAGCGGTAAGGAAGAAACCAACACCCAGCAGTACACCTGCCGCCATCGTTACTTTGCGTACACCAAAACGTTCCTGCAATTTACCCGCAACAGAGGAAGAAATCGCAAGGCCAAGGCTGAGTAAACCGAAGGAGAATGCTACCTGGCTGATTGGCTCATCCAGTTTTTGCGACAACGCGCTATTGAACAAACTCCAGGTATAAACAGAACCCAGTGCAAACTGGGTAATGATGGTGCCGATCAGAGTTAACCAGCGAGTACGGTTGTAGGTAGAATTATTCATGGCAGATGTCCGCAAAATTTAAGAGAAATCTTCTGCTGCCAAGAGTAACGAAGTGCATTTTATTCCAGGAGAAAAAGGCATGAAGTGCATTCAGGCCGTAATGAAATGCACCTGAGAGGGAATGAATGACCTGGACGTTGATTCGAAAATTAATAAAGTTAGTAATTACTATCAATATAAGGCGCGTAAACACTGATAATTAAATGTTAAATATATAAATTCAAAGTTACTTTAATGATCAAAAACGCGCGCTAACACCAACATTATAAATATATGCCTCGCCCGTCGTTAATCCTTCAGCTTGCGACATTGAAGCAAACGCGGCCATATTTTTACCAATTGGCATATCAGCACCTACTGTTACATCCATCCAGCTCGAATCCTGACCCGTCACGGCATTTGTTCGCAATCCTGACTGCGCTTTCCAGAGATTCTCACCATATTGATGGTTGTAGCTAACCTGTGCCCACGGGCGCAGATAACCGACCGACGAATCCAGACGCCAGCCCACAGTAGAGACGCTGGCATGCCAGAGCTGATCGGTAAACCGTGCTGCAACAGCCGTGTCGCCATACTCGTTATAAATTCCGGGTGTAGTGCCATCCCAACTGTACTTTGCTGTCGGGCCGGTTGTGATATTGCCGGGCAAAGAGATATTCCAGCCGATGCCCAAACGTGAGGTATCAGCGCTAATATTATCGTTACCAGAAACGAGCATCAGCCCCTCCTGGTTTTGGGAGGTAAAAGAAGATTTGATCCTTTCTGCGAGAATATCGTTGTAGCTTGGTTGGCGATTACTGTCCCAAGTGTAACGATCCTGCGCTTCGCCCGAAGTTTCTTCGGCGACATATTCTTCTTGCCAGGCAAATACATTCGTAGCATAGGGCAGACAACACAAAGCCAGCACCGTGGTGAGAGTGACACGGTGACCACTGCGTATATTTATAATCATCAAAACGACTCCAGAAAAGAGCCAAATCCGGCGATATTTTTTTGTCTTTTTGGCGGGCCTGCGTTGCGGATACCCCCTAAATAATTCAAGGTGCGTCGAGGCGGCAAGAGAGCGAGTCCCGATGGGCTTACAAAAGTAAGCGCTTCGGGTGAGTAAACGCAGCCAGCAAAGAGACCACTTGAAATATGATGGGGGATAGCCCTGAATTAACTATTGTCTCTTTATCTGGCACGTCAAGTTGGCATGAGAAATTTCATCAAAGGAGAAACGTATGCTGCGTTGTGGATGGGTATCCCAGGATCCGCTTTACATGGAGTATCACGATAAAGAATGGGGCGTGCCGGTAACTGATGGACAGCACCTTTTCGAGATGATCTGCCTTGAAGGACAACAGGCTGGTTTGTCGTGGATAACCGTGCTGAAAAAACGCGAAAACTATCGTCGCTGCTTTAAAAACTTCGATCCTCAGGCCGTGGCTTTACTGCAACCGGAAGATGTCGACGAACTGGTGCAGGATGCCGGTATAATCCGCCACCGCGGGAAGATAGAAGCCATTATTAATAACGCGAAAGCGTATCTGGCGATGGAAGCCAACGGCGAGAAATTCCCTGAGTTTGTCTGGTCGTTTGTCAATAATCAGGCGCAGATTACACAGGCGGCAACGCTTGCAGAAATTCCCACAACGACCCCCGCTTCTGACGCGCTATCAAAAGCGCTGAAAAAACGCGGCTTTAAGTTTGTGGGGTCAACCATTTGCTACTCATTTATGCAGGCCTGTGGGCTGGTCAATGACCACGTCACCACTTGCTTCTGCCATCCAGATAACCTCAAATGATTCGCCGCCTACAGCCTGCTGAAATGGATGAGTTGATTGAAATCTGGCTTGCCAGCACTATTCACGCTCATCCATTTATTAGCGAAAATTACTGGCACGAAAGTGAGTCCATCGTACGGAATGTTTATATTCCGCAATCTGCGACCTGGGTTTATCTGCACCAGGACAAAATGGTGGGATTTATTAGCGTGCTGGATTCGCTATTTATTGGTGCACTGTTTGTTAGCGAACCTTTTATTGGCAAAGGAATTGGGCAAGCGTTGATGGAGCACGTCAAAGCGCTTTATCCCTCACTGAGCCTTGAGGTTTACCAGAAGAATCATCGGGCAGTACATTTCTACCATCACCAGGGCTTTCGCATTGAAGAAAGTGCCTGGCAAAACGAAACGCACCACCCGACCTGGATTATGAGCTGGCAGGCGGAGCAAATGCTGTAACTTCCGGTACCGGGCCGAGATACTTTTCGGCCCACACCAGCGACGAGTTTGCAGCACAGCCATTTGCCAGTCGCGAAGTCGGAATATCGAGCGTTAGCACATTCACCGCACCGTTTTTACACAGCTTTTCATCGTCTAAATCCGGCCATGCCCCCTGGTGAATACAGACCACCCCGGGCTTAATGCCTTCTGTTACCAGTGCCCCCACCAGCACCTGCCCACGGGCATTCCAGACACGCACTAAATCACCATCCGCAATGCCGCGTTCAGCCGCATCTTTTGGATGCAGAGTTAACGGCTCACGTCCGGCAATGGCGTATTTGTCACGCAATGCCGCGTAGTTGAGTTGACTATGCAGGCGGTGTGCCGGATGAGATGAGAGCAGTTGAAGCTGGCCGGACTGCGCATTGCCTTGCCATTCGTCTGGCGCAATCCAGGTCGGATGTGGGGGACAATCAGCATAACCAAAACTGGCAATACGTTCGGAATATATTTCGATTTTTCCGCTTGGAGTTTTTAATGGGTTAGCCTGCGGGTCATGGCGGAAATCAGCAAAACGAATAAAAGCGGCGCTCTTCTCACTTTCTGGCATTTCAATCAGCTGGTTAGCTTCCCAGAACTGATGAAAATCAGGCAATTCTATTTGCTGTGCTTCCCCGCGCTTACGGGCGATTTCATAGAACGCCTCCAGCCATTGCAGCTCGGTTTTCCCTTCCGTGAAACGGGCTTCGCCGCCCTCTTCCCACAAGGCACTGAGTTGTGCAAAAACGTCGAAATCATTGCGCGCCTCACCCTGTGGGGAGACAACCTGCTTCATCGGCACTAAATGCTGGTTGCTGTAATCACCGGTCATCGTTAAATCATTGCGCTCAAACGATGTGGTGATCGGCAACACAATATCTGCGTGTTTTGCGGCCGCCGTCCAGAAGCACTCGGAAATAACCACCAGTTCCGGTTTCTGCCAGGCTTTGATCAGACGATTGGTATCTTGATGGTGGGTAAAATTACCGCCGCCTGCCCACCAGAGCATGCGAATATCCGGGAATATTTTTTGCTGCCCATTGTGCTGATACTCACCGCCTGGGTTTTCCAGCGCCTCAACAATGCGCGCCACTGGGATTTTTTCGACAGCATCAGTACCGTTTGCCACCGTTCCCTGCATTGAACCGAGCACCGCTGCGCGCCGCGTCGGGTTGCCACCGTTCGCAAAGTGATAAGACAAACCAAAACCACCGCCCGGCGTACCAATTTGCCCCAACATCGCTGCAAGCGTAATCAACATCCAGTGCTTTTGCTCGCCATACTGCTGGCGCTGCATCCCCCAGCCTGACATCAGCATGGTGCGATTGCGGCTAAACACCTGTGCCAGATACTCAATGGTTTGCACCGGCACACCACAAATTTTCGCCGCCCATTCGGCATTTTTCGGCTGGCCGTCGGTCTCACCCGTCAAATAAGCGGCAAACTTTTCGTACCCATGAGTACAGCGCGCCAGGAATTCTGTGTCGTGCCAGCCGTGTTTAACCAGCGTATGCGCGATACCCAACATCAGCGCGACATCAGTTCCCATATCTGGAGCAATCCACTGGGCATTTTCACCAAAGAAATCCACCGTTTCCGATCGCATCGGATCAATGGCGATCACGGTTTTACCGCTGTTTTTCAGTTGCTCAAAAAACTTCACACCCTGTTCGTCGCTGGCGTTCCAGGCAATCTTTAGCGTGTTCAATGGGTTGGCGCTCCACAGCACCACCACATCGCTGTGCTCCAGCACCAGTGGCCAGCTGGTTTGCTGCTGATAAACCTCATTTGAGCCAACCACATACGGCATAATGACTTGTGCCGCGCCGGTGGAATAATCCCCCAAGTGCCCGGTATAGCCGCCCGCCAGATTCATATAACGTTGCAATAACGTAGACGCTTTATGGAGTACGCCATTGGAACGCCAGCCATAGGAACCCGCGAAAATAGACGCTGCACCATAAGTCGTGCGAATGCGTTGGTGCTGCTGGTGAATCAACAAGAACGCTTCATCCCAGCTGATTCGCACATACTCATCTGCACCTCGCACACCTTGTGGTGCCTCGGGTGAGGCAAGAAAACCTTTCCTGGCCATGGGATACTGCACACGGGCTTTACTGTGTACCTGGTCCGGAACTGCGCTTTGCAATGAATTCTCATGCCCGGTATCCAATGCCCCTCTGGAAGCGAGGACTCGCTCTCCGTCAGTTTCAACGATCATCGGGCCCCAATGTGCGGCAGTTAGAATTTTCTTGTTTGGTGAGAATGCATTAGCCAATTCGGGCTCCCCTTTTTGCAGGTGTTGTGCAGGTGGCGGCCTGATGGCCACTCAATATTTTGTTTACAAATTCAGACGACTCTATAGAAATTTCTACACATTCACACGGCATAATCAACCGCCGCTGAAGTCGCGGTTGAGTTATTAAATTCACAAAGGAAATGAGATGAAAAAACGCGTCATGATGATTGCCGCCATTGTTTGCGGCACGTTAGCAGTTTCTGGTTGTACGACCAACCCTTATACCGGCGAACGTGAAGCAGGGAAATCAGGCATTGGAGCCGGTATTGGCTCGCTGGTAGGCGCAGGCGTGGGTGCACTCTCCTCATCGAAAAAAGATCGCGGCAAAGGTGCTCTGATTGGTGCCGCTGCGGGTGCCGCATTAGGCGGTGGTGTCGGTTATTACATGGATGTGCAGGAAGCGAAACTGCGCGAGAAAATGCAGGGAACGGGCGTGAGTGTGACGCGTAGTGGCGATAACATCGTGCTTAACATGCCAAACAATGTCACCTTCGACAGCAGCAGCGCAACACTGAAACCGGCTGGTGCAAATACCCTGACCGGCGTGGCAATGGTATTGAAAGAATATCCAAAAACTGCGGTTAACATCGTGGGTTACACTGACAGCACCGGCAGCCAGGAACTGAATATGAAGCTTTCCCAGCAGCGTGCAGATGGCGTAGGTAGCGCGCTGATCACGCAAGGCGTGGCAGCAAACCGTGTGCGTACCACAGGTGCAGGTCCGGCGAATCCAATCGCCAGCAACAGCACTGCTGAAGGTAAGGCGCAGAACCGCCGCGTAGAAATTACGCTGAGCCCGCTGTCTTAATCATTGGATTTAGCTATATCTCGCCCTGGGTAATTTGCCAGGGCGAAGTTTGATAAAAAGCGCTGCATTTACATCGGCGGCGTCAGCCCATCTTTACCGGCGGAAATCCCGCGGGCAACCAACTGACCTTTATCATCTTTCGTGCCGTGTAAAACGACTTTAGTACCGGGTTTCAATAGTGATTTATCCCCAGGGGTAATCAGCACGACCGGAACGTCATCCGGAACAATGACTGTTTTTTCCTGATCCTTAACCTTCACCGTCATCGTGCGACCATGACTATTAACCAGTTTTCCGACCGTACCGTTGGTCATGGTATTTACATTTCCGTCAGCAGATTCAAAAGGGTTAAACCCTTCACCCGATCCTCGTAAGCTCGGTGCGAATACATGTACTTCTAACGCTTTCAGAGTGCCATCAGCCTGCTGCACCGCCGCTGTGCCAATAAAACTATCAGGTTTGATATCACTCACTTTTGCCTGGCTTATGCTATTCACTTTGGTTTGATCGGTGAGTGCGACATCGAGCTTCTCCCCCTGCCGCGTGGTGATTTTGAGCGTATTACCATTCACAGCATCGATAATGCCACGCACCGGTCTGATAACATTTTCACCTTCCGTCGCCATAGAACCAGCACTCAGCAACAATGCGCTGAGCAGAAAAGCGGAAAAACAGTGCTTAGTCATTTTCTCTCCAGTATTCAGTTTATGAATCATTAGCACGCTTATTAAGGGTAATTCGCAAATGAAAACCGGTGAGGAAAGTCGTTTGAAAGAGTGTGTTTAAACATTTCTCTAAATCGTGTGGCGGCAGGCAGTCGCAGCTAAACTATCCATGATACGCTGCGTGAATACGCTATCCATCGTGCTGGTTCAGGAAGAAATATGGCTTACAAATTTGCTCTGATAGTGCTCATCCCACTCGCGGTTATTGGCTGTTCATCGACTGACACTTCAGGCTATGACGGGCATAAAACTATTAGCCCGGCAGAGACTAACGAGGCATTAATAATGCGTTCGCAATATCCGGATCAATATTATGGACGTGAAAATTTAACCACTGAACAGCGCAGAGAAATAAGCGAGAAAATGCGTGCAGACCGGCTGGAAGCACGAGGACGGCAGGATAACAGCACTGATAGTGGCGATGGTTTCGGACAGTCGGTTCCCGGCGGCTTCTTTAACTAAGAAGGTTGAGGGCAGCGCGAGTTAATCACGCACTGCCATATCCAACTCCTTCGCTGCAAACCAGGCAAAAGCGATGACTTTTTCGGCACTCGTTGTGTCGCCATCTTCAATAAACCATGATGCGGACAAACCCGCATAGGCCATTATCCACTGTAGCAACCGCGTTTTGCCCATACCCGTAGCCTGCGTAACAACTTTAAGCTGTCGTTGAAAACGTGCTCGACGGCCCGCTGCGGGTAGATCAGGGTTACAAAACAGGTTCGCATAATCGTAGCCTCGCTCACCGACGAGCCCTTTCGGATCGATTGCCAACCAGCCTTGCTCACCAAAATCCAGAATGTTGTTGTGATGAATATCGCCGTGCAGCGCGACTTCGCTATGCGCAGATGACAACAGATCGATTGCGACTTCGCGGCAGAGGCCGTAAATAGGATTGCTCTGCGTCGAATTAAGAAGAGAAGCAAACCAGCGGCTCAATGGCACTAACTCGCCAGGCAATACCACTGAGGATGAATGAAGTGTTTCTACAACCTGGCAGATTATCTGGCTCGCCTGTTCATCTTCGTTGTTTTTTGCCATCTCAAGCAAAGAGCGATTTCCGCAAGCTCTCTGCATTAACAACGCGTTAGATTCGCAAGCCAGCACTGGAGCTGCCCCTTGACCATTCCAGCAGTTCATTAGCTTAGCGCCTCGCCGTTCATCTTCACTGAGTGCAACTTTCAGCATTAATGCTTTGCCGTGGCAATCGCGCACAGGCTGCAAATGGCTGGTATGCGTGATGATTTGCTCACCTTCAGAAGACAAATTCCATTTTTTAATCCAGGGCTTTAGCGTTTCGATTTGAAGTTCCAGAGTGGATTTATGCATGAACAACCAGAGTAGACGCTAGTGAAGTCAAAAACAAAAAACCCCGCTGGTGAGGCGAGGTTTTTTGTTTTTGCTGCTTAGTGCTTTTACTGCTTTGCACATCGCACAACATCAACTCCCCAAATATACGACGAAAGCCGCAGTGGCGCAAATACTTGCTGATATTGTGAGCAACGCATAAATCAGTGACTTGCGATACTGTTCGCATTTTCATTTTTTTACTGTTTATTTATACAGTAAAATGGATATACTGTGTGTGTTGAAAGCGTTGTGCTCTGAGGCCGCAAACCGCCGCGCAAATGAAGTCCTGGCTGAAACGGGTGGTGCCGTCAGTGCCTTAACCTCAGAGGGGCACATCGTACAACGTCAACAAATTCAGCAGACTACAGGCAGCGGAAAGGCTCGTCGGCTGACAGTGCTCCTGGCGACAGGAGAAAGCGTATGGGCTTGATGGAACTGGCTATTTTGTTTCTGAAACTCATGGTTGCGTTGCTGCAACTACTTGAAGTCGCCATGAAATACTTCAAGTAATTCATCGTCTTCAAGTCGCACCAAAAGGAGGCGGGAAACCGCCTCCTTTTTATAAACCTCTGTTGCCGTTTCGCTGGCAACATAAATTGCCGTTAAGGCTTTACATGCTGACAATTTATCTCTCATTCAAAAGGTGTCAGGCCATAGGGTTTCATCGTCTATGTGTGGTAGATTCCTCTCGATTTTTTGGCGTAATCAGTTTTATAAACTGATGATTGGCATCTGAACCCCAAATTACACCTGAGAAAATGAAAAAGTTAGCCAATATTCACCTGCTGATGATGTTGATTCTGCTGGTTGCTGTCGGGCAAATGACGCAAACCATTTATATCCCCTCAATTCCCGATATGGCTCACGACTTCGGCGTGCGCAGCGGTGCAATTCAGCAAGTAATGGCGGCCTATTTGCTGACCTATGGCGTGTCACAACTTGTCTACGGGCCGATCTCAGACCGCATCGGCCGCCGCCCGGTCATTCTCACCGGTATGAGTATTTTCATCCTCGCCACAATTTGGGCTCTGTTCACAACTAATTTAACGGCTCTGGTGATTGCCAGTGCGTTGCAGGGAATGGGGACAGGCGTTGCAGGTGTGATGGCACGAACCATGCCGCGTGACCTTTACGAAGGTGCGTCACTTCGTTCTGCCAACAGTCTGCTGAATATGGGGATTCTGGTCAGCCCGCTATTGGCTCCGGTCATCGGCGGGATGCTTGATTCCGTATGGGGCTGGCGTGCTTGCTATGGCTTCTTGCTAGTGCTTTGCACCATTGTCGCCTTCTGCATGTTGCGCTGGTTACCTGAAACTCGCCCTGTTCAGGCTAAACCTCAACGACTGGTTGCAAGCTATAAAGCCTTGCTGGGTAGTGGTTCATTTAATTGTTATCTGCTGATGCTGGTCGGTGGGTTGGCAGGTGTAGCCGTATTTGAAGCCTGTTCCGGTGTATTGATGGGCGGCGTTCTTGGGCTCAATGGTGTAGTGGTGAGTATTCTGTTTATTCTCCCTATCCCGGCAGCCTTCTTTGGCTCCTGGTATGCTGGCCGGGAGAATGCGCGCTTCTCTTCATTAATGTGGCAAGCCGTATTGAGCTGCCTGTTTGCCGGCATTTTGATGTGGATTCCAGGCTGGCTTGGAATAATGAATATCTGGACATTACTGGTACCAGCCGCGCTGTTCTTCTTCGGTGCAGGGATGTTATTCCCATTGGCGACCAGCGGCGCAATGGAGCCATTCCCATTTCTCGCAGGCACCGCGGGCGCGCTGGTTGGTGGGCTGCAAAATATTGGTTCAGGAGCGATGGCGTGGTTTTCTGCGTTGCTGCCACAAACCGGGCAATTCAGCCTTGGAATGCTGATGACGGCAATGGGTGTGATGATTTTGTTCTGCTGGCTTCCTTTGTCGCATAAGTTTCAGCGACATGGTGAGGCTGTGTAATTTCCGCTCACCTTTACGTCACCCAGCGTGTTAGCTCGTTTGATATCAAACTTGTGATTGCAGCCAGTGTATAAACGCTTCAATTTTTGGCCACTGCCGCCCAGGGAGCGTTGTTGCGTAATAATGTTGGTGGCATTTCAACGTCATATCACCAAATGGGGCAACTAATTCGCCACGATCCAGGCGCTTTTGCACCAGCCTTTTGCGCCCCATTGCCACACCTATCTGGTTTACGGCGGCAATAACAGCCAGGTCTGAACGATCAAATCCAATGCCTGAAGATGAAGGCAAATCGATGGAAAAATGTTGCGCCCAGCTATGCCATTCGTCCGTACCCGAATCGTTACTCCACGCCTGACGGTCATGCAGCAGCGTGCAGTTTCGTAGGAACTCGGGTTTATTATGCAATTCGAATCGTTGCGCGTATTCCGGGCTGCAAACCGGCAAGATGTCTTCATCCATCAGAAAATGATGAGTTAGCTGCGATGAAGGCGCATCATCAAAATAAAGCGCCAGGTCTACTCCAGCGCGTTGCAAGTTCACATTGTCGTTGCCAGTGAGAATGGTCAGTGAAATGGAAGGGTAGCGCCGCGTAAAATCGCCTAAAATCGGCACCAGCCAGCATTGCGCAATGGAAGGGCGCGAATAAATAGTCAGCAGGCCAGACAGCTCCTGGTTTTTGATATCCAGGATCTCCTGATTTAACGTATCCAGCGATGATTTCAGCGCCCAAAAAACCCGTTTTCCCTCATGCGTTAACTCAACTTTACGGTGTGAACGCACAAACAGCTGAATCCCCAACTCTTGCTCAAGTTGATTAATCCGGTGGCTAACCGCACTCGAACTTAGCGAAAGCTCTGCCGCCGCCAGCGCGAAGGATTGATGACGTGCCGCAACTTCAAATGTGTAGAGTTTTGATAGCTGCCAACCGTTAAGCAGGCGGTTTCTGACTTCGCGAATCGGGTCCATAGCGCGTTCCTGAGAGATAAATCATGGTGGTATTGTAAAATACGCCCTCGAAAACGTCGTTTTAAGATGTGAAAAATCGAACCAAAATCAAATTAACACCCCTGATTTCGACCTGAATCACTCTTTTGCATCAATCTGGCTCATCTTAGATGCCATTTATATCGTTTGTCAGCCAGGAGCAATTTTTATCCAATAGCGGCAGATAAATCGCAGAGTGAGGTGGGTATGGAATCTCAGATTTGGGTTGTGGGAACGCTGCTAAGCAGCATAATTTTAATCGTCTTTACCATCGTAAAATTTAAGTTTCACCCTTTCCTCGCTTTGTTGCTGGCCAGTTTTTTTGTCGGCACCATGATGAGTATGAGCCCGCTGGATATGGTGAACGCCATAGAAAACGGCATCGGAAGCACATTGGGCTTTCTCGCGGCAGTCATCGGCCTTGGCACAATTCTGGGCAAGATGATGGAAGTTTCAGGCGGCGCGGAACGAATTGGCCTGGCGTTGCAGCGTTGCCGGTGGTTATCAGCAGACGTGATTATGGTGTTAGTCGGCTTAATTTGCGGCATCACGCTGTTCGTCGAAGTAGGCGTTGTGCTACTGATCCCACTGGCATTTTCTATTGCCAAAAAGACCAACACCTCTTTGCTGAAACTGGCTATTCCATTGTGTACTGCGTTGATGGCTGTGCATTGCGTCGTTCCGCCGCACCCAGCAGCGATGTTTGTGACCAACAAACTGGGCGCGGATGTCGGTACGGTGATTGTGTATGGTTTACTGGTGGGCTTAACTGCATCGTTAGTCGGCGGGCCGCTGTTCCTGAAAATCGTCGGCAATCGCCTGCCATTTAAAGCGGTGCCAGCTGAATTTTCCGACCTGAAAGTTCGTAACGAAGAAACTCTGCCTTCATTGGGCGCGACACTGTTCACTATCTTGCTGCCAATTGGCCTGATGCTGGTCAAAACCCTCGCCGAGCTGAATATGGCGAAAGGCGGGGCGCTCTATACCCTGCTGGAGTTTATCGGCAACCCAATAACAGCCATGTTTATTGCAGTGTTTGTCGCCTATTACGTGCTTGGATTACGCCAGCATATCGGCATGAGCCAGCTGTTAACCCATACCGAGAATGGTTTTGGTTCTATCGCCAATATTTTGCTGATTATCGGTGCGGGCGGCGCATTTAACGCCATCCTGAAAACCAGTGGTCTGGCAGATTCGCTGGCCGTGTTGTTATCCAATTTGCATATGCACCCGATTTTGCTGGCATGGCTGGTCGCCCTGATTTTGCATGCGGCGGTAGGCTCAGCAACGGTGGCAATGATGGGAGCAACCGCGATTGTCGCGCCGATGTTGCCACTATACCCCAACGTCAGCCCGGAAATTATCACCATAGCTATTGGCTCCGGCGCAATTGGCTGCACTATCGTCACAGATTCACTGTTCTGGCTGGTGAAGCAATATTGCGGCGCCACGCTTAACGAAACATTCAAATACTATACAACGGCGACATTTATCGCCTCTCTACTGGCACTGGGCGCGACGTTCCTGCTTTCCTTTATCATCTAAGCGCAAAGAGATTGTCTTATGAAAAACGCTGAAATAAACACATTGATTCAACAATTTCCGCTGGTTCGCGATCTGATTGATTTGCAAGAAACCCGTTGGTTTAACCCGGAAACCACAACCCTCGCCGAAGGCTTACCGTACGTGGGTCTGACGGCCGAAGATGTACAGGATGCCCATGCGCGCCTGAAGCGTTTTGCACCTTATCTGGCGCAGGCATTCCCGGAAACCGCTGCGACTAACGGCATTATCGAGTCCGAACTGGTAGCCATTCCGGCAATGCAAAAACGCCTGGAAAAAGAGTTTGATCAGCAAATCTGTGGCCAATTGCTGCTGAAAAAAGACAGCCATCTGCCGATTTCAGGCTCCATCAAAGCACGTGGTGGGATTTATGAAGTCCTGACACATGCCGAAAAACTGGCAATCGAAGCCGGTTTACTGACCACCGACGATGACTACACCAGACTGCTGTCACCTGAATTTAAAGCTTTCTTTAGCCAGTACAGCATCGCGGTGGGTTCAACCGGCAACCTGGGGTTATCCATCGGCATCATGAGCGCACGCATTGGCTTTAATGTCACCGTGCATATGTCTGCCGATGCTCGCGCATGGAAAAAAGCCAAACTGCGCAGCCATGGTGTGACGGTTGTGGAATACGAACAAGATTACGGCGTTGCCGTTGAACAGGGCCGTAAAGCAGCTGAATCCGACCCGAACTGTTTCTTTATCGACGACGAAAATTCCCGCACGCTTTTCCTCGGCTACTCAGTTGCCGGCCAGCGCTTAAAAGAGCAGTTTGCCCAACAAGGTCGCGTTGTGGATAAAGATCACCCGCTGTTTGTTTACCTGCCATGCGGCGTGGGCGGTGGACCTGGTGGCGTGGCATTTGGTCTGAAAATGGCGTTTGGTGATAACGTTCACTGCTTCTTTGCAGAACCGACGCATTCGCCTTGTATGCTGCTGGGGGTTTATACGGGTCTGCATGATGAAATATCAGTGCAGGATTTGGGTATTGATAATGTTACTGCCGCTGATGGCCTGGCGGTGGGGCGTGCATCCGGGTTTGTTGGGCGCGCAATGCAACGGTTACTCGACGGTTTCTATACTCTTGAAGACCAGACGATGTACCAGCTGCTCGGCTGGCTGGCGCAAGAAGAGAATATTCGCCTCGAGCCTTCTGCGCTGGCGGGAATGCCTGGCCCATTGCACGTAAGTGCTGATACGGCTTACCAGCAGATGCATGGCTTCACCGCGCATCAACTGCAAAATGCCACTCATATCGTCTGGGCGACAGGCGGTGGCATGGTGCCAGAAGCAGAGATGGCCCAATATCTGGCGAAAGCGAAGTAACCCTTAACAGATTTTGTAAGGGGGATACGCTCCCCCTTACCCTGTTTGCCGTTATTTCAGCTCAGGCCAGTATTCTTTGTTTGCCTCAATCAAATCATCAAGAATCGCTTTGGCAACCGATGCACTTGGCACGGTTTTCGACAGCGTAATCGCCTGCCACAATTTCACATATGAACCCTCTTCCCAGGCTTCTACCACCAGTTTTTCCACCGCAATCTGCTGGCTCATCAACCCTTTCTGGAACTGTGGAATATTGCCGACAACCAGCGGCTCCGGCCCGCTTTTCCCAACCAGGCATGGAATTTCAACCATCGCTTCCGGGTCGAAGTTATTAATCGCACCGTTGTTTGGCACAATTAAAAGCATGCGTTCTTGAGTGTTAAAGGCAATTGCCGCCGCCAGATCGACGATGTATGACGCATGTTCGTCAATCTCCAGCTCCCCTGCCGATGATTTCCCTGCCTGAATGATGGCATTACAGGAACCAAATACATGTTTTTCGCGGTGTTCCATCACTTCGTTGGCGCGGGTGTGTTCCGGATTGGAGTGCTTAACCACATAATCCGGGAACAGGTAATATTTCAGGTAAGTATTAGGGAAGGTGCTCGGGTCCAGAGCCCATACATCTTTTGCTTTAGAAAACGTATCGTTCCAGCTGGCTTCAGTTCCGTGCTCATCTGATGGCGGAACATAACCAAATTTAGCCACATGTTCGCGGATCTTAGGCATCAAGTCGTTGCCATTCTGATCCTCAATAGATGTCCACCAGCCAAAGTGGTTAAGGCCGTAATAACGTACGCGCATCTCTTTGCGATCTTTCAGGCCAGCGATTTGCGCCATGCGGCTTTCAATGCCAATGGGCATATCGCAAATGTTGAGAATCTTCGCGTTCGGGCGCAGTTTACGTGTCGCTTCAGCCACAATCGCTGCCGGGTTTGAATAGTTAAGCATCCAGGCGTTTGGCGAATATTTTTCCATAAAATCAACCAGCTCTAATACCCCACCGATGGAGCGCATACCGTAGGCAATCCCGCCAGGTCCACAGGTTTCCTGGCCCAGGACGCCATGGCGCAGTGGGATTTTCTCGTCTTTTTCACGCATCGGGTATTTACCCACGCGGATGTGGGCCATCACGAAGTCCACATCGGTAAAGGCTTCTTTCGGGTCAGTGGTATAGCTGAACTCTATTTCAGGCGCCTGCTCTTTGAGGATAACTTTGCAAGCTTCTGCAATAGTTTCCTGACGTGCACCGTCATTGTCATAAAACTTCAGGGCACGCAGCGGGAAGCGATGCTGGTTTGCCAGTAACATCAGTACGATACCAGGAGTGAATGTGCTGCCGCCACCGGCTACTACTACAGAGAATTTTTTCATGATACTGCCTCCGTCATGGATTTAAGTTCGGTCGAAGAAGTGTCTTTCATCAGGGTTTCAAGTTGGTCCCGGACTTGTGGGACATGCAGGCCCACAATCACCTGAATACCGTTGCCGCGTCGCACCACACCGTGGGCGCCCAGCGCTTTGAAAATGTCGTCACTGTGCGTCAGAGCCATATCTGCGAGGGTGATACGTAAGCGAGTCGCACAGTTATTGACGCTAAGAATGTTGTCGCTACCACCCAGCGCTTCGAGGAAGCCTGCGGCCTGACCTTGTTTGGTCTCTTTGGTCGCAGCAGCGGTGGTTTGCTTGCGTGATGCCTGGTAATCCGCCTTGCTGTAAAGCTTGATCTCACTCTCTTCACGACCTGGCGTTTTCAGGTTGAAGCGCAAGATGAGGGTACGGAACACCACGAAGTAGATGCCTGTGAAGACAAGGCCAATACCAATCTGGATAAACATCATCGATGCGTGGTTGTGGAACATCGGTATCCAGTTTTGCGGTAGGAACTGGTCGAGAAGGCCGCCACCCATGTTGCCCACCACGCCACACATGTACATCACGGTTGCCATCGTTGCGGCGAGGAATGCATGGACGGCAAATAAAACTGGCGAGATAAACAGGAAGGTAAATTCCAGCGGTTCGGTAATACCCACCAGCATCGCGGTGAGTGTTGCGGGTATCAGTAATCCTGCGACTTTCACGCGGTTTTCAGGAGCTGAGGTGGCATACAGAGCAAGCGCAATTCCCAGGCAGCCAAATATCTTCGAGTTACCGTGCAGTGCAAACCCGCCTTCGGGGAACAGCGTTTTCAGCGGCAACGTGCTCTGGCTGAATTCCTGCAAATGCTGCGCCCAGTAAACCTGAATGCCCCCTTCAACTACCGCCGGGCCAAAGATAAACGGACCGTAGATGAAGTGATGCAAGCCAGTTGGAATCAGAATGCGTTCCAGGAAGGTATAAACCCAGACACCAAGCGAACCGGCGCTGCGCAAGAATTCCTGCAAGGATTCAATGCCCATCTGCACTTTTGGCCAGCCAAAAAGGGTAAGCCAGGCGCAAGGAATCATGGCAAAGAAGGCGACAATCACGACAAATGAACTGCCCTGGAAGATGCCGAGAAAGACGGGGAGTTGTTTGTCGAAATAGCGGTTGTGGATAGCGGTGACGAACCCGGAGATAACAATCGCGCCGATAATGCTGGTATCGAGTGTTTTGATCCCGGCAATCATGGTTAACCCAGTTCCAGCCACCGGATCGGCGCTGAAATCGACGCCGAAGTAATGGCCCCAGGTCATTCCCATGGCATTGATGAAGTAGTTCCAGGTCATAAAGCTCACCAGCACCGCTAAGCAAGCACGGCCCTGCGCTTGCTTAGCAAGGCCAATCGGTAAGCCGACGGCAAAAATCAGCGGCATATTACGGAATACCGTCCAGCCACCCTCCTCAATAATGTGAACAATTTGCGCGAATAAATTATCGGGTGCGGTTAGCGCTTCGCCGACGAACATCGGGTTGCGCAACATAATGGCGATGCCTACAACAATCCCGGCGAATGGAAATAACAAAACCGGGGTAAACATTGCGCCACCAAAACGTTGTATTTGACTGAGCATTTTTAAATCCTCACGTAACAACCTGTAGGGTAAATACCCTTTTGCATTCAAGTTGCAGCCAACCCCACTGCAGCTCGAAGGATGACGGGTATAAGTGACCTTATTTTTTAAACGCTGGTCTGAGACTGAGAGTAGGGAGGTGTAGGCGACTTATCTTTGCCTGCCGCACCGATTCGTGATCGCTTTCATAGTTTTTGTTTAGGGTAAGTTGTCTACTTTTGAATGAATAAATAGACACAGCGATTTTTAATTTCTTATTCACCATGAAAATATGAAATAAAAATTATTTAAATTATGTAGTTAAACAATGAAGTAACGGCTTTATAAACCCCATTCAAAGCTGCTAAGAGGTCTACAGGTGATCTACAAATCTATCGCCGATCGGTTACGCATCCGGCTAAATTCTGCTGATTACAACATTGGCAGCCCGCTACCTTCTGAAGTTCGTCTGGCAGGTGAGTTTGGTGTTTCACGTATGACGATCCGTAAAGCCATCGATTTACTGGTGAGTTGGGGTTTGGTTGTGCGTCGCCACGGCAGTGGTACTTATGTCGCGAAGAAAGATGTTCACCACGAAACGACAAATTTGACCGGTTTTATTGAGGTGATGCGTAACCAGGGTAAGGAGGTGGTGAGCGAGGTATTGGAATTTAATGTGATGCCCGCCCCACCAGCAATCGCCAGCCAATTACGCATTAATATTGATGAACGGATCTATTACTCGCGTCGGGTGCGCTCGGTAGATGGCAAGCCGTTAATGGTAGAAGACAGCTATATGCCGGTGAAATTATTCCGTAATTTGTCCGTCGCACATCTGGAAGGTTCAAAATTCAGCTATATCGAGGATGAGTGTCACATTATCGTGTGCGGTAACTATGAAAGCCTGACACCCGTGTTGGCAGACAAGAAGATGGCAAAATTGCTTAACATCAACGAGCTAACGCCTATTTTGCGCATCACATCACTGTCATACAGCGACAGCGGCGACTATGTGAATTATTCAGTGATGTTCCGAAATGCCAGCGAATACCAGGTGGATTACCATTTACGGCGGGTGCATTAAAAAGAGATGCCCGTCTAAGCGGGCACCTTATTTCTACATTCCTCCCCAGAAGATAACCGCCAGTAGTTGCGGCGTGATAATGCGCAGGAACATCACCAGTGGATAAACAGTGGCATAAGAGAGTGCCGCAGCTCCGCTGGTTGCGTGCAGGCCGTTGGCAAAAGCCAGTGCAGGGGGATCGGTCATTGAACCTGCCAACATTCCGCACAGTGTCAGATAATTCATTTTGGCGAGTAACCTTGCCAGCAATGCAGTCACCAGCAATGGAATTCCTGTAATCAGAATCCCATAGCCAATCCAGCTGACTCCATCTCCGTGGAGCAAAGTACTGATAAAATCACCGCCCGATTTCAATCCAACCACCGCCAGGAACAGCACAATTCCTAACTCGCGCAGCGCAAGGTTGGCACTTGGCGGCATAAACCAATAGAGCTTGCCGATGCTACCAATTCGCCCAAGAATGATCGCCATAATAAGCGGCCCACCTGCCAGCCCAAGGCGTAGAGCCACAGGGAAGCCAGGAATAAATAGCGGAATAGAACCGAGCAACACCCCAAGCCCAATGCCAATAAACACTGGCAGCATTTGCACCTGCTGGAGTTTCTGTTGCGCGTTACCGACTTCAGCGGCTACCGCTTCTATTGATTCCGGGCGGCCCACCAGGTTCAGGATGTCGCCAAATTGCAGGCTGGCATTGCTGCTTGCGACCAGCTCAATACCTGCACGATTCAGACGAGAAATCACCACGTCATACTTTTGTTTTAAATGCAGATCGCGAATTTTCTTGCCGAGCACTTTCTCGTTAGTCACCACCACACGCTCAACACGCAGGTCTGTACCACGAGTCGAAAGCGAGGTATCCACCTGCTGGCCAATCACCAGCAATGCAGAGTGCAGATCTTTTTCCTGGCCGACGAGATGTAGTAAATCTCCGGTTTGAATAACAGTGCCAGGCGCTGGCACCATCAGCAATTCCCCACGTTTCAAACGCGAACATATAATCGTATCGCTATTAAGGACCGGCACTTCCTGAATAGGTAATCCGTTAAGGTTTGGGTTGGCGACACAGATATTCATCGTCTGAAGTTGCGCGTGATTTTGCCCATTACTGCTATCAAAGCGCTGCGCTTCTTGATCGACATTAATCCGAAATGCCATGCGAATTAACCACATGGTCAGAAGAATCCCGCAAATACCGAACGGATAAGCCATCGCGTAGCTCATCCCCATTTTATCGACCAACTCTGAAGGCGTACCGAGGTCGGCCAAAATTTGCTGGCCTGCACCTAACGCTGGTGTGTTAGTTACCGCTCCAGAGAAAACACCCAGCACCACAGGAAGTGGAACATCGAAAATTTTATGGACGAGTGCCGTGACCAATGCACCAATCACGACAATCAGAAGAGCAAATAGGTTAAGACGTAAACCGGAAACGCGTAGCGAGGAGAAGAAACCAGGCCCAACCTGAATACCAATTGTGTAGACGAAGAGGATCAAGCCGAATTCCTGAATGAAATGAAGCATATCTCCATTCAGGCTTACCCCCGCCTCACTGACGAAATGGCCAACAATAATCCCGCCGAACAGCACGCCACCGATACCAAATCCGACACCGCGTATTTTGATATTGCCAATCCATAAGCCGACGACTGCGACCAGAGCCAACATACTGACAGTTAACGCTATTCCACTCATCGAAGATTTCCCTGTGAATAACATCATCGTTACAAGGGATTCTGGCAGAGAGGAGAAGGAGTTAATGGGGTACAGAGCACAAAAAAAGGCCCCATAAAACGGGGCCTCAGATTACTGACAAAGGGTGATGATCGGGTTTTGTAGGGGGGATAAGCGTTAGCGTCATCCACCATTTTCGCCAGTTTTGTCGGATGACGCTGCGCTTATCCGACCTACGAAAAGGTTTGTCATTAGTTTTAGGCCCCATAAAACGGGGCCTAAAAGGGGATACTCAGTTTAGCTGTTGAGTGCCGGGCGTTCGCTGATAGCAATGCGTTTTGGCGCAACGGCTTCAGGGATTTCACGCACCAGATCTATATGCAGCAGACCATTGGTAAAGGTTGCGCCAGATACTTTCATATATTCAGCAAGGGTAAAGCTCAGGTTAAATGGCTGAGTCACTAACCCTTGATGCAGCCAGGTTGGCTCTTTCTCGGGTTTAACCGGCGTCCCTTTCACATGCAGACGCGTACCTTCGAGTTCAATTTCGAGATCTTCCTGGCGGAAACCTGCCAGCGCAAGCGTAATGCGGTAATGATTGTCATCGCCTTTTTCAATGTTGTAAGGCGGGAATGACTGGCCTTCAGTGCTTGTTTGTAAAGCATTAGCCAGTTTGTCAAAACCGATCCATTGACGCAGCAGAGGTGATAAATCGTGGTTACGCATAAGTTTTCTCCTTCTTTGAAGCGAGTTAAGTCTTACCAGTATGCGAACTGGTATTGGCTCCCTGACGGCAAGCCAGCCTTTATTGTCTGGGCCGCACAAAGCGACCCGCAGAATTAATTGATTTCGATACGGCGCGGTTTCATCGCTTCCGGAATCACGCGTTCAAGGTCGATATACAGCAAGCCGTTAACCAGGTTAGCACCACGAATGTGGATGTTTTCCGCTAACTGGAATTTGCGTTCGAAGTTGCGCTCAGCAATCCCCTGATAGAGATAAGTTCGCTCTGGTTGCGGATCTGCATGTGCACCTTTCACAACGAGCAGGTTATCCTGGGCTGTAATTTCCAGTTCGCTTTCGGCGAAACCGGCAACAGCAATCGCAATGCGATAGTTATTTTCGTCAACTAATTCAACATTGTATGGAGGATAGCCGCCATTGCTCTGGCTTTGGTTGTTTTCCAGCAGGTTAAACAGACGGTCAAAACCAATAGCTGAACGATAAAGCGGGGATAGGTCGAAATTACGCATATATAAAAACTCCTGAAATCAGCGAGACTCAAACATTACCTTCCATCATGGACAGGCTTCTAAAACCAAGTACCCTTACGGCGTACTTTTTCTGACTACATCTCTAAAATCGGTCCTTATTCACGCTTTTCAAGGCCACAAAAGGAAATTTTTTGCGGCTTCTGCTGTCCATACATAGACTGTTTTGGTAGTAAACAGGATTTATCTGCGATAGCCGCCACAGAGTGGCAAAAGCAATAAATTAATTATCTGCATGGGTGATATAAACCAGAGCAGCCTGGCCGGAAATGGCCCCCCATAAACGATAAACAACACTAATGATGAAAAGCTATCTTCCAACATTAATTCTCGGCAGCGGATTGCTAACAGTCAGCGGATGTTCAAGTGTGATGACTCACACTGGTGGGCAAGAAGGATACTATCCAGGCACGCGAGCCAGCTACGAAATGCTGGCCGACGGCGAGACAAGCTGGGGATATAAACCGTTTGTCGCGCTGGATATGCCGTTCACGGCGGTGATGGATACTGTGCTGTTACCGTGGGATATGTTCCGCAACGACAAATCGCTGAAATCACAAGTTGAAGCTAGCGAGAGCAAGAATCTGGCAACCAATTCTGTGATCCCGCCTGTTCAGTAATTAACAGTCTGTTTGCGTCATAAATAACTGACGGAATCCATCAACATCCTGCATCCAGGCGATGTATTTGCCATCAGGTGAAAACACCACCGCATCTGCTGAAGGCGCACCACTATCTGGTGCTGTAAGCGGCGTGATTTTCCCATTGCTCACATCGCATAAGACAATTTGCCCCTTGCTCACAAAGCCCACGGTTTGCCCAGCGGGATGCCAGTTAAACGCCGACTGGATATCGTCTTGCCCATGTGTAAGTTGGCGTGGTTCCCCACCGTTTGGTGAAATCAGATACATTTGCACAATACCGGCATCATCGCGCATCAAGAACGCCAGTAAGCTGCCGTCCGGACTGCTTCGCACCCAATGCCGTGGCAACGTGGCTAATCCTGGGTAACGCTGCTGATGAGTGAAAGTCAGGCGTGTTTGCTCAATGCCTGCAGGTGGTGCTGGCAGAGAGGATGGTGTGCCTTCAATTGGCTCAGAACCAGCTTCTAAATAAGCTTCTTTGTGTTCAGGCAAATCAACGATAAACAGCTCGGGCACTTTCTCGCCTTTGGCTGAAAGGGTATCGCCAATAAACGCCAGCGCCCAACGTTGGTGGCTGCCATCAGGTTTTAAATAGCCATAGTTACCCACCCAGCCTTCTTCATAGGCACGGTTAACTTCATCGCTTCCGGGCTGTGGTGAAGGCGTAGTACGGCTCACCAGCACACAATAATGGCTACCATCATATTCACGAGGATGTTGTTTTACCGGAGTGACGGGGCCAAAAGGCAGAGCAATCCCGACATTCCGCAGATCTTTCGCCGCATCGTATTCATGCATCACATGATCGTTATAAGTGAAGCTCACGCGTGAACCATCCGGGCTCCAGACGTGAACATGGCTGCCACCACGCAAAGCGCCAGGGGTAAACGGTGGGGTAATATCCATTGCATCGAGATTGGTGGCAATGCCGTTTTCGACCACCACGCCACGGCGGTGATGGAAATCGTACTGCCAGTTAGCATCCGGGTTTTCCGGGCCGTGGATGAAGACATAGCGCTCGGGTTGCTGCGGGTTCACGGTCACCACGCCGACATGCGCGTCATGCGATGCCTGATAGATCAGTTCCACTTCGCCAGTCATCACGTTAACCCTTTCAATCGTTTCACTGGTAAACGACGCGCCAGAAGGGCGAACATCAAACACCAGCCACTGGCTATCTGGCGTCCAGGTGTTGATGTTAGTGAGTTGATGGTTACGTGATGCAAAGGTGAGTTGTTTGGTCATGGTTTTACCCTGAGACGATGACTGAAATGAGCGTTAAGCGCGCGTACGAGCAGCATGATGATAGCAAGCATTAGCCCGGCGATGAGCGTCATAACCACGCAGAGCCATGAAGCAATGGTAGAAGCACAATGCCTAATATTCCCGCCAGCAAAAAGCATTCTTGTAGTCGATGTATGCCAGAAACGTAGTTCAAGGTTTAAAGCAGAAAAATGGTCGCGGCAGTATTGTCGAGCAGAGGTTAGAAAAGGCATGGTTAACTTCTGAAGAATAAGACCCGATGAGTATCAGTGTAGATAAGCCCCGGCATTATTAGTCATTACCGGGGCGTATGTTTTATCGGTCGTTCAAAACAAACTTCTCAATCGCGTATGCAACGCCATCTTCAAGGTTTGATTTAGTGACAAAGTTGCTGACTTCTTTAACTTTATCGATGGCGTTATCCATCGCAACACCGATTCCTGCATATTCCAGCATCGCAATGTCGTTTTCCTGGTCGCCCAGCGTCATCACTTCTTCTTGCTTGATGCCAAGGGTTTCTGCCAGCGCTTTCACGCCCGTACCTTTGTTCACGCGCTTATCGAGAATTTCCAGGAAGTATGGGGAGCTTTTTAGCAACGTATAGCGCTCATAAACCTCTTCTGGAATTTTGGCTATCGCTTTATCCAAAACCGCTGGCTCATCGATCATCATCACTTTCAGGTATGCGCCGTTTTTATCCATATTTTCTGGCTCGCTGAACACCAGCGGGATATTGGCGACGAAAGATTCGTGAACGGTGTAATAGCTGATATCGCGGTTCGCGGTGTATAGCGTGTGTCTGTCCAACGCGTGGAAGTGAGAACCAACATCGCGAGAAAGCTGTTCCAGATAACGGTAATCATCATAGCTCAGTGCGGTTTGCGCCACGGAACTGCCGTCGCTCGCTTTCTGCACCAGAGCTCCGTTATAGGTGATGCAGTAATCATTTGGCTTATCCATGTGCAGTTCTCTGAGATAGCTCTCAACTCCTGCAAAAGGGCGTCCGGTACACAAAACAACATTTACACCGCGTTCACGCGCGCTGGCGATAGCAGCTTTTACGGCTGGAGAGATGGTGTGATCGGGCAGCAACAAAGTGCCGTCCATATCAATAGCAATGAGTTTTATAGGCATAGGATTTTCTGAGGTAATGAGTTTATCTCATGCTAACGCGATTAAGCTCGCAAAAACAGCGCTGCGTTTTGCACAAAAAAGGTCCGTTTTAGCGATAAGAAAACGCCACTCAGATCCGCAATTAATCAGCGTGAGTGGCGTTTTTCAGCTAGCGGAAGAATTTATCCTTCAGCATATGGAAGCCTTTGGTCAGCAAATCTTCATCGTGAGCGACTTCACCCGCAGGTGAAAGCGTGTCGACGATTTTCGGGAGCTGCTCTGCCAGCAGCTGAGATGCACTTCCCACATCAATCCCGAGTTTCTCAGCTAAACCGCTGATTGCTGGGGTGCCTAGCACCTCCTGCACCTGCTCAGGGTTAACGCTTTGATTATGCGCACCGCTCAGCCAGGAGGTGACTACATCAGAGAAACCCTTTTCCCGAAAACGTTCAAGAATTGCCTGAATGCCGCCTTGTTCATTAATCCATGTAAGGATGACTTTGAATTTACCTGCATCGCCACCCCCCATCATGCCAGTAACTTGATCGAATAAACCCATGACCGTGTCCTCTTGCAATCACGAAGTGTGCCTTAGAAGTGTAGTCAATCACGGGCCTGTTACGACAATTTTGCCGAAGGCGCCACGGTCAAGATGCGCCAGCGCCTGCGGTAGTTCATCAAAGCGGTAGGTCGTTTCGATGACCGGTTTGATGTTGTTTGCGTCAATAGCGCGGACGAAATCTTCCAGTGCGCGGCGGTGACCGACACCAATACCTTGAATGGTTGGGGATTTCAGCAGCAACTCACCCGCAGGGCCTGAGAACTCAAAACCGTCCAGCACACCAATCACGGATATACGCCCATGCACCGCAACCGCACGCAGGGAATTTGCCAAGTTTGCGCCGCCGACGGTTTCAATAATATGGTCGATTCCGTTCTCCTGTGTGAGTTCGTAAACGGCATCAACCCAGTCATTTTTCAGTCGGTTAATGCCGTGGTCGGCACCCAGGGCTTTCGCCTGCGCGAGTTTTTCATCGCTACCCGAAGTGATAAACACTTTCGCGCCGTGAGCTTTGGCGATTTGCAACGCAAACATAGAAACTCCGCCCGTTCCCTGCACCAGCACTGATTTTCCTGCGCTTAAGCCGCCACGTTCAACCAATGCAAACCAGGCGGTAAGCCCCGCGCATGGTAGCGTGCTGGCCTGAATATCGTCGAGGCTTGCAGGTGAATCCACCAGCCAGTTTTCACTCATAGCAACATACTCCGCGAGCATCCCCTGATGCACACCGCCGAGCGTGCGATATGGTGGAGTTCGGGCATTACCATTTGGTTTACCGTCTATCCAGTCAGGTGAAAATGTCGAGATAACACGCGCACCTTTCTGAAAACGAGTGACGCCTTCCCCGATACTTTCCACCACGCCCGCCATGTCTGACGAGGGAGTAAAGGGGAAGGGAAGCAGCAATGGCATAGATCCATCAATCACCATTTTATCGCGATAGTTAAGCGCAACCGCATTCACGCGCACCAGTACATATCCAGGTCCTGGTGTTGGGATCGTTTCTGTAGAAAGTGTCAGGTTTTCACGCCCAACGGCATTCATCGTCCAGCGTTGCATTGTTCTGCTGATCGTTTTGCTGATCGTTTGGCTCATCATTATCTCCAGGGACTCAGGTTAATTCATCACCACCGAAAGTATATCGTTGACCTTCAATCACCAGTGGCGATAGATTTTCCAGATATTGGTTCCTGAATGGATACAAATAATGAGCGAGCAGCTGAAGGGCATTTCTGTTTTTGTTACTGCTGTTGAAGCAGGCAGCTTCTCTCTTGCCGCTGAACGCCTGCACCTTTCACGTTCAGCCGTGGGCAAAACCATTTCCCAACTCGAGCATCGATTAAACGTGCGGCTTTTTCAACGAACTACGCGCAGCCTGGCGCTAACCGATGAAGGCGCAATTTTTTATGAGCACTGTCTGCGCGCACTGGAAGAAATTCAGGCTGCCGAAACACTGCTGGAAAGCGGGAAAAAATCCGTTCGGGGGCGGTTGAGAGTTTCAATGCCGGCACTGTATGGCCGCATGTGTATTGCGCCGTTGCTGACAGAATTTGCCATCCAACATCCCGATTTAAAGCTGGAATTACTATTTAGCGACAGAGTTTCAGACCTGCTTGAAGACGGGCTGGATTTGGTGATTCGCAACGGAAAATTGCCGGACAGCAGCGGTCTGGTCGCACGAAAGCTAGGCGAGCATCGCATGATGATTTGCGCATCACCTCACTATTTACGGCAACATGGTGAACCACAAACCATCGACGATTTATCGCACCATGAAGTGTTTAATTACATCAATTCAGGCGTACCGCATCGTTGGATTATTAATGGTGAAGGCGATAAGAAAAGCGAGTTTGTCCCGAAATCACGAATGCTGATGGACGATTTAGAAGCGATAGCAGATGCGTCGATTGCCGGGTTTGGTATTGCGCTGTTACCGTGCTGGTTGATTGAGGAAGAGTTAAAGAATGGGAAGTTGGTCAGGATACTGAGCAAGGATCTGGATAGTGTTTATGAAACGCATGCGGTGTGGTTACAAACACTTCATCTACCGCTAAAAGTGAGGCTGGCTGTGGATATGCTGGTGAGCAGATTGCCCACCAGCATGAACTAACTTAGATATCGATGTTCGCCGCTTTCAGGGCGTTTTCTTCGATAAATGCACGACGAGGTTCAACCGCATCGCCCATCAGGGTGGTGAACAACTGATCGGCTGCAATCGCGTCTTTAACGGTCACGCGCAACATACGACGGCTTTGTGGATCCATTGTGGTTTCCCACAGTTGGTCCGGGTTCATTTCGCCCAAACCTTTGTAACGCTGAATCGACAGGCCACGACGTGACTCTTTACCCAACCACTCCAGCGCCTGCTCAAAGCTGGCAACAGGTTGTTGGCGCTCGCCACGTTCGATGAACGCATCTTCTTCGATCAGACCGCGCAGTTTTTCGCCCAGTGTGCAAATACGACGATATTCACCACCAACGATAAACTCTTGCTCCAGCGGATAGTCAGTATCAACGCCGTGGGTACGCACACGGATCACTGGCTCGAACAGGTTCAGTTCACGGTTATGACGAACCAGGGAGTTCCAGGTGCTGCCGTGCTGTTCGTTTTCGTTAAGCGCGTTAACCAGTGCTGAAACCCAGGCAGTCACTTTGCTTTCGTCAACCAAATCGGTGTCTTCAAGCGTTGTGTGATAAACGAGGTTGTTCAGCAAGTTGCGCGGATAACGGCGCTCCATGCGGCCAATCATTTTCTGGCAAGCTTTAAACTCAGACACCAGTTTTTCCAGCGCTTCGCCAGCGATTGCTGGTGCGTGGGCATTGGTATGCAGTGTTGCGCCGTCCAGGGCAATGGCAATTTGATATTGATCCATCGCTTCATCGTCTTTGATGTACTGCTCTTGCTTGCCTTTCTTCACTTTGTACAGCGGTGGCTGTGCGATATACACATGGCCGCGCTCAACGATTTCAGGCATTTGACGATAGAAGAAGGTCAATAGCAGGGTACGGATGTGCGAACCATCGACGTCCGCATCCGTCATGATGATGATGCTGTGGTAACGCAACTTATCCGGGTTGTATTCGTCACGGCCAATGCCGCAGCCCAGCGCGGTAATCAGCGTAGCCACTTCCTGAGAGGCGAGCATTTTGTCAAAGCGCGCTTTCTCAACGTTCAGAATTTTACCTTTGAGCGGCAAAATGGCCTGGTTCTTACGGTTACGCCCCTGTTTTGCAGAGCCGCCCGCAGAGTCCCCTTCCACAAGGTACAGTTCGGAGTGAGCCGGGTCGCGTTCCTGGCAGTCAGCAAGTTTGCCAGGCAGACCAGCCAAATCGAGCGCGCCTTTACGACGGGTCATTTCACGTGCGCGACGTGCTGCTTCACGAGCACGAGCTGCATCAATAATTTTACCGACCACGATTTTCGCGTCAGATGGGTTTTCCAGCAGGTATTCAGACAACAGTTCGTTCATCTGCTGTTCAACTGCGGTTTTCACTTCAGAAGAAACCAGTTTGTCTTTGGTCTGAGAAGAGAATTTAGGGTCTGGAACTTTCACGGAGACAACAGCAATCAGGCCTTCACGGGCATCGTCACCGGTGGCGCTAACTTTCGCTTTTTTGCTGTAGCCTTCTTTATCCATATACGCGTTCAAAGTACGCGTCATCGCCGCACGGAAACCAGCAAGGTGAGTACCACCATCGCGCTGCGGGATGTTGTTGGTAAAGCAGTAGATGTTTTCCTGGAAACCGTCGTTCCACTGCAACGCCACTTCTACGCCAATACCGTCTTTTTCAGTGCTGAAATAGAACACAGTTGGGTGAATTGGGGTTTTGTTTTTGTTGAGGTATTCAACAAACGCGCGGATACCGCCTTCGTAGTGGAAGTGGTCCTGGCGGCCATCACGCTTATCAATCAGGCGGATAGAAACACCAGAGTTCAGGAACGACAGTTCGCGCAGGCGTTTAGCCAGAATGTCGTATTCAAACTCAATCACGTTGGTGAAGGTTTCGTGGCTCGGCCAGAAACGGACTTGCGTACCGGTTACGTCAGATTCGCCCGTAACGGCCAGCGGCGCCTGTGGCACACCGTGGATGTAAGTTTGCTGGTGCACTTTGCCTTCGCGGCGAATCAGCAATTCCAGCTTCTGGGACAGGGCGTTAACTACAGAAACACCCACACCGTGCAGACCACCAGAAACTTTATAAGAGTTGTCATCGAACTTACCGCCGGCGTGAAGCACGGTCATAATAACTTCGGCAGCAGACACACCTTCTTCCGGGTGAATACCAGTAGGAATACCACGACCATCATCGGTTACAGAGACAGAGTTATCAGCATGAATGGTGACAACGATGTCTTTACAGTGACCGGCAAGTGCTTCGTCGATAGCGTTATCTACGACCTCAAATACCATGTGGTGCAGACCGGTGCCGTCATCCGTATCACCGATATACATTCCCGGGCGCTTACGTACCGCATCCAGCCCTTTAAGGACTTTGATACTGGAGGAGTCATAAGAATTCGACATCAACGTTTCTCGCTCATTTATTCTTGGGTTAATCCGTTATTTTACCCTGATCCACGGCGAACATCTTCGAATTTTTGTCCGCCATATCCATCACATGTTCTGCGCTAATCGCGCTAACAAAAACTTGTGATTCCGTCGCCTTTAACCGGCTGGCTAATAGACCACGGCGTGCATCATCTAGTTCAGAGGCAAAATCATCTATCAGATACAGGCAACGTCGCCCGTTCTGTCGGGTGAGAAACTCACCCTGTGCCAGTCTTAAAGCGCACATCAGTAATTTAAGCTGCCCGCGCGACAACGTATCTTCTACCGGCGCACCGTCTGCACGTATCCGAAAATCCGCTTTGTGGGGGCCGTGGGCGGTGTAGGTCAGCATTCGATCGCGTTCGAAGTTGCGTTCCAGTAACTCGCCATAGTCACTCTCTTTTTCCCAACCACGCTGGAAGGAGAAGTTAAGCGAGAACTCCGGCAGAAATTGTGCACAGGTATCAGCCATGTCATCAGCAATGGCTGCACTGTAGTCGGCACGCCAGCGGCTAATTTGCTCCGCTAGTGGGATAAGCTCTTGATCCCATGGCCGCAACTGCGCATAACGCGTTACCTGGCGCAACGCAGCGTTGCGTTGCTTAAGTAGGCGCTTGAGATTGCTCCAGGCGACAAAAAATCCTGGTTCATTGTGGAAACATCCCCAGTCGAGGAAAGCTCGACGGTATTTCGGGCCACCGTTAAGCAAGGTAAACCCTTCTGGGGTGATGAGTTGCATGGGCATCAACAGGGCAAGTTCAGCCACTTTATGGCCGTCGCTGCCGTCGATGCGCACTTTGCTGTCGCCTGCACGGTCTTTGGTCAGGCCAACTGAGGTTTCCCGCTCGCCGTTCTGTATACGTCCATGCAGTACAAAGGATTCTGTTTCATGGCGAATCACACGTTCAATTTTCAGACTACGAAAAGCACGCCCGTGCCCGAGGGTATAAATCGCCTCCAGCACGCTGGTTTTGCCACTTCCGTTGGCTCCGACCAGGAAATTAAACCCTGGAGACAGAGCCAGATCCGCATCTTCGATATTTCGAAAGTCTTTAATTAACAGCCTGTTGAGCGACATCTACAGTCTCATTGGCATCACAACATACGCCGCCGCTTGTGAGGCTGCATCTTCAATCTGCACGCTGGAAACAGAGTCGGTCAGCAAAATGCGTACGTTCTCGCACTTCAGTGCATTCAGGACATCAAGCACGTAACTGACGTTGAAACCAATTTCCATATCTGTGCCGTCGTAAGTGACGTCAAGAATCTCTTCGGCTTCTTCCTGTTCCGGGTTGTTAGCCGTGATTTTCAGCTGGTTTTGAATAACCTGCAGGCGAACACCACGGAATTTCTCGTTCGAAAGAATGGCTGCGCGTGAAAACGCTTGTTTCAGCAAATCGCAGCTGGCATCCAGATGCTTATCAGGATTCTTCGGCAACACGCGGCGATAATCAGGGAAACGACCATCAACCAGCTTAGACGTGAAGATAAAGTCGCCAACATGAGCGCGAATGTTGTTACTACCAATCTGGATACGCAACGGCGAGTCGCCGCCGTCCAGCATACGCATTAGCTCAATCACGCCTTTACGCGGCACGATCACCGAATGGTTAGGCAAAGACTGACCGACCGGCATAGAACACACAGCCAGGCGGTGACCATCGGTCGCCACGGTGCGTAACTCTTCGCCTTCGGTTTCAAACAACATGCCGTTCAAATAGTAGCGAACGTCCTGATGCGCCATAGAAAACTGCGTGGCTTCAATCAGGCGTTTCATGGTCGCTTGCGGGAGCGTGAATTCTACTTCGCTCTGCCAGTCGTCCAGGTTAGGGAAATCAGCAGCAGGCAGCGTCGAGAGCGAGAATCGGCTACGCCCGGAGCGCACCAACATACGGTCGCCCTCAAGCGTAACAGCTATTTCTGCACCTTCCGGCAAACCACGGCAGATATCAAAAAATTTACGTGCTGGAACCGTCGTGGCACCCGGCTCATGCGGTTGCACCAACGCGACACGCGCCACCATCTCCATTTCCAGGTCAGTACCTGTTAATGAAAGAGTTCCTTCCGCGACTTGCAACAGCAGGTTGCCGAGAATCGGTAACGTCGGACGGCCACCTAACGGGCCACTCACCTGTTGCAGCGGTTTTAATAAAGTTTCACGTTCAACGGTAAATTTCATAGCGTCACGAAGATAATGTTCTGATTAGGTTAGAGAAATCTTCTTTGATGTCGTGGCTTTCTTCACGCAACTGCTCAATCTTACGGCAGGCATGGAGAACCGTAGTATGGTCGCGGCCACCAAAGGCATCGCCGATTTCTGGCAAGCTATGGTTAGTCAGTTCCTTCGCCAGAGCCATTGCCATTTGACGTGGACGGGCAACAGAGCGGGAACGACGCTTGGACAACAGGTCAGCAATCTTTATTTTATAGTACTCTGCCACCGTCTTCTGAATATTGTCGATGGTGACAAGCTTCTCTTGCAGCGCCAGCAGATCGCGCAGCGCTTCGCGCACGAAGTCGATGGTAATCGCCCGGCCAGTAAAGTTGGCGTTGGCAATAACACGGTTCAATGCCCCTTCAAGCTCACGCACGTTTGAACGTAAACGCTTGGCAATAAAGAAGGCCACTTCACCCGGCAGACGGATATCGTTCTCGTCTGCTTTTTTCATCAGGATCGCAACACGCGTTTCCAGTTCTGGTGGCTCAATCGCAACCGTGAGCCCCCAACCGAAGCGAGATTTCAGACGATCTTCAACACCGTTGATCTCTTTTGGATAACGATCCGAAGTCAGAATGATCTGTTGGTTACCTTCAAGCAGGGCGTTGAAGGTGTGGAAGAATTCTTCTTGTGAGCGTTCTTTATTAGCAAAGAATTGAATGTCATCAATCAGCAGTGCGTCAACAGAACGGTAGTAACGTTTGAACTCTTCAATAGCGTTATTTTGCAGTGCTTTTACCATGTCCTGAACGAAACGTTCAGAGTGCATGTACACCACTTTTGCATTCGGTTTGCGCGCAATAATACCGTTGCCAACAGCATGCAAAAGGTGCGTTTTACCCAGACCGGTGCCGCCATAAAGGAATAAAGGGTTATAAGCGCCACCAGGGTTGTCTGCCACCTGACGTGCTGCCGCGCGAGCCAGTTGGTTCGACTTACCTTCAACGAAGTTATCGAAAGTATGTTTTACGTTAACGTTAGAGCGATAGGAGTGTTCAGCCGGAGCCGGGAGGTTATCCCAACTTGGACGAATTTGATTCGTTGGACGTGCAATATGTACATGCGCAGGAGCGCTGGTTACAGCCTGCTGGTTCATTGTTTGGCTGACCGGTTTGCTGCCAACTTCAAAACGCAATACGGGTGCATCAGTGCCACAAAAATCATTGAGCAAGCCATTGATATTATTGAGGTACTTATCTCTCACCCAGTCGAGCACAAAACGGTTTGGCGCATACAGGGCCAGCGTGTTATCGCTCAGTTCCGCCTGTAGGGGGCGTATCCACATACTGAATTCTGTGGCTGGTAACTCATCCTGCAATCGGGCAAGACACTGCTGCCAAAGCGAAAGTGACACGGCGGACTCCACTCGAACAAAGTCGATAAAATGACGAAGACTGAAAGTTTATATTCATGATTGTTGACACACGCCGACTTTCCCACAGGGATCCCGGTACGGGAAGCGTGCGAACCGCTATCTGCGGTTTACCCCAGGGTGAACGCTAAAGGATCACGATCGGGACCGCGGATCATAGCCTAAAGTGCGCCAGAGATCTTCTGTTTCTCACAGTTTCTTCCCGATTTATCCACAGGGCTGTTTTGTGGAGTCTAAGTGTAAACGATCCTGCCAGACGCGCAGTGCGTTACGTTCCTATATTGGAAAATTTACTGACTCGCGCACAAAATCGACTTATCTGATCTAAGGAAGATCCCCAACGATCCTTGCGCTTTAATGGGGACGCCGTATAATTCCCCACCCGTCGCGTGTCACCACGGCTTTATTTTGGTCAGATCCTGGTCGTTTTAAGGGTCAAAAAGCGAATTAAGGCACGGGAAATAAGGAAAGAGAATTGACTCCGGAGTGTACAATTATTACAATCCGGCCTCTTTAATCAGCCACACTGAGGCGTAAGTCGTTTGCAGTTTCTGCAGGGCTCTTCGCTAACCCAGTGAAATTTATCCAAGTTTAGGTAGAAATCGCCATGAAACGCACTTTTCAACCGTCTGTACTGAAGCGCAACCGTTCACACGGCTTCCGTGCTCGTATGGCTACAAAAAATGGTCGTCAGGTACTGGCACGTCGTCGTGCTAAAGGCCGTTCTCGTCTGACCGTTTCTAAGTAATAAAAGCTAACCCCTGAGTGGTTAAGCTCGCATTTCCCAGGGAGTTACGCTTGTTAACTCCCACTCATTTCACTTTCGTCTTCCAGCAGCCTCAACGGGCTGGCACGCCGCAAATCACCATCCTCGGCCGCCTAAATTCGCTGGGGCATCCCCGCATCGGTCTTACAGTCGCTAAGAAAAATGTTAAACGTGCACACGAACGCAATCGGATTAAACGTCTGACGCGTGAGAGTTTCCGTTTGCGTCAGCACGAACTTCCTGCAATGGATTTCGTGGTAGTGGCTAAGAAAGGGGTTGCAGACCTGGATAACCGGGCTTTATCGGAAGCATTGGAAAAGTTATGGCGCCGTCATTGTCGCCTTTCTCCCGGCTCTTGATAGGCCTGATTAGGGTCTATCAGCGCCTGATAAGTCCGCTTCTCGGGCCGCATTGTCGTTTTACTCCAACCTGTTCTCACTACGGAATTGAGGCATTGCGCAGGTTTGGGGTGTTAAAAGGCAGTTGGTTGACAGTGAAACGCGTATTAAAATGCCACCCTTTGAACCCCGGTGGAGACGATCCCGTCCCACCTGGACCTTTTGATACCAGAGAACACTAACGATGGATTCGCAACGCAATCTCTTTCTCATCGCTTTGTTGTTCGTGTCTTTCATGATCTGGCAAGCCTGGGAGCAGGACCACGCTCCACAACCTCAGGTACAGCAGACCACGCAGACTACGACCACCGCAGCAGGTAACGCCGCAAACCAGGGTGTGCCGACCAGTGGCCAGGGTAAACTCATCACAGTTAAAACTGACGTTCTTGAGCTTTCCATCAACACCCGTGGTGGTGATGTTGAGCAGGCGCTGTTGTTGACCTACCCGAAAGAGCTCAAATCTAATGAGCCGTTCCAGTTACTGGAAACTACGCCAGAGTTTGTCTACCAGGCGCAAAGTGGCCTGACCGGTCGCGATGGCCCGGATAACCCGGCTAACGGTGAGCGTCCTCTGTATAACGTTGCTAGCGATACTTTCGTGCTGCCAGAAGGCCAGAACGAAATCGTTATCCCAATGACCTATACCGATGCGGCGGGCAATACCTTCACTAAATCCTTCACCCTGAAACGTGGCGAGTTCGCGGTAAGCGTGAATTACGATGTGAAGAACGCCGGTGAGAAACCGCTGGAACTGGCTACTTTTGGTCAGTTGAAGCAGTCCATCAATTTGCCGACTCACCGCGATACAGGAAGCAACAACTTTGCGTTGCATACCTTCCGTGGTGCTGCGTACTCGACTCCAGATGCGAAATACGAAAAATATAAATTCGATAAAATCGCAGACGGTGAGAACCTGAACGTCAACGCCAGCAATGGTTGGGTTGCGATGCTGCAGCAGTATTTCGCAACAGCGTGGGTTCCAAATAATCAGGGTACCAACAACTTCTATACCACCAAACTGAACAACGATGTGGCAGCGATTGGTTATAAATCTTCGCCGCAACTGGTTCAGCCAGGTCAGACCGCTAAACTGGGTAGCACCCTGTGGGTCGGCCCGGAAATTCAGGACAAAATGGCAGCCGTTGCGCCGCACCTTGACCTGACAGTGGATTATGGTTGGTTGTGGTTTATTTCTCAGCCGCTGTTCAAACTGTTGAAATTTATCCACAGCTTCATCGGTAACTGGGGCTTCTCCATTATCGTTATCACCTTTATCGTTCGTGGCATCATGTACCCGCTGACTAAAGCGCAGTACACATCCATGGCGAAAATGCGTATGTTGCAGCCGAAACTGGCGGCCATGCGTGAACGTATTGGTGACGATAAGCAGCGCCAGAGTCAGGAAATGATGGCGTTGTATAAAGCTGAGAAAGTTAACCCGTTGGGTGGCTGTCTCCCGCTGGTTATCCAGATGCCAATCTTCCTGGCGTTGTACTACATGCTGATGGGTTCTGTGGAATTGCGCCATGCGCCGTTCGCACTGTGGATTCATGACTTGTCTGCACAAGACCCGTACTACATCCTGCCGATCCTGATGGGCTTGACGATGTTCTTCATTCAGAAGATGTCGCCGACCACCGTGACCGACCCGATGCAGCAGAAGATCATGACCTTTATGCCGGTCATCTTCACGGTGTTCTTCCTGTGGTTCCCGTCAGGCCTGGTACTGTACTATATCGTCAGTAACACAGTGACCATCATCCAGCAGCAGCTGATTTATCGCGGTCTTGAGAAACGTGGCTTACACAGTCGCGATAAGAAAAAGACCTGATAACAATTAGCTAGAAGCTTACGAAAGGCGGTCAATAGACCGCCTTTTTTATTTTGTCGGGTGGATAAGCGAAGCGTTATCCACTAGCCATCTCGAAAGGGAAAATTATGAGCCATAACGAGACAATCGTTGCCCAGGCGACACCGCCGGGACGTGGTGGAGTCGGTATCCTGCGCGTCTCAGGCCTGCAAGCTCGTGAAGTCGCGCAAGCGATTCTGGGTAAACTCCCTAAACCACGCTATGCCGATTACCTGCCATTCCGTGATGCAGACGGCAGCGTGCTCGATCAAGGCATCGCGCTGTGGTTCCCTGGGCCAAATTCCTTCACAGGTGAAGACGTGCTGGAATTTCAGGGGCACGGTGGCCCGGTTATCCTCGACTTGCTGTTAAAACGCATTCTGGCGCTCCCAGGGCTGCGTATCGCAAGGCCTGGTGAGTTCTCTGAGCGGGCATTCCTGAATGACAAGTTGGATTTGGCGCAGGCAGAGGCGATTGCTGACCTGATTGATGCCAGTTCCGAGCAAGCCGCTCGTTCAGCATTAAATTCTTTGCAGGGCGCTTTCTCCGCCCGCGTAAACCATCTGGTCGAAGCGCTGACTCATCTACGCATTTACGTAGAAGCAGCGATTGATTTCCCGGATGAAGAAATAGACTTCCTCTCTGACGGCAAAATTGAAGCGCAACTAAACCAGGTGATTAACGATCTGGACGCTGTTCGTGCCGAAGCACGCCAGGGAAGTTTGCTGCGCGAAGGGATGAAGGTAGTGATTGCTGGCCGTCCAAACGCCGGGAAATCAAGCCTGTTGAACGCCCTTGCTGGTCGCGAAGCAGCGATTGTGACGGATATTGCCGGAACAACCCGCGATGTATTACGTGAACATATCCACATTGATGGCATGCCGCTACACATCATTGATACCGCAGGTCTTCGCGAAGCAAGCGACGAAGTTGAGCGTATTGGTATCGAACGTGCGTGGAATGAGATCGAACAAGCTGACCGCGTACTGTTTATGGTTGATGGCACCACCACCGATGCCACAGACCCTGCAGAAATCTGGCCAGACTTTATTGCACGCTTGCCAACACGTTTGCCCATTACAGTTGTACGTAACAAAGCAGACGTGACTGGCGAAACGCTGGGCCTGAGCGATGTGAACGGTCACTCACTAGTACGCCTTTCTGCACGTACCGGTGAAGGCGTTGATGTGCTGCGCGATCATCTAAAACAGAGCATGGGCTTTGAAACCAATATGGAAGGCGGCTTCCTGGCGCGTCGTCGCCACTTACAGGCGCTGGAACAGGCGGCAACCCACCTGCAGCAAGGGAAAGCACAGCTGCTGGGCGCATGGGCCGGGGAGTTACTGGCTGAAGAGCTACGCCTTTCTCAGCAAAGCTTAAGTGAAATCACTGGCGAATTTACCTCTGATGATTTGCTCGGACGCATCTTCTCCAGCTTCTGTATCGGTAAGTAATCTAAAAAGT
Source organism: Buttiauxella noackiae (assembly GCF_000737905.1). Classification (NCBI taxonomy): domain Bacteria; kingdom Pseudomonadati; phylum Pseudomonadota; class Gammaproteobacteria; order Enterobacterales; family Enterobacteriaceae; genus Buttiauxella; species Buttiauxella noackiae. The sequence goes on from NZ_JPRU01000003.1 coordinate 370,154, forward strand.
AAGCGTGTGCTCACTTTTTGCTCATCCCGCAGTATATCCAGTATTGCGGGATTTTTTGCCATTTTGTCTGGTGCTTTAAAAGCTAAATATTCATAGGGTTGATCTATTGACGCTTTTTTACACACACCTGTCCGTGCGTTTGTGCTTTAAAAAACCTACAATCGATCGCTAAGTACTGTGTCCATTATCAAGGAGAGACAAATGGCAACGCACTTCGCAAGATGTACGCTCAATCAGAAATACCCCTTTTCTAGCCGACTGAATAAAGAGTGCCAGACTGAAGCTCTGCAAATGCCAGAGCATCGCCGCACACGGTATTTAGCCTCTCGTAGCCTACTAGCTGAATTACTGCATATGCTTTATGGCATTCAACAGCTACCGAGAATAGTTGCCACTGCAACTGGGCGCCCACACTTTGCCGATCCTTCATTAATGGACTTCAGCATTGCCTATGCCGGAAACAACGTCGCCGTTCTGATAACAACCGAAGGCCGCTGTGGATTAGATATTGAGATTAACCAGTCTTTTGGCCATCTCCCATCTGTCGCCTCAGGCTCTACTTTTCGCAGTAATGAATCCATCTGGATAAACAATCAAAAAAACCCAGGTGAAGCTCGCGCACAACTACGCACATTGCATCAAAGCACTTTTAAACTGACAGGCCGCGAAGAAAGTTTGCAACTCCTGCCTGGGGCCGGGCGAATACGTGCTAGCGACCAATCAGAAATTGAAGCGATCAGCGATGTGGAAGGGCTATTGATCTGGGGATGCGTGGTGTCACCAGCCATTGAAAAGCTCAGTTTGTGGGAATTTGAAGCCCCACAGAACTGGCATAGCCTGGGAGATGTCAAATCTCGCTATCAGGATCCCAATGGCAGCATTATTCGTTTAACCAGCATGTCGTCAGAAAAAGTGTTATATCAAAACTGATCGTTCCCGAACGTACTGACACCAAGGAGTATTTATGTCCGACACGTTAAAGATAGTCACGTTATTAGGCAGCCTGCGTCATGGTTCATTCAACGCTATGGTTGCTCGTACTTTGCCAGGAATCGCTCCTGCGGGAATGAGCATCGATGCGTTGCCGTCGATTAAAGACATTCCTTTGTATGACGCCGATGTGCAGCAAGAAGAGGGTTTCCCATCAAGCGTTGAAGCCATTGCCGAACAAATTCGCGCCGCAGACGGTGTGGTGATTGTCACGCCGGAATATAACTACTCGGTACCGGGCGGGCTGAAGAATGCCATCGACTGGCTATCTCGTTTACCTGAACAGCCTCTGGCAGGAAAGCCTGTGCTGATTCAAACCAGTTCAATGGGTGCAATCGGCGGCGCACGTTGTCAGTACCATCTACGCCAGATTCTGGTGTTCCTCGACGCGATGGTGATGAACAAGCCAGAATTTATGGGTGGTGTGATTCAGAATAAAGTCGATACGCAAACAGGTGAAGTAGTTGATCAAAGCACACTCGATCATCTGGCTGGGCAACTGGCTGCATTTGGTGATTATATTCAGCGAGTTAAAAGTTAATTCGCTAATGCGCGCCACATAGTTTCAAAGCCTAACGCTTTAAAATCGCCAGCCCGTTCCGGTTCTCGGCTGGCGAACTCCATGGTCGTCTCTGCCAGTGAAGAAAAAATGGCATCACTAAACGCGCGATACGGGCCGCTACTAAAAGCCTTCAGTATCGATTGCGAACAAATTTCATGCATTTCCGGGAACATCTCCGCCACTTTCTGCTTGGTTTCTTCGCCTATTTTATCGCTCACCGCTAATTGACGGATCGCCCTGTGGGCTTGCGAATTGCGGATTGCCCAGTCGATATAACTGTTCCAGATATAACGGGTATATTCTTTCGGGTCTTTCAGTGTACGGTCGAGATTCTCCTGCATTGAAAAAAGTAAGCCCTGTTTCAAATGCAGGTACAGCTCGTTGAGCAAATCGTCCTTCGTGGCAAAATAGCGAAACAGTGTGCCTTCTGCCACACCAGCAGCACGAGCAATCTGAGCAGTAGACGCAACAATCCCCGCCTGGCCAATAGCGATAGTCGCCGCTTCCAGTATCGCCAGTTTCTTATCTTCACTCTTCGGACGAGCCACAACATTTTTCCTCATTCACACCAAAACACAAATTGAATCACGCAAGCTACGGCACTGCAACGCGCAATGTCAGCGATTGAAAATGATCTTGACGGTTATCACGCCCCATCTATAATGAGTGCTTACTCACTCATTATCAAATTTATTAGCATCGTGCCAGCGGATGGGACGAACATGCAGGCCAGGAAATGAAACGTCTCTCCCTATGCGCGGTTATTATTATGTTGATTGCAACAGCAGCCAGTTTGCCTTTTGTCCTGAATGCCGGTTTTGGTCAGGCTCCGCAAGGTGAAGGTTTAAGCTTAGTTGAACGTTCTGCAAATTACGTGGACGGGCAGTTCCGCAACCAGGTTCCAACTCTCGGATATACCGGGCAGAAAAGTAAGCTGGCGGCATGGTGGGGGTTTTTAACCACACGAACTGAAAATGCACGCCCACAGCATTCGCTGCCTTTGGTGAAAACCGATCTGGCGAGCTTGCCGCTGGAGCAGGACACCATGGTCTGGCTCGGCCACTCCTCGTGGTACATCCAGCTCGCCGGCAAACGTATTCTGATCGACCCGGTATTCAGTAATTACGCCGCCCCTTTTTCATTCCTGAATAAAGCCTTTCCAGGGGATTACCCATGGAGTGCGGAGTCGATGCCTGAAATCGATCTGCTGATTATTTCCCACGACCACTACGATCATCTGGATTACGCGACGATTAAAGCGCTGAAACCAAAAATCCGCCAGGTGATCACGCCACTGGGCGTCGGTTCACATCTGCGCTATTGGGGCATAAATAGCGAGATCATTCACGAAAAAGACTGGAATCAGTCGGTAAAAGTTTCAAATGGGCTGACGGTCCATGTTCTGCCCGCCCGTCACTTCTCCGGTCGTAGCCTGAAGAGCAACCAGACTTTATGGGCGAGTTTTATGTTTGTAACTGATGACCACAAAGTCTATTACAGCGGTGATACCGGCTACGGGCCTCATTTCAAAACGATTGGCGAACAGTTTGGTTCTGTTGATCTTGCCATCATGGAAAACGGCCAGTACGACGAGGACTGGAGCAATATTCATATGATGCCGAACGAAACTGCGCAGGCAGCCGTTGATTTGAACGCACGCGCCGTGTTGCCGGGCCATGCGGGTCGTTTTGTGCTGGCTAAGCACACCTGGGATGCACCCTACAAAAGCCTCGCAGCAGCCAGTGCTGATAAAGATTTTCGCCTGTTAACACCAAAGCAGGGTGAGCCTGTATTGGTGAACGACAACGCACAACAATTTAGCGCCTGGTGGGAATCGACCAGTGCCATGTAAGCGAACCGCGCAGGGGGATAAATGACAATTTCAGCCCAGGTTATCGACACCATTGTTCAGTGGATTGACGACAATCTGCATCAACCATTACGTATTGATGATATTGCCGATCACGCAGGTTATTCAAAGTGGCACTTGCAGCGGTTGTTTATGCAGTACAAAGGCGAGAGTTTGGGGAGATATATTCGTGAGCGCAAACTTTTGCTGGCTGCACGTGATTTACGCGATACCGATAACAAGGTTTACGACATTAGTTTGAAGTATGGCTTTGATTCACAGCAGACGTTTACGCGGATATTTACCCGCACATTCCATCAGCCGCCGGGCAGGTATCGCAGGGATAATCATACATTGAACGGGTAAGTATTAGCGCCATCCGCCAAATGTATCGGAGGATGACGCTACGCTTACTCTAAGAAGCACGGTTAATAAGTAGGCCGGATAAGCAAAGCGTCTCCGGCAAAACCAATTAATGTGAATCGATAAAGACGATTTTAAGAACAAACAGCAGCGCCACAACAATCACGCATGGGCTAATTTCACGCCAGCGGCCTGTGCCAAGTTTCATCACACAGTAAGAGATGAAGCCCAGTGCGATACCTTCTGTGATTGAGAAGCTAAATGGCATCATCACTGCAGTAATAAACGCTGGAACGGCTTCAGTCAGGTCATCCCACTTCACGCGCGACAGGCTGGATGTCATCAACACGCCAACGTAAATCAGTGCGCCTGCTGCTGCATATGCCGGAACCATACCCGCCAGCGGTGACAGGAAGATAACCAGCAAGAATAACAGGCCAACGATAACCGCAGTCAGGCCAGTGCGCCCGCCAACAGACACGCCAGAAGAGCTTTCGATATACGCGGTAACGGAAGATGTCCCGATAAATGCACCCGCAACAGAAGAGACGCTATCAACGTACAGCGCTTGCTTCATGCGTGGGAATTTCCCTTTTTCGTCGGCAAGCCCTGCTTTATCTGTCACGCCAATCAGCGTACCAGATGAGTCAAACAGGTTAACCAGCATAAAGGAGAAGATAACGCCTGCCAGACCAATGTTCAGTGAACCGGCTAAATCAACCTGGCCCACAACAGACAACACACTTGGTGGCGCGGAGACAATACCGTGATATTGAACATCACCCATCATCCAGCCCAGCAGAGTAGTCACAACGATTGAGACCAACACAGCTGCGTGAATGTTACGCGAAGCCAGGATTGCAATGATAAAGAAGCCCAGCGCGCCCAGCAGAACGCTGTGCGAAGTCAGGTTACCAATGGTCACCAGGGTATCTTTGTTCGCTACGATAATACCGGCGTTTTTCAGCCCCATCATACCGATGAACAGACCGATACCACTGGTAATACCGATACGCAGACTCACCGGAATATTGGCAATCATCCAGTAGCGAACGCGGAAAATGGTCAGCAGCAGCAAACCTACGGCACCCCAGAAAATGGCGCCCATGCCGACTTGCCAGGAGATCCCCATCGCGCCAACCACCACAAAGGCGAAGAACGCGTTCAGACCCATGGCCGGTGCCAGTGCTACTGGCAGGTTGGCGAAAATACCCATCAGGATGCTACCTAATGCGGCAATCAAACAGGTGGTGACAAAAACGGCCTGGGTATCCATACCAGCGGCGCCAAGGATCTGCGGGTTGACGAAAACGATATACACCATCGTCAGGAAGGTCGTAAGACCGGCGATCACTTCAGTGCGGGCCGTGGTGCCGTGTTCGCGCAGTTTAAACACGCGCTCGAGCAGCCCCGGATTTGCGGCCGGAGTAGATTGTGGTTGGCTCATTAGTCTTAATTCCGAACATTGAGAGGGAAAATCCGTCGCTATCCTATACCAAAAATTACAAAACATGATGACCAACACAGATTTTTTTTCATTGAATTTTCTTATACGGCAACGATTGCGTGCCACAAAAATTGCGCAAATTGGGTAAGATGGCCGTTCACTCTTTAATAAGGAAGCGGTATGTCCCGGATAGATGCGGTGTTCTTCGACTGCGATGGCACGCTGGTTGATAGTGAGGTTATTTGCTCCAAAGCCTACGTACATATGTTTGCGCAATACGGCATTGAACTTGCGCTTGAGGAGGTTCACAAAACCTTTAAGGGTATAAAGCTCTACGAGATTATCGATACTATCAACGCCCAATATGGCGTGAATCTGTCAAAAGAGGTGCTGGAGCCTATTTATCGCGCTGAGGTTTCGCGACTGTTTGACAGCGAGCTGGTGGAGATTGAAGGAGCCGCCGCGTTAGTCGCGCAAATCAAAGTGCCGATGTGTATCGTCTCCAACGGCCCTGTCAGCAAGATGCAGCATTCGTTGGGCAAAACCGACATGCTTCACCATTTCCCGGACAAATTGTTTAGTGGCTACGATATTCAGGCGTGGAAACCCGATCCGGCATTAATGTTTCATGCTGCAGATGCCATGCGCGTGGATGTGAAGAACTGCGTGCTGGTAGATGATTCAATGGCGGGTGCGCAATCAGGAATAGCCGCAGGCATGGAAGTTTTTTATTTCTGCGCCGACCCGCATAACAAGCCGATTGACCATCCGAAAGTGACAACTTTTACCGATTTAGCGCAGTTGCCGGAGTTATGGCGTGCGCGAGGCTGGAATATTACGGGTTAAAGAAGATGGCGGATGGCGCAAGCTTATCCGCCCTACAACTACCGCGCAGGCACGGCAATCCTCCCACATTTTACCCTAACTACAGAATTAGCCTCTATTAGCTCTTTCCGTGCATGAACGATTGATTTCTCACGACTCCAGTCAGAAATACCATGTACTTTGAATGGACTAAGATAGAAACATTCTCTGGCGGAGTTTATAAAACCCTCGTTTTATTTACTCGCCTGGCATACCCAAAGATGTACCTGGCGTACGATCTCGTACGATTGGGCTTCAAACTCTTTTAGGCACACCATCTTTTAGTGTTTTTACCACGGACATAAGACATGTCTTGCCTGGTGCTTTATTTGAAAGTTTAATAACCTTAATTTAAAAATGGGAACAGGGAACATGGATGTTCAGGTTACTAAGAGCATGGGATGCAGAAAGAGAGCTTTCTCCGGCTGATTTTCAGTACATTTTGTCTCCGCGGGATGCTTTCAGCCAGGCGCGAATATTCTACGAAATCAGTAGCGATCATTATCATTACCCCGACAACATTTCCTGCCATGACGTCCCCCGACGCAAAAGCGGAAATCTGAGCCTGTTTTCCGCGCCTGATAAGCGCCGTCAGAGGGGTTATGCCGATAACGTTTACGACGATACGCAGCGAAATATCGACGAGGGCTGGATCATCGGCATCGACACTCACGCCCAGTGGGATAATCGCCGCAATCCATTCTATTTCGATGAAGACAGCAATCTGGTCTACGACTGTTTTATGGATCACTATCACGAGTGGTTCGAAAGTGAAGTGAGAAAGGCTTATGAAAAGTGCCTTAACAACCACAACGGACGTAAACCCGCACCGACTGTGAAGCAGGCATATTACGGCGATGCACCAGTGCAACACGCACAGGCAGCGAAAACCATCAACAGCAAAGCTGCGGGACGGCTTCTGGCGGCTGGTGGTATTTATAACGGTAATATAGAAGGATTTCATGACACTGCGCAGCAGCTTGGTGGCGATGCACCAGCGGGTTACGATCAGGTCATGGATAACAAAGGCCTGATTATTGCGGGTGCATCTGTTGCTGCTGGCGCGATGATGGGGAGAATACCAGTTTCGGAACTGGAAGAACTTGGGAAAACCATCCCAAATGGAGCCACAGCAAACAAAAATGGGAATTTGATATCAGAACTAAAGGATGTAACTCAAAAACAACTTGATAAAAAATTCAAACACGCCATTGATTTTGGTGTCACTTCAACCAAGAAGAACCCTGAAACTTTAGGTTATTTTCACGATGCTATAAAATCTCATATGAAAGATACCGACACCTTTAAACTCGGAACTTATGGATTTGTAAAAGACTCAAATGTGTTCTTTAACCCAAATAGTAATAGTGCCGTTGTTCTGGGGGAGTCTGGTAATTTCATTACAGGATTTAAACTTGATTCAACATCAGCTCAATATGATAACTACATAAAAAACGGGATATTACGATGAGCATTTCAATTTATACATTTACAAAGTCATTTGCTAACGAAAGACTTTCTGCTGATGAGTTCGTCAATGCCTATATGGAGCTATGGCGGATAGAGCGAGATAACAAACAATTATCACAAGATAATCAAGATTTGAGCGAGTACTTATCCAGTGTGTTTTGCTTGGCTGACTCATACAACCCAGAAGATGATAGAGATGATCATGAAATTGATGAGAATAAACTTCGTGAACAAATCATATCAATGATTAACTCATTTGAGAGTAAACATCCAAAAAATATCTAAAGTAAATCAAAGCATAGGGAGCTTCAATCTTAGTTACGTTGCCCACCTCAGACAAATAGCCCGCGATAGCGCAATGCCGCTCCCTAAACTGCGGCACTATAACGGCTTCCACTACAGGGAGCCGTTTTCCTATGCCACTTCTCAACGACCTGCTCTATTTCCACGACCACCCGCTCATGCCGCCACCTTCTGCACAGCTTTTCGCAGAGCACCTTCCGGCTGAGTGGATACAACATTGCCTGACGCTTTAGCACGCCACGGTTCGCCGTCGTCGTCTGCCCGGTGATAGGGTTATCTGGATGGTGGTTTCTATGGCATTTTTCCGCAATGAACCCATTACCGTTCCACGCATGACAACGATTTTTGTTAAGTGAGATACAGGCCATGAGAAGAGAAGAGTTTGAAGTAGTTGTGTTAGCCGAAGATTTGCCGGATGAAGGTTTAACTAAAGGCATGGTGGGTGCCATCGTATTTATTCATGAAAAACCAAATCTGGCTTACATGGTTGAATTTGTTGATGATGAAGGGCGAACTATTGCGATGCCTGATCTTTTACCTGAGCAAGTAACGGATTATATCCCGCAAGAATAATTACAGGATTGCGGATTTACCATAACATCCGATACCTGCCCCACCGGATCACCACGGATGGCGTTTCCGGTGTATTCAAGGAAAAAGATCCACCTTAAAACAGAGTCTTTGTTGCCCAATTTCGACGGATTCAGAAACGTTGCGTGAATATTGTGTGGCGCTAACGATAGTGCTGTTAAATCATCAGGAGTCAGCGGAACAGAAGGCTCACATCACGGGAATGTTATTTGAAATGGTGAATCTGCTGGTCGACGACTTAAAAGCACCACGTTTTATTGATACTGGTGAGGGGTTGGCGATGATTAGCGGAGAGAAGGTTTCAGCAATTCATTAAGTTAGAAGAGTGGATAAAACCCCTCTCCTAATGGAGAGGGAACTGATTAAGTCAGATGAGGCAATAAATCACTCTTTCGGATCTTTACCCGCCAGCAACTTATCCAACTCGTCACCACCGACATGACGGAAGTCCTGGCCTTTAACGAAGTAGAAAATAAACTCGCAGATATTCTGGCAACGGTCGCCAATACGCTCAATAGAACGCGCACAGAACAGCGCAGTCAGCACGCTTGGAATGGTGCGTGAGTCTTCCATCATATAAGTCATCAATTGGCGCACGATGCCTTCATATTCCTGGTCAACTTTCTTATCTTCACGATAGATACGCACTGCTTCATCGAGATCCATTCGCGCAAAAGCATCCAGCACATCATGGAGCATTTGCACGGTATGGCGGCCTAAGGATTCCAGGCTAACCAGCAACGGTTGGTGCTGCTGGGAGAATTTCTCCAGCGCCGTGCGGCAAATTTTATCGGCTACGTCACCGATACGTTCCAGCTCAGAAATTGTTTTGATGATGGCCATTACCAGGCGCAAGTCACTGGCGGTTGGCTGGCGTTTCGCAATGATGCGTACACAGGCTTCATCGATCGCGACTTCCATCATATTGACTTTCTGGTCGCCTTCGATAACGCGCTTCGCCAGCTCGCCATCTTGATTGTGCATGGCGGTGATGGCATCAGAAAGCTGTTGCTCCACCAGCCCACCCATGGTCATCACCTGAGTGCGGATATATTCCAGCTCGGCATTAAACTGGCCGGAAATGTGTTTGTTGAGATTGAGGCTATCCATTGTATTCTCCCGTTGCCCGATAGATTTTAGACAGTAACAAGGCGGCAACTGAGCGAATCCCCAGGAGCGTAGAAAACTACGTGACTGGGGTGAGCAAAGGCAGCCAACACAGTTACAGGCTGAAAGATAAAGGGCAAATCAACCGTAACGGCCAGTAATGTAATCTTCGGTTTGTTTTTTCGCAGGGGTGGTAAACAGCGTATCGGTTTCGCTAAATTCAATCAGCTCACCCAGGTACATAAACGCTGTGTGATCTGAACAACGTGCCGCCTGCTGCATATTGTGGGTAACGATAACCACGGTGTAATCCTGTTTCAGCTCTGTGATCAGCTCTTCAATACGACCGGTAGAGATTGGGTCGAGCGCTGAACATGGCTCATCAAGCAGCAACACTTCCGGGCGAATCGCAATACCACGCGCAATGCACAGACGCTGCTGCTGGCCACCGGAGAGACTGTATCCGCTCTGGTGTAATTTATCTTTGGTTTCATTCCACAATGCGGCTTTGGTCAAAGCCCACTGCACGCGCTCGTCCATGTCGCTGCGTGACAGTTTTTCAAACAGGCGCACGCCGAACGCGATGTTGTCATAAATCGACATCGGGAATGGCGTCGGCTTCTGGAATACCATGCCGACTTTGGCGCGCAATAAGGCGATATCCTGGCTCTGGGTGAGGATGTTTTCCCCATCCAACAGAATCTCACCTTCGGCACGCTGCTCCGGGTAGAGCGAGTACATTTTGTTGAATGTACGCAGCAGGGTGGATTTGCCACAGCCTGACGGGCCAATGAATGCGGTAACCTGGTTCTTAGCGATATCCAGATTGATGTTTTTCAGGGCATGGAACTTACCGTAATAGAAGTTCAAATCACGAACCTGAATTTTGTCTGGGGTAGTATCGACCATACTCATCTGTTTCTTAATCTCCATCCGACGCCGCCTTTGCCGCGTCGCAAAATTTAACCGTGTTTACTCTTTGAGAAAATCACTCGCGCCAGAATGTTCAGCAGCAGCACACAAAGGGTAATAATCAGAACGCCAGCCCAGGCTAACTGTTGCCATTCGGCAAACGGGCTCATTGCAAATTTGAATATCGTGACCGGCAAGTTAGCCAGTGGCTGCATCATGTCGGTGCTCCAGAACTGGTTGGAGAGAGACGTGAACAGCAGAGGGGCCGTTTCACCCGCGATACGTGCAATCGCCAGCAATACCCCGGTAATAATCCCGGAAACAGACGCTTTGAGCGTAATCGCGGAAATCATTTTCCACTTTGGCGTACCAAGTGCGTAAGCCGCTTCGCGCAGGCTATCTGGCACCAGTTTCAGCATGTTTTCGGTAGTACGAATAACGATTGGCACCTGCAACAACGCCAGCGCAATCACCCCAGCCCAGCCGGAAAAGTGCTGCATTTTCGCGACAACAATGGTGTAGACAAACAGACCGACGACGATTGATGGTGCAGAAAGCAGGATGTCGTTTATAAAACGAATGATTTCAGCCAGTGCGGATTTGCGTCCGTACTCCGCCAGGTAGATACCCGCCATGATGCCCAGCGGCGTCCCGAATACGGTCGCCCACAGGATTAACAGGCCACTGCCCGCAAGGGCGTTGGCTAAACCACCGCCTTCCGTATTTGGTGGAGGCGTCATTTCGGTAAACAGCGCAATCGACATGCCGTCGATACCGCGAGTCACCGTTGAGAACAGGATCCACACCAGCCAGAACAGACCAAACGCCATCGTTCCCATTGAGAGTGTCAGCGCTATGCGGTTTTTGAAGCGGCGCTTCGCCTGCATTTTGCGGCGAGATTCAGCTAAAGCGGCGCGGCTTTGCATTTCCATTGTTGTCATGAGCGCGCTCCTTCATTCTTCGCCAGACGCATAACCATGAACTTAGAGATAGCCAGTACGATAAAGGTGATAACAAACAAAATCAGGCCAAGTTCCATCAGCGCTGCGGTGTGCAGGCCAGATTCCGCTTCAGCAAATTCGTTCGCCAGGGCAGACGTAATACTGTTGCCCGGCATATACAGCGATGCATTATCGAGTTGATAGGTGTTCCCGATGATAAAGGTCACTGCCATGGTTTCACCCAGAGCACGACCCAGACCCAGCATCACACCGCCAATCACACCATTTTTGGTGAACGGTAAAACAATGCGCCAGATAACTTCCCATGTGGTGCAGCCAATACCGTAGGCCGACTCTTTCATCATCACAGGGGTTTGTTCGAATACATCGCGCATAACGGCTGCAATGTAGGGAATGATCATAATTGCCAGTATCACGCCTGCGGCAAGAATACCGATACCAAACGCAGGGCCTGAAAACAGTTCACCAACAATCGGCACAGAAGAGAGCACGTTGCCGACAGGTTCCTGGAAGTATTTCGCAAACAGCGGAGCAAAGATGAACAGACCCCACATGCCGTATACGATACTTGGGATAGCAGCCAACAGTTCAATGGCAATACCCAGCGGGCGACGCAGCCAGTTTGGTGCCAGTTCCGTCAGGAAAAGGGCGATACCAAAACTCACAGGCACAGCAATCAGCAGGGCAATAAACGAAGTCACCAGCGTGCCGTAAATCGGAACCAGTGCACCGTAAATATCGTTAGGAGCATCCCACTCTTTGGTCCACAAAAACGAGAAACCAAACTTCTGAATACTCGGCCAGGAGGAGATGATCAGGGAGATGATGATGCCGCCCAGCAGAAATAGCACAATCAGCGCAGCCAGTTTTACCAGCGCACTGAAAATGACATCACCTTGTTTACCAGGGGACTTGAACGTCGGCTTACTTACCGCCATAGCTTACTCTTTAAGTTTAAATACATTTCTTACAACATGTCGGATGTCGCTTACGCTAATCCGACCTACGAAAAGCAATTGTAAGGCGGATAAGCATTCGCGCCATCCGCCATTCTCGTTAATTAATAAAGCGCCTTACCAGAGCTGTCTTTCACGTTGGTCTTCCATGCAGCACGAACCTGCTCAACCACCGCATCTGGCAGAGCGGCGTAATCCAGGTCACTTGCCTGTTTAGCACCGTCTTTATAAGCCCAGTCGAAGAACTTCAGCACTTCAGCACCTTGCTCTGGGTTTTTCTGCTCTTTGTGAACCAGGATGAAGGTTGTAGACGTGATTGGCCACGCGCTGTCACCTTTCTGGTTTGTCAGATCCTGAGCGAATGATTTGCTCCAGTCAGCACCCTTCGCCGCATTGGCAAAGTTCTCTTCTGAAGGCGCTACTGGTTTACCATCAGCAGATACCAGTTTGGTATAAGCGAGATTGTTTTGTTTAGCGTAAGCGTATTCAACATAACCGATTGAACCAGGCAGGCGCTGAACGAAGGCTGCAATACCGTCGTTACCCTTACCGCCCAGGCCGGTCGGCCAGTTTACCGTTGAGCCTGCACCGATTTTAGATTTCCACTCTTCGTTCACTTTCGCCAGGTAGCTGGTGAAGACGAAGGAAGTACCGGAACCGTCAGCGCGACGCACAACCGCGATATTCTGCTGTGGCAGTTTCATGCCTGGGTTGAGTTTAGCAATTGCTTCGTCATCCCATTTTTTGATTTTGCCCAGGTAGATGTCACCCAGAGTTTTACCGTCGAGCACCAGCTCACCGGATTTCACGCCCGGCAGGTTAACTGCCAGAACGACACCACCGATAACAGTCGGGAACTGGAACAGCCCCTCTTGTTGCAGTTTATCTTCAGACAGCGGGGCATCAGATGCGCCGAAATCTACAGTGTTAGCAATGATTTGTTTAACGCCACCTGAGGAGCCAATACCCTGGTAGTTCACTTTATTACCAGTTGATTTATTGTAGGTATCTGCCCATTTGGCATACACCGGCGCAGGGAATGTTGCACCAGCACCAGTCAGGCTTGCAGCGGCGTTTGCGCCGAAAGCAGTCAGGGATAAGGTCGCGGCGACAACAGTTGCGACAGTGGTACGCATAACTTTCATAATGTCTCCTGCAGAGGTGAACGTAAATCGTTGTTTAGTGGATGCAGGATAGAAAATAGGACAGTTTGGTGACAGTTAAATGTACGAAATATGACAGTTTTATGACAGGCCGCTTTGCTGCTTATTTCACCCTGTCATACGGCAGATTCTGAATGCTTAATCCGCTTCAATAATTCACTTTGTTCCTCGCCAGTTAAATAGCGTGATTCCCCTAACGGCAACCCTTCCAGATAGATATTCATGATGCGGATTCGTTCAAGCCGGGTGACTTCATAGCCAAAATACTTACACATCCGGCGGATCTGACGGTTCAACCCTTGAACTAATATAATGCGAAATATTTGAGAAGATTCTTTCGTCACTTTACAGGGTTTGGTTACCGTACCCAGTATCGGAACACCCGCGCTCAACCCAATAATAAACTCGTCAGACATCGGTTTGTTCACGGTGACGACATACTCTTTTTCGTGATTATTACCGGCGCGTAGAATTTTATTAACTACATCACCGTGGTTGGTCAGTAAAATCAGCCCCTGCGAATGTTTATCCAGACGCCCGACAGGAGAAACGCGTTTGTCGCTATGAATGAGACCACTGATGTTATCGCACACACTCTTTTCCATCGTGGTGATGATGCCCACAGGCTTATTTAGAACCATCAGCACGAGATCGTTTTCATCACGGGGCTCAATAAGCTGGTTGTTTAGCTTCACCACATCCCCGGAAAACACCTGAGCGCCAAAACTAGCCTGCCTGCCGTTAATAAACACATCGCCTTCTTCAACGTAACGATCGGCCTGACGGCGGGAACAGATACCGCAATCGCTAATGTACTTATTAATTCGTATCGGTGAATCGGTGGGGATTATGCGGTGCATATCATTCATATTTTTCATCATTACTAGTAATTCATCACTTAAAGAAATGTGACACACGTCACATACATTATCCTTTAGGGGTAGATTACACATAAAAAATTGAGATGAATCACAAATAAAAGTGAAACACAGGTTCATTATCAAAAGAAGATGTGATCTACATAACAAAAACAAGTCCAGGATGGGCCAAACCAGAATCCTCGACGTCTTCTGAAGCGCCGCTGATTTTTATCTCCTCTGAATTATTTATTTGCCTGCTGCCTTGCAGCGGTCAGGCCACTTATTGCTTGAAAACGGGGATTCATTATGCGCAAAACAGGCCACAAGCGCTGGTTTATGCTGTCACTGGTGACATTAGGCACCATTCTTTGCTATTTAACCCGAAATACTATTTCTGCCGCAGCGCCAACATTACAGAGCGATTTGCACATTACCACCCAGCAATATTCTTACATTATTGCGACATTCTCGGCGTGTTACACCATTGCACAACCTATCGCAGGTTATCTGCTTGATACTTTAGGCACCAAAGTGGGTTACACCATTTTCGGCCTGATGTGGGGTGTGTTCTGCATTGGTGCATCATTTGCGACAGGCTGGAAAGGTCTGGCAATGTTCCGTGGCCTTGGTGGTTTCGCCGAAAGTGCGATGATTCCAGCTGGATTAAAATCAGTAACTGAATGGTTCCCGGATACCGAACGTTCAGTCGCCGTAGGCTATTTCAACGTTGGTTCTTCTATAGGCGCAGTGATCGCACCTCCGCTGGTGGCCTGGGCTATTTATATCAGAGACTGGAGACTGGCGTTTATTCTCGTCGGTATTTTCAGTGTGCTGTGGGCTACGGGTTGGTACTTCACTTATAACCGTCCATCGAAAAGCAAATCACTGTCCCGGGAAGAGTATCTCTATATAACCGATGGTCAGCCAGAGAAACCAAAGGTTGAGAAAGTTCGTATTGGTCGCCTGCTGAAACAACGTAAGTTTTGGGGTATCGCATTGCCGCGTTTCCTGGCAGAACCTGCGTGGGGTACGTTTAACGCGTGGATCCCACTGTTTATGGTGCACACCTACGGCTTTAACCTCAAAGATATCGCTATGTTTGCCTGGATCCCGATGCTGTTCGCCGATTTTGGCTGCATTATTGGCGGTTATCTGCCTGGTATGTTCCAGAAAATTTTCGGGGTGAATATTGTTGTATCGCGCAAACTGGTCGTCACAATGGGTGCCGTGCTGATGATCCTGCCGGGCATGGTCGGTTTGTTCGGCAGCCCAATGGTGGCGATTGCACTGTTATGCGTTGGTGGCTTCGCTCACCAGTCACTGTCTGGCGCGTTGATTACCCTGTCTTCTGATATGTTCGACTCCAACGAAGTTGCTACCGCTAACGGATTTACCGGCATGGCTGCGTGGACGGCCAGCACCATGTTTGCACTGGTTGTGGGTGCGCTGGCTGACACTGTTGGTTTCAGCCCGTTGTTCGCGGTGCTTTCGGTGTTTGATGTTATCGGAGCGATTGTCTTGTGGGTGTTGCTGAAATCACCTGAGGAACCAAAACTGGTGACACAGGAAGAGAGTTGATTTAGCAATAAAAAGCCCGGTTGTGCTAAGCGCAACCGGGCTTTTTCATTTTGTATGACAGCTTAAAACGGCTTACTCAACCGTAACTGATTTTGCCAGGTTACGTGGCTGGTCAACGTCGGTGCCTTTAATCAGCGCAACGTGATAAGACAGCAACTGCAACGGGACGGTGTAGAAGATAGGTGCGATAACTTCTTCTACATGCGGCATCTCAATAATGTGCATGTTGTCGCTGCTGGCAAAGCCTGCATCTTTATCTGCAAATACATACAAATGGCCGCCACGCGCGCGCACTTCTTCGATATTCGATTTCAGCTTTTCAAGCAGTTCGTTGTTTGGAGCCACAACGATAACCGGCATATCCGCATCAATCAGCGCCAGCGGGCCGTGTTTCAGCTCACCTGCCGCATACGCTTCAGCGTGAATGTAAGAGATCTCTTTGAGCTTCAGCGCGCCTTCCATTGCGATTGGGTACTGATCGCCACGACCTAAGAACAGCG
Source organism: Buttiauxella noackiae (assembly GCF_000737905.1). Taxonomy (NCBI): domain Bacteria; kingdom Pseudomonadati; phylum Pseudomonadota; class Gammaproteobacteria; order Enterobacterales; family Enterobacteriaceae; genus Buttiauxella; species Buttiauxella noackiae. The sequence goes on from NZ_JPRU01000003.1 coordinate 386,631, forward strand.
CATGATGCTTGTCAGAGAAATCTTCAGCCAGCGCTTCAATACGTTTGTCCTGGGACAACATTTGCTCGATACGGCTCGGCAGCGCCTGCAAACCATGAACAATGTCTTGCTCAATCGAAGCATCAGCACCTTTCAGGCGGCTCAGTTTCGCCACCAGCATCAGCAGAACGGTCAACTGAGTGGTAAACGCTTTGGTCGAAGCCACACCGATTTCAGTACCCGCGTTGGTCATCAGCGCCAGATCGGATTCACGCACCAGAGAAGAACCCGGCACGTTACAGATAGCCAGAGAGCCCAGATAGCCCAGCTCTTTAGACAAACGCAGCGCCGCAAGGGTATCTGCCGTTTCACCTGACTGAGAAAGGGTAATCATCAGGCTGTTACGACGCACCGCTGATTTACGGTAGCGGAATTCAGACGCGATTTCGACATCGCAAGGCACGCCTGCCAGTGATTCAAACCAGTAGCGCGAAACCATACCTGAGTTGTAGGAAGTGCCACACGCCACAATTTGAATGTGCTCAACCTGAGACAACATTTCGTTGGCTTGTGGGCCAAGCTCAGAGAGATCGATAGCACCATGGCTAATGCGGCCCGTCAGGGTATTTTTAATCGCGTTCGGCTGCTCGTAGATCTCTTTTTGCATGTAGTGGCGATAAATACCTTTATCGCCTGCGTCATATTGCAGACTGGATTCGATATCAGGACGTTTAACCAGCTCACCTTTGGTATCGAAGACGGTTACAGAGCGACGAGTCACTTCTGCGATATCACCTTCTTCCAGGAAGATGAAGCGACGCGTTACCGGCAGTAATGCTAGTTGGTCGGAGGCGATAAAGTTTTCGCCCATCCCCAGGCCGATAACCATTGGGCTGCCTGAACGGGCTGCCAGCAGCACGTCTGGATTACGGGTGTCCATGATTACGGTGCCGTAAGCGCCACGCAGTTGTGGGATGGTACGCAGCACAGCTTCACGCAAAGTACCGCCTTGCTCCAGTTCCCAGTGAACCAGGTGAGCAATAACTTCGGTATCCGTTTGTGAAACGAAGGTGTAACCACGACCCTGTAGTGCTTCGCGCAGCGGTTCATAGTTTTCGATAATGCCGTTATGAACCACCACAATATGTTCGGAAACATGCGGGTGAGCGTTAACTTCTGATGGTTCGCCGTGTGTCGCCCAGCGAGTGTGTGCAATACCAGTACCGCCATGCAGCGCAGTTTCTGCGGCAGCTTCAGCTAGCTTGTTCACTTTACCCAGACGGCGCAGACGGGTCATATGACCTTTTTCATCTACTACAGCCAGGCCCGCAGAGTCATAACCACGGTATTCCAGACGACGTAATCCTTCGAGAAGGATTTCAGCGATATCACGTTGCGCAACCGCGCCAACAATTCCACACATAAGATTAGATTCCTGATAATGGCTTTACGCCATGTGTTGTCGCTGACCTGTTTTACCTGTCGTCTTTCGCACTACAGATGCGTTGGCTGCACTTGCTCATCCACTTGTGTAAGCTCCCAGGAATTCTCAAGTTTACCGCCTTTCTGTCGCACGAAATTCTTTAGGTAAATATCCCGTTTTCCGGGGCCCCGAGCCTTGTAGAGAGTGGGGTTATTTTTTTAGTACTGCTGCGGAGCGGGTCATTTTCGAGAATGACCTTCACTCCAACCCTCTCCCATGGGAGAGGGTTAAAAAATTATTTTTTCTTAACCGGACGCTGCCAACCCTGAATATGAGTCTGCTTCACACGGCTGATAACCAGTTCGTCTTCACCAACATTACGCGTGACCGTTGTGCCTGCGCCAATCGTCGCACCGCGTGCCACAGTGACCGGTGCCACTAATTGGCTGTCTGAACCGACAAAAACGTCATCGCCGATGATAGTTTTAAATTTGTTCGCGCCATCGTAGTTACAGGTAATGGTGCCAGCGCCGATATTCACGTTATCGCCAATTTCAGCATCACCCAGGTAGCTTAAGTGCCCGGCTTTTGAGCCTTTGCCCAGACGCGCTTTTTTCATTTCCACGAAGTTGCCTACGTGTGCGCCTTCCGCCAGTTCCGCACCAGGGCGCAAACGAGTGAACGGGCCAATTGTACAGGCTGCCGCAAGGGTCGAATCATCTACAACGGTGTATGGACTAATTTCGCAGTCATCACCAATCACGCTGTTTTTGATAACGCAGCCAGTGCCAATTTTGACGCGATGACCTAAGGTCACCGAACCTTCAATAATGACATTAGTATCAATTTCTACATCACGCCCGTGCGTCAGTTCACCACGCAGGTCGAAACGCGCCGGATCGCGCAGCATCACACCTGCCAGCAGCAGTTTATCTGCTTGTTCACATTGGTAGACGCGCTCAAGACGTGACAGCTGCAGGCGGTTGTTCACGCCTTCTACTTCACTTAAACGGTCCGGGTGAACGGCGGTGATTTCACGGCCTTCGTGGTGCGCCAGCGCGATAATGTCAGTGATATAGAACTCACCCTGCGCATTGTTGTTATCGAGCTTCGCCAACCAGCGTTTCAGATCCGCACCATTCGCCACCAGAATACCGGTGTTGATTTCGTCAATTTTGCGTTGTTCTTCAGTCGCGTCTTTATGCTCAACAATGCCAACAACCTTGCCATTCTCACGAGCAATACGACCATAGCCGGTTGGATCGTCGAGTTTTACAGTCAGCAAACCAATGCCGCCCTGTGGTTTGGCATCACGCAGTCGCTGTAGAGATTCGACGGAAATCAGCGGCACATCACCGTAAAGCATCAGAATGTCTTCGTCGTCAGCAAAGAACGGCGCAGCTTGCTGCATTGCATGACCTGTCCCCAACTGCTCAGCCTGCAATACCCAATTAAGTGAGCTATCGCTGAGTGTATTTTTGAGCAGATCGCCGCCATGGCCGTAAACCAGATGTACACGCTGGGCACCTAAGTTATTAGCCGCATCAATAACATGTTGAACCATCGGTTTCCCGGCAAGGGTATGTAATACCTTCGGGAGGTCTGAATACATGCGGGTTCCTTTGCCTGCGGCTAGGATAACCACGCTCATCGCATTGTTTGACATACGCGTCCTGACTTTAATTTGAGAAGGAAGTAAAACGATTTAACGTTGAAAATTCTACATATTTTGCAACAAAAAACGCGATGCCTAAAAAACAGGCTTCTGATGCTCTTTTCAGTTGCTCATGTGCTCAATTGTAGGTGGATAAGCTCGGAAAAAGTACTTCTGAAATAACAAAAGCCATAGATCTCTGTGGATTAAGACTTCTTTTCAGCCGGAAACAAAGCTACTCCACATATTTGAAATGTTAGTGTTTTAAAAATCAGCCTTTGTGACAAACATAAAAGAAACAATGTTTCATTTTTACAGATAATGGCGCGGACATTTATAAGGAGAATAATAATGGCGTCAAAAATACCTCTGGCTCTTACGCTTTGCGGCGCGGCTTTATCCCTACCGGCAACCGCACAGCAACAACCCATCTGGCACGCGATTGCTTTCGGGCAATCAACAGATGTTAACTTTTCATCTAACGTCTTACCTGAAAAAGTGGGTGTGAACAACGTAACGATCGACGGCAAAAAGCTGGCAACTGCAGATTCTGCCGATCTGTCCAGGCCCATTACCATAGAAAGCCGTGGCGGTAAAATCGCTAACTCTCACGATGGATTAACGTTCTTCTATACCGCACTACCTGCCAGCGAGAATTTTGTATTACAGGCAACGGTCAGTGTCGATCAGTTTGGCCCTGAAAATGGCGCTAAACCGGCTGCTCAGGAAGGTGCAGGGATGCTGGTCAGGGATGTATTAGGCAACCCGCGCCAGGAGCCACTGAAAGAGGGTTACGAAGAGTTCCCTGCGGCTTCCAATATGGTGATGAATGCCATAATGACGCAGGATAAAAAAGACGCATCACGAGTAAAAATGCAGGCTATAACTCGTGATGGTATTACTCAGCCATGGGGAAATACCGGTTCAACGATTTCTCGTAAAAGCTATCAGGAAGCCATTGATCTAAGTAAAACACCGACTTTCCGGATGAAGCTCGAGCGAACCAATGAGGGTTTTATCACTTCATGGGCTCCAGCCGGTAGCGACGCATGGGTTTCTGAAAAAGTTAAACGCGCCGATATCATCACAAGCCAGGATAAGAACAAGTATTACGTCGGTTTCTTTGCCTCCCGCAATGCCAAAATCACTGTTAGCGATGCGTCATTAGAAACGAGTGCGGCAAATACAATTGCTTCCGCACCTTTCGTGCCGAAAGCATGGCCTGTTGTGATGCAAATTGCCTCTCCAGCAAAAAGCACCACCAGCCAATACGTGGTACAGGCACGTGCTAACTATGACGGCAACTTCACTGTACGCCAGGATGAAGTTGTGATTGGTCAGGAAAAAGTGGCCAAGGCCGGGGAGATGTTCACTCTGCCAACCACACTTAAAGAGCAAGCACGTTTCACCGTGACGTTTACCCCAACCAGCGGTAAAGACAAACCCCCTGTCACCCAAAACTTCGTGGTTGAGCAAGTCAAAAACATAGAGGGTAATACGCTTTACGTAGCGCCAGATGGTGCATCAAGTAACAAGGGCTCTCAATCCGCACCATTAGATTTGGCAAGCGCCATATCCCTCGTATCTCCTGGTGGAAAAATCATCTTAAGCAGCGGTGAGTACCCACTTACTACCATTCCGACGGCTGACAGTGGCTTAAAAGGCAAACTGAAAACACTTGAGGCCGATGGTAAAGTCGTGATTCGCGGCCTGGCTTTGGATGGTAACTACTGGCATGTCAAAGGTATTGAAGTCACCGATAAGAGCTTGCGGGTTCAGGGCAGCCATAACCTTATCGAAAGTGTAATCGCCTATAAAAATGACGACACAGGTATCCAGATTTCATCTCCTGCTGATGTAGGCCGTCCACTTTGGGCAAGCTTCAACAGAGTTGTTAACGCGGAATCGTTCAGTAATGAAGATCCTGGCAAAATTAATGCCGATGGCTTTGCGGTGAAGATGCGTGTGGGTGATGGTAACCGTCTTGAAGGATGCTATGCGCATGACAATATTGATGATGGCTATGACCTGTTCAACAAAATTGAAGACGGTGCAAATGGTGTTGTGGTGATCGAGAACTCTATTGCCCGCAACAACACCAGCAATGGTTTCAAACTGGGCGGGGAAGGGCAGCCTGTCGCACATCAAATCCACAACAGCATCGCGATTGGTAACCATCTCGATGGCTTTACCGATAACTTCAACCCTGGTGCACTGGTGGTGGCGAATAACGTTGCTGTTGATAACCAACGCTTTAACTATATCTTCCGCCCAAGCCCTTATGGCAGCGCGGAAACTCAGGGTAAGTTCACCGATAACATTTCATTGCGTAGCGTTGAGGGGAAATATGATGATGCTATCTCCGGCAACGTAGATAACAGCAACTATTTCATTCGGGATGGTAAAACGGAAAACAGCGAAGGTAATCAACTGAGCATAAAAGATTATCAGTCTTTGACGCTGCCAGTGCCTTTACAACGTAATGCTGATGGTTCGTTCAAAACGGGTGAGTTTCTGACAAAGCAGTAGAATAGTTCAGACGAAAAAAATGCCAGTCAGGGAAACCTGGCTGGCATTTGTCTTTTCAAGCAGGTAGTTACATCGCTTTTCTGGTCAACTCGATAACGCGAAGTTTCGCGATCGCCTTAGCCAGTTCAGCAGAAGCCTGAGCGTAGTCCACATCACCGTGGGAGCTATGGATGCGCTCTTCCGCTTTACGCTTCGCTTCCAGGGCTCGAGCTTCGTCGAGGTCCTGACCACGAATTGCGGTATCGGCCAGCACGGTTACCGTGCCAGGCTGCACTTCCATCACACCACCAGACAAGTAGATATACTCTTCCTGTCCGTGCTGTTTAACGATGCGGATCATACCAGGCTTAATGGCGGTGAGCAGCGGGGCGTGGCCAGGATAAATCCCCAGCTCACCTTCGCTACCCGTTACCTGGATCTTCTCAACCAGACCGGAGAACATTTGGCTCTCCGCGCTGACGACGTCCAGGTGATAAGTCATTGCCATGTCACCCTCCGATTAAGGCGTTAAAGTTTTTTAGCTTTCTCAACGGCTTCGTCGATAGTACCAACCATGTAGAACGCCTGCTCTGGCAGATGGTCATATTCGCCGTCCATGATGCCTTTAAAGCCACGGATAGTATCTTTCAGCGATACGAACTTGCCCGGAGAACCGGTAAAGACTTCTGCTACGAAGAATGGCTGAGACAGGAAGCGCTGAATCTTACGCGCACGTGCTACAACCAATTTATCTTCTTCAGAAAGTTCATCCATACCAAGAATGGCGATGATGTCTTTCAGTTCCTGGTAACGTTGCAGAATAGACTGCACGCCACGCGCGGTGTCGTAGTGTTCCTGGCCAACAACCAGTGGATCTAACTGACGGCTGGTGGAATCCAGTGGATCTACCGCAGGGTAGATACCCAGAGACGCGATGTTACGGCTCAGTACCACGGTTGCATCCAAGTGAGCAAAGGTGGTTGCTGGAGATGGGTCAGTCAAGTCATCCGCAGGTACGTATACCGCTTGAACAGAAGTGATAGAGCCAGTTTTGGTGGAGGTAATACGCTCCTGCAAAACACCCATCTCTTCTGCCAGAGTAGGCTGGTAACCTACCGCAGATGGCATACGACCCAGCAGTGCAGATACTTCTGTACCGGCCAGGGTATAACGGTAAATGTTATCAACGAACAGCAGAACGTCACGACCTTCGTCACGGAACTTCTCAGCCATGGTCAGACCGGTCAACGCAACGCGCAGACGGTTACCTGGTGGCTCGTTCATCTGGCCATAAACCAGTGATACTTTGTCCAGAACGTTGGAATCGGTCATTTCGTGGTAGAAGTCGTTACCCTCACGAGTACGCTCACCCACGCCTGCAAACACAGAGTAACCGGAGTGCTCGATCGCGATGTTACGGATCAGCTCCATCATGTTTACAGTTTTACCAACACCCGCACCACCGAACAGACCAACTTTACCGCCCTTAGCGAACGGGCAAATCAGGTCCATTACTTTGATGCCGGTTTCCAGCAGGTCTTGAGAGCTGGACAGCTCTTCGTAGCTTGGAGCAGGACGGTGAATAGCCCAACGCTCTTCTTCGCCGATATCGCCTTTCATGTCGATAGGCTCACCCAGGACGTTCATGATACGACCCAGAGTTGCTTTACCTACCGGCACTTCGATTGGGTGATCGAGGTTAGAAACTTCCAGACCACGACGCAAACCATCAGAAGTACCCATGGCGATAGTACGCACTACGCCACCACCTAACTGCTGCTGAACTTCCAGCACCAGACGGTCTTTACCATTTGTAACCTCAAGAGCGTCGTACACTTTTGGTACGGCATCCTGAGGGAACTCGACGTCCACCACGGCGCCGATTACCTGGATAATCTTTCCAGTAGCCATCTCGAATCCTCTAAATACGTAAACCTGGTTATACCGCGGAAGCGCCACCGACGATTTCGGTGAGTTCCTGAGTAATGCTGGCCTGACGAGCTTTGTTGTAAACCAACTGCAGCTCTTTAATCAGGCTGCCGCCATTGTCGGTAGCGGCTTTCATCGCCACCATACGTGCGGCCTGCTCGCTGGCCAGGTTTTCTACGACGCCCTGATAAACCTGAGATTCCACATAACGGCGCAACAAGGTATCCAGCAGCGCTTTAGGATCAGGTTCATACAGATAATCCCAGGATTTCTTCTTCAACTCGCCGTCTTCTGCTGGCGGTAACGGCAGCAGTTGGGTAAGAGTAGGAACCTGAGACATTGTGTTAATAAATTTGTTGCTGACAACATACAGCTTGTCCAGACGGCCTTCATCGTAGGCCTGCAACATCACTTTCACCGGGCCAATCAACTCGGACAGGGAAGGGTTATCACCCATACCAGTCACCTGAGCAACAATATTGCCGCCTACAGAGTTGAAGAAAGAGACGCCTTTAGAGCCGATCATTGCGATTTCGCTTTGAACGCCTTTATCGGACCACTCTTTCATGTCAGCCAGCAGCTTTTTGAACAGGTTAATGTTCAAGCCACCACACAGACCACGGTCAGTGGACACCACCAGGTAGCCCACGCGTTTGACTTCGCGTTCATCCAGGTAAGGGTGTTTGTATTCAAGATTCCCCAGAGCAAGGTGACCAATCACTTTACGCATGGTGTCTGCGTAAGGACGGCTGGCAGCCATGCGTTCCTGCGATTTACGCATTTTGGACGCGGCGACCATTTCCATTGCTTTGGTGATCTTCTGCGTGTTCTGGACGCTTGCGATCTTACTACGTATCTCTTTTGCGCCGGCCATGAGCTTCTCCTCAATGCCTTGCGGCTTGCCCTAAGACAAGCCGCCAGACTTTACCAGGACTGAGTTGCTTTGAAGGAATCGAGGATGCCTTTCAGCTTGCCTTCGATTTCGTCGTTATAGCCACCAGATTGGTTGATTTCTTGCATCAGTGGAGCATGGTCACGGTCAACGTAAGCCAGCAGAGCGGCTTCGAAGCTACCGATTTTAGCCAGTTCCACATCTTCGAGGTAACCACGTTCAGCAGCGAACAGAACCAGAGACTGCTGCGCAACAGACATCGGCGCATATTGTTTCTGTTTCAGGAGCTCAGTCACTTTCTGACCGTGGCTCAACTGCTTACGGGTCGCATCGTCAAGGTCTGATGCAAACTGAGAGAACGCAGCCAGTTCACGATACTGTGCCAGAGCGGTACGGATACCACCGGACAGTTTTTTCATGATCTTGGTCTGAGCAGCACCACCAACACGGGATACGGAGATACCCGGGTTAACCGCAGGACGAATACCGGCGTTAAACAGGTTGGATTCCAGGAAGATCTGACCATCGGTAATAGAAATTACGTTAGTCGGAACGAACGCGGAAACGTCACCAGCTTGCGTTTCGATAATCGGCAGTGCAGTCAGGGAACCTGTTTTACCTTTCACTTCACCGTTAGTGAATGCTTCAACGTACTCGGCGTTAACACGCGCAGCACGTTCCAGCAAACGGGAGTGGAGATAGAAAACGTCACCTGGGTAAGCTTCACGACCAGGTGGACGACGAAGCAGCAGAGAAATCTGACGGTAAGCAACAGCCTGTTTAGACAGGTCATCATAAACGATCAGTGCATCTTCACCGCGGTCACGGAAGTATTCACCCATTGCGCAGCCGGAGTACGGTGCCAGGTATTGCAGTGCAGCAGATTCTGATGCAGTTGCAACAACAACGATGGTGTTTGCCAGTGCGCCGTGCTCTTCCAGTTTACGAACCACGTTAGAAATGGTGGACGCTTTCTGGCCGATAGCCACATAGATACATTTGATGCCGGAATCACGCTGGTTGATGATGGCATCGATCGCCAGAGCAGTTTTACCTGTCTGACGGTCACCGATGACCAGTTCACGCTGGCCACGACCGATTGGGATCATGGCATCAACGGACTTATAGCCTGTCTGCACAGGTTGGTCTACGGATTGGCGTTCGATAACGCCAGGTGCAATCGCTTCAACAGCGGAGAAGCCGTCATGCTCTAAAGGACCTTTACCGTCGACTGGTGCACCCAGGGTGTTCACCACGCGACCTAACAGGCCACGGCCAACGGGAACTTCAAGAATACGGCCAGTACACTTAACTTTCATGCCTTCGGCAAGGTCAGCGTACGGACCCATTACTACTGCACCTACAGAGTCGCGCTCGAGGTTCAGTGCAATGGCGTAACGGTTTCCCGGAAGGGAAATCATCTCACCCTGCATAACATCGGCCAGGCCGTGTACGCGGATGATACCGTCACTTACAGAAACGATTGTACCTTCGTTGTGAGCCTCGCTCACAACACTGAACTGAGCAATGCGCTGCTTGATCAGTTCGCTGATTTCGGTGGAATTCAGTTGCATGCTCCAGTCCCCTTAAGACTGCAAGACGTCTGTCAGGCGATCAAGACGGCCGCGTACGCTACCATCAATAACCATATCACCTGCGCGGATAATGACACCCGCCATTACAGACTTGTCAATTTTGCAATTCAGCTTAACTTTGCGTGACAGACGTTTTTCCATCGCGGCGCTAATTTTCGAAAGCTGGTCTTCGTTTAATGCGCTGGCAGAAGTCACTTCGACTTCAACGGTAGCCTCTCGGGCTGCGCGCAATTGAACGAATTGCTCAAGAACATCAGGAAGAACTTTCAGACGCCCATTTTCAGCCATCACCTTAATCAGGTTCTGGCCATTGGCGTCTAGCTGGTCACCACAGATGGAGATAAACGACGCAGAGAGAGTATCCGGAGCTAATGCGCCGGAAAGAAGCTCTGCTATTTGTTCGTTTTTAGACACCTCGGCGGCGAAAGCCAGCATATGCTGCCAGTTATCAACGCTTTGGTGCTCGACGGCAAAGTCAAAAGCTGCTTTGGCGTAGGGGCGAGCTACAGTTACAAATTCAGACATCAGCCCCTCCCTCCTTACAGTTCAGCGACCAGTTTATCAACGATGTCGCTGTTAGCAGCTTCATCCACGGAACGTTCAATGATCTTCTCGGCACCGGCGATAGCCAGCAGAGCCACTTGCTTACGCAGTTCTTCACGAGCGCGTTTACGCTCTGCGTCGATTTCTGCCTGAGCCTGTGCAACGATTTTGTCACGTTCCTGCTCTGCCTCGGTTTTAGCTTCTTCAAGGATCTGAGCACGGCGTTTGTTCGCCTGCTCAATGATCACCTGAGCTTCACCTTTGGCTTTTTTCAGCTGGTCGGTCGCGTTGGCCTGTGCAAGGTCAAGGTCCTTTTTGGCACGTTCTGCAGAAGAGAGACCGTCAGCAATTTCTTGTTGACGCTTCTCGATGGCTGCCATGATTGGCGGCCATACATACTTCATGCAGAACAGAACAAACAGGACAAACGCGATGGCCTGGCCGAGGATTGTTGCGTTAAGATTCACAGCACAATGCCTCTTTGTTAGTTAACGTTCTGATATTGCTTGGTGTATTAAGCAATGCTTACTACGCGACGGCGAACATCACGTACAGACCCAGACCAACAGCGATCATCGGGATAGCATCCACCAGACCCATAACGATAAAGAACTGAGTACGCAGCAAAGGAATCAGATCAGGTTGACGCGCTGCGCCTTCCAGGAATTTTCCCCCGAGGATGCCGATACCGATCGCAGCACCGATTGCCGCCAGACCCATCATCACAGCGGCAGCCATGTACAGCAGATCCATATTCAGGTTTTCCATGACAGTCTCCAGTTTGTTTCAGTTAAAACGCAGTAGTGGTAAGTAAAATCAATGCTCTTCAGATGCCATCGACAGATAGACGATCGTCAGAACCATGAAAATGAAGGCTTGCAGCGTAATGATCAGGATGTGGAAAATGGCCCAAGGCACACTCAGAATCCACTGTGACCACCACGGCAACAGACCAGCAATCAGAATGAAAATCAATTCACCGGCATACATGTTGCCGAACAGTCGCAGACCAAGAGAAATAGGTTTGGACAGCAGGCTCACACCTTCAAGGATTAAGTTGAACGGTATAAATGCCCAGTGATTGAACGGCTGCAGCGTCAGCTCTTTCGTGAAGCCGCCAATGCCTTTCATTTTGATGCTGTAGAAAAGAATCAGGATAAACACACCAAGCGCCATAGACAGGGTGATATTCACGTCCGCAGACGGCACCACACGCAGGGCTGGCAGGCCAAAGATATGCTCGCCGATAAACGGCAGGAAATCGATTGGCAGCAGGTCCATCAGGTTCATCAGGAATACCCAGACAAAGACCGTCAGAGCAAGAGGTGCGATGACCTTGCTTTTGCCATGGTACATGTCTTTGACACTGCTATTAACAAAGCCTATGACCAACTCAACTGCCGTCTGGAATTTCCCTGGTACACCACTGGTAGCGTTTTTTGCTACTTTGCGGAATAACACCAGGAACAAGAAACCCAGAACCACGGAGAAGAACATGGAGTCAATATTGAGTGTCCAGAAGGTAGCTGGGGGGTGATACGGATCAACCAGCGAGAAAGTACGCAGGTCCAACTGAAGGTTATTCAGATGGTGGCCTATATACTCCTGCGGTGTAGAGATTTCTCCTGCAGACATGATGCCTCTTACCCTTTGTTGTTAATTACAGCTGGTGCGAGTATCTGCACAACCAGCACCGAAACCCACGTCACAATAAGCGGCAACAATACCGCCTTAAAACCAGCTAACGCCACCACCAGTATGGTAAAGCTCGCTATCACCTTTAATACTTCGCCAATAGCGAAGGTCCAGGCCAAACGGCCCTTTGACGGTGTATGCACCTGGTGACGCCAGGCAAAATTCATAAATACAACATTTGGCAACCAGGCTGCCAGGCCTCCGCCAAAAGCAGAAGCACCCCACCAGGGGTCTTTGAGACAAAACAGCAATCCAATTGCTATCACTGCAAGAAGCTGAAGGAATAAAAGCTTACGAGCAACGTTTCTACTCAACAGAGACACAGACATGGCTTATCCAAACTCCTGCTCCCTTCGGGGTATATCGCGCTGGTATAAAACTGCCTTTACGACTTTGAGTCAAGCCTCAAAAAGCGAGCAAATTATACGGTGCGGCCCCGTGATTTCAAACATTAAGTAGCAAAAAGGTGAACAAATGTTTAAATATTTTCCTGTGGCGTTATTTTTCAACTTTTGCTGAATAGCGGTTATTTTCTTAAAAACTGCAAACAACCGAAATAACCGCATTATAAAGCGTGCACCCGATCACAAATCAAACATCTCATAGGCATTATGCATTTGTCTGCCTCATAAAGTGCGAAACACAGATGACTGATAAATAAGCTGATTACTGTCTACTCTATTTAAAATAGCCTGAAACACACTCAAAACAATCCATTGACATTTTTATTAAAATTTTAACATTCACGCGAGTTACAACCCTACAAAATATTTAGCAGGGTTATATTTTCATTGTTTACTATTTTTGAAATCGACAATGCTCGCCACGTTAAAAACTACAAGCAGGAAAGTTAGGATTGCGTTAAATGTAACCAGAGATTTCAGGCATTTCCCCTCGTATTTTTAACGTTCTCGAAACAATCCTTTTTCGCCTTTTTTTGATAAATATTAATTTTTGTTTGGCTTAATCATCACCAGATGGCGTTCACCATCAAGCTCTGGCACCTGCAAACGAATAACATCTTCAACCGTGAAGCTTGCGGGTAAGGCTGCAATTTCGTCATCCGGGCGCAATCCTTTGAGAGCGTAAAAGCGACCATTCTCAGCAGGCAGATGTTTACACCATGTCACCATGTCAGTCATTGAGGCAAAAGCACGGCTGATAACCCCATCAAATGGTGGCTCAGCCGGAAATTCTTCTACACGGCTTTGTACTGGCATGATGTTATCAAGGTGAAGCTCATGTTGAACCTGACGCAGGAAGCGAACACGCTTACCGAGGCTGTCCAGCAGCGTAAAATGCGAGTCCGGGCGCACTATCGCCAGCGGTATCCCCGGTAAACCCGGGCCTGTTCCCACATCGATAAAACGTGAGCCCTGCAAGTACGGCTCTACAACGATACTATCGAGAATATGGCGCACCAACATTTCATCAGGAAGACGAACGGAGGTTAGGTTATACGCTTTGTTCCACTTGTGGAGCAGTTCAACATAACCCACCAGCTGTTGTTTCTGGTTTTCTGGCAACGTAATGCCTGCACTATCCAGCAGGCGATTGAGTTTGTTAAGCACTGTGGTTTATACCCATCAAAAAAAGGCCAGGAAATCCTGGCCCTGAAATGTATTCATCAGGCGCTACGGCGTAGCAAGCCTTGTTTTTTTAGCCAGACAAGCAAAATAGAGATCGCAGCCGGGGTTACCCCTGAAATGCGTGAGGCCTGCCCAATCGAGACTGGTTTGTGATCGTTTAGCTTCGCGATCACTTCGTTAGAAAGACCACTCACCTGCCGGTAATCAAGTGTTGCAGGCAACAATGTATTTTCGTTACGTTGTTGTTTTTCAATCTCTTCTTGCTGACGAGCAATGTAGCCTTCGTATTTAACCTGAATTTCTACCTGTTCAGCAGACTGTGGATCTTGAAGGCCCGGTGCGAACACTGACAATTGCATCATCTCAGCATAGGTCATTTCTGGGCGACGCAGTAAATCTTCGCCATTTGCTTCACGAGAAAGAGGGGCGCTTAATTTTGCGTTCACTTCTTCAACGCTTTCAGAGTGAGGGTGCAGCCAGATATCTTTCAGACGCTGGCGCTCAAGCTCAATGCTTTCCAGTTTTTCGTTAAAGCGTGCCCAACGTTCGTCATCCACCAGACCCATTTCACGGCCAACGGCGGTTAAACGCAGATCGGCGTTGTCTTCACGCAGCATCAGGCGGTATTCGGCTCGTGAGGTAAACATGCGGTACGGCTCTTTGGTACCGAGAGTACAAAGATCGTCAACCAGTACGCCGAGGTAGGCTTGTGAGCGAGCAGGAGCCCATCCCTCTTTCTCAGCAGAGAAGCGTGCTGCGTTCAAACCAGCCAATAAACCTTGCGCCGCAGCTTCTTCGTAACCGGTAGTGCCGTTGATTTGGCCAGCAAAGAACAGACCCTGGATATATTTGCTTTCCAGTGTTGGTTTCAGATCGCGAGGATCGAAGAAGTCGTATTCGATGGCATAGCCAGGACGGACGATCTTCGCATTTTCCATACCTTCCATCGAACGGACGATCTGCATCTGAACATCAAACGGCAGGCTGGTGGAGATACCGTTCGGGTAGATTTCGTTGCTGGTTAGCCCTTCAGGTTCAAGGAAGATTTGGTGCTGGTTGCGATCAGCAAAACGCATCACTTTGTCTTCAATAGACGGGCAGTAACGCGGGCCAATCCCTTCGATAACGCCAGCATACATCGGGCTGCGATCAAGGTTATTACGAATAACGTCATGCGTTTTTTCGTTGGTATGCGTGATGTAACACGGTACCTGCGCAGGATGCTGGTTCACATTTCCCATGAACGAGAACACTGGCATTGGGGTATCGCCATGCTGTTGGGCAAGTACGCTGAAATCGATTGTGCGAGCGTCGATACGTGGAGGTGTGCCTGTTTTCAGGCGACTGACACGAAGTGGTAGTTCACGCAGACGACGTGAAAGCGAAATGGATGGCGGATCGCCTGCACGGCCACCGCTGTAGTTATCCAGTCCGATATGAATTTTGCCATCCAGGAACGTACCGACGGTCAGTACCACGGATTTAGCGCGGAACTTCAGACCCATTTGCGTAACAGCACCGACAACGCGATCGTTCTCAACAATCAGATCTTCAACCGCCTGTTGGAAGATCATCAGGTTTGGTTGGTTTTCCAGCGCAGTGCGTACCGCCTGGCGATACAGCACTCGGTCTGCCTGAGCACGAGTAGCCCGTACTGCGGGGCCTTTGCTTGCGTTTAGTATCCTAAACTGAATGCCTGCATGGTCGATAGCTTTTGCCATCAAACCGCCTAAAGCATCCACTTCTTTAACCAGATGTCCCTTGCCAATACCACCGATCGCTGGGTTACAAGACATCTGTCCCAGAGTGTCGATATTGTGAGTCAAAAGAAGGGTTTGTTGGCCCATCCGTGCAGCGGCCATAGCAGCCTCAGTGCCTGCATGACCCCCGCCAATGATGATGACGTCAAAAGGATCTGGATAAAACATGGTACTGCCTCACGGTTTTGCAAATGGGGGGATGACTGATTCCCGAGGTTGGCGATTCTACTTAACTTTAGCCTTTCGAGAAAGTCTTGGGATCGTAGGTAATTAAAAGAAGATCTTTTTTATTTAAAGATCTCTTTATTATGATCTCTTATTAGGATCGGCATGTTCTGTGGATAACAGTTTTTATGGCAAAGAGATCAAGTAATTAAGAAGGATCATTAGCTGTGAATGATCGGTGATCCCAGAACGTATAAGCTGGGATCAAAATAGCTACTTATGCACAACTCAAAAAGTGAACAGGAGTTGTTATTGGGATAACTACTGCTTAACCCAAGCTTTTAAGCATACTTATACACAGATAAAAGTGAGATCTTTACAAATCCACGAGTAAATTCTTCCATGATCCGACCCAAATCTCAGCCGGATCCTCAGGAATATCGTGATCAAGGATGTTCACTTTGAGTAAAGAGCCCACTCTTTTAGCTCCGCACTCCGTCAGAAGGGTGTCCAGTTTTTCAATTGCACCGCAAAAAGTGTCGTATTCACGACTACCAATTCCGATTGCACCATAATGAAGAGAACTCAGATCCGGACGTTCTTCATTTATAGCATCGAACAACGGTTGCAGATTGTCTGGAAGATCACCTGCTCCATGAGTAGAAGAGACAATCAGCCATATCCCACTGGTTTGTAGATCTTCAAACAGTGGCCCGTGCAGCGTTTGGGTCGTAAAACCCGCCTCATCTAGCTTCTGCGCTAAATGTTCAGCCACATATTCAGCACTGCCCAGGGTACTGCCGCTAATCAGAGTAACTTCTGTCATTGCGATCCCACCTTTTCGAAACGATGGGCATTGTACGCTGTGTAAGGCCTGCGATCTACCTGTGGATAATATGGGTATTAAAAATAGCTGTCAGGGCTTGATGGTCCGCATGATCGGGTTCTGGAGGGAGATCAGTGTTTCGGTGGACTGAATTTCATCAATTGTTTGGATCTTGTTGATAAGTACCTGTTGAAGCGCATCGATAGATCGGCACATCACCTTAATAAAGATGCTGTAGTGCCCGGTGGTGTAATACGCCTCCGTGACTTCTTCGAGACTTTCCAGTTTTGCCAGTGCAGAAGGGTAGTCCTTCGCACTCTTTAAAATGATGCCGATAAAACAGCAAACGTCGTAACCCAGCTGTTTAGGGCTGATATCAATGCGTGCGCCGGTAATAATCCCAGCCTGTTTCATTTTCTCTACCCGCACATGGATTGTGCCAGGGCTAACACTGAATTGTTTAGCCAGTTCTGCATAAGCAGTGCGAGCATTTGCCATTAAAGCGTCGAGGATGCCGCGATCGAGATTGTCGATCTGATAATTATCCATCACTTTTTCCTATGATTAGTAACGATAGTTCAGATTTTATAGCCTTAAATTAGTCGATTGAAAACCAGTAGGGCTTTTTTATTGTTGATTATTGAATGTTATGCCGGGTTTGTTGCTTAATCATCGTCAGTAAAACAACACAATAAAGAGAAAACCATGAAAACTGCCTACATCGCTAAACAACGCCAGATTAGTTTTGTTAAGTCCCACTTCTCACGTCAACTGGAAGAAAAGCTTGGTTTGATGGAAGTCCAGGCTCCAATTCTCAGTCGCGTGGGTGATGGTACTCAAGACAATCTGTCTGGTTGCGAAAAGGCGGTGCAGGTGAAGGTGAAAACCTTGCCTGATGCGCAGTTTGAAGTGGTGCATTCGCTGGCTAAATGGAAAAGAAAAACACTCGGCCAGCATGACTTCAGCGCGGGCGAAGGGCTTTACACGCACATGAAAGCTCTTCGCCCCGATGAAGACCGTTTGACTCCGATCCACTCTGTATATGTCGATCAGTGGGATTGGGAACGCGTTATGGGTGAAGGAGAACGTCATCTCGGTACGCTTAAACAAACTGTAGAAAGCATTTGGGGGGCAATGAAAGCCACAGAAGCCGCAGTGAGCGAGCAGTACGGTTTGACACCTTTCCTGCCTGAACAAATCCACTTTGTTCATAGCGAAGAGTTACAACAGCGTTTCCCTGAGCTTGATGCAAAAGGGCGTGAGCGTGCGATTGCCAAAGAGCTGGGCGCAGTGTTCCTGATTGGTATCGGCGGTAAGTTGGCTGACGGGAAACGTCATGATGTTCGTGCACCGGATTACGATGACTGGTCAACCGCCAGCCAGGGTGATTTCAAAGGGTTGAACGGTGACATTATGGTGTGGAACCCGATCCTTGAAGATGCATTTGAGCTCTCTTCTATGGGTATCCGTGTTGATGCTGAAGCTTTAAAACGCCAGTTGGCTGTTACCGGTGATGAAGATCGTCTGCAACTTGAGTGGCACCAGTCATTGCTTAAAGGTGAAATGCCGCAAACTATTGGTGGTGGTATTGGTCAGTCTCGCCTTGTGATGCTGATGCTGCAACAGCCGCACATTGGTCAGGTGCAGTGCGGCGTGTGGCCTTCTGAAGTCCACGCTAAGGTCACGTCACTGTTGTAAGAATTAACGCCGCCAGCGACGCAGCAGGCGGCTACGCATCCCGGTATCGAAGCGCCATATATGATCAAATATGCGCATGATGCCGGGCTTGCCATGCCCCGACATGGCGACGGCATGAAAACGATGCAAGTGTTTACGCTGCAGATCCTTCACTTGCGTGACGACCTCATCTGGCAGGCGTTGAGCAATAAAGTCAGAAATCACTACCGCATCGGCATCAAACCATTCACTTCCCTGCATTTTTTCTGCAATTGCCCTAAAGCAACTGGCGAGATCGGTACCACCACGAAAACGCTGGCTCAGAAAACGGATCGCTTGCTCGATACCATCTGCGCCACAAACTTCATAGCGCACCACTTCGCTGGAAAACAGCATAATGAAGCAGCGGCGGTTATCCGCCAGGGCCACGCGCATCAGTGCGAGGCAAAACGCTTTGGCGCATTGTTCGTTAAAACCGCCCATGGAACCGGAAGTATCAACGCAGACAATAAACGGTCCGCGTGGTTGTTCGTCAAAATCCTGGTGAACAACAGGGCGCTCAACAATTTTCTCGCGCCAGGAATCACCATGTAACCGATACGTCAGCAGCTGCTTTTCCACCAGCCGCCGATAGAACTCAAATTCCAGCTCACTAATGCCAAGTGTTGCCAACTCTGGCGGTAATAACCGCAAAATGTCATCGCTACGCTGAAGCCCGTCAACCTGCTCTGGCACCGTTGCAGGTTCACGCACCAGCATGCGCCAGGTTTCGGTGGGGGCATCTTTTTTAGGTACCGCTTTTGCTTCTTTAGAGCGACCAAGCTGCTCGGCCAGTTTGAGCAATTCAGGCTGGCTGGCAAGAAAATCGCCATACTGAACGATAAGCTGATAATCCCCACGTTTAAGCGACCCGGCACTCATATCCCACAGACGCCCTGCGGCGTTATCACTGTCGACTAAAACCGGTTCTAGCTGGCCACTCAATGCCAGACGCTGCTGCACTTCAGCGAGCAACTGGTCACGCTCGTCTTCCAGTAATTGTTGGTTAAGTGATGTGGTCTGAACCACCAGGCTCAGACGCCAGCGTTGCAGAAACAACGTTTGTTGGGCAGGTGTCAGTCGAGGTGTTCCAGCCACCAGCTTCTGGGCCTGCCCGAAGAATGGAGAATCAACACTCTCCAGCAGGCGTAAGATATCTGGAAGCTTTGCGGATAGTTGGTTTGTGGTGAGCAGTTGGCTCTCCTGATAACACATGACTTCCAGGGTTAGCTCTTGCGGTACGTTGGTGTCGTGCAGTCGCGCTTTGAGCAATTCGCGCCAACGAGGAATATCTTTAGTTACCGCGTTTTTCATGCGTGGGAATTTTTCAAAAAACACCGCCAACTGAGGCGCTGCCAACAGTGCGACAATAATTCCTTCTATTAGCTCACCCTCGCTAATCGCGAGGATCACATCAAGAGCTTCAACGCTTAACATTAGTGGCGTGCCTGTTTAATCTGTTCCGCAACGTCTTGCAGGCTGGCTTCAATTTTCCCAAGCCATTCGTTGTGGATGAACAAACATTTTTGCTGATCGTTAAAACGTTCATGTTGCTGGTGGAGTGTGGCTTCGAGAGAGTCGAATTGCTGTTTGATCTCATCCGGCATCCCTTCTTGCTGTTTGCCCGGCAGCAGCAGACGCGTACCTTGCAGGCTTATATCGCGCAGAACCAGATGCTGGCTTGCATCGATTTCCATATTCAAGACCTGGGCAAAACCAATACCGTTGAGTTTGCCACGCAACTCCCCTCCTTTTATTAGCCACTGGGCACAAGCATCGCGGGAAATAGAGACGTGGATAACTTCGATATCGTGCAGTTTCAGCGGCTGCTGGAGTAATAACGTCAGCGTTTCCCCGGTTAGTGAATCAGGCAACTGATACTGTGGACGACGGCTAAACATGCCGCCTTGTTTGGTTACGGTGATTGCTTCACGGTCACTGTGTTGCTGCTGTAATTGAATACGGTGCTGAATAATGGCACCCAATTTACTGAGCATCGCATTTTGCTGCCAGGCGTGCCCGGTCATCAATATTTCCAACTGTTGCTGCATCAAATTCATCGCTGCATGATCGTGCCACAGGCAATCTTTTAGCAGGATCAAATCAATCGGGGCGACAGCATTGCGGCCACTAAAGAAGGCACTGGCTTGTAGGAGGCGAATGGCTTTCTTCCAACGGCGGTCAGAAACATAAGGTGCCCCTGAAGCATTATCGAGTTGCTGGCGTAAGGTGAAGATCAGTTCAAATACATTATCAGGAAGTACCACGGTGCCAATTTCCTGCTGCCATTTGAAATACTCATCGTCAGTGACTTGCAGGCTTTCGGGAACCGGGTTGTCGTTCTCATCATGTTGGCTGACGAGCATTGAGCGGAAATTGCCTTTATCCTGCACCTTGTCGAGCCACAGGCGAATCAACATACGGTCATATAACGCTTCCAGGCTGCTATCTGCTTCCGGGAGTTCGTTGGAGGCCGCCACCAGCAAACGCATTGGGATTTTTTCTTCGCTTGCCCCATTACGGAAACGGCGTTCATTTATTGCAGTCAGCAGAGTATTCAGAATGGCTGGGCCTGCTTTCCAGATTTCATCAAGAAAGACGATTTCAGCTTCTGGCAAATACCCGGCAGTGAGGCGTTCATAGCGGCCTTCATCTTTTAAAGCCTGAATGGAAAGCGGACCAAATACCTCTTCAGGGGTGGAGAAACGCGTCATCAGGTATTCAAAAGCGCGCGCATGCTGGAATGCAAACTTCAGTCGGCGGGCAATCAAACTCTTGGCTATACCTGGAGGGCCAAGTAAGAAAACACTTTCACCGCTTAGCGCTGCCAGCAGGCAAAGTCGTACTGCATGTTGGCGTTCAAACAATCCTTTTTCCAGTGCCTGGCTAAGCCGTGAAATTCTTTCAGCCAATAAATGTGATTGAGCCATAATTAGCATTGCATCCTTACGCGGTATAAAACTCATTGAGTACAGCGAGTATATCGTTCATCTATATTATCGTTAATGGATTGATGAACGGCTCTTTTTTCCCTGACATAAGTTAAGCCTGTTGTATTTAGGGGTACGATTTACTTCATTATCGTGCATACTGTGCGCCTTTTTGTGGGCCAAGGGACTAAGCACACGCTTTCAGGATTCCAACAAAAGATTAGTCTATGAGCGCTGATAATAAACAATCATTGCCTGCGATAACGCTGGCTGCAATTGGGGTGGTATACGGTGATATCGGTACTAGCCCGCTTTATACCCTTCGTGAATGTCTGTCTGGTCAATTTGGGTTTGGCGTAGAACGTGATGCCGTATTTGGCTTTTTATCTTTAATTTTCTGGTTATTGATCTTAGTCGTCTCTGTTAAATATCTCACTTTTGTCATGCGTGCTGATAACGCCGGCGAAGGCGGGATTTTGACGCTAATGTCTTTGGCTGGGCGTAATACTTCGGCGAGAATGACGTCGGTGCTGGTGATCATGGGATTGATCGGCGGCAGCTTCTTCTATGGCGAGGTAGTCATCACCCCGGCAATATCGGTTATGTCGGCCATCGAAGGGCTTGAGATAGCCGCGCCGCAGCTTGACGCCTATATCGTTCCGTTATCGATAGTCGTGCTGACACTGCTGTTTATGATTCAGAAACATGGTACCGGCATGGTGGGCAAACTCTTTGCTCCTGTCATGATGCTGTGGTTCCTGGTGCTGGCGGTGTTAGGTGCACGCAGTATTATTGCCAACCCGGAAGTGCTTCATGCATTGAATCCGGCTTGGGCGGTGCACTTCTTTATCGAATACAAAACGGTTTCATTCTTTGCACTCGGTGCAGTAGTGCTTTCAATTACCGGGGTTGAAGCGCTGTATGCGGATATGGGCCATTTCGGTAAGTTGCCGATTCGTATTGCGTGGTTCTCGGTGGTTTTGCCGTCACTGGTGCTGAACTATTTCGGCCAGGGCGCACTGCTGCTCAAAACTCCGGAAGCTATAAAGAACCCATTCTTCTTGCTGGCTCCAGACTGGGCGCTGATACCGCTGATGATTCTGGCAACACTGGCAACGGTTATCGCCTCTCAGGCGGTTATCTCGGGCGTGTTCTCGCTGACTCGTCAGGCTGTCCGCCTGGGTTATCTGTCACCAATGCGCATTATCCACACCTCGGAAATGGAGTCCGGGCAGATTTATGTGCCAGCAATTAACTGGCTCCTCTATATCTCTGTGGTGATTGTGATTGTGAGCTTTGAGCACTCCAGTAACCTGGCGGCGGCTTACGGCATCGCGGTAACGGGTACGATGGTGCTGACGTCCATCCTTTGTTGTACTGTCGCCACCAAAAACTGGCACTGGAACAAAATTGCCGTACTGCTGATGGGCTTTGCTTTCCTGTGCATCGACATCCCACTGTTCTCAGCAAACGTGGTCAAAATCTTCTCCGGTGGTTGGCTGCCGCTGTGCCTGGCGCTGGTGATGTTTATCATCATGACCACCTGGAAAAGCGAGCGTTTCCGCCTGCTGCGTCGTATGCATGAGCACGGAAATTCACTTGAAGCAATGATTGCCTCTCTGGAAAAATCGCCACCGGTGCGCGTGCCGGGTACAGCGGTTTATATGTCCCGTGCGCTGAACGTGATTCCTTTTGCGATGCTTCACAACCTCAAGCACAACAAAGTGCTGCATGAGCGTGTGGTACTGCTGACGTTGCGAACTGAAGATGCACCGTACGTTCATAATGTACGTCGTGTTTCTATCGAACAACTTTCACCGACGTTCTGGCGCGTGGTTGCAAGTTACGGCTGGCGCGAAACGCCAAATGTGGAAGAGGTGTTCCATCGCTGTGGCCTTGAAGGGTTAAGTTGTCGAATGATGGAGACATCGTTCTTTATGTCGCATGAATCACTGATCATCGGTAAACGCCCATGGTATCTGAGACTGCGCGGCAAACTGTTCCTCGCTCTGCAACGCAACGCCTTGCGTGCACCTGACCAATTTGAAATCCCACCAAACCGGGTTATCGAGTTAGGAACTCAGGTCGAGATTTAACGTTAACGCCTCTTCAATCGAAGGGGCGTTTTTTTTGTTAGCTTGACTGTGCTCGCTCTCATTTCCTTCGCAATGAAACAATTCAGCGAAACGTTTCGATAGCGATCACATTTTCGTTACGAGCTGGTTGTTTTCCCATCACTAGATTTCCTACACTTTACCTCAGCGAAACGTTTCGCTAGTGGAGTAAGAAAATGAAGAAAGGCACCGTTCTCAACGCTGATATCTCGTCCGTTATTTCCCGTCTTGGCCACACCGACACGCTGGTGATTGGCGATGCCGGATTGCCCATTCCGCGCAATACACCGCGTATAGATTTGGCACTGACTCACGGCGTACCGGGTTTTATGCAGGTCGTTGAAGTCGTAACGCAAGAGATGCAGGTTGAAACTGCGATCTTAGCTTCGGAAATTAAACAACATAATCCCCAACTCCATGAAACGTTGCTCAAGCACATCGAGCAACTGCAACAACACCAGGGAAACACCATTTCTATTCGTTACATTAGTCATGAGCAGTTCAAGCTTCACACCGCTGATAGCCAGGCGGTTATTCGCAGCGGGGAGTGTTCCCCGTATGCGAATATCATTCTTTGTGCTGGCGTAACTTTCTGAGGCCGGTATGGAACCGTTACTGCAATTAAAAGGGATCGATAAAGCGTTCCCGGGAGTGAAAGCTCTTTCTGGTGCTGCGCTGAATGTGTACGCAGGGCGCGTAATGGCGCTGGTGGGTGAAAACGGCGCGGGCAAGTCCACCATGATGAAAGTGCTGACCGGCATTTATCAACGCGATGCGGGTTCGCTATTATGGCTTGGCAAAGAAACCACCTTTAATGGCCCGAAATCCTCACAGGAAGCGGGCATCGGTATTATTCATCAGGAACTCAACCTGATTCCGCAGCTAAGCATTGCGGAAAACATCTTCCTTGGCCGTGAATTCGTAAACCGTTTCGGCAAAATTGATTGGAAAACGATGTATGCCGAGGCAGATAAATTACTCGCTAAGCTCAACCTGCGCTTCAACAGCCAGAAGCTGGTGGGTGATTTGTCGATCGGCGATCAGCAGATGGTCGAAATTGCCAAGGTTCTGAGCTTTGAGTCGAAAGTCATTGTGATGGATGAGCCAACCGATGCTTTGACCGATACCGAAACAGACTCTTTATTCCGCGTGATCCGCGAGCTGAAAGCCCAGGGACGCGGCATCGTCTATATCTCCCATCGCATGAAAGAGATCTTTGAGATTTGCGATGACGTCACTGTTTTCCGCGACGGCCAGTTTATTGCCGAGCGCGAAGTGGTGACGCTGAGCGAAGATACGCTGATTGAAATGATGGTCGGCCGCAAACTCGAAGATCAATACCCACGGCTGGATAAACAACCGGGCGAAACGCGCCTGCGCGTAGATAACCTTTCTGGACCAGGCGTGCATGACGTCAGTTTCACTTTGCGCAAAGGTGAGATTCTTGGTGTTGCCGGTTTAATGGGCGCGGGTCGCACTGAATTAATGAAAGTGCTGTATGGCGCACTGCCGCGTACCGGTGGTTATGTGGCGCTTGATGGCCGTGAAGTGGTGACGCGTTCACCGCAAGATGGTCTGGCAAACGGTATTGTTTATATTTCGGAAGACCGTAAGCGTGATGGGCTGGTGCTCGGCATGTCAGTGAAAGAGAACATGTCGCTGACCGCACTGCGCTACTTCAGCCATAACGCGGGTCGCCTGAAACATAAAGATGAACAGCAAGCGGTGCAGGACTTTATCCGTTTGTTCAACGTGAAAACCCCATCAATGGAACAGCCGATTGGCCTGCTTTCAGGTGGTAATCAACAAAAAGTGGCGATTGCCCGTGGCCTGATGACTCGCCCGAAAGTGTTGATTCTTGATGAGCCAACGCGTGGCGTTGACGTTGGGGCCAAAAAAGAAATTTATCAGTTAATCAATCAGTTCAAAGCCGATGGGTTAAGCATCATCCTTGTTTCGTCGGAAATGCCGGAAGTCCTCGGTATGAGCGACCGAATTATGGTGATGCACGAAGGGCATCTCGGCGGGGAATTTACCCGTGAAGAGGCCACCCAAGAAATACTTATGGCGGCGGCCGTCGGCAAGTTAAATCGCGTGAATCAGGAGTCTGTAAAATGAGTACCCAGTCTATTTCGACACGTCGCTGGTTCACTAAAGCGTGGCTATTGGAGCAAAAATCACTTATCGCACTACTTGTGTTGATTGCTGTTGTCTCGAGCCTTAGCCCTAACTTCTTCACTGTAAATAACCTGTTCAATATCCTGCAACAAACCTCCGTAAACGCCATTATGGCGGTCGGGATGACGCTGGTCATTTTGACTTCCGGGATCGACCTGTCCGTTGGTTCTTTACTGGCGCTGACCGGAGCTGTGGCGGCCTCGATTGTTGGTTTAGAAGTGAATGCCCTGGTGGCTATTGCCGGGGCACTGGCATTGGGTGCCGCAATCGGGGCTGTAACAGGGGTGATTGTTGCTAAAGGGCGGGTGCAGGCGTTTATTGCCACGCTGGTGATGATGCTTTTGTTGCGTGGTGTGACGATGGTGTACACCAACGGGAGTCCAGTAAACACCGGGTTCTCTGATAACGCAGATCTGTTTGGCTGGTTTGGTATTGGCCGCCCGCTGGGGATCCCAACGCCTGTATGGATCATGGGTATCGTTTTCCTGGCTGCATGGTACATGCTGCATCACACTCGCCTGGGTCGTTATATCTATGCGCTGGGCGGTAACGAAGCTGCGACTTGTTTGTCCGGTATCAGCGTTAACAAAGTCAAAATTATTGTTTACTCACTTTGCGGTTTGCTGGCGTCATTGGCCGGGATCATCGAAGTGGCGCGTCTTTCTTCAGCGCAACCGACAGCGGGTACTGGCTATGAGCTAGATGCTATCGCGGCGGTGGTTCTGGGCGGCACAAGCCTTGCTGGCGGGAAAGGGCGAATCGTTGGGACGCTGATCGGTGCGCTGATCTTAGGCTTCCTGAATAACGGGCTGAATTTATTAGGTGTTTCTTCTTATTACCAGATGATCGTCAAAGCAGTGGTTATTTTACTGGCGGTGCTGGTGGACAACAAAAAACAGTAACAATCATAACCCTACAGGACATCTGACTATGAATATGAAAAAGCTGGCTACTCTGGTTTCCGCTGTTGCACTGAGCGCCACGGTCAGCGCCAACGCGATGGCTAAAGACACTATCGCGCTGGTCGTTTCCACGTTGAATAACCCGTTCTTCGTTTCACTGAAAGACGGAGCACAAAAAGAAGCAGATAAACTGGGCTACAACCTGATTGTGCTGGATTCGCAAAACAACCCGGCTAAAGAGCTGGCAAACGTGCAGGACTTAACGGTTCGCGGCACCAAGCTGATGCTTATCAACCCAACCGATTCCGACGCCGTGGGCAATGCGGTGAAAATGGCGAACCAGGCTAAAATCCCTGTGATTACCCTCGACCGTATGGCGAATCAGGGTACCGTGGTCAGCCACATCGCTTCCGATAACGTTGCTGGTGGGAAAATGGCGGGTGACTTCATCGCTAAGAAATTAGGTGAAGGCGCGAAAGTTATTGAATTGCAGGGTATTGCGGGGGCATCAGCTGCCCGTGAACGCGGTGAAGGCTTCAAACAAGCGACTGCTGCACACAAATTTACCGTTCTGGCGAGCCAGCCTGCGGACTTTGACCGTACTAAGGGTTTGAACGTTATGCAGAACCTGCTGACCGCACATCCTGACGTGCAGGCAGTATTTGCTCAGAACGATGAAATGGCACTGGGCGCTCTGCGTGCACTGCAAACTGCTGGTAAATCTGACGTTCTGGTCGTTGGCTTCGACGGCACCGCTGACGGCGTGAAAGCCGTAGAAAGTGGCAAGCTAGGCGCTACTGTTGCGCAGATGGCTGACCAGATTGGCGTTATTGGTGTAGAAACGGCAGACAAAGTATTGAAAGGCGAAAAAGTCGACTCCAAGATCCCGGTTGACCTGAAGCTGGTTACTAAATAAGACAATAATAGAAAAGCAGGGCACCGCGCCACTCCGTCTCCCGGAGTGGCGCACTTAACTGGACACAAAAAATGAAAACTAAAGGCAATCTCGTCGTCCTGGGCAGCATTAACGCTGACCATATCCTTAACCTCGAACATTTCCCGACGCCGGGCGAAACGGTTACCGGGCAAGAGTATCAGGTGGCGTTTGGCGGGAAGGGCGCGAACCAGGCCGTTGCTGCAGGACGCAGCGGTGCAGACATTGCCTTTATTGCCTGCGTGGGCGACGACGATACCGGAAGCCGCGTCTGCAAACAGTTAGTCAGCGACAAAATCGACACATCCCCAATCAGCACAATTAAAGATGCCTCAACGGGCGTTGCGCTGATCTTCGTTAATAGCGCCGGGGAAAATGTTATTGGTATTCACGCCGGAGCGAACGCGGCATTAACGCCAGCGCTTGTGGCAGAACATCAGCAGAAAATCGCAGACGCTTCGGCACTGTTAATGCAGCTTGAGTCACCGCTGGAAAGTGTGCTGGCCGCGGCAAAAGTTGCTCATCAGCATCAAACCAAAGTTATTCTCAATCCCGCACCTGCCTGTGAGCTTTCTGACGAGCTGCTTGGGCTGGTGGATATGATCACGCCAAATGAAACCGAAGCGGAAAAACTGACAGGCGTGCGCGTCGAAAATGATGACGATGCAGCAAAGGCTTCTCAGGTGCTTCATGCGAAAGGTATTGAAACCGTCATTATTACACTCGGTAGCCGTGGTGTTTGGCTGAGTGAAAACGGCAAAGGGCAGCGAGTTCCTGGTTTTAAGGTAAAAGCAGTAGATACTATCGCTGCGGGCGATACCTTTAACGGGGCGTTGGTTACCGCATTACTGGAAAGTAAGCCGATGAATGAAGCGATTCGTTTTGCACATGCGGCCGCCGCTATTGCCGTGACTCGTAAAGGTGCGCAACCTTCCGTGCCATGGCGTCATGAAATTGACGAGTTTTTGCAACAGCAAGGATAATTCATGGCCACCATGAAAGACGTCGCGAAAATGGCGGGGGTTTCAACTTCTACCGTTTCGCACGTCATTAATAAAGATCGTTTCGTAAGTGATGCTATTCGCGAAAGAGTGGATGCGGCAATTAAAACGCTTAACTACGCCCCTTCTGCTTTAGCTCGCAGCCTCAAACTCAATCAAACACACACTATTGGTATGTTAATTACCGCCAGTAGTAACCCGTTTTATTCTGAACTGGTGCGAGGCGTTGAGCGAAGTTGCTTTGAGCGTGGATACAGCCTGGTGCTTTGCAATACCGATGGTGATGAGCAGCGCATGAACCGTAACCTGGAGACATTGCTGCAAAAGCGTGTCGACGGACTTTTGCTATTGTGCACCGAAACACACCTTCCTTCTCCAGATATTATGAGTCGCTATCCTTCTATTCCTACAGTGATGATGGACTGGTCTCCTTTTGATGGAGAAAGCGATGTCATCCAGGATAACTCTCTGCTTGGCGGCGAGACGGCAACGCAACACCTTATTGATAATAGTTACACCCGTATCGCTTGTATCACTGGCCCGCAAGATAAAACCCCGGCGCGCTTACGCCTTGAGGGTTATCGCAATGCAATGAACCGAGCAGGGCTTGAGATTCATGAAGGCTATGAAATTATCGGTGACTTTGAGTTTCAGGGCGGCTTCACAGCCATGAATTTGCTTCTTGCATTGGACGAGCCACCTCATGCCGTTTTCACCGGCAACGATGCAATGGCTGTTGGGGCTTATCACGCTTTGTATCAGGCTGGACTGAAGGTTCCGCAGGATATGGCCGTTGTAGGTTATGACGATATAGAACTGGCGCGCTATATGACGCCACCACTCACCACTATTCATCAGCCTAAAGATGAACTAGGTGAGCTGGCCGTTGATGTACTGATACATCGAATGGCTCAGCCCACGTTGGATAAACAGCGCCTGTTTCTGACGCCTGAACTGGTGGTGCGTGGTTCAGCCTAGCGTTTAATCATGTTGCGCCCATCTTTCGGGCGTAACAGTAGGAACACGAGAGCGGAAACGAGCGTCACCGCGCCCATCGTCAGGAATGTATAGTGGAACTGTTCGACAGTATTAATACTCTCGATACCTTCATATAGACGAAGTACTGCAGCACTTACCGCAACGCCAAGGCTAATTGCCAGTTGCTGCGTTACAGCCAGCACACTATTGCCACTACTGGCATTTTCATCGGTAAGATCGGCAAGCGTAATGGTGTTCATTGCGGTGAACTGCGTGGACATTGCCATCCCCAGAATAAACAGTGGCAAAATGAGTAGCCACACTTCCATCCCCGGCGATTGCAGTGAGAATTGTCCAATCAGCAAACCGATAACCAGCGTCACTCCCACTAATGTTTTCCTGTAACCAAGCTTACGCAATACCTGTGTCACAGTGGATTTTGCCAACAGTGAACCAATAGCAGTCGGTGCCATCATGCAGCCTGCGATCAACGCCGAATAGCCAAAACCAACCTGTAGCATTAAAGGCATCAGGAACGGTACACAACCGGTTCCCAGGCGCGAGGCGAGATTCCCGACAATACCTATAGAGAAGGTTCTGGTGCGAAACATCGGAAGGGCGATCAGTGGTGTTGGATGTCTGCGAGCGTGCCATATATAAGCTGCCAGCAAAGCAAGCCCGCCCAGGATAGTCAGAATGCCTATATAGCTGGCAACGATACGCTCACCAAATAGCTCCATCCCACTTGAGATCAGTACCAGACTTAAACCAAATAGAAGAAAGCCGGTCATATCGAAGCCGCGGCGTGGGGTTGTAAAATTCGGCATGTATTTTCGCGCGTAGATAAGCCCGAGAATACCGATAGGTATATTAATGAGGAAGATCCAGTGCCAGCTTGCCCAGGTAACTAATACACCGCCGAGCAATGGGCCAAGAATTGGGCCAACAAGCCCTGGCATGGTTACAAAGTTTAAAACTGGCAAGAGTTCGCTGCGCGGATAGGCTCGTAGTAATGCTAAGCGGGCGACCGGCATCATCATCGCCCCGCCAATACCCTGTATTACGCGGAAAATAACCAACTCACCAAGTGAGTTTGACATTGCACAGGCAAAGGAGCCGAGAGTGAACAGGGAAACCGCGAACATGAACACACGCCGCGTGCCAAAGCGGTCGGCAAGCCAACCGCTGACGGGTATTAGCATTGCGACGGTGAGGGTGTAACTAATAATCGCAGATTGCATTGCCAGTGGCGATCGCCCAAGACTATGGGCGATTGCGGGTAATGCGGTGTTGAGAATTGTGGCATCCAGCGCCTGCATAAAGAAGGCCATTGCCGCAATCCACGGTAAGCCGGCCATACTGCGAGCTGTTTTGGTCATTTTTATCCTGATGTTTTAAGGCAACCAGGAAAATGTGTGTCCTTACCTTTGAGCTATGGGTTCTTTTAACAATGCCTGACCTGCAATTAGCGCGGCCTGGCTGTCGCTCTGGGTAATGGCATCCACAATTGCCTGGTGCAAATCGAGCTTAATAACTTCGTTATCTGTTATTGCGGTAAAGTAATTGTAATAAATAGAACGGAATAAGTTAGCGAAAGAACAAAGGAAAGGGTTACCACTCATTGCATAGATTTGTTCATGGTACGCCATATCGACTTCTATCCAACGCTGGCGGTCAAACGCGCCTTTCAGCGTTACCATTTCTGCCATCATCTTGTTGAGAAATGCTTTCTGCTCCTGGGTACCATTAATGGCGGCCATGGCACAGGCTTGTGGTTCCAGGCTATTACGCATAACAAGGAAGTAATCCACCACATCATTAAAGTTCTCTTCTGTCATCCACCACGTGAGCAACTCCTTATCAAGGAAGTTCCAGTGACTACGAGGCATAACTCGAGTACCAATACGCGGGCGAGGTAGAACCATTCCTTTTGCTGTTAATGTCTTTACTGCTTCTCGTACGGCTGTGCGGCTAACACCGAAGATCTCACCCAATTCGATTTCGCCAGGCAGTATGCTGCCCGCTTCGTACTCACCTCGAAGAATGCGTTGCGCAAGTTTTTCCGCAAGAACATAGGAAAGGTTCTTTTGTGCCGCGAGTTGTTGTGCAGATAAAGACATAAATGCAATTCCTTTAGCGTTGTTTCTATTAGTAGTATGCCACCAGGTATCCTTTCCTGATGCTTAAAACAGCAAATATCCCGTGTTACAGCTATTTCGCAGTGCTTTTGGCGAAAAAAAAGACGCTTGGTAATCTTTTTGCAATAAACACTTGTCACCTTCCAGAAAATCCCTATACTGCGCCTCCACTGACACGGCACAACGGCTTACAAACCGGCTGGTTAGTTGGAGAAAAGCGCGAAATAATCGCTTGACTCTGAAAGAGGAAAGCGTAATATACGCCACCTCGAGTTAGCAAGCGAAAGCGCGCAACTCACTGCTCTTTAACAATTTATCAGACAATCTGTGTGGGCACTCGCAGGATTGATATCTCAGATACCTTCGGGTATCACAAAAAATATCAAGTCTTGAAGAGTGACCAAGCAGTAATTCATTTAGTTGAATTATTACGAAAGTTAATTTTTGAGCACCGCTTCACGAGTTGAAGCAAATCAAGCTTTTAATTGAAGAGTTTGATCATGGCTCAGATTGAACGCTGGCGGCAGGCCTAACACATGCAAGTCGAGCGGTAGCACAGGGAGCTTGCTCCTGGGTGACGAGCGGCGGACGGGTGAGTAATGTCTGGGAAACTGCCTGATGGAGGGGGATAACTACTGGAAACGGTAGCTAATACCGCATAACGTCTTCGGACCAAAGAGGGGGACCTTCGGGCCTCTTGCCATCAGATGTGCCCAGATGGGATTAGCTAGTAGGTGAGGTAATGGCTCACCTAGGCGACGATCCCTAGCTGGTCTGAGAGGATGACCAGCCA
>NZ_JPRU01000004.1:0-252722 GCF_000737905.1 Buttiauxella noackiae
GGTTAGCTAATCACGGTCGGACATCGTGAGGTTAGTGCAAAGGCATAAGCTAGCTTGACTGCGAGAGTGACGGCTCGAGCAGGTGCGAAAGCAGGTCTTAGTGATCCGGTGGTTCTGAATGGAAGGGCCATCGCTCAACGGATAAAAGGTACTCCGGGGATAACAGGCTGATACCGCCCAAGAGTTCATATCGACGGCGGTGTTTGGCACCTCGATGTCGGCTCATCACATCCTGGGGCTGAAGTAGGTCCCAAGGGTATGGCTGTTCGCCATTTAAAGTGGTACGCGAGCTGGGTTTAGAACGTCGTGAGACAGTTCGGTCCCTATCTGCCGTGGGCGCTGGAGAATTGAGGGGGGCTGCTCCTAGTACGAGAGGACCGGAGTGGACGCATCACTGGTGTTCGGGTTGTCATGCCAATGGCATTGCCCGGTAGCTAAATGCGGAAAAGATAAGCGCTGAAAGCATCTAAGCGCGAAACTTGCCCCGAGATGAGTTCTCCCTGACCCTTTAAGGGTCCTGAAGGAACGTTGAAGACTACGACGTTGATAGGCTGGGTGTGTAAGCGTAGCGATACGTTGAGCTAACCAGTACTAATGAACCGTGAGGCTTAACCTTACAACACCGAAGGTGTTTTGGTTGAGAGACCAGAGATTGATTTTCAGCTTGAACCGAGATTTTAGTTGATGGTTACGTGAATAACGTAACGGTTAACGATACAGAATATGCCTGGCGGCAGTAGCGCGGTGGTCCCACCTGACCCCATGCCGAACTCAGAAGTGAAACGCCGTAGCGCCGATGGTAGTGTGGGGTCTCCCCATGCGAGAGTAGGGAACTGCCAGGCTCCAAATAGTCAGAAAGGCCACCTTAACAGGTGGCCTTTTTGCGTTGTGAGAGTGACAACATTGTCGGGAACAATGTTGAACGGCGCCTGCGCCGGCCCCGGAGGGGCGAGTATCAGGATGAGACGAGTAAAAGCCCTGTACTGATGTACAGGGCTTTTTGCTGTCTGCAATTTACGAAAACCACTCTCATTTCCTCGACATAATCCTCTGCAGAATACGATGCCATGCAGTTTAATCCACTATTTTAAATTGCTAAATTCCACTGATTTACTATCCCCGCATGTAAACCTTACATCCGTTAAGCGATACAGACCACAGATCACACCTCTGATACTCGCATGGAGCAGATCCGGTACATACTTATTGTTGGTAAAAGATAAAAGATGCAATGCCGATAGGGCATTGCGGGTACGGTTATCGGAACTGAGAAACACGACAAGCGGGTTAACTCATGGCTAAAAATACTATCTGTCTTTGGTTTGATCATGATGCGGAAGACGCTGCTCATTTTTATGCTGCAACCTTTCCAGACAGCAGCGTTGGTGCCGTCATTCCTGCCCCTGGAGACTATCCAGATGGCAAGGCTGGCGACTCAATAGTTGTCGAATTTGTCGTCGCGGGTGTTTCATGCATCGGCCTCAACGGCGGGCCGCATTTCAAACATAGTGAAGCTTTTTCCTTTCAGATCGCCACCGACGATCAGGCTGAAACGGACCGCTACTGGAACGCAATTGTCAGCAACGGCGGCCAGGAAAGCGACTGCGGCTGGTGCAAGGATAAATGGGGTGTTAGCTGGCAAATTACCCCTCGCGTACTGACTGAAGCCCTTGCTACGGGTGGAGACACCGCCAGGCGTGCGTTTGGAGCGATGATGTCGATGAAGAAAATAGATGTTGCTACTATCGAAGCGGCAATTCTTGGTTGATGAACTGTTACGCTCTGGGTTTAAGTCCAGAGCGTAGCAGTTGTCTGGTCGCCATAACATGGTAAAGCCCGGCCCTAAATCTCCCGCAACAACCGAGCCGGGTTGCCTGCATAAATCCCCGGCTTAAGAATATCCTTCGTGACCACACTTCCAGCACCTATCACCGTACCGCTACAGATAAATTCTGTCAGGATCGTACTTCCACTGCCCACGATCACGTTGTCGCCAAGATGAATACTGATCCAGCTTTCGGGATCTGGATTGAGTTTGCCGGAACGGAAAAGATCGTTGGCAAACGTCACATTGTGGCCAATAAAGCAGTTTTTGCCGGTTGTGACTTTCTCGCAAAGAAATGAATGTGACTGGATCCGGGTTCCTGCGCCAATAACACAATGTCTTTGAATTTCCACGAAAGGGCCCACAAAGACGTCATCGTGCAGGGTGCATTCGTAGATATTTAGTGGTTCGCATACCGTTACTTTTTCACTGGCTATCACATTCCTGATGCCGCTTTTCAATATTTTCATTTTTCTCCCATAGCTTCCAGGTCGCCCATTTTGTGAGTTACTTCAAGCCTTCGATTCTCAACCTGCTACTTTCCAAAAACCAGCACTGATAGCTCATAAAACAATCAATAACAGGCGGATACTGAATTCAGATAAAGCATATGGCCCTTCATTAGAAATAAGCTAACCACAGGAATATGCTGATGAATAAAGAGTTACAGGCAGTGAAGAATTTCGATTTTCTGGCGAGTAGTTTTGCTCGTATGCATGCACTTGGGCAAGCTGTCGATATTCGAGCCGTGACCGGCAATATGGATATGGAGCAAAAGGCCTGGTTTCTAGGGCGTTATGAGTATTATTGCCAGCAAGCGACTCTTGAGTTGGAACACTAATCGGCATGGGCCCTTCGGGCCCATTTCTTCTTTCTGGGCCCCGATCCTATTCCCATCTCCTGACTATCCTTCCCTACATTTGATCTAAAAACATAAAAGCATTAGCGATAATTTTTAATTCTTTTATCTAATCACCTCCATTGGAAATACTGCTCCCATCATCGATACAGGAGCACTCCCCATGGCAAAACGACATTCTCTCTGGCTGGCAACACTTGCTCTTATTGCAACGCCAGTATTCGCGGTAGATGTGACCGTCGCGTACCAAACTTCTGCGGAACCAGCCAAGGTCGCGCAGGCAGACAACACTTTTGCCAAAGACAGCGGTGCAAAAGTTGAATGGCGCAAATTCGACAGCGGTGCGAGTGTGGTCCGAGCGCTGGCGTCGGGTGATGTGCAAATTGGCAATATCGGTTCCAGCCCGCTGGCTGTGGCGGCAAGCCAGAATGTGCCTATCGAAGTCTTCTTGCTCGCTTCGCAATTGGGTAACTCCGAAGCGTTGGTTGTGAAGAAAGGTATCTCAAGTCCGAAAGATCTCATCGGCAAGCGCATTGCCGTACCGTTTATCTCCACTACGCATTACAGCCTGCTGGCGGCTCTGAAACATTGGGGAATTAAGCCCGGTCAGGTAGAAATTCTTAACCTTCAGCCTCCGGCGATTATTGCGGCCTGGCAGCGCGGCGACATTGACGGCGCTTATGTTTGGGCACCTGCGGTCAACGAGCTGGAGAAAGATGGGACGGTGTTGACCGACTCCGCACAAGTGGGCAAATGGGGCGCGCCAACGCTGGATGTTTGGGTAGTGCGTAAAGATTTCGCCCAACAGCATCCTGAAGTGGTGGAAGCCTTTGCTAAAAGCGCTCTCGCTGCGCAGAAAAGCTATATCGACAACCCGGACGTTTGGCTAAAACAGCCGGATAACCTGAGCAAGCTGTCACGTCTGAGTGGTGTACCTGAAAGCGATGTTCCGGTGCTGGTGAAGGGTAATACCTACCTCACCGCTAACCAACAAACTGAGCAGCTTAGCGGCCCAGTAAACAAAGCGATTGTTGATACAGCCCAGTTCCTTAAAGCGCAAGGGAAAGTCCCGTCCGTGGAAACGGATTACAGCCAGTTTGTCACCGACCGCTTCGTGAAAACGCTGGCGCAGTAAGGAGTTAGCCATGTTACAGGTTTCGCATTTAAGCGCAGATTATGACGGTAAAACAGTTCTTAACGATATTAATCTGACCGTGGATGAGGGCGAGTTACTGGTGGTTCTCGGCCCATCCGGCTGCGGGAAAACCACGTTGCTGAACCTGATAGCTGGCTTTGTTCCTTATCACTCCGGCAGCATCACCCTTGCGGGCAAACAGGTCACAGGGCCGGGCGCTGAGCGCGGCGTGGTGTTTCAGAATGAAGGGCTGCTGCCGTGGCGTTCGGTACTGGATAACGTCTCGTTTGGCTTACAACTCGCCGGGAAACCAAAGCAGGAACGTGAAGACATCGCGCTCGATATGTTGCGCAAAGTGGGGCTCGAAGATAAAGCAAAACGCGCCATCTGGCAGCTCTCCGGCGGGCAGCGCCAGCGTGTGGGAATTGCGCGCGCACTGGCAACTCGCCCGCAACTTTTACTGCTCGATGAGCCTTTTGGTGCACTTGATGCCTTCACCCGCGAGCAAATGCAAACCTTGCTGCTCAAACTTTGGCATGAAAGCCGCCGCCAGGTGTTGTTGATTACGCATGACATTGAAGAAGCCGTGTTTCTGGCAACTGAGTTGGTGCTGCTTTCTCCAGGGCCTGGGCGCGTGCTGGAACGTCTTCCGCTCGATTTTGGCCGCCGCTTCACCGCAGGCGAGCCGTGCCGCAGTATTAAATCCGACCCGGAATTTATCGCGAAACGTGAATATGTATTGAGCCGAGTGTTTGAGCAACGTGAGGGCTTCCTATGAGCATCGTTATTCAGGATAAAGCTCGCCGTAAACGGCTGGCGTTGCGCTGGCCATTCTCGCGCCAGATTACGTTAAGCCTCACGACGATCACGAGCATCATTTTGCTGTGGTGGTGGGTGGCGGCGCAGCAGTGGATAAGCCCGCTGTTTTTACCACCGCCAGGCCAGGTATTGATGAAGCT
Source organism: Buttiauxella noackiae (assembly GCF_000737905.1). Lineage (NCBI taxonomy): Bacteria > Pseudomonadati > Pseudomonadota > Gammaproteobacteria > Enterobacterales > Enterobacteriaceae > Buttiauxella > Buttiauxella noackiae. The sequence goes on from NZ_JPRU01000004.1 coordinate 4,779, forward strand.
GATTAGCATCGCCGGGCCGCAGGGATTTATGGATGCCACACTCTGGCAGCACCTCGCTGCCAGTTTGTTGAGGATACTCACCGCGCTGTTAGCCGCAGTACTCATTGGTATTCCGGTTGGCATTGCTATGGGGCTAAGCCCGACGGTACGCGGTATTCTTGATCCACTGATTGAGCTTTATCGCCCGGTACCACCGCTGGCTTATTTACCGCTAATGGTGATTTGGTTTGGAATTGGGGAGACCTCGAAGATCTTACTGATTTACCTGGCGATTTTCGCCCCAGTTGCGATGTCGACCATGGCGGGAGTGCGCAGCGCAAAACAGGTGCGCATTCGTGCTGCGAAGGCGTTGGGAGCGTCACGCGCTCAGATAGTCTGGCATGTGATTTTGCCCGGAGCATTGCCGGAAATCCTGACCGGATTCCGCATTGGGCTTGGCGTAGGTTGGTCAACACTGGTTGCAGCAGAGCTTATCGCCGCCACGCGCGGGTTGGGCTTTATGGTGCAGTCAGCCGGTGAGTTTCTGGCAACCGATGTCGTACTTGCGGGTATCGGCGTAATTGCGGTTATCGCATTTTGTTTAGAGCTGGGTTTGCGTGCCTTACAGCGCCGCTTAACCCCATGGCATGGAGAAGGGCAATGAGTGAAAAAGTGAATGTTTTGCCGTTGGGGCCGTACATTGGTGCACAGGTTAGTGGCGTGACGCTGAGTCGGGGATTGACCGACAACCAGTTCGAGCAGCTTTACCACGCGCTGATCCGCCATCAGGTTTTGTTCCTGCGTGACCAGTCGATTACTCCTGCACAGCAGCGCGCGTTGGCACAGCGGTTTGGCGATCTGCACATCCACCCGGTTTATCCACATGCGGAAGGCGTAGAGGAGATTATTGTGCTGGATACGCACAACGATAACCCGCCTGATAACGATAACTGGCACACCGATGTGACCTTTATCGAAACGCCGCCAGCCGGTGCAATATTGGCAGCAAAACAGCTTCCGGAATTCGGCGGTGATACATTATGGACCAGTGGAATTGCAGCATTCGAGGCACTTTCAGAACCGTTCAAGCGCTTGCTCTCAGGGCTGAAGGCGGAACACGATTTCCGCAAATCATTCCCGGAATATAAACATCTCCGTAGTGAGGAAGAGCATCAGCGCTGGCGCGAGGCGGTCGTTAAGAATCCACCGTTGTTGCATCCAGTGGTTCGTACCCATCCGGTAAGCGGCAAGCAGGCGCTGTTTGTTAACGAGGGTTTCACCACGCGGATTGTTGACCTCTCACAAAAAGAGAGCGATGCGCTGCTTGCCTTCCTGTTTGCCCATATTACGAAGCCGGAGTTCCAGGTTCGCTGGCGCTGGCAGGAAAACGACATCGCTATCTGGGATAACCGTGTTACGCAGCATTATGCGAATGCTGATTATCTCCCCGCTCGTCGCATCATGCATCGTGCAACGATTTTGGGAGACAAGCCTTTCTGGCGAGGGTGATGAGATGTTGGTGGGTGGAGCTGGCGCTTACCCACCCAATGATTCAATGAGTTGCCCGCCGGGTAGCAAGGCGCCACCCGACACAATTACTTAGCTCGTACTTTTGCGGCTACCAGCAAAGCGGTGAGCAACATCAAACTCCCTGACAACACCAGCGGCGAAATTATGCCGAGATTATCCAGAGCCAACCCGCCAATTGCGGCGCCACAGGTATTTGCTAACTGGATCACCGCAACTTGAATAGAGCCCGCCTTCTCAGCTTGATCCGCTAGTGAGCGGGTGATCCACGTAGACCAGCCGACGGGGATCAGAGCAAAGGCAAAGCCCCAGATAATGGCAACTGCTGATGCGACGATTTTATCGCTTCCCCATAACACCAGAACCAAAGCGCTCAGCGCCAGAATCAGCGGCGCACAGGTGAGAGACAACTTGAGTGAACGCTTGAGGAAAACCGCAGAAAGCGATGTGCCGACAAAACTCGCAATGCCAAAACTCAACAGCACCAGCGTCAGGCCGTCGACATCAAAGCCTGCAAGCGTCATATATACCGGGCGAATATAAGTGAAGAAGGCAAACTGCCCTGCAAATGTCATAAATATTGCTGTCATGCCGGCCAGTACTCCTGGGCGTTTAAGCAGGCCAAACATGTTTTGCTTATGCTGCGTTGATTCACCTGGCAGCGGTGGCAAAGCTTTCCACACCCATATAATACAAGCCACACCCATTAATGCCGCGCCATTAAAGACATTACGCCAGCCAATAATGCCGCCTAAGAAGCTACCAAGCGGGGCGGCGATAACCAGTGCGATAGAGACAGCTCCGAAGATAACCGAGAGTGCTTTTGGCACTGTACGAGCTGGAACCAACCGCATGGTTAAAGAGGCCGACATTGCCCAGAAGCCGCCGAGCGCAATCCCCAGACAGGCGCGCCCAATCAGCAACATGGTGAAGTTTTCAGCAAAGGAAACCAGCAGGCAGGAAAGCGTAAGCAGCACAGAGAAAAGGATGACTACATAGCGTCTGTCGGTTGAGCGAATAATGCTGGTCACAAACAGGCTTGCGAACATTGCCACAAAAGCCGTGACGGTAACGGATTGTCCGGCAACACCTTCTGAGATTCCCAGATCTTGCGCCATTGGCGTCAGCAAGCTTACTGGCAAGAACTCCACGGTAATCAGGCAGGCTACGCAAAACGCCACTGCAAATACCGCTGACCAGTTAGGCCTGGATACGGCCTTCGGCTCGTTCATCCTTTCAATATGCTCACTCATTTATCTACCCGCCGCTACTTCCAATAAAGCCGCGTAGTGTAGCACTGTAAGTGTGATGCATTTAACGTTTTGGCAACTTTCCCGAGATGTTCTAGAAATCAAGTTCCAGGGCAAAGCACAGATAAGCCATCAATTGAGCGCAATGCTGGAACTGCTCGGTGCAAAAATTGATGGCATCAGGCTTGCACAGCTCCTCAAAATCGATATTTTTCACCGCGATAAAATCTTTGCGTTTTAATTCAGCTAATAATGGGTGAGTCTTATCGTAGCCTTTTGGCGGGCGACTTAAGCTATCGCCATCCATGATAAACCCCTGGCTTTGTAGCGCCTGTAACGCCTTTTGATATGCGTTGGGGTTCTCATCAATGCATTGGCGAATAGCACTCAGGGCTTTTGATTCGGGGTGCCAAATTCCGGCGGCAATAAAGCAACCTTCAGGGGCGATATGGAGATAGAGTCCTGGTGCATGAACGTCTTTGCCCTGGAAATGACGGAACTGAATTCCGACATTGGTTTTGTAGGGCGTTTTATCTTTGCTGAAACGGCTATCTCGCTGTGGGCGCATAAGACTGCCGCCGACTTTTTTCGGCACGGCAGTGAGCTTCGATGAAATGGCAAGAATACCGGGCTGCATTTGCTCGATAAACCGCAGGGCAGGGGTGCGCACACTATTTTCGTATTCATCCTGGTGTTCTTTAAACCAGTCCCGGGAGTTGTTTTGCGCGAGCTTGTTCAGGAATTGCAGACTCGCCGGGCTAAAAGGTGCTTTTGACAATACTGGAGTAGTGGGCGTTGTAGATGTTTGATTCGCCATTTTCGTTGAACCCTTATCAGTATTTATAGTAAGTACCAGCGGTAGTAAGCGAGATAATTCATCCACGCCCGCTCAGAGATTGTTAAAGATGGTATCAAGTCTGCCATCTTCCGGCGACAGGTTCTGTTCGCGAACGTGGGTTGTTACAAACAGGCATGAAAAACAGCAGTAGCCAGCGGTGCTACTGCTTTACGAATTGCGACATCTACTATTCCGCGTAATCAAAATTTCTTTAATTGGTATGGACAATATAGTTAATGTAATTGTATGGAAGCTTTGTTATATCCTGGATCTTTCGAATTCCAAGCTTTTTGAATACACTGCGTTGATGAGCATAAGCTGTTTTTACAGCAATATTTAACCTTGAGCTAATAAAATCAACCCGCCCTCCATTCATTGTTAACATTAGCACTTCTTTTTCTGACGCAGTTATCCGCGGGAGCAGTACATCCTTATTGCTCACTGGCTTGATTAAATTTATCGCCTGCAATAAATCAAACATATGAAAATTTCGAGCAATAGTTGAAAATCTAAATATACTACTTATCTTCCAACCGAAATTATTCTTTACAATTATAACTGAAGCATTACTTAGATTGAGTTCCATTAACATCGAAAAATTCATGTTTGAATATTCTGATGCGACGATAAAAATATCCCCGGGCTTACTCAATCGGGACACAATGTAATTACTTTTGTTTTGAATGCTGAGTTTTACACATTGGCAGTCAGTTCTCGACGCAAGAGTGTGTGCGATACCATTATATAAATAATTATTCTCCGTCAAAACATATATTTTCATAGGCTCCCTCTATATACAATTTATAAACCACAGGCAATTAGCGGGCATCCATTTAATAGCCATGTCAATTTTTTAAGTCAGGTGTGTTACTGGTTTTATATATTTATTTTCTTTTTGTTGTTTTCTTTTCCTGTGGTGGCGCTTTTTCTGTTTCTACTGGGGTTGCTGGTGCTGTTGAAGCAATGATCTTTACAGGTGAAAAATATTCTTTTCCCAATATCTTTCCATTGCCTAGCCAGACCACTCCTCGTGACACAAGTACTGGTCCTGTCGGTGTAATTTGCAATTCTCTGCCCTGGTTATCAGCCACGCTGACCGTAGTTTTAGTGATAGTTCCCGGGCTGTATTTTGCTGTATCAGTGGTATACAGAACTTTCACTAGTCTCAAATACTCCGGAGCATAGTTATAAACAGTTCTCACCACGCTACGCTGGTAATCATCCCAGGTTGAATTACTCTCACTGGGTAGATTGCCTGCGATGACTGCATATAACTGTGCTGTCGCCTGTGCCATCGACATTTTAATGCGCATATCACTGGCAAATTTTGCTGGGTTCAGTGTTGTTTCAATAACACCTTTCGCATTCTTATTTTTATCATAAAAATATGAATTATCAGTCGGTTGAGAAAGTGTTGTAGCAACATAAGTTGCGCATGCATAAGCCTGTGCAGGCTGGTTACCATTTACCAATAGCGAGTTTAAAGAGCCCTGTAGTGGAATAGTACGAACATCAATATTACTCCTCGCCAATAACTCATTTACGTCCTCCTGCGTTTTATCACCGCGCGCTAAGTCGCAGATTTGCTTCATAATAAAATCATCACGCTTTCCGTTGGCAGCATTCATATTATTTAATGCGTCAACAATGAGATTATATGCAGGAACATTGATGGATTTAACATTCAGATCCGATGCTGCCGCAAACACATGACAACTTGTCAGGAATAAAAGACCGCCTGCGGCGGTCTTGATTAGATTTTTCACACTGATGACCTTATTTACCTGTACGAATAGCAACTACATCAATAGTCATGCGACGGTTAGGTGCCAGACATTCAATAACAGTTGGTGATTTCTTACCCGGGCAAATAACACGAGGAGCAGAATCACCCAGACCTTGTGTTTCGATAATTGAAGCTGGGATACCTTTCTCAGTTAGCATTTTCTTAACAGACTCAGCTCGGGCCAGAGACAGTTGCATATTTTTTACTGAGTTGCCGATACGGTCGGTATAACCGGATATCAAGACATGTTTACCATTTAAATCTTCTGCCTTGAGATCTGCAGCCAGGTCATTAACTTGGGAAACGCCCGAAGCACTTAGTTCAGGGCTGCCAAAAGAAAATAAGCCTTCCGCACTTAGTTCTTTATGCATTGTATTTGTCACGACTTTTACCACAGGTTTATTCAACTTTGACAAACAGTCGTCAGGTGAAAAGAAGAAGCTTTGCGCCTTCATGTTGGAATCAAATAAAACCTTATACTGGCAAGTTAATACCGAGTTATCAGGCTTTGTGAAATGGAAAATATAATCCCACTCTTTCACACGAAATACACCTTCATCAAAATGTGGGGTGCCAATAAGCTCGTAAACTTCAGCCTTGCTCAGGCCCGGTCGCATTTGCTTTAAGTTATCAAGGTTTACGAAACTACCTTCGCTTCTTACTGCATGAGATGCGTCAGGGAATATAGGGCTATTTGTTTTACCTTGTGAATCTACATTGCTTACAGAGCGCGTACAGGCAGAAAGTAATACAACACCACTGACAATAAGAGCCAGTTTTGCATATTTAGCGTATTTCATTTTTTATCTCATATTAATTTTGGCGATGATTCCCCGGCATTCTCGCCGGGGAATTTATTTTATTAATTAAACAGGTTTACCACTGATAACCCACACCGACGGCAGCACCCAGATCACCCTGGCTTGTCGACGTACCGGAGAGTTTGGTTACCCACTTACCGTTGTCAGAGATGGTGGAAACACCCAAAGCAACAGCTGCTTCGCCCTGGTAAGTACCCCCGCCCATGCTGACCATGCTTGCGCCTGGTTGGTAAGGTTGTGGCAAACTAGCCATCGCCATTGCTCCGGCAATACCTGCGCTCAGCTTGTCTTTGTTGTCATCAACAATGTTTTTCAGGTCGTTAAACTTGTTGTTGGTGTACTGGTTAGCGCTATTTACGCCATCTTTTAACTGGCTCAGGTTGACGGCATCAGTCCCTTTAGTACCTGCTGCCACGTTAGTGATTTGACGCTCGCCACCAGCAAAGCCTACGGAGACACTGTTATCACGATCGGTTACCGAATTATTGCCCAGTGCAATCGCATTGTTATGTGTTGCATGGGAGTTGGTTCCGATTGCCACACTGTTATCCCCACTGGCTAACGCGCCTGCACCACCAGCGACAGAGTCCTTACCCGTTGGTCTTGGTTTCGGATTATTACTGGTGTTGTTCACCTGGAACATGCCGTCTGTACCGTTGGAGATGTTGGTCACGGTCTGATTCACAACATCAAGTTGGTGCTTGTTCACGGCATCGCTTGGCGCCACGCCATCGGCAACGTTGGAGATCGTTGTGCCGCCTGTATGGGTGGAGTTGTCGTAGGTGTCACCGCCCAACACAACATTGTTGTAGCTTATGGTGCCGTCAACATTGGTAATGTACTTCACTGACCCTTTATCGATGTTTTTGACATTGCTGCCAATGTTTTCGATAGCCTGGTTGGTGGCATACAGTTCGGAACCGTTCACCGCGTCGGTGCTGTCTGCGGCAATGCGGCCAGCAGCGACATTAGTGATGGTCCGCTCGTTACCTTCGCTACCCACGCTCAGGGTGCTGGTCGGTGCGGTGCCTGCAAATGCATAATCGTTACCACGAATAGTTGTGCCCGTTGTGGCGACTGCCGCAGACGTTGTTGATCCTGCGCCCAATGCGATATCACCCGCATTGTTTGCCACTGCTCCGGCCCCCATCGCCATACTGCCGTTGCCGATGGATTTCGCTTCATCGCCCATCGCGATAGAGCTGTTGCCCATAGACTGCGCATTTGGCCCAACAGCAACAGAATCAGCGCCGCTCGCCACGGAGTCCGCTTTCCCGGAGTTGGCATGGAAGTACTTAACGCCATTGGTATAAATGTTGGTGGTCGCATCTGTCAGTTGCTGAACGTTAACTGCATCACCAGCGTCGATACCGTAAGCCACGTTTTTAATCCGTGTACCGCCAGTCCTGGTAACGCTGTTATAGGTGTCACCACCCAGAGAAATGCTGTTGTAGTTCACCGTACCGTCGTCATGGATATCGTACTTAACGGAGCCTTTATCGAGCGTATTAATGGCCGAGTTAGTGGCAAATAATTGCGAGCCGTTGATTGCATCGGTGCTGTCTGAACTCAGACGGCCTGCTGCCACGTTAGTGATGGTGCGTTCATGACCACGGCTACCCACGCTGACGGTGCTTGTTGGGGTGGAACCAGCAAACAAGTAATCCACATCCCCAATCTTCGCGCCGCTGGTACCAACAGCGATATCAGTAATAGAGCCTGAGCCCAGCGCAACATCATTTGCATTTATTGCCTGAGCTTCACGACCGACTGCCAGACTATTATCACCGGTTGAAAGGGCGTTATAACCTACAGCCGTACTGCCCTGGCCTTCAGCAGAAGAATCGCTTTCCAGCAGTCCATCTTCATTGGTACGCACATAGCGAATCCCCTCACCATTCAACGTGGTGTAAGTTGTGGTGGTATTCCCGGTAATGTGGCTAAGCGTGTTGTCAATATAATTCACCGTGGTGTTCGTCTCGTTAAGCTGAGACATATTCACCGCATCGCTATCATTCTCACCACGAGCGACGTTGGTTATCCTGGTGCCACCCGTTTTGGTAATACTGTTGTAGGTATTACCACCCATGGTAACGCTGTTGTAATTAACAGTGCCGTCACCGTTACGGTCATACTTCACGGCTCCCGCATCCAGAGCATCAACCGCCGTATTCGTAGCAAAGAGTTGAGAACCGTTTACACCGTCGGTGCTATCTGCACTCAGGCGACCCGCAGCCATGTTAGTCAGGGTGCGTTCTTCACCAGCTTTACCTATGCTTACGGTGCCAACAGGTGCACTGCCTGCAAACGCATAATCTGTGCCAGCAATCGTCGCGCCGGAAGTTGCAACCGCGGCTTGTGTTTTCGCGCCATCCCCCAGGGCAATGCTGCGGGCCACATCAGCTACTGCACCCATACCGATTGCCACAGCATCCGTACCTGAGGCAATAGAGTCTGCACCGGTAGAGTTGGCGTGGAAGTACTTGGTCCCCGTCTCGTACATATTGTTGATGGTGTTATTGGTCTCGGTCAGCTGAGAGAAGTTAACTGCATCGCTTGGTGCTGAACCATCAGCCACATTGGTGATCTTCGTTCCACCCGTGTGCGTGCTGTTGTCGTAGGTATCGCCACCCAGTGTGATGTTGTTGTAGTTAACTGTGCCATCAACAAATTTGTCGTATTTGACGGAGCCCGCATCCAAATTAGTGACATCGCCGGTGATCGTACTGAGCGCCGTGTTGGTGGCGAACAACTGTGAACCGTTCACACCGTCGGTGCTGGTTGCGCTCAGGCTGCCTGCTGCCAGGTTAGTCAAAGTACGCTCAGAACCTTTATCACCAATACTGACGGTGCCTACCGGAGTTATGCCAGCAAACGCATAATCCGTACCCAGTAATGTTGTACCTGTAGTACCTACAGCCGCTTGCGTTTTCGCGCCATCACCCAGTGCCACACTACGTGCCACATCTGCAACCGCATTCATACCAATCGCAATTGCATCAATACCTGAAGCAACAGAGTCTGTGCCGGTTGAGTTAGCGTGGAAGTACTTAGTGCCGGTGGTGTAAATATTGTTGATGCTGTTATTGGTATTCGTCAGCTGTGAGAAGTTCACCGCATCGCTTGGGGCAGAACCGTCCGCCACATTGGTGATTTTTGTGCCGCCGGTATGCGTGCTGTTGTTGTAGGTCGTGCCACCCAGCGTCATGCTGTTGTAGTTGATCGTGCCGTCGCCGTTTTTGTCATACTGCACGGACTCATCAGCGAGAGATTTCAGTTGTGAGACGTTGACTGCATCTGTCAGCGCAGCACCGGCCGCCAGATTAGTAATCCGGCGCTCGTTCCCGTCTGAACCAATCGATACTTCCCCGGTGGCACTCCCTTTCATATCTGCGGCATTAGCGCCTTTAGGCACATAGGCAGCCTGCCCAAGATTAGCGGTCGTGGTCGAAGCGAACCCAAGTGCAACACTGTTATCGGCAGTCGCCTGTGAAGAGTTACCCAGAGCAACGGAAGTAAAACCCGAAGCCTGAGATCGGTTGCCTACCGCCGTTGATGCAACTCCGGAAACAATTGAAGCAGCCCCCACACCAACTCCTGAATCACCTGTCACAGAAGCATTTCCGCCAATTGCAATCCCCGCCACACCCGTTGCATTCGCAGAGTCCCCAATGACTACCTGCCGAGCATTGATTGGATTTGCCGAGTAGCTGGCCGAAGAATTATTGCCGATCACGACACTGTTACCTGCTGCCGTTGCCGACGCGCCATTACCCATGGCAATGGCATTGGTCGAATTGGCATCCGCAACCGCATTTACCCCCACGGCAATAGCGTCCACGCCCAGCGCTTTAGAATCCACACCGGTTGAGTTGGCGTGGAAGTACTTAGTACCTGTGGCGTAGATATTGTTGATGTTGTTATTAGTGGTGGTCAGCTGCGAGAAGTTAACCGCGTCGCTTGGGGCAGAACCGTCCGCCACATTGGTGATTTTGGTGCCGCCAGTATGCGTGCTGCTGCTGTAGGTATCGCCGCCCAGCGTGACGTTGTTGTAATTAACCGTGCCATCCGGGTTAATGTCGTAATGCACGCTGCTGTCTGAAACAGACTGCAACTGACGCACGTTGACAGCATCCGTGGCTTGCGTACCGCCTGCGACATTGGTGATCTGACGTTCCATACCCGCTGAACCTACGGATACAGCACCCTGAGTTGAAGCCACGGTGGTTTTGCTGAACAGCTCTTTCGCGCCATTCATACCGGAACGATCAGCGATCGCACCAGCACCTAGTGCTACGCCATAATTAGCGGTCGCTTGCGAATTACGACCGATGGAAGAGGTGGACAACCCAGAAGCGACTGCATTATAACCCACAGCAACAGCCCCGGTGGTGGTGACAGTGCCCGCTTTCGCACCACTCCCTATCGCCACGCTCTGGTTATACGTTTTGGAATTGGCACCGATAGCAAGTGCATCATCTGATATGGTGCTTGAGTGATCACCCATCGCAATTGAGTTCACGCCATGAGCTGTAGATGAACTCCCTATTGCAATCGAACCGGTGTCGAGGAACCCGACCAATGCCTTATTACCTAGCGCGATGGCATTTGTGGAGTTCACGTTGGCGCCATTACCAATGGCAATTGCGCTATCCGCACTGTCAAGTGGACTGGTATTTGTTGCCTGAGCACCTTGCCCCATAGCAATAGATGACGTGCTGCTGGCTACAGAACCCATTCCAATCGCCACCGCGTCCTTACCGGTTGCAGACGAATCTGTCCCGGTAGAGTTGGCGTGGAAGTACTTAGTGCCGGTGGCGTAGATATTGTTGATGTTGTTGTTAGTGGTGGTCAGCTGCGAGAAGTTAACCGCGTCGCTTGGGTTAGAACCGTCTGCCACGTTGGTGATTTTAGTCCCACCAGTGTGGGTGGTGCTGTTATACGTGGTACCGCCCATCGTGACATTGTTGTAATTAACCGTGCCATCCGGGTTGGTGTCGTAATGCACGCTACTGTCAGAGACAGCCTGAAGTTGGCGTACGTTGACGGCGTCAGTGGCCTGCGTACCACCGGCAACGTTGGTGATCTGGCGTTCTGAACCCACGTCACCCACAGATACGGCGCCTTTAGTAGATGCAACCGCAGTATTGCTGAACAGTTCTTTGCCACCAGCCATGCCCGCGCGGTCGGCAGTCGTACCTGCGCCCAGCGCAACACTTCCTGGGGCGGTAGACAACGCACGGGCACTATGACCCAAAGCAACACTGTCGGCGCTGTCTGCCACTGCGGTGGAGCCTACGGCTACACCATAGTCGGAGGTAGAGTTAGACCAATGGCCGATCGCCAGGCTGTCTGTCTTTTGCGCGTTCGCAGAGGTACCAAAAGCAGTTGCCCCCAGGCCCGATGCAGCGGAAACCGCGCCAACAGCCACCGCATTTTGTGCAGCCGTTGTGCCTACGCCGATGGCTGTGGCCGCACCACCCGCTGTGGCATAGCTACCCAGCGCAACGCCCCCCTGGACATTAGCGTCGCTGTCCGGCACGGTTGCATGGTCACCAATAGCAATACCACCGCGGCTGCTATAAGAGGATGTCCCCAGAGAAATAGCAGATGTTGCTTTGTTGGTAAGGTCGGCTCCAGGCCCTCCCAGACTTTCAAAGCTAAAAACACCTGTATCGTGATTAACGGCGTTGCTACCGATAGCAATACCGTAGCTACCTGCTGCTGAGGCCGTTGAGCCCAGGGCCAGCGAGTAATCACCGGCCGAGCTTGCGTTAGGACCAATAGCTGTAGAATTAGCACCTTTCGCATTGGCATAGTAGCCCAGTGCCTGCGCTTGAGCGCCAGCTGTATTGGCATACCAACCAATGGATGTGCCTTCCAAACCCGTAACTAATGAACCGCCACCAATCGCTGTGCTGTGATCAGGGGTTGCTTTTGCCATATCACCGATCGCCACCGCACTGTAGCCATTCGCAACAGAGCTACGACCAATCGCGGTGGCGTTAGTATCCGATGCTACAGAATTGGAACCAAAAGCGATCGCGCCATCAGAAGAGGCGGCTGACAGAGAACCCACGGCCATCGCCCCGTTACCACCGCTGGCTTTTGCGCCCTGACCAATGGCGATGCCGTTAACAATAGTTGCACTGGCCGAATGACCCAGTGCGATGCTATCTATCGCAGAGGCCGTTGCGGACTGACCTATGGCTGTTGCGCTAGAGCCACTTGCTGACGCAGTCGGACCGATAGCTGTGGAGCTGTTACCTGTGGCGACGCCACCGTTTATTGATGTGTTGGCCGCATTGTTATTATCCAATGCGGCACTACTGGTGCCTGTACCGGCAACCCATGCTTCAGCAGGGAAAGACAACAAAGTCGCAGCAACTGCGCCGGTCAATCCACTTACACGTTTCGCTATACGCAAGGAACTGGCTCCCTTGCCTTTTGCCCCTGCAAATTCCCCGGCAACAACCCAGGCTTTTTGCGCAGAATTCCATACCAGACGATAAATCTTGTTCATAAAGTTTCCTTCCCGGCTCCGTGCCAGGATAACGGTTAGTGTTTCGCGGCCTGCAGGCTGGCTGCGGCTTTGATAATCAAAGGACGTTCCAGAGAGGTACTGTTCAGTTGGTTTTGCTCGCGCTCATAAAGTCCAAGCGCGGCTTTGTTATTGCGGGCGACGTATTGCAGGTAGCCGCCGGTGAAGAAGGTGGCTTCAGTTAGCGCATCACGCCGTTGGAGTTCGTCGGTACCCGGCATGGCGGCTATTGCGGCAAATACCGCCTCGGTGCTGCCCTTGCCTGAATAAAGACGAATAAGCGCCTGCTGACTTGGTGAACTGGCGTCCATACCGGAAGTCAACATGGCGAGCTCTTTTTTAAGGGATGCCGGTTTACCAGCATGAGTACGGGCGCTAAGCCACAACTGCCACAAATGGGCATAATCGCTAACGCGAGCATCGGCACTGGCTGCCAGGCCATCAAAGGCTTTTTCCGCAGCATCAAACTTGCCCAGTGCGACCAGGTTGATAGCTGAGGGAACCGCTATATCTGCGGACATATCGGAGCCCGTCAGGTCGTCATAGACTTTGCGAGCCGCCTGGTTGTGGCCAGATAAGTCATCAGCAATTGCCTGATTAAACAAAGCAACTCGTGTTTGATGAGTCGCGGGGGGGCTTATATTTTGTGTAATAGAGGCTGATGCTCCATTGGCCATTACCGGCAGAATTAAATAGCTGGTGGCAATAATAATCGAGCATAAAATAGCTGGGCGTACGCAAGGTATATTTTCTTTAAATAGCCCTATGTATTTCCGTATTTGGTGTAATAAGAAAGATTTTTTCATTTCGTAATACTCATTAAATATGGCAATTGCACCGGTACGTTTTTGGGGCAATAGTTATCCCCGCCAGGATTGAGTCCTTGCTATAAAGGTGAACATTTAATTTTGAATGAGATGAAATATAAGTTATTTGTGCTTATATTTTTTCATCAAAAAACAATATCACTGGAATTTCCTTAGGCTAACCAAAGGAATATAAAACCAATCTATTTATTAATAAGTTGTTGAAAGGTAATGTTTCAATGTTGGTTTTTTATATAAAGCGCCTGTACTTTATGTGCATTAATACTATAAAAAGCGCCTCTATCACTTTTTATAAAGTCAGGATCTAGTCCAACCATCATGAGATCAGTTTTCAACTCCTTCAATGTGGACCATAATATTTGGCTCGACGATTTAAAATTTCGGTCATCCCAGACGTTTTTGAAAATATCATCACGATTTACGGGTTTTTCACATGCATTATTAAGTAAGTATGCAAGTAGCATCATATGCAGATCTTTAATGGCTATGACACATACATTTAGTGCATAAGCCTTACGAGCATCATCCATGTCCAGCTTGATAATCCTGCGATGATGGATATCAACCTGAATATTATCGTTTATTAAAAAACCAAAAGTAGATGTAAACATTTAAAATGCCCTTACTCTCTCAGTATTCATTTATATGCTTCATATGAAGCTGTACGCAGTCTATATAAAGTGAAAAAAACAGTAATCAGATGGAAACATCCTGGAATATATGTTTATTTTTGGTTAAATCAGGAGCCAAATCTCATGCCCTTATCGTTACTTGGGTTTTAATGCTTATAACGTTTGTGTTCTCGATATTTTTGCCTGTCTAAATTAAATTTTACGGGTTAACACAAAATTTCATATTTAGATGCAATGCCAGGGTAAAACGCTGATCATCGTGCAATCTAGTGATTTACATAGGAAAAATTAAATATAAATTCATTTTTTATTGAGTGCTGCGTCAGCTTTTTAGCTGCTTCTTTTTTGGTTTTTAATCAATGTTAACTAATTGTTTCAGTTAAAGTGTCTTTTACCTATTTAAGTGCTGAACTACCTCGGGTTACGGAAAAGAGCATCAGGTATCAGGTGCAGTGATTGATTTCGCTATGGGTGTATTGAAACACGCATTTACTCATATGAAAAATGAATCAATAGGAAAGTATTCATACAAAATTTCACTGAACTATACTCACGTATCTTCTCATTGAGTCACGAACAAAATGACTTCATTACGAACTGGTAAATTTGATTACAACTTGATCCGCTTTTTGGTGGCAATCATAGACACCAACAGTATGGTGAATGCAGCTGAAGTATTAGATGTTGCACCTTCAGCGGTAAGCTATGCGGTCAGAAAATTGCGTGAACATTACAATGACCCTCTTTTCGTACGCGCTTTGCATGGAGTAACTCCTACAGCATTAGCTCTAAATATTTACGAACGATTTAAAATCATAAATGATGACATTAATGACGCTCTGAATATTGTTAACGATGTTGATGCTGATGTCCGTGAAATATATATTCGCGCCGATGCTTTTACAGAGGCCTGGATAACAGACAGGCTTATACGCTGTGGTATTGTGCCTAACGAGTGTATTTTGGATTTTCGATATTCATCTGCGAGTTCAGATGAACGTGTTGCTAAGTTAAGGAATGGTGAGGTTGATTTAGATATTGGGGTGCAGTTTGATGGAGATAAGAACATACTTTCCACGAGACTTTTCGAGTGGGATTTAATGCTAGTTTGCCGAAAGGACCATAAAACGATAGGTGATAGCTTAAGCATGGAACAGTATGCAAATGAACCCTTTATTGCATATAGTACACGCCATTACGGTACCATCTTATTAAGTGATATTAATCAAATAACACAGGTCAGGGATATTAAACCAATTGCTAAGAGCGAATCCCCGATGAACATGATTTTCACTGCACTTTTACATGATCTAATAATATTTATACCACGAACTTACTTCGAGCTACTTCAACATGTGTTACCAATTAAAGAAGTTCATTGTGACTTTATCCCATATAAAAAGATCCCAAACGTTATACATATTCATAAGCGAAATATTAATGATGCGTTACTACAAAAAATTATCACTGTTTTAAAAACAGAATAGGTATCGTTTATTTATAAAAATTTATGGAGCTAAGAGCAATTTTGAAGGAGGTAAAAGAGAGGTTCTGGTGAGGACTGGCATTGTGGAAATGCTTTGTTAAGTGTTGGGTTTATCTGAGGGATGTATCGTTGAAATGATGGATGGCTGGAGAATGTGAAATGTTCAAAACAACCTTTAAAACAAAATTGTTTAGCTTATGCTCTGAATCGAATCGGTCATCAAGAGATAACTTCAGAAAACAAAAAGGACCTGGATAAGTTCTTATCCAGGTCCTTGATATGTTTGGTGGCCCCTGCTGGACTTGAACCAGCGACCAAGCGATTATGAGTCATATGGAAACTATGTTTCATAATTTTGCATCTTTTTGCATTTTGATTTAATAATCATAAATAACAGTAATTTACTTTATAATTGTTGTTTCATATTGTTCTGTTTTTTTTCCTTCAGTATTATCCTTACGTCACCCAATACATCACCCAGAATCAGCTGGGTGACGTAACGAAGGAAGAACAGAAAACGCTATGTCTGATAATTTAACTGTCTCGATGATTAGTGGCTTAAAGCCGAAAACAACTGCTTACTACGTCTGGGACAAAAGTGGTGAGCGTGGGGCTGGGCGTTTAGGGGTGAAAGTCGAACCATCGGGCCAGCGAGTTTTCTACTATCGCTATTTTTGGCAGAGCAAACGGCAGTTCATTCTGCTGGGGCGTTTCCCTGAGTTGACACTCGCGCAGGCAAGGCAACAATCTAAAGAGCATGCAGGTCTTCTTAAAGAAGGAAAAGCTCCTAAAGCTGAAATCGCGGAGCAACTTTTTACTGCAGAGCAACAACAACGTGAAGACCAACTAAAAGGCAGCATTGAGCAACTCATTTTGGGATACACAACCAAAATGCGTGAAGACGGTAAACGCACCTGGCAACAGGTCCTGTACAGGCTGGAAAAAGAAACCTACCCATTTATACCCAAAGTCACCAAAGCGCGCGAAGTCACCCCTGCTCATATCAAACAAATTCTGGCGACCATTATCAAGCGTGGTGCATCAGTTGAAGCAAACCGAGTTCGCTCTTATCTGATGGCCGCATTTAATTATGGATTGAAGGCTGATAACGATCCGGCAAACCACCAGCAGAACGTTATGTTTGGTCTCCTGATGAACCCGGTAAGCATCATACCCAAACAGTCAGCAGCGGAAAAAGCCGGGACAAACTGGCTGAAATTAGATGAGTTGCAGCAATTATTGGGGGATTTCCCGAAAGCACCAAAAGTAGGCCCTTTGATCAGTCAATTACTTAACTTGTGTGTTTACACTGGCGGGCAGCGGCCACATGAACTGGTTTCTAGCCGTTGGGATGCGGTTAACTGGGAAGAGAAGACCTTACTGATAGTGGCGGATGTGTCGAAGAATAAAAGGGACCATCTGGTGCCTTTGACAGGGTCAGCCATTGAGATACTCGAAAAGTTGAAAGCTGAGAATCTTAGCCAGAGCCCTTACATCTTCCCGCAGCGTATCAAACCTGAACAGCATCTACGCACAGATAGCTTCGCGCAAGCCATTATCTATTACAGGGAACACTTTTCCTTGAGCCCGTCATTTATTGCTCGTGATATTCGTCGTACTTGTAAGACTCTGATGGGGGAAGCGGGTATCGCTAAAGACCTTCGTGACCGCATTCAAAACCATGCTTTACAGGACGTAAGTTCTAAGCACTACGACCGTTATGATTACCTGATTGAGAAGCGTAAGGCTCTTGAACTGTGGGAAGCGCGAGTGAACAACCACCAGCAACATCAAGAAAATAATGTGGTGAATCTATTTGGGCAGAGATAAAGGCTGATTAAATCGGATCGCTGGATTTGCTGGCGAGACCGACGCTCTTCGCCAGTATTCGATTTTGTTTAAGCTGCCGCTCAATTTCCTGTACGGGTTTGCCGGTTTCAATGGCTGTTGAGCTGGCAACAGAGCGGTAGATTTTAGCTTGAGTTACTTGATATAAAACGATTTCATTTTTCATATTATTTCTGATTTGTATGCATAAAATTTTGGCTTTGAAATGGTTCTGGAGCGAATTTTAACTTAAATAAAAAAGATTGAAGTGTAATACGTACATTAGAAAATGTGAGTATTGTAACCTACACTATATTAATGGCTGAGTACATAGAAACTGTGGTGGTCAGTTCTGTTCTGAAAATAAAAATTGGGACTGTAAATGAAACTTTGTAATTTCTTCTTGATGATATTTTTATTTTAGTAATTGAGATAGGTAAATTATTGAATAAAAGAAAGTTAGGACTCTTGCCTTCGAATTGGCTAAAAGTCTTAAAACTAAAGTCGGTCTCAATTAATTTTCTCATATGTTGAGTAAGCTTTCCGTGGAAACAGTGCTCAAATATACTTTGCGACTATGGCGTTTGAACTGAGGACGCCTCGTGATTGTGAAAACACCTTCGAGCCTCAGTTCATAAAAAACTAAACGTGCACAATATAGTATTCTGTATGAAAATTACCGTGTTCAATTCAGCATGCAAATTTATAAGTGCTTAATATTTACGGTCCAACTTCTTTGTAAAAAACCAGTTTTCCCTTTTCTATTCTAACTTTACCTACATCAGTCATTTCTTGTATCACCTTATGAACCGCACTGCGTGATATATGGTTGCGAGAAATAATGAAGGAATAAACAGAGGTTTGTGACCGAACTTCTGGGGGCATTGACCAGATATGTTTGAGATGTTCATTAATAATATTTCTAATGTTAGGGTGAATCATCATTAGATCTCGATGAAAATAAAGATCAAGATGCCAGGTAAGTATATCAAAGGCATGTTTCCAGAGGTTTTTATGATTGAACAACTCTGTTGCAGAATGATTTTTTATCATATACATCTGGCAGTTGGTTTCACAGCGTAAATAATGATACTTGATATCATTATGCATTTGAGTAAGCCCCATTATGAGTGGTGCATTAAGTGAAAGAGTTACTAGGTTATTATCATTGCGATAAACTAAGACCCTCCCTTTTTTAAGGTAACAGATAGTATTGTTATTTAATAATTCTATTCGTTGATTCCTCTTATGATTTTCTTCATATGACTCCTTTGATAATTCAATAGCCTTACCAATAATAAGTATAGAATCATGGATATCTGAGCTTTTCATAACTACCTCTTATTTATTAATTTGGATACAAGCGTTTTCACATCAAAAATAGCTTTTCTCAGTAATGTGGAATTGATGGTTGTTACAGTAATTAAAATGCAATATTTGGTGATGTAATATCAATGCTTATAGTGTGACTAAAGTGGTGAAAGTAATGCTTCCCGAGGTTATGATGTTTTTTGGAATTAATTAGCTACCTCTATTTTAATGAAGGTAGGTTTGTTTTTTTAATATATTGATGCTATGTCTTGTTAATAATGACTATGTATTAATGCTCATAGTTGAAATTGTTTTTTTCAGGGAATAAGTTATTTGCATTATATTTTCATAGGATTTGCAATGTGGTTATTGTTTCAATGACTCGCAAGGCCCTTGTACTAATCATACGGAATATACATCATCGGCAACAAAGATTATTCCTACTAAAGATGTTCAAATAATTTCATGTCATATACTTGGTGTCTCCATTTTCGATACCAGTTACTTAATTCATTTTCAGGCATAGGACGGGCAGAAAAAAAACCTTGACATATATCACAGCCAAGAGTGGCAAGTATCTGCCACGTCTTTTCATCTTCCACCCCTTCTGCTACTGACTTTAAACCCAATTGTTTTGCAAGATTT
This sequence comes from Buttiauxella noackiae, assembly GCF_000737905.1. NCBI lineage: Bacteria > Pseudomonadati > Pseudomonadota > Gammaproteobacteria > Enterobacterales > Enterobacteriaceae > Buttiauxella > Buttiauxella noackiae. The sequence goes on from NZ_JPRU01000004.1 coordinate 24,249, forward strand.
AGACTGTATTGAACTATAGCCATGCTGGATTTATCCTCATAACATCGAGATATAAAAGAGCGATCTAGTTTTAGTTCAGTAAATGGCAATGTAGTTAGTTGTTGGATTGAGGCAAAACCCGTACCAAAGTCATCAATAGACAAACCGAATCCATTCATTCGCATACGAGTTGCACTCTCCAATGCACGGCCAATATCGCCAATAAATGTGCCTTCTGTAATTTCAATAGTAACCATTTTCGGATTTACTCCCCACTGCCTACAGTATTCAAGCAGGGAGTCAAACAGATGGGTATTTGGCAATGACTGAGCCGATAAATTTATCGAGAGGTTAATTGATAGCCCACTTTTTGCCCACAAATGTGCTTTTTGAATTGATTGAGAAAATATGGAGTCTGTTAACTTATCTATTAGCCCATTCTGTTCCGCAAGGGAGATAAACTCGGAAGGTGGTACAAATCCCTTTTCAGGATGGAACCAACGAGCAAGTGCTTCTGTACCCAGAAACTCTCCATTTTTAAAGCTAACTTTTGGTTGATACCATGGTTTAATGGTTCCTTTATCAAGGGCTTGGCACAAATCGTCAAGTGTAACTATTGAGTTATTACAATTCTTTACCTGAATTGAATAATAATGTTGTTTGGTCAACAAAGCCTGTATTCGTGTTGCACTAACGGGTTTACGGATCGAGCCAAGTATCTGGAGACCGAAGGCCTGCCCCATTAGTAGTACGCTGTCGATTACTGGTTGTTCCAGTGCACTGCAAATAATAACTGAGCCACGGAATGGCATAGTAGAAAGATGCCTAAGTAAGGCCATACCATCCATACCAGGCATTCTCAAATCGCAAATCAGAAGATCAATTTTGTTTTGATGGCATAGAGTCAACGCTTCAATCCCTGACGCGGCATCTAAAACATCCATATAACCAAGATTCGCTAGTTGATTTCTCAGTATTCCACGTTGGAATACATTATCCTCGGCGATCACAATACGTTGTTTAGGATAGTTATTCATCACTCTAAGACCTTGCTTGCTGATAATAGCTGTCAATCTCATTCCTAATCGACTGCATAAGTGTTTGTAGTATTTCCTCAGAAGCAGATTGGGCATGGTTAATCATTCTGACCATTCCTTTCAGACGATGTACAATATCGGTCATTTTGTTGGTATTATCGTCGACTGGTGTTTCAGTCAATTTCTGATAATCATCTTGGCTGATTTTTAGATGCTCTTTAGCCATTGTTTGAGCTTTGCTTTCATCAACAAATAGAGCTCTCGAATTCTTTGAGATGTTGTACTTTTGTGTGCTCGATTCACTTTCAACTATGATGGCCGCCTCCATTTTTCTGACTAATTGATTGTAGATAGTCAACCCAAGACCAATTCCGCTATAGCGCCGGTTAATATCAGAATTTATTTGCTCGAAAGGCTTAAACAGTTGATGTTGGTTATCACGAGAAATGCAAATGCCAGTGTCTGAAACCATGATTGCCAGATATTCTTTTTGCTGCAAAGTTGCACTGATAGCAATTGACCTCTGATGAATGAACTTTACTATGTTGTTTAGCAAATTAGATATAATCTGCCCAACCCTTAAAGGATCAATGACCGCCTTGTCAGAGATCGCAGTGTCCCAGTCAATATTCACTAACAGTTTTTTACTGACGGCTGTCGCTGCATGGCTACGAATCAGATCACAGACAGTGGATTGTAACGGGCAGGATTGAAACTGCAGTTGCAATTCTCCAGTATCGATTTTAGAAATATTGAGTATGTCATTAACTAGGTAAAGCAACGTGTTGCTTGATTGAGCGACATTGTGAACCATATAGCGTTGATATTCGCTCAACTCACTCATTTGCAGCAGCTCCAACACTCCATGAATACCGGAAATGGGAGTACGAAATTTATGGCTAATAGGTGTAAAAAAATGGCTGTGCGTCTGAATCGCTTTTTTCGCAGACTGAAGGGCTAATTGCAGTTTAAACTGTTGGGGTTTAAGGCTGGTGGTATGTTGGACCATTCCATTTAGGAGGCGTGAACAGTCATTTTCTACCACAAAATTTCTACGTATTTGTAAATAATGTAGGGCATCTTTCACCGGTATGGTCACTTCAACATCAACCGGCTTCAGGTTGCGGTAATTTTCAGCGATATCAAGGATAAATTGCAAACGTGGCTCTTCTATAAATCCAAACAATCGGTTTTCCCTATCATCAGCTTCTACCAGCTCTTGAAGCATTACCCGGATAATCGCTTCAATTCCCTTTGATGTGTTCAGAAAACACTCATCTTCCGGTCCTAAACATAAATACTGTAAAACTATACTAGGCAGGCTATTAGTTAAATAAGTTAACCGGTTTTCCATCTCTCGGGTAAGCTGCCCAGCAGTCTTGATTAATGTGACATCAGTAAGGACCAGTAACTGCCCCAGTTTCTTTCCCTCAGAATCGAGGCATATACGGCGAGTATACGAGGCATTTTTTTGCACGTTTTCACATGCATCTGTATATATATGAGACCCGGATATATCTCTACCATGCTCCCAGACCCACAAAGGTTCAGCAAAACATTGCTCTTTAAATCGGCTTTCTAGCGGCAACAAAAAATCCACAGTGAGTGTTTCTTTATAGGCTTTATTACATAGAATTAGTTGATGAACTTTATCAAGTAGGGTGACCATGTTTGGTTGAGAATCAAGGATAGTCTGAATAAGCACCAGATGATTCCATAATTCTTTTTCTGTTTCATTTTTCTGAAAAACGCGTTTTCTTATCCTCATGCACTTAAATGATAAAATGTAACCTGTAGTTATAAAAAAAACATTACTGAATATAAGCAGGCTCATTTGATATCTCATTTCGGTTCAAGGGGGTATCAAGTTTTATGGGAATTAATATCATTTTTGTAGTGAAAATACATATGAATAAAAATCGTTACCACTTAGTAGTTGCGTTTGCTTGCACTTAAGGAATTCGGTTTTTTATGTAATGGATGATGATTAAAAAATGCATTGTCATAATTCTACATGAGTCTTTTTTATTTAATATAATCGTTTAAATCGATCAGGGCAACACCAATTAATAGTTAAAACCAATCGCTTTTTGCGCTATTGATCGCTGCATTCGATCTCGATGTGTGTTTTTTTTGCTTATTTGTTTCGTTTTTGTTTTGAAAAATGTTAATGAAAAAAAATTCTAAGGATGCAGATACTCTACTATTTCTGTGGGTGTTGATTTTTTTTATGAAGAAAATCAACAGATTATGTTGGTGGCCAAGTTGATTTAATTATAATTTAACCTGAAGGGATTCAAAAAAAAGAATAAAAAACAATCACACCAAGCAGGTTTAGTATTGTTTTGTCCATTATTGGATATTTCTTGGTTTGTTAAAAAATAAGCTAACAACATGGATTTTTATTAAAAATAGGACTTATTTGAACTGTTGACACTATATTTAATGCGTATGTTAAGGGGTTGTTTTTTTAATGTTTTAATTTGTGTGATTTTAGCTGATTTGATTTTCGAGGATTTAAATTTAAATAATTGATGTATCAGTCCATGCGTGGACACTATTTGTAATCGCACTAACCAGATTTTAAATTCATCATGTGCGCTAGGTAGAGAGTGCAGATCTTCCTATGTTTTTTGGAATTATCTTTTAAATGCGAATTATTGATGAAGGCTTTATGAAAAATAAAACTAAAGCTGCTGTTTCTAATAAAACAACAGAATTATTACGACCCTCATTGAGGCGTTTTGTGTGGGTGAATATTGCTATACAGACATTATTCCCTCTGGCAAGCGCTTTCACGCCCTTGATGGCCGTATCAGCAGAAAAAAAAATCACTACCAATCAGGATAATGTCGAGACTCGTCCTTACTCGTTACAAAAAGGAGAAACGGTAAAGACTGTTGCGGACAGAGAACATCTGACTGTTTTACAGCTCAAAAAGCTCAACCAATTTCGAGTTTTCAGCAAGCCATTTAACCAACTTTCTGCCGGGGATGAACTTGATATTCCGGTTGGAATCGGCAAAAAAAATGAAACTTCCCGCTCTGTAACAAAGCAGGATAAGAATGAAGTTACTCAGTGGATGGCGGGCAATGCTACAGGACTCGCATCTTCACTGAAGCATCAGCGTGCCGAACAATATGCGTTGTCACAAGCTCGCTCTCAGGCAGGATCTGCGAGCAGCTCCGCTTTACAGCAATGGCTCAGCCAGTTTGGTACAGCCCGAGTTCAGTTAGGTGTAGATAACCATTTCGCATTAAGTGAAAGTGCAGTTGATGTTTTACACCCTCTTTATGACAACCAGCAAACCATGCTGTTCACCCAACTGGGCGCAAGACACAAAGATCAGCGAACCACTCTGAATACAGGCGTAGGTGTCCGTGTATTCCATGATCATTGGATGTATGGCGTCAATACTTTCTTGGATAATGACATTACGGGACATAACCGCCGTGTGGGTATCGGGGGCGAAGCGTGGACTGATAACCTGAAGCTGTCCGCCAACAGTTACTTCGGCATGACGGACTGGCATCAGTCCCGAGATTTTAGCGACTATGATGAACGCCCAGCAAATGGTTTCGATATCATTGCCAATGCGTATTTGCCCTCATTGCCACAATTAGGTGCAAAAGTGAAGTATGAGCAATATCAAGGAAATGATGTTGCATTGCTCAGCAAAGATACTCGCCAGAAAAACCCAAAAGCACTGACGCTGGGACTGAATTACACACCGATACCGCTGGTTACCTTGGGGAGCGATTATCGTAAAAGTGGCAGTCACGATGACCTGCAGTTTAATGCACTATTCACCTATACACTGGGACAATCCTGGGCTGACCAAATTTCACCAGAAAATGTAGCCTTTGCTCGTTCACTCGCCGGTAGCCGCACAGACCTTGTTGAACGTAATAACAACATTGTGCTGGATTACCGGAAGCAGGATGTAGTGAAGCTGGCCCTGCCAGTTGAAATCAGAGGGCAAGCTGGCAGCCAAATCCCGATCAATACACAGATCACTGCAAAATATGGTGTTGACCATATTGATTGGTTGGCTCCTGAGTTGGAAGCAGCTGGAGGAAAAATCATTGCCACAGGCCCGCAAAGTTGGGTTGTTCAACTTCCAGCATGGAAGGCTGTGGGTAATCATTACACAGTGCATGCTACTGCCTGGGATAAGAAAGGTAATGCTTCACGCACTGCATCTAGTGATGTTGTTGTGGAAGGAATAGGCATTGATATAAATCGCAGCAGCGTGGTGCTGAGCAACAACACAACCATAGCAGATGGGAAGTCAAAGGTTGTGATGACGCTGACCGTACGCGATGCCAAAGGAAATCTGATATCAGGCCTTGCTCCGACAATAACATTGCCGCTGAGTTTTTCACCATTGACCACAGCAATGCGTATGGCTCCAACCCTTGGAGGACGGGCATGGGATTTGCTTACTGGAACAATCGTCTCTTCCGCTATGGCTGATATGCCTGCTGCATTGGCAAATGGTGGCGTCACTCTAAGTAAAGTCCAGGAGACAGAAACTGCTGGGGTATATACCGTAACTTTAACTGCTGGTACCCAAGCTGGTACTGTTCATATTACACCGCACATCAGTGGCATAAGTTTCCCTTCCAAAAACGTTGAGCTGGCTCCGGTTTCAACTCAGGTCAGTGCAGGTCACATAACAAATGTACCTGTAAATCCATTGGCTGACGGACATATTGTGCATGTCACTGTGCCTGTGCTCGATCATTCAAACAAGCCACTGTCAAATTCGACCATCACAATGATTATTGATGGTAAGGAAGTCAAAGAAAAGACGGACAGTAATGGTAATGTTATCATTGATTTACCAGGGCAGACGACACCTGGGCATCATGATTTCCAAATCGGACTGAAAGGCAATCCTATCACTGAAACTGTGGGGGTAGACTTTATCCCTGTCGTTGGTTCCGCTCCGGTTGCAACACAAGTTGCTATCACCGGTACACCTGTAGTGGGTGAAAAACTGGCTGGACACTATGCTTTTACTGACAAAGATGGTGATAAGGAGGACGCGAAGAAAACTACATTTGCCTGGTATCGTGATGGCAACATCATCTCCGGAGCAACAACGGCAACATATGTTCTGACTCCAGCGGATGAAACGCATACAATCCAATTCGGTGTAGTACCTACCTCAGTTACCGGAACTCCTGCAACCGGTCCGGAAGTAAAATCATCTGCGACCTTAGCTATCAGTACTGCACAAAGCCAACTGGCGGCCAGCGTGAGTGCGGCGGACTCTGCCTTTACCATCACCCCGGCCTCCATTGCGGCTGACGGTACGGCCACGGCGACCCTGAGCTTCACGGCGAAGAATGCCCAGAAGCAGGCAGTGAAAGGTCTGACCGCGGTAACCTTCGCGGAAACCGGCGTGGCAGGCACCACCATCAGCCACGTGACCGAAAGCAACGGCGTGTACACGGCAACCCTCAGCGGCACGACTGCCGGTGTGGCCCATGTCACGGTCAGCGTAAGCGGTACGGACAAAACCCCGGCCGGTACCCACGACGTCACCCTGAGTGCCACCCCGGCACAACTGGCGGCCAGCGTGAGTGCGGCGGACTCTGCCTTTACCATCACCCCGGCCACCATTGCGGCTGACGGTACGGCCACGGCGACCCTGAGCTTCACGGCGAAGAATGCCCAGAAGCAGGCAGTGAAAGGTCTGACCGCGGTAACCTTCGCGGAAACCGGCGTGGCAGGCACCACCATCAGCCACGTGACCGAAAGCAACGGCGTGTACACGGCAACCCTCAGCGGCACGACTGCCGGTGTGGCCCATGTCACGGTCAGCGTAAGCGGTACGGAYAAAACCCCGGCCGGTACCCACGACGTCACCCTGAGTGCCACCCCGGCACAACTGGCGGCCAGCGTGAGTGCGGCGGACTCTGCCTTAAACTTCAGTCCGTTCAGCACTATTGCGGCTGACGGTAGGGAAACGGTCACTGTGACTTTCACGGCGAGAAACAGTGCGAAAGCGAAGGTCAGCGGTCTGACCGCGGTGACCTTCGCGGTAACCGGCGTGGCAGATACCACCATCAGCCGTGTCACCGAAATGAATGGCCTCAATAAAGGTCTGTACACGGCAACCTTCAGCGGCACGACTGCCGGTGTGGCCCATATCACGGTCAGCGTAAGCGGTACGGACAAAACCCCGGCCGGTACCCACGACATAACCTTGACTAAATTCTCTGTTCCATTTGCTGGGGGGGTAATGGACTTCTATATGCATGCAAATACAAACGTTCTGGATATGCGGACAAGAATAGGTGGTTCGTTTACACAGAATATTTATACGACGGTTCCGGGCAAGTCGGCCAATACATATGATATGGCAAGTCTTAATAATGGGATTCACATTAGTTTCAGTCTGTTGGATTTGCCTCGTACATTCAAGGCAACTGGTTATCCAGATGTAACAATTAAGCTTGTCAATGGAGCACTAACAGTTCAATAATTTGAGTTATAGTTAGAAGTACACCCCTGCATAGAATTAATTTTCATGCAGGGGTGTGTATTTTTATTAGGTTGTGAAAGTGATTTCATAAGCAGGGTTTATGCTTGCGCTAAATAATTTCTATTAAAAATTGTTATTCAGTGGCCATATTTATGGCTTGGCTATGTATGTAAAATTCATGCTTATATTGATAAAGGTGGGGAAGTAACTAAACAACTAAAGTAATATGATTGTTACGAGAGAAATATAAATCGCGGATTGGTAATGATTTTCTATTGTTATGTAATTATAAAATATTTATGCGGTATTATTTATGGTTTGCTAATTAAATTGACGGTATTGACAGTAATGATCAGTACTTTCTAATGTTTAGCATAGGAATAATAATGAAATTGTGCTTACATGAAAAATTCTTACATCTGACGGGCAAGATGTTTCATAAATCCTCACTTGCGTTATTCATTAACTCGGTACTCTGCTTGCCAGTTTTCGCCAGTATAGTCAGGGATGATATTGATTATCTCTATTACCGGGATTTTGCAGAAAACCGGGCACAATTTCAGCCAGGTAATATCTCCATTCCCATTTATGACAAAAGTGGTCATTTTGTTGGTGCACTGGATAGAGCGCCGATGCCTGACTGGTCGGGTTTAATGATCCGGGGTGTAGGTACACTCATTGCTCCTGGCTACCTTGCGTCAGCCGCTCATACAGGGGGCTATAACAATGCCACCTTTGGATATCACACTAAAAACCCTGATAATCATCAATATACCTACCTGCAGGTTGCCCATAACCCGCTATCCGATACTGAAGATTTCGCTTTGCCGCGGTTAAATAAAATTGTCACCGAAGCGATGCCGATGACAATACGAACGGGCACTTATGCCCAGATGAGCGATCATAATCGCTATACCGTCTTTTACCGGGCAGGAACGGGAACGCAGTACATCAGGTCTGCAGATGGAACTCAGAAACTCGTTGCATCACCTCATATTTATCCGACTGGTGGGACTTTTTATGAAGCCGGGTACCTGGACCGAAACTATGCAGGAATGCAGCAACCAGATCTCTTCGCTTATCCGTCAGACTCGCCATTAACCACACTCCAGCAGCCGGGTGACAGTGGCTCGCCTATTATCGCCTGGGATAATCTTCTCAAACAGTGGCTTTATGTCGGTTCACTTTTTGGTCATTACGTCTCTTCAGGCGTGCGTTATGACAACTGGTCTATGGTGAGTGACGCCACTCTCGCGCAAGCCTACCAGAACGATATTGACCCTGATGTTGTCGACACGGACAACGCTACGCCGATTCAGTGGAACGCCACCCAGTTGGTGCAGAACAATAGCCACTGGGTATGGCATGGAATGGATCCTTCAGCCGCAGCATTGGGCGCGGTATTTGGCCTTGCCTGGACTAATGGAGTATCAAGCGAGGTTGCCCCTTCTGGTTTGAATGCCGGGAAAAACCTGACATTTGGCGGTGCGGGCGGCACGATTATCCTTAATCAGGACGTCAATATGGGGGCAGGTGTCCTGACATTTAACAACGATTACACCCTCAAACCCGCGACAAACCAGACCTGGATGGGCGGCGGTGTCATTATTAATAAGAATCATCAACTCACTTGGCAGGTGAATGGTGTAGCGGGTGATAGTCTGCATAAACTGGGTACAGGTACCTTGTATGTCAATGCCACGGGCGTAAACCCCGGGGAACTGAGTATTGGTGAAGGTACCGCCATCCTGGCGCAACGACCTGATACTAGCGGGAATGTTCAGGCATTTTCTGTGCTGGACATCGTTAGCGGTCGTCCAACGGTGGTACTCACGGATAATAAACAGGTCAATCCGGATAATATTTACTTCGGTTTTCGTGGCGGGCGGTTGGATCTCAATGGCAATGATTTAGCTTTTACGCATATCCATAATGTTGATAGCGGTGCCCAATTGGTCAACCATAATCTTAATAAAAATAGCGTAATAACTATCACGGGCAATTCAGGTGATGACGTCTTCTTAGGCAAATTAGGCGAAGATCAAACCACTTTGCCTAATGGAAAATTGAGCATTATGTTTAATCTACATAATGCGAATTCCCTCTATAATCTTGCGGGCGGTTCTCTGCTTAATGGCAAAATTGCCATTAATACAGGTACACTATTATTGTCCGGTTTTCCTTCGATGCATGCTGATGGTTCGCTTTATCAATGGCAACCAGAAATTTTTGACGTGGCTAAAAGCATCGATGTCAGCAAGTTTGCCGTATTGCAGATTGGGTCATTCGCCACGCTTAACGGCAATATTAATGCGGCAGAAGACAGTCTTATTTCATTGGGGTACTCAGATGCTTCAGACTTTACCTCCCATTTTGATACTACAAAATATGATGCTGCATGGACGAAACAGTGTACCGTTTTTGACTCTATCTCCTGTGCTCAGGCTATTCCTGACAGTAATAAGCCAGCATCACGCGTAAATGGCGATCTGACACTTGCCGATAACGCCCGTGCTGTTATCGGCAATGCTATATTAAACGGGGCGATTAATGGCGGAGGTTCATCAACGGTACTGGCTGGGCCGCGTTCCGAATGGAACTTACTGGGTGATAGTGCCATGGGTAATTTAATTCAGGAAAAAGGTTCACATATCAATCTTAATGGAGGAAAAGGGCAGTATCACAGCCTGGAGATTACAAATTTATTATTATCGTCCGGAACAGTGGGTATGAATGTCGACCTTTATAAAGGTGAGGGTGACAGTTTGACCTTAAATAATAAAGCCAGCGGTAGTTTGAAACTGGACGTTAATAATTTGGGCGTGACAGATGGAATAAATAAACCCGTCAGCCAGTTAACCGTGATTAAAACAAACCATGAGTTAAAGCATTTCGATGTCTCGCTGACAAATGGTTTTGTGGATGCGGGGGAATATCGCTATTTGCTCTCTGGTAAAAGTGAGAGCAGCAACGGGTACTATTTGTATAACAGACTCCTTATGCAACAGACGAAAGCTGCCCCGGTTGTCAATGATGAAAGCACCCCGGCTTCTGATCCAGCATCTGCTTCTGGCCCGGCACCTGTCATTGCTCCGTTGCCTGCTTATGGCCCGGCGCTTGTTACTGCTCCGATGCCTGCTTCTGGCCCGGCGCTTGTTACTGCTCCGATGCCTGCTTCTGGCCCAACACCTGTTTCAGCACCTACATTCGTTGTACATGATAAGCCATTTAACCCTGTAACTGATGCTAAGAGTGATAAACCAGAGGTGGTAATAAAACAAAAAAACTGGATTAGCCGTCGAACTAACGCCATTTTATCGGAGGATGAATCTCGCTTCGCAATGCAAAGTAGCCAGCAGCATGCCGTTCATGATTACCTGGAAAGTCTTGATGCAAATCATAACGGTATGTGGATAAATGCAGATGCCAGCCGCCAGAGACATAACAATGTAGATACCAGACTGTGGTATCAAAATTTGGTTAATACTCAGGTCGGCGGTGATATGCGTGTGGATATGCAACAAAGCTCTTTATTAGTAGGAGGGGTATTCACGCAAACGAAAAGTAACGGCAATTTTGATGGCGAAGCAAGCAGTGATAGTGTTGTCAATGCTGGCACGGTTTACAGCAAACTTATTTTCCCGACAGAAACGTTTATTGCTGTTTCCGCCAGCTACGGCCACTACAGTAGCGACCTCACCGTAGATGCTAAAAACAGCCATAGCAGTAATATGCAGACTTATGCCGTAGGTGTCGGACAGAAATTCAGTGTGGCGGGTTTGAATATCCAGCCTTCATTTTTCACAACTTTATTTAGGAATAAGGCAGAGCAATACTCCGTTGATGATGCGAAAGTACATTCTGGAAATGAATTAGCTCAGCAATACCAGGCGGGAGTAAAGATTGATTACCCACTTACGCTGTCCCAGGTGAAAACACGTCCGTGGATATCAGCCAGCTATATTAAAAATAAACGCGATAATGCAAAAATGACCATTAACCAACAAACATTTGCTAAGGGGAATAGTGACAATATCAGCGAATTAGCCGCAGGTGTGACGGTATCTCCGGTACCTGCGCTACAGTTTACGGTTTATGGCAGTTACAGCGATGGCGAAACACTAGATTCGCAGAGAAGCGCTGGCGTGAAAGTGAAGTGGCGTTGGTAATCTCAACCATTAAATTATTTAAAGAGCATTTCAAGATTTCGTCGGTCTAGTTATCGATAACTATGGCCGATTTCTCAAATAACTTTTCATAGGTTACATTAAATCATACTTGTTACTATTGCTTCTGAGGGGAATTTGTCGAATACACTGAGATGTATACAGCGAGAGATATTTCAAGTGAATAGCTCATCATGAAGTGTCTATTAATAGGCATAATTATAATCATCAACAGTTGTGGGGTGTATATAATTTGAAGTGCTTAAATTTGTTGAGGTTGGCTGAGCGGTAAAGAAGAACAGCTAGATTAGAGGTGAACGATTTTTTTTGATGTGGAAAAACCTCTGATGAGAACGATGCTCTTAAACAAGTTGCTTTCATCTTCAATTCTAGTATTTGTAAATTGAAAAGTATCGTAATAATTTTAGATTGACCTTAAAGTATAACTAGTTAATTAAGAATGCTTCATTATATATTTGCACTTAATGATAGATTGTATCCTAATGCCTTCAGTGCTTTTTCAATGGTATCAATTTTTGTTGGATGCTTAAGGGACACGAGTCGCTGTACTTCCTGAGGCCGAATATTCATCATTTTTGCCAATCTTGTATTTGTTGTGTTAGTACGAATAAGAGCATTTAGCAAAATAATTTTTGCTGTCATGCTGGCTGGGATGCTAATAAAACTCTCCCCTACTGATGATGTTTCAGGAATGATGATTTTTTTCTTAAAATACATATCAAATATCCTAATTAACTCATTTTGAGCCTTGCATAATGCCTCTTCTCTGGTTTGAGCCGAGACAGGTGTTGCAGTAGGTATATTGAGAAATATTATTGAATGCATGGTGTCATTATCTTCAAAGGCGATTGGGTATTGCATGGTTAAATAAATCTCCAATTTTTTTAATTTCTAGAGTCTTTTACTTTAAAGTGCATTTTTTTAAGATGAGTTGGCCTTTCAGATTATTCCGTTTGTACCCTGTTAGCTGACTGACTGACTGACTGACTGACTGACTGACTGACTGACTGACTGATTGATTTGTATTGAGGACTGGGTTTTTTCACTGATTTTATTTATCTCAGTGATTGTTAAATTAATTATTTTGTGGTTGTTCGAGAATAGATTGCAAATAATGACGCACCTAGTAATTGACGTTCAGGACGTGATACTAATCCCTCAGGTTCGTTTACGCCAGTTCTCCTCATTTCTGAAGGAAACCTCTGATCACATAATACACTTAGTTGCAAATTTCTATCACTATGCCCCCAGGCTCCCAATTTCATCAGCGACACGTTATTACTCACCCCTAGTTTGTCCATAGCTCTTCTCTTAGAAGCGCTTACACTACCAACACTGGTACCCAAGTAAGATGCCATCTCTTTTCCCGTCATACCCTGCCAAAAAAGCTGAACAACCTCGGCTTCATTCGACGATAGGTTAATGTTATTTGTTTTCTGTGGTATTGAGTCTTGAAACCTTTTTCCTGAAGAGGAAAAAGGTTTTAACAAGTTACAGAGATCTTCTGGGCTTAGCTGTGGGCTAACAAGATTAGTAAAAGTGTGATGCAATTTACAGAGGTGATGCAGTTTTCGCCCACATACTAGGGTTAACGATGTATCAAATTTTCTCTCTGTAAACCAGTAAGAGAAATGAAACCAATCTGCAAGTGTTTCATTGATACCGCATACTTCGGTGATTACAATCTGGATATCATACTCATGTAGTCGTTGCCGAAGCTCGCGCAAAGATTTGCAATCAGGTAAGAGATTAATCTTCCTGAATTGGACTTTTTGCGCTTTTATGATTGATTTCACACCAGAGCAAAAATAAGAGTTCGGTGACATAACTACCATATTTATTTCAAAACTCATGTTTTCCCACATTGTTAAAAATAGAATTCATCATTATTAATGAAAGTACATTTGAGTCTGAGAGAGTATGATTGTCCAGTTAAATAGTTGTCCTTGTGTAGACACTTAAACTTGGGCGTCTTCTTCTGAACAATCAAAAAATTAGTTGTTTAGCCCATTGCATGCCTTCTTTGTCATTCCCAATGGGAGCTGAGAATGTGTATTTGCTCGATGTGGATGTGTTGTACAAAGCATGCTTCACTGAGCTGGCCCAGAATTAGATGCACCCTCAGTTAGTAATGGAGTGCACCAGATTCTACAGATGATAAGCCGGTGTACCCGCCTGAGAAGCTACCATATGCGGTGGTAGCCAAAACGTCTTCGTTCAAGTGGCAGTTTAGTGATGCGTTCGGATAAACGTGCATCAACTGCCGGATGCTGCGTCTCATAACGGCATGTTGATAACGACAAACCAGCCAGACTGCAGGCACGATGTCACGACAGAGTCGTCGCGTCACATATTTCTATCACTGCTTCCCGCTTTGGTCTGTCGTCAGTACTTTCGGCCCAGATTTACTTGAAGCGTCTCCTTATCACGCATGGCTTCGGCAAGTAGCTTCTTCAGGCGAGCATTTTCTTCGTCGAGAGTTTTAAGGTGCTTAACTTCTCACACTTCCATATCGCCAAACTTTTTACGCCATGTGTAGAAGGTGGTGTGCTCACGGTAAAGTTCACTGGCTGAAACCACGACTTCATCTTCGTGGCGAATACTGATGATCTGTTCGTCGTAAGGACACTTTTTTATGGGCGTGTCCTCTTGTCACTTATGAAAACATTACTAACATCGAGGGATAATCAACGGGGAGCAGGTTAAATCACATAGTCCGGTTGAAAAGGCTAAACTCATGAATTAAACAATCAGCATGCCATTTCTGATCAGAAAAATGATCAGCTATTTTTATCGCTACAAAAAACTACCTGAAGAAATCACATGAAACCCGAACTCAGCATCGGTTAATTGTGATCAAAAATTTGATCACGAATTTAATTTATTGATTTAATTAGTTTAATTGTTATTATTTTTTTTGTTTTCACTTAACACCCTAAGTTAAGCTATTGATAAATAAATTTTTTAACTTAATCTCGTCATGTGTTGTATAAGTTAAAGGTAGCTTTTTAGGGGGCAAATTTACAACCAGGGCTTTAGGACGAATGGATTGATCAGACCAATGAAAGGGAAGTCCACCAAATAGTGCCTGGTAGTACTGTGGACCAGACCCTCCTTGCGACAGTAATCAGCTACTGTCCAGCCTTCAGGCCAATAGTTCTGATAGTAGTTATCAAAGTGTCGACTCCAGTGAGCACTCATTTGTTTACGTCTTAGCTGCTTTGCGGCGGTCTTCTGATTTAGCTTGTTCTTGTTAATGTAATCGATAAGAGAGTTACCACTTTGCTGATAGCGGAGGCGGTGCCATGCCCAGTGAATACTCTTCAGGCTTTGTCCACCCACTTGGCGGAGATTGGCGTAAGTTCTTGCGGGGGAAAGGCTATATTTGCGGGCATACCCTGAAAGACTGATACCGGTAATCAGAGCTTCAAAAAGATACTGTTTACGATGAGCGGGCCACCTGGGTGTATTGATTTTCCACCATGGCTCCTGGTGGTATAGCTCGGCATGTGAGTGCTTCAGAAAGCGTAAGGGTTCATTTGCGAAATATTTATCCAGTATACCGCTGTAATGCTCTGCACAGGTCTCCATACTCTGTGGTTTTGTATTAGAAATGCTGGTGGAAATAACAACAGACTGTTTTACGGCCACTTTTTTTCTGATTTTGGATGGTTTGGGTTTACGAAAACCGCTGCCAATGCGCTTTATCCCTTTTCCGATAGCTTCTTTTGTGCGGCGTTTTCCAAGGTAGCTGACCCGTAGCATGAGCTTTGCATAGGTATCCACATCATTCTCAGTCACAAAGTAATAACCGTTTTTAGGGCACCAGGTTCGGCCACCAGCAGCTTGTTCCCAGCAGGACTGAACGATAGCGTTTAATTTGTGGGGATAACGAATGTAGTTACCATCGAGCATTAGCAGGTAATGGTAATGTTGAGCCTGACCCTGACCCTGTTCTCGCACCCATAAGTAGCTAATAAAGGATTTGGGGTAAACCTGGCTTAGCTGACTGAAAAGTAGTTTATGAAAACAATCAATCACATGGTTATCGGCACTGTAGGCTGGTATATGTAGATCATACCGGACAGCAAGAAAGCGAGACATTGCTGATACTTTTTCTACAGCTTCGAAAATCTTCTTCATGAGTGTTAGTTCTTGATCATGTTCTGCCGGTTGGACAGGCCATACGACGTCCTTGAAAGTATACGTCCCTTTTGACTTGCACTCATTGGAAGTCCACTGCGTATTCGTAATATTATTAAATACCTGGCTACTTTCCTTGGATGGAAGGGATTTTAACGATTGATTATTATCGGCTTTTTTCATGGTTCACTGAGTAGCAGAATGAGAGGGAATGATCTTTTGCGTTCCAGCTTGTTTCATTAATGAATAAAAAGGGCTGGATAATCCAGCCCTTGGCAAACGCAATTAATGGTCATGTTGCTCGAGCCAGCGTTCATAGTAATTGGCTGGCCAACCGAGCGTTCTGCCACCACGCATGAGAGGGGAGGGAAAACTGCCATCCCTTACCCAACGATAAAGTGTTGTGCGACTACAGGTAAGCAGTTGCAGCATTTCGCCGATACGAATTAAGCGCTGAGGCTGATTAAGTGTGATGACTTTTGCAGTCATGGTTGGTTTATTTTTCAAAGGAATAACCTCGTTTAGCTAATTTTAAAACGAGGTGATAAAAACATATCTTTAAGAGATAGTCTTGCAGACTACCCGAGTACTCTACGTAGACTACTTTGCGTTATCGACACGTTTGATTGCTGTAAGGTTAAGACGATAAACTGCATCATCACCGAGTGGAGGATTATCGAAACCCGGCCAGAATAATCCACATTTAGATGACAGGAGATCTGCAAGGGCGCGTGCTCCCGGCAGATGATCCTGTATTAATTTACAACGTTTCTTCCATTCGTTTTTAGTCATATCCCCTTGACGAACATAGAATTCAGGATGATTAAGTAGACTAATTTCTGCAGATAGTACGTCTTCTCGCTTTGTTGCATGGCGCTCAGCATTTTTGTGAGGTTCCAGCTGTTTTAGTATTTCTTCTAGTTCATATATCCGCGCGTCTTTTTCTGCTAGTGCTTTGAGATAGTCAATTTCATTACACTGATCTGTCGGGAACTGAATGCCAAATGCAGTTGAAATTTCGAAATTGAGAAAGCCATATTCTTCTAGTTCTTCTGCATTAAGACTATCTTTCTCTACCATCTGTAAAACATGGTGGAGGGTGTTATACATGCCCTGACCGACAGGCTCACAGCGCACATTCTTAGTTGTGTTTAGCTCAAGTGTACTGTCGTTTAGCTCTACAAGCTTTAGATGCCCATCAGCAAAAAAATGTAGTCTGGGCTTTTCGACAAGGTCCAAGTATTCAGCTTCAAGGCTTTCAGCAAGGCTTTTAAAACCTACCTGTGGATTCATATTTTTCAAATAAATCAGGATGTTTTTTAAGCTAATGAATCCTTGTTGGATACTGGCTGATTCGGCTGCTTGTTTTTGAATTCTGTCGAGTAATCCCATGTACATCTCATCATGTAGTTTGCATAAGGTTACATTTTGTCACGCTTGTCAGCCGAGTTGTACGGTGTTTTATCAAGGAAAGGGAATGTTCCAGCTTATGGGTTCCATAATGTTAGTGAGTACATCAATGAAGGGAGTGGTTTGGGCTGCAGAAAGAAAAGGTTTTTTATTTGGGTTTATAGGGCTGGTTTTTAATCCGTGTAACTGGAGATTTTTGTCAAGCTCATCCTCACCTACATTTTTCGCGGCAGGTACAATGAGGTTACGTCACCCATTACGTCACCCATTACGTCAGAAAACAAAAAGGACCTAGATAATTTCCTATCTAAGTCCTTGATATGTTTGGTGGCCCCTGCTGGGCTTGAACCAGCGACCAAGCGATTATGAGTCGCCTGCTCTAACCACTGAGCTAAGGGGCCGTGGCGCAGGATTATAATGTAACTTGCAGCATCAATCCAGTGATTGCGTGACATCTGCTGCTTTTATAATCAAAGCCTAATCAAACTCTTATGCTTTTCACTTCTGGTACTTCATAGGGCAACACGGACACGAAGACTGACTGGAATGACATTCTTACGGGCATAAAAAAGCCCTCACGAAGAGGGCTTTTAGAAGGGCGATAAGATTAATCGTCCAGGAAGCTACGCAGTACTTCAGAACGGCTCGGGTGGCGCAGTTTGCGCAGGGCCTTCGCTTCAATCTGACGGATACGTTCACGGGTAACGTCGAACTGTTTACCCACTTCTTCCAGCGTGTGGTCGGTATTCATGTCGATACCGAAACGCATACGCAGAACTTTCGCTTCACGTGCTGTCAGGCCTGCCAGAACGTCGTGAGTTGCGTTACGCAGGCTCTCAGACGTTGCAGAGTCCAGTGGCAGCTCGAGGGTGGTATCCTCGATGAAATCACCCAGATGCGAATCTTCATCGTCGCCGATTGGCGTTTCCATGGAGATAGGCTCTTTAGCGATTTTCAGCACTTTACGGATTTTGTCTTCCGGCATCAGCATACGTTCTGCCAATTCTTCCGGCGTCGGCTCACGGCCCATCTCTTGCAGCATCTGGCGTGAAATACGGTTGAGTTTGTTGATTGTCTCAATCATATGCACCGGAATACGGATGGTACGTGCCTGGTCAGCGATAGAACGCGTGATAGCCTGACGAATCCACCATGTTGCATAAGTAGAGAACTTATAACCGCGGCGGTATTCAAACTTATCAACTGCTTTCATCAGGCCGATGTTGCCTTCCTGGATCAAGTCGAGGAATTGCAGACCACGGTTGGTATATTTCTTAGCGATCGAGATAACCAGACGTAAGTTTGCTTCAACCATCTCTTTCTTCGCACGACGAGCTTTCGCTTCACCGATGGACATACGACGGTTGATATCTTTAACCTGCTCGATGGTCAGGCCGGTTTCTTCTTCAATTTGTTGCAGTTTCTGCAAGCTACGATGCACGTCGTCAGCAACGTCATGCAGTTTCTCAGACCATGGCTTGTTCATTGCGATGGCTGCGTTGAACCAGGTTTCGCTGGTTTCGTTGCCAGTGAACAGTGTGATGAAGTTTTTCTTCGGCATTTTGCACTGTTCAACACACAATCTCATGATGAGACGTTCTTGAGTACGAACGCGGTCCATCATGACGCGCATGCTGTTTACCAGGTAGTCGAACTGCTTCGGTACCAGGCGGAACTGTTTGAAGACTTCAGACAGTTGTTGAATCTCAGCGGCAGAATCGGCATGAGCACGGCCCTTCGCTTTGATTGTGTCGCGAGTTCTTTCGTACTGCGTACGCAGCTCACCGAATTTCTCACGAGCGAGTTCCGGGTCGATGCTGTTGTCATCGTCAGCATCGTCGTCTTCATCTTCCTCATCGTCACTGTCACTGTTTTCTTCGGTTGTTAACTCAGAACCAATGTGAGTGGCGGTAGGGGCAAGATCTTCTTCTGCATTCGGGTCAACAAAACCAGTGATCAAATCAGACAGACGAGCTTCTTCTGCTTCAACGCGGTCGTATTGCTCAAGCAGATAAGTGATCGCTTCCGGATATTCGGCAACGGAGCACTGCACCTGGTTGATGCCGTCTTCGATACGCTTAGCGATATCGATTTCACCCTCACGGGTTAACAGCTCAACGGTACCCATTTCACGCATGTACATGCGAACCGGGTCGGTAGTACGCCCGATTTCGGATTCTACGCTGGACAGTACTTGAGCGGCAGCTTCTTCCGCGTCTTCGTCTGTGTTGTTTGAATTTTCAGCAAGCAACAGGTCATCGGCGTCAGGTGCTTCTTCCATCACCTGAATGCCCATGTCATTGATCATTTGGATGATGTCTTCGATCTGATCAGAGTCGACGATATCTTCCGGCAGATGGTCATTGACCTCGGCATAGGTCAGATAGCCTTGCTCCTTGCCCTTGGTAACAAGAAGTTTAAGCTGTGACTGCGGGTTTTGCTCCATAAGACGGTATCCACACTTCAGTATTAGGGTTGGTGTCGGTCGGCGAAACCGCCAACAATAACGTAACGAGGGCTGACTTATTTTATTGCCGCTGCCCATCCTTGCGGCGTTCGGGTTTGACCCGATTAATGTTCGGCACTTAAGCCGATAAAATTTACTTTTTCGCGCGTGATTCTGTTATCACACGGACTTCCTCACGTTCCGCAGGGGTAAGCCCGGTTGTTCTGGAACGTGCCATCAATTCTTCAAACCTCAACTCCAGCACGGAATCAAACATATGTTCGAGTGCATCGTTGAACGTTTTTTCTGCAATGTCCTTATCTGCTATATCGTCCCATGAAGAGAGTTTTTCAAGGGTGGCAGCTTCATTTGTGCCGCGATATAGCTCTAAAAGCTGCCCGGTGGTTAAACCAGGTTGTGCCAGACAGGTATTCACCAAATCAATAAAGAGTTGTAACCCTGGCAACTTCGCCTGCTCCAGACCGCTAAGCGGTGGCACACTCGGGGCCAACTCCGGATTCTGGACCAGCAATCCTATCAGTATACGCATGGTTGTGCGTTTTAGCTGTGGGGCCGGGCGCGGGGCGCTGCTTTCCGCAAGCTTTGGCATCAGCTTTTCAAGCTGGTTATCGTCCAGAATGCCCAGTTTGTTTCCCAGTTCTTGACGCAAATAAATGCGTAGTGTTTCACCAGGTACCTGACTAATCAGGGGTAATGCAAGAGTACTCAGCCGCGCACGACCATCAGGTGAACTCAAATCAACCTGAGGCATCAGGCTGTTAAAAAGAAACGTCGAAAGCGGTTGAGCATGTTCCATGCGCGCTTCAAATGCTTCTTTTCCTTCTTTACGCACCAGCGTGTCGGGATCTTCACCGTCAGGCAGGAACATAAAGCGCAACTGACGTCCATCCGTCATATAAGGTAGCGCAGTTTCCAGAGCACGCCATGCAGCGTCACGCCCTGCGCGATCCCCGTCATAACAACAGACAACGGTATCCGTCACCCGGAACAACAACTGGATATGGTCAGCGGTGGTTGAGGTGCCCAATGAAGCAACGGCGTACGATATGCCGTATTGCGCCAATGCCACCACATCCATGTAGCCTTCCACAACCAATAAACGTGCTGGTTCAGGCTGGCTTTGCTGTGCTTCATACAGGCCATAGAGCTGGCGGCCTTTATGGAAAATATCGGTTTCTGGGGAGTTAAGGTATTTAGGTTGGCCATCGCCCAGCACACGTCCACCAAAACCAATTACCCGACCCCGTTTGTCGCGGATGGGGAACATCACCCTTTCGCGGAAACGATCGTAACTACGACCCTGATCGTTAGTTACCAACATGCCTGCATCCGTCAGAGCTTGACGGTTTTCGCTATTGCCACCAAAACGCTTTAATACGTTATCCCAGCCGGGAGGAGCATAGCCAATGGCGAAGTGTTGAATAACTTCGTTACTTAAACCACGTCGTTCCAGATACTGGCGCGCAGATTCAGCCGATTGTTGAGTCAGGGATTGCTGATAAAAGGCGTTAAGGCCATCCATCAATTGATAAAGACTTTGCCGTTGATGACGCTCAATCTGGCTTGGTCCGCTACCGACTTCGTAAGGCACTTCAAGATTGTGCATCGCTGATAATTCTTCAACGCTTTCGACAAACTCAAGCTTGTCATAGTTCATTAAAAAATCGATGGCGTTGCCGTGTGCCCCACAGCCGAAGCAATGGTAAAACTGTTTTTCACCGTTTACGGTGAAAGAGGGGGTTTTTTCGTTATGGAACGGACAGCACGCATGATAGTTCTTGCCCTGCTTTTTGAGCTTAACACGGGCATCGATCAGATCGATGATGTCGGTGCGAGCCAGCAAGTCATTGATGAAAACACGTGGAATTCGTCCAGCCATAGGCCCCGTTTGGTACTCGCTTTCCTTCAGACATGCGGTATTGCAGCAGTGCGAAAGAGCAGGAAGTATGTCAGTTCATGAACGAAAATAAGCCGCGCATTCCTTTCGGAAGCACGGCCTTTACAACTACTACAAGTCTGTTCCGGAGGTGTAAACCTCCAGGATATTAGTACAGACGAGTGCGGCGTGCGTTTTCGCGAGCCAGTTTCTTAGCGTGACGTTTCACAGCAGAAGCTTTAGCGCGTTTACGTTCAGTCGTTGGTTTTTCATAAAACTCGCGACGACGAACTTCCGCCAGAACACCTGCTTTCTCACAAGAACGCTTGAAGCGACGCAGTGCTACGTCGAATGGCTCGTTTTCACGTACTTTAATTACCGGCATTAACTCTCACCTTTGATAAATTCGGTTTGCCGCTGACTGAGGCGTCAGCTATTTCAAAATGGTGCGGAATTTTACTGCAACTACTGCTGCTTTGTAAAGCACCGGACAACCAGAAACCTGGCTTTTAAGGCCGGAATCTTCCAGGGGTGCGGATTATACACCACCTGCGCCCAGGATGTGAGCAAAGTTTTACAATAAGCGCTCAGGGGCTTAAACTTCGCCGCAAGACTTTGAGGTAGAGAACGCCATGCGTGTACTGGGTATAGAAACATCCTGTGATGAAACCGGCATCGCCATTTACGACGATGAAAAGGGTTTGTTAGCCAATCAATTGTATAGTCAGGTGAAATTGCATGCTGACTATGGCGGCGTGGTGCCGGAGCTTGCTTCCCGTGACCATGTACGCAAAACCGTGCCATTGATTCAGGCGGCTCTTAAAGAGGCTGGATTAACAGCAAAAGATATTGATGGTGTTGCCTATACCGTCGGACCAGGGCTTGTAGGAGCACTGCTTGTAGGTGCAACAATTGGCCGTTCTCTGGCGTTCGCC
This sequence comes from Buttiauxella noackiae, assembly GCF_000737905.1. Classification (NCBI taxonomy): domain Bacteria; kingdom Pseudomonadati; phylum Pseudomonadota; class Gammaproteobacteria; order Enterobacterales; family Enterobacteriaceae; genus Buttiauxella; species Buttiauxella noackiae. The sequence goes on from NZ_JPRU01000004.1 coordinate 46,779, forward strand.
TGGGATGTACCTGCTGTGCCGGTGCATCACATGGAAGGGCATTTATTAGCCCCGATGCTGGAAGACAATCCGCCAGAGTTCCCGTTTGTGGCACTGCTGGTTTCCGGCGGCCATACGCAGCTGATTAGTGTGACAGGCATTGGCCAATATGAGCTTCTGGGTGAGTCAATTGACGACGCCGCAGGTGAAGCCTTTGATAAAACAGCCAAACTATTGGGTCTGGATTATCCTGGTGGCCCAATGTTGTCAAAAATGGCTTCTGAAGGCACTGAAGGGCGGTTTACTTTCCCACGCCCGATGACCGATCGCCCTGGTCTTGATTTCAGTTTCTCTGGTCTGAAAACATTTGCTGCTAACACTATTCGCGGCAACGAAGCAGACCCGCAAACGCGTGCCGATATCGCTCGTGCTTTTGAAGATGCAGTTGTTGATACCCTGGCAATCAAGTGCAAACGTGCACTGGAGCAAACAGGATTTAAACGTCTTGTGATGGCTGGTGGTGTGAGCGCCAACCGCACTCTGCGTGCACGTATGGCAGAGATGATGACTAAGCGCCGTGGCGAAGTCTTTTACGCTCGTCCTGAGTTTTGTACCGATAACGGTGCGATGATTGCCTACGCGGGTATGATTCGTTTGAAAGCAGGAACGGTGGGTGAATTAAGTGTAACAGTCCGCCCACGCTGGCCATTGGCGGAGTTACCAGCGGCCTAAAGATAACTAAGTTTTTGAAAAGGAGTGAAGTATCACTCCTTTTTTTTGTCTTTATTTTTGCGCAGTTTCTTCCAGATTTTGGTTTCTTGCCCACGCCATAAACGCTGAATATTGTCGTGATGGCGCATTAAAATCAGGCAGGAGAGCATGGCGACCGGGAAGGTGAACTGCGGTTTGAACCACCAGACATAGAACGGGGCAATCAGTGCGCTAATGATGGCACCTAGTGAGGAATAACCGCTGAGTAATACGCTCAACAGCCAGGTTCCAGCCATCACGCCGGTTAAGTCCCAGCCAATAGGGGCAATAGCACCAAAGGCTGTAGCAACCCCTTTGCCACCATGGAAATTGAAGAAAACGGGCCAGATATGGCCAAGACAGGCAGCGATGGCGATAAGCCCAAGCCAGAAAGGTGTCACACCCAGCGCGTAAGCCGCCCAGACGGGTAACATTCCTTTGAGAACATCAAAAATGAGTACCGCTACGGCTGCACCTTTACCGCCAATTCGCAAAACATTGGTCGCACCTGGGTTGCCTGAACCATTCTCTCGCGGGTCAGGGAGACCGGCGATTCGGCAGACCAGGATGGCGCTAGAAATCGAGCCGCAAAGATACGCAAGCAGGATCATGCCAGGCGCGATTGCACTCATAACGCTGTTCCATTTTGAAAGTGTCGTTGTATTCTCTGCATCTGTGGATAATACGCATATTTCGCCAGAAGTGGTATCTGGCGTGACTAAAAACCGGGCAGGGCGTGATGGATATTGTATTTATAGAGCAACTTACTGTAATCACCACTATTGGTGTTTATGACTGGGAACAAACCATCTCCCAGAAGCTGGTGTTTGATATCGAGATGGCGTGGGATAATAGCCTGGCCGCCAGCAGTGATGATGTAACTCATTGTTTAAGCTATGCGGATGTCAGCGAAGCGGTAATCAGCCACGTATCTGGCGGCCGTTTTGCATTGGTAGAACGTGTTGCTGAGGAGGTTGCACAGCTTTTGTTAAGCCGCTTTAACTCACCCTGGGTGCGTTTAAAAGTCAGCAAGCCTGGTGCTGTTGCACAGGCGACGAATGTTGGGGTCATCATCGAGCGTGGCAGTAATCTGAAAGCCAATAAATAAATTCATATTTGTTAAACCAAGTGCGTGTAACCTGGTCATAACTGTCATCTTTTCGCGGCAGACGCCGCTTTTTTAATGTTTGTTTTAGGGGTTAGAGGATTTATTAATGGGCGATCTGCACTCGTTGATTATTGCTGCGATTCTTGGTGTCGTTGAGGGGTTAACGGAGTTTTTACCCGTCTCGTCTACCGGTCATATGATTATTGTCGGCCATCTTCTGGGATTTGAAGGTGACACCGCGAAAACATTTGAAGTGGTTATCCAGCTAGGATCGATCTTAGCCGTGGTGGTGATGTTCTGGCGTCGTTTGTTCGGGCTTATCGGTATTCATTTCGGTCGTCAGCCTCATGAAGGAACTGGGACTGGGCGTTTATCGCTGATTCATATCTTATTGGGAATGGTGCCTGCGGTTGTTCTGGGCCTGGTTTTCCATGACATGATTAAATCGTTATTTAATCCGGTAAACGTCATGTATGCACTGGTAGTAGGCGGTGTACTTCTGATTGCAGCCGAATTGTTAAAACCAAAAGTCCCGCGTGCTGAAGGAGTCGATGACATCACCTATCGTCAGGCGTTTGCTATCGGTTGCTTCCAGTGCTTAGCGTTATGGCCTGGTTTTTCACGCTCTGGTGCGACAATTTCAGGTGGAATGTTAATGGGCGTTAGCCGTTATGCAGCATCTGAGTTCTCGTTCTTACTGGCGGTGCCGATGATGATGGGTGCCACGGTGCTGGATGTGTATAAGAGCATCGGTTTCCTGAGCATTGCTGATTTGCCAATGTTTGCCGTCGGTTTTATTACCGCATTTATCGTTGCGCTGATTGCCATTAAAACCTTCCTGCAAATTATTAAACGCATCTCCTTTATCCCGTTTGCAATTTATCGCTTTGCGGTCGCAGCAGTGGTTTATTTCGTATTCTTCTAAAGTTCGTCACTGAATAACAATAAAGCCACTCATATTGAGTGGCTTTATTGTTTGTAGCAGATAGCCATCAGCTGGCAGATGGTAATGGCGTGACCAACCCCGCTTCTTTTTTCCATGCTTCCACGGCGGCAATGCGACGACGTGTTAATTCATCACGAATCGCTGGTCCGCTGAAACCATCATCAATCACTTCTTTGTTACTGACGCTTTGCGCCGCAGCCCATGCCGCACGCAGCAACCTGCCTTGAGGGTAATCACTGGCTTCAAAACCTGTTCGCCCTCGAGCATCGGCTTCACTGGTTAGCGCGACTTGTTCAACGCGCTGCGGTTTGCGCCAGGCGTCAATGGCATCGAATAATTTGACGATGGTTTTCGGTTGTAGAATAGAAATCGTATGAATCAGATCGTGATATTCGGCAACCAGTTTAGCGAGATCGCGAATTTCATTCGGTACACGCATGCGCTGGCATAACCGCTCGACAAGTTTAACCCCTGCTGGGCCATGCCCATGGTGACGAGGCCAGAACTCTTTTGGTGTTAAGCCCTTACCGAGATCGTGGCATAGTGTCGCAAAGCGCACGTCAATGTCCGGGCTAAGTTGAGCGGCAATCGCCAGTGTCATCAGAACGTGAATGCCGGTGTCGATTTCCGGGTGCCATTTTTCTGGTGCGGGCACACCAAACAGCGCGTCGATTTCCGGGAACAATACTTTCAGTGCGCCGCATTTGCGAAGCACATCGAAATAAACCTGCGGGTTACGGCTGGTGAGGGCATTTTCAGTCTCTTTCCAGACGCGCTCTGGTGTGAGGTGCTCAAGTTCACCGTTCGCCGCCATCGCAGACATCAACGCCTGAGTTTCCGGGGCAATCTGGAAATTAAGATGGGCATAACGTGCAGCAAAACGCGCTACGCGTAAAACGCGTAGCGGGTCTTCATTGAAAGCTGGCGATACATGGCGAAGCAGGCGTTTTTCGATATCGGCACGCCCGTTATACGGGTCGATAAATTCGCCGTGTTCGTCCTGGGCAATCGCGTTGATGGTTAAATCGCGGCGTAGCAAGTCCTGCTCAAGCGTGACATCAGGCGCGGCATAACAGGTAAAACCTGTATATCCCTGGCCTGATTTACGCTCAGTGCGCGCCAGTGCATACTCTTCACGTGATTCAGGGTGCAGAAACACTGGGAAATCTTTCCCAACCTGCTGGTAACCCGCATCAAGCATCTCATGCGGTGTTGCACCAACAACCACCCAATCTTTATCTTTGACCGGTAATTTCAACAACCCATCACGTACTGCACCACCGACCAGATAAATCTTCACGCTTTAATGCCCCTGCATCCAATTACGATAATACGTAAGTGTAGGATACAGGGTTGCAGATTAGTTCATCCAGCGATCTTTCTTCTTGCGGCTTGGGATCATGTGAGGCAGCAACAGGCCGAGTAGCAGACCGAAACCAGCGACACCACCGCCGTACATAAACCACTGCATGATAATGGCGCGTTGTTTGTCATCCAACTGAACATTCGCGGCATCAACTTTCTTCTTCGCGACAATCAATTGATTTTTAAGTTGTTGATTTTCTTCTTTAAGACCGGTAATTACACTGTCGCTTTGCGCGACTTTCTGCTGCATTTCAGCCGTGCGTTGATTCCAGGTGGTATCGATATTTGTGAGCTTGTCAGTCAGCGTTTTAACCTGGTTTTCAAGGTCCGGCACACGCGTACGCAGGCTTGGATTGGTGCTCAGTTGCGCCAATGGGATCCAGGAGGTACGACCATTACTGTCGCGCACCTGGCCATATTTAGTTTCTTCGTTGCTTTGCAGCAAGGTCACTTCTTCGCCCGCATTTACGGTGCCAAGCAAGCGATAATTATCCCCAGGACCACTACGCACCCAGGTGTTCAATTCGTCAGATACATAACGTTTTTCATCGGCATGAGCCACTACAGAAACGCTAAGGGAGAGCAAAGTAAGGCAAATTAGGCGGAATTTGTGCATGATTTCGTCGTTATTGTCATAAATAGTGGAACGATAGTAGTGGCATCAGTCTGACGGTGCAATCCGTAAACCTGAATGAGAATCATCCTGGTGTGAATTTGACCAATTGCTCACAGCTTATGGCACGTCAAAATGCGCGCCACTCATGGTAATTTGGCGAAAAATATTATCTACTGACCACTATTAAGAGACTAAGTTCGCCGGATATACCCGTCATACTTAAGTTGCAGGTGTGTTGGCTGCACTCACTCACCTGCAATCCTATTTATTTAGGTATATATACCGGGTGCAACCCAACTAAAAGTAAAAAGACGATGACTCAGGAAATCGAACTCAAATTTATTGTTAATCCAGCTGAGCTGGATTCTATTCGTAACACATTAAATTCGCTGGAAAGCCAGCATAGTGAACCCCGCCAGTTGCTCAACATCTATTATGAAACTGCCGACAACCAGTTGCGCCGTCATGATATGGGCTTACGTATCCGTGGCGATAATGGTCGCTATGAAATGACGATGAAAATCGCAGGCCGTGTCACTGGCGGGCTGCACCAGCGCCCGGAATATAATGTTGAGCTCAGCAAGGCTGAACTTGACCTGTCGCTGCTGCCAAAAGAAGTCTGGCCTGAAGGTCTTTCCCCGGACGATTTGCAATCCCGGTTAAACCCACTTTTCAGCACTGATTTTGCCCGCGAAAAATGGGTGGTGACCCAAGGCAAAAGCCGTATCGAACTGGCGCTGGATCTCGGAGAAGTGAAAGCGGGTGATCTGGCTGAGCCGCTGTGTGAGCTGGAACTGGAATTACTCGAAGGCGAAACGGCAGACGTTTTAGCTTTAGCAAAGCAGCTGGTTGCTCAACCGGGTTTACGCCAGGGTAGCCTGAGCAAAGCCGCGCGCGGATACCATTTGGTGCACGGAAATATGGAAAGAGAAATTAAGCCGTTAACGGTATTACTCGTTCCCCCGAAAGCGACGGTTGAACAAGGGCTTGAAGGTTCACTGGAACTGGCGCTTAGCCACTGGCAATACCACGAAGAGCTGTGGTTGCGTGGCAACGGCAAAGCGAAAGCACAAGTTCTGGAAGCCGTTGGCCTTGTGCGCTATGCACTGGCGTTGTTCGGCGGCATTATTCCACGCAAGGCGAGCACGCAAGTCCGTGAACTGGCCGCAACCTACGAAACGATGCTGGCTTCCGATCTCAAAGCGCAGGAACTAGCTTTTAGTGCGGAAAGTAGCCAGGCCAAACTGGCGCTGACCGAGTGGTTGGTAGGGCGTCAATGGCAGAAATTCACCGACGAAAAAGCTAACGTCAAACTGGCGGGTTCGTTTAAGCGTTTTGCGGATACCCATCTTTCGCGCCACGCCGCAGAACTGAAGGAAACTTTCCAGCGCCCGTTGGGTGACAGCTATGCTGACCAACTGCCGCGCCTGGCGCGTGAAACGGGCTCTATCCGTCTGCTGGCTGGCGTTTATGAAGATGCGAAAACGCAACCGTGGTTGGATAACTGGCAAGGGCTGCGTCACGCCATCGCAACGCGTCAGCAGGTAGAAATCGAACATTATCGTAATGAAGCTATTTCGCAGGCCCCTTTCTGGCTGCATAGCGGTAAGTAGTAACCACCGTTTCTAAGGGACACGACCATGATGTCGCAAGCGCCACTATTACAGCAGCATTTGCAGGCGGCGCTGGCGCGTCTGCCACAAGAGATTGACCGCCAGACGCTAAGCCCTGAGGCCCAGGCTGTTCTGGTGTTTAGTGATTTTGTTTGCGACAGCATGGCGGCTCATCCCGCATGGCTCGAGGAATTACAGCACTCAGCGCCGCTTGCCGACGAATGGCAGCACTACGCGGTCTGGCTACAGCAAGAGTTGCAGGGGGTTGATAGTGAGCCCGCGTTGATGACCGCGCTGCGCCTGTTCCGCCGTCGCGTGATGGTGAGAATTGCCTGGTCGCAGGCATTGCAGCAGGTGCCAACAGAAAGCTCTCTCCAGCAACTGAGTGTGCTTGCAGAAACGTTGATTATCGCCGCCCGTGACTGGCTCTATGCGGCATGCTGCCGCGAGTGGGGCACGCCGTGTAACCAGGCGGGTGTCGCACAACCGCTGATGATTCTCGGTATGGGTAAGCTTGGTGGTGGTGAGTTGAATTTCTCATCCGACATCGACCTGATTTTTGCCTGGCCGGAAAACGGTTCAACCCAGGGTGGGCGCCGTGAACTGGATAACGCCCAATTCTTCACCCGCCTTGGCCAGCGCCTGATCAAAGTCCTCGATCAACCGACGCAAGACGGCTTTGTTTATCGCGTCGATATGCGTCTGCGCCCGTTCGGGGATAGTGGCCCGTTGGTGGTGAGCTACGCCGCATTAGAAGATTATTACCAGGAACAAGGGCGTGACTGGGAACGCTACGCGATGGTTAAAGCTCGTATCATGGGCGATAACGACGATGTGTGGAGCCAGGAGCTACGCAACATGCTGCGTCCTTTTGTCTTCCGCCGTTATATCGATTTCAGTGTGATCCAATCGCTGCGAAATATGAAAGGGATGATCGCCCGCGAAGTGCGCCGGCGTGGGCTGACCGATAACATCAAACTCGGCGCAGGCGGCATTCGTGAAACCGAGTTTATTGTCCAGGTATTCCAGCTGATTCGTGGTGGGCGCGAGCCCTCTTTGCAGTCACGATCGTTGCTGCCGACCCTTGAAGCTATTCAGCATTTGCACCTGCTGCCAGAAGGCGATGCCGTCAAATTGAATGAGGCCTATTTATATCTTCGCCGCCTCGAAAACCTGCTGCAAAGCATCAATGACGAACAAACTCAGACTCTGCCGGGCGATGAGCTGAACCGTGCTCGCCTGGCATGGGGCATGAACGCGCAAAGCTGGGATGAACTGCAAGAAACGCTGCAACAACATATGAATGCTGTGCGCCAGGTATTTAACGAGCTCATTGGCGACGATGAACCGGAACCGGGTGAAGATACACTCGCGCAAGCGTGGCGTGAGCTGTGGCAGGACGCGCTGGACGCTGATGCGAATACACCTGTGCTGGAGCATTTAACGCCGCAAGCGCGTGGTGAAGTACTCCGTCTGGTGAGTGATTTCCGCCAGGATACCGACAAGCGCACTATCGGGCCGCGTGGCCGCCAGGTGTTAGATCAACTGATGCCGCGTTTGCTGTGCGAGGCCTGTTCCCGCAACGATGCGCCATTACCATTGTCCCGCTTAACGCCGCTGCTGCTCGGCATTGTCACACGCACCACCTATCTTGAGCTGCTGACGGAATATCCGGGAGCACTTAAGCACCTGATAACGCTATGTGCCGCGTCTCCGATGATTGCCAGCCAACTGGCACGTTATCCGCTGTTGCTTGATGAACTGCTCGACCCAAATACCCTTTACCAACCGACCGCCACCGATGCCTATCGTGATGAACTGCGCCAGTATTTGCTGCGCGTTCCTGATGATGATGAAGAACAACAGCTGGAAGCGTTGCGCCAGTTTAAACAAGCGCAGCTGTTACGCGTGGCGGCGGCTGACATTACAGGCACATTGCCGGTAATGAAAGTCAGTGACCATTTGACCTGGCTTGCCGAAGCGATGATCGATGCGGTCGTACAGCAAGCCTGGGCGCAAATGGTCTTGCGATACGGCCAGCCAAAACACTTGCAGAGCCGTGAAGGACGTGGGTTTGCTGTCGTTGGTTATGGCAAACTCGGCGGCTGGGAACTGGGCTACAGTTCCGATTTGGATCTCGTCTTCCTGCACGATTGCCCGTCGGATGTGATGACAGATGGCGAACGTGAAATCGACGGTCGCCAGTTCTACTTGCGCCTCGCACAACGCATCATGCACTTGTTCAGTACCCGAACGTCATCGGGCATTTTATATGAAGTCGATGCGCGTTTACGTCCTTCTGGAGCAGCTGGAATGCTGGTGACCACCACCGAAGCTTTCGCGGATTATCAACAAAACGAAGCCTGGACCTGGGAACATCAGGCCCTGGTACGTGCGCGTATTGTCTATGGCGATCCGCTGCTTAAGCAGGAGTTCGATGCGATTCGTCGCAATATTTTATTTGTGCCGCGTGAAGGTGAAAAACTCCAGACCGAAGTGCGTGAAATGCGTGAGAAAATGCGCGCACACATGGGTGGAAAAACGCGTGAACGCTTTGATATTAAAGCCGATGAAGGTGGTATCACCGATATCGAATTTATCACGCAATATCTGGTGTTACGTTATGCGCCACAGGCCCCAAAATTGACGCGTTGGTCTGACAATGTGCGCATTCTGGAATTAATGGCGCAAAACGACATCATGAGTGATGACGAAGCGAAAGCGCTGACGCATGCTTATGTCACGTTGCGCGATGAACTTCATCACCTGGCATTGCAAGAACTGCCTGGAAACGTGGCAATGGATACATTTACCCAAGAGCGCGAGCAGGTATTGAAAAGCTGGCAAACGTGGCTGAGTGAGCCGCAAACACGCGTATAAGATTAATTGTGATATTATCCGCGACAAAATTTTATCCCTCTCTGGAGAGTCAGGAATGAAAGTAACGCTGCCCGAATACAGCCGTGCAGGCGTCATGGTAGTTGGTGATGTGATGCTGGATCGCTACTGGTATGGCCCTACGAGCCGCATCTCCCCGGAAGCTCCGGTGCCAGTGGTGAAAGTCGATAATATTGAAGAACGCCCTGGCGGCGCGGCTAACGTGGCAATGAATATTGCTTCGCTGGGGGCAAATTCTCGCCTGGTGGGTCTGACGGGCATCGACGATGCTGCGCGGGCACTCAGCCAGACGCTGGCGGGAGTTAACGTTAAGTGCGATTTCGTTTCGGTCCCGACTCATCCGACAATCACCAAACTACGTGTACTTTCCCGCAACCAGCAGTTGATTCGCCTCGACTTTGAAGAAGGTTTTGAAGGCGTTGATCCGGAACCTTTGCATGAGCGTATTAGCCAGGCGCTGCCACATATTGGCGCGTTAGTACTTTCTGACTACGCAAAAGGTGCATTAGCAACTGTTCAGCACATGATTAGCCTTGCACGGGCGGCAAATGTGCCAGTGCTGATTGATCCGAAAGGCACGGACTTCAATCGTTATCGCGGTGCTACGTTGTTGACGCCAAACCTCTCAGAATTTGAAGCGGTTGTTGGCAAGTGTAAGAACGACGAAGAGCTGGTGGAACGTGGTATGAAGCTTATCGCTGAATACGATCTTTCCGCATTGCTGATTACCCGTTCCGAACACGGTATGACACTGCTTCAGCCTGGTATCGAGCCATTCCATCTGCCTACTCAGGCACAGGAAGTTTACGATGTGACTGGTGCGGGTGATACGGTAATTGGTGTGTTAGCTGCAACGCTTGCTGCGGGTAATTCACTGGAGGAAGCGTGCTACTTTGCCAATGCGGCGGCAGGCGTGGTTGTTGGTAAACTGGGTACTTCCACCGTTTCGCCAATTGAGCTGGAAAACGCTGTACGTGGCCGTGCTGACTCAGGCTTTGGCGTTATGACCGAAGCTGAGTTGAAAGTAGCTGTTGCAAACGCCCGTAAGCGCGGTGAGAAAGTCGTGATGACCAATGGCGTATTCGACATTCTCCATGCGGGACACGTTTCGTATCTGGCGAATGCGCGTAAGCTTGGCGACCGTTTAATTGTGGCCGCTAACAGCGACGCCTCCACCAAACGCCTTAAAGGCGAAACTCGCCCGGTAAACCCGCAGGATCAACGCATGATCGTGCTGGCTGCGCTGGAAGCCGTGGACTGGGTGGTGCTGTTTGAAGAAGACACGCCACAACGCTTGATCGGCGAGATCTTGCCTGATTTGTTGGTCAAAGGTGGCGATTACAAACCGGATGATATTGCCGGGAGTAAAGAGGTCTGGGCCAACGGTGGTGAAGTGATGGTGCTGAATTTTGAAGATGGTTGTTCGACGACGAACATCATTAAGAAGATTCAAAGCCACGAGGCATAATCTGTTGTGAATAATTGAAAACGCCCCAAATTCGGGGCGTTTTTTACATCTGCGGTTCGGTCGGCGGAACCACTTCTGGTGCCTGAACGCTACGATTCTCAAGCTCAGTCAGACGCTGTTCCAGTAACGCCAGTTTTTCACGGGTGCGCAGCAGCACCTGAGTCTGCACGTCAAACTCTTCACGGCTTACCAGATCAAGACGGGTTAACTGAGACTGCAAAACCTGACGCACTTTCTTCTCAACATCATCCCCGAATTCACGAATCCCTTTCGGCATTGACTCGTGGACCTGGCGTGCGATCTGTTCAATTTTTTTCGGGTCAATCATAGCGGCTTCCATAATCTTACGGGATTGGTCTGCCTTAATTGTAATGCCTGCACGACTGGTTAGAAACCCGAAATGTTATAAGGTTTGCCGTTGCCAGAGAAAATCATCGGCGTTATAGTAAGTCTGCTTATTCTCAGGGCGGGGTGTAACTCCCCACCGGCGGTAAATCAGCGAACGCTGAAAGCCCGCGAGCGCTCCAGAGCACTCTGGAGGTCAGCAGATCCGGTGTAATTCCGGAGCCGACGGTTATAGTCCGGATGGGAGAGAGTAACGACTAAGCTCAAGCTTTTAAGCCTGCTCACGTTATTTTTTTAGCTCCTAAGACTGCCCTGATTCTGGTAACCATAATTTTAATGAGGTTTTTTTACCATGAATCAGACGCTCCTTTCTGCATTTGGCACCCCTACACAGCGCGTAGAACACGCTCTTGAAGCACTACGTGAAGGCCGCGGGGTTATGGTTCTTGACGATGAAGATCGCGAGAACGAAGGCGACATGATTTTTCCTGCGGAAACCATGACCGTTGAGCAAATGGCGCTGACCATTCGCCACGGTAGCGGTATTGTTTGCCTGTGCCTGACTGAAGAACGCCGTAAACAACTCGAATTGCCAATGATGGTTGAGAACAACACCAGTGCTTATGGCACCGGGTTTACTGTGACTATCGAAGCTGCAACCGGTGTAACTACTGGTGTTTCTGCTGCAGACCGTATTACTACCGTGCGTGCCGCGATCGCTGATGGCGCAAAACCAAGCGACCTGAACCGCCCGGGCCATGTGTTCCCGCTGCGCGCTCAGCCTGGTGGCGTGTTAACTCGTGGTGGCCACACTGAAGCCACTATCGATTTGGTTACTCTTGCTGGATTCAAACCTGCGGGTGTGCTGTGCGAACTGACCAACGACGATGGCAGCATGGCGCGCGCGCCAGAGTGCATCACCTTTGCTCGCCAGCACAACATGGCTGTTGTGACGATTGAAGACCTGGTGGAATACCGCCAGTCTCACGAACGCAAAGCTAGCTAAAAAGTAAAAAGCCCGGTTTTTAGACCGGGCTTTTTTTTAAGTATTGACCCGTCCTGAATAGCGTTGACACGTTCCTGACTTAAATCCGGAGAACGTGATGATGACTGAGTTCAAACGCACCCAACGTGATTATCCTCTATCCTTTAAAATAGCCGTTGTTGAGCAGGTTGAAAAAGGCGAGATGACCTATAAACAGGCCCAGCAGCGGTATGGCATCCAGGGGCGCTCCACCGTTCTTGTCTGGCTGCGTAAATATGGCCGGCTTGACTGGAGTCCCGGACTTCCTGACCTGGTGAAGAGGAAACGGCCTGTGGCTCAGACGACTATCCCGCTTACACCCGAACAAAGAATCAGGGAACTTGAAGAACAGCTTGAGCTGGCGAACCAGAAAGCGGAGTTTTTTGAGTCGATTATCAATGTCCTGAAAAATGATTACGGGGTGAGTGTCGTAAAAAAGCGGCACGGCAAGTCCTCGCGCAAAGTCCGGCCCCCAAAATAACCGTTACGCGCGCATGCCAGTTCCTGGGGCACAGCAGACAGGCGTGGTATCAGGACAACACAAGGCGCAGAAAACGCCAGGAACAACATGCCCGGGTTCTTGCGTTTGTTACCCGCGTCAGGTGTCGTCAGCCGCGAATCGGTACGCGTAAACTGCACTATCTGCTGAACACTCAGGCCGATAACATGCTGAATATAGGACGAGACCGTCTGTTTAACCTGCTGAATGAATACCGGCTCCTGGTGCCAGTGAAACGGGCGTATCACAAAACCACCAACAGCCACCATCGCTTTTACCGGCATCCTAATTTGCTGAAACCCGGCCCGGGACAGGTTACCGCCCTTGAGCCAGAGCAGGTCTGGGTTGCCGACATTACGTACCTTCCACTGCTCAGTGGCACAGCTTATCTGAGTCTGGTCACAGATGCCTGCTCCAGAAAAATCATGGGTTATCATGTCGGGGAAAACCTGCAGACAGAAAATGTGGTAAAAGCGTTCAGACAGGCTCTGAGGCGAAGAAAAACGACGGAGCCCCTGGTTCATCACTCTGACAGAGGACTGCAATACTGCTCAGCGCTTTATCAGTCAGTCCATGAGAAAAACGGGATAACCTGTTCAATGACCGATGGTTATGACTGCTACCAGAATGCGCTGGCTGAGCGAATAAACGGGATCCTGAAAAATGAGTTTTTACTCTCGCGTCCTGCAGACCTGGCGCAGGCCCGGGAAATGGTAAAAGAATCTGTGGCGATTTATAACCATGAGCGGCCACACCAGGCCCTGAAATACAAAACGCCCGATGATGTTCATCAGGCGTTTTATAGACAGAAAACTGTCAACTTATATCAGGACTAGTCACTACTCTTTTATCAATCGTGGCAGCTTTTCTTTGGCTCAAATTTGGCTGCTCGGTCCGCAACAACTGTTTTCTTCAACTCGCCGCTATCTGGTGAAGCCTGCAAAGTAAAGTGAGCATCAACCACCAGCAACACGGGCTGATAATCCTCGCCCCGCGCAGCCGCGTATCCACGTTCTAGTTCTGCGTTACTGGCCACAGCGAATGTTTTCCCTGTAGAGCAATCTTGGAAAATCGCCGCATCAGCCATGTATTTATACATACCTTTCATGGTCATTGGCGTTGCAGGTAACGCTTGTTTACTTGGCGTCAGAGTGTAATTGAGCTGAGACTCAATCGAGTTACCTGCCCTATCTAACATCTCCAGGTTATCACCCTTCGGGCGGAAATAGAGTTTTTCGCCGTCACGTTCAGTGAGAACCAATTTATCCGCGGTGCGTGCCCAGCTACCGTAAGAGGCAAATACTGCCGGTTCTTTCGCGTCCTGATAACGCTGATTCATCACCCAGGTACCGTCTTTTTCCAAAAATAGCGAAGTTTCGATACCCGAACAATCTGCACAGGGTAAAACGCCCTGGTAACTTTGTTGCATCGGCTGCAACTCTGCGGCTTGCGTCGGTTGCAAGGTTTGAACTTCAGCCCGATTATTACAGCCAAAAAGCGCAAACAAGCTGCACACGGCAATTGCTGACAATAGAATCTTTTTCACCATCTCTTCCTTCTGCTGGTCAATTTCTTTGCCGTTCGTCATTCAGGGCGACGGACTTTCCCGCGTAATGATTTCGTCGTTGATTTCTGCGATTTAGATGCGAGGCGGCGCTCTTTTGAAGCTCGTGTAGGCCGCGTCGCTCGTCGGCTTTTCTGCTCAACGGTTAATTCCTGAATCAATGAAATGAGTCTTGCGACGGCAGCTTCACGATTCATTTCCTGACTACGGTACTCCTGCGCCTTTATCACTACCACGCCATCCGGCGTAATAAGATGGTGGCTGACCGCTAACAAACGCTCTTTATAATACTCTGGCAGGCTTGAGTCGCGAATGTCAAAACGCAAATGGATTGCCGTTGAGGTTTTATTCACATGCTGACCACCCGCTCCCTGCGCGCGGATAGCCGTAATGGTGACTTCATTGTCCGGTATTGTTACCGTCCGGGACACCACAATCATCAATGATGCTGCCATGCCGTAAAGTGAATTTCGAGATTATTCTCAGCATCAGATAACCAGATCGCACCGTCCTGAATGGTGGCCTGTAAGTTCATCGAACGGGTACCAAACTCACACAACTTTGCCAGTTGCTCATCATCCAGATACCAGATAGACAAGTTTTGATATTGCTTGAGTTTGTTTTGATGCTGCTGCCACCAAACTTCAGCGGCACGGCTGTTGTAGGTAAACAACGCCACTTCCGCAGACTGGCTGCAAGCTTTTTTCAGGCGTTTTTCATCTGGCAGACCCAGTTCAACCCACAGGTCAATGCCCATATGATCGTTACGCTGCCAGATTTCTGGCTCGTCTTCAGCACTTAAACCACGGCTAAATTGCAGACGCTCGTTGGCGTATTTAATCCACGCCAGCAGGCGAAGCATCATACGTTCTTGCGTTTCCGAAGGATGGCGCGCAAGCGTCAGGTTGCTATCCAGGAATTGATTGCGATCGAGATCGGCAACATTTACCATCGCTTTATAGATTGTCGCTTTTAACGCCATCACACTTCTCCGAACTCAATTAGGCGCTCATTGTAACCAAAACCTCGCTAAAACGCTGTTATGTATTCATTCAAGTAGAGGGTTACGCTGCTGATATCGGTTTCATCCCTGTGGTATAGTCACCTTGCTAAACAGAGTTTATCTTCGTAGGCTTAAACTGGCATCCCACGATTAAGTCTGAGGTCGGGACTCTGAAAGGAGGGCATGTGGAAAAGTATTGTGAATTAGTACGGCGGCGCTATGCGGAAATAGCCAGCGGAGATTTGGGTTACATTCCCGATGCACTAGGTTGCGTTTTGAAGGTGCTGAACGAAGTGGCTTCCAACGAAGCACAACCAGAATCTATTAGGGAACAGGCGGCGTATGCTGCCGCGAACTTACTGGTGAGCGATTATGTCAATGAATGATGCCTATCAACCCATCAATTGTGATGACTATGACAATCTCGAGCTCGCCTGCCAGCATCACTTATTATTGACGCTGGAGCTAAAGAGCGGAGAAGTTTTCAAGGCGAAAGCCAGTGACCTGGTGTCTCGTAAAAACATCGAATATTTGATTCTCGATGATGCCGGAGCCACTCGCGAAGTTCGTCTCGATAAAATTACCAGCTTCAGCCATCCTGAAATTGGTACTGTCGTAGTTAGCGAATCCTGATACGCAAAGTATCCGCATGCGTGGGCAGCCCAGGGCTGCCCTTTTTTATGGCTTCATTGAAGCGTAATAAGCCGCCAGATTGCTGATGTCCTCATCAGACAAACCGCTAACGTACGCTTTCATCACTTCAGCTTGCCCACCGCTACGCTCGCCCTTTTTATATGCCTTCAACGAATGCTCAAGATATGCCTCGTTTTGTCCTGCCAGGTTTGGGTACATGGGTACAGAAACTTTCCCCGTTGCACCATGACAGGCAACACACATCATTGCTTTTTGTTCACCAGCTTGCGCATCTCCTTTTGCCATTACCGGCTGGGCACACAAAATAAGACCCGCCAAAATAATCATTCTCTTCATTGCTGATTCTCCTTTTGCCAGTCGACACGCCAGCATGATTGTTCCGTTGCTTTCCCATCCTGGGTAACAAAAACGCCCAGAGCTGCAATCAGTTGTTCGCCATAATATAACAGCGGTGTTCGCGCACGTTGCCATGGCGGAATACCCAATTCTTGCCAGATTTTTTTCAAACTCCGACCACGCTCGCGCCCTACAATATGGAACTGCCCGGAAGCCTTAAAACGGATGGTAACGGGTTCGTCATTACGAGGGGCCCGAATTTCCTGCCCGCCAGTCGCGCATTGCAACGTTCCCAGACCATCTGGCAACGTTAATGGGGCAAAAGGTACAGACCAAGAAATGATCTCATCATCTACTCCATTCATCAACGGCAACCAATACAATGCCCCCTGATAACGGCGAACTTCAAAGTTGCCAAATTTCAAACGGGGGTTGGCATCTTCACGGCTGGTTGCAACCTCATCCCACAGGTGTGCCAGCGCTGCTCGCGAAGGCATAGCGGCTTTTTGGCGGGCAAACCAGCGGCGTAACAATGCCGCACGGCGGATATCACTGAGCATCTTTAGAGGCTCAATAAGTAATGAGCCATCGTCCTGAATCAGCGCCTCTAGTTGTTCGGCAAGCAACTCATCAAGTAACTGCTCTTGTTCTCCACATAACTCAGCGCTGCGCGCAACGCTTTGCGGGAAATGAGGCCAACGCTGCTGGATTTCAGGCAATACATGCAGACGCAAGAAATTACGGTCGTAGCTATCATCCTGATTACTTTCGTCTTCTATCCATGTTAATTGGTACTCACTCGCCCAGGCTTCAAGATCTTTGCGTGTTTTCCCCAGCAACGGTCGAATTAATTCTGTCTCACCAAACGGCAAACGCTCTGGCATAGCGGCCAATCCTGCAGGACCACTTCCCCGCTTTAAGGCCAGCAAAAACGTTTCGCATTGATCATCAAGATGCTGCGCAGTCAGTAAAACTTCGTTTGACTGTATGGTTTCGGCCAGCGCTTGATAACGTGCTGCTCGCGCATGGGCTTCAATCCCAAATCCATCATCAACCAGCTGCACTCGTTTTACTTCAAACGGAACGTTCCATTGCTCGCAAATTTTCCGGCAATGCTCCGCCCATTCATCGGCAAAAGGACTTAGACCGTGGTGAATATGCATTGCGCGAATATGAAAATTTGCAGCCTGTGTATCACGAAGCGTAACCAACTGATGAAGCAATACCGTGGAATCCAGCCCACCACTAAACGCCACCAGCAAATTTGGGTGCGGCTGCAGTAATGTGAATAGAGGACGAAGTTGCATAGTCAGTAGTTCAAATAAGGATTTGCCCAGCACGTTACTGGGCAACGACATATCAGGCAAGCGTTACTGCTGATAAAGCTCAAGCGGTAAACCATCAGGGTCATTAAAGAAAGTAAAACGCTTGTCGGTGAAAGGATCGATACGAACCGGCTCACACTTCACGCCATGCCCCTCAAGATGAACAATCGCGTTGTCGATATCGTCAACGCTAAATGCCAGATGGCGCAAGCCACAAGCTTCAGGGCGACTCGGCCTTGCAGGCGGAAATGGAAATGAGAACAGCTCGATGACATATTGCCCATTCAACGCCAAATCCCCTTTCCATGAATCTCTCTCTTCACGGTACGCTTCCGCTTGCAGAGTAAAGCCAAGAATATCGCAGTAAAAATGCTTACTGGTTGGGTAATCCGACGCAATGATAGCGATGTGGTGAACTTGCTTTAAACCCAGCATAAATGCTCCTTTGTCTTTTTCGCACGGTAGCTATCATGTTTCGCTAAATCAATAGGCTACATATTTTTTAAGACTCTTACACGATAGATACCATCCTCGCCAAGCTTAGCCCCGTGAATATCCGTTTCAAAGCCGGGATAGTGCTCGCCTACTGAACACAGCATCAGTAGAAAATCGAGTACCGCACGGCTCTCGTTGGTGATCATCTCACCAGGCATCACAACTGGCACACCTGGCGGATACGGCAGGATCATGTTTGCTGAAACACGATTTAGCAGTTGCTCTATTTCGACCGTTTCAACGTTACCTTTCACTTGCTGTTGATAAGCCTTGTGCGGAGTCATTTTCATTTCAGGAAGCACATCAAAAGCACGCAGCATCAGGTCAGAAAGATTATGCTGTTTAATCAGTTTGTGGATACCTTGCGCCAAATCCTGAATGCGCATATTGCGGTAAAAATCAGGGTCTTCGGCATACAAATCTGGCAGCATGTTTTTCACGCGCAGATTGAGATCGTAAGAGCGTTTAAACTCCGTCAAGCCACGCAGCAAACTTAATGCCTTGGTTTTGTCTATCCCAATACTGAACAAGAACAGCAAGTTATACGGGCCTGTTTTTTCGACCACAACGCCACGCTCATCGAGGAACTTCGCCACCAGCGCAGCGGGAATCCCTTCTTCGGCCATCGTCCCTAACTCATCCATGCCTGGTGTCAGAATAGTGACTTTAATCGGGTCGAGGTACATATGGTCGGCATCAGCATCTTTGAATCCATGCCAGTTCTCTTCACCTGGTGAAATCGGCCAACAGGCGGCTTCATCGATGTATTCCGGCTGCCAGATATCGAAGAACCAGTCTTCAGACTCTTCACGTAGGCGCTGAACTTCACGACGGAAATGCAATGCACGTTCTACTGAACGGTTAATCAACCGCTTACCAGGATTGCCACGCAACATCGCAGCCGCCGTTTCAATCGATGCCACCAGGGGATAACTTGGCGATGTGGTGGTATGCATCATGTAGGCTTCGTTGAAGGTTTCCTCATCGTAATCACCTTTGATATGAATAAGGGATGCTTGCGATAACGCCGCCAGTAGCTTATGCGTGGACTGGGTTTCGTAGATAACCTTGCCCGGCACACGCTCGCCACTCATACCGCTTTTGCCCTGATAAATTGAGTGGAAGTTAGTGTATGGTACCCAGGCAGAATCGAAGTGAATCGACGGTACATCCAGAGTCTTTTTGATAAATTCGGTGTTATAAAGCAAACCATCGTAAGTCGAGTTGGTGATAACCGCATGCACTGGCCACTGCGCGTTTTCAGTCGCAGCAACTTTCGCCTCAATACTTTCGCGCATAAATTCCCGCTTCGGGATGCCGCCCAGTATTCCCAGCGCGTTGCGCGTCGGCTTGAGCCAGATGGGAACCAGGTCTGTCATCATCAACAAATGGGTTAATGATTTGTGGCAGTTACGGTCAATCAGCACCGTGCTTCCTGAAGGGGCGGCGTACATGCCAACGATTTTATTCGACGTGGATGTGCCGTTGGTCACCATGTAACTCTGCTCCGCACCGAAAGTGCGGGCGATATACTCCTCGGCTTCCAGATGCGGACCGGTATGATCCAGCAACGATCCCAGCTCCGTCACCGAAATAGAGACATCCGCCTTCAGCGTATTCGCGCCAAAGAAGTCATAGAACAAGCACCCTACCGGACTTTTGAGATAAGCGGTACCTGCCATATGGCCGGGCGTGCAGAAGGTATATTTCCCTTCGTTAACGTAGTTAAACAACGCTTTGGTTAACGGCGGCGTGATGGTGTCCAGATACTCGTTGGTGTACTGACGGATACGCATGGCGATATCGTCAGCGGCACTAAGTGCGTATTCAAAAAACCACAGCGCCATGCGCATTTCGTTGACGCTGACATCCAGCGAAGAGTGGGTATTGATAAACGCATACAGCGGCAAATATTCATTCAGCGAATTAATTTCACTGCACAAATCCAGGCTGTACTCGTCCCAGTCAAAAATGACGCCACAAATACGCGGATTATGTTCAATGAGTTTGAGCAGGTCGTTGCTGTTGGTGGGGTAAATGAGCCGAAAACCTTGCACTTCCAGCGCCTGATGCAGCTCTTTGATCGGCTCATCTTTGTAGAAAACGCCGTGCGTCCCCATAATGGCAATAATATTCAATGCTCACCTCCTGGAAAAACCTACAGGTAAGCATAGTTTATTGAAAAGTAGCTGAGGACAAGTGCTGAGGTGTAAAGCTTTATAAAGTGTGGAATTCAGATAGTAAAAAAGGCCAGAATCTCTTCTGACCTTCTTCTTCAATACACCCGTTAGCATTCAAGTTGCAGGTAGGCGGCCAAGGAACTTATCCCGATGAGCTTACTAAGGTAAGTGATTCGGGTAAGTGAGTGCAGCCAACGCCCTGCAGCTTGAAGGATTATGGGTATATCACGCGTAGCCATAGCTCATCAGACGATGATAACGACGAGCCAGCAGCTCTTCGGTATTCAGCACGTCCAGGTCGGCAAGATCAGCCAGCAATTGCGCTTTCAGTGAAGCTGCCATTGCTTCCACGTTACGGTGTGCACCGCCCAATGGTTCAGGAATAACGGTATCAATCAGCTTAAGCTCTTTCAGACGCGGAGCAATAATGCCCATTGCTTCTGCGGCGATTGGTGCTTTATCAGCACTTTTCCACAGAATTGAAGCACAGCCTTCTGGAGAGATAACAGAATAGGTGCTGTATTGCAGCATATTCACTTTATCGCCCACACCGATTGCCAATGCACCACCAGAACCACCTTCGCCAATTACGGTACAGATGACCGGCACTTTCAGGCCAGACATTTCACGTAAGTTGCGAGCGATAGCTTCTGACTGACCGCGTTCTTCCGCACCCACACCAGGATAAGCTCCCGGGGTATCGATGAAGGTAATGATTGGCATTTTGAAGCGCTCAGCCATTTCCATCAAACGCAGTGCTTTACGGTAGCCTTCTGGTGCTGGCATACCAAAGTTACGGCGGATTTTCTCTTTAGTCTCACGGCCTTTCTGATGGCCAATGACCATAACAGGACGACCATCAAGACGCGCAATCCCACCAACAATAGCTTTATCGTCAGCATACGCACGGTCACCCGCGAGTTCATCGAACTCATCAAAAGCGAGACGCAGGTAATCAAGCGTATACGGGCGCTGCGGGTGACGCGCCAGTTGAGCAATCTGCCATGCTCCTAAATCGGCAAAGATCTTACGTGTGAGTTCTACGCTTTTTTCACGCAGACGCTGCACTTCTTCGTCCAGATTAATATCTAACTTTTCGTCCTGACGGCTAACTGCAGTCAGGGAATCAATTTTCGCTTCCAGCTCTGCAATCGGCTGTTCAAAATCGAGGAAATTCAGACTCATAATATTCCTGTATTAGTCAAACTCCAGTTCCACCTGCTCCGATCCTATCAGCGTGCGAAGCTCATTGAGCAAACGATCGCTTGGGGATACACGCCATGCTGCGCCAAAACGCAAACGCGCTCGTGCATCCGCTCTCTGATAGTAGAGATGTACTGGAATGGTCCCCGAACGATGGGGTTCCAGAGACTGACGGAGACGGTTCAAAAGCTGGTCATCAATTTGCCTGTCCGTCAGCGAGATAGCAAGCCCACGCGCATACTTTTCGCGGGCCTCGTCAATGTCCATTACTTCGCGAGCAGTCATTTTAAGGCCACCGCTGAAGTCATCAAAGCTGACCTGTCCGCTGACGATCAGGATACGGTCTTTTTCCAACAGATGCTGGTACTTTTCTAACGCATCTGTGAATAGCATCACTTCCAGGCGACCAGAACGGTCATCCAGAGTACAGATGCCAATGCGATTGCCGCGCTTGGTAACCATCACGCGCGAAGCAATCACCAGACCCGCAGCTGTGGTCATTTTACCACGTTCTGTCGGGTGCATCTCTTTCAGGCGCATGCCACCGACATAGCGCTCAATTTCTTTCAAGTACTGGGTGATTGGGTGACCGGTAAGATACAAGCCCAACGTTTCACGTTCACCATCCAGTACCACTTGCTCAGGCCACGGAACGACGCTGGCGTAGGACTGCTCAACCTGCTCCGGCTCATCAGCCAGAACACCAAACATATCCACCTGACCGATAGCTTCGGCTTTGGCGTGTTGGTCAGCCGCTTTAAGTGCATCGGGCAGCGCATTCATTAATGCGGCGCGATGCGGCCCGAGGCGGTCAAATGCCCCGGACATCACTAATTTTTCAAGGATACGTTTATTGAGTTTTTTAACGTCAGCTCGCGCACAGAGGTCGAATAACTCACGGAAATAACCACCTTCGTTACGCGCCTCAATTATCGCTTCAATCGGGCCTTCACCGACACCTTTAATCGCGCCGATACCGTAAACAATTTCCCCATCGTCATTAACGTGGAAATGGTACAGCCCGGAGTTAATATCCGGTGGCAAAATTTTCAGGCCCATGCGCCAGCACTCATCAACCAGGCCGACGATTTTCTCAGTGTTATCCATGTCAGCGGTCATTACCGCCGCCATAAACTCTGCCGGATAGTGCGCTTTTAGCCATAGTGTCTGGTAAGAAACCAGTGCATAGGCTGCTGAGTGAGATTTGTTAAACCCGTAACCGGCAAATTTCTCTACCAGGTCAAAGATCTTAATCGCCAGTTCGCCGTCGATGCCACGAGACTTCGCGCCATCTTCAAACCCACCACGCTGCTTCGCCATCTCAACTGGGTTCTTTTTACCCATTGCACGACGCAACATGTCTGCACCGCCCAGCGAGTATCCCGCCAGCACCTGGGCAATCTGCATAACCTGTTCTTGATACAGGATAATGCCATAAGTTGGCTCCAGCACCGGTTTCAGGCTTTCATGCTGCCATTGAATATCCGGGTAAGAGATAGCTTCACGCCCATGCTTACGGTCGATAAAGTTATCAACCATGCCTGATTGCAATGGGCCTGGGCGGAATAATGCTACCAGTGCGATCATATCTTCAAAGCAGTCAGGCTGCAGACGCTTGATAAGATCTTTCATACCGCGGGATTCTAGCTGGAACACCGCTGTGGTTTCCGAGCGTTGCAGCATGTCGAAGCTTTTCTTGTCTTCGAGAGGGATAGCAGCGATATCAATTGGCTCTAAACCTTGCTTCGCCCGACGCGGGTTGATCATCTTCAACGCCCAGTCGATGATGGTCAGTGTACGCAAGCCGAGGAAGTCGAACTTCACAAGGCCCGCATATTCCACATCGTTTTTATCGAACTGGGTGACCGGGTTTTGGCCCTGGTCATCGCAATAAAGCGGAGCAAAGTCGGTAATTTTTGTTGGCGCAATTACCACGCCACCGGCATGTTTACCGGCGTTACGCGTTACGCCTTCAAGTTTACGCGCCATGTCGATAAGCGCTTTAACTTCTTCGTCAGCGTCGTACATTTCTGGAAGCTGCGGTTCAACTTCAAACGCTTTAGCAAGCGTCATCCCCGGATCTGGCGGAATCAGTTTAGAGATACGATCAACAAATCCATAAGGGTGCCCCAGTACACGGCCCACATCGCGGATAACCGCTTTTGCCGCCATCGTACCAAAGGTAATAATCTGTGATACCGCTTCGCGCCCGTACATTTCGGCGACGTGATCGATTACCCTATCGCGTTTTTCCATGCAGAAGTCGATATCGAAGTCGGGCATCGATACACGTTCCGGGTTAAGAAAACGTTCGAACAGCAGGTCAAATTCCAGCGGATCAAGATCGGTAATTTTCAGAGCATAAGCAACCAGTGAACCCGCACCAGAACCACGCCCAGGCCCTACCGGCACGCCGTTGTCTTTGGACCACTGGATAAATTCCATAACGATCAGGAAGTAGCCTGGGAAGCCCATCTGGTTAATAACTTTAAGCTCAATATCCAGACGCTCGTCATACGGCGGTCTTTTTGCTGCACGCTCTTCAGGATCTTTGAACAAGAATTCCAGACGATCTTCGAGCCCTTCTTTAGACTTCATGACCAGGAAGTCTTCGGTCGACATATCGCCAGTTGGGAATTGCGGCAGGAAGTACTCGCCCAGACGCACGGTAACGTTACAGCGTCTGGCGATTTCTACGCTGTTTTCCAGTGCTTCAGGAACGTCTGAAAAGAGTTCACACATTTCCTCTTCAGTACGCAGATACTGCTGCGAAGAGTAATTACGTGGGCGTTTCGGGTCATCAAGGGTAAAGCCATCGTGGATAGCAACGCGGATTTCATGGGCATCAAAATCGGTAGACTCAATGAACCTTACGTCATTGGTTGCTACGACCGGCAAACCACGTTCATCAGCTAAAGCGACGGCAGCATGCAAATAGCTTTCTTCATCAGGACGACCTGTACGAATCAGTTCCAGATAGAAGCGATCGGCAAAATACTGCTGATAGAATTCCAGGCACTGATCAAGCTGTGCCGTATTTCCACGCAACAAGTTTTTGCCAATATCCCCCATGCGCCCACCAGAAAGAAGGATAAGCCCTTCGTTCAATTCGGCAAGCCAGGCTCGATCGATAATCGGGCCCGCTGCACCATAACCACGCTGGTAGGCTTTGGAGATTAACAACGTCAGGTTTTGGTAACCGACATTGTCTGCGGCAAGCACGGTCAAATGGCTAAGCTCATCGCCCAGCAATTCATTGGCAACGTTAAAATCTGCACCAATAATCGGCTTGAGCCCTGCGCCATGAGCAGCACCATAGAATTTCACCAGCCCACAGAGGTTGGTAAAATCAGTGATAGCAATTGCTGGCATCCCCATCGCCGCGGCTTTCTTCACCAATGGAGCTGTTTTTGCCAGGCCATCAACCATGGAGTAGTCGCTGTGCACTCGCAGGTGCACGAAACGTGGTTCAGCCATTTCTCATTCCGTTTAGATGTGTAACGTACGTCCGCAAATCAGGACGCCAGTCCGAGAGCGCGTTTGACCGGAGCAAAGCTACGACGGTGGTGTTCAGTCGCACCATGCTCTGCCAGCCTTTCCAGATGAAAAGCAGTGGGGTAGCCTTTGTGTTGGGCAAAACCGTATTGCGGAAAAGAGAGATCAAGCTCTGCCATTTCACGATCGCGCGTCACTTTGGCAATTATTGATGCAGCACTTATTTCTGCAACCCGGCTGTCACCTTTTACCACCGCCAAAGAAGGCATCGGCAGTGCGGGGCAACGGTTACCATCAATCAATACATATTCAGGAACCACGCGCAGGCCAGCAACAGCACGCTGCATCGCAAGCATGGTGGCATGCAAAATGTTTAACTGGTCAATCTCTTCTGGCTCAGCACGGCCAAGACTCCATGAAAGCGCCTTTTCGACGATTTCATCGTAAAGTGCATTGCGACGTTTTTCAGAGAGTTTCTTAGAATCAGCAAGGCCAATGATAGGCTTTTCTGGGTCGAGAATCACCGCAGCAGTGACGACAGCACCAACCAGCGGGCCGCGCCCCACTTCATCAACACCTGCTACCAGGTGCGTATGAGGGTAAATAAATTCAATCATTATGCAAGCTCCAGCACAGCATCTGCCGCTTGTTCATCGGCATTACAACGAATCTGCTGGTGCAGGTCGCGGAAGGTGTCGTGCATTTGGTGGCTCTGTAAACCATCTTCAAGCAACGGGGCAAGCGCCTTTGCAAGCGCATTGGGCTCGCATTCATCCTGCAATAACTCTTTAACCAGCTCACGACCAGCCAGCAGATTTGGCAGTGAAACGTAATCCGTTTTGACCAGGCGCTTTGCAAGCCAGAAGGTGAACGGCTTCATGCGATAACCAACCACCATCGGGCATTTCGCCAGCATGCATTCAAGTGCCGCTGTACCAGATGCCAGCAAGGCGGCATCGCTTGCGACCATCGCTTCGCGCCCTTGCCCGTTAAGCAAGTGCATCGTCAGGTCAGGAGCCACTTCAGCTTTGATACGCTCGAACTGTTCGCGACGTTTCGCGTTAACCAGCGGAACGACAATTTCCAGCCCCGGAAAACGTTCGCGCAGTAAAAGCGCTGTTTTCAGGAAATCAGCGCTGAGCATCTCAACTTCTGCACCACGGCTTCCCGGCAACAACGCCAGGCATTTAGCCTCTGGGGAAATACCTAAAGTCGCGCGTGCGGCATTTTTATCAGGATCAAGCGGCATCGCATCAGCCATGGTATGACCGATAAAGCGGCAGGGGACATTAAATCTGTCGTAAAACGCTTTTTCGAAAGGCAGAAATGCGAGCACTAAATCTGTTGCTCTGCCAATTTTGAAAACACGTTTTTGGCGCCACGCCCAAACAGAAGGGCTGACGTAATGAATTGTGCGAATACCCTGCTTTTTAAGATTGCCTTCCAGCGTGATATTGAAATCTGGTGCATCAATACCGACGAAAACATCTGGCTGCAACTCGGTGAAGCGGCGTGTGAGATCGGCTCGAATATGGAGTAACCGGCGCAGACGACCGAGCACTTCTACAATGCCCATCACTGCCAATTCTTCCATCTCATACCAGGCTTCGCAACCTTCGGCCTGCATCAGAGGCCCTGCAACACCAACAAAGCGAGCATCAGGAACACGAGCCTTGAGGGCGCGAATCAGACCTGCACCAAGAATATCGCCGGAAGTTTCTCCGGCGACCAGGGCAATCGTAAGCGGACGACCAGGTTTCATTTAGCGAATCAGACCACGAGTTGAACGGGCAAAGAATTCAACGAATGCGTTCACTTCTGGATGTTGCTCAGCAATCTCAGCAATTTCAGGCTTCGCTTCTTCGAAGGTTTTCCCACTGCGGTAGAGAATTTTATATGCGTTACGAACAGCATGTATCGCTTCTCTGGAGAAACCGCGGCGTTTCAGGCCTTCGATGTTTACGCCGAATGGCGTTGCGTGGTTGCCCTGCGCAATAACATACGGTGGAACATCTTGCGCCACACCAGAACAACCGCCCACCATCACGTGCGCGCCGATAATGCAGAACTGGTGCACAGCGGTCATACCACCAATAATTGCAAAATCATCAACAGAAACGTGACCAGCGAGAGTGGCGTTATTTGCGAGGATGCAGCGGTTACCGACAGTACAGTCATGCGCTACGTGAGCGTTGACCATCAGCAAGTTATCGCTACCCACCTTCGTCAAGCCACCGCCCTGCTCTGTTCCTCGATGGATGGTGACGCTTTCGCGAATGCGGTTGCGATCGCCAATTTCCACACGAGTCGGTTCACCGGCATATTTCAGATCCTGGTTAACTTCACCAATGGACGCGAACTGATAAATTTCGTTATCACGGCCAATGGTCGTATGACCATTTACCACAACATGAGATTTCAGAACGGTACCTTCACCGATTTCAACATGTGGACCAACAATACAAAACGGACCAATATGAACATTAGCGCCAATAACGGCACCGTCTTCCACAATGGCTGATGGATGAATAAAGGCGGATTTATCAATCACGTATTAACTCTCCCGGCTGCGGGCACACATCATAGTTGCTTCGCAGACAATTTTACCGTCAACAGTTGCCACGCCCTTAAAACGCGTCAGACCACGGCGGGTTTTCTCGAAAGTAACTTCCATGATCATCTGATCACCAGGTACCACTGGGCGTTTGAAACGCGCTTCGTCAATACCAGCAAAGTAGTAAAGCTCACCAGGTTCCAGCTTCCCAACGCTTTTGAACGCAAGAATACCGGTGGCTTGCGCCATCGCTTCAAGAATTAGCACACCCGGGAAAATCGGTTTACCAGGGAAATGGCCCTGGAAAAACGGCTCGTTTACTGTGACATTTTTTACTGCACGTAAAAAACGCCCTTCTTCAAAATCCAGCACGCGGTCTACCAGCAAGAACGGGTAACGGTGCGGCAGAAGTTCCAAAATCTCTTCGATGTGCAGAGTATGAGTGTCGGTAGTCAAGATACTCTTCCTGTCTAAATGTACCAAATGACAATAATAACACGGCCTGCGACTATCTCGGGATAGGTAGCAGGCCGCAAATCAGTAAGCACTAACGCGTCTTGGGCGGGTGACTTTTAGTCTTGTTGATTGATTTTTTTCTCAACGGATTTCAAGCGCTTGCTGATCTCGTCGATATTCATCACCAACGCGGCTGTTTTACGCCACACTTTGTTCGGCTGTAGTGGAATACCAGAGGAGTAAACCCCAGGCTCTGTGATAGGACGCATTACCATGCCCATTCCGGTCACGGTGACTTTATCGCAGATTTCCATATGACCATTGATAACACTGGCACCACCAATCATGCAGTAACGACCAATTTTCAGGCTGCCAGCCATGATCACACCGCCAGCAACGGCAGTATTGTCGCCAATCACAACGTTATGTGCAATCTGGCATTGATTATCAATGATAACACCATTGCCAATAATCGTGTCGTCTAGTGCGCCTCGGTCAATCGTCGTACAAGCACCGATCTCGACACGATCGCCAATGATCACACGGCCAAGTTGGGGGATCTTCACCCAATTGCCACGATCGTTAGCGTAACCAAAACCATCTGAACCGATGACGGTACCAGACTGAACCAGGCACTGTTCACCAATCTGGATTTCATGGTAAATCGACACATTCGCCCACAGGCGGGTGCCAGCACCAATTTTGGTGTGTTTACCCACGAAACAGCCTGCACCAATCACAACGTTATCGCCTAGCACAACACCAGACTCGATAACCGCATTTGCGCCAATGGAGACGTTATTACCCAACGTCGCAGTTGCATCAATAACAGCACTTGGTGCGATATTTTGAGCTGGTTGCGGCGTCGAATCAAGGAGTTGCGCCATGCGAGCATATGTGAGGTAGGGGTTCTTCACTACCAATGCAGCGCTATGTGCGAAAGGGAGGTCGGCTTCAGTCATAACGACGGCAGAAGCCTGGCAAACAGCCAATTGCTCACGGTAACGTGGGTTAACCATAAACGTAATTTGGCCAGCCTGGGCCGTTTGCATAGATGCAACGCCGGTGATGACGAGATCGCCATCACCGTGCAAATCTGCATCCAACTGCTGGGCTAAATCAGCCAGTCGAATTGAAGACATTACTTATTTAACCTGTTTCAGAACATCTGAAGTGATGTCTTTAACACTGCTGCCTGCATATGCAACGGTGTTAGCATCCAGAACTACGTCGATGCCTTTGTCATCAGCAACTTTCTTCACTGCGCTCTGAATACGAGTAACCAGTTTGCCACGCTCTTCGTTAGAGCGACGTTGACGATCTTGTTCGAATGCCTGAGCTTTAGTTTGGAACTGCTGGCGCTGAGCCATCAGATCTTTTTCAGCTTTGCTGCGGTCAGCAGCTTTCATGGTAGAACCATCGCGTTGCAGCCTTTGCATTTTGGACTGCAGGTCGCCTTCCATATTCTGCAACTCGCTTGCGCGGCCTTTAAACTCGTTTTCAAGAGTTTTAGACACACCGGTGCTCTGTGCTACCTGTTGGAACAGGTTGCCCATGTTTACTACAGCAATGCTGTCAGCTGCTTGAACGCTGGCAGATGCAGCCATAGCGAGGCCAAGACCTGCGGCAAATAACCACTTTTTCACAATAAACTCCTTACCATCCCGAATGTGTCCGAAGACACTCTTTTTTGCGTGTGCCAGTTCTGCATTTAGCGAACTGGCATCAACGCTACACTGCTTTTATGCAATCCTTCGCGCGGAACAGTTACCAGGTTTTACCAATGTTAAACTGGAACTGTTCTGCTTTGTCGCCTTCGTATTTCTTGAACGGTTGGGCATAAGAGAACACCAACGGCCCCAGCGGTGACATCCATTGCAATGCGACACCTGCTGACATACGAATATTACTTGGGTCACTGTAGTCCGGCACCCCAGCGTCTTTCATTTGCTGAGTATTTTGCCAGTTAGTATCCCAAACAGTACCGGCATCCACGAACAGAGAGGTACGAACAGAGTTCGCGTACTTCTCGCTCAGGAATGGCGTTGGCGTGATAAGTTCAAGACTTGCCACCGCCATTGCGTTACCACCGACAGCATCGTCAGAACTACACACTTCGTTTGACGAAGCTTTGTTACAGTTATCTGTATCATTGCCGCCGTAATAAACAGCTTTCGGGCCAATGTTATTAGACTGGAAACCACGAACAGTACTGGAGCCACCGGCATAGAAGTTTTCATAGAACGGCATCTCTTTACCGCCCAAACCATCACCGTAACCCCAACGAGTCCGCCCTAACATTACCCAGGTATGATCTTCATTAATTGGGAAGTAGCTTGCCGTATCCAGCGTCACTTTATAGAACTCGTTATCAGAGCCTGGTACGGTAACTTTACCGTTCAGGTTCACACGCGAACCTTCCGTTGGGAAGTAACCACGGTCAAGTTTGTTGTACGTCCAGCCATAGTTCAGCGTGAAGTCATCTGCGGCAAACCCGTTGTTATCAGAGTTTTTATCAGCCGATTGGCCGACTGAATCCAGATAACGCCACATCGCAACCTGCGGTTGCATGTTGGACAGGTCGTTATGCACGTAACCTAAGCCCAGGCGCAATGTGTTGTTTTCGTTAACCGGGAAGCCAAGCGTTCCGTCCACACCATAACTTGTATTGGTGTAGTCAGAAAGATCCGCATCATCAGCTTTAAAGTCATTGTAGAAGACACGGCCGCCGAGGCTCACACCATCAACTGTAAAGTATGGATCGGTTACCGACAATTCAGCATATGTCTGATAATCGTTTTTGGTACCGTTGATACCAACCGAGTAACCTGTTCCTAACCAGTTATCCTGCTGGACACCGACCTGGAAGCTGATACCACTTTCAGTACCGTAACCCACACCAAAGTTGAAGCTACCGGTATTACGCTCTTTAACTTTGTAGACTACATCAACCTGGTCAGGGCTACCTGGCACACGTTGTGTATCAACATCTACAGTTTCGAAGTAACCCAAACGATTCAGACGATCTTTACCGGAGTTAACAAGATCGCTACCCAGCCAGGTCCCTTCCATTTGGCGCATTTCACGACGCAGGACTGAATCTTTACTGGTGTCGTTGCCTTCGAAACGAATTTTACGCACGTAATAACGGTTACCTGAATCAACGTTCACATGCAGCTTAACGGTCTTATCTGCATCATTGATCTCAGGTTGCGTTTGCACACGCGGATAGGCGTAACCATAACGACCCAACAGTTTCTTGATGTCGTCTTCCATCTTGGTCACTTTGGTGCCGTTATAAAGCTCACCTGGTTTGAGTTTAGTCAGCGTTTCAATTTCTGCTGAGTGCCCTGCCAGATTGCCGTTCACCGTCACGCCAGCAATCTTGTACTGATCGCCTTCGGTCACGTTGATGGTAACGTAAATGCTTTTCTTATCAGGCGTCAGACTGACCTGCGTGGAATCGATGTTGAATCGAGCATAACCACGGTCCAGGTAGTAGCTGCGCAGTGTTTCGAGGTCACCGGCAAGCTTCTGTTTCTGATATTTACGATCGCCCACCACGTTCCACCATGGCACTTCATCACGCAACTGGAAATGCGAAATGAGTTCATCAGTCGTAAACGCATGGTTGCCTACGATGTTGATTTGCTGAATTTTGGCTGAAACGCCTTCCTGGAATACCAGTTTCAGGTCAACACGGTTACGCGGCAATGGCGTAACAACGGCTTTCACGCTGGCACTATACTTACCAACGCTGTAGTAGAAATCTTCCAGCCCTTTTTCAATATCAGCCAGGGTCGTTCTATCCAGTGATTCGCCGACACGCACACTAGAAGCCTCGAGGTTCTGCTTGAGCATGTCGTCCTTCACGGACTTGTTACCGGAGAAGGTAATACTCGCGATTGTCGGGCGTTCTTTCACCTGAACAACTAACGTTTCGCCATCACGAAGTACCCGGACATCTTCGAAGTTCCCGGTAGCAAACAGTGAACGAATAGTATTACTGATATCCTCGTCAGAGACAGTATCGCCTACGCGAACCGGCATGCTGAGGAGGGCCGCACCGACGGCGACTCGCTGCAGGCCTTCGAAATGAATATCCTTCACCACGAACCCGTCTGCACCGTATACGGTGGCGCTGCTAAACAGCAGCGACGCTATGAGCAACTTTTTCATCGCCATCGTTGTTATGCGTTCTTCCTAACCTATTCTCTCTAAAACCGAGAGAAATCATTGAAAAGTGCAAGCCCCATCAACAGCACCAGCAATATAGAGCCAATGCGGTAACTAAAGTCTTGAACTCGCTCGGAAACCGGCCCACCCTTCAGCTTTTCAATCGCCAAAAAGAGCAGATGCCCCCCGTCCAGAACGGGTAACGGAAACAGGTTGATTATCCCCAGATTGACGCTAATCAGCGCCAGGAACATCAGATAGTAAATCAACCCAGATTCCGCTGACATCCCTGCCCCTTGAGCTATAGAGATTGGCCCACTGAGGTTATTCAGTTTGATGTCACCGGTTATTAATTTTCCCAGCATATTGACTGTAAGCTTCATCAGTTGCCAGGTTTTATCCGTGGCTTCCGCGACAGCAGCAAACGGCCCATACTGGCGTACTGTTTTATACTCATCAGGCAGTGGGATAACCTTTGGTACTACCCCCGCAAACCCTTCAGCCTTCGCTTTACCCGGTTTTGTATCCGGTATCAGCGTTAAAGACAAGAGCGCCCCTTGTCTTTCTATTTCTAGCTCCAGTGGGTGACCTGGATTGTCACGCACCTGACTAACAAATTCTGTCCACTGAGCAAGTGCCGCACCGTTGACTTTAACGATCCTGTCCCCGCCTTGCAAACCCGCTTTGCTCGCAGCGGAATTGGGCTGTACTTCTTGTAATACCGTTTCAATTTGCGGGCGACGCGGGCCGATGCCTAATGAAGTGATCGGATCCTGCTTTTCAGGCTCAAATTGCCAGTGGCGCAAATCTAGAGTTTTCTCACTTTTCAGATTTGAACCTAGTGGTGCCAGCGTAAGATTAACACTGTCATCACCAATCTTTGCCATCAACTCAAGTTGAACCGATTCCCAGTCAGGCGTTTCGATACCATCTATCGCTTTAAGTTCCATGCCTGGTGCAATTTGTGCTTCGGCTGCTATCGAGTTGGGCATTACTTCACCAACAACCGGACGAACACCAGGGACACCGATGATAAACACCAGCCAGTAGGCAAACACGGCGAAGATAAAGTTAGCAATAGGGCCGGCAGCAATAATTGCAGCACGTTGAGAAACGGTTTTGTTATTGAAGGCCTGATGGCGTAGTTCCGGCGTAACCGGCTCAACACGCTCATCAAGCATTTTGACATAACCACCTAGTGGGATCAGGGCGATTACAAATTCGGTACCGTGGCGATCGGAACGACGCCAGAGCGCTTTACCAAAACCAATGGAAAAGCGCTCTACTTTGACGCCACAGCGGCGAGCTACCCAGAAATGACCGAACTCATGCACGGTAATTAAGACACCCAGTGCGACAATAAACGCAGCCAAATTCCAGAGTAAGCTCAGCATATAACCTTCCGTTAAATCGTCCTGAATACCAGCAATAACAGACAGGCAAATACCGGTACTGCTGCTGTGAGGCTATCAATGCGGTCAAGGATACCACCATGACCGGGGATCAGGTGACCGCTATCTTTAATCCCTGCTTCACGCTTAAACATACTTTCGGTTAAATCGCCCAATACTGAAGCAAGAGCAGCTATAACCGAACAGGTCAACAGAATAGCCGGTGACACATCCAGATTCGCCCACATGCCGAACAGCACGGAGATAATCGCAGAAGTGAACAACCCACCAAAGAAGCCCTGCCATGTTTTACCCGGAGACACTTTCGGCGCTAATTTGTGTTTGCCAAACATTTTGCCAAACATATAAGCACCGGAGTCAGCTCCCCAGACTAGAACCATCACATACAACAGCCAGATTGAACCGGTGTAGTGGTTAATCTCGTAATGCCAGTTACGTAATACAATCATGCCCCAGAAAAACGGCACAATCGTTAATACGCCAAACAACAGACGCAACACTTTTGAGTTGCGCCAGATTGATGCAGAACCTGGATAAAACAACACCAGTAACAGCGCGGCAAACCACCAGGCAAGTGATGCCCATAGCGAAGCCTCAATCAACGGAATATGAACCGTACGCTGGTATTCAGGTAATGCATAAAGCATTAATGCCAGTAACAGACCACACAACACAGCAAGCCAAACACGTTGAGAACGCGCTTTAAAACCTGCCAATTGTCCCCATTCCCAGGCTGCCAGCATACATACCACGAGGGTTGTAATAGCAAATCCTACTGGTGGAAGCCAAAATAACGCGGCAATAACCACCGGGATTAAAATAAACGCAGAAAGCAGGCGATACTTCAGCAAAAGTGACCCCCAACAGGCTTACTCACTACCAGGTGCTGTGCCGCCAAAGCGACGCTCTCGATTTGCAAAAGCATTTAATGCACCTTCAAAGTCTTGTTCATCGAAATCAGGCCAAAGAACATCAGTGAAATAAAGTTCTGCGTAGGCAATCTGCCAAATCAGAAAGTTACTAATACGATGCTCTCCCCCTGTCCTAATTACTAAATCTACGGGAGCCAGTTCATTCATGCAGATTTGCTTACTCAGCATCTCTTCATCAATCTGGTCTGGACGCAGTAAGCCTTCTTGTACCTGTTCGGCAAGATGCCGCACACCTTGAATAATATCCCAACGCCCGCCATAGTTCGCGGCAATATTGAGAGTCAAACCTGTGTTGGCACTCGTTAAGTCTTCGGCTTTTTTGATACGTTCTTGCAGGCGAGCATTGAATCGGCTGATATCGCCGATAATACGCAAACAGACATTGTGACGATGCAAACTTTTGACTTCACTGTCTAAAGCCCACACAAACAACTCCATTAGTGCGCTAACTTCTTGAGCTGGACGATTCCAGTTTTCACTACTAAAAGCATAGAGCGTAAGCGCATCTATACCATTATTTGCCGCAAAACTTACCGCCCGGCGAACAGATTTCGCCCCCGCCTTATGGCCGGAAACCCTCATCTTCCCTTGTCGTTTCGCCCAGCGACCGTTGCCATCCATAATAATGGCAACATGGCGTGCGCCATGTCCGGATTGTGTTTCGCTTAATTGTTGGTTTGCAGACAACATAACGCGTAATTATTCCCAGATAAGGATTAAGCGGTACTCAGAATGATCTCAGCTTTTACATAAAAAAGCCGTGCTATAACACGGCTTACCAATCTTTCAGTCAGTTATTCCTGGCCGAAAGATGGCGCAGACTATATCACTGAAGCACAAAGCTAACAAATAGAGGCATATCAGCTGAATAAATAATCATCGGGAAGCGATGCGCGTCACCAAATCTCGGGCAACCTCGCGTGCTTTCGCATCAACAGCAAGAACCTCTTCCACGCTCTTCGGCTCAGTCAATTCAACACTATCAAGGACTGCGCGATTTAAGGAAGCAATGTCTGTAAAACGTAGCTGTTGTTGCAAGAAAGCTTCAACCACAATTTCATTTGCAGCGTTCAGTACGGTCGTTGCAGCTTGCCCCTGCTCAAATGCTTCCATTGCAAGCTTCAGGCAAGGATAGCGATGATAGTCTGGTTCCATGAAGGTGAAAGTACCAATTTTACAAAAATCGAGTGGTTCAACACCTGACTGCACGCGCTCAGGAAATGCCATGGCGTGTGCGATAGGCGTGCGCATATCTGGAGCGCCTAACTGCGCCAGCACACTACCATCACGATAACGAACCATCGAGTGGATAACCGACTGCGGATGTATCAGTACTTCCATTTGTTTCGCTGAAGCATTGAATAGCCAACGAGCTTCAATGTATTCGAGACCTTTGTTCATCATGGTGGCCGAGTCGACTGAGATTTTACGTCCCATCGACCAGTTCGGATGGCTACAAGCCTGGTCCGGAGTCATTGCTGCCAGTTCGCCTAACGGCGTCTCACGGAATGGGCCACCTGACCCGGTAAGAATAATTGACGAAACGCCATTACCCTCAAGTTCAGCGTACCCGAGGTTTTGCTGAATTGTTTCCGGCAAACTCTGAAAAATTGCGTTGTGTTCGCTGTCGATAGGCAGAAGCTGAGCATGGCTTCGTTGTACAGCATCCATAAACAGCCGCCCACAAGTCACCAGAGATTCTTTATTTGCCAGTAACACTTGCTTGCCTGCAGCAATCGCCGCAAGAGTGGGTAACAGGCCGGCAGCGCCAACAATAGCCGCCATAACCTGATTAACTTCATCCAGCGCCGCCATTTCACAAGCTGCCTGCTGCCCGGCCAGAACTTCAGTGCTACTCCCTTGCTCTTTAAGCAAACGACGTAACTCTCCAGCAGAAACTTCATCATCCATTACTGCCCAGCGCGGCTTGAACTCCAGGCACTGCTCAGCCATGCGCGCGACATTTTTCCCGGCTACCAGGGCGATGACGGAAAAGTTATCAGGATTATGACGAACAACGCTAAGGGTACTGGTACCGATAGATCCGGTAGAGCCGAGAATGGTCAGTTGCTTCATGGGGCGCTCTGGAGTTTTAGTATGAATAATCAAATAAAAAACGCCGTAGACAATAATCGTGGCATGAGCCACGGCTTGCATACGGCGTTTGATCCGTCATCTCAACGGATTAGAACTGCATCAACTCAGCTTCTTTCTCAGCAAGCGCAGCATCTACTTTCTTGATAGCAGCATCAGTCATTTTCTGAACGTCGTCCTGAGAACGGCGATCGTCATCTTCACTGATTTCTTTATCTTTCAGCAGCGCTTTCACTTTGTCGTTAGCATCACGGCGAACGTTACGAACCGCCACACGTGCGCCTTCAGCTTCGCCACGTACAATTTTGATCAGATCTTTACGACGTTCTTCAGTCAGTGCCGGTAGTGGAACACGAATGTCGGTACCAGCAGAGCTTGGGTTCAGACCGAGGTCGGAAGTCATGATCGCTTTCTCAACGGCCTGGCTCAGAGAACGGTCAAACACGTTGATCTTCAGTGTGCGAGAATCTTCAACCGTTACACTTGCCAATTGGCGCAGTGGAGTCGGGGTGCCGTAATACTCCACAATGATACCGTCCAGCAGGGATGGAGAGGCGCGGCCGGTGCGGATTTTACTGATTTGGGTTTTGAATGCTTCTACGCATTTTTCCATACGCACTTCGGCATCTTTTCTGATATCGCTAATCACGTTACGAATCCTTGAAAACTGGTTTAGGGCAGACCACACTTCACGCCGCTATGCAGACGCTGCGAGCTAAGTATAGCCCTGTTTATTCATGGCGCCCGTTGGGGTTCACCTGTTACGACTGTTTGAAACTGAATCTTACCCTGATTAAGCATCGACTGAAATTATTCAGTGATTAAAGTGCCTTCTTTTTCGCCCATAACCACACGGCGAAGTGCACCAGGTTTGTTCATGTTGAAAACACGAATCGGCAATTTGTGATCGCGGGCAAGCGTGAACGCAGCCAAATCCATCACTTTCAGCTCTTTATCCAACACTTCGGTATAAGTCAGTTGCTCATAAAGCGTTGCAGTAGGATCTTTAACAGGATCCGCAGTAAACACGCCATCTACTTTCGTGGCTTTCAGTACCACGTCCGCTTCAATCTCAATACCACGCAGACACGCAGCAGAGTCAGTAGTAAAGAATGGATTACCGGTACCGGCTGCCAGGATAACTACGCGGTTATTGCGCAGCAAGCT
Organism: Buttiauxella noackiae; assembly: GCF_000737905.1. Taxonomy (NCBI): domain Bacteria; kingdom Pseudomonadati; phylum Pseudomonadota; class Gammaproteobacteria; order Enterobacterales; family Enterobacteriaceae; genus Buttiauxella; species Buttiauxella noackiae. Next base: position 84,436 of record NZ_JPRU01000004.1, read on the forward strand.
GATAGCTTCTGCCCAGCTGTAGTTATCACATACGCCATTCAATGGAATAGCAGACATCAGACGAGCGTTCACATAGGCGCGATGAAGCGCATCACGCATTGCCAGACCGTTCATTACGGTTGCCAGCATGCCCATGTGGTCGCCCACAACACGGTTCATACCGGCTTTTGCCAGGCCTGCACCGCGGAATAAGTTGCCACCACCAATCACCACCCCGACCTGAATACCCAATTCAACCAGCTCTTTAATTTCCTGAGCCATACGATCAAGGATGCTTGCATCAATACCGAAGCCTTCGGTACCTTGCAGCGCTTCGCCGCTTAGCTTGAGCAGAATGCGTTTGTAGACAGGTTTTGCATTGGTAGCCATGATTCTTTCCTGGGAACAGTCAACGAATGGGGATGGTAAATTCAGGCGACATAATGTCGCATATCAACAAGATCTGTATCAGAGCAGGCTGATTTTTAAAGCCAGATAAAAAGGAACCGCCAATTGGCGGCTCCTTTAAAAATTAAGACTGCTTGGACATTGCAGCAACTTCTGCTGCGAAGTCAGTCTCAACTTTCTGGATGCCTTCGCCCACTTCAAAGCGGATGAAGCCATTTACATCAGCATTATGCTCTTTCAGCAGCTGACCAACAGTTTTGCTTGGGTCGATGACGAAAGGCTGACCAGTCAGAGAAACTTCACCGGTGAATTTCTTCATGCGGCCTTCAACCATTTTCTCTGCGATTTCTTTCGGCTTGCCAGACTGCATAGCGATGTCGAGCTGAACCTGGTACTCTTTCTCAACAACTTCAGCAGACACGTCTTCTGGCTTAACGAATTCTGGCTTGCTTGCAGCAACGTGCATAGCGATTTGCTTAACCAGCTCTTCGTCAGCGCCTTTAGCTGCAACAACAACACCGATGCGAGCACCGTGCAGGTAGCTACCCAGAACATCACCTTCCAGAACTGCAACACGACGAATGTTGATGTTCTCACCGATTTTAGCAACCAGTGCAACACGCTCTTCTTCGAACTGTGCTTTCAGTACTTCGATATCAGTAATTTTGCCTGCAGCAGCAGCGTCCAGCACTTTGTCAGCAAATGCCTGGAAACCACCATCTTTAGCAACGAAGTCAGTCTGGCAGTTAACTTCCAGAATCACAGCGTAGCCGTCTGCGATCTTAGTTTTGATCACGCCGTCAGCAGCTACGTTGCCTGCTTTCTTAGCCGCTTTGATCGCACCAGACTTACGCATGTTTTCGATTGCCAGCTCGATGTCGCCATTAGCTTCAGTCAGTGACTTTTTGCAATCCATCATGCCTGCGCCAGTACGTTCACGCAGTTCTTTTACCAGAGCAGCAGTAATATCAGCCATTCTAAAATCCTCGGTTATCTCGTAGAGAGAGATAAGCCCTGGTCCACGGAATAGACGAACCCTGGCTCAAAATAAAAAGGGGGCCTGAGACAGGCCCCCTAACCAAACTATTCAATACCTGGTTAATAAGGGCTCAATGAGAGCGAACCTTATTATTCAGCTTCTACGAAGCTTTCTTCTGCCTGAGAAGCCAGATCCTGAGAGCGGCCTTCACGAACGGTAGCAGCTACAGCACCCAGATACAGGGTTACAGCACGGATTGCATCGTCGTTACCAGGGATAACGAAATCAACGCCATCTGGATCGGAGTTAGTATCAACGATAGAGAATACTGGGATACCCAGGTTGTTCGCTTCTTTGATTGCAATGTGTTCGTGATCAGCGTCGATTACAAACAGAGCATCCGGCAGACCGCCCATATCCTTGATACCACCCAGGCTGTTTTCCAACTTCACCAGCTCACGGGTACGCATCAGTGCTTCTTTCTTGGTCAGTTTGTCGAAGGTACCGTCCTGAGACTGGATTTCCAGGTCTTTCAGACGTTTGATGGACTGACGAACAGTTTTCCAGTTAGTCAGCATGCCGCCCAACCAGCGATGGTTCACGAAGAACTGATCGCAGCTCAGAGCAGCTTCTTTTACTGGTTCGCTTGCAGCACGCTTAGTACCAACGAAAAGGATTTTGCCTTTACGAGAAGAAATCTTGCTCAGCTCAGCCAAAGCTTCGTTGAACATAGGTACAGTTTTTTCAAGGTTGATGATGTGAACTTTGTTACGAGCGCCGAAGATGAAAGGCTTCATTTTCGGGTTCCAGTAACGGGTTTGGTGACCGAAGTGAACACCAGCCTTGAGCATGTCGCGCATGGAAACAGTTGCCATGATTAAAACCTCTATATAAAAGTATGGGGTTAAGCCTCCACGTATCCCATATTACCGACCCCAAAGGGCACCCCGGAATATGTGTCGATACGTGTGTGTTATTTACACAAAGTGAGAGTGTTGGCTGTACCCGAAAAATCGGAATACAAGTCCGGCGCGCTTTATACCATAAAACAGACCCGGACTCCAATAGTTGTTAGCAGATAGTGCGCACACTGATTCTCGATTTGGCACCGATCGTAGGCCCTGATAACATTGACCTACACCTGCTCAATTATTGTCGCTAATGACGACACCTGCGGATCGAATTAATGGCTATCTCAATTAAAACACCTGAAGAAATCGAAAAAATGCGCATCGCGGGCCGACTTGCCGCTGAAGTGCTGGAAATGATTGAACCCCATGTACAACCGGGCGTTAGCACTGGTGAACTGGACCGTATTTGTAACGATTACATCGTTAACCAGCAGCAAGCTATTTCCGCGTGCCTGGGTTACCACGGCTTCCCAAAATCAGTGTGTATCTCTATTAACGAAGTGGTCTGTCACGGCATTCCTGATGACGCTAAGATTTTGAAAAATGGCGACATCGTCAACATTGACGTCACTGTCATCAAAGACGAATACCACGGTGACACCTCAAAAATGTTCATCGTCGGTAAACCGACCATTCTGGGTGAGCGCCTGTGCCGTGTTACCCAGGAAAGCCTGTATTTGTCCCTTCGCATGGTAAAACCAGGTATTCGCCTGCGCACTCTGGGTGCTGCAATTCAGAAATTCGTCGAAGCTGAAGGTTTTTCTGTGGTTCGTGAATACTGTGGACACGGTATTGGCCGCGTATTCCACGAAGAACCACAGGTGCTGCATTACGATGCTGATGACGGTGGCGTAGTGCTGCAACCGGGCATGACTTTCACCATCGAGCCGATGGTGAACTCTGGCGATTACCGTATTCGTACCATGAAAGACGGTTGGACAGTGAAAACCAAAGATCGCTGCTTGTCTGCACAATACGAGCATACTATTGTGGTGACAGATAACGGCTGCGAAATTCTCACTTTACGCAAGGATGACACCATCCCCGCGGTGATTTCGCATAACGAGTGATATGCCTGGCGAAAGTCAGCAATCGAAGCCGGCTTATGCCGGCTTTTTTTATGGATGGCGACATGACACCGAGCTTACCCGAGCAGTACGCAACCACTGTGCTTCCTGAGATTTCCGGGCAACCTGAATACCCCATCAACTGGACAGATTCAGAGCTTAATTGCGCCGAAATTAAAGCCCGCCTTGACACTTTCCAGCAATGGTTAGGAACAGCATTCGACGACGGTAATTCCGCCGAAAAACTTATCGATGCCCGCACCGAGTTTATCGACCAGCTACTGCAACGGTTATGGGTAAATTACGGTTTTGGTGATGTCCCTGAAACCGCACTTGTCGCGGTGGGCGGCTACGGGCGCGGGGAACTCCATCCGTTATCTGACATTGATTTGTTGATACTCAGCCGTAAACGTCTGAGCGAACCACAATCCCAAAAAATCGGTGAACTTCTCACACTACTGTGGGACGTAAAGTTAGAAGTCGGGCACAGCGTACGCACGCTTGAAGAGTGCCTGCTTGAAGGTCTTTCTGATTTAACGGTTGCCACCAACCTGATTGAGTCGCGCTTACTGATTGGCGATGTTGCACTCTTCCTTGAACTGCAAAAACACATTTTCAGTGACGGCTTCTGGCCATCCGCCAAATTCTTTGCCGCAAAAATTGATGAGCAAAATGTTCGTCACCAGCGTTACCACGGCACAAGTTATAACCTCGAGCCAGATATCAAAAGCAGCCCCGGCGGTTTGCGTGACATCCATACTTTGCAATGGGTCGCTCGTCGCCACTTTGGCGCCACGTCCATGAGCGAAATGGTCGGTTTTGGTTTTTTAACCGAAGCGGAAAGAAATGAACTGGATGAGTGCCAGCACCTACTGTGGCGTATTCGCTTCGCTTTGCATCTCGAAGTGAATCGCTATGACAACCGTTTGTTATTCGACAGGCAGCTAAGCGTTGCTCAGCGTCTGGATTACAACGGTGATGGCAATCAGCCAGTCGAACACATGATGAAAGATTTCTATCGTGTGACCCGTCGCGTCGGTGAGCTTAACCAAATGCTGTTGCAGCTGTTTGATGAAGCGATTCTTGCACTTGATGCCAGCGAAAAACCGCGCCCATTGGACGATGACTTCCAGTTACGTGGCACGCTTATCGATCTGCGTGACGAAACGCTATTTATGCGTGAACCGCAGGCCATTTTGCGCATGTTTTACATGATGGTGCGTAACCGTGACATCACCGGAATTTATTCAACCACCTTACGCCATTTGCGCCATGCACGTCGCCATTTAGTACAGCCGCTTTGCTACATTCCAGAAGCGCGCGATCTCTTCCTCACGATATTGCGCCATCCCGGTGCCGTGAGCCGCGCTTTACTGCCAATGCACCGCCACAGTGTGTTGTGGGCGTATATGCCGCAGTGGTCGCATATCGTCGGGCAAATGCAGTTTGACCTGTTCCATGCTTACACGGTCGATGAACACACCATTCGCGTGCTGCAAAAACTGGAAAGCTTCGCGAAAGAAGAAACCCGCCCGAAGCACCCACTATGTGTGGATCTCTGGCCCCGTCTGTCGCATCCGGAGCTGATCCTGATTGCAGCCCTGTTCCATGACATCGCCAAAGGTCGCGGCGGCGATCACTCCGTTCTTGGCGCTCAGGACGTCTTAAAATTTGCCGAACTGCACGGCCTGAACTCACGCGAAACACAGCTCGTCGCATGGCTTGTGCGCCAACATTTGTTGATGTCAGTCACCGCGCAGCGCCGTGATATTCAGGACCCGGAAGTCATTAAGCAGTTTGCCGAAGAAGTGCAGACTGAAAACCGCCTGCGTTACCTGGTTTGCCTGACCGTCGCTGATATCTGTGCGACCAACGAAACCTTGTGGAATAGCTGGAAACAGAGCCTGTTGCGTGAGCTCTATTTCGCTACCGAAAAACAGCTGCGCCGCGGAATGCAAAATAGCCCGGATATGCGTGAACGCGTGCGCCACCACCAGCTTCAGGCGCTGGCGTTGCTGCGTATGGATAACATCAACGAAGAGGCGCTGCATAACATCTGGCGTCGCTGTCGGGCGAACTATTTTGTTCGCCACACACCAAATCAAATCGCCTGGCATGCGCGCCATTTGCTGAAGCACGACCTCAGCAAGCCGATGATTTTGCTTAGCCCGCAGGCAACACGGGGGGGTACCGAAATCTTCATCTGGAGCCCTGACCGCCCTCACCTGTTTGCCGCCGTTTGTGCCGAGCTGGACAGGCGCAACCTCAGCGTTCATGACGCACAAATATTTACGACGCGCGATGGCATGGCAATGGATACCTTTATTGTGCTGGAGCCGGATGGCAGTCCGCTTTCCGCCGACAGGCATGATCTTATCCGCCACAGCATTGAACAAGCCATTACGCAGACCAGTTGGCAAACACCTCAGCCGCGCCGCCAGTCTGCCAAACTACGTCACTTTACCGTCGATACTGAGGTGAATTTCCTGCCAACGCATACCGATAGAAGAACGTTCCTGGAGCTGATAGCTTTAGATCAGCCAGGTTTACTGGCTCGCGTGGGAGAAGTGTTTGCCGATCTCGGAATTTCGCTTTACGGGGCCAGAATTACGACAATTGGCGAGCGAGTAGAAGATTTATTTATAATAGCCACCGCCGACCGGCGTGCTCTTAATAATGAGTTGCAAGAGGAAGTACAGCAACGGTTGACAGCGGCCCTTAATCCAAACGATAAATAACAGTCTGTTAATTTCGTCACAATCAGGAAAATGTTCACAATGCCAATGCAGCAGCTACAAAATGTAATTGAAACCGCTTTCGAGCGCCGCGCCGAAATCACTCCTGCAAATGCTGATACCGTCACTCGTGAAGCGGTAAACCAGGTCATCTCCCTGCTCGACAGCGGTGCGCTGCGCGTTGCCGAAAAAATTGATGGCCAGTGGGTTACCCACCAATGGCTGAAGAAAGCCGTTCTGCTCTCTTTCCGTATCAATGACAACCAGGTTATTGATGGTGCCGAAAGCCGCTACTTCGATAAAGTGCCGATGAAATTCGCCAACTATGACGAAGCACGCTTCCAGAAAGAAGGCTTCCGCGTTGTGCCACCAGCGGCCGTTCGCCAGGGCGCATACATCGCACGTAACACCGTTCTGATGCCGTCTTACGTCAACATCGGTGCATACGTTGATGAAGGCTCAATGGTTGATACCTGGGCGACTGTTGGTTCTTGTGCGCAGATTGGTAAAAACGTTCACCTGTCTGGTGGCGTCGGCATCGGTGGTGTTCTGGAGCCATTACAGGCTAACCCAACTATCATCGAAGATAACTGCTTCATCGGCGCGCGTTCAGAAGTTGTGGAAGGCGTTATCGTTGAAGAAGGCTCTGTGATTTCTATGGGCGTTTACATCGGCCAAAGCACGCGTATTTATGACCGTGAAACCGGCGAAGTGCATTACGGCCGCGTACCAGCAGGTTCCGTGGTTGTTTCCGGCAACTTGCCATCTAAAGATGGTAAATACAGCCTGTACTGTGCAGTTATCGTGAAAAAAGTCGACGCGAAAACTCGCGGCAAAGTTGGAATCAACGAGCTGCTTCGCACTATCGACTAATAAAATGTGTAAAAGGCGGGCTTACCCGCCTTTTTAGCATTTAGGGCTAGCGGAAAAGGATTTTTCCGTTAATTATCTATAGGTTAATGATATCGAAAAAGGTCACACTATGTACGATAACTTGAAAAGTCTGGGTATTACCAATCCTGATGAAATCGATCGTTATAGCCTCCGGCAGGAAGCCAACAACGATATCCTGAAAATCTATTTCCAGAAGGATAAAGGCGAGTTTTTCGCTAAAAGCGTGAAGTTTAAATACCCACGCCAGCGCAAAACTGTCGTTGCCGATGGCGTCGGCCAGGGTTACAAAGAAGTGCAGGAAATCAGCCCGAATCTGCGCTATGTAATTGATGAATTAGATCAACTTTGCCAACGAGATCGCACTGAAGTGGATCTGAAACGCAAAATCCTCGACGATCTTCGCCATCTGGAATCGGTGGTTGCTCATAAGATCAGTGAAATTGAATCCGATCTTGAAAAGCTAACCCGCGGTAAATAATCCAAAAGGGCCGGAATCTCCGGCCCTTTTCTTATCTTTGCTCATCCAGCTGCAACGCCACATACAGCAACAATCTATCGTCAAAATTCCCTAAATCTAACCCTGTTAATTCCGAAATACGGTTAAGCCGGTATTCGAGCGTATTACGATGAATAAACAATGCTTTAGACGTTGCAAGTGGCTGCACGTTGTGTCGGAACCACGCGCTTAACGTTCGGCGCAACAGTCCGTTGTTATCCATTGATTTCAGACGAGCTAAAGGGCGCGCCAGTTCATTCGCCTGCCAGCCGCCACGCAAACTATCCAGCAGCACCGGCAACATCAAATCCTGGTAAAAATAGCCCCGACTTTCCGGCATACGCTGTTTGCCGACCATCATGGTAGTGCGAGCGGTTCGGTACGAGCGCGCAATACTTCCAGGGCCAGTAAAATAGTTGCCCAGCGCGACACGGAAGCGTAGCTGACCATTTTCTTTCATGCGGTTGATGAGCTGTTCCACTCGCTTACGGTGGTCTTCTGCATCCCAACGGCCAAAGGGATTTAGCGCGGGCTTCAGCACCACCATCTCCGTTAACGACACAATAGCTATCAAATTATTCCGCTCAGGTGTCGTTAGTGCAGTTTGCAGCTGCTGTAACTCTTCCATAGCGCTTTCCACGCCAAGCTGCCCACTATCGACTTCCACCACGGCGACCACACGAGGTTGATTCAGATCGATACCCAAACGTTGTGCCCATTCACTCAACGCAGGTGTCTGTTCTTCGGCCTGAATCAAATTCATCACCAGCTCTTCACGCAGACGTGTGTCCTGGGCCAGCAAGTGCATCAGACGAGATTGTTCAAGCATCATCTCCGCCGTCATACACACCAGCTCACCATATTTACGCAACGAGCCAGGCTCTCCAGTCAGACCGATAACACCGACAATTTCACCTTCGATGCGTAGCGGCAGGTTAATCCCCTGGCGTACACCGTGCAGATGCCGGGCTACGGCATCATCAATATCAACCACACGCCCCTGAGAGAGCACCAGCAATGCACCTTCGTGCAATTCACCAATACGTTCTTTATCACCGCTGCCAATAATTCGACCACGCGCATCCATCACGTTAATGTTGGTATCAATAATGGTCATGGTGCGCGCCACAATGTCCTGCGCCATTTTGGTATCAAGGTGCCAGCCAGCCATGTGTCCTCCTGAGTCGTGCTAATGGCCTAGCATAGGCGAGATAGATCGCCTCAGCATTGTGCGAATGCACAAAGCACAACTGAAGAGTATGGAGTTGTGGTAAGGCTCACAAAAAAGGGCCGCGATTTGCGGCCCTGATGGTTTAAGGAGAACTTAGTGGCAATTAATTACTGCATCAACAGATAGATGGTGCTGTCGCCACGCTGAATATTAAGCGCCATTACTGACGGCTTGGTGTCCAGAATTTTGCGCAGCTCAGCGATGTTATTTACAACCTGCTGGTTAACACCAATGATAATATCGCCTTTTTTCAGGCCAATACGCGCAGCAGGGCTATTACCTTTAACGTTATTGACGATGACACCCTTCTCATCTTTACCGCTGCGGTTACTCATTTCAGCACCTTCAATACCAGTAAAGATGGTGGCAGAGTCGACCTGAGTCTGGCTGCTTTGTTGCAGTTCCAGATTGACTGAAACGGGTTTGCCATCACGCAACAGGCCAAGTGTCAGTTTACTGCCGACTGGCATAGAGCCCACTTCCGCGCGCAAGGCAGCGAAGCTGCTAATTGCTTTACCGTTCATGGAAACCACAACGTCACCGGCTTTCACACCCGCTTTCGCAGCAGAAGAGTTCGGCATAACCTGGCTGACAAATGCACCACGTTGCGCGTCAACCTTCATCGCTTTTGCCAGTTCAGAGTTCAACTCGGTACCCATGATACCCAGCTCACCACGCTTAACTTGACCATACTGCACCATCTGCGCGGTCAGGTTTTTCACCATGTTGCTTGGGATAGCAAAACCGATACCGATGTTGCCACCGTCTGGTGCCAGAATCGCAGTGTTAATCCCTATCAGTTCACCATTAAGGTTAACCAGCGCACCACCGGAGTTACCACGGTTGATTGCCGCATCGGTCTGGATAAAGTTCTCATAGTTTTCAATGTTCAGGCCACTACGACCCAAGGCTGAAACAATACCGGAGGTCACAGTTTCGCCCAGACCATATGGGTTACCGATAGCCACTGTGTAATCACCAACGCGCAGTGCGTCGGAGTCAGCCATTTTTATCGCAGTCAGATTTTTCGGGTCCTGCAACTGCAACAGTGCGATATCAGAACGTGGATCTTTACCTACCACTTTTGCTTCGAACTTACGTCCATCGCTCAGGGATACCTGGATTTTTGTCGCATTATCAACAACGTGGTTGTTTGTCACCACATAGCCTTTAGCTGCGTCAATAATTACACCAGAACCCAGTGCTGCAAATTTCTGTTGCTGACCGCCGCCCTGAGGGCCTTCTTCACCTGGGCCTGCCTGGCAGAATGGAGAGCTCTGGAATGGAGAGCCTTCCTGACAGAACGGTGAATTATCACCAAAGAACTGTTGGAAGTTACGCCCCATACGTGGCGTATTAACCGTAGTGCTACCCTCAACGTTAATACTCACCACGGAAGGCATTACTTTTTCCAGCATCGGCGCAAGACTTGGCATAGGTTGCGCTGCGGTTGCAGGTACAGAAGAAGCTGTCTCTGCCGCAATTGCAGATACAGGACTCAGCGCCATACTCAGGCTAAGAGCCAGCGCGCTCATTGCTAAAGTTGTTTTTTTCATCGATTTCAGTCTCAAGTTAATAAGTCACGCAAAATTGCTGTGTAGGCCAATATAGAGTGACAATTGAGGCGCTAAGTTCCGCCGATAAGTCACTGGAAAAAGTAAAAATTTATTGTCCGTCTTTACAAAACTCAATGAGCAACTTATTCCACCGCCATCAGGCGCCGATACTCATCCCATGCGAATAAGTCCGTCATTCCACTGATATAATCCTGAATTAGACGACAGCGGTAATAATATTCCCATACCGGGAAATCACTGGCCGACGGCGTCAAATCACTGACTGCCTCAATATACGCAAGCCTATGTTTTGTAGACAATTTGTGGAAGAGTCGAGTTTCAATCGGCAGACGACGTAAACTTTCTTTCTCCACCAGTTCAGCAAAATCCTCAACTGATATATTGAGTAATGGACTGTAAATTTCAAGTAAGCCACTGATAACGCGATAACCTTGTAACTCAAGTTGCTCAACTTCTGGGTGACTAAATACATGTTTAAATGCAACCTGCTTATATAGCTCCAGCAGGCGCGCAAAGGGGCTGTCATCTTCGAGCAGCGCGTGATTGAACTCACCGCTAAATATATCGCCAAGATTATCGATAAAACGTTGTGCGGCGTAAGGCACCAACTGGTTTAGCGTGTTGACGCGCAGATACATAAAGAACTGATCTTCGGTACTGCGGCGCATCTGATTTGAACGGGATTTATCCCAGGCCTCATCAACCACACGCTCAAAAAGATCGCCTTTGCTATGCTCGCCCCAGGCATCACATAAATGCTGATAAAGTTGTTCAACGCTGAAAATGCGCTTCTCAACCGCATCTTCCAGATCCGCCACACAGTAAGAAATATCGTCCGCAGCTTCCATTATCCATGTCAGTGGGAAACGGCTGTATTCGCCCAATTCAAGCTCTGTGCGCAAACGGGCAATGTAGGACTCTTCAGAAAGATAGAAGCCCGGTTTTTTCATCAGATAAGCGTGGCTTTTTGGCGGCTCGCCAACAAACCAGGCCGGGCGCGTATATTTCAGAATGCAACCAACCTGCGCCCAGGTCAGATTCATGCGTAGTAGACTGTGTACCAGACGAATCCCCTGTGCATTACCTTCAAATTGACACAGATCCTGGCGTACCTTGCGGCGTAAGCCATTCAATTGATCTTCACCTTCACGCAGGCGTAAAGCTTCAACCCGGCAACGATCGTCGCTGCGCGGCTGGCTGCCGGCATCTGTTGGGAATAAACGCTGGCGGAACCAGTCATTAATGGCTGACTCACCAAAATGGCCGAACGGTGGGTTACCGATGTCGTGCATCAGGCACGCCATTTCAACAATGCTTTCAAACGGTCCAGTGAGCTCATGCAAACCATAACGCTCAAGGTCTTGCTGCTCCTTCAGGCGACTGAGCACTTCTTTGGCGATGTAGCGTCCGACTTGCTGAACTTCCATCGAGTGCGTCAAGCGAGTGCGAACAGAGGCGTTACGCTCCAGAGGGAAAACTTGAGTTTTCTGCTGCAATCGGCGAATTGCCGGAGAATTGACGATTCTCCCGCGATCGCTTTCAAAAATACGCTGGATTTCATGTTCATTCTTCAGCCCATCAGGCGAGCGGAAACGGCGGTGCCAGTTAATTTTCTTGCGGAAATCTATCTCACTCATGCCCTCTCCTTCGCCTTTTAACAGCGGATTAATTCCTTGATGCCAGCCATGATAGACTATGAAGGTAATTTAACACTTTAGCGAGAATCACTATGAAAGTAGGCATCATTGGTGCAATGGAAGAAGAAGTTACGCTGCTGCGTGACAAAATTGAAAGCCGTCAGACTCTGAAGCTTGCCGGGTGTGAAATTTACACCGGCACCCTGAATGGCGTGGAAGTCGCTTTGCTGAAATCAGGTATTGGCAAAGTCGCAGCGGCAATGGGTGCAACTCTCCTGCTTGAGCATTGCAAACCAGATGTGGTGATCAACACCGGTTCTGCGGGTGGTCTCGCAGCCACACTTAAAGTTGGCGATATCGTGGTTTCTGATGAAGTGCGTTACCACGACGCAGACGTTACCGCTTTTGGCTATGAATATGGTCAATTGCCTGGTTGCCCGGCAGGTTTTGCTGCCGACGCCAAACTGATTGCCGCGGCTGAAGAGTGCATTGCCGAGCTAAACCTGAACGCCGTACGCGGTTTGGTTGTTAGTGGTGATGCCTTTATTAACGGTTCTGTGGCACTGGCAAAAATTCGCCATAACTTCCCACAGGCAGTTGCTGTGGAAATGGAAGCAACAGCCGTTGCGCACGTTTGCCATAACTTCGGTACCCCGTTTGTGGTGGTTCGCGCGATTTCTGATGTTGCCGATCAGCAATCCCATCTGAGCTTCGAAGAGTTCTTAGCTGTTGCAGCGAAGCAGTCCACGCTAATGGTTGAAAACCTGGTGCAGAAACTGGCTCGTGGTTAATAAGAACTTTTGGCGCGGGATCGCCGCGCTTCTGTGTTGTCTCCCGGCGTGGCTTAATGCCGCGCCGCGGGTTATCTCACTATCGCCGAGCAATACTGAACTGGCATTTGCGGCTGGTATCACGCCAGTAGCGGTCAGCGCCTGGTCAGACTTTCCGGAAGCCGCCAAAAAGCTTGAGCAAGTCTCGAACTGGCAAGGAATGAACCTTGAGCGCATTGTGGCGCTAAAACCTGATGTGGTTCTTGCCTGGCGCGGTGGAAATGCTGAGCGCCAGGTCAATCAACTAAAAGCATTGGGTATTAAAGTTGTCTGGCTTGATCCGGCAACGGTCGAAGGAGTGGTTGCCGCATTGCGTCAATTGAGCCAATACAGCCCGACACCGCAAACGGCCAACAACGCCGCAGATCAACTGGCAAAAGAGTTTGCCGATCTGAAAGCACAATATGCACAGGGCCCGAAGAAAAAAGTGTTTCTCCAGTTCGGCCAGCAGCCGCTATTTACATCAGGAAGTGGTTCGATTCAGGACGAAATTCTGGGAGTATGTGGTGGGCAAAATATCTTTGCAGATAGCCGGGTTCCTTGGCCGCAGGTGAGTCGTGAGCAGGTGCTAAGCCGCCGCCCGCAGGCTATTATTATCACCGGCGATGAGACGAAAATCCCTCCGGTTGAACAATTCTGGAATACCCAGTTAAAAATTCCGGTTATTGCAGTGAATGATGACTGGTTTAGTCGCTCGGGCCCACGTATTATCCTCGCCGCAAAACAGCTCTGTGAGGAGCTGGCAGAAAAATAACCTTTTTTATGAGGATAACACCCACATGCTCGTCTATTGGCTGGACATCATTGGCACAGCCGTCTTTGCAATATCCGGCGTACTGCTGGCAGGTAAACTACGTATGGACCCGTTTGGTGTTCTGGTTCTGGGCGTAGTGACAGCGGTTGGCGGCGGAACAATTCGCGATATGGCGCTGGATAATGGCCCGGTATTTTGGGTTAAAGACCCAACCGACTTAGTGGTCGCAATGGTCACCTGTATGCTGACTATTGTGTTAATTCGACAACCGCGTCGCCTCCCAAAATGGATTTTGCCAGTGCTTGATGCCGTGGGGCTTGCGGTGTTTGTGGGTATTGGGGTGAATAAAGCGTTTTTGGCGGGCACAAGCCCACTGATTGCCATTTGCATGGGCGTGTTGACCGGTGTTGGCGGTGGGATTATTCGTGACGTTTTAGCGCGTGAAATCCCAATGATCCTGCGTACCGAAATCTACGCCACGGCGTGTATTGCAGGTGGCATTGTGCATGCCACAGCGTTCTACACCTTCCACGTTCCACTGGAACAGGCGAGTATGATTGGTATGGTCGTCACCCTCGCAATTCGTCTGGCTGCCATTCGTTGGCATCTCAAATTACCGACATTTGCGCTGGATGACAGGCAATAAACAATAAAAAAGCCGGATGACGCTTTCGCTTATCCGGCCTACACGAACGTTTATAACCCATTATCTAAACGAAATAATTCGAGTTGCAGAAAGGCGAACGGGTTTAGTCATCGCATCTGCAGCTCGAAGTATGAAGGTTTAAACGCTGAACGAAGAACCACACCCACAGGTGCTTTTCGCATTCGGGTTTGTCACTACAAAGCGTGAACCTTCCAGACCTTCAGTGTAATCCACCGCGCCGCCAACCAGATATTGAAGGCTCATCGGGTCAACGACCAGGGCAACACCTTGCTTCTCGATAGTCATATCGCCGTCATTAATCTGATCGTCAAAAGTAAAACCATACTGGAAGCCGCTGCAACCACCACCGGTGATGTAAACGCGCAGTTTCAGATTTGGATTTTCCTCATCCGCGATCAGGTTTTTTACTTTATTGGCTGCGGCTTCTGTAAACTGCAACGGCAGCACTGCTACGTCATCACTCATTTTTTGCTCCCAACGAAATAAGATATTGGGTGAAATTTAACCCCAAACTTTGGGCCATTATCTAATACCCGAGTAAATCGTTCAAGTATTCTCCCCGCTCGGGGTCTGTTGTTCTTTAGCCTGCTTTTCGGCTTCCTGTTTGGCAAGTGTGCGCGCAAGAATCGAGGAGTATAGCGGTTTACCGCCGAGGAATTGTGCCAAAAGTGTCGCGCCAAGGCAGGTAATAATCATTGGCAAAATGAGCTGATAATTGTCAGTCATTTCCAGAACCAACACAATCCCCGTCAACGGCGCACGTACCGATGCGGCAAACAACGCGCCCATTCCTGCAATGGCAAACGTCCCAACTTCAAGGTGATAGGCCGGGAACCAAGCCGCACTCGCCATACCAAATGCCGTGCCCAGTAACGTGCCCAACGCCAGCATCGGTGCAAAAATCCCACCTGGTGCGCCGGAAGAAAAACACAGCAGCGTGGTAATCACGCGAGCAATAAAGATAAACAGCAGCATGCCTAACGTGTAATTTCCGGCAGCAGCAATGGGGATCAGGTTAAAACCACCACCAGCTGCTGCAGGTTGGATAAGACCAAGAATCCCGCAAATACCACCTAACAGGCCGCCAATAATTACCCACTTTTTGAGATTTCCTCCGTGGAAGCGCTGGAACATATCCTGGGTGCGGAACACCATCGCGTTAAAGAACACGCCGACAATACCAAATACCATGCCCAATACCAGGTACAGCCAGAGTGTGTTAACAGGCGCATTAGAAAGTTTCCCGACCTCAATAACAGCGTTCTCACCGTTAAAAATACGGAAAACCACGCTCGACATAATCACGCCGATAAACACGGCTTTTATCGAAATCAGGTTATAGCGAAACTGCGGGCGCATCTCTTCAATAATGAACAGAATCCCCGCCAGCGGTGCATTAAATGCAGCGGATAAACCCGCAGCGGCACCGGTCGCTAACAGCGAATGCCGGGCTTCGGCACCCCGTAAACGGAAAATATCCAGCACCATACGCCCGATATTCCCGCCCAGTTGCACCGTTGGCCCTTCACGCCCGAGAACCATCCCTGCGCCGAGTGTTCCCATACCACCGATAAATTTAACCGGGATGACACGCCACCAGCGCACCGGGCGCAACTCTTCCAGTGCACCTTCAATTTCAGGGATGCCAGAGCCCCCCGCTTCCGGCGCATAACGGCGCACTAAATAGTAGCCAATCATCGCCAAAACCATTGAACTGATGAATGCCAGCGGCCAGACGATCAGGCTGTAATCGGCCACATGCGCCAGCATCGCCAGACGATTTTGTTGAACCCAGGTGACCGCCTTTTCAAAAGCGACACCTACCAAACCGGCTAACGTCCCTACTATCGCGGCCATAAAAAGAATAGCGACAGGCGTTTTATCCTGTCGAATTAGGCGACGCACCATGTCGCCCCGGCGTAAGCGCACAACTTGTTGTGCTTCAAAAGAGGGGTGGGAGTGATTCATTAGGTTAATCATTTATTGGTAATACAAATCGAGGGGGCATTCTACTCTCTCGACGCATTTGGGCAAAACTTTCATAACTTCACAAGTTTCCCTTAGAATAGCGTGTTGCCACTATTTCCACGAATCAGGAGCCGATTCATGAGTAAGTCTGAAAACCTGTACGCTGCCGCACGCAAAGTCATCCCTGGCGGCGTGAACTCGCCGGTTCGTGCTTTTACCGGCGTCGGCGGTGTGCCGCTGTTTATCGAACGCGCTGACGGGGCTTACCTGTATGACGCTGATGGCAAAGCCTATATCGATTATGTGGGCTCATGGGGCCCGATGGTTCTCGGCCATAATCACCCAGCCATTCGCAACGCCGTGATTGAAGCGGTTGAACGCGGTCTGAGCTTTGGCGCGCCAACCGAGATGGAAGTGAAAATGGCGGAACTGGTTACCGAACTGGTTCCAACCATGGATATGGTACGAATGGTGAACTCCGGTACCGAAGCCACCATGAGTGCTATTCGTCTGGCCCGTGGTTTCACCGGCCGCGATAAAATCATCAAGTTCGAAGGCTGCTACCACGGCCACGCCGACTGCCTGTTAGTGAAAGCCGGTTCTGGCGCACTGACCCTCGGCCAGCCCAACTCACCGGGCGTTCCGGCAGACTTTGCCAAACACACCCTCACCTGCACTTATAACGATCTCGCCTCCGTTCGCGCAGCGTTTGAGCAGTATCCAGAAGATATCGCCTGCGTCATTGTTGAACCGGTCGCAGGCAACATGAACTGCATTCCTCCAAACGATGATTTCCTGCCAGGTTTACGTGCCTTGTGCGATGAGTTTGGCGCACTGTTTATCATCGATGAAGTGATGACCGGCTTCCGTGTTGCTCTGGCAGGCGCGCAGTCTTACTACGGCGTTGAGCCTGATCTAACCTGCCTGGGCAAAATCATCGGTGGTGGTATGCCGGTAGGTGCATTCGGTGGCCGTCGTGAAATCATGGATGCTCTGGCACCAACCGGCCCGGTTTACCAGGCAGGTACGCTTTCCGGTAACCCAATTGCGATGGCAGCAGGTTACGCTTGCCTGACTGAAGTCGCGCAACCTGGCGTTCACCAGACATTGACTGAACTGACCGAAATGCTGGCTGACGGACTGCTTAACGCAGCAGAAGCCGAAAACATTCCATTGGTTGTGAACAATGTGGGTGGGATGTTTGGTTTGTTCTTCACTGACGCGGAAACGGTAACGTGCTACCAGGACGTGATGGCGTGCGATGTTGAACGCTTCAAGAAGTTCTTCCACCTGATGCTGGAAGAAGGCGTTTACCTGGCACCGTCTGCGTTTGAGGCAGGCTTTATGTCAGTTGCGCATTCTAAGGAAGATATTCAGAAGACTATCGACGCGGCGCGTAGAGTGTTTGCAAAGTTGTAATCACTGGTAGTATTGGCGGATGACGCTTCGCTTATCCACCCTACGCAGCATTTGTAGGGTGGATAAGCGAAGCGTCATCCACCTCAACTAACGACTCTGTTTACGCAGCAAATAAATAAAGTAAGGCGCACCGATAAACGTTGCCAGCAAGCCAGCAGGCACCTGATCCGGGAACAGGATCATTCTTCCACACCAGTCCGCGGCAACCATCAACATCCCACCTAATAACGCCGATATTATCAGCTGTGGCATTGCACGCCGGAAACCAAGCATACGCGCGATATGTGGTGCCATTAAGCCAACAAAACTGAGTGGCCCGACGGTCATCGTTGCCGCAGCGGTTAAGGTTGCAGCCAGCAAAAGCAGCGCAAAACGTGATGGTGTCAGCGCCATGCCGATTGCCCGTGCGGTTGCTCCGCCTAGCGGCAGAATCATTAACCAACGGCGGCAAAGCGGCGTCAGGGCAAATAGAACCACCATCAGAATAAGGGTTCTGACGGCTTGATCGCCGCTAACGTTATAGGTAGAGCCGGAAATCCACGTCAGGATCCCCGCCATACGCGGGTCGCCACTCGCCATCAGTAGCATCAACAACATGGTAAACGCAGTACTCAGTGCCATCCCGGCGAGTAACATGCGTTGCGGAGAAAAACCGCCACGGCTTGCCGTCACCATGATGACCAACAGTGTCACCGCCGCCCCAAGACTGCCTGCAGGGAACAACCAACCGAATGCATTGCCAGGTACGATAAACAACATCACCACCACACCGAATGCCGCACCAGAGCTGATACCTAAAACTTCGGGGCTCGCCATCGCATTACCGGTCAGACGTTGGATAACGCTGCCCGCAACCGCCAGCATCATACCCGCCGTCAGCGCGGCTAATACACGTGGCCAACGCCACTGCAACAGGTCGTGGAATAACGAACCGCTTACCCAGTTCCAGCCATACGCATCGCGTCCAAGCGTTAGCGCAGTGACAAGAACTAACGCTAAAACACCGCTACCGATTAACACCCACCAGCCCAGATGCTGGCGTTCGCTCGGAACATTATCACCCTGGTTCATTGCCGGTGTGCCAACGGTGCGCAGGCGTGGCAGCAGCCACAGCAATAAAGGAGCGCCAATCAGAGCCGTCACCGTGCCGGTCGAAATTTCGCGCCAGGCGCTGGTGAGCCAGATAACGGATTGATCGGACAGCCACAAAATTAACGCGCCGATAAGCGGAGCCAGTAATAACCGGGCAACCAGACGCCGCGCACCGAGCATTTTCGCCAGCAGTGGTGCAAAAAGTCCGATAAAGCCAATAATCCCAACCGCATTCACCAAAAGCGCACTGATAGCAATCGCCAGCACCAGCGTTGCGAGCCGCACCACTGAAAGCGCCAGACCAAGGTTACGCGCCACGCCATCGTCGAGACCCATCAGCGTAAGCGGGCGCAACAGCAGCAGTGTTAACAGCAAGCCCCCAACCAAACGTGGCCACAGGCCGTTGACGATGTCCCAGTCTTGCTGGTTCAGCGAACCGGTGCTCCACAGGAACATGTTCTGCAATTGATCATGGTGGAAGATAGCCAACAGTTGGTTTACCGCGCCGCAATAAAGGCTAAGCACCAACCCTGCAAGAATCAGCGTGACCGGCGATAAACGCTTACCCCAGGCGACGCCAAACACGAGTAGACCCACAACGCCTGCCCCTACCAGGGCGGCGAACTGCTGTGTGGCAAACCCGCCGGGCAATGCCCACAGTGTGGCAACCGTGATACCAAGTTGCGCGCCACTTGCCACACCAAGCGTGGTTGGCTCAGCAAGCGGGTTTCGTAACACCTGCTGGAATAACACACCCACTAATCCAAGCCCTGCCCCAACTAACAAAGATATGGCAAGGCGCGGCAGCAAACTGTAGTGAAATAACATCTGATTGATGTCATCAATATTGGGCTGCCACCAGGCCGCACTCCACTGCGCAGAAGGCAACTGTGCATTCAGGTTGTGTAGCGTCAGCACACAGGCAATAACAAACAGCACAGATAAAAGCAGCGCGGGGAGCAAAGCATAACGATATTTCACGTCTGGCTCCCTATGGCTTTCGCAAGCGTAGTGGTGAAGTTCATGGCGGAAAGTGTCGCGCCATAAAGCCATACTGGCGGCACGCGTTGGAAGCGGTTTTGGCGAACAAAAGGCATTGCATTCCACAACGGCGTTGCGGTTACGCGCGCCATTTCCGCATCGTTATTGTGATCAAAACAGATAACATCGGCGTCTTTGACTTCAGCTAAGCGCTCAAGGCCCACCACCGCACTACCCCAGAAGTTAGTTTCGCCAGACCAGGCATTTTTCACGCCCAGCAAATCCATCACCTGTTGGAACAGACTGTTTTTGCCAATAACCAGCGCGTGGCGCGAATCTAACAATGTCATCAGCAAAACGGGTTTATCCCCTCGGGAAGCAAAGCGGGGTTTCATCTGCTCGATAAACTGGTCGAATTTCAGCAAGTGATCGCGAGCCGCTTGCTGCATACCTAATTTTTCGCCCAGTTCTGTCAGTGACTGGCGAGCAACGGTCAGCGGTTTGCCGGAGCCATCGTTAAAACTGAACCCTAAACCCGGCGCAATACGGGACATTTTTTCCGGTGACGGGCCGTAGCCCGCGGAATAAAGGATCAGCGACGGTTTTAATTGCGTAAGAAGTTCGAGATTAGGCTCGGTGCGCAAACCAACTTCGATAATGCCATCCGGCAATTTCGGTTCGCCAACCCAGGCTTTGTAATTGGTGATATCGGCCATTGCATAAGGCGTGATACCCAGTGCCAGCATCAGCTCCACCGGCAACCATTCCAGAGCAACAATGCGATGAGGGTCGATGGCAGCGGCCTGCGCATTGCCCATTTTGAGCAATAACGGTGAGAGCGCCAGTGCTGCGAGTAACTGCCGACGACTCAGTAATGGGTTAATCAGCTCACTCATCAGTAGACAAAGCTCACCGGAGCCGCACCCGCAGGATGTGGCAAAATGCCCATCGGGATGCCGTAAATTTTTTCCAGCGTTTCACTTTGCATCAGTTCCGCAGGAGAACCCTGCGCTATCATTTCACCACCGCGCAATGCCACAAGGTGATCACAGTAGCGAGCGGCCATATTGATATCGTGCAGAACGGCAATTACCGTCAGGCCGCGTTCCTGGCTAAGACGATGAATAAGCGCCAGCACATCAACCTGGTGGGCAATATCCAGCGCCGATGTCGGTTCATCTAACAGTAAGCAACGGCTATCCTGCGCCACCAGCATGGCTATCCACGCGCGCTGGCGTTCACCACCAGAAAGGCTGTCTACCAGACGATGAGCAAAAGGTTTCAGTCCGACTAGCGAGATGGCCTCGTCAACCAGTTCCCTGTCCGCCACGCCAAAACGGCCCAGCGCGCCATGCCACGGATAGCGGCCAATTGCCACTAGCTCGCGTACCGTCATCCCTTCAGCCGCCGGGAGTTGTTGTGGTAAATACGCGACTTTGCGCGCAAATTCCTTACTGCTCCAGCTATCCAATGGTTGATCGTTGAGACTGATTTCCCCATCAGAGGACTTCTGATGGCGGCCTAGCATTTTCAACAGTGTCGATTTGCCCGAGCCGTTGTGTCCAATCAGGCCGGTGACTTTTCCGACAGGAAAGGTGATCGACAGAGGATGGAGAAGCGTGCGACCGGGTACGCGGAAGGTAACGTCAGTGAGGCTAAACGTGGTATCGGGATGAAGGTGTTTGTCCTGCATGATAGCCATCTTTGTTGATGGGCACGGCGAACCGTGCCCGAATACACTTAGAAGCGGAATGTTGCAGTCGCAACAACCTGACGCTCAGCGCCCCAGAAGCAACCGTAGGTCTCGAAGCAACTGGCAACGTATTCACGATCAAGCAGGTTATTCACGTTCACCGCAATGCTTGAGCCATTCATACCAAAGCGCCCCAGGTCATATTTGACCACTGCATCCAATACCGCGGCACTTCCAACTTTGAAGGTATTCGCAGGGTCACCGTAGCTGGAACCGATAAAGCGGCCGCCAGTACCCAGCGTCAAACCACTCAATACACCATCGTTGAAGGTGTAATCGCCCCACAGTGATGCCATATGTTCTGGCACTTGTGCAGGTGTATTGCCTTTCAAGTTAGTATCTTTGGTGTATTCCGCGTCAGTGTAGGTATAAGAGGCCGTCATGTTGATATTGGCATTGATAGCCGCTTTGGCTTCCAATTCAACACCGCGAGCACGCACTTCACCAGCTGGAACTTGATTGAGGGCATTTGTTGGGTCAGCCATCAACGTATCGGTCTTGGTCAGCTGATAAACCGCACCGGTAATCACGACTGGCATATCTTTCGGCACATACTTCATGCCAGCTTCGTATTGCTCACCTTTGGAAGGTTCATAAGCAACACGTGGTGTGCTGTAAAGGCTAAAGGCATTAGGCTCGAAAGACTGGCTGTAGCTGAAGTATGGTGAAATGCCGTTATCAAACAGATAGTTCACACCTCCACGCCAGGTAAACTGTTTATCGTTACGGTCGATGTAACCATTATCACTGCGCACAGTTGTGGCCTGCTTAGACCAGTCGTAACGACCACCTAATGTCAGTACCCACTTATCCCACTCAGCCTGATCCTGAACGTAGATACCCGTTTGTTTACTTTCGTTCATCTGGTAAGGCACTGCATCGCCGAAATCAACCGATTCCATTGGCGGTAGATTATTCAGATCCAGAGGAGGTGCATTACCAAACAAGGCGCTGATGTCGTTACGCATACGCGAGTAATCCACACCAGTTAACAGGGTGTGTTCAACAGCACCAGTAGTGAAGTTGCTTTGCAGTTGGGTATCAACGCTAAAGTTTTGCAGGCGTTCATTGTCAACAACTGTGCCACGACCTAAATAGTGGGCGCGTTGTTCTGGGGTCAGCGCCTGGCAATAAACGTTGTAGGCGTTCATGCTGTTATTGCATAAACCAGTACCATAGGCACTCTGCTGTGCAACTTTAATCTCAGAGAAACGTAGGTTTTGACGCACTGTGAAGGTGTCGTTAAAGCCGTGTTCGAAGCTGTAACCGACCATTTTTTGGTTACGGGAATAGCTGTTATTGGTTGCACCTTCATTAAAGTCGGTTGGCAGATGGCCGCCACCCGGTAATGGTTCAACCGTACCTTCTTTTGGCAGCCAGCCGTAGTAACCGGTTTCTGGCTCATTCTGGAAATACGACAAGAAGGTGAAGTTCGTCTTGTCATCAGGACGCCATGAGAAAGATGGTGCGATAGCATAACGCTGCGCTTCAGAATTCTGCTGTTGTTCGTTACCTGAGCGAGCAACACCGGTCAATCGATAGGAGTAAACACCATCGTCATCCAGCGCATCACTAAAATCAAAACCAGTCTGGAACAGGCTGTCTGTGCCCATTTTGAACTGTACTTCTTTGAGCGGCTCTGTGGTTGGGCGCTTACTCACCATAGAAACTATGCCGCCAGGGCTGCTTTTGCCGTACAACACAGAGGTTGGGCCACGCATCAGTTCAACGCGCTCTAACATGTATGGGTCTATGACTGCATCGTTGTAAAAATCACCCTGCATTTTCAAGCCATCCAGATAGTTATTCTGGTTCAGGCCAACAGAAGAAAAGCCACGGATGATTACGAAATCGTAGGTGTTTGAAGCTCCACGGCTGCTTACCGTAACACCAGGTGTGTAACCTAACGCTTCTTTCACCGACTGGAATTGATGCATCTGCATCTCTTCATTAGTCACAACTGAAATAGACTGTGGAGTCTTCTCAATCGGCGTATCAGTTTTCGTTGCGGTAGCTGTGCGTTTCGCCGCAATCGTTGGGGACGGGCCCCACGCGCTTTCGTCAGCAGTGCTGGCAGAAACCGTGATGGTGTCTTCTTTGGTGGTTGTGTTGTCTGCTGCAAAGCTTGATGCACTCACGCCACTGACGGCGGCAGCAACAAAGAATGCAAGTTTACGGATTGAGGTGTTGACTGGTTGTCCAGTTCTTAAACGCGCCATTGGTTTTTCTCTGATGAAGTAGTGACGAATGATAACGTAAACGATAATTATTATTAGCCGCAGAATAATAGTCGAAACGGAAAGCGCATAGCAAGCGGATCACACCCATGAAAAGTGCGAGGGAATAATAATTAACCAGAGTAATTGCATGGATTTAACAAAAAAGAAAAGCCCCCGTTACAAACGGAGGCTTTAGTAGAAAACAGCGCGAATTATTTACTGCCGAACATGTCCTTTATCCAACCGGCAACACCATCACTACTTTGCTCTTGCTGCTGCTGCGGTTGTTGTTGTTGCTGCTGTTGCGGCTGCTGGGTCTGTGGCGGCTGCGACTGGCTAAACGGATTATTAGTCTGCTCAGCCTGTTGGCTTTGCTGGCACAATCCGTCTGGATTCGTCGTCCAAACGGGCAGCACACGATCTCCCCCCCCGCCACACTGGAAGTAACCCGCACTATCAACGCCCATATCAACGATATCTTCCGGTGGATTGAGCACCAGTGGAATTGGCGTCTGGTTAGCCAGATAACGTTGGTAAAGCGACATTGCCCCGCTCGCACCGTACAGTTTGGTCGGCTGGTTGTTGTCACGCCCAACCCATGTAATGGCCACTTCTTTGCCATCAATGCCCGCAAACCAGGTGTCGACGTTATCGTTGGTGGTACCCGTTTTACCTGCTAAGTGCAGGTTTGGATATTTGCCACCTAACGCGCGACCAGTACCGCGAGCCATAACTTGCTGCATGGTAAACAGCGTCATATATGCGGCCTGTGGAGGTACAGCTTGCTCCGCCTGCGGGAAGCTTTGGTACAGCACGGTGCCATCTTCAGCAATAACCGAACGCAATGCAGAAAGCGTTGCCCGGTTGCCGCCGCTGGCGATGGTCTGGAATGCCTGAGCCACTTCAATTGGCGTCAGGTTCAGCGCACCGAGCAACATCGCAGGAACCGGATGCAACTGGTTTTCCGGCACGCCGAGTTTTATCCAGGTGTCGGTAACTGCTGGCAAGCCCAGCGCCATACCGAGATTAACGGTTGGCACGTTCATTGAGCGCGTCAGCGCATCCACCAGCATCACCTTGCCACTTTCACTGTAGCGACGGTCATCGTTCTGCGGCGACCACACTTGCCCGTTCGGCTGTTTCAGCGCGATTGGCGCATCGGCAATCCAGGTGTTCAGGCGGTAAGCGTCCGGCTGGCTCAAGGCTGTCAGATAGGTCGCCGGTTTCGCCAGAGAACCGATAGAACGGCGTGCCTGCATCGCGCGGTTGAAGCCCGCAAACTGTGTTTCTGCTCCGCCAACCATCGCACGAACTTCACCGGTTGAACGGTCAACAATCACCATTGCCGCTTCCAGATCTTTGAGCTTACGGGAGGCTCGCAATACCGGAACTCCTTCACTCACCGCTTTTTCTGCCGCATCCTGGGAAACGGAGTCGAAAGTGGTGAAGATCTTTACGCCGGAGAGGTCTTTAACTTTGTCGCCGAGCTTAGTCTGAAGCTCATTACGTACCATCTGCATAAATGCAGGCTGCGGTGAAATGACACCACCACGCGGTTGCACACCCAGAGGGCGCGCGCTCAGCATATCGTAAAGCTCCTGATCGATAACTTTCTGCTCTTGCAGCAAGCGTAAGACGAGGTTACGACGTTCCAGCGCCAGTTTTGGGTTACGCCATGGGTTGTAAATCGACGCACCTTTCACCATGCCCACCAGCAATGCTTGCTGATCGAGGCTCAGTTCTTCTACCGGGCGGCCAAAGTAGTACAGGCTCGCCAGTGGGAAACCACGAATTTCATTATCGCCGCTCTGACCTAGATACACCTCGTTCAGATACAGCTCAAGGATGCGATCTTTGCCGTAACGCGCATCCATGATCAGCGCCATGTACGCTTCGTTCGCTTTACGCCAGTAAGAACGCTCGCTCGACAAGAACAGGTTTTTGACCAACTGTTGCGTCAGCGTACTTGCACCCTGCACAGTACGGCCAGCTGTCAGGTTCGCCAGCACCGCACGGCCAATGGAGAAGAAGCTAATCCCATCATGCTCGTAGAAATGGCGGTCTTCTGTTGCGATCAACGTGTCAACCAACAGCTCCGGGAAACCGGTGCGCGGCACAAACAGGCGCTGTTCACCGTTCGGTGAAGACAGCATGGTGATCAAGCGTGGATCCAGACGGAAGAAACCGAAGCTGCGGTTGTTATCCATGTTCTGGATAGATTCCAGATGGTCGCCATCAAAATTCAGACGTGCGCGGATCTGCCCTTCTTTACTGTCAGGGAAATCAAACGGACGACGGATCATCTCAATGCTGTTGCCCTGTACCGTAAACTCACCAGGGCGCGTCATCTTAGTCACCTGGCGGTACTGTGTCGCTTCCAGCAGGTTAACCATCTCTTTTTTGCTGTACGGCATGTCTGGTTCAAGGTTCACCATACGACCATACACTGCCGCCGGGAGCTGCCAGACTTTCCCATCAATACGGGTACGGATCTTCTGATCCAGGTAGACACCGTAAATCACAAACAGCACAGCAAAGACAACAAACAGTTTTACCATGAACCAGAACCAACGGCGCTTTTTACGTGGCGGACGACCATTGCCACTGCCTTTTCCTTTACGTGGCGGCATCGGTTCCTCGTCTTCATAATCATCATCGTAATCCGCGTCATATTCCTCTTCACGGACACGACGACGGCTTACTTTCTCTTTCACAGGACGTGAAGGTTTTCCTTTACGTCCAATCGGTTCGCGGTCATTCCCCGCCATTGCTTTCTCCACCAAAAATAAGGCGCACGGCCTGATTCTCCTCATCTCAACTCAAGTCGAAAGAGGAAATCTCTCAAAGTTATTGGTACTTTTTGGTACGCCGCGTAGGCAGCGCATCTGCTGGCGAGTCCGGCCAGACGTGTTTTGGATAACGTCCTTTCATCTCTTTTTGCACTTCCCGATAGGCACCATTCCAGAAAGCGGTTAAATCACGCGTTATCTGCAAAGGGCGTTGTGCCGGAGAGAGCAACTCCAGAACCAGTGGCACACGGCCTTCGGCAATCACCGGAGTTTGAGCTTCACCAAACATTTCTTGCATACGAACAGCAAGAACTGGCGGGTTTTCATCATCATAGCGAATGACTATCTGGCTTCCAGTCGGCACAGTGTAATGAGTTGGCAGCGCACTATCCAGACGTACTCGCGCGTTCCAGTCGATCAGGTTCTGTAACGCCCATGTGACATCAATGTTTTTTAACGCCCGCCACGAGTGTACACCATGCAGTTCAGGTAATAACCAGCGGTCTAAATCGCGCAGCAATGCCTCATCTGACACGTCTGGCCATTTAAGTTCTGGCAACCATTTTGCTGCACATACCAGGCGTGTTCTTAACTGCTGCGCATGTGCCGACCAGCTAAGCACCGACAGGCCTTTTTCACGAATACCATTAAGCATTGCCTGGTGGAGCTCATCTTCAGAAGGTTTCGCCAGTGGCTGGACTTTCAACACTAATTTGCCAATTTGGGTGCGACGAAACGCTTTTAAAGTCCCTTGCGTTTCATCCCACTCCACGGTGTCACTTTCGGTCAGCAACGCCGGGCACTGTAGCGTTAGCGACTCAATGTCCAGCGGGATAGCCTGCAGGATACGTGCATCAGGTGTATTGCTACCCTGCAATAATAGCGGTGCTAACAACCATTCGTAGCGCGTAAGCGGATCATCCTGGTTAAGCATCGCGCCCATGCCGTTAGCTAACTGGTAGCGACCATCCTGACCACGACGGCGGGCAATCCTGTCAGGAAAAGATTGTGCCATCAATGATGCAGCAAGATTAAAATCCACCTCTCCACCATGGCTGTTAAGACGCTTAAGAAGCTGAGAACTCCGCTGCTGCCAATTGTCCTGACGTCTGCTAAATGCGTTACGCAAATCGCAGTCCTGGCCGCGTGGTGGCTCTTCAAGAATCGCGACAAGCCGCGATGCCGTCGCCTGTTGGTCAGCATCTTTAGCGTTAACCAACATCGCGGCCAGGCGCGGTTCGTTACCCAGATTCGCCATTTTCTGGCCTACGGGCGTGAGTTTATTTTGTTCATCCAGGGCATTGAGCTGGCGCAATAAGGTTCGCGCAGCCGCTAAATTGACGACGGGCGGTGCATCAAGCCAGGTCAACTGACCCGGTTCCTGGCAACCCCATTGCATTAAATCAAGCAGCAAACCAGAGAGGTCGCTTTGCAGGATTTCCGGTTCACTTTGCAAGCTCGCGCGTTCTGCCTGCTCGGCACTGGTTAAGTGCAGACAAATACCCGGCTCCAGACGCCCCGCTCGCCCGGCGCGTTGAATCATCGAAGCCTGGCTAATTCGCTGTGTGATAAGCCTTGTGAGCCCAGTACGAACATCAAAGCGTGCGACGCGTTCCTGCGCGCAATCCACCACCAGGCGAATGCCTTCAATCGTCAGGCTGGTTTCGGCAATATTGGTCGCCAGCACCACTTTACGCGAACCGTTTGCTGCCGGAAGAATCGCTTTGCGCTGTTCGCTTAAAGGCAGTGCACCATATAGCGGGCAAAGCTGGACATCACTTGTGACGCGATCTTGTAACTGTTGCAGAACACGCTGAATTTCACTGACACCCGGTAAAAACAGCAGCAGCGAACCCGACTCTTCTCGCAGCAAATTGGCTACGGCAATGGCAACCGCTTCATCAAAGCGTTGATGGGTAGAAAGCGGGTTGTAGCGGCGTTCAACAGGAAATGCTCGCCCTTCAGAGCTGATTACAGGTGCCAGCGGTAAACATTGCTGAAGGCGCGCATTATCAAGCGTTGCAGACATAACCAGTAATTTGAGATCGTCGCGTAGCCCCTGCTGCACATCAAGCAACAATGCCAGCGCCAGATCGGCTTGCAGGCTACGTTCATGGAATTCATCGAGGATCACCAACGCAACACCTGAAAGCTCAGGATCGTGCTGAATCATGCGCGTCAAAATACCTTCGGTTACCACTTCAAGCTGCGTATTTGGCCCAACACAGGTTTCAGCACGCATTCGGTAACCAACTGTTTCACCGGGTTTTTCACCGAGTAATTCTGCGAGGCGCTGCGCAACGTTTCGTGCCGCCAGGCGACGTGGTTCCAGCAGTAGAATGCGACCGCCTAGGTTTGCCTGCCGTAAAATTTGCAACGGAAGCCAGGTCGATTTACCCGCCCCCGTTGGGGCGCTCAGTAAAACCTGTGGCGCATTTTGCAAGGCGTTAAGAATATCGGGTAGCACTGCGGCAACCGGTAATGACGGCACAAAGGGCTCCAAACGGGTATGATGCGAAGTTCGCTATTGTAGCATCAAGCCAATTCATAACGAGAGACCACTATGGCTGAAACTCGCCGTCTGTTTTTTGCCCTCGAATTGCCAGCCGAGGTACAAAAACAGATTATCCAGTGGCGCGCCACTCAGTTTCCTGAAGATTCCGGGCGTCCGGTCGCTGCTGCCAACTTGCATCTGACTCTCGCCTTTTTAGGCGATATCAGTATTGAAAAGCAAAAAGCACTCAGCGTGCTCGCCGGGAGGATCCGCCAAAGCGGTTTTACCCTGACAATTGATGATGCAGGGCAGTGGTTGCGATCAAACGTGGTGTGGATTGGCCCCCGACATGCACCTCTGGGGCTGATTCAGTTAGCAAATATGTTGCGTGCCCAGGCAGCTCGTAGCGGCTGCTACCAAAGCCCGCAGCCATTTCACCCACATATCACGCTTTATCGGAACACATCGCGTGCGGTTGCCATCCCGCCACCTGGTTTTCGCTGGCAATACAAAGTTGAAGACTTCGTATTGTATGAATCAATTTTCAAGCAAGGGCGAACGCGTTACCTGGAGCTACAGCGCTGGTCATTAAGCAATAAGGAAGAGTAAATGGAGTTTAGTCCCCCACTACAACAAGCCACACTCATCAAACGCTATAAACGCTTTCTGGCTGATGTGGTCACTCCGTCTGGTGAAGAGTTAACGCTCCATTGCCCAAACACCGGCGCAATGACCGGATGTGCAACCCCTGGCGATACAGTGTGGTATTCCACATCAGATAGCCCGACTCGAAAATATCCCCACACCTGGGAAATAACCCAGACACAAAACGACGAATTTATTTGCGTTAATACGCTGCGTGCGAACACGGTAGTGAAAGAAGCATTAGCGTCAGAAACCATTGCGGAAATAATGGGTTACACCACCATTAAAAGTGAAGTCAAATACGGAGCTGAGCGCAGCCGCATTGATTTTATGTTGCAGGCAGATTGCAAGGTTAACTGCTATATTGAAGTAAAATCAGTGACGTTATCACAACAAGGTTGTGGATATTTCCCGGACGCAGTAAGCCTGCGAGGACAAAAGCATCTGCGGGAATTGATGAGCGTGGTTTTGCAAGGTGAGCGAGCGGTGCTGTTGTTTGCGGTACTACATTCTTCCATCACTCAAGTTTCCCCGGCTCGCCACATTGATGCGAAGTACGCTGAACTGTTATACGAAGCGCAGCAGTGCGGTGTTGAGATTATTGCTTATAAGGCTGAACTTTCTGCCCGTGGGCTTACTCTAATTTCGCCGTTGCCTGTTTGTTTAATTTAAGAGTACCCACAATAATTCGAGTTGCATCGCGGCGGCAAGTGAATGAGCCCCGATGAACTTACTGAAGTAAGTGATTCGGGCGAGTAAGCGCCGCCAACAAAGATGCAGCCTGAAGTATAAAGGGTATTAACGTTTGTCTGTTTTGTGTGCTGGCGGTTCGCGTAAATACGCTTTTCTTCACAGGCTTGTCAAGAGAGGAATTTATATAATTGCCATCCTGAAAAGCATCTGCTATTTATAGCGGCCTGATTTTCCCCCGAACAGGGGACCGATAGTGCGTGTTAAGGAGAAACAACATGCAAGAAGGGCAAAAGCGTAAAACATCGTCCCTGAGTATCCTCGCCATCGCTGGGGTGGAGCCATATCAGGAGAAAGCGGGCGAAGAGTATATGAACGAAGCCCAGCTGTCGCACTTCAAGCTTATTCTTGAAGCCTGGCGTAGCCAACTTATGGATGAAGTTGATCGCACGGTGACGCATATGCAGGATGAAGCAGCAAACTTCCCGGATCCGGTAGACCGTGCAGCCCAGGAAGAAGAGTTCAGCCTCGAACTGCGTAACCGTGACAGGGAACGTAAACTGATCAAGAAAATCGAGAAGACACTCAAGAAAGTAGAAGACGAAGACTTCGGTTTCTGCGAGTCCTGTGGTGTTGAAATCGGCATCCGCCGTCTCGAAGCTCGCCCGACAGCTGATTTGTGCATTGACTGTAAAACGTTGGCAGAAATTCGCGAAAAACAAATGGCCGGTTAACGGCTCGCAATTTCAGATTACTCATAATGGCGGGATACTCTCCCGCCTTATTTATTTCTGGCCTACCGCAGCAAATCATGAACACACCCCACTACATTGGGCGCTTTGCCCCCTCGCCTTCGGGTGAACTCCATTTCGGCTCGTTAATTGCCGCACTCGGCAGCTACCTGCAAGCACGCTCAAAACATGGCCAATGGCTGGTGCGTATTGAGGATATTGACCCACCACGTGAAGTACCGGGCGCCGCTGCTACTATATTGCGGCAGCTGGAGCATTACGGGTTGGAGTGGGATGGCGAAGTTTTATGGCAATCCCAACGACACGAAGCCTACCGCGCAGCACTCTCATGGTTACATCAGCAAGGGTTGAGTTATTACTGCACCTGCACACGCAGCCGGATTCAGCAAATTGGCGGTTTTTACGATGGCCATTGCCGCACGTTAAACCATGGTCCTAATAATGCCGCGTTACGTTTTATGCAACATCACCCGGTATTAAGTTTTGAAGATAAACTTCATGGGACGTTAATCGCCGACGAGCAACTGGCTCGTGAAGATTTCATCATTCACCGCCGGGATGGGTTATTTGCCTATAATCTTGCTGTGGTAGTGGATGATAATTATCAAGGTGTAAGCGAAATTGTACGTGGCGCAGATTTAATTGAGCCAACGGTAAGACAAATTTCACTGTATCAACAATTTGGATGGACGGTGCCTGATTACGTACATTTGCCCTTAGTGCTTAATGAGAATGGGGCAAAGCTTTCTAAGCAGAATCACGCGCCAGCCCTACCGCAAGGCGATCCACGTCCAGTTATTCATGCAGCGCTGGCATTTTTGAATCAACCAGAAATTGCCCATTGGCAAGATTTGACGCTCAACGAGTTACTCCATCAGGCGGTGCAAACCTGGTCGCTTGAGGCTATTGAACCAGGCTCGGCGTGAATACGTCATTCTCAAATGCCACGCACTGAGCTATGATTAGCCGCTGTTTTTTTTGTCCCTATGATTGACACTGCCGAGGTGTACTATTTTTACCCGAGTCGCTAATTTTTGCCGCAAGGTGCTTAACCGCGATGACGTCGTGGTCGAGGAGAGTGAAGATCTCCCGAAAATCACGGTAATTCCGCGTGACCAGCACGCTCTGTCCCGCAAAGATATCAGTGAAAATGCCCTCAAGGTGCTCTATCGTCTGAACAAAGCAGGCTACGAGGCTTACCTCGTGGGTGGCGGTGTCCGTGACCTTTTGCTCGGCAAACAGCCGAAAGACTTTGATGTCACGACCAGTGCTACGCCGGATCAAGTGCGTAAACTGTTCCGCAACTGTCGTCTGGTGGGCCGTCGCTTCCGTCTGGCACATGTGATGTTTGGGCCGGAAATCATTGAAGTTGCTACTTTCCGTGGTCACCATGAAGAGCAGAAGTCTGATAAACAGACTTCACAGACCGGTCAAAACGGTATGTTGCTTCGTGACAACATCTTCGGTTCTATCGAAGAAGATGCACAGCGCCGCGATTTCACCATCAACAGCCTCTATTACAGCGTGGCGGATTTCTCAGTTCGCGATTATGTCGGTGGCCTGAATGATTTACGCAATGGCGTTATCCGTCTGATTGGCGATCCTGAAACGCGCTACCGTGAAGACCCTGTCCGCATGCTTCGTGCAGTGCGCTTTGCCGCCAAGCTGAATATGACGATTAGCCCGGAAACTGGCGAACCTATTCCGCGCTTAGCAACCTTGATTAATGATGTACCGCCTGCTCGTTTGTTTGAAGAGTCACTGAAACTTCTGCAAGCTGGCCACGGTTATCCAACTTACGAATTACTGCGCGAATATCAGCTGTTCCAGCCGTTATTCCCGACCATCACCCGCTACTTTACCGAGCAGGGTGACAGCCCGATGGAACGAATGATCGTTCAGGTGCTGAAGAATACCGATAACCGCATTCAGAACGATATGCGTGTTAATCCGGCCTTCTTGTTCTCGGCCATATTCTGGTATCCGCAACTTGAGATGGCCCAAAAGCTGACTCAGGAAAGCGGCCTTGCCTATATGGACGCTTTTGCACTGGCGATGAACGAAGTGCTGGATGAAGCTTGCCGTGCGCTGGCGATTCCAAAACGTATCACCACGCTTGTGCGTGATATCTGGGGCCTGCAGCTTCGCCTGTCACGCCGCCAGGGCAAACGCGCATGGAAGCTGATGGAACATCCTAAGTTCCGCGCTGCCTACGATCTGCTGGCACTGCGTGCGGAAGTGGAAAATAACCAGGAATTACTGCGCCTGACCAAATGGTGGGGTGAGTTCCAGGTTGCAGCTCCACCTGCACAGAAAGATATGCTCGATGTGTTAGGCGATGAGCCAACAGTACGCCGCCGCCATCGTCGCCCACGCAAGCGTGCACCACGTAGCGGTGGAAGTGCATGACGCTTGCGTACATCGCACTCGGCAGCAACCTGGCGTCTCCGCTTGAGCAAGTGACTCATGCGCTGGACGCCATAGCAACCATTCCGCAAAGCCGGGTGGTTGCAACCTCTTCGTACTACCGAACAAAGCCACTCGGCCCACAAGACCAACCTGATTACCTGAATGCCGCTGTTGCCCTGGAAACTGAACTGTCTCCCGAAGCATTACTAGCCCATACTCAACGTATTGAGTTGGAGCATGGTCGCGTGCGTAAAGCTGAACGCTGGGGGCCGCGCACACTTGATCTCGACATTATGCTGTTCGGTAATCTGACTGTCGCAACACCAACGCTTATCGTGCCGCATTATGATATGAAGAATCGTGCGTTTATGTTGGTTCCGCTGCTGGAAATTGCCCCCGACTGCACCTTCCCGGACGGCAAGCGCGCCGCTGAAATTTTAGATACTCTCTCCCAGGATGGGATTACGTTTTGGTAACCACGGACGTGTTCTGTTTGCTAATGTAACGATTTCACCTCTCATTCTTATTTCTCTGGGATTGCCATGAAACCAATCACCATGTCTCAGTTGCGCCAGTGGAAACAGGCTCAACGCAAATTCGCAACCATCACCTCTTATGATTTCAGCTTTGCAAAACTGTTTGCCGATGAAGGCATAGGTGTGATGCTGGTTGGCGATTCATTAGGGATGACCGTCCAGGGCCACGATTCCACTTTGCCCGTTACCGTGGAAGATATTGCCTACCACACTCGCGCGGTACGTCGTGGTGCTCCAAACTGCCTTCTGCTTGCTGACCTGCCTTTTATGGCATATGCCACGCCTGAACAGGCGTTTGCCAATTCAGCCATCGTTATGCGCGCCGGTGCTAATATGGTCAAAATCGAAGGCGGGCGCTGGTTGGTTGAAACCGTCAAAATGCTGACTGAACGAGCCGTTCCGGTTTGTGGGCATTTGGGCCTGACGCCGCAATCCGTCAATATCTTCGGCGGGTACAAAGTCCAGGGCCGTGACGAGCAAGCCGCGCAAACGCTGTTTGATGATGCAGTAGCGCTCGAAGCAGCAGGCGCGCAGTTGTTAGTGCTGGAATGTGTGCCGGTCGCGCTGGCAAAACGCATCACCGAAGCGCTAAGCATTCCAGTCATCGGTATTGGCGCGGGTAATGTCACTGATGGACAGATTCTGGTTATGCACGATGCCTTTGGTATCACCGGAGGTCATATTCCAAAATTTGCCAAAAACTTCCTTACAGGAAACGGCGACATGCGCGCCGCGGTACGCCAGTACATAGCTGAAGTTGAATCAGGCGCCTACCCAGGTGAAGAACATAGTTTCCACTGACAGGAGAAGGGTTGTGTTGATTATCGAAACGATACCGCTGTTACGCCAGCAAATCCGCCGCTGGCGCCAGGAAGGTAAACGCATCGCACTAGTGCCGACCATGGGCAACCTGCACGACGGCCATATGAAGCTGGTCGATGATGCAAAAAGCCGCGCGGATGTGGTGGTTACCACCATTTTTGTGAACCCGATGCAGTTTGACCGTCCGGATGATTTAACTCGCTATCCCCGCACCTTGCAGGAAGATTGCGAGAAACTAAACCGCCGCAAAGTGGATTTGGTATTTGCCCCTGCCCCAGCCGATATTTATCCACAAGGTCTGGACTCACAGACCTTTGTTGAAGTCCCGGGGCTTTCTACCATGCTCGAAGGCGCAAGTCGCCCAGGGCATTTCCGTGGCGTCTCTACCATTGTCAGCAAGCTCTTTAACATGGTGCAACCTGATATCGCCTGCTTCGGTGAGAAGGACTTCCAGCAGGTCGCCGTGATCCGCAAGATGGTGGCGGATATGGGCTATGACATCGAAATTATCGGTGTGCCGACGGTTCGCGCGAAAGATGGCCTGGCACTGAGCTCACGCAATGGCTATCTAACCGCAGAGCAGCGCAAAATCGCCCCTGGCCTGCATAAAGTGATGCAGTCTCTGGCGGATAAACTGCGGTCTGGTGAGCGTGATACCGAAGAAATGTTGGCTATTGCCGCCACCGAACTGAATGAAAAAGGTTTTCGTTCTGACGACCTGCAAATCCGCGATGCCGATACCTTGTTAGAGCTGAACGTTGAGAGTAAACGTGCGGTGGTATTAATGGCCGCATGGCTTGGCCAGGCGCGTTTGATTGATAATATTCAGGTTGATCTGGCGCAGTAGACAGCATTCATAAATCGGGCAATACTGCCCGCTTATATTCATAGAGCTGATGAAATCAGCTCTATTCGGACCCCGTAATTAAGGTTTAATTTTATGATACGCACCATGCTGCAAGGCAAACTTCACCGTGTCAAAGTGACGCAGGCGGATTTGCATTATGAAGGCTCCTGCGCCATCGATCAGGACTTCCTTGAGGCGGCAGGCATTCTGGAATATGAAGCCATTGATATTTATAACGTCACCAACGGTAAGCGTTTTTCAACTTACGCCATCGCTGGCGAACGTGGTTCAAAAATCATTTCGGTGAATGGTGCCGCAGCGCATTGTGCTGATGTGGGCGACATTATGATTATTGCCACTTACGTGACTATGCCAGATGAGCAGGCACGCACCTGGCAGCCGAAAGTCGCCTATTTCGATGGCGATAACGAAATGAAACGTCTTGCGAAAGCCGTACCGGTTCAGGTTGCATAACAACCTCCGTACGAATGAAAAAGACCTGCTTTGTTAAGCAGGTCTTTTTTTATCTAAGGTTTGGTCTGATTGCTAATTAGCCGTGACATCGTTTCTAGCGAGTCAGTTCTCAGTATATAAAGCCGTTTTAGCAAAAACGGATTATCCCCCGGCTTCACTTTCCCACGCACAGTCGTCACAGCCATATGGAACCCCGCATCGTTAGCAGCTGTCACCGCCTTATCGTTGTAACCGCCGAACGGATACGAAAGATATAAAACATGCGGATTAAACTGCGCAAGCGCGCGGCGCGAATGTTCAAAATCGAGCAAGATATTACGATAGGTGCGGCGTAAAAGTGTCGGCTGACGATTAGCATCAACGCGATGCAAGAAATGGGTATGCGACTGGATATCAAACACATCCTGGCTGGCCTGTAATTCCGAGATACTCATAAATTGCAGCGTTTTCGGGTTCCAGGTTTGTGGATGCGCTTTAATGCGCGAAGAAATAATAAAGGAAGTCGCTTTGAAGCCGTACTCTTTAAGAATCGGATAAGCGTAGCGGTAAACCGATTTCAGGCCATCGTCAAAGGTAATCACTACCGCCCGCGCAGGCAGATTCATACGGTTACGTACGTAGCCTTCAAGCTGATACATCGTCAGTGTTGTGTAGCCCGTATCGCGCAACCACGTCATTTGGTTGCTGAATGCGACCACCGAGGTAGTTGTTGATGTATGGCGAAAGCGAGTGTTCTCTTCATCACGCAAAATATGATGGTAGGTGAGTACCGGAATACCATTGTCCTGCTGCGCATCGAGACTGCTGACATATCCAAGACGATTGCCAATACGAATTTGATACCAGGTTTGGTTTAAGCGGTCTTTCAGACTGGCAATTATCGGGTAACGTAAATTATCGGCTAATGTACCAAACGTGGCGCTCCGGGTATCCGGTTCGTTATACACAGCAACATCACGGAAAGTGACTAAATTCTGGTTGCTCAGCGGTTTATTCAGATC
Source organism: Buttiauxella noackiae (assembly GCF_000737905.1). Taxonomy (NCBI): domain Bacteria; kingdom Pseudomonadati; phylum Pseudomonadota; class Gammaproteobacteria; order Enterobacterales; family Enterobacteriaceae; genus Buttiauxella; species Buttiauxella noackiae. The sequence goes on from NZ_JPRU01000004.1 coordinate 121,492, forward strand.
ACCCAGCCGGTCTTCAATTCGTTGCTTACCCACAACCGGTTCAAGATGCGCTTTATCAATAAATCCGGTGCCAAAACCAAAGTTAAATTCGTAGTAGTCTGCCGCCATTGGCACGACTGCCAGAATCTGCCCTTCCTGAACAGTGCCAACAGAGATGACTTTATCCCCCACTTGCGCCCAGATATCAGCATCTTCGGTGGTTTGCATATATTGCGCAGGGGTGTGATTGCTGCTGAGCAGACTGGCATTAGCGCTACTGCCACAAATCAGCATCAGCACGGCAAAGAAAAGGCGAGTTAGCATAACGGATTTGATAGCACTGAGTATCTCAAAGGCCCAAAGAAGGCGTCATTCTAACAAAAGCACACCCAATACCAACCTTTCAAATCAATATTGGTGGAGTAACACAAATGGCGGATTTTTTTGTTGTTGATGCCAGAGGCTGGTGATGTCATCGCCGCCCTGCTCAACAATACGGTCACGGAACTCTTCGCTGGTCAGCGTTTCTCGGTGCATACGCATCGCGAATAGCACAGGTAGCGTGACGCCAGAGATCACTTCACAATGGGAATGTTGATGGCTCATGAGTGCAGCCGTACGATATGGTGCAGCCCCGGTTTTATCGGTCAGAAAGACCACTCCCTCCCCAGAATCGCAATTGTACAATGCATCACACATCATACGGCTTAGCATATTGGTGCTAAGACCATTCCAATAATTAACCGCGCAACATTGCGGTTGCGGTCCAAAACGTCGCTCGATTGCATCCAGCATATCCTGAGCGTAATAGTCATGACCGGCAATAACCCAACCTAACATGGCGTTCTCCTTTTCGCAGAGCGCAAGTGTGCCAGAGCGAAAAATCTGCCACGTGATGCTAATCAAAACGAAGTAAGAAAACTCTGAGTAACCTCCCCTTTCGGGGAGGTTAGTGGAATTAGCTGCGCAGACCGCGGCCACGTTGAATCAGATACCAGCACAAGATATAGAAGGCGGCGATAAAGCCCACCAGCACTGTGACAGTAAACAGCAATGGTACATCGTTGATACCGAGGAAACCGTAACGGAAGCCACTGATCATATACACCACCGGGTTCAGGTGGGACAGAGCCTGCCAGAATGGTGGCAACAGCGTCAGGGAGTAGAACACGCCGCCTAAATAGGTCAGCGGAGTCAGCACGAAGGTTGGGATCAGGCTGATGTCGTCAAAGGTTTTAGCAAACACGGCATTGAGCAAACCCGCTAGCGAGAACAGGATTGCAGTCAACAACAGCGTTAGGGCGACAAACAGCCACGAGTGAACCTGGAAAGGCACGAAGAACAGCGATACCGCCGTCACCAGAATCCCAACACACAGACCGCGCGCTACGCCACCACCAACATAGCCAGCAATGATAATATGCGTCGGCACAGGTGCCACCAGCAGCTCTTCAATGTTGCGCTGGAACTTCGCACTGAAGAACGAAGAGGCCACGTTAGCGTAAGAGTTAGTGATAACCGCCATCATGATCAGGCCCGGCACGATGAACTGCATATAGGTGAAACCATGCATTGAGCCAATCTGTGAGCCAATCAAATTACCGAAAATAATAAAATACAGGGTCATGGTAATGACCGGCGGTACCAAAGTTTGGATCCAGATACGCGTGAAACGGTGGATTTCTTTCGTCCAGATACTTTTTAGCGCCACCCAATAGAGATGCATCATGCCTTTTCTCCTTTCGGGCCATTTACCAACGTGACGAACAACTCCTCAAGACGGTTAGCTTTGTTACGCATACTTAATACCTGAACCCCTTGCGAGCTTAACTGACTGAAGACACTATTTATTCCTTGCTCACGCAGCACTTCCACTTCCAGAGTGGAAGTATCCACCAGCCGATATTGGTAACCATCAAGCTTCGGTAATGGGCTTTTCGGCGCTAAATCGAGAATAAAAGTTTCTGACTTCAGTTTCGAAAGTAGTGATTTCATCGAGGTATTTTCGACTAACTCACCATTTTGAATGATGCCAATATTGCGGCACAGCATTTCTGCTTCTTCAAGGTAGTGAGTGGTCAGAATAATAGTGGTGCCTTTATCGTTCAGATCCTTCAGGAATCCCCACATTGAGCGGCGCAGCTCAATGTCGACACCGGCTGTTGGTTCATCCAGAATCAGCAACTTTGGCTCATGCATTAAGGCACGAGCAATCATCAGACGGCGTTTCATACCACCCGATAACATACGTGCACGTTCGTTGCGTTTTTCCCACAAATCGAGCTGTTTCAGGTACTTTTCGCTGCGCGCAATAGCTTCGCTTTTTTCAACGCCATAGTATCCCGCCTGATGCACAACGATTTGCTGTACGGTCTCAAATGGGTTGAAGTTAAACTCCTGCGGCACCAAACCAAGCTGGCGTTTAGCATTCACAATGTCTTTTTGCAGGTCATAACCAAACACACGTACCCGACCAGAGGTTTTATTTACCAGCGAGCTGATAATACCGATGGTAGTAGATTTCCCTGCGCCATTGGGCCCCAGCAGAGCGTAAAAGTCCCCTGCCTCAACACGAAGATCTATGCCACGCAGTGCCTGAACACCACCGGGATAGGTTTTCGTTAACTGTTCCAGTTCTAATGCAATGGTCATTATTTGCGGTTACCTTGTTCGGTACAAAAAAGTTAAGCTGTTTAAAAATTATTTCAGTTGCACAATCAGTTGCCCTATATTACCTCAACGCACTTCATCCGTTACAGGTTGTTAACCTCCATGAAAGACATTGATACCCTCATCAGTAATAACCAGGTCTGGTCAAAACTGATGGAGGACGAAGACCCAGGCTTTTTCGAACGTTTGTCTCAAGCCCAAAAGCCTCGCTTCTTATGGATTGGCTGTTCTGATAGTCGCGTACCTGCTGAACGTCTGACTGGCCTTGAGCCTGGCGAATTGTTCGTTCACCGTAACGTGGCAAACCTGGTAATTCATACGGATTTAAATTGCCTTTCTGTCGTGCAGTACGCGGTAGATGTCCTGGAAGTTGAACACATCATCATTTGCGGTCACTACGGATGCGGTGGTGTACAAGCGGCGGTTGAGAACCCAGATTTAGGGCTGATAAACAACTGGCTACTGCACATCCGCGATATCTGGTTCAAGCATAGTTCGCTACTGGGAGAACTCCCACCAGAGCAACGTCTGGATACGCTTTGTGAGCTCAATGTGATGGAACAGGTTTATAACCTTGGCCATTCCACCATAATGCAGTCAGCGTGGAAACGCAGTCAGAAAGTGACAGTGCACGGCTGGGCTTACGGTATTCACGATGGACGCCTGCGTGATCTGGAAGTAACGGCCACTAGCCGCGAATCTCTTGAGCAAGGCTATCGCAGCGGGATTTCGAATCTCCAGAACTCCCATCGCAGCCACAAGAATAGAACACCTTCGCAGTAATACAGATAGCAAAAAGGGCCTTAAAGGCCCTTTTTTAATGGATGTAGCCGCAGACTTATTCGTCCAGCAGAACCACTTTACCAACGTATGGCAGATGGCGATAACGCTGCGCGTAATCAATACCATAACCCACCACGAACTCGTCAGGAATGGCGAAACCAACCCACTCAACGTTCACGTCCACTTCGCGACGCTCTGGTTTATCCAGCAGCGTACAAATAGCCAGTGACTTTGGTTCACGCAGGCTAAGAATCTCACGCACTTTGCTCAGCGTATTACCGGAGTCGATAATATCTTCGACGATCAGCACGTCTTTGCCGCGGATATCCTCATCGAGATCTTTGAGGATTTTCACATCGCGGGTGGTGGACATGCCGCTGCCATAACTGGATGCGGTCATAAAATCGACTTCGTGGGGCACTTGCACTTCACGGCAGAGGTCTGCCATGAACATAAATGAGCCACGCAGCAAGCCAACCAGCACCATATCACTACCGCTATCACGATAATGTTCAGTGATCTCACGACCCAATTCAGCGATACGGGCTTTGATCTCCGCTTCGGGGATCATCACTTCAACAGTATGTTTCATAGTTATAACCATATGATTTAAAAATAAATCATTCGATGTTGGTTAGATTTAAGCCAACACAAAATATTCAGGCCAGCAGTATAACAGCAAAACCCATTCCCGTGCCCAATTGGTAAAAAAGCCATTTATGTGATGAATATCACACTTGTTAATAACTATAATGAATTGCTATCAAACTTTTAAGAGCGTGATAATTGTGAAAACAAATAACTCAGGTTCGCGAGTCATCGCAACCTTAACAGTCCTGTTTGCAGTACTAACTGGGCTGTATTTATTAATTGGCGGGATATGGTTAGTGGCAATTGGTGGGTCCTGGTACTACCCAATTGCAGGGGTGGTGATGTTAATCACCGCATGGTTACTTTGGCAACGCAAAGCTCTTGCCCTGTGGCTTTATGCTGCACTACTGCTTTGCACCGTAGCATGGGGCGTTTGGGAAGTCGGTTTCGATTTCTGGGCATTAACCCCACGTTTAGACGTCCTGTTCTTCTTCGGCGTATGGCTGCTACTGCCATTTGTTTATCGTCATCTTATTTTACCGTCTGCGGGTGCAGCTCCCGCACTGGGTGCCGTGCTTGCCATTACCGTGGTTGCACTGGCCTGGGCGGTATTTAACGATCCACAAGAAATTAATGGCACGCTAAGTGCGGATGCGCAGACGCCTGGGGCGGTAAGCTCTACCATTCCTGATGCCGACTGGCCAGCATATGGCCGTAATCAGGAAGGCCAGCGCTACTCTCCTTTAAAACAGATCAACGATAAAAACGTCGGCCAGCTTAAAGAAGCGTGGCGTTTCCAGACTGGCGATGTGAAACGCCCAACCGATCCGGGTGAAATCACTAACGAAGTCACTCCGATTAAAATCCGCGACACGCTTTACTTATGTACCGCACACCAGCAACTGTTTGCGCTGGATGCGACTACCGGTAAACAGAAGTGGAAATTCGACCCGCGTATGGATACGAACCCTTCGTTCCAGCACGTGACTTGCCGTGGTGTTTCTTACCACGAAGCAACAGCGGACAATGCAGCTCCTGATGTCGTTTCTGATTGCCCACGTCGTATCATTCTTCCTGTGAATGATGGACGCCTGTTTGCCATTAATGCCGATAACGGCAAGCTTTGCGAAAGCTTTGCTAACAAAGGCATCCTGAATCTGCAAACCAATATGCCGGTCACAACACCTGGCATGTACGAACCCACTTCACCTCCGATTATCACCGATAAAGTTATCGTGATTGCCGGTGCGGTCACCGATAACTACTCCACTCGCGAGCCGTCTGGTGTTATCCGCGGCTTTGATGTAAACAGCGGTAAATTGCTGTGGGCATTCGATCCGGGTGCTAAAGATCCCAACACCATTCCTGGTGATGAGCATCACTACACTATTAACTCACCGAACTCCTGGGCACCAGCGGCCTATGACGCGAAGTTAGATTTGGTGTACCTGCCGATGGGTGTGACCACACCAGATATTTGGGGCGGTAACCGCACGCCGGAGCAAGAGCGTTATGCCAGCAGCATCGTGGCACTAAACGCAACTACCGGGAAACTGGCCTGGTCATATCAAACGGTTCACCACGACCTGTGGGATATGGATATGCCATCACAGCCAACGCTTGCGGACATTACCGTTAAAGGCGAAACCGTTCCGGTTATCTATGCGCCTGCGAAAACCGGTAACATCTTTGTGCTCGACCGCCGTGACGGCAAACTGGTGGTTCCTGCTCCGGAAAAACCTGTTCCGCAAGGTGCAGCAAAAGGTGATTACGTGACGCCAACTCAGCCGTTCTCGGATTTGAGTTTCCGTCCGAAGAAAGACCTGAGCGGTGCGGATATGTGGGGAGCGACACTTTATGACCAAATGGTTTGTCGCATCATCTTCCATAAACTGCGTTATGAAGGCATTTTCACACCACCGTCTGAGCAAGGCACGCTTGTGTTCCCGGGTAACCTGGGGATGTTCGAGTGGGGCGGCATTTCCGTTGACCCTAACCGCCAGGTGGCGATTGCCAACCCAATGGCACTGCCGTTTGTATCTAAACTGATGCCACGTGGCCCAGGCAATCCAATGGAGCCGCCGAAAGATGCTAAAGGCTCAGGCACCGAAACCGGCATTCAGCCACAGTATGGCGTGCCGTACGGCGTGACGCTTAACCCGTTCCTCTCTCCGTTTGGCTTACCGTGTAAACAGCCTGCATGGGGCTATATCTCTGCGGTAGATTTGAAAACCAACGAAGTGGTATGGAAAAAACGTATCGGTACCGTGCGCGACAGCTCACCGCTTCCGCTGCCGTTTAAAATGGGGATGCCAATGCTGGGTGGCCCAATTTCTACCGCCGGGAATGTGCTGTTTATTGGTGCAACCGCAGATAACTACCTGCGTGCTTATAACATGAGCAATGGTGAGAAACTGTGGGAAGCGCGTTTGCCAGCCGGTGGCCAGGCAACGCCAATGACCTATGAAGCGAATGGTAAACAATACGTCGTGATTTCAGCTGGTGGTCATGGCTCGTTTGGCACGAAGATGGGCGATTATATTGTCGCTTACGCTTTGCCGGACGACGCTAAGTAAAAAACTGTCGGATGGCGTAGCGCTTATCCGACCGACGAAACTGGCGGATGAACAGACTTCTGTTCATCCGCCTTTTTTACGCCACCGTAAACCCAAGCATCATGCCTGTGTCTTCATGCTCCAGTAAATGGCAATGCGCCATATACGCCTGCTCTTTAGAAGCCGCATGATCGAACTTCACCAGCACTTCACTGCGCCCACCTTCTACTCGAACTGTATCTTTCCAGCCCTGACGATGGGCAGCTACCGGTTGGCCATTTTCACTCAGGATACGGAACTGCGTGCCGTGAATATGGAATGGGTGAAGCATCATGTCGCCCTCACCGGAAATCGTCCATTTCTCGTATTTGCCCTTTTCGGCAGCAAACGCTGGCGTGTTCATATCAAATGCTTTGCCGTTAATCTTGTTGGCATTATGGAAATCAAAACGCTGCTTGCCGTGGTTCATTGCGCCATGGTTCATCTTCCCATGATCCATCTGGCCCATATTCCCCATATTGCCATGCCCGGCCATGTTCATACCCGCCATTGCCTGCTGACCATATTTGTCCATCAGCGCCTGCATCCCCATCATATCCAGCATCGGGTCCATCATCAGTTGCAGCCAGCGTTCGGTAATGCCTTCAATATTTGGCAGAGCCGGTACGTTAACCAGTTTGTCTGGCATTTCGCCCGATGCCGCAATAATCAGTGGCTGAATGCGCACCACTGGCTGGGGTTTGTCGAAAGGCTCAACCGTCATACCCATTTGTTTGACTGGCAGCGTGACGATATCAAACGCTTTCCCATCACTCGTATCCACCAGCACTTCGAAACGCTCGCCCATCAGCATAGGGAGTTCGGTTACTTTAACTGGCTCCGCAAGTAAGCCACCATCACTGGCAATCACGTACAGCGGGCGATTATCGCTGGCCGCAATATTGAGCGAGCGCGCGTTACAACCATTGAGTAAACGCAAACGCAGCCATCCACGCGGGTTAGCATGTTGAGGATAAACCGCGCCATTGCACAATAGAGTGTCACCAAACCAGCCTACCGCGGCACTCATCATGTCTAGCTGATAATCAATTTGCCCATCGGCAGCAAAGCGTTTGTCTTGGATAATCAGCGGAACATCATCGATGCCCCACTGCTTTGGTAAGCGTAACGCACGACTTTCTTTATCATCGATTAACACCAACCCTGCGAGCCCCATCGCAACTTGATGGCCTGTTTTTCCATGCTGATGTGGGTGGAACCAACAAGTTGCAGCGCGTTGTTGCGGCGTAAATTTCACAGAGCGTTTACCACCTGCGGCAATCACGCCTTGTGGCCCACCGTCAACATCACCGGGAACTTCTAAACCATGCCAGTGAACCGTGGTTTCTTCTGCGAGGTTATTATTAATCTCAACGGTGACCTCTTCGCCCTGAGTCAGTTGCAAAGCAGGCCCTAGCAAGTTGCCGTTATAGCCCCAGGTAGTGGCAGTTTTTCCATTGAATGTGCTTTTGCCCGCTTGCACTGCTAAACGAATGCTATTCTTTGCATCAGGGGCGAGAATTCCGGGGATCGGTAATGCGGGTCTATCAGCAGCCAGTGCCGCTTTACTCCAAAGCGGTAAGGCGCTAAATGCACTAATGGCAGCAGAATATTTTAGAAAATCACGGCGATGCATATTCAATTCCTTTCTTTAGCAGGCATGTGAATGAGCATAAACCCTGCCCCAAGGGGAAGGTCAAGTTTTACCCAGCGTATGGCGCTGCGAATAAATCTCGTCGCACCTTATTTAACTGTGTTAACGTTTCGTATCTGATGAAAAGTGGTAGATGTGATGAAGATGGGAGTTAGGGCATTAATGCTGGGGTTATTGCTGGCTTTTTCCACCAGCAGCCAGGCACTTAGCGAGTCTGAAGCAGAAGATATGGCCGATCTTACTGCGGTATTTGTGTTTCTGAAAAATGATTGTGGCTACCAAAACCTGCCTAACGGACAAATTCGTCGCGCACTGGTGTTTTTTGCCCAGCAAAACCAGTGGGATTTGAGCAACTACGATACTTTCAACATGAAATCACTCGGGGAAGATAGCTACCGTGATTTGAGCGGTATTGCGATTCCTACCGCAAACAAATGTAAAGCGTTGGCCCGTGACTCGTTGAGCTTACTCGCCTACGTGAAATAGCCGGAACTTCCACAACCCAGTGCGGAAAGTGATGCCGTCCCAAAAGTCTTCCCGCAGGCTTTTGGGACACTGCTTTGAAAATAAGTTATCGGTTCTGCGCCACAAATTCCCGGTAAGCATTAATGACGAGCATAAAGTCCTCAACGCCACAGAAAGACAAACTCTCTTCGTCGTAGTAGTTCATTCCTTCTTCCATTTCATCACCTGAAATTTCCAGCTGATTGGCGCGAATCATCACTTCTTCACCATCGAGCAACACTGTGTATTCATGCCCGACACGTTGCCACTGGCGTTCACTACCTTTTACTGAATTTGCCGCTTCTTCTACTTCATCAAGCAAGCCGAGATTATCTTTCACTTCTTCGTTAAACCAATGGCCCACCACTTCATGACCCATCGACATACGCACTTTCACCAAACCGGTGACATCACGCAAAAATTCATATTCCATGGTGTTTTCCTCTACCCTGCCTGGGGAAATGCAGTACCCCTTAGCGTATAAGGTAATTATCGCAGCAAAGTCGGCGAAAAACAGCGTTCAGGCCCGCGCGGGGCAAATAAAAAGGGAGGCCTAAGCCTCCCTTGTCGCAGATTGGGGAAATGTTATACCGCAGTCTGGAAAATCACACCGTCAGCTTTCTCGGTATATTGAGAAAGCTTGTCGAAGTTCAGGTAACGATAGGTATCCACAGCGGTCTTATCAACCTGTGCCATAAAGGTCTGGTATTCGTCAGGCGTTGGCAGTTTGCCCAGCAGTGATGCCACTGCGGCCAGTTCTGCGGAAGCCAGGAATACGTTCGCACCAGTGCCTAAACGGTTAGGGAAGTTACGGGTAGACGTTGAAACCACGGTGGAACCGTCGGCCACACGCGCCTGGTTACCCATACACAGTGAACAGCCTGGGATTTCGATACGCGCACCGCTCTTACCAAATACGCTGTAGTAGCCTTCTTCAGTCAACTGAGCGGCATCCATACGCGTTGGTGGCGCAACCCATAGACGAGTAGGCAACTGGCCTTTGTGGCTATCAAGCAGTTTACCCGCCGCGCGGAAGTGGCCGATGTTGGTCATGCAAGAACCGATAAATACTTCATCGATTTTCTCGCCAGCCACATCAGACAGCAGACGCGCATCGTCCGGATCGTTTGGCGCGCACAGGATTGGCTCTTTGATATCGTTCAGATCGATTTCGATGATCTCTGCGTATTCTGCATCGGCATCGGCTTCCATCAACTGAGGATCGGCCAGCCATTTTTCCATGCCCTGAATACGGCGCTCAAGTGTACGACGATCGCCGTAACCTTCTGCGATCATCCACTTCAGCAGCACAATGTTGGAGCTCAGGTACTCTTCGATCGGCTCGCGATCCAATTTGATGGTGCAGCCAGCAGCTGAACGCTCAGCGGAAGCATCGGTCAGCTCAAATGCCTGTTCTACTTTCAGCGTTGGCAGGCCTTCGATTTCCAGGATACGGCCAGAGAAGATGTTTTTCTTACCTTTCTTCTCAACGGTCAGCAGACCCTGTTTGATCGCATACAGCGGGATGGCGTGAACCAGGTCGCGTAGGGTGATACCCGGCTGCATTTTGCCTTTGAAGCGCACCAGCACAGACTCAGGCATATCCAGTGGCATAACGCCGGTTGCCGCAGCAAACGCGACCAGACCAGAACCCGCAGGGAAGGAGATCCCGATTGGGAAACGGGTGTGGGAGTCACCACCAGTACCCACGGTATCAGGCAGCAACATACGGTTCAGCCAGGAGTGGATAACGCCATCGCCCGGACGCAGCGACACGCCGCCACGGTTCATGATGAAGTCCGGAAGCGTATGGTGAGTATTCACATCCACCGGTTTCGGATACGCGGCGGTGTGGCAGAAGGACTGCATCACCAAATCTGCCGAGAAGCCCAGACACGCCAGGTCTTTCAGTTCGTCACGGGTCATTGGACCGGTGGTGTCTTGAGAACCAACAGACGTCATTTTTGGTTCGCAGTACTGGTTCGGACGAATGCCTTCAACGCCACAGGCACGGCCAACCATTTTCTGCGCCAGAGAGAAGCCGCGAGTGCTCGCCGCAACATCTTTCGCCTGCACAAACACTTCGCTACGCGGCAGATCCAAAGCTTCGCGCGCTTTGGTTGTCAGGCCACGACCGATGATCAACGGAATACGGCCACCAGCACGAACTTCGTCCAGCAACACGTCAGTTTTCAGCTCAAAGTTTGCGATAACTTCGTTGGTTTCGTGATTACGCACTTCGCCTTTATATGGATAGATGTCGATGACATCGCCCATGTGCAGATCGTTTACGTCTACTTCAATTGGCAACGCACCGGCATCTTCCATCGTGTTGAAGAAGATTGGCGCGATTTTGCCACCGAGCACCACACCGCCGCCGCGCTTGTTCGGCACATTCGGGATGTCGTCGCCCATGAACCACAGCACGGAGTTAGTCGCAGATTTACGCGAAGAACCGGTACCTACAACATCGCCCACATAAGCCAGTGGGAAACCTTTTTTGTTCAGCGCTTCGATCTGTTTGATCGGACCAACACTGCCAGGTTGATCCGGCTCGATACCTTCACGGGCATTTTTCAGCATCGCCAACGCGTGCAGAGGGATATCCGGGCGTGACCAGGCATCTGGAGCTGGAGACAAGTCATCGGTATTCGTTTCGCCGGTGACTTTAAATACGGTAACAGTGATTTTCTCGGCCAGCTTTGGACGAGACAGGAACCATTCGGCGTCAGCCCATGATTTCAGCACTTGTTGCGCATGAACGTTACCGGCTTTTGCTTTCTCTTCCACATCGTAGAAGTTATCAAACATCAGCAGCGTGTGGGAAAGCGCTTTAGCGGCAATTGGTGCCAGCTTTTCGTTATCCAGCGCGTCAATCAGTGGATGAATGTTGTAGCCGCCTTGCATGGTGCCAAGCAGTTCTACAGCTTTCTCAGGGGAGATTAACGGGGAAGTGGCATCACCTTTAGTGATGGCAGCCAGAAAACCGGCTTTAACGTAGGCGGCTTCATCAACGCCTGGCGGAACACGATTAGTAATAAGATCTAAAAGGAATTCTTCTTCACCCGCTGGCGGGGATTTCAGCAGCTCGACCAGTGCGGCCATTTGGGATGCTTCTAAAGGTTTTGGAACAATCCCATCTGCAGCACGTTCGGCTACGTGCTTACGGTATTCTTCTAGCACGACGGTTCTCCTCGCTCTCATTGTCATTTCGGTTCCGGCTATTCTCTTCACGCTCCTGTGAGACAGCAGTTTGTAGGGTAAATGCCCGGTACCGCGACGGGCAGCATAGCAGGATTTTCAGGGAGGGTGAATGTGTTTACAAAAAAGCAACATTAAATACTTGCTGAATCGTTAAGGGCAAAACATTACTTTTCGATATGGCCTTCTGGCTTCGTTTTGGGCAGTGGCGAGGCGGCTTTTTTCCCCTGAAAATGTAAAAAGGCTGATGTTAAAAAACCATCAGCCCTCGATATTAATCATCTTTACTAGACGTTTTAAAGCTTCTCACCATTCGAAGCAATCACGTCTTTATACCAGGCGAAAGATTTCTTCCGGCTGCGGTTTAACGTCCCTTTACCTTCGTTATCTTTATCTACGTAGATAAGGCCATAACGTTTTTTCATCTCGCCCGTGCCCGCAGAAACCAGGTCGATGCATCCCCATGGGGTATAACCCATCAGGTCAACGCCGTCTTCCACAACCGCTTTTTTCATCTCGCGGATATGAGCAGACATATAGTCGATGCGGTATTGGTCATCCACCACGCCATCGCTTCCCTGAACATCAATCGCGCCAAAGCCATTTTCAACGATAAACAGCGGCAGCTGGTAATGATCCCAGAACCAGTTCAATGAGTAGCGAAGCCCTACTGGATCTATCTGCCAGCCCCAGTCCGATTTCTGGACATACGGGTTAGAGACCAGACTTTTAGATTCATCATAATCCAGTTGCGGATTATCGTCCGTGGCTTTGGTGGCAAACGACATGTAGTAGCTAAAGCCGATGTAATCGACACAGCCCTGCTCTAGTGCAACGAGATCTTCACCGGTAATGTCTAACTTGAAGTCACGGCGTTCAAAGTAATTCAGCAGATGTTTAGGATACTTGCCGCGCACGTGAACATCGGTAAACCAGTATCGACGGTGCATGGCATTCATCGCCATCATCACATCGTTTGGCGCACAGCTCAGCGGGTAGATTGGGCACATGGCGATCATGCAGCCGACCCGCAGATCTGGATTGATCTCACGCGCAGCACGCACTGCCAGCGCGCTGGCGACCAATTCGTAGTGTGCAGCCTGGAACATCACCGGCTCGCGATCTTCGCCCGGTTCATACTTCAGACCGGAGTTGGTAAACGGGGCGAAATCTTCGTGGAAATTAGCCTGATTGTTGATCTCGTTAAAGGTCATCCAGTACTTCACTTTGTGCTGGTAACGTGTGAAGACCACTTTGGCAAAATGCACGAAGAAGTCGATAAGCTTACGATTGCGCCATCCGCCGTATTCGGTAACCAAATGGTAAGGCATCTCGAAATGCGACAGCGTAATCACCGGCTCGATACCGTGTTTCAGGCATTCATCGAACAGATTGTCGTAAAATTGCAGACCCGCTTCATTCGGCTCCAGCTCATCTCCAAGCGGGAAGATGCGCGTCCAGGCGATGGAAGTACGGAAACATTTAAAACCCATCTCGGCAAACAGTTGGATGTCTTCTTTATAGCGATGGTAAAAATCTATCGCATCATGGTTCGGATAGTTTTTCCCCGGCAACACACCGTCAGTAATTTCGCGTGGAACACCATGAGCACCCGCGGTCATAACATCGGCAACGCTAATCCCCTTACCACCTTCTTTCCAGCCGCCTTCCAACTGATGAGCGGCAACCGCACCGCCCCACAGAAATCCATCTTTAAATCCGGACATATTTTTTCCCTCAATTAGAGATCGCGAATGTGCGACCGGTAATGCTGACTGAAATGGTAGACCGAATCATCATGGCAAATACTTTAGTCAGGTCACATGACGAAGATATCTACCGCTATGAGAGCTGTGCGCATAGCCATTTCAACGGCCATGGTGTTGCTATTTGCCCAAGATAGATTTGGCTGAAGGGTGGAGAATTAAGCGGGTTTACGAAGATATCATGAAGTAACACAGAGCCTGGATTCGCAAATACCTAAGCCTTTTTCTATGCCGTCGCCTACAAAAATTACTGGGTTGCACTTTCTCGACGCACACTCAGCGCGGCTCGAAATAATATTTCACGCTTTCAAACGACATTTACGGCAAGAATCACCGTTTAAGTCAAAAATTAAACTATCAGCGCTCTATACTCGCCGCGATATAGCCGCCATTCGGCACTGCTCTTTAGTCCAGGGGTATCCTTCTGAATACCAGGAGAAGTTAAATGAAGTTGCCATTCAAGCCTCATGTTCTTGCCCTCATATGCAGCGCCGGCATTTTCGCGGCATCTGGTGTACTGTACGTTAAAAGCCAGACAGCCGAACCTGTCCCCGCAGCACCAGTTACGCAGCCTGCTCCAGTAGCAACGCCTGCGCCAACCGCGGCGACTCCTGTCGCTACAGCCGCCACCCCAACGTTTACCACCGCACAGATCGACCAGTGGGTTGCCCCCATAGCGCTGTATCCAGATTCACTGATGTCACAGGTGTTGATGGCTGCGACCTACCCCGCAAACGTTGTTCAGGCGGTGCAATGGTCGCGTGATAACCCGACGCTACAAGGTGATGCCGCGATTCAGGCCGTGGCGAATCAGCCGTGGGATCCGAGCGTTAAATCCCTCGTTGCCTTCCCGCAATTAATGGCGCTGATGGGTGAAAACCCTGAGTGGGTGCAAAATCTTGGCGATGCATTTTTAGCGCAACCAAAAGATGTCATGGATTCAGTGCAGAAATTGCGTTTGCTGGCGCAGCAAACCGGCTCGTTAAAATCCACACCGCAACAGACCGTGACCACGGCGCCTGTAACCGTAAACCAGAATACAACGGTAGCCGCGCCTGCCAGCACCAGCTCATCTTCATCGAAAACCGTAGCGGCGGCACCTGCTCAAACGGTGATTAAAATCGAGCCTGCCGATCCGCAGGTAGTGTATGTGCCAAGCTACAATCCATCTACGGTTTATGGCACCTGGCCGAACACCGCGTATCCACCGGTTTATCTCCCACCGCCTCCGGGAGAACAGTTTGCCAACAGCTTTGTGAATGGCCTCGGTTTCAGCCTTGGCGTTGCCACCACTTACGCACTGTTCAGTAACATCGACTGGGATCACGATGACGACGATTACCATCATGATGGTGGCTATCACGGCGGCGGTAACAACAACATTAATATTAACAACGTGAATAACTTCAACCATATATCTGGACAAAACCTCCAGAAAAACAATGTCGCCTGGCAGCATAATCCGGCCTACCGTAACGGCGTTCCTTACCACGACAACAACGTTGCCCAACGCTATCACCAGACCAATGTCCCTGGCGGCCTGAGCGCCACGCAAAACGCCCCGGTCAATCGTGATGCCCAACGGCAAGCGGCAGCGACACAGTTACAGCAGAACAAAGGGAGAATTGACGCAGCGGCACCTCAACTGGCTACACGTGATGCCCAACGCCAGGCTTCATCTAAACAGCTCAATCAGATCGCCCAGCGCAATAACTATCGTGGTTATGATTCGCAAAATACCGATGCCCGTCGAAATGCGGCGAAAAGCCAGCTAAACAATTCGGGTCAGCAGCAGCAACGCAGAGAGACGGCAAAAAATCAGATCAACCATCCAACGGCACAACAGCAACAGCGCCGGGAGACGCGCCAGCAAGATCCCCAACGACAGCAGCAGCGGGTGCAATCACCACGTTCCAACGCGTTAAGCGGGAATGACAGTCGCTCTCCTTCCTGGCAGGCACAAAACCAGCGTGGGCAGCAAAGTCTTCATCGCTCATCGATCAATCGTGAGCCACGCGCTGCGGCTCGTGGTTCTGAACATCGTGAATTTCATCGTCGCTAACGGGGAGGCATCATGAAAAATCGTATGAAGTTAAGTGCACTACTAATGCTGATGCTGCCTGCCTTTGTTCAGGCACAGCAACAATTCACCACGCCAGAGCTTGCGGCCAGCTCATTTGCCAATGCCGTGATAAGCCAGGATGAAGCCACGCTTACCGAAGTGCTGGGCGATAACTGGCGTCACTATCTGCCGGATGAAAAAGCCGACCCGGA
Organism: Buttiauxella noackiae; assembly: GCF_000737905.1. Lineage (NCBI taxonomy): Bacteria > Pseudomonadati > Pseudomonadota > Gammaproteobacteria > Enterobacterales > Enterobacteriaceae > Buttiauxella > Buttiauxella noackiae. Next base: position 137,508 of record NZ_JPRU01000004.1, read on the forward strand.
AGCTGTCGCCCGTTTTATCCGTGACTGGAAAGTGAGTCATAACATCGAGGAAAAAGGCGATATTGCGCATCTGAACGTCGGGCAGGAAAACTGGCAGTTACCTATTCCGATGGTGAAATCTGATGCAGGCTGGCATTTCGATATGGAGAGTGCAGCGGATGAAATTCTTACGCGTACCATTGGCCTGAATGAGCTTTCAGCGATTCAGGCAATCCATGCTTACGTTGACGCCCAGCAGGATTACTATCAGTTAGATAAACAGTACGCACAAAAATTTACCAGCAGCGAAGGCAAGAAAGATGGCCTCTACTGGCCCGCATCTCCTGGTGAAGCGCCTAGCCCACTCGGCCCAGGCTTCAGTCCGGTACAACCGGGAATGGGTTATCACGGCTATCACTTCCGCATTCTTACATCCCAGGGAGCAAAAGCACCGGGCGGCGAAAAGAGCTATATCAGTGACGGGAAAATGGTGGAAGGCTTTGCGTTAGTCGCCTGGCCTGTCGAATATGGCGAAACAGGGGTGACTACCTTTATGGTGAATAATCAGGGAGTGGTGTATCAGAAGGATTTGGGTGAGCAGACGGCTGAAAAAGTAAAAGAGATAACACAGTTCAACCCTGATGAAAGCTGGCAACAAGAGCAGCAATAATCCAATAAAAAAAAGCGGCCTAAGCCGCTTTTTTCTTAACCATCAAACGATTACTTCTTTTTCGCTTTCGGGTTTGGCAGGTCAGTGATGCTACCTTCGAAGATCTCAGCAGCCAGGCCTACGGACTCATGCAGAGTCGGGTGCGCGTGGATGGTGAGCGCGATGTCTTCTGCGTCACAACCCATTTCGATAGCCAGACCGATTTCGCCCAACAGCTCGCCGCCGTTAGTACCGACAATCGCACCACCGATAACACGGTGAGTTTCTTTGTCGAAAATCAGTTTGGTCATACCGTCTGCACAATCGGAAGCGATAGCACGGCCAGAAGCAGCCCACGGGAAGGTGGCGGTTTCGTAGCTGATGCCTTTTTCTTTCGCTTCTTTCTCGGTCAAACCAACCCATGCAACTTCTGGTTCGGTATAAGCGATTGAAGGAATCACTTTCGGGTCGAAGTAATGCTTCATGCCGGCGATAACTTCAGCGGCAACGTGGCCTTCGTGAACACCTTTGTGAGCAAGCATTGGCTGGCCAACGATGTCGCCGATAGCATAGATGTGCGGCACGTTAGTGCGCATTTGCTTGTCGGTACGAATGAAACCGCGATCGTCAACTTCAACGCCAGCAGCGCCAGCATCGAGCAGCTTACCGTTAGGTACGCGGCCGATGGCAACCAGAACCGCGTCGTAACGCTGTGGTTCTGCTGGGGCTTTTTTGCCTTCCATTGTGACGTAGATGCCATCTTCTTTGGCTTCAACGGCAGTCACTTTGGTTTCCAGCATCAGGTTGAATTGCTTGCTGATACGCTTGGTGAAGACTTTCACCACGTCTTTGTCGGCAGCCGGGATAACCTGGTCAAACATTTCAACCACGTCAATCTCTGAACCCAGCGCATGGTACACAGTACCCATTTCCAGACCGATGATACCGCCGCCCATAACCAACATGCGTTTTGGTACAGCTTTCAGTTCCAGTGCGTCGGTAGAATCCCATACGCGTGGATCTTCATGCGGAATGAATGGCAGCTGAATCGGACGAGAACCCGCCGCGATGATTGCGTTATCGAAGGTGATGGTGGTTGGACCATTTTCGCCTTCAACAACCAGGGTGTTAGCACCGGTAAATTTACCCAGGCCAGTCACCACTTTAACTTTACGACCTTTCGCCATACCAGACAGGCCACCAGTCAACTGGTTGATAACCTTTTCTTTCCAGGTACGGATTTTGTCGATGTCAGTTTTCGGCTCGCCGAAAACGATACCGTGCTCAGCCAAAGCTTTCGCTTCTTCGATAACTTTAGCAACGTGCAACAGGGCTTTAGAAGGGATACAGCCGACGTTCAGACAAACACCACCGAGGGTGCTGTAACGTTCAACAATAATGGTTTCCAGACCTAAATCAGCGCAACGGAAGGCAGCAGAATAACCTGCGGGACCTGCCCCAAGTACCACGACCTGAGTTTTGATTTCAGTACTCATCATGACCTCTTAATTTATTTCCGGCGGGTCTGACGTCATTTTTATGTCTTAACGCCCATCATCCACCGGGACGTTCTATCCGCCCGCAGTTTACAAAATTGTTAACAAATTTGAAACAACAAACGGCAAACGATTTGTATTTTTGCACCTGAGAATCTCAAACAGCATCATGAGATTACCAGAAAAAAGCCGACCGCTTGGCCGGCTTTTTGGCTTACATCACCAGGCGGCGAATATCGGCCAGCATGTTGTTGATGATGGTGATGAAGCGAGCACCATCAGCACCATCAATCACGCGGTGGTCGAAGGACAGAGACATCGGCATCATCAGACGCGGAGTGAACTCTTTACCGTTCCAGACTGGCTCAATGGCCGACTTGGAAACGCCCAGGATTGCCACTTCAGGCGCGTTAACAATTGGCGCGAAGTGAGTCGTCCCGATACCGCCCAGGCTTGAGATGGTGAAGCAACCGCCCTGCATTTCGCCAGCAGTCAGCTTGCCATCACGAGCTTTCTTAGAGATAGCCATCAGTTCGCGAGACAGCTCGCTGATGCTCTTCTTGTTCACGTCTTTAAAGACAGGAACAACCAGGCCGTTTGGCGTATCAACCGCAACACCGATGTTGATGTATTTTTTCAGCGTCAGCTTCTGACCGTCTTCGGACAGGGAGCTGTTGAAGCGTGGCATTTGCTCAAGAGCAGCAGCAACGGCTTTCATGATGAACACAACAGGGGTGAACTTCACGTCAAGCTTGCGTTTAGCAGCTTCGTCGTTCTGCTGTTTGCGGAACGCTTCCAGATCGGTGATATCGGTTTTGTCGAAGTGCGTAACGTGCGGGATCATCACCCAGTTACGGCTCAGGTTCGCACCAGAAATTTTCTGGATACGGCCCAGTTCAACTTCTTCGATTTCGCCGAACTTGCTGAAATCAACTTTCGGCCATGGCAGCATGCCAGGCAGACCGCCGCCGGTTGCAGCAGCAGGGGCAGATTCAGCGCGTTTCACCGCATCTTTCACGTAAGCCTGAACGTCTTCGCGCAGGATACGACCTTTACGGCCAGTCCCTTTCACTTTCGCCAGGTTTACGCCAAATTCGCGCGCCAGGCGGCGGATCAGCGGAGTTGCATGGACGTAAGCGTCGTTTTCAGCAAATTCAGTTTTGCCTTCGGCTTTAGCTGGCGCCGCAGCTGGTTTCTGAGCTGCTGCCGCAGGAGCCGGAGCCGCTGCTTCTTGCTTAGCTGCTGGAGCCGCAGGTGCTGCGCCTTGCACTTCAAAGACCATAATCAAAGAACCGGTAGACACTTTGTCGCCAGTATTAATTTTGATTTCTTTAACCACACCCGCGAACGGAGCCGGGACTTCCATAGAGGCTTTGTCGCCTTCTACGGTGATCAGTGATTGTTCAGCGGCAACTTTGTCGCCCACTTTAACCATCACTTCAGTCACTTCAACTTCGTCACCGCCGATGTCTGGCACGTTAACTTCTTTAGAGCCGGAAGCGGCTGGTGCGGCTTGTGCCGGAGCTGCTTCCGCTTTAGTTTCGGTTGCAGCAGGTGCAGCACCCGCTACTTCGAAGACCATAATCAGGGAACCGGTAGACACTTTGTCGCCAGTGTTGATTTTGATCTCTTTTACAACGCCTGCGAACGGTGCCGGGACTTCCATAGAAGCTTTATCACCTTCAACGGTGATGAGACTTTGCTCTGCTTCTACTTTGTCGCCAACTTTAACCATAATCTCGGTAACTTCTACTTCGTCACCGCCGATATCTGGCACGTTCACTTCTTTTGCTGCCGCAGCTTGCGGAGCGGCCGCTGGCGCTGCTTCTTTCTTCTCTTCAGCCGGAGCTGGTGCAGCTTGCGCTGCACCTTCGGCGGATTCGAAAATCATAACCAGTTTGCCGGTTTCAACTTTGTCACCTACCGCAACTTTGATCTCTTTGACCACACCTGCTTGCGGAGAAGGGACTTCCATTGAAGCCTTATCACCTTCCACGGAGATGATGGACTGGTCAACTTCAACCTTATCGCCCACTTTCACCATGATTTCGGTGACTTCAACTTCGTCTGCACCAATGTCCGGTACGTTGATTTCGATAGCCATTTTATTCTTTACCTCTTATGCCAGACGCGGGTTGACTTTATCTGCATCGATGTTGAATTTGGTGATAGCGTCAGCCACCACTTTCTTATCGATTTCGCCACGTTTAGCCAGTTCGCCAAGTGCTGCAACAACCACATAAGATGCGTCCACTTCGAAGTGGTGACGCAGGTTTTCGCGGCTGTCTGAACGACCGAAGCCATCAGTACCCAGTACGCGGTAATCGCTTGCCGGGATGAAGTTACGGATCTGCTCAGCGAACAGTTTCATATAGTCAGTAGACGCTACCGCTGGTGCATCACTCAGAATCTGAGCAACGTACGGTACACGTGGTTCAGCCGTTGGGTGCAGCATGTTCCAGCGCTCACAATCCTGGCCATCACGCGCCAGTTCAGTGAAGGAAGTTACGCTGAATACATCAGAGCCAACGCCATAATCTTTAGCCAGGATCTGTGCCGCTTCACGCACGTGACGCAGGATAGAACCGGAGCCCATCAGCTGAACTTTACCTTTGGTTCCTTCAACTGTTTCCAGTTTGTAGATACCTTTACGGATGCCTTCTTCCGCGCCTTCTGGCATGGCTGGCATGTGGTAGTTTTCGTTCAGCGTAGTGATGTAGTAGTAAATGTTCTCTTGTGCTTCACCGTACATACGCACCAGACCGTCATGCATGATGACAGCAACTTCGTAAGCGTAAGCCGGGTCGTAAGAGATACAGTTCGGGATAGTCAGAGACTGAATATGGCTGTGGCCATCTTCGTGCTGCAGGCCTTCACCATTCAGAGTCGTACGACCAGAAGTACCACCGACCAGGAAGCCACGCGCCTGTTGGTCACCCGCTGCCCAGCACAGGTCGCCAATACGTTGGAAACCGAACATGGAGTAGTAGATGTAGAACGGGATCATTGGCAGATCGTTGGTGCTGTAAGAGGTCGCAGCAGCCAGCCAGGAAGAACCTGCGCCCAGCTCGTTAATACCTTCTTGCAGGATCTGACCTTTCTCGTCTTCTTTGTAGTAAGCAACCTGCTCACGGTCCTGCGGGGTGTACTGCTGGCCGTTCGGGCTGTAAATACCGATCTGACGGAACAGACCTTCCATACCGAAAGTACGCGCTTCATCAGCAATGATTGGAACCAGACGGTCTTTGATAGACGGGTTCTTCAGCATTACGTTCAGAGCACGAACGAAAGCGATAGTGGTGGAGATTTCTTTGTTCTGCTCTTCTAACAGGGAGCTGAAGTCAGCCAGGGTAGGCAGTTCCAGTTTCTCGGTGAATTTTGGCAGACGCGTCGGCAGATAGCCGTTCAGTTTCTCACGCTGGCCATGCAGATATTTGTACTCTTCGCTGCCTTCTTCAAACTTAATGTAAGGCAGTTTTTCGATTTCAGCATCGGTCACCGGCACATTGAAACGGTCGCGGACATAACGAACGCCGTCCATGTTCATTTTCTTAACCTGGTGGGCGATGTTTTTACCTTCGGCAGTTTCACCCATGCCATAACCTTTAACGGTATGAGCAAGGATAACAGTTGCTTTGCCTTTGGTTTCTTGTGCATTGCGCAGTGCAGCGTAGATTTTCTTAGGATCGTGGCCACCACGGTTCAGAGCCCAAATCTCGTCGTCGGACATATCTTTAACCAGTGCAGCAGTTTCTGGATATTTGCCGAAGAAGTGCTCACGCACATACGCGCCGTTTTTGGATTTGAAGGTCTGGTAGTCACCGTCAACGGTTTCGCCCATCAGCTGCAACAGTTTACCGCTGGTATCTTTACGCAGCAGTTCGTCCCAACGAGAACCCCAAATCACTTTGATAACGTTCCAGCCAGCACCCGCGAAGATACCTTCCAGTTCGTTAATGATTTTGCCGTTACCGGTTACCGGGCCATCAAGACGCTGCAAGTTACAGTTGATGATGAAGCAGAGGTTATCCAGTTTTTCACGGGTTGCGATAGTGATCGCACCTTTGGATTCTGGCTCATCCATCTCACCGTCGCCCAGGAACGCGTAAACGCGCTGTGCGGAGGTGTCTTTCAGACCACGGTGTTCCAGGTATTTCTGGAACTTAGCCTGATAGATAGCACCGATTGGACCCAGACCCATAGATACGGTCGGGAACTGCCAGAATTCAGGCATCAATTTAGGGTGCGGGTAAGAGGACAGACCATTACCGTGAACTTCCTGACGGAAATTGTTCATCTGGTCTTCAGTCAGGCGGCCTTCAAGGAAAGCACGTGCGTAAACACCTGGGGAGATGTGGCCCTGGAAGTACACCAGATCGCCGCCATCTTTCGCATTGCGCGCGCGGAAGAAGTGGTTGAAACACACGTCATACACGGTTGCAGAAGACTGGAAAGAGGACATATGGCCGCCCAGATCGAGGTCTTTTTTAGACGCTCGCAGGACAGTCATGATGGCGTTCCAACGGATAGCAGAACGAATACGGCGTTCCAGCTCCAGATTCCCCGGGTATTCCGGTTCATCTTCAACGGCGATGGAGTTTACGTACTGACGGGCAGCAGAACCTTCTGCAACTTTTACTCCGCCTTTACGGGCTTCGCTCAGTAACTGATCGATCAGGTACTGTGCGCGCTCAACACCTTCTTCACGGATGACCGATTCGATCGCCTGTTGCCAGTCGCGAGTTTCGATCGGATCCACGTCATTTGGGAAACGTTCTGACATGGGTGGTATTCCTTATCTGTGTCTAATACGTTGATTATCTGGAACCTGTCCCATTGTGCTTTTTGCCCTTCATATTTCGGGTTGTCTCTTTGTTGGCTGCGCTTCCTCATCCCAGTCACATAGTTAGCTATGCTCCTGAGGATTCGCGCGCTTGCCGCCGCGATACACCCTGAACTATTTGGGCAACACAAAGCACAATAAGACAGGTTCTGCGTTTAGTTGCCGCGCTCTAAATAGTGGCGCTTAAAAGAACCAGAAATTTCGGGTTCTCATTCCTTACGTTGCTGTAAGCGCCGTAGAGAACGTTCTCGACGACTCTGTTCGCGGCTGCGATCCAGCAATATTTCTTCGATAAATGCCAGGTGACGGTGCGACGCTTCGCGCGCCTGCTCCGGTTGGCGAGCCATAATCGCCGCAAAAATGCTGGCGCGATGGCTGCTCACTTGCGCCAGCATTTCACGGCGCGCGTAGAGCAATTCAAAATTCTGACGAACGTTTTGTTCGAGCATGGGTGACATACAGCGCAACAAGTGTAGTAGCACCACGTTGTGGGCAGCTTCTGTGACGGCGATTTGATACTGCATAACAGCATCGGATTCCGCATCCAGGTCGCCGGACTCTTGCGCTTGTTGAATGGCTACATGGCAGTCGCCAATGCGTTTGAGATCTTCGTCCGTACCACGCAATGCCGCGTAATACGCCGCGATACCTTCAAGTGCGTGGCGGGTTTCGAGCAGATCAAACTGGGATTCAGGATGGTCAGACAGCAGTTCGACCAGCGGGTCGCTTAAACTTTGCCAAAGACTGTTCTGGACAAAAGTACCGCCGCCCTGACGACGAAGCAGGAGTCCTTTCGCTTCGAGACGCTGAATGGCCTCGCGTAGTGAAGGACGAGAAACGTCAAATTGTTTTGCCAATTCGCGTTCTGGTGGGAGTTTTTCGCCGGGACGCAAGGTTCCCTCGAGGATGAGAAACTCCAACTGCTGCTCAATCACATCGGATAATTTTGGTTGGCGGATTTTGCTGTAGGCCATTTATTCCCTGTCTCTGCCATTAGCCTTCATGTAGTCAATTGGTATGACCAATTTCACATCGTTGACGCTAAAGTAACAAAGTATTCACCTTCTGTCCATATTGGTTTTGATCAGAATCATTAAACTGGGGGTATTTTAACAACAATAAAGGAATGATGTTTCAAAAATGCAACCACACACAAACCTTGCGGTTACCACCAAAGAAGTAGATTTAACTTTTTATAAGTCACCAAATTCGCAATTTTGGGCAATTTGAACCGATTCATCAGTTTAAAATATGAATATTAATTCATCTAATGCGCTTATTGTGGGCAATTAATAAACGAAACGAATAACTCGGGTTGGGTGACAACTGCTTTCTTTTTATTCAACTCGTCACGACAAGAATAGAAAGCAGGTGCAAACACTCGCGCTTACCACTATTCTTTGCGCTGCGGTAGTCCAATGCGCAAAATACTGGAATTAAAAACCGTAAAATAAAGACTACACATTACGGAATTACAAACTTACAGAGGCGTAATGAACGCCCTGAAAATAACCACACACGAGGTTAAAGATGGAACAAGGCGACACGCTTAAACGCGGCCTTAAAAACCGCCATATCCAGCTCATCGCGCTGGGTGGTGCAATCGGGACAGGTCTGTTTCTGGGCAGCGCGTCTGTCATCCAGTCCGCCGGGCCGGGTATTATTCTGGGTTACGCGATCGCAGGCTTTATTGCCTTTCTGATCATGCGCCAGTTGGGTGAAATGGTTGTTGAAGAGCCGGTAGCTGGTTCATTTAGCCACTTTGCTTACAAATACTGGGGTGGGTTTGCAGGTTTTGCTTCTGGCTGGAACTACTGGGTGCTGTATGTGCTGGTAGCCATGGCAGAACTGACCGCAGTCGGTAAATACATTCAGTTCTGGTATCCGGAAATCCCAACCTGGGCCTCCGCTGCAGTCTTTTTCGTTGTGATCAACGCCATCAACCTGACTAACGTAAAAGTCTTTGGTGAAATGGAGTTTTGGTTCGCGATTATTAAAGTCATCGCCGTTGTCGCCATGATTGTGTTTGGTGCCTGGTTGCTGTTTGGCGGCCACGCAGGTCCACAAGCGACAGTTCGTAACCTCTGGGAACAAGGCGGATTCTTGCCGCATGGCTGGACCGGACTTGTCATGATGATGGCCATTATCATGTTCTCATTTGGCGGGCTGGAACTGGTTGGGATTACTGCGGCTGAAGCAGATAACCCACAAGTTAGCATTCCGAAAGCAACCAACCAGGTTATCTACCGTATTCTGATTTTCTATGTGGGCTCACTGGCTGTTCTGTTGTCTCTGATGCCGTGGACTCGCGTTACCGCTGATACCAGCCCGTTCGTACTGATCTTCCACGAACTGGGTGACACCTTTGTAGCTAACGCACTGAACGTTGTGGTTCTTACCGCCGCACTATCTGTTTATAACAGCTGTGTTTACTGCAACAGCCGTATGCTGTTTGGCCTGGCCCAACAAGGCAACGCGCCTAAAGCGCTGCAGAAAGTTGATAAGCGTGGCGTGCCGGTTAATACCATCATGGTTTCTGCTCTGTTCACTGCGCTGTGCGTACTGATCAACTATCTGGCACCAGCAGAAGCCTTTGGTCTGCTGATGGCGCTGGTGGTATCCGCACTGGTGATCAACTGGGCAATGATTAGCCTGGCGCATATGAAGTTCCGCCGTGCGAAACAACAACAGGGTGTGAAAACGCGTTTCCCTGCTCTGTTCTATCCATTGGGTAACTACGTCTGCTTGCTGTTTATGGCGGCAGTGCTGGTTATCATGGCGATGACGCCAGGCATGGCAATCTCCGTATGGCTGATTCCTGTATGGGTGGTCATTCTGGGTATTGGTTATTTCATCAAACAGAAGAACTTGAAGAGCGTTAAAGCTTAAGCATGACTTCTGCAAAAAGCCCCGGTGAAGCCTTTGCTCACCGGGGCTTTTTGTTATTAACAATTGATTATCAATACTATGTGACGTTTCATAGCATAGAAATATGCCACTGTTTTGCATTCCAACTTACAACCACAGCGACTCTAAACCAGAGTGCCGTAAATAGTCAGTAATGCCACCACCACCAAAATCACCAGCGACGTTTTCTTCGCCATTGAAACTGCTGCTTTCGGTGTTTTGATTTTATCGAGATGTGGTTCTCGGGCTAGCGAATACTGAGCCAGCCTGGTCAATACCTGATATTGCGAAGTATGGCGATCGACTAATGAGGCAAACCATGCTGGAAGCGCCCTTTCTCCATGTCCCAGCAGTGCATATGCCACACCAAACAGACGCACTGGAACCCAGTCCAGCACATGTAAAATAGCATCAATACCTGAATGCAAACGCTCTTGCGGAGAATGATGGCGCGCAAGCCATGTCTGCCATGCACGCAAGAAAGCATAACCCGCAAGCGTTACCGGTCCCCACACACCACCGACGATAAACCAGAAAAGCGGTGCGAGATAAAAGCGAAAGTTAATCCACAGTAGCGCATTTTGCAGTTCTTTCAGATACTCACGTTCGTCACAATCGGGTGGAACACCGTGAATTAGCGTCAGTTCACTCGCCATCGCGTCTCGCGCGTGACTATCGCCATGGCTCGCCGCCTGCAAATACGCATGGTAATGCAGACGAACCTGGCCTGCGCCAATACACAACACGCCGAGAGCAATCCAGAAAACGAGCAGTGGCACGTTGAAGAACAAACCTTGCAACGCACGAATACAGAGGAAAACCAACAACATACACAGGGCGGTCATCAAAATGGTGCGTAATAACGAAAAGCTTTTTACACGCCGGAAAAGCACTTCAAGGCGGTGATCTAGCTGCCAGTGCTCACCCAGCTTAAATAACCGTTCCCAAATCATCACCAGCAATAATGTAAACAGCGTCATTCCATCTCCTTATTCGACGTTACCTCTACCGAATGGCGAAAACGCGACCAGTCGAATGCAGGGCCTGGGTCGGTTTTACGATCCGGTGCAATATCACAATGTCCCGTCATATGGTCGGCAATTGCCGGATAAGCGTGTCCCAGCACATCCGTAATTTCAGCAAGTTTTTGATATTGCTCATCGGTATAGGGCAGCGTATCTGTCCCTTCCAACTCAATACCAATGGAAAAATCGTTACAGCGTTCACGCCCGTGATATACAGAAACCCCTGCATGCCAGGCACGTTTATCAAAAGCAACATACTGAACAATTTCGCCATCACGGCGAATCAGGCAATGCGCTGAAACTCGTAAATGTGCGATACCCGCGAAGTACGGATGAGCTTCTGAATCAAGTGTTCCGGTAAATAACGCATCAATCCACGGCCCACCAAATTCACCTGGTGGCAAACTGATGTTATGCACCACCAACAACGAAGGTGTTTCATCCTCCGGTCGGCAATCGAAATGGGGGGATGGGACATGTTTAACACCCACCAGCCAGCCGTCTTTTAGCTGCATCCACGGTCTCCTTAGAGTGGTACTTGAGGTCGCATCAATGTAGCATGTTTCGACATTAACTAAGCCATTTCGGAGTTTTATCATGCCTCCTCGCCGTTATAACCCAGACCGCCGACGTGACGAGCTTCTCGAACGTATTAACCTTGATATTCCAGAAGCTGTTTCTCAGGCTTTACGTGAAGACCTTGGTGGCGACGTCAATCCCAATAACGATATCACTGCACAACTCCTGGATGCAGACCACCGTTCACATGCCGTAATCATCACCCGTGAAGATGGCGTGTTCTGTGGTAAACGTTGGGTCGAAGAAGTTTTCATCCAGCTTGGCGGGGATGTCAAAGTAACCTGGCATGTTGAAGATGGTGATCTCGTTGTCGCTGACCAGCCACTTTTCGAATTAACCGGATTATCGCGCGTGCTATTAACAGGTGAGCGTACCGCGCTTAACTTTGTGCAAACTCTGTCTGGTGTTGCCAGCGAAGTGCGCACCTATGTTGATTTGTTAGCTGGTACAAACACGCAATTGCTCGATACACGTAAAACGCTGCCGGGCCTGCGTACCGCACTGAAATACGCAGTACTATGCGGAGGTGGCAGCAACCACCGTTTAGGTTTGTCTGACGCATTTTTGATCAAAGAGAACCACATCATCTCCTCAGGATCCATACGCCAGGCGATAGAAAAAGCCTTCTGGTTCCATCCGGATGTGCCTGTTGAGGTTGAAGTCGAGTCTCTTGATGAACTGGAACAGGCACTGCATGCCGGGGCTGACATTATCATGCTCGATAATTTCAATGTTGAAGATATGTGTAAGGCGGTCGCTATCACCAGTGGTAAAGCGCGTCTGGAAGTATCAGGAAACGTAACGAAAGAAACTATCCGTGAATTTGCTGAAACGGGTGTCGACTTTATCTCTGTTGGCGCGCTGACTAAACATGTCCGCGCGCTCGATCTCTCCATGCGTTTCCGCTAATTTCTACCGGGCAGATGAGCTAAAACTCATCTGCTTATTTCTTCCCGTTACGTTACCGCTCGCATTTTTATTGCCACCTATGCAAATCGCAAAAATATCCTGGAAGACAGCTTCCTGATCTTTACACTCGCCCTCGCCTGAAGAATTTAAACGACGCAAAGTGCCGCTATCTCAACATGGAGCGGCATATGAACAAACAACAAGGATTCACACTTATTGAGCTGATGGTAGTGATCGGTATTATTGCGATTCTCAGCGCCATCGGTATTCCTGCCTATCAAAACTACCTGCGGAAAGCGGCCCTGACTGACGTTCTGCAAACCTTCCTGCCCTACCGTACCGCTATTGAACTTTGCGCGATTGAACGGGGTGGAATTAGCGAATGTGACGCGGGCAGCAACAGTATTCCTTCACCTAAAACCACCCGCTATGTAAGCAGCATGAGCATCGAAAAAGGTGCTGTTACGCTTGCGGGGCAAGAAAGTCTCAATGGGCTCACCATCTCCCTATCTCCACGTTGGAGCGATGTAGAAGGAGTCGAAGGCTGGTCACGAACCTGTAGCACTGCCAGTAATAATTCTCTTCAACAAACCTGCGAAGAAGTCTTCCGTTTTGATAATAAGCAAGCGGGAAATTAAACCATGGCAAATCAGCAGATTCTCGCACTGTGTAACCAGTATCAGGCGATATTGCTCTCTGAAGCCCCATTGCTGCATATCGCTATTGCGCCAAACCCACCCGTACAGTTTTTTGAAGCATTGCGTTTTATCTGTGATAAGCCTGCCAATGTTGAATACTGGCCAGCTGAACAGCTGGAAAAAGCAAGACACTCACGGTTGTCTGTTAGCTCCGAGGAATCCCTTGAGAACACAGCGCCAGTGGTTCAACTGTTGCAAGATACTCTCCGCAAAGCCCAGCAATTAAGGGCATCAGACATTCACTTCGAACCAATAGAGCAAGGGTATCAAATTCGTTTTCGCATTGATGGCGTGCTGCAACTGCAACCACGGCTACCATCGCATCTGGCTGCACCGCTAACCGCACGACTTAAGGTATTGGCAAATTTGGATATAGCAGAGCGCCGCCTTCCTCAAGATGGGCAAATGGAAATCGAAATAGAAGAGCGTAAATGTTCATTTCGCATAGCGACACTGCCGGTGTATCACGGTGAAAAAGTTGTCTTACGTTTGATGGCACAAACAGAGCAAACCTTTGAGCTATCGGAGTTAGGCATGTCACCAGAAAATAGCTCTCGCTTTCAAAGCGCGTTAGCCAATCCGCAGGGCATGATTCTCGTCACTGGCCCCACTGGTAGCGGGAAAACACTCACCCTTTACAGTGCATTAAAGATACTTAACCAAGCCTCGGCTAATCTATGCAGTGTTGAAGACCCGATAGAAATCCCTATGCAAGGTCTTAATCAAACGCAAATTAACACTAAAGCGGGGCTTAATTTTCAAAATGTTTTACGCGCCTTGCTACGCCAGGATCCGGACATCATCATGGTGGGCGAAATTCGTGATGGCGATACGGCAGAAATAGCCATTAAAGCTGCGCAAACAGGCCATCTGGTACTTTCAACACTGCATACCAACTCCACAACTGAGACTGTCGTTCGCCTCGAACAAATGGGAATTGAGCGATGGATGTTAGCATCTGCACTGACCATGGTCGTTGCACAGCGACTGGTACGTAAACTCTGCCCACACTGTAAAGAACAACTTCCCGAAGACATCATTCTACCCACATCGCTTTGGGCCAATGCTTTGCCTCATTGGCAAGCAACTGGCTGTGATCGCTGTTATGGAGGCTTCTATGGGAGAACTGCATTATTTGAAATTTTAATTATCGATACAGAACTTCAATCCGCAATTATTACCGGCATGCCAGCCAATGAAATCGAAACGCTGGCACGGCAACAAGGCATGATGACGCTATTTGAAAGTGGCTGCCAGGCTGTTGAGCAAGGGCTAACCACTCTCGAAGAGCTATATCGGGTGCTTGGTGTTCCTCATGGCTAAGTTTGTACTCTGGCACTGGAAAGCAGTCGATCAATACGGGCAAATTCAACATGGGGATGTTCTTGGGGATAATGCGGAATCTATCAGAGAGCAGTTAATTAGCGCAGAGCTTCAGCTTTTGCAATTGCGGAAAATACCGCAGGCCCGCCGAGGCTGCTGGCATATCCAGCAAAAAATCCAGGTATTCCGCCAGTTGGCGACGTTGCTGCAGGCGGGAATATCCTTGTCTGACGGGCTATTACTCATCGCGCAGCAACATCCTTTTGGTGAATGGCGTGCGCTGCTAAAAGATATCGGACATCGCGTTTCTAATGGCATATCTTTCTCTGCCGCCTTACAACAATGGCCAGGGGTTTTTCCGCCGCTGTTCATCGCTCTGATTCATATTGGTGAGCTAACCGGAAAGCTAGACGAGTGCTGCCAAAAGCTGGCTAATCAACAAGAAAAACTGTACCAACTGCGTAAAAAGGTCATGAAGGCCCTGCGTTATCCACTGTTTATCGTGGCGATAGCACTACTAGTGACTATCGGGATGATGAGTTTTGTACTGCCCGAGTTTGCCAATATTTATCACTCATTTAATGCCCCATTACCCGCTATTACAGTAGCGGTAATGGCAGTATCAAACTGGGTAACAACACAGGGAATATGGTGGCTGTTGGCCAGTTTGATACTCATGACCCTTGGCTATTTTTTGCGAACAAAGAAACCTCATTGGCAAGAGTACGAACAACATCTGATGCTGCGAATCCCATTGCTCGCTCCGCTATGGCGCGGGCAAATTCTCAGCCAAATCTATACTACTCTATCCCTTTCCCAGCACGCAGGAATCCCCTTACTACAAGGGCTTAAGGCTGTCGAAACCACTTTGCCGCAACGACTATGGAAGAAAGTTATTCAGCAAATAACCCAGCAGGTGACTCAAGGTATACCACTATGGCAAACACTCTCACAAAGCGAGCGCTTCACACCATTATGTTGCCAATTGATACGCATAGGAGAAGAATCAGGCGCGCTGGATTTAATGCTCGAGAAGTTAGCAAGTTGGCATCATAACCATACCGAGGAACTGGCAGACAATCTTGCCGCCGCTCTGGAGCCAGTAATGATGTTAGTTGTGGGGATTATCATTGGGACGCTGGTCATTGCGATGTATCTGCCTATTTTTCAGTTAGGCGATGCAATGAGCGCGGGATGACGGCGTAGCGAAAGTGCCACGCCGTATGTCGCTGATAGCTTAGAGGCTATTGAAAACGCGGTTTTCCTGCTCATTCACACGAATGAACGTAGTACGCTTGGTCAACTCTTTCAGGCGAGAAGCACCCACGTAAGTACATGCGGAACGCAAGCCACCCATGATATCGCGGGCAGTATTTTCAACAGGGCCACGTAATGGCAGCTTAACGGTTTTGCCTTCTGCTGCACGGTACTGTGCAACACCACCAACATGGCGAGTCATTGCAGATTCAGAACTCATACCGTAGAACAGCATGAATTTCTCGCCGTTTTCTTCAACGATTGTGCCGCCACTTTCATCATGACCAGCCAGCATACCGCCCAGCATCACGAAATCTGCGCCACCGCCAAATGCTTTAGCAACATCGCCAGGCATAGTACAACCACCGTCACTAACAATCTGGCCACCCAGGCCATGAGCGGCATCAGCACATTCAATAACAGCAGAAAGCTGCGGGTAACCAACACCTGTTTTCACACGAGTAGTACACACAGAGCCTGGACCAATACCAACTTTAACAATGTCCGCACCGGAGAGGATAAGCTCTTCGCACATTTCGCCAGTAACAACGTTACCTGCACAGATAACTTTATCTGGCCATGCTTCACGAGCTTTAGAAACGAACTGAGTGAAGTGTTCGGAGTAGCCATTAGCCACATCGATACAGATAAATTTCAGCGCTGGGTTCAAAGAAAGAATCTGTTTTGTCTTCTGGAAATCAGCGTCTGATGTACCGGTTGAAACCATCACGAACTTAAGAAGGTCGTCTGAAACAGACTTAACGAAGTTGCTCCACTCTTCAACAGAGTAGTGCTTATGAACGGCGGTGAGGATATCAAACGAGGCCAATGCCTGGGCCATGCCGAATGTACCAACAGTGTCCATGTTAGCAGCGATGATCGGAACACCTGACCATGCAATACCGGAGTGTTTGAAAGTGAACTGGCGCTCAAGCTCTACATCAGAGCGGCTTTTCAGTGTGGAACGTTTCGGGCGAATAAGAACGTCTTTAAAACCTAACTTCAAATCTTCTTCAATACGCATGTTGCAGATTCCTGGGTCGAATGGCGAAGGACGCGTGAACGCAATCAGCAATCTATACCCTGAATAATTCGAGTTGCAGAAAGGCGGCAAGGGAGCAAATCCCCGGGAGCTTACTTGAGTAAGTGACTGGGGTTTGTGAGTGCGGCCAACGCATCTGCGGCTTGAAGTATGACGGGTACAACTACCAATTCCAGTGACGTTATCATACGCACTATTAATGGCTCTGCAAGACTGCGAAAACAGTCTTTTTTGCGCTACAATCGTTAGAATTTACCTGAGTAACAGGAAATCACTACATGGGCGTGTTTTTCCCCGTGATGTGGCACTTTCCTGAAGTAATCCAGGTGCAAATAAGCTTTCTATCTCTTTGTTGAAACGTAGATTTAGGGTCTGGTTTTTTATGGTTTATACGGTTGCATTAACGGGTGGCATTGGTAGTGGCAAAAGTACTGTCGCCGATCACTTTTCCCGCTTAGGTATTACCGTTGTAGATGCTGATGTGATTGCGCGTCAGGTCGTAGAGCCAGGACAACCCGCTCTTAGCATTATTTCTGACCATTTTGGTGGTGAGATCCTCCTTCAGGATGGCACTCTCGACCGTCGGGCTCTTCGCGCAAAGATCTTTTCTTCCGCGGAAGAGAAAAAATGGCTCAATGCTCTGCTACACCCACTTATCCATCAGCGAACCCAAGCTGAAATCAACCAGGCTCTTTCTCCCTACGTTTTATGGGTTGTTCCTTTATTAATTGAGAATAACCTACAACAAAAGGCAGATCGTGTTCTGGTTGTTGATGTCTCGCCAGAAGTGCAAATCGCACGTACTATTGCGCGCGATAAAGTTAGTCGCGAACATGTGCTGCAAATCCTTGCAGCACAAGCGACGCGCGAGGCACGCTTAAGCGCCGCCGATGATGTAATTAATAATGATGGTGGCACTGTACAGGTGGCCGCACATGTTGACCGTCTGCACCGCCAGTATCTGGAACTGGCAGCCCAGGCCGCACAGCAGGATAACGAATAATGAGCACCCAGATTCTTTTTGAGCACCCACTTAATGAAAAAATGCGCACATGGTTGCGTATCGAGTTCTTAATCCAACAACTCGAAAGTTCATTACCGGTAGATGAAACGGCCAAAGCACTGCATTTTTTCCGCAATATCGGCGACCTGCTGGATGTCTTTGAGCGCGGTGAGATTCGTACTGATATTCTCAAAGAACTGGAGCGCCAGCAGCGTAAGTTATTGAACTGGTCAGAAGTTCCAGGTGTAGATATGCAGCGAATTGATTCACTGCGTAGCCAACTCAAAGAACGCGGCGGTGTTTTAATGGCCGCTCCTCGACTGGGGCAGGCATTACGTGAAGACCGTTTGATAGCCTTGGTTCGCCAGCGTCTGAGTATTCCTGGCGGGTGCTGTAGTTTTGATTTGCCAACCTTACACATCTGGCTGTATTCACCACAGGATCAACGTGACGCACAAATTAATAGCTGGCTTGCGACGTTGCAGCCATTAAAGCAAGCGCTGGATCTGGTACTAGATATTATTCGCAATTCTGCACCATTCCGTAAACAAACCAGCCTTAATGGTTTTTATCAGGATAACGGGGATGACGCCGATTTACTGCGTTTACAGCTGGACCTTTCGTCGCAGCTTTATCCGCAAGTTTCTGGCCATAAGAGCCGTTTTGCGATCCGTTTCCTGCCGCTAGATAGCGAAAATGGACTCATCCCAGAACGTCTCGATTTTGAGCTGGCGTGCTGTTAAGGAGCCAACATGACTGAAACAATAAAAGTGAATTGCCCGGGCTGCGGTAAAGTTGTCATCTGGGATGAAACGAGCCCCTATCGCCCATTTTGCTGCAAACGCTGCCAGTTGATTGACTTAGGTGAATGGGCCGCCGAAGAAAAACGAATTCCTAGCAGCGGCGATTTATCAGAAAGCGACGACTGGAGTGAAGAAGACCTACGTTAACCTTGCTGTAATTTGCTAATTACAGGTTCATTGGCTGGTGGAAAATCTGACGCCACCAGCGCATTTTGCGCAATCCATTGACCCGGTTGCCCTTCTTTGCCCCACGGCTCGCCTTCCCAGCTTTCCACCATGAAAAACCACAGTGTGATGTGCCTGTCCGGAAACTGATAAACCAGTTTATCAAACAGCGTGAAATCAGTGGCTGTGATACCTGTCTCTTCCTGAAGCTCACGGACTAATGCTTGTTCAGGCGTTTCATCGGCTTCAATCTTCCCTCCGGGAAACTCAAGCTTGTTGGCCATATGCGCATCAGCCGCTCTTTGAGTAATGAAAATTTCACCCGTTTGATTGCGGATGATACCGACGGCGATTTGTAGTTGTTTCATTTTTGTGCAGATGCTCCATAGAAAAAAGGCGCAGCAAGCTGCGCCTTTATCGACAATTACGTTCTTAGCTTAAACGGCCATGACACTGTTTGAATTTCTTACCAGAACCGCATGGGCACGGATCGTTACGACCCACTTTGCGCTCACCCGTTTCTGCTGCCAATGATTCTGCAGCCAGTG
The DNA here is from genome assembly GCF_000737905.1 of Buttiauxella noackiae. Lineage (NCBI taxonomy): Bacteria > Pseudomonadati > Pseudomonadota > Gammaproteobacteria > Enterobacterales > Enterobacteriaceae > Buttiauxella > Buttiauxella noackiae. The sequence goes on from NZ_JPRU01000004.1 coordinate 156,734, forward strand.
TTTCGTCATCCTGGTGGCTCAGCTGTTGCATCTGTGCCAGGCGCTCAGCTTCTTCACGGCGCTGCTGTTCCATTGCCTCAACTTCTTCAGGCATACGAACCTGTACCTTACTCAGCGTACTGATCACTTCATATTTCAGCGCTTCAAGCATTGATGCAAACATGGCGAAAGACTCACGCTTGTATTCTTGCTTAGGATCTTTTTGCGCATAACCACGCAAGTGGATACCCTGGCGTAGATAATCCATTGCTGCAAGGTGCTCTTTCCACAGTGAATCCAGAGTCTGCAACATGACGCCTTTTTCGAAGTGACGCATCATTTCAACACCAACCACTTCTTCTTTGCGCTGATACACTTCGATAGCGTTTTGCAAAATACGCTCACGCAGTGTTTCTTCATGCAGCTCCGGCTCTTTATCCAGCCACTCTTTAATTGGCAGCTCAAGATCAAAGTCGTTTTTCAGACGCTCTTCCAGACCTTCGACATCCCACATTTCTTCCAGTGATTGCGGTGGAATGTGTGCGTCAATAGTCACTTTAAAGACGTCTTCGCGGATGCTATTGATGGTTTCGCTAACGTCGCTCACATCCAGCAATTCGTTACGCTGGCTGTAGATCGCACGACGCTGATCGTTGGCCACATCATCATATTCCAGAAGCTGTTTACGAATATCGAAGTTACGGCTTTCAACTTTACGCTGGGCGTTAGCAATTGCCTTAGTAACCCATGGGTGTTCAATCGCTTCGCCCGGTTTCATACCGAGTTTACGCATCATGCCTGAAACACGATCCGATGCGAAAATACGCATCAGTGAGTCTTCCATAGACAGGTAGAAGCGAGATGAACCCGCATCACCCTGGCGACCGGAACGGCCACGGAGCTGGTTATCGATACGGCGAGATTCGTGACGCTCAGTACCAATGATGTGCAAGCCACCCGATGCCAGAACCGCATCATGACGAACTTGCCAGTCAGCTTTAATCTGCGCGATTTGCTCAGGGGTTGGGTTTTCAAGCTCAGCAACTTCTGCCTGCCAGCTACCACCCAATACGATATCCGTACCACGGCCTGCCATGTTGGTTGCGATGGTCACGGCGGCTGGGTAACCGGCCTGAGCAACGATACCCGCTTCGTTAGCGTGGAACTTGGCGTTCAGAACGTTGTGTTTGATTCCCGCTTTGGTCAACTCAGCAGAAACCACTTCGGATTTTTCGATTGAAATGGTACCGACCAGGACAGGCTGCCCGTTGGTAGTACGCTCTTTAATATCTTCAATGATTGCCACAATCTTGTCTGCTTCAGTCATATAGACCAAATCAGGCATGTCTTTACGAATCATTGGGCGGTTAGTTGGCACAACGATGGTATCGAGCTTGTAGATAGAGCTGAATTCGAACGCTTCGGTATCCGCAGTACCCGTCATACCCGCCAGTTTTTCATACAGACGGAAGTAGTTCTGGAAGGTGATGGATGCCAGCGTCTGGTTTTCGTTCTGTATATCGACGCCTTCTTTAGCTTCGACAGCCTGGTGCAAGCCATCAGACCAACGGCGGCCTTGCATGGTACGACCGGTATGTTCATCAACGATGATGACTTCACCATCTTTAACAATATAGTCAACGTCACGGGTGAACAGCACATGCGCACGCAGTGCAGCAGTCACGTGGTGCATCAGCATAATGTTAGTTGGGGAGTACAAAGACTCGCCTTCTTCCATAATGCCTTCCTGAACCAGCAACTCTTCAACCAGTACCAGACCACGTTCAGTAATGTTTACCTGACGAGATTTTTCATCCACCGAGAAGTGGCCTTCGCCCTGGAAAGTATCAGAATCTTCTTTTTCCTGACGGATCAGGCTCGGGATGATTTTGTTTACTTTGCGGTACATCTCGGAGCTGTCTTCAGCTGGGCCGGAGATGATAAGCGGTGTACGCGCTTCATCGATAAGAATTGAGTCAACCTCATCCACTAATGCGTAGTGCAGTTTGCGCTGAACGCGTTCTTCTGGACTGAACGCCATGTTGTCACGCAGGTAGTCAAAGCCGTATTCGTTGTTGGTGCCGTAAGTGATGTCCGCTGCATAAGCTTCGCGCTTTGCAGGTGCCGGCATGTTTGGCAAGTTGATACCAACACTCAGGCCAAGGTATTCGAATAAAGGACGGTTGTTTTCAGCATCACGCTGGGCCAGATAGTCGTTCACTGTAACAACGTGAACACCACGGCCGCTTAATGCATTCAGGTATGCAGGCAGAGTTGCAGTCAGTGTTTTACCTTCACCAGTACGCATCTCTGCGATACAACGCTCATTCAGAACCATACCGCCGAGCAACTGTACATCGAAGTGGCGCATGCCAAATACACGTTTACTCGCTTCACGAACAACAGCAAAAGCTTCCGGAATCAGATTCTCCAGCACTTCGCCTTTCTCAAGACGCGCACGGAATTCGCCAGTTTTTGCTTTTAATTCATCATCGGAAAGCTTTTCAATTTCCGGTTCCATAGCATTGATAAGGTTTACAACTTTACGCATACGACGCAGGGTGCGGTCGTTACGGCTACCGAAAACTTTAGTTAATAATTTGATTAGCATAATTAATTCTCAAACGCCTACCGTCAGGGCAGAGCTAAAAATAACGTTATAATTAAAGGAAATGGGGTTTAGCTGAGGCGTTGTGGTCCAGCGCGAATACCCTGGACCTGGCTTATCCAAATGGCAGGACTAAAAGTCTCGACAGCTGGCGATTGCCAAAGTGCAGTATGACGCACAATAACTGGGGGTTTACTTTCCTGGGTGAGCAGCGCGCTGAGCGTGTTCAGTAAAGCGAGTTTATGTGCCTGAAGTGGCAAACTCTCTTGTGCTACTGGCTGCGTTTGCGGCGCCATAGCAAAAGAAAGGTGGCGTATTACTGTTCGAATTGCATGTTGATGCCAGTAATCGACACTAAATGATGGTCGGCGGGTACTTTCCTGCAATAATGCCAGACTATTGAAGCTGACCTTGTTGAGGTAATCGTGGCTACTACTGGTGGCGGTTTCAGCAGGTGCAGTTGGCTCGGTATTTTGACCGAGCGCAGGCATGCCAAAACTTGCCGCGACCATCCCCAATAAGAGATGCGGCCAGAAATAACGTCTGCCAAACTGTCGCCAACAATTTAGAATACCAATCACTTTATCCGCCGGAGCATTATGTATGCGTGATAGTCGCCCACAATCTTTAGATCATTTGTTCGATGATGCTGGAGCCGAAAGCGTGTTGCAAAACGTGCAACAACGCGCAACTGCACTACTTAGGCTTAACAGGGCAGTGAAAGGGATATTACCCGCTCAACTACATCCCTGGTGCCGGGTAGCAAATTTCCGACAAGGCATTCTCGTACTTGAAACTGCAAATGCTAGCTGGCTGATGCGTTTACGCTATGAACAAGCCACGCTACTGAGTGCATTACGTGCACAAATATTACCATCATTGACATCAATCGACATCAGGATTAATCCATCACTGGCTGCAATTGGGCAAGAATCAGTACAAGAAAACAGCATTCAAACAGTGAAGGGTAAAACTGAAGGGGTTAACAGAGTTCTGAGTCAGCAAAGTGCTGAGGCACTAAGAATGGTGGCTGAGCGTAGCCCGGAAAAATTAAAGGCAATAATAGAACGACTGGCATCATTGGCCGGAGAGAGTACCAATGAAACCAGTCGCAATAAATAATTCTGGTGTTATGCCAGAACCATTTTCGGTGCTTTAAACGCTAACGGAAGCTCAGCATCGTCTTCGAAGGTTGCCCATTCCCAGGCTTCCTGCTTCGCCAGAACAGCCTGAAGCAATTTGTTATTCAGTGCATGACCTGACTTATAGGCGGTAAACGCGCCGATAATGTTGTGGCCGCACATGAACAAGTCACCAATCGCATCGAGCATTTTGTGACGAACGAATTCATCTTCAAAACGCAAGCCGTCTTCGTTCAGTACGCGATAATCGTCAACAACGATGGCACAATCGAAGCTACCGCCCAGGCACAAACCACGGGACTGCAGATATTCGATATCACGCATGAAACCGAAGGTACGAGCACGGCTAATCTGGCGCATGAAAGCGTCGGCAGAGAAGTTCATGCTGTAGCGTTGGGTGCTGGCATCAATCGCCGGATGGTTAAAGTCGATGGTGAAATCCAACGAGAAACCATTATACGGCTTGAATTCAGCCCATTTATCGCCGTCTTCAACGCGCACTGTTTCTTTGACGCGTACAAATTTCTTTGCACAGTTTAATTCGTCAATCCCGGCATCAAGCAGCAGGTAGACGAATGGCGCTGCACTACCGTCCATGATAGGGATTTCAGGGGCATTGACTTCAATAATGATGTTATCAATACCTAATCCCGCAAGGGCGGCATTCAAATGCTCAACGGTAGAAATCCGCACATCGTGCTCGTTCACCAGGCAAGTACAGAGCATGGTATCACGCACAGATTTGGCATCTGCCGGAAAATCTACCGGAGGATTCAAGTCAGTGCGACGATAGATGACCCCGGTATTTGCCGGCGCAGGGCGTAACGTCAGCATGACTTTCTTGCCGGTATGTAAACCGACACCAGTCGCCTGAACGATACGTTTAAGAGTCCTTTGTTTGATCATCGTATAATCTCGCCAAATTAACTATCCAACCGAAGTGTATATCACAATCGGTGGGCCAGTTTAGCACAAAGAGCGCAGTTCCCCAAATTCCGGTTTATTCTTAATCAGCTTGCTTGCGCAAAAACGCTGGAATATCCAGATAATCAGGCTCTTTCGTCGTTTGTGGCGTATTGTCATTAACTACCTTGGCAGCAGGCTTCTGCTCTTGCTGAAGCGGGGCCATACCGTGTTGCTGGTAGCGATCCATAACTGGCTGCTGAGTCTGCTTGTTGGTCACAAGGGTAATTTCTGGACGTTTGTCCATGCCAATACCGGTTGCAACAACAGTTACACGCAGTTCGTCGTTCATCTCTGGGTCCAGAGATGTACCGATAACCACAGTCGCGTTATCAGAAGCGAACGCACGAATGGTGTTACCCACAGTTTCGAACTCATCCAGACGCAGGTCGAAGCCAGCGGTGATGTTGACCAGAACGCCACGAGCGCCAGACAGATCGATGTCTTCCAACAGTGGGCTGGAAATCGCCATTTCTGCCGCTTCTTCAGCTCGGTCTTCGCCACTTGCAACACCAGAGCCCATCATGGCATAACCCATTTCGGACATTACGGTGCGCACGTCAGCAAAGTCGACGTTCATCAGACCCGGACGAGTAATCAGTTCTGCGATACCCTGCACTGCGCCTTTAAGCACATCGTTTGCTGCGCCAAAAGCGTCAAGCAAAGAAATACCACGGCCCAGCACTTTCAACAATTTGTCGTTAGGGATGGTGATCAAGGAGTCGACATGCTTAGAGAGCTCAGCAATACCCTGCTCCGCGAATGCCATGCGCTTCTTGCCTTCAAAGTTGAAAGGCTTAGTCACAACAGCGACGGTCAGGATACCTAGATCTTTGGCCACTTCTGCCACTACAGGTGCAGCACCTGTCCCTGTACCACCGCCCATACCTGCAGCGATAAATACCATGTCTGCGCCTTCAAGGGCCGCACGTAACGCATCGCGATCTTCTTCCGCAGCGGTACGACCCACTTCAGGGTTCGCTCCAGCACCCAGACCTTTGGTAATACCATTACCAATCTGGATAGTCTGGCCTACAGCAGTTTTACGTAACGCTTGAGCATCAGTATTCACTGCAAAGAATTCAACACCTTCGATGCGTTCACGCACCATGTGTTCAACGGCATTACCGCCGCCACCACCGACGCCGATGACTTTAATCACCGCGTCGTTGGTCAGTTCCATAGGTTCAAACATAGTTTCTCTCCGTTTTGTGCCTGTCGCCTGAGACCGCTAATTTTGTCTGGTCTCTTATAAAAATTAAAACTCTTTTCTCAGCCAGCTGTTGATTCGCTTAATCCATGAGCCGACAGAGGTTCGTTTTTCCACTTCTGCTTCACCACTGAGATGAGTTTCTTTCCCGTAGTGCAGCAAGCCGACTGCTGTGGAGTAATAAGACTCCTGGGCATAATCAGTCAGACCTGTAATATTTAGCGGTTGTCCTATACGTACTTGGGTATGGAACACCCGTTGCGCACAGGCTGCCAGGCCTTCAATTTGTGCCGCACCGCCTGTCAAAACAATCCCCGCGGCCAGGTGGTGCTTCACACCTTGCTGGCGAAGTTGTTCTTGTAACTGCAAAATTTCTTCGTTTACCAGGTTCAACAGCTCGGTATAACGCGGCTCGATAACTTCTGCGAGCGTCTGGCGTTGTAAGCTACGCGGTGGACGTCCACCTACGCTTGGCACTTCAACGTTTTCGTCTTTACCAACTATCGAACCCAGCGCGCACCCATGGCGCACTTTAATGGCTTCAGCATCACTCGGTGGGGTGCCGAAAGCATATGCGATATCGCTGGTCACCACATTCCCTGCATAAGGGATAACTTTGGTGTGGCGCAGTGCGCCGCCAGTGTAAACCGCGATGTCCATAGTACCACCACCGACATCTACTACGCAGACCCCTAATTCACGTTCATCTTCGGTCAATACTGCATAGCTCGCTGCAAGACCTGCAAAAATCAGTTGGTCAACTTTGAGACCACATCGTTCAACAGCTTTGACGATGTTTTTAGCCATATCGTTGTGGCAAGTAATCAAGTGCACTTTAGCCTGCATACGTACACCCGATAAACCTACAGGATTTTTGATGCCTTCCTGGTAGTCAATCGCGTATTCTTGCGGGATTACATGCAAAACACGATGTTCGTCACGTACGCGCACCGACTTTGCGGTGTGAACAACGTTTTCAACGTCTTCCTGCGTCACTTCTTCTTCAGAGATTGGCACCATACCAATCTCATTTTGACAGCTAATATGCTTACCTGACAGCGCAAGGTAGACCGAGGATATCTGGCAATCAGCCATCAACTCGGCTTGGTCTATCGCACGTTGAACGCATTTAACGACTGACTCAAGATCGTTTACGCCACCCTTGTCCATACCACGCGATGGGCAACTGCCCACGCCAATAATATTGACCATACCGTCAGGCAGAACTTCCCCTACTAAAGCGGCAACCTTTGCGGTACCGATCTCCAGTCCTACTACCAGTTTTCTGTCCGTCGCCTTGATCATTGTTATTCTGCCTGTGCCTGATTCTGTTGCTGATTAGGATTAGGTTGTTCTACTACGGGAGCAGGCTGCCAGCCTACTGCCGCGCCTGAGTCATAACGCAAGTCGACATAACTAATCCTTTTATTGTCGGCTTGCTCTTGCTGCTGCAGAACAGGGTAAAGTTCCACAAAGCGACTCAAGCGTTTCATCGTATCGCCCCGGCCCAGGTTGAGCTTAATGCCATTATTCAACGTCAATTGCCAGGAACGACGAGCGGTCATCGCCGCTTCTTTCAACGTAAATTTATCCTTTGCCAGCACTGTGCCCATGTCACGGAAGCCTTCCAACACTTCACCTTCACTGCCTTCTGGGCCGGATAACATAGGTAAATTCTGTTTTGCAGAACGTTCCGCCGGAACGCTAAACGAATTTCCCTGCGCATCAATCATATGCTGATCATTCCAGCGCGCGATGGGTACGTATTCGACCAGATGAATCTTTAATTCGTCCGGCCACTGCTTTCTGACACTTGCCTGCTTAATCCATGGCAAACGTTCAATTTGCTGCTGGATGATATTCACATCCTGGGTCATAAAGGTGCCCGGGGGCCCAAGTGCCAGAATTGACTGACGAATATCATCATTACGGGTGTAGTGCCGTTCACCAGTAACCACCAACTTCGATAGCGGCAGACGCTGAGCATCTTCCATCCAGCCGACTACGATCCAGCCGCCGATAAATACCGTAAACAGTACTGCGCTCAGGAAAATAATCCCGGCCAGCCGCCCACCATTACTGCGACGAGAACTGGTTTCCTCTTCTTCCTGGCGATTACGCGTATTCAGAGCTGCTTGCGACATATCAGTCTGCCAACTCCAGAATACGGACTACCAGTTGAGAAAACGTCATCCCGGCCTGGCGTGCCGCCATCGGCACTAAACTATGACTGGTCATCCCCGGAGAAGTATTTACTTCCAGTAGATAAAACTGGCCATCGCTATCAAGCATGACATCTACGCGCCCCCAACCACTGCAACCCAAAACTTGCCAGGCTTGCAACACTAAAGCTTGCAATTCTTGCTCGCGCGGCTCAATTAAACCGCTCGGGCAGAAATATTGTGTCTCATCAGAGAGATACTTCGCCTCATAATCATAGAAAATTCCGGCGGGTTGGATACGAATTGACGGTAATATTTCTTCGCCTACAATCGCAACCGTGTATTCAGGGCCGCTTAGCCATTTTTCGATTAGCACTTCTTCGTCATGCTCAAAGGCTAATTCAAGCGCTGCTGGCAGTGCTGAAACATTATCAACCTTAGACATACCAACGCTTGAGCCTTCACGACTTGGCTTAACGATAACAGGCAACCCTAAGCTTGCGATGCATTCGACTGTAGCTGCACTAATGCCTGCTTCAACATCACGGCGGCTTAGTGCAACCCATGGAGCAACCGGTAAATCAGCACCTTTCCACAGCAATTTGGTACGCAGTTTATCCATACTGACAGCAGAAGCCATCACGCCGCTACCGGTGTAAGGCAACTTTAGGAGTTCAAGCAAACCCTGCAGCGTTCCGTCCTCTCCGCCACGGCCATGTAAGGCAATAAATACTTTATCAAAGCCCTGCGCTTTCAGTTCAGTAACTAGCGTATTTTTAGGATCGACTTCGTGCGCATCAATTCCTGCTTCTCTGAGGCCTGCAAGAACTGCAGCGCCTGATTGCAATGAAACCTCACGTTCAGCGGAAGTACCGCCCAGCAGGACAGCGATTTTATCAGCCATTTTATTCGCTCTCCTTAGTGTGGGACTGCAATTTAAATTCAGCCAGGTTTCTGGCAACTTTCCCGACATTCCCAGCACCTTGCACCAGGATCAGGTCATTTCCCGTCAAAACTGGCGCTAAAATGTCCGCAATCTGACTGGCATCTGGTACCAGAATGGGGTCAACTTTTCCACGCCCACGAATGGTACGACACAGTGAACGGCTATCAGCACCCGGAATTGCAGCTTCGCCAGCAGAATAAACATCCAGCATCAGCAACGAATCTACCTGAGACAACACGTTAGCAAAATCATCGTACAAATCACGGGTACGAGTGAAACGGTGCGGCTGGAAAATCATGACCAGATTTTTATCCGGCCAACCCGCACGCGCCGCCTTAATGGTTGCATCGACCTCTGTCGGATGGTGACCGTAGTCATCCACCAGCATGGCAGTACCTTCTTTACCATTCACCTGCGCGAGTGGATATTCGCCCAGGAAATCAAAGCGGCGGCCAGTTCCCTGGAAGCTTTCCAGTGCACGCAGAATGTCAGCATCATCAATACCTTCTTCTGTGGCTACAGACACCGCAGCAGCCGCATTTAGTGCATTGTGGCGGCCAGGTGCATTCAGGGTAACGTGCAACGCAGGTTTATCCTGACGCGAAATAGTAAAGTGTCCCTGAGCCCCTTTCTGCTGATAGCTTTCAATGCGCACATCCGCATCTTCGCTAAAACCGTACGTAGTGATTTTGCGACCTACGCGCGGCAACAACTCGCGAATAACCGGATCATCGACACACATTACTGCAAGACCATAGAACGGTAAGTTATGCAGGAAGTTAATAAACGTCTGCTTTAAATTCTCGAAGTCACCCTGGTAAGTATCCATGTGGTCAGCTTCGATATTTGTCACCACAGAAACCATCGGCTGCAAATGGAGGAATGACGCATCACTCTCATCGGCTTCTGCAATCAGGTAACGGCTGTGACCTAAACGCGCATGTGTTCCCGCCGCTTTTACCAGGCCACCGTTCACAAAAGTAGGATCGAGTCCTGCTTCTGCATAAATACTAGAAATCATCGCAGTAGTGGTCGTTTTACCGTGCGTACCGGCAATCGCGATGCCATGACGAAAACGCATCAGCTCGGCCAACATTTCGGCACGACGAATAACGGGAATACGAGCTTCATGGGCCGCAACAATTTCCGGGTTATCCATAGAGATCGCGGTAGAAACCACCACAACGCTCGCATCGAGCACGTTTTCCGGGCGATGATTGAAATAAATCGTGGCGCCCAGCGCCGACAACTGCTGAGTGACCGGGTTCGGAGCCAGATCAGACCCACTGATCTGGTAACCTTCGTTAGCTAAAACTTCGGCAATACCGCCCATACCGGCGCCGCCGATGCCAACAAAGTGAATGTGCCGGACGCGACGCATCTCGGGCACGATAGAACGCAGTTTCGCCAGTTGTTGTGTATTCATTCTCTAACCTGCAGCGTCAAACGCCATTACTTCAAATATTCATGGGCAACACAGCCACCCACAATGATTACGCCAGTGCTGCGGCGCTCACTTCTTTTGCTACCCGCTCTGTGGCATCAGGAATGGATACAGCACGCGCACGTTCAGCCATTGCCAATAACGTTGCTCTGTCCCACCCGGCGAGAGTTTGGGTAACGGCATCCACGGTAAACTGCGGTTGCTCCAGTATTTTTGCCGCTCCAGCTTTTTCCAACGGCAGCGCATTCCAGTATTGCTGCCGGTCTTTGTGCTGGAAGGGTACAAACAGTGCAGGTAACCCTGCCGCCGCGACTTCGCTAACGGTTAATGCACCGGAGCGACAAACCACGACATCGGCCCACGCATAAGCGGCGGCCATATCATCAATAAATTCGGTCACTTTATGCTGAGACTGTCCGACTTCGGCATAACCTTGCTTAACAAATTCCTCACCACCTTTGCCACTCTGGTGCCAAATGGTGATAGCATCGCCCAGTCGACCAGCAACCTGCGGGATGATTTGATTCAGCACTCTTGCGCCCTGAGAACCACCAACAACTAATATCCGCACAGGGCCTTCGCGCCCGGCAAAACGTTCTTGCGGTAATGGTAAAGCCAGCACATCGTTACGTACCGGGTTGCCGACTACGTCAGCATTCGAGAATGCGCCCGGAAATGCCTGCATTACTTTTTTAGCGATCTTTGAAAGCCATTTGTTGGTTAACCCGGCAATACCGTTTTGCTCGTGCAACACCACCGGAATACCAAGCGACCAGGCCGCCACGCCGCCAGGGCCGGATACATAACCGCCCATCCCCAGAACCACGTCCGGACGCCAGGCTTTCATAATGGCCCGCGCCTGACGCCAGGCATTGAAAATACGAACCGGCGCCAGCAACATTGCTTTTAGGCCTTTGCCACGCAAGCCAGAAATACGAATAAAATCGATCTCAATTCCATGTTTAGGAACTAAGTCAGCTTCCATACGATCGGCAGTTCCGAGCCAGCGTACTTGCCAGCCCTGAGCCATTAAGTGATGTGCCACCGCGAGACCCGGGAAGACATGCCCGCCGGTCCCGCCAGCCATCACCATTAACCGCCGGGTTTGATTACTCATCGCACACCCTTCGTAAACGCCTGCGCTTTGGCAAGACGTGTTTCATGATCAATACGCAGCAACATCATGATTGCTGTAGACATAATTAACAGGCTCGAACCACCGTAACTGATCAGTGGTAATGTCAGGCCTTTGGTTGGCAACATACCCGCTGCCGCACCAACGTTTACCAGTGCCTGGAAACTAAACCAGACTCCGATTGAACAGCCTAAGAAGCCCGCAAAACGCTGGTCCATTTCTAATGCACGTTTACCGATGGACATCGCACGAAAAGCCACGAAGAATACCATCAATAAAGCTAGTACCACACCGATATATCCCAGCTCTTCAGCGATAATTGAGAAGATGAAGTCGGTATGTGCTTCTGGTAAATACTCGAGTTTTTGAACTGAGTTACCTAAGCCCTGCCCCCACAATTCTCCGCGGCCAAATGCCATCAGAGACTGTGTTAGCTGGTAGCCACTACCAAATGGGTCATCCCATGGGTTCCAGAATGATGTTACGCGGCGGATACGATACGGCTCGGCAAGGATCAGCAGAATAACGGCTGAGATACCCATACCGATAATGGCCAGGAACTGCCAGAGTTTGGCCCCTGCCAGGAACAGCATCGCCAGCGTGGTAACAAACAGCACAACCACAGTACCAAGGTCAGGCTGCGCCAGCAGTAGCACGGCTAATACCAGAATGACGCCCATCGGTTTGAGGAAGCCACGCAGGTTATTACGTACTTCATCAACCTTACGAACCAGATAGTTGGCGAGATAACAGAACAACGACAGTTTCGTGAACTCGGCTGGCTGAATACGCAACGGGCCGAAAGCAATCCAACGTGATGCACCGTTAACCGAGCTACCAACAACCAGTACAATCAAAAGCATAGCGATTGAGAGCAACAGCATTGCGGTACTGTGACGCTGCCAGAAATCCATCGGAAGGCGTAATGTCACCATTGCCAGCGCAAACGCCAGAACGATGTACAACCCATCACGTTTTGCGAACAGGAAGGGATCATTGGCCAGGCGCTGCCCTACTGGCATAGATGCAGATGTCACCATAATGAAACCGACAGCAGCTAACCCGAAAGTCAGCCATAACAACGTGCGGTCATACATCACGATGTTATTGGAGTCCGCTTCTTTGGTGCCCATCACCCAGCCTTTAAGCGCTGAGCCCAACCAGCCCAGGATGGCAAATCCAGGCACGCGAGGCATACGCAGGCGAGGGAGAGATAAGCGCATCAGCCAAGCTCCTTCGCAAGTAAGGTGAATTGGTCACCACGTTGCTCAAAGTTTTTGAACTGATCGAGGCTTGCACAAGCAGGGGAAAGCAGGACCATATCACCCGCCTTGACACGAGAGGCGATTAATTTCATCGCCTGTTCCATCGTTTCAGTTTGCTCAGCAACATCCGGACGCAATGCAGCAAGTTCAGCACCATCACGACCAAAGCAGTAAAGACGAATTGCAGAGCCTTGCAGGTATTGAGCAAGTGAAGAGAAATCAGCAGATTTGCCATCACCACCCAACAATAGATGCAGAGTACCCTCAACTTTCAAGCCATTTAGCGCCGCTTCAGTGCTACCAACATTGGTCGCTTTAGAATCGTTAATCCAGCGCACGCCGTTACGTTCCCAGGCGAGCTGGAAGCGATGAGCAAGGCCGGTAAATGTTGTAAGTGCTTTCAAGCTACTGGAGCGAGGAAGTTTCACCGCATCAGCCAGCGCCAATGCAGCAAGCGCGTTGGTGTAGTTATGGCGACCAACCACTTTCATCTCTTTGGTGTTGAGTATTTTCTCACCTTTTACCCGCAGCCAGATATCGCCTTGCTGGTGATTAAGGTGATAGTCACCTACGTCGACGCCAAAGCTGATGCAGCGTTCGTCTGCACCACGCACAGGCATCGTCAGCGCGTCATCGGCGTTGACTACACAGACAGTGGCGTTTTCATAAACACGTAATTTGGCTGCACGATACTGCTGCAGACCAAACGGATATCTGTCCATGTGGTCTTCAGTGACGTTAAGAATCGTCGCCGCAGCAGCTTTCAGGCTAAAAGTGGTTTCCAACTGAAAACTGGATAGCTCAAGCACATAAAGCTCACGATTTGGCTCCAGCAGCATTAACGCAGGTAGGCCAATATTTCCACCGACACCCACATTCACACCAGCTGCTTTAGCCATTTCACCGACTAACGTGGTGACGGTGCTTTTACCATTAGAGCCAGTAATCGCCACAATCGGAGCTTGTGCTTCACGACAAAAAAGTTCGATATCACCCACAATTTCAACGCCAGCATCTGCTGCACGGGTCAAATCGGGATGAGCTACAGCGATACCAGGGCTGGCAATAATCAAGTCAGCCGCTAACAACCAGTCTTCGTTGAGTGAACCAGTATGTCGCTCCACCGATTCAGGCAATTTCTCAAGACCCGGTGGTGAAATGCGGGTGTCCATCACACGTGGCGTAACACCACGTGCAAGGAAAAAGTCCACGCAGGACAGGCCGGTGAGGCCCAATCCGATAATGACGACGTTTTTACCCTGGTAATCAGTCATAGTTAACGCACCTTCAGGGTAGCCAGGCCAATCAGGACCAGCATCAGCGAAATAATCCAGAAGCGCACAATGACTCGCGGCTCCGGCCAACCTTTCAATTCATAATGGTGATGAATTGGGGCCATGCGGAAAATGCGCTGCCCGCGCAATTTGAAGGAGCCAACTTGCAAGATGACTGACAGCGTTTCAACCACAAACACGCCACCCATAATGACTAACAGGAATTCCTGACGCAGCAGCACAGCGATAGTTCCGAGTGCGCCACCAAGCGCTAAAGATCCAACGTCACCCATAAATACTTGCGCCGGGTAGGTGTTGAACCACAAGAAACCAAGCCCCGCACCAACAATTGCCGTACAGACAATGACCAGTTCCCCGGCATGACGTAGATATGGAATATGCAGATATTCAGCAAATTTGATGTTACCCGTTGCCCAGGCTACCAGCGCAAACCCAGATGCCACCAGCACAGTTGGCATAATCGCCAGACCATCCAGGCCATCGGTCAGGTTTACTGCGTTGCCAGTACCGACGATAACGAAGTACGCCAATAGTACGTAGAAAAGACCAAGCTGTGGCATTACGTCTTTAAAGAACGGCACAACCAGCTCGGTGGCTGGCGTTCCTTTCCCTACGCTGTACATCGTGAAGGCTACAGCCAGCGCGATGACAGACATCCAGAAGTATTTCCACCGTGCAATCAATCCTTTAGTGTCTTTACGCACCACTTTGCGGTAGTCATCGATAAAGCCAATCACTCCGTAACCAATCAGCACGAACAGCACACACCAGACATAGGGATTTGATGGATATGCCCACATCAACACGGAGATAACGATAGAAGTCAGGATCATAATCCCGCCCATCGTCGGTGTACCGCGTTTGCTGAAATGAGATTCCGGACCGTCGTTACGCACGACCTGGCCGAAGGAGAGTTGCTGCAAACGAGCAATCATACGTGGCCCCATCCATAACGAGATGAACAGAGCAGTCAGCAGGCTGACAATGGCGCGAAACGTCAAATAGGAAAAGACGTTAAAGCCGGAATAATATTTGACCAAATGTTCGGCCAGCCAAACTAACATGTTCCATTCTCCTGTAATGCGTGTACGACCTGTTCCATGGCGGCACTACGTGAACCCTTCACTAAAATGGTAATCATTGAATGCTCTACGAGTAGCGCCCTCAGGCGCACAATTAAAGAAGGCTTATCGGTAAAGTGTTCGCCAACTTCAGAGGCAGTACTGATTGTTTCGCTCAGTGTGCCCACGCTCAGTACGCAATCAATGCCTGACGCTTTTGCTGCTTCCCCCACCTGACGATGGCATTCCACAGATTCTGCACCCAACTCACCCATATCACCGACTACCATCACACGGTAACCCGGCATTTCAGACAGCACCTGTGCTGCAGCGGTCATCGACCCCACATTGGCGTTGTAACTGTCGTCGAGGAGCAGTTGGTTTTCAGAAAGTTGAATCGGGAACAGACGCCCAGGTACGGCCTTAAGCCCTGCCAGACCGATTTTAACCGCCCCCAGAGAAGCGCCTACCGACATCGCAAGTGAGGCCGCAGCCAGCGCATTAGCAATGTTATGGCGACCAGGAAGTGGGAGCGTAACATCAACGTCACCCATTGGTGTTTTGATGGTGAAATCGGTGCCATGCGCGGTGATGTGCACATTGGTTGCAGTAAAATCACTGCCTGTGGCATTCGGTGAAAAACGCCATACTTTGCGCTCACCAATCACTTCCTGCCAGTTCAGCCAGTCATTATTATCTGCGTTGAGAATAGCGATACCGTTCTCAGACAAACCAGCGAATATTTCGCCTTTTGCTTTTGCAACACCGGCAAGCGACCCAAACCCTTCCAGGTGTGCAGCCGCCAGGTTATTTACCAATGCAGCTTCCGGACGCGTGAGATTCACAGTCCAGGCGATTTCACCCTGGTGATTCGCACCGAGCTCAATGACCGCATATTCATGTTCTGGCGTCAGGCGTAACAACGTCATTGGCACGCCAATATCGTTATTCAGATTGCCAGCGGTATATAAGGTGTTACCGCATTCACGCAAAATAGCCGCGGTCATCTCTTTTACAGAGGTTTTGCCGGAAGAGCCGGTCAGCGCGACAATACGTGTTGGAACTTGCTGACGCACCCAGGCTGCGAGCTCGCCAAATGCCTGATGCGTATCGGTAACGACAAGCTGTGGGACATCAATAGCTAACTTGCGGCTAACCAGTAACGCCCCTGCCCCACCTTTCACGGCATCTTGCGCAAAGTCGTGAGCATCATAACGCTCACCTTTCAGTGCGACGAACAGACAGCCCTGCGTTAATTTGCGCGTGTCGGTAGTAACATCAATGATATCGATATCGGCGCCGTGCAGCTCTCCATGCAGGATGGTAGCGAGTTGACTCAATGAAACGCGAATCATGCCACAACCCCCAAAAGACGGGCGACAGTGACACGGTCAGAGTAGTCCAGACGGCGTACACCTACGATTTGATAGTCCTCATGACCTTTCCCAGCCACCAGAACCACATCATTTTCTTGCGCTTGCATAACCGCGTTAGTGACGGCTTCAGCACGGCCTGAAACCACATGTACACGGCCCGCATCCAGCATACCGACCAGAATATCGGCAACGATCGCTTTTGGCTCTTCAGTGCGAGGATTGTCATCGGTAACAACAACAACATCAGCATACTGTTCAGCGATACCCCCCATAATTGGGCGCTTACCTTTATCACGGTCCCCACCACAGCCGAAGACACACCACAGCTTGCCGCTACAATGTAGACGAGCTGCCTGCAGGGCTTTTTCCAGCGCATCTGGTGTATGGGCGTAATCCACCACAACCGTCGGCTTACCAGGAGCTGCGAAAACTTCCATGCGGCCACAAACCGGTTGCAGGCTCGGAGCCGTTTTCAGCAGTTCTTCGAGTGGATAATCCAGCACTAACAGGGTTGCCAACGCTAACAACAAGTTACTGACGTTAAAAGCCCCCATCAGGCGGCTTTCAATTTCTCCATCGCCCCATGAAGAGCTGAACTGGATGGTAGCCCCGCCATCGTGATAATGCACGTTGGTTGCTTTCAACCAACGGCCACGACAGCCTGGCTGCAAATTATTTTCCATCGTAACGGCAACAGCGTCAGGCAAACGCGCTAACCAATTGCGTCCGATTTCATCATCGGCATTAATGATTGCATGACCGTAATCATGTTCGGAGAACAACAACCACTTCGCCGCTTCATAACCTGCCATATCACCGTGGTAATCAAGGTGATCGCGGCTGAGATTGGTGAACACACTGGCGGCGAATTTCAATGCAGAAACACGATGCTGGACCAGCCCGTGTGAGGAGACTTCCATGGCCGCAAAGCTTGCGCCTTCATCAGCCAGAGCCGCCAGCACATGCTGCACGTCAACGGCAGAACCAGTGGTGTTTTCGGTCGGTTTCACATTGCCGAGTAAACCATTGCCCACAGTACCCATAACGGCACTGGTTTCGCCTAATAACTGGCTCCACTGTGCGAGTAACTGAGCAGTAGTCGTTTTGCCATTAGTGCCCGTCACGCCAACCAGGCGTAATGCACTTGAGGGTTCGTTGTAAAAACGCCCAGCCAAAGCAGAAAGTCGTTGATGCAACTGACTCAGATAAATAACCGGCACACCGTGCATTTCACGGATTTCGCCATCTACTGCTTCGCCTTCAGCTTCAGCAACGATAGCGGCTACGCCTTGCGCTATTGCCTGCGGGATATATCGACGCCCGTCCGCCTGATGACCGACTATAGCCACAAAAAGGTCGCCCGATGCCGCCACGCGGCTATCGAGTGTCATTTCTCGCAGAGCTCTCTCCGGCGCTTGTGGCACCCACGGAGCAAGAAGGTCGCGCAAATTACGATCTGCCACCTGATCCCTCATTTTGATTAATTACAAATTCACTTTTTTCACCTGTCGCCAGAGCATCCGGTTCGATATTCATGGTGCGCAGAACGCCGCCCATAATGGCACCGAACACAGGTGCAGAGACGGCACCACCGTAATACTTCCCTGCCTGTGGGTCGTTAATCACCACAACCAGCGCAAATCGAGGGTTACTTGCTGGCGCTACGCCTGCGGTGTAAGCAATGTATTTGTTGACGTATTTTCCGTCCGGGCCGACTTTTTTCGCCGTACCGGTCTTGATTGCAATGCGGTAGCCTTTGATGGCTGCTTTAACGCCACCACCACCAGGCAATGCCACACTTTCCATCATATGAACGACGGTACGAACCAACTGCTCAGGGAAAATACGTTCACCTGGAACCGGTGGATCAACCTTCGTAATTGACAGTGGGCGATACACGCCGTAGCTGCCAATCGTTGCGTAGACTCGCGCTAACTGTAACGGGGTTACCATTAGCCCGTAGCCGAAAGAGAAGGTGGCCCTCTCTATGTCAGACCACCGTTGTTTTTGCGGATATAAGCCACTGCGTTCTCCGACCAGCCCCAAATTGGTCGCTTTTCCCAATCCAAAACGTGAGTAAGTATCTACCAACGCTGAGGAGGGCATCGCTAACGCCAGTTTAGAAACCCCGACGTTACTCGACTTCTGTAGCACCCCGGTAAGGGTCAATTCGCTGTAACGCGCCACATCTTTGATCTCATGACCATTAATGCGGTACGGCACGGTATTCAGAACGGTATTTTCACGTACCACGCCACGTTGCAGCGCAGTCATGACCACCATCGGTTTCACTGTCGAACCCGGCTCGAAAACATCCGTAATGGTACGATTACGCATGATGTCCTTCGGGGTTCCGCTTAAATTATTTGGGTTATAGGATGGACTGTTTGCCATCGCTAACACTTCGCCAGTGCTTACATCGACCAGCACCGCACTACCTGATTCCGCTTTGTTGAAGGCAACAGCATTGTTTAGCTCACGATAAACTAACGCCTGCAAACGTTCATCGATACTCAACGCGAGGTTATGAGCGGCCTGGCTGTCAGTTGAAGAAATGTCTTCAATAACACGCCCGAAACGGTCTTTACGCACGATGCGCTCGCCCGGTTGGCCGGTTAGCCATTTGTCGAAGCTTTTTTCAACACCCTCGATACCCTGGCTATCAACGTTAGTGAAGCCAATGAGGTGAGCGGTTACTTCGCCAGAAGGGTAGTAACGGCGAGATTCCTGACGTAAATGAATGCCGGGAAGTTTGAGTTTTTTGATGTAATCGCCAATATCAGGGTTCACCTGACGGGCGAGATAAATAAATCGGCCTTTCGGGTTGCTGTTAACGCGGGAGGCCAGTTGATCAAGAGGGATTTTCAGAGCATCCGCCAGCGCTTTCCAGCGGTTATCCAGCGTAATACCACCCGCATCATGCAGCTCTTTCGGATCGGCCCAAATCGCATTCACCGGCACGCTTACTGCCAATGGACGACCAGCGCGATCGCTAATCATGCCACGAGAAGTAGAGACTTCCTGCACACGCAAAGAGCGCATGTCTCCCTGGCGAACCAGCATATCTGGCGCAATGATTTGCAGCCAGGCAACGCGCCCCAGCAAGAAAACCAGCGCCAGCAAAATGCAACCGCAAAGCAACGCAAAACGCCAACTTACAAAGTTGGCCTGTTCTTCCTGGCGTTTCGGTTTAAGCGTTTTTGCCGCTGCTCTCATCTGCCACGCGATTCCTTATTGCTGAACTACTATATTTTCCTGCGATGGGTCAACATGCTGCAATTGCAGCTTTTCCGTTGCGACCCGCTCCACCCGGCTATGATCGCCCAGTGCATTTTCTTCCAAAATCAGATTTCGCCATTCGATATCCAGCGCATCACGTTCCACAACCATTTGCTCACGCTGAGCGGTGAGCAGACGGGTGTGGTGAGCGGTTGTCACAACAAAAATGGCAGTAATGATAATGGAGGTGAACAAGATCAGTGGTAGTTTCCCATGACGCAACAAATCACCACCAATCACTCCTGGTAGTGCATGCCGCTCGCCACTGCTCAACTGGCCAGTAACTTTATGTAGGGCTTCTGCCACTTTGCTGATCATGCGTTCGTCCTTTCAGCGATGCGCAGCACCGAACTACGCGCGCGCGGGTTTTCCGCCACTTCTTCATCACCTGGCATCATTTTGCCGATTGATTTTAAATACCTGCCACCGAGCTTATTGAGCTGGGCTTCAGTCATTGGGATACCGGCAGGAACCTGTGGGCCACGGGTGTTTTCGCGCATAAAGCGCTTAACAATGCGGTCTTCAAGAGAATGGAAACTGATAATTGACAGGCGCCCACCCGTTGCCAGTGTTTCAATCGAGCCTTTCAGTGCCTTTTCGATCTCTTCAAGTTCGCTGTTTATCCAGATACGAATAGCCTGGAAAGTACGCGTGGCCGGGTGTTTGAATTTGTCTTTAACCGGCATTGCCGCAGCTACAACCGTCGCAAGTTCTTTAGTGCGTGTCATTGGCTGTTCGCGGTTGCGCTCAATAATGGCGCGCGCAATACGTTTACCAAACTTTTCTTCACCGAAGGTTTTAATCACCCAGGCGATATCTGCTTCTTCAGCACTGAGCAACCATTCCGCAGCTGACTGGCCACGAGTCGGGTCCATACGCATATCCAACGGGCCATCACGCATAAACGAGAAGCCGCGTTCTGCATCATCAAGTTGTGGGGAAGAGACGCCAAGATCCAACAAGATGCCGTCAATTTTGCCTAGTAAGTCGCGTTCGCGTGCATATTCAGCTAATTCAGAGAAAGGTCCATGAATGATAGAGAAACGCGGATCATCAATTGCCTTAGCAGCCTCAATCGCTTGAGGATCGCGGTCGATTGCCAACAGGCGCCCTTCTGGTCCCAGTTGGGAAAGAATCAAGCGAGAGTGACCACCGCGGCCAAACGTGCCATCAATGTAAATGCCATCCTGACGAATGTTGAGACCATTCACGGCCTCATCAAGCAGGACTGAAGTATGTTTAAAATTTTCCATCATTATTTATAGTGACAAGTCCTGCAGACGGTCCGACAAGGTAGTCGTCGTAGTCTGCTCAGCGTCGATGTCTTCCTTGACCTGTTGATGCCAGGTCGTTTCATCCCACAGTTCAAACTTATTGAACTGCCCAACCAGCATCACTTCTTTGGTTAGCCCGGCGTATTGGCGCAAAACAGGTGCCAGCAATAATCGCCCGGCGCTATCCATCTGACATTCACTGGCATGGCCCAGTAATAGTCGCTGCACGCGACGTTCAACCGGGTTCATGCTCGACAGACGAGCTAGCTTTTGTTCGATAATTTCCCACTCGGGAAGGGTATAAAGCAGCAGGCATGGGTGATGAATGTCGATGGTACAAACCATCTGACCTTCAGAGGTTTCGACAAGCGCATCCCGGTAACGGGTAGGTACGGCAAGCCGCCCTTTGCTGTCGAGATTGACTAATGTTGCCCCACGGAACATGCCAGCCTCACCCTTAAATTCCCCTTTCCACCACTTTGACCCACAAATTCCCACCCAAAGGAGTTTACGGAGCGGAGGAAAACCTTGTCAAGCAAGCTACAACGCTGATGGAAATAATTTTCATCTCCTAAGCGATTGATAATTGACTGGCGTGAAAAGGCGCTACATCCACGATGCAAAATTAACGTTATGAATATTTGAAAGAAAAAAGATCAATAAGCATAAATATCGTTAAATCGACTGAAAACCTGCAAGGTAAAATATGAAGTGTTCAGTTTGCGACGCGGTCGGCATTTTAAGGTATTTCTCTGCAGGATAACAGCGCCAGATGCAGGCGAAACGCGGGCTGCGGGTTAGTTTGAATGCTCACTAAGAACTATTGTTTAATTATCGGGCACTTTTACACACTGCTATGTAACAAAATAATTCAGAAGGAGGAATTATATCGATTCTGGAATTAAGAGAAGTGTCTATTATCAATGAAAAATAATTACCTGAATAACCATGGGAAATAAAACGGGATTATTCTTAATTAAGAATGGCAGCCGTAACTGCCAACTCTTGTTAGTGCCGACTTAAACTGCCACGGCGATATAGATTACGACGAATACGGGTTAATCCAGGCTTAGGTTTACGTGGCTCATCGAGGCTTGCCAATACTAATTCCAGTACTCGTTCCGCTACATCACGGTGGCGCTGCGCAACAGCCAATACTGGACATTGCAGGAAATCAAGCAGCTCATTGTCTCCGAAAGTCGCAATAGCTAGCTCTGACGGCAAATGCCCTTCACGACGCAATGTTACATCCATGACACCTTGTAATAATGCAAAAGAAGTGGTGTACAGAGCCTGCGGCATTGGGTGAGTTTCCAACCACTTATCAAAAAGCTGCGCTGCTGCTTCACGCTCATAACTATTCGCATATAAGAAGTGCACTTCACGTGGATCATCTTTCCACGCGCTGCGGAAACCTTGTTCACGCAAGTAACTAACTGACAATTCCGGCAACGCGCCAAGATAAAGAACCGTTTCAGCAGGGAAAGTACGCAGCTCGCTGGCCAGCATCTCCGCGTCTTCCTGATCTGCACCGACTACGCTGATGAAATTTTCACGATCGAGTGCACGGTCAAGTGCGATGATAGGAAACGGATCGTTTGCCCAACGCTGATAGAAAGGGTGTTCAGGTGGCAATGAAGTTGAAACAATGATCGCATCAACCTGGCGTTGTAGCAGATGCTCAATACAACGCATTTCATTATCAGGTTGATCTTCAGAGCACGCGATAAGCAACTGATATCCACGCTGACGAGCCTGACGCTCCAGATAGTTGGCGATACGGGTATAACTTGTGTTCTCAAGGTCTGGAATAACTAATCCGATAGAACGCGTGCGCCCGGCACGTAATCCTGCAGCCACAGCATTCGGGTGGTAGTTATGTTCGCGTACAACTGCCATGACTTTCTCAACGGTCTTATCGCTAACGCGATACTGTTTTGCCTTACCGTTGATGACGTAGCTCGCCGTGGTGCGCGAAACTCCAGCCAGGCGCGCGATTTCATCCAATTTCACAGTAGCCCCTTATTTAGGATTTCCATAACCATACCCTGGTCATGGTTTCATTTTTATCATCTAAGCGCAGAATAATACCTCGGGCAACCGCTTTTGCTGGCAGTTGCTGCGCCATTTGCAAAAAAAACCCGGTACGTGTTTTACCGGGTTTATTATTTAGCCGCCTTTACCGGCTAGCGCATAATCTTATCGCCACGCGATACGCCTACAATACCTGAGCGTGCTACTTCCACAATCTTAGCCACTTCACGAATGGTATTCAGGAACGCATCCAGTTTGTCGCTGGTTCCTGCCAGTTGAACCGTGTAGAGCGTTGGTGTGACATCAATGATTTGCCCACGGAAGATTTCTGCGTTGCGCTTCACTTCTTCACGCCCGTAACCACTTGCCTGCACTTTTACCAGCATGATTTCACGCTCGACATGCGCCCCTTGCACCAGTTCGCTGACACGCAGGACATCCACTAGTTTATGCAGTTGCTTTTCAATCTGCTCCAACACTTTCGCATCACCAACCGTTTGGATAGTCATGCGAGACAGGGTGGGATCGTCAGTCGGAGCCACAGTCAGACTTTCAATGTTGTAACCGCGCTGAGCAAATAAGCCTATAACACGGGACAGCGCCCCGGACTCATTTTCGAGTAATACAGATAATATCCGGCGCATAATCAGGTTCTCTCCGTTTTGCTTAACCACATCTCATCCATACCACCGCCACGGATCTGCATTGGGTACACATGCTCAGTGCCATCAACTGCGACGTCGACAAATACCAGACGCTGGTTACCTACCGCCTCCAGCGCTTCGATCAGTTTGCTTTCCAGCTCATGCGGCTCGTTAATGTTGATCCCAACATGCCCATAAGCTTCCGCAACACGCACAAAATCAGGTAACGACTCCATGTAGGATTGAGAATGGCGGCCAGAATAAATCATGTCTTGCCACTGTTTCACCATACCGAGATAACGGTTGTTGAGGTTAAGCACCAATACCGGCAAACCGTATTGCAGCGCGGTAGAGAGTTCCTGGATATTCATTTGAATACTGCCATCACCCGTAACACAAACCACGGTTTCGTCTGGTAATGCCAGCTTCACACCCAGTGCGGCTGGCAAACCAAAGCCCATAGTGCCGAGGCCACCAGAGTTAATCCAACGGCGAGGTTTATCAAAGGTGTAATAAAGTGCAGCAAACATTTGGTGCTGACCGACATCTGAGGTGACGTAAGCCTCGCCTTTGGTCAAACGATAGATAGTTTCAATCACCGCCTGCGGCTTAATCTTATCGCTTGTTCTGTCAAACTCCAGACACTGACGTGCACGCCATTGCTCAATCTGGTGCCACCAGTCACGGATATCATCGCAGGATTGCGACATATCTTCCTGCACCACCAGCTCCAGCATTTGTTGTAAAACCTGACGCGCATCGCCAACAATAGGAATATCCGCACCGACAGTTTTAGAAATAGAAGTTGGGTCGATATCAATATGCAGCACTGTCGCATTCGGGCAGTACTTCGCGAGATTGTTGGTGGTTCGGTCATCAAAGCGCACACCGACACCGAAAATTACATCGGAGTTGTGCATCACCATGTTGGCTTCGTAGGTTCCGTGCATACCTAACATGCCTAATGCCTGCCGATGAGTCCCTGGAAACACGCCAAGACCCATTAAAGAGGAGACCACCGGAATATTCAGCTTCTGGGCTAACTCAAGCAGCTCATCATGGCAGCCAGACGTGATCGCTCCACCACCGACATACATGACCGGCTTTTTCGCCGCCAGCAAGGTTTGCAATGCGCGCTTAATTTGCCCTTTGTGCCCCTGAGTTGTGGGGTTGTAAGAACGCATACTGACTGTTTCGGGGTAACTGTAAGGGAACTTATTTGCCGGACTCATAATGTCTTTTGGCAAATCGACCACAACCGGCCCAGGGCGACCACTTGCAGCAAGCCAGAAGGCTTTTTTGATGATGCCAGGAATGTCTTCTGCTTGTTTGACTAGAAAGCTGTGTTTCACGACCGGACGCGAAATCCCCACCATGTCGCACTCCTGGAATGCATCATAGCCAATCAGCGATGTAGCAACCTGACCAGAAAGCACCACCATTGGAATGGAGTCCATATAAGCAGTGGCGATACCTGTAATCGCATTTGTGGCACCGGGACCAGATGTCACCAGCACGACACCTACTTCGCCGGTTGCACGCGCCAGGCCATCAGCCATATGCACTGCTGCTTGTTCATGGCGTACCAGCACGTGATCAATGCCGCCAATAGTATGAAGCGCATCATAGATATCGAGTACTGCGCCTCCTGGGTAACCGAATACATGTTTAACGCCCTGATCGATAAGCGATCGGACGACCATCTCGGCTCCTGACAACATCTCCATGGTTTGCCTCCAGGCTTACGTGTTTGACCGACCACCGAAATCATTTCAGCTAAGTCGTTGAGGCAGGTTGTTGCGCCCTGCATATGTCTTTTTATTATTGATAGTTACCTAACATAACCGTTGAAAATCAGGCAATCAATTACCAATGTTCACGCCTCAAACAGGGATTTTCTTGCGACCACTACAAAACCCTCGACTGGCAGAGTTAAGCTCTGAATATAAGGAGAAATGATGACTGAAAATATTACGAATGGTGGCTTTGCAGGATAAATCTAATTAGCGCGCGATTTATCAGATGTTCTGGAGAGAAAGCACAAAATCAACTAAAGCGGAAAAAACTACAAAAACCAATAAAAGAAGGATAACCGGATGGTTTTAACCACCCGGATAACTCAGAAGAAGATTCTAAATCTATTTACTACACACCGTGGTTAGCAATTTCTCCATCCATTGGTGCCCTTTATCGCGGCCGGCGGCTTCATGCCACGATAAATAACAAGTGACCGTATTATCCTTTAGCGGCAATGGGAATGTTTGCAAATTAAGTGAGTCAGAAAACTCCTCTGCTAACCAGCGTGGTGCTATCGCAACCAGTTGCGTCTGCGACACAATATTTAAAACGCTGGTCATTGCCATGCCTTGATAGGCAATACAGGCTAGTCTATCTGCTGTTTGATACCATGGTGCACTGAATGATGCAAAGCGTTCCAGAGAAACAACCGCATGTTTTTCGTTATAAATATCTTCTTCAGTTAATGGTTTAACTAAACGTGGATGTTTCTTACTAGCCACCAGGACCATTTCATCTTCAAATAATGGAATACATGTAAACTCAGGACGACGAAATTCAGTATAGCTAATAACAAACTCTGTTTCCTGATAACGCAATTGATGTTCAATATCTTTATTTAAAGACGACTTAAAGAGTAACTGAATTCCTGGCGCAAAGCGTTTCACATTATTAAAGATAACTGATGTTAAAAAATTGTCTAAAGGACTGCTGACACAAATGTTAAACACCCTTTCACTGCAGCCTGGATCAAAGCCTGCTCCTGGCAACTCATTCTGTACCAACTGTAAAGCCTGGCGGATGGAGCCAAACAGTTGGAAAGCGCGAGCCGTAGGCTGTATACCTCGACCATACCGCACGAATAGCTCATCATTGAACATTATTTTCAATCGGGCTACCGCATTACTCACTGCGGGCTGAGACATCCCCAGAGTTTGAGCTGCACGGGTAATATTCTGCACTTGCATAACAGCATCAAATACAGTTAATAAATTTAAATCAACAGAACGTAGTTGAGGTTTAAACCCATCATGAGCTGTTGGTTGTTCTACATAATTATCAGACATGGCTAACTCCACTAAGATGGTTCGTCCTTTTTCACAGATTAATTCTGCGGGCTATCCTTATTATCACTTGCTAAGCAGAACATGCTGATCAATACGATTGAAAACATCATTTAAAAATAAAAATATAATTTTTTATTCATGTTCCCTGACACGCCAACACGGCTTTAGCTACTGACAAGTCTGGTACAACTATAAAGATGCAAATAACTTCTTTCAGTCAATTGATTCCTGAATCAGGCTAATGAAATCACAAAATGACTTTACGCACAATGATTCACCCAATGAATTATATATCAATCATGGATAACATCTCTGGTCGGAAACAATAGTTCTACTGGTAATCGAGTGATAAGGAAAGGAGACAAATTCCTAAAATAGAGTCATGACCGTGAATAACCCTCTTAAATCATAATCATGATGAATGAAAGTGATAGAAAACATATTATTTTTAATTGTTTCTGATGATTTCATTTTCACATAAAACGGTAAGCAGTCCTTTTTCATACCTTTTATAAATATTATGAAAAATTGATATACCAGCACAAATAACTGTCCATCACACCCACCTAACTATCCCCAAAACTGTGCCTGAGAGAATCGATTGTTGACACAGCAGGGCAGATCAAGTACCAATAAATGCATAACGAATTCACTTGGGGCTTGAAAACATGATTCGCACCATTCGCCTACTAGGTCTACTACTAAACGCAACTTCTTTGCGCGGTAGGCTGGTGGGCGAAATCGAACGTTGATTCAAGCCATCAGACAGAAAAAACCCGCGCCACTGCGCGGGTTTTTTTATGCTCGTAGCAAGGGCCCCTAAGACGAGAAAGGACCACAACATGAGCCAACAAGTCATTATTTTCGATACTACTTTGCGTGATGGTGAGCAGGCATTACAGGCAAGTCTGAGTGTAAAAGAGAAGCTGCAAATTGCGATGGCGCTGGAACGTATGGGTGTTGACGTAATGGAAGTTGGTTTCCCGGTTTCATCTCCTGGCGACTTCGAATCTGTACAGACCATCGCTCGCAATATCAAAAATAGCCGTGTATGTGGTCTCGCTCGCTGTGTTGATAAAGATATTGATGTTGCTGCTGAAGCGTTGAAGATTGCTGAAGCATTCCGTATTCATGTGTTTCTGGCCACGTCCACCATGCACATTGAAACCAAATTACGCAGCACCTTCGATGATGTGTTAGCTCGCGCAGTCAATTCTGTTAAACGCGCCCGTAACTACACTGACGACGTAGAGTTCTCATGTGAAGATGCAGGCCGTACTCCAATCGATAACCTGTGCCGTATAGTAGAAGCCGCCATTGGCGCAGGCGCTACAACTATCAACATTCCAGACACCGTGGGTTATACCACACCGGTACAGTTCGGCGGCATTATTCAGACTTTGTATAATCGCGTACCTAACATTGATAAAGCCATTATCTCCGTTCACTGCCACGACGATCTGGGCATGGCAACAGGTAACTCTATCGCTGCAATTCAGGCGGGTGCTCGTCAGGTTGAAGGTACACTGAACGGTATCGGCGAACGTGCCGGTAACACCGCGCTGGAAGAAGTCATTATGGCGATTAAAGTACGCGGCCAAATGTTAGACGTGCATACCAATATCAATCACCATGAAATTTACCGCACCAGCCAAATCGTTAGCCAGCTGTGCAACATGCCAATCCCTGCCAACAAAGCCATCGTCGGTTCCAATGCTTTCGCTCACTCCTCCGGTATTCACCAGGATGGCGTGCTGAAAAACCGTGAAAACTACGAAATCATGACCCCGGAAACTATTGGTCTGAATCAGGTGCAGTTGAACCTGACATCCCGTTCTGGTCGCGCGGCTGTGAAACACCGCATGGAAGAGATGGGTTATAAAGAGGACGATTACAACCTGGACTCTTTGTACGACGCTTTCCTGAAACTGGCCGACAAAAAAGGGCAGGTCTTTGACTACGATTTGGAAGCGCTGGCGTTCATTGGCAAGCAACAAGAAGAGCCAGAACACTTCCGCATGGAATACTTCAACGTGCAGTCGGGCTCAAGTGTGATTTCAACCGCTTCTGTCCAGTTGCAATGCGGTGAAGAAACGCAGTCTGAAGCAGCAACAGGCAACGGCCCGGTCGATGCGGTCTACCAGGCGATTAACCGCATCACCAATTACGATGTCGAATTAGTGAAATATCAGCTGTCCGCGAAAGGTCAGGGTAAAGATGCTCTGGGTCAGGTAGATATTGTTGTGACTCATAAAGGCCGCCGCTTCCATGGCGTAGGACTTGCGACCGATATCGTAGAATCTTCAGCGAAAGCGATGATAAATGTGCTGAACAACATCTGGCGCGCAGGCATCGTCGAAAAAGAATTGCAACGCAAAGCTCATAATAAAGAAAATAATCAGGAAACCGTGTGACATGTCAAAAACTCATCATATAGCAGTATTGCCGGGGGACGGCATTGGCCCAGAAGTTATGGCTCAGGCGTTGAAAGTGCTGGATGCAGTTCGTACGCGCTTCGATATGCGTATTACCACCAGTCAATATGACGTGGGTGGGATTGCCATCGACCGTCACGGCAACCCATTGCCACCAGTTACCGTTGAAGGCTGCGAGCAAGCTGATGCCATTCTGTTCGGCTCCGTAGGCGGCCCGAAATGGGAGCACCTGCCGCCGGTTGAACAACCTGAACGTGGCGCATTGCTGCCGCTGCGCAAGCACTTTAAATTATTCAGCAACCTGCGCCCTGCCCGCTTGTATAAAGGCCTGGAAGAATTTTGCCCACTGCGTGCAGATATCGCCGCTAACGGTTTCGACATTCTGTGTGTGCGTGAATTGACTGGCGGTATCTACTTCGGCCAGCCGAAAGGTCGCGAAGGCTCCGGTATGCATGAAAAAGCTTTTGATACTGAAGTTTATTACCGCTTCGAGATCGAACGTATCGCGCGTATAGCTTTCGAGTCCGCCCGCAAACGCCGGAACATCGTCACCTCGATTGATAAAGCTAACGTACTGCAATCTTCGGTAATGTGGCGCCAAATCGTTAATGAAATCGCCAACGAATACCCGGACGTCACGCTGACGCACATGTACATCGACAACGCCACCATGCAGTTGATTAAAGACCCGTCTCAGTTTGACGTGTTGCTGTGCTCCAACCTGTTTGGCGATATTCTGTCTGACGAGTGCGCAATGATCACCGGCTCTATGGGCATGTTGCCCTCTGCAAGCCTGAACGAGCAAGGTTTTGGCCTGTATGAACCTGCGGGCGGCTCCGCGCCAGATATTGCAGGTAAAAATATTGCTAACCCAATTGCGCAAATCCTGTCTCTGGCTCTGTTATTGCGCTACAGCCTGGACGCTGAAGAGGCCGCTTTGGCCATCGAAAACGCTATCAACATTGCGCTGGAAGAAGGTTTCCGTACCGGCGATTTGGCTCGCGATGGCAATGCAATCAGCACCGACGAAATGGGCGATACCATTGCTCACTTCGTGGCAGAGGGGAAATAATCATGGCGAAGACGTTATATCAGAAGTTGTACGATGCCCACGTCGTTTACGAAGCGGTGGATGAAACGCCACTGCTGTATATCGACCGTCATCTGGTTCACGAAGTGACCTCCCCGCAGGCGTTTGATGGCCTGCGTGCGCACAAGCGCCCGGTGCGTCAGCCAGGCAAAACCTTTGCCACCATGGACCACAACGTTTCTACGCAGACTAAAGACATCAACGCTTCTGGCGAAATGGCCCGCATTCAAATGCAAGAGTTGATGAAGAACTGCAAAGAGTTCGGCGTTGAACTGTATGACCTTAACCACCCATTCCAGGGTATTGTCCACGTGATGGGCCCTGAGCAAGGCATTACATTGCCTGGCATGACCATTGTTTGTGGCGACTCCCATACCGCGACCCACGGCGCATTTGGCGCACTGGCATTCGGTATCGGTACTTCAGAAGTTGAACATGTTCTGGCAACGCAAACCCTGAAACAGGGTCGTGCGAAAACCATGAAGATTGAAGTGACCGGCACCGCCGCACCAGGTATTACAGCCAAAGACATTGTGCTGGCGATTATTGGCAAAACCGGTAGCGCTGGCGGCACCGGGCATGTGGTGGAATTCTGTGGTAGCGCAATTCAGGCGCTGTCGATGGAAGGCCGCATGACGCTGTGCAACATGGCAATCGAAATGGGGGCCAAAGCCGGTATTGTGGCGCCAGACCAAACTACCTTCGACTACGTAAAAGGCCGTCTGCATGCACCAAAAGCTGCCGAGTGGGATGATGCAGTGGCATACTGGAAAACCTTCAGCACCGACGAAGGGGCTCACTTCGACACTATTGTCACGCTGGATGCCGCTGAAATCGCCCCCCAAGTTACCTGGGGCACAAACCCAGGCCAGGTGATTTCCGTTACGGAAAACATCCCGAATCCTGAATCCTTCGCAGACCCCGTTGAACGCGCTTCTGCCGAGAAAGCATTGGCCTATATGGGCCTGAAACCGGGTATTCCATTAACCGAAGTCGCTATTGACAAAGTATTTATCGGTTCATGCACCAACTCGCGCATTGAAGATTTACGTGCTGCGGCGCAAATTGCCAAAGGCCGTAAAGTGGCACCAGGCGTGCAGGCGTTAGTGGTTCCGGGTTCCGGTCCGGTAAAAGCGCAGGCGGAAGCTGAAGGCCTGGATAAGATTTTCATCGAAGCCGGCTTTGAATGGCGTTTGCCGGGCTGCTCAATGTGCCTTGCGATGAACAACGACCGCCTGGAGCCAGGTGAGCGTTGCGCCTCCACCAGCAACCGTAACTTTGAAGGCCGCCAGGGCCGCGGTGGCCGCACACACCTGGTTAGCCCGGCAATGGCAGCGGCCGCCGCTGTATCCGGTCACTTTGCTGACATCCGCACGTTGAAATAAGGGAAAACACCATGGCAGAGAAATTTATCCAACATACCGGCCTGGTCGTTCCGCTGGATGCCGCAAACGTTGATACCGACGCAATTATTCCTAAGCAGTTTTTGCAGAAAGTCACACGCACCGGTTTTGGCGCTCATCTGTTTAACGACTGGCGTTTCCTGGATGATGCAGGGCAAAAGCCAAACCCTGAGTTCGTGCTGAACTTCCCGGAGTTTAAAGGTGCCTCTATTTTGCTGGCGCGTGAAAACTTCGGCTGTGGCTCTTCACGTGAACACGCTCCGTGGGCTTTAACCGATTACGGTTTTAAAGTGGTTATCGCACCAAGCTTTGCAGATATTTTCTACGGTAACTCATTCAACAACCAGCTGCTGCCGGTGACGTTGAGCGAAGAAGAAGTCGATGAGCTGTTCAAACTGGTTGCAGCAAATCCTGGGATTAAATTTGTAGTCGATCTGGAAGCGCAAACCGTGATTGCAGGTGAGAAAAGCTATTCATTTAATATCGATACTTTCCGCCGCCACTGCATGTTAGAAGGGCTGGATAGTATCGGCCTGACGCTGCAACACGAAGGTTCTATTTCTGCTTACGAGCAGAAACAACCAGCGTTTATGCGTTAAGTATCATGGCGGGTGAAACCCAAACTTCACCCACAATTTAATACCCTAAATAATTCGAGTTGCAGGTAGGCGGCAAGGGAGGGACAAATCTGTCAGGAACAGATTTGAACAGCGCTTGCGCTGGCCCGAAGTGTGAGCCTCATGGACGAGGCTCATAATCCCCAGAAGCTTACTTTAGTAAGTGACTGGGGTGAGTGAGTGCAGCCAACACCCCTGCAGCTTGAAGTATGACGGGTATTTTACTTAAGAGTTTCAACCAGCCCCTTCCGCTGCCCTTCCAGCGTCACCACTTTGCTGCAAACGTCGCGGCCAAACTGCTCGAAATCTTTTTCCTGATTTTTCCACTCATTCTGAACTGCGGTCTGCAAACCACCGAGGCTACCGAGCACGTTTTGCAACGGATTACCGCCACCTTTGAGAACGGCTTTGGCCCCTATCTCATTGATACTGTCCTGAAGGATGCCGCCCATCGCCTGATTTACCAGTTGTTGCCCATCGGCACGCACCTGATCAATCGCTTTGTAATGGAAGGTTAAGCCATCCTGACGCGTTTCAATGATGCGGTTCATCTGCTCTTTAAGCTGCGCGTCGAGTTTGGTCAGACGCCCACGCATACTGCTGCTCTCACCGGCTTGCTGAGCGATGATTTTATCCAGCGCGACACGCCCTTTTTCAACACGGGTCAATGCACCGTTGTTGATCCACGGGAGATCGCTACGCAGTGCTTTCTGGTAATTTACTGCCAATTGGCGCTGAGTTGCGTTTAATGTGTGCGACTTGCCATTAAATTTCAGGCTGCCATCGGGGGCAATAACCAGATTGCCATTCTCACCCACAACCTGAACGGACTGCGGATTAATAACCACGTCATCGCGAGGCGTGACGCTACATTTATAGTCTGCCTGCGCCTGCATCGCGGTTAGCAGCAGAACGCCCATCAGAGCCTTACGAATCATAGTTACTCCTGAAAAAAAGGGCCGGTTTTCACCAGCCCATTTGTACTATTTCAATCAATCCCACCAGACATCAAACAGATCGCTAGTGCGAACGTCTTCTGCCTTGTGATCTTCAAGCCATTTGCGCACCAGAGCCTGATGCTCTTCGGTACATTTGCCAATTTCCTGCAGGCAGATTAAGCCTTCCCAGGATAGGTGGCCACCACCATCAAAGGCCAAACCATTCTTATCAATAACTTCGTCAATAAATGCATCAACGGTTTTATCGATTTGTTCTTCGGAGGTGCCTTCCGGGAAACGCCATGCAACAGAAAAGCCCAATTCCTGGAACTCATCAATGTGCATTTTCTTACGCAAACGACGGCTACGATTAATTGCCATTACTTTACCCTCTCGAACATTAAGTCCCATACGCCGTGACCAAGACGATGGCCACGTTGTTCAAATTTGGTCACCGGACGTGAATCCGGGCGCGGTACGTAGTCGTTAGTCTCTGACTGGTTTTTATAACCATCAATAGAGGACATCACTTCGAGCATGTGTTCTGCATAAGGTTCCCAGTCGGTTGCCATATGGAAAACACCACCCAGTTTCAGTTTGCTTTTTACCAGTTCGGCAAACGGCACTTGAACGATACGGCGCTTATTATGACGCGCTTTGTGCCACGGATCAGGGAAAAAGAGCTGAACCATGGATAAAGAATTGTCAGGAACCATTTTTTGCAACACTTCGACCGCATCGTGGCACATCACACGCAGGTTCTCGACACCTTCTTCGTGAGCCGTCGCGAGGCATGCACCAACGCCCGGTGAATGTACTTCTATACCCAAAAAGTTCTGCTGTGGATTAGCCTTTGCCATTGCCACCAACGACGTACCCATGCCGAAACCGATCTCCAGCGTGACTGGCGCTTCGCGGCCAAACAGCTCGGTAAAATCAACAGGCGCGTCTTGATATTCAACGCCCATCACCGGCCAGTAGTTTTCCAGAGCGAACTCCTGCCCTTTAGTCAGGCGGCCCTGGCGGCGTACAAAACTACGAATCCGGCGCATTGCGCGGCCTTCTTCATTAAATTCCGGTGAGATGACGTCATTTTTCATGGTGTTCAGGCTTAGAGTTAGTATTTGGGGAACGGGCATTATCCAAAGTTAATGATGAGAAGCAAGCACCAGAAAGTTCCGGTTTACAGCACGGAGTCGTCTGTGCTGGAATCAGCCCCCTATACCCAAGTTACTTCAAGATGCAGGTAGGCGGCAATCGAGTGAACCCCGATAAGCTTACTTGAGTAAGTGATTCGGGTGAATGAGAGCAGCCAACACCCCTGCATATTGAAGGGTGACGGGTATAATTCACATATTTATCGGATGACCTGGCAACAATGACACAAGCGCCGCAATTCTCCCACCAGGTTCTCGACTGGTACCAAAAATACGGGCGCAAGACACTGCCATGGCAACTCGAAAAAACGCCTTATAAAGTATGGCTGTCTGAGGTGATGTTGCAACAAACGCAAGTTGCTACCGTCATTCCTTACTTTGAGCGTTTTATGGAGCGCTTCCCGACTGTCACAGATCTCGCCAACGCGCCTCTTGATGAAGTACTGCATTTGTGGACTGGACTGGGGTACTACGCCCGCGCCCGTAACCTACATAAAGCTGCGCAAATGGTGGCGAACCAGCATAGCGGCAAGTTCCCGGAAACTTTTGAAGAAGTGGCCGCATTGCCGGGCGTTGGCCGCTCGACTGCGGGTGCGATTCTTTCCCTGTCACTCGGTAAACACTTCCCGATTCTCGATGGCAACGTAAAACGCGTGCTTGCACGTTGTTATGCCATTGAAGGCTGGCCGGGTAAAAAAGATGTTGAGAAGAAGCTGTGGGATATAACCGAGCAGGTCACGCCAGCGCAAGGCGTGGGCCAGTTTAACCAAGCAATGATGGATCTTGGAGCGATGGTTTGTACCCGCTCGAAACCAAAATGCGAACTTTGCCCGGTGAATAATATCTGCGTGGCCTATGCCAATAACAGTTGGGCCAGTTATCCTGGTAAGAAGCCTAAGGTCACCATACCGGAACGCACCGGCTATTTACTAATGATGCAGCACCAGGACAGCGTACTGCTTGCCCAGCGCCCACCGGTTGGTCTGTGGGGTGGTTTGTACTGCTTCCCACAGTTCACAACCGAAAAGGAGCTGCGCGACTGGCTGGCACAACACCAGCTTCCAGCAGATAATCTGACGCAATTAACCGCCTTCCGCCATACATTCAGCCACTTCCATTTGGACATCGTTCCAATGTGGCTCCCAGTGCCTTCATTCAGTGGGTGCATGGATGAAGGAACCGCTCTCTGGTATAACTTAGCGCAGCCACCGTCCGTAGGACTGGCCGCCCCTGTAGAGCGTTTATTACAGCAATTGCACGCCGAGCCGGTAGTCGTAAAAGCGGCCCGAGCCGTTGAAGAGGAATAATGATGAGCAGAACTATTTTTTGTACTTACCTACAACGTGACGCAGAAGGCCAGGATTTCCAACTTTATCCAGGCGAACTAGGCAAACGTATTTATAACGAAATCTCTAAAGAAGCGTGGGCGTTGTGGCAGGCAAAGCAAACCATGCTGATCAACGAACGTAAAATGAGCATGATGAATCCAGAGCATCGCAAAGAGCTGGAAGCTGAAATGGTCAATTTCCTGTTCGAAGGCAAAGAAGTCCACATCGAAGGCTACACGCCGCCAGAAAAATAAAAATACAGGGTCACTAACCCTTACATACCCAGAGTAATTTAAGTTGCAGAACAAAAGGCTTCAGCCTTTTGAACAGCGTAAGCGCTGGTCCCTTTGGGGCGAGGCTACGCCGAGTAACGCGGCAGAATACAAATCTCCCGGAACTTACTAAAGTGAGTGACCGGGATTTTTGACTGCAGCCAACACTCCTGCAACTTGAAATATGACGGGTACAAACCACATCAAGCACAACGCATACACTGAACGATGAAAAAATTTCTCGCGCTAGCTCTGGTTGTTCCGTTGCTCATCTCATGTTCGAGCAAAAAAGATGATTCCTATAACGAGGCTTTTGTTAAGGACACCAATGGTTTCGATATTTTGATGGGGCAATTTGCTCACAACATCGAAAATATCTGGGGCATGAAGGAAGTGTTGATTGCAGGGCCCAAAGACTACGTAAAATATACCGATCAATATTTGACCCGTAGCCATATCAACTTTGACGACGGTACGATTACCATTGAAACCATTGCTGGCACAGATCCTGCGGCGCACCTGCGCCAGGCGATCATCACCACTTTGCTGATGGGTGACGATCCTGGCTCTATCGATCTTTATTCCGATGCCAACGATGTATTGATCTCCAAACAACCGTTCCTGTATGGCCAGGTGGTTGATAACACCGGCCAGGCGATTCGTTGGGAAGGACGCGCTGCCAAATTTGCTGACTATCTGCTGCAAACTCGTCTGAAAAGCCGCAGTACCGGGCTTAAAATTGTTTATAGCGTGACTATCAATCTGGTACCAAACCACCTTGATAAACGAGCACATAAATATATCAGCATGGTGCGTAAAGCATCGAAGAAATACGGCGTCGATGAATCGTTGATTCTGGCCATTATGCAGACTGAATCAAGCTTCAACCCGTACGCAGTCAGCCACGCAGACGCCCTGGGGCTGATGCAGGTTGTGCAGCACAGCGCCGGGGTTGATGTATTTAAATCGCAAGGGAAATGGGGCAAGCCAAGCCGCAGCTATTTGTTTGATCCTGAAAGCAATATCGACACCGGTACCGCTTATCTCGCCATTTTGCAAAACAGCTACTTGAGTGGCATTGATAATCCGACATCGCGTCGTTACGCAATGATAACGGCTTACAACGGCGGTGCAGGCAGCGTGTTACGCGTGTTCAACAGCGACAAAACCCGTGCCTTCAACATTATCAACAGCATGGAACCTGGGGATGTCTACCAGACTCTGACCACGCGCCACCCTTCTGCAGAATCACGTAATTATCTCTACAAAGTGAACACCGCGCAGAAGAGTTACCGCCGACGCTAATTCTGATGCTTGTCATATCTCCCACCCGTCGTTTCTACGGTGGGAGATATCGCTCCTCCCCCGTTTTATCGCCAGATCGCGCAAAAAGTGTAACCGAAATCACTATTCTCGAATGCAATTTGAGGATGTTTTCATTTATTTGCTGAATGTACCAAAAATTACTTCACGGCACTGCTAATGTTACTTTCATAACATATTTCATGTCATATGTTAGAAACGAAACATTCAATACCAAAATCCTGTGAGGAAATTTACATGAACCTTAAGCTGCAGCTAAAAATACTTTCGTTTCTGCAGTTCTGCCTGTGGGGGAGTTGGCTCACCACGCTCGGCTCCTATATGTTCGTCACCCTTAAGTTTGATGGCGCAGCCATCGGCGCGGTGTACAGTTCGTTGGGTATCGCTGCGGTATTCATGCCGACGTTACTCGGCATTATTGCGGACAAATGGATTAGTGCACGCTGGCTCTACGCGGCTTGCCATATCGTTGGCGCCATCACCTTGTATTTCGCCGCACAGGTCACAACACCAGGCGCGATGTTCATCGTTATTCTGCTGAACTCCCTGGCCTATATGCCAACGCTTGGGCTGGTGAACACCATCTCTTACTATCGCCTGCAATCAGCGGGAATGGATATTGTCAGGGACTTCCCGCCAATCCGTATCTGGGGAACCATTGGCTTTATCTTCGCCATGTGGGGCGTGAGCTTCTCAGGTTTTGAATTAAGTCATATGCAGCTTTATATCGGCGCAACGCTGTCAGTCGTTTTAGCCCTGTTCACTCTAACGCTACCGCACATCCCGGTTGCTAACGCGCAGAAAAACCAGAGCTGGACTTCAATGCTTGGGCTGGATGCCTTCGCCTTATTTAAAAACAAGCGCATGGCTATTTTCTTCATCTTCTCGATGCTGTTAGGTGCCGAACTGCAAATTACCAATATGTTTGGTAACACCTTCCTGCACAGTTTTGACCAAAACCCGCTGTTCGCCAGCAGCTTTATTGTCGAACACGCATCTGTGCTGATGTCGATTTCGCAGATTTCCGAAACAGTATTTATCCTGACGATTCCGTTCTTCCTGATTCGTTACGGCATTAAAAACGTGATGCTTATCAGTATCGTAGCGTGGATGTTACGCTTTG
Organism: Buttiauxella noackiae; assembly: GCF_000737905.1. Taxonomy (NCBI): domain Bacteria; kingdom Pseudomonadati; phylum Pseudomonadota; class Gammaproteobacteria; order Enterobacterales; family Enterobacteriaceae; genus Buttiauxella; species Buttiauxella noackiae. Next base: position 195,320 of record NZ_JPRU01000004.1, read on the forward strand.
GTCTGTTTGCCTTTGGCGACCCGTCACCAATGGGCACCGTGTTACTGGTACTGTCGATGATCGTCTACGGTTGCGCCTTCGACTTCTTCAACATTTCCGGTTCAGTATTTGTTGAAAAAGAGGTGAGACCAGAAATCCGTGCCAGTGCACAGGGCATGTTCCTGATGATGACAAACGGTTTTGGTTGCATCCTGGGTGGGATTGTCAGCGGTAAAGTGGTGGAGAATTTCACTACAGCAGGGATTACCGATTGGCAGACCGTATGGCTGATTTTCGCCGGTTATTCACTGGTACTGGCCTTCGCCTTTGTGGCACTGTTCAAATACAAACACGTCAGAACGCCAGTTGCTGCCCAGCCTGTGGTTTGATCGTGAACATTCCCCGTTTCGAAACTGAAACGGGGAGTTTTTTATTACGCCTTAACCATATATCCGTAAAGGCGCTTAATCCCATCCGCATCCGTTTCGCTATAAACACCCTGCAACTCCGGCGAGAAGCCCGGCAGCATGTTCACGCCTTCCTCGAGCGCCAGGAAATAACGCAGCGCAGCACTTCCCCAGACTTCGCCTGGCACCACGCAAAGCACACCTGGTGGATACGGCAACGCTCCCTCCGCTGCAATGCGCCCTTCTGACTGGCTCAGACGCACCAGTTCCACATTGCCGCGAATAAACTCGCTGTTTGCATCCTGCGGGTTCATGGCAACGGCAGGGAAGCTGGCTTTGCGGAACATCGCTTTTTGCAGATCCTTCACTTCAAAGCTGACGTAAAGATCGTGCATCTCCTGACAAAGTTGACGCAGCGTGTAGCCTTTATAGCGTTGGGAATACTTCTGATAGATAGTCGGCAGTACGTCCACCAGCGGCGTATCATCTTCAATATGCTGTTCAAATTGCGCCAGCATCGCGACCAGATTCGCCATCTTCTCCACACTTTCCGCAGGCGTCAGCAGGAATAGAATCGAGTTGAGGTCTGCTTTTTCGGGGACAATACCGTTTTCACGCAGGTAGTTTGCGAGGATCGCCGCAGGCACACCAAAGTCCGTATATTGCCCTGTTTGAGGATCGATCCCCGGCGTAGTCAGCAGCAGCTTGCAAGGATCAACAAAGTATTCATCCTGCGCATATCCTTCAAAGCCGTGCCACTTTTCACCCGGCTCAAAGCTGAAGAAACGGCGCTCCTGAGCAATTGCGGTTGTTGGGTGATCCTGCCATGGTCTACCCGCAACCACTGGTGGAATAAAGGGTTTGATCATCTTGCAGTTAGCGATAATCGCTTTACGCGCTTCAATCCCCAGATCGACACACTCAGCCCACAGGCGGCGGCCGCTCTCCCCTTCGTGAATTTTCGCATTCACATCAAGAGCGGCAAACAACGGGTAGAAAGGGCTGGTTGAAGCATGCAGCATGAAAGCATTGTTCAAACGTTTATGCGGACAAAAACGCGCTTGCCCACGCAGATGGTTATCTTTCTTGTGGATCTGCGACGTTTGCGAGAATCCAGCCTGCTGTTTATGCACCGATTGCGTAACAAAAATGCCAGGATCGTTTTCGTTCAGGTCCAAGAGCAGCGGCGAGCAATCAGCCATCATCGGGATGAATTGCTCATAGCCGACCCATGCTGAATCAAACAGAATGTAATCGCAAAGATGGCCGATGTTATCCACGACCTGACGCGCGTTATAAACCGTGCCGTCATAAGTACCGAGCTGGATAATTGCAAGGCGGAACGGGCGTTTTTGCTGAGCACGTTCCGGGGCAACTTCTGCGATCAATTCACGCAGATACTTTTCATCAAAGCAGTGCGCATCAATTCCGCCGATAAAACCAAATGGATTGCGAGACGCCTCCAGATAAACCGGTGTCGCCCCCGCCTGAATCAATGCGCCGTGGTGGTTTGATTTATGGTTATTGCGATCGAACAGGACCAAATCGCCACGGGTTAGCAGCGCATTTGTCACGACTTTGTTTGCAGCCGACGTACCGTTTAAAACGAAGTACGTTTTATCGGCATTAAATACTTTGGCAGCAAACTTCTGCGCATGTTTGGCCGATCCTTCATGGATCAACAAATCGCCGAGTTTAACGTCCGCATTGCACATATCAGCACGGAATAGATTTTCGCCAAAGAAATCATAGAACTGGCGCCCTGCCGGATGTTTTTTGAAAAACTCACCGTGCTGGTGCCCCGGGCAGGCAAAAGTGCTGTTTTCCATCGCGACATATTTCGTCAACGTATCGAAAAATGGCGGCAGCAAGCTTTCTTCATAATCGACAGCGGCGGTTTCCAGTTCCAGATAATCCTGCGCTTTGCCGGTTATCAGCCCCGTGATCCCTTCTTGCTCGCCTGACCATTCATCAGCCGCTAAAAAAACAGGAATCGAAAAACCCGTGCGTTTGAGCAGCGCCAGAATGCCGCTGCGACTATCCGCGACAGAAAGCACAACAGCGGCGACATCAGTGAAGTCTGTGCTATCAAGCGCAACCACTTCACGATGCGTGGAAACAGTTGCAACCACATCGTGGCTGGCGGCAATTTTTAAAGATTTCATATGCACAAATCCCAGAGTTCAAGGATGAGTGAGTGCCATGTGGCACAGCAAAGGGAGCATTCCCCGGCGAATGTGTCTTGATGGTCTGCAGGATGATACCCACTCCGACCGCCAGACATCAGTAAAACCAGGCATCGCCTGATTTTACTGATGTCCTACAGCGAGCGTGCGTTGCCCTCACCGCATGGTGTGCAAGGGTCTTCGGGTGAGTGCAGAAAGGTGAACGAGCGCTGTCGAAAGATGTCGGTAAACAGTGACTATAAACATCAATAAGCGTCCCGTCTCAGATGTGTGAAATTTCGCGCAATCATGGCACCTTCTGACCTGTGGTTCAAGACAGCGCTGTTACCTGGAGCACATTATTCGTGCAAACGCACGGCTTATTAACACAAAACCGTTGACGCCAAACGGCCTTTACGGTTTAATGCGCCCCGTTGCCCGGATAGCTCAGTCGGTAGAGCAGGGGATTGAAAATCCCCGTGTCCTTGGTTCGATTCCGAGTCCGGGCACCACTATTTAGAAGAACCCGCCTATGGCGGGTTTTTTGCTATTGGGGATTTGGACTCTTCATCGCCCCTTTTTTAATGCTTAAAGGTTCGATTACTCGTACTGATTCAGCCTCGAACCTATGCCAGTTTTAGCTGATATATGTCATATACATTGGCTAAATCACTCCCTATTATGTGCCTTAACGTCCGAGGTTCGGAGTTAACTGGAATTAATTACCCTCCTGAAGTACATCCTGCCTGTCTGACGCCACTAAACTCTCTACTGAACGTAGAGCTTTATTTTTCTGTATCTCAAAATCTTGGTTTAGAGGATCTCACTGTGGTGACATCTACGCCATCAACGGCACGTTTTTATGCTTTGCGTCTCATACCACAACAAGAATTGCTCAGTGCGTTACGCGATTTTATTCGCTTACACGGGTTACATGCTGCATGGATAAGCGGTTGCGTCGGTAGCCTGAGCGAAGTGGCTTTTCGCTATGCCGGGCGCGAAGAAACGACCTTATTGAGCGGAAAATTTGAGGTGGTGTCGCTTATTGGCACGCTTGAAGAAGGTGGCGAACATCTGCACTTATCGGTAGCCGATAAAAATGGGCAGATGACAGGTGGCCATGTGATGGACGGCTGCCTGGTTCGCACCACTCTTGAGCTGGTGATTGGGGAATTGAACGATCTTTCATTTAACCGACAACCTTGTGCGCTTTCGGGGTATGACGAACTGAGTGTTACACCACGCCATATCCAGAACAAATAGGTCATTCTTCTTTTATCTTTGGGGTACTTATGGCACGTAAAAGGTTGTCCAGTCAGACACTGGTTTTGATTGTTATTTCTATCGCTATCAACATGATTGCAGGTCAGTTAGTGTCGATGCTGAAATTGCCAATTTTTCTAGACTCAATCGGGACATTGCTCAGTGCGGTTCTCGCCGGTCCGATTATCGGCATGTTGGCAGGGTTACTGACCAATATTATTTGGGGATTATTAACCGATCCGATTGCAGCGGCATTTGCTCCAGTAGCCATGGTCATTGGCCTGGTTGCGGGTTTACTGGCGCGCGCAGGCTGGTTCCGTTCACTGCCAAAAGTGATTGTCAGCGGCGTGGTGATCACGCTGGCTGTGACCATCATCGCCGTACCGATCCGCACCTATCTGTTTGGTGGAGTCACCGGTAGTGGCGCTGACTTCTTTGTCGCATATGTGCATTCAATGGGTAATGACCTGATTGAGTCGGTGGCAATGACCGTTCTGGGCGCCAATCTGGTAGATAAAATAGTCACGGCGATTCTCGTCTGGTTGCTGGTACGCAATATGCCGCAACGGACTTTACGTAACTTCCCTGCAATGGCAGCCGTCCGCTAATGCATCCTTTTACCTCCCTGACCATTTGGGTGGTACTCGGCATCAGCAGCTTGCTGATGCCGCTGGGTTATCCCCTTCTGTCTTACAGCCTGGCGATGTTCCTCGCGCTCATTGTGATGAAAAGTACCCGTCACCGCTGGCGTTATGTGGTGTGGGTAATGCTACCGATGGCTGGAGGTCTGTGGCTGGTGCACAGCGGCTGGTTGGCGTGGTGGTTACACGGTGAAGCTCGTGATAATCATCAACTACTGAGAGCGGTAGCCTTATGGTTGCGGCTGCTGGCATTGCTTAGTAGTGGACAAATTTTGCTGCAGTTTGTGCCAGCACAACGCATTATTCGCGCACTTTTTGCCAGTAGATTGCCGCCTGGAATGACCTATTTGCTTGCCGGGCCACTGCTGATTGTCGAACAATTACGCGCGCAACTCGCGGCAATTTACGAAGCACAACTTGCTCGCGGTGTACCGCTTGATGGCCGCTGGTATCAACGTCTGCGTTATATTCCGGCACTGCTGATGCCGCTGACTCACAGTGCCTTAAATGATTTAACGGCGCGGAGTTCTGCGCTAGATATGCGTGCGTTCCGCCTGCATCCGAAGCGCACCACTCTATGGGCACCACCGGATAGCGCGTTGCAACGTGTTATTCGCTACGTCCTGCTGTTGATTATGGTGCTGGAAACAGGAGTCTGGTTATGGCTGTGGCACTGAACGCATTGAGTTTTACTCCACAAGGCAGCCGAGGCTGGCAACTGCAAGAGATCAATCTGCACTGTTCTACTCCGGGGCTCTATGGCATCTGCGGTGGTAATGGCAGTGGAAAAACCACTCTTGCACAGTTAATAGCCGGTTATTTTCCTGATTTCTTGCCCGGTGATTTACTGGGCGAAGGACGAGTACTGGATGCACCAATAGGCTCACGATCGCTGGTTGAAATGGCCCAACAAGTGCAATTAATTCAGCAAGCACCGCAATTACAATTGTCAGGATGTACCTTCACTGTCGAAGAAGAGATAGCTTTCGGCCCGGAAAATCTTTGCCTAAGTGAGGCTGAGATTATGGATCGCATCGATCAGGCCCTGATCTTTACCGATTGCCATGCCTTGCGGGCTCGCCATCCGGCAACTCTTTCAGGTGGTGAAACACAGCGCGTAGTAATGGCCTGTGCACTGGCGATGCATCCAAAGCTGTTATTACTTGATGAAGCGTTTAGCCGCCTGACACCACAAGCAACCACAACTTTATTGCAACGGCTGGTGACTTACGCCCAGCAGCAACAGTGCATCATCATACTTTTTGAACGCTCACTGGCGCATATTGGGGCGGAATGCCAGCAAACCTGGACACTCTCTGAGGGGCGATTATCGGTATGTTAAAGATTGAATCTCTGGGGTTTCAATGGCCGACAGTGTCTACGCCTATCATTAATGGACTGAATTTGACTATTAACTCAGGGGAATGGGTGGCACTAATTGGCGATAACGGTGCGGGAAAATCGACGTTGCTGCGTCTGATTGCCGGATTATTAAAACCGGGGAGTGGGCACGTATTCTTACAGAACAAAAATATTGCCAGCATGAAAGCAGCACAGCGCGCACCTCTGGTGGGTGTGTTATTCCAGGAAGCGGAGCGGCAAATATTCCATAACCGTGTACGTGATGAAATTGCTTTTGGTTTACGACATCAAGGAATACGCGGTGATGAACTACAACAGAAAATCATGCAGACCCTCGCTCTTTGCGAGTTAACCGATGTCGCGGACGCCCACCCTCTGGACTTACATGCTGGTCAACGCCGAATGGTGGCAGTTGCCAGTCTCGCGGCCGTTGCTCCGCCATTATTATTATTAGATGAACCGAGTCGCGATTTTGACAGTCAGTGGCTGGCAATTTTTACGAAATGGTTGTCCGTCTGCCGTGAGCAGGGCACGACTATTCTCGCTATAAGCCATGACTATGACTTTGTGAAGCAGCATTTCTCCCGCACGATCCGATTAGCCAATGGTGTTATCGTCGAAGATCGGGAGACTCACTCAATGCATATAAGTTGATGAGGTATCAATGTTAATCATTAAATTGACATCTACCCCATCAGAGCTCTTCACCATATTCACCACCAGTCCCCTCTTCACTTCAATATCTACCTGACTACAAAAAAACAATTCTGGTGGCTTGCTGAAATAACGCACTTAGCAGCCTTGTGGACTATATATTTCTTGGACTGATTCTCGGAATGACATCCATGATGCGGCTAACAATGATCCTGCTTGGCGTTGATTTCCTGCGCTCCCACTGGCGCGGGCTGCGCCGTTTTGGCTGGGTTACGCTAATTGCCGGCGTGGTGATATTCATTGATGCATTGGACGGAACACTGTTCTTTCCTATTGAACCTTTTGCCTGCTTACTGCTGATCGAAGGATGTGCGACGCTGATGGTTGCTCATAGCGGTATGGGCGGGCAGCGCGTGCTGCGCTACGTAAAAGGCGGGGCATTTACTGTGGCTGCGCTGTTGATTCTGGCGGGCCATCATGACGGAAACTTCGTGCTGGCGATGATCTTCGGCACACTTTTTATGTTTGATGGCGCACTACAAATCGCTTCTGCATTAGTAGTGCGCTATCGGCGCTGGCGGCCCGCATTCTGGGGCGGAATTGTCGAAATAGCGCTGGCAATATTCCTCTTCCAACCCTGGCCCTCCCACTATGAAGGTACGGTCCCGTACTGCCTCGGGCTGGGCCTGGCTTTTGCGGGCTGGAATATGTTTATTCTCGCCAACCGCGTTAAAAGCGCCGCTGCAAACCCTGGGCTTAAAGGTGCGGTCTTTATGGAAGAAGCAGATGTTCCGCCGCTTAAGGTCGTGGAGTGGGACGGGCCACCCAGCGATGATGAAAAAGCACTGACGGTTCATGTCTGGACACCTGCTGACTCAGCCCCGAGCGAGACAATTCCCCGCCCGGTAATAAGCCGTTATATCGCCGCTGTCGACCGCAACGGGGTTATCTCAACCGGCCACGCAGCCCTTGAGTCCCCAGGTGGGGTTTATATCAGCCTCTATCCTGCAGAACTTATTGACCAGTCGCCCGACGAGTTCGTCCGGCTGTTACGCGCGACCCCGGAAAACAACGTTGCAGGATTATTTCAGCCAGATTATGCGACGGAGGCCGCAAAGTGGTGCCCGTCGACAAGAAAAGTGCGCATCCGTAATTATAACGAGGAAAAGCTAAAAACATTCTGGGAAAGTTACCGCCAGAATGAGTCCTACAACCTGACTTACCGCAACTGCTCCAGTAGCGTAGCGCGGGCGTTGGAAGCCGCACTAGAAGGATCGGTTGGGCGGCTATGGCATAAACGCGGGTTCTGGATGGCAATGGGGAAATTGATGTCGACGCCAGAACTTTGGGTGGCGCTGCAACTGCGTAAGCGTGCTGAAACCATGGCCTGGACACCAGGGCTTGTGCTGGATTACGCCCGCGCCCTGAGTATGCTTGCCGACCCACGCCCAACCGGTTGGTTAAATACATCCGGCCGGGCGTTAAAAAAGATGCTCCAGCGCCGCGCTGCATGGGGGAAAGGCAAAAGCGAAGAAAGCGTTACGGAAGATTAGCTTAAATATCCGATACCATTTTTCGTAGCCTTTGTGCGACGGGAGATTAAATCCGCTACATCCAGCCCAGCGATATTGCCGTTGGTGACGCGCTATTTCCCGCCGACCATCACATGTTCAGCCTTTTCCACTCCACTTAAAATCGCATCATAGCTGCCGCTAAAACCACCATTACAGCACTCGTCATATAGCGAATTAAATTTCTTTTCATTTAATAAGCATCTCGTTGGAAATAAGAGTATAAATTCCAAAAATTAGAAAACATAATTCTAAATGAACAACTATAATAATGGTGATAAATACAAAATTTCAGGAATATTATTTATATTCAGCCAATCATTTTTAAACGCCGAGCCGTTTCATAATGATCCATCCAGTAGCGGTTAGCCAGTGAGGAAATGGTTACTCCCACGCTGCTTGAAGCATGGATAAACTCATTATTACCGACGTACACGCCAACATGACGGGTACCTGGAGAAGTTTGAAAAAAGACTAAATCACCTGGTTTAAGCATTTCTTTATTGACGTGTTCACCATTTCGAATTTGCTGAGTTGTCGTTCTTGGCAGCGACTTGTGAAAAGAATCACTAAAAATATGCTGCATGAGTGCAGAGCAATCCACACCTTTATGTGTGGTGCCACCAAAATGATAGCGTGTTCCTTTCCAGTTGGAAAATTCAGCCAATATAGTGGCTCTGATATTATTAGAATTTATTTTTCCTTCAGGATTTATAAGTGAAGCCTGTTTAGAAAACACATCTTTATGTGAAAGAGCATTAACACCCAATGATGCAAATTCCTTTGGCATATTAAAAGCAAAGGAATTTGCACTAATAACTAAAGGGATAATTAAGAGTGAAGCGGTAACGATTTTTTTAAACAAATACATGCGTTATATCTTTATTGAAGGTAAATACTTCATTGCTGAATGTTCAGCAACGTGGCGAGCAACTCCTTTGGGTGAGCAAATAATAAACAATACTGAATGTTAATCCAGAAGATAATCAGTCCATTTTTAGATTTGGATTTTTTTAGTTTAAAAAACAGCCTGATGTCAGATCAATCTAAATGGGAAAAGGCACTATACATTCTCAAGACAGACCTCTGGGCGCTGAAGATGCGGCCACACCAAAGCAACCAATGCAGGATAAGCATCATGACTGAACTCATCAAAGCACTGACGTAAATTCAGCACCTCGATATCAGCAAAAGGTACCGTCTCCCCCTCTGAACAGCGTTTTCTGAGATTTTCGTAATAGCGGTAGATGGCAGAGTGTAAATCACTACAACGTCGCTGAGCGTTAAAGAGTGCCAGATCAGCACTGAGTTCGTCGATACGCATCCGTTTGATAGTGGCGTGGTTGAAATCCACATATTCATGGCTCACTCGCCAGTAATAATCAGGCGTTATTTTTGACATTAACTTAGCAAAATAATCTTCACGCTCATCAATTTCAGATAAATTTAATTTAGGGACGTTACGGGGCGTTAATTTCACTTTGGGATGCGAAATCTCACGCATCAGCACTAGTACTACGCACAGCAATAACAATATTAATACAATTGAATAAAAGACGCTTTGCATGAGGACTCCTGTTTTTTTTATAGTAATTTTGAGGCAACATATAGTCAACCAGCCGTCTGTTAACCATAAAATTTAATTCCATTGCTATAAAAGGACATCTCTAATGCTGCCCAACAACCTGGTGCCAGTGACCTTTCCTGTCTCACAGGCTGATATTGCCGTATCAGAAGAACATAGCGCTCTAACACTAAATTCTCAGGATAATCTTTTAGTTCTGGAGAAAACGATTCTGAGCGCCCCTCATTATGCTGGGCAAGCGAAAAATACATTGCTTGAAGAGAATGACCAGCATTTAAAAGACCGCTTATTTTATGCAGTAAAAATTGAAGCGATAGTGACAGTATTAAATGAACTCATAGAACAAGAAAAAATCAACTCTGCCGATCTGCAAATGCTAATAGAAGATAAAAAATTGCAGATAAGTCATCATTCGCAGCAAATCTGGGTAAATCAGTTAACCCAGGAAAAAAGCTGGCCTCTGTTTTATTCGCTGGATGAGTAATGCCAATGTCAGAATTGCAATTCCCCCCTCTTCAAACGGCTGTGCCATCTGACGATACAGTGTCTGAAAATACGTTATTACGTGAAAATATCGCCGTGCTGGTACAGATTAAAAATGAAAATATTGCTCGCATCGCACAAGGCCAGATCAATATCACTGCGGCATTGGTTGAGCAAAAATGGCACAACCGCCATCAAATTTACCCATATCGCGTAAAAGATGAGATTTACGGCGCCGTGCTTAGCGAAATCATCAGCCACAATCCCAGGCTTAAAGCCGAAATTCTGGCTCGACTAGAGGAGGTGTATCAGAAGTTGAGAGATGAAGAAACACAAACACTCTCACGTACCCGCGCATTGCTGGAAAACAGCTACAAAACACCCCACTTATAAAGTTGCTGAGGCGCCTGCAGCAAGCAGGCACTCTTTCAAGCGACAAAAATTCGCTCGCGAAACCTGCTATCAGGCCAGACGAAATACTGAGATTGCCTGCTGTAAATCATCAGCCTGATGCTGTTGTTGGCGCGCGGCCTGTACGGTTTGCGCAGTATGCTCCACGTTATACCTCACGCTTTCATCGATACTGGCAATACTTTCATTCATTTGCGTGATGCTGATACTTTGCTGGGCACTCATATCGGAAAGCTCCTCCACCAACCCTGCCAGCGCATTAATGGAACCAATCACTTCACGCATGGTTTGCCCAGCATTTTCCACTTGCACCGAGCCTGTCCGAGTACACTCTACCGATACGCTTATCAACTGGCGAATGTCTTTGGCCGCATTTTCGCATCGTAACGCCAGTGTGCGTACTTCCGAAGCCACCACCGCGAATCCTCGACCATGAGCACCTGCCCGGGCTGCTTCAACGGAGGCATTCAGGGACAGAATATTAGTCTGGAAGGCAATGCCATCAATCAGTTCAAGTATGTTGCTGATGTGGTCAGACTCTTCGCGGATTTGCTCCATAGTACGTGTGGCAGCATCAATACTGACTCCACCTTTGCTTGCGAGATGACTTGCCTGAGTGGCAAGCGCTCTGGCACTTTGCGCTTTGTCACTAGTCGCGACTGCGGAGGAGCTGAGTTGTTCCATGGCACTGGCGGCAACGGCAAGTGCTGCGGCCTGCTCGTCAGTACGTTTAGACAGTGCGGCATTACGTTGGATGATACTTTCCGAAGCTGCGAGTACTGATGCCACACCAGTGCTCACCTGGCTTAGGGTACTTCTCATCGTGGTAAGCGTAGTATTAAAGGTTTGAGCAAATGGCGTGCGACTTTCCCTTTCACTACACGTAAGGGTCAGGAAACCCGGCTGGCAATTTATCTGTGCTGCTAACTGCGCCACTTCGCTGGCGGAACGTGCGTCATCGGCCATGCGCAATGCCATGTAAATGAGTATCGCAGTTTGTGCCACCACAAAAATGGCATGGAATACGACCATATGAATTCCTGGATGCATAAAGCAGGTGATACCGAATAACTCATTAGCTTGCAGCCAGGCAAATAATACATGGTGAAGCGCTGCAACCGCCGCCCCCATTAATAATGGTCGATAATCGCGATAAGCTAATATTGCTGATAGCAATACAAAAACCGAAAAGTGATATTCAGTTTCACCATCGCCTAATTGAATTAGCAATGCGGCAAATCCAATTAATGTAAAAGCGTAATAGAGCCGGGTAAATAGTTTTCCGGGGAGCAATAGCTTAACAATACTGGAGCTTACAGCAAGAATGCTGCCAGCTATAAGTGCAACGGATAGTGCATCGTAAGCCCACCCCACACCAAGCGAAATTACAAATAGCCCCCAGACAACAAAAAACATTAATACATCTGCATGTAGATAAATACTTCGAAGAGACACCACATCGGGCTTTTTGTTGCCTGCATCAAAAACAGTCATCGTTGCCATTTGGTTATCCACATTTTTATCATTAAGTTTTTATTAGGTATTTTCAAGATGGAACTATTACGTACAGAAAAAGCATAGAAGGTTATTGTTAGCCTGAGTATATTTTTCTTCTGTTTTCAATAATAAAGCTGAGTGATTTTTATAATTTGAATTAAGTCAGCAAAGAGGAGCAAATGAAAGAGTGATTTACAGGATGGGATACTGAACTAAGTAAAATCAGTATGGGTATGAAAAAGCGACCTGATAGTTAAACTAGCAGGCCGCAGGGGATTTCGTTGCAGTAATAAATCAAACGTTATTGAGTTTTGGTGACTTCTTGTCCCACCAAGCCAATCTTCAAATACCCTGCCTGATGCAGAGTATCCATCACGCTCATCATGGTTTCGTAATCAACCGTTTTGTCAGCGCGGAAGAAGATCGTGGTGTCTTTCTTACCTTCTGTCGCAGCCATCAGCATGTTAACCATGTTATCCCTGGTCACTTCGTCGTTCCCAATAAACATGGTTTTGTCCGCTTTGACGGAGAGATAAATCGGTTTTTCCGGGCGCGGCTGCGGCTGGCTTGAGGATGCTGGAAGGTTAACCTTCACATCAACCGTCGCAAGGGGTGCTGCCACCATGAAGATAATCAGCAACACCAACATGACATCGATAAACGGCGTCACGTTGATATCATGCATTTCGCCGTTATCGTCGTGGTTTTCGTTAAAACTCATTGCCATGGGATTAACCTACACGCAGTTTCTGAGCCGTACGTACCGGGCGAGCCTGAGAGCTGGCCTCTAAATCCAGGTCACGACTTTGCAACAACAGAACCTGAGCCGCAACGTCACCCAGAGAAGCTTTATAGCCGCCGATAACACGGGCAAATACGTTGTAGATAACTACCGCAGGAATTGCTGCAATCAGGCCGATAGCCGTTGCTAACAATGCTTCTGCAATACCAGGTGCCACCACAGCAAGGTTAGTGGTCTGCGACTGCGCAATACCAATAAAGCTGTTCATGATGCCCCAGACCGTACCAAACAGGCCGACGAACGGGGAGATCGCACCGATGGTCGCAAGGAAGCCATTACCGCGCCCCATGTGACGACCCGCAGCTGCGACACGACGTTCAAGGCGGAAACCGGTACGCTCTTTAATGCCTTCGTTATCTTCGCTGCCCGCGGAAAGCTCAAGCTCATTTTGCGCTTCATTGATAAGCATGGTGCTCAGGCTTTTTGCATCAAATGCTTCCGCCATTTCACTGGCTTCGTTCAGAGAGCGGGCATTAGCCAGTTGTTGCTGTTCACGCTTCAGACGACGCTTTTGCGCAGACAGCTCAACACTTTTGCTAAAGAAGATTGCCCACGTGACGACAGAGGCCATAATCAGGCCGATCATCACAATCTTTACCACGATGTCGGCATGTTGATACATGCCCCAGACAGAGAGGTCTGTCTGCATCAAATTATTCGTCACTCTTACTCTCCACCACGAAATGATACAAAAACTGTGCGCAATAATATCAAAACGACATCGAATTGATAGTAGTTCTCATTAGTATTTAAAGAGTGCCTTAAATTGTCTATGCATTCCTTGCGCTTACGCAGCAAAAGCATGATAAGTTAGATTTAGACATCCAGATGGTTAAACAGGGTAAAGTGAAGATGAGTAAAAAGCACATTGAAACGGCGCTGGTTAATGCCGGGCGCGATAAAAAATTCACCCAGGGTTCGGTTAACAGCGTCATTCAACGCGCTTCTTCTTTGGTGTTCGAAAGTGTTGAAGCCAAAAAGCTGGCAACGGCTAACCGCGCGAAAGGCGAACTTTTTTATGGTCGTCGCGGCACCCTGACCCACTTTTCTTTACAAGAAGCAATGTGCGAGCTCGAAGGCGGTGCGGGTTGTGCGCTTTACCCTTGTGGTGCCGCAGCCGTTGCCAATGCGATTCTGGCGTTCGTCGAGCACGGCGACAATGTGTTGATGACTGGCACAGCTTACGAGCCTAGCCAGGACTTCTGCACCAAAATCCTCGCAAGGCTCGGCGTGAGCACCACCTGGTTTGACCCGATGATTGGCGCAGGCATCGCAGAACTTGTACAACCCAATACTAAAGTCGTATTTCTGGAATCACCTGGCTCTATCACAATGGAAGTACATGACGTTCCAGCAATTGTGCAGGCGGTGCGCAGCGTTGCCCCGGATGCCATTATCATGATTGATAACACCTGGGCGGCAGGCATTCTCTTTAAGGCGCTGGATTTTGGTATCGATATTTCAATTCAGGCTGGCACCAAATACCTGATTGGCCACTCGGATGCGATGGTTGGCACAGCTGTATCAAATGCTCGTTGCTGGGATCAACTGCGTGAAAATTCTTATCTGATGGGGCAAATGTTGGATGCCGATACCGCTTATATGACGAGCAGGGGTTTACGCACTCTTGGTGTGCGCCTGCGTCAACATCATGAAAGTAGTTTGAAAATTGCCGAATGGCTGGCGCAACACCCACAGGTTGAACGTGTAAATCACCCTGCACTACCCGGCAGTAAAGGGCATGAATTCTGGAAACGAGACTTTACAGGTAGTAGCGGCTTGTTCTCATTCGTGCTGAAAAATCGTTTAAATAACGAGCAATATCAGCACTACCTGGATAATTTCCATTATTTTAGTATGGCCTATTCCTGGGGGGGCTATGAATCGCTTATCCTAGCCAACCAACCGGAAGAACTCGCGCAGATCCGCCCGGCTGGCGGGATAGACTTCAGTGGGACATTAGTACGCATTCATATTGGCCTGGAAAATGTTGACGATCTCATCGCCGATCTTGAAGCAGGTTTCCAGCGGATCGCCTAAAATTGCCAGAAGTGGACGCCCGGAAGGACAGTTTTTGCTATTCCATGATGATTTGTTGAGCCTGCGATCAAGATGTCGCAGGTTTTTTAGCGTTACACTAAGCCCCTAAAACTAAGGTGTGCCTAATCTAACTACTGTAGATTCAGGCCTGCTCAATAAAGCGGTTCCACAGGATTTGCCATGGCTGTTATACACAATATCGTTCAAGCGCTTTGGCAACATGACTTTGCTGCACTCGCGGACCCTCATGTTGTTGGAGTGGTTTATTGCGTCATGTTTGCGACGCTGTTTCTCGAAAATGGATTGCTGCCCGCCTCGTTTTTGCCGGGCGACAGTCTGCTGTTACTCGCAGGAGCGTTAGTGGCAAAAGGGGTCATGGATTTCGTCCCGACAATCATTATCTTAACCGCGGCGGCAAGCCTCGGTTGCTGGCTGAGCTATGTGCAAGGCCGCTGGCTCGGCAATACTCGGGTGGTGAAAAGCTGGTTGAAACAACTTCCACCGCAATATCACGAACGAGCAACGGTGATGTTTGACCGACACGGTTTGTTCGCATTGTTAGCTGGGCGTTTTTTGGCGTTTGTGCGCACATTGCTGCCAACCATGGCGGGCATTTCTGGCCTTAGCAATCGCCGCTTCCAGGTATTTAACTGGTTAAGTGGGTTGTTGTGGGTTGGCAGCGTCACCAGTCTGGGTTATGCCCTGAGCATGATTCCATTTGTGAAACGCCACGAAGACCAGGTGATGACCTGCCTGATGATTCTGCCGATGGTTCTGCTGGTCGCAGGTCTGGTAGGCACGCTATTTGTAGTTATTAAAAAAAGATTTAACCCCGCATAAAAATCACAGAGTGGGTAATGCGAAATTATCCACTCTGTAAGCTTCAGCTTAAATGACTCGCATACGAGCGGCATCTTCTCCCGGGGTTACCCCAAAGTAGCGTTTAAACTCGCGGCTAAACTGCGAAGCACTTTCATATCCCACACGGATAGCCGCAGCGCTAGCTTTCATCCCGTCATGCAAAATCAACATCCGCGCTTTATGCAGACGATAGCTTTTGAGGTATTGCAGCGGCGAAGTACTGGTCACCGACTTAAAGTTATGATGAAACGCAGAGACGCTCATATTCGCTTCAGCGGCCAGTTGGTCCACTGAGAGGTTCTCGGTGTACTGCGTTTCGATACGTCTCAGAACACGGCTAATCAGGCTGAAATGCGTCTGCCGGCTGACCAATGCCAACAATGCTGCACCACACGACCCCACCAGGATGTGATAGAGAATTTCACGGATAATTTGTTTACCCAAAATACGCGCGTCGAGCGGGTTCTCGAGCACGTCGAGTAAACGCTCGACGGCGCAAAGAATTTCTTCTGAAAGTTCGGCGGAATTAATGCCCGTTGAGCATGTTTGCGGATGTGATAAATCGTCTTCACCGATATCCATCAGCAAGTCCTGCAACTGCAAAATATCGATGTTAATACGCAGGCCAGCCAGCGGAACTTCAGGTGTCGCGAAGGTTTCGCATTCAAAAGGCAGTGGCACCGTTAACAGCAGATATTCATTAGCATCGTAGCGAAACACGCGATCGTTTAGATAACCCGTTTTATGGCCAGAAAAGAGAATAATGATTCCCGGCTCATACATCACCGGGGTGCGGGCATAAGGTTTCGTACCATACAATAAAGTGACATTTGGCAATGAAGAAAGAGCATTATTTTCTTTTTGTATCAAATGATTAATCTTATTTGTTAATTGCAGACAAATCTCTTTTCGCTTCATTTCCTTCCGCTCCACAAGGCTTTTATGACGCAATAAGTCTGCGACTAATTTTTATTTTTCTCCAGAGGTAAGTAGAAATAGGCAAGACAAAGGCAGGAATAAGCATTGAGAGATAGCCACCTGAAGCCGACAATGGCTACCATCAAATTCGATAAGTATTGTCTCTAACGATCCAAACCACAGGAATCAAATAATGAACAACTTCGACCTACATACCCCAACTCGCATCCTGTTTGGTAAAGGCGCTATTTCCGAATTGCGCGCACAAATTCCTGCTGATGCTCGTGTGTTGATCACCTACGGCGGCGGCAGCGTGAAGAAAAATGGCGTACTGGACCAGGTTTACGCCGAACTCGAAGGGCTGGATGTACTGGAATTTAGCGGCATCGAACCAAACCCGGCTTACGAAACGCTGATGAAAGCAGTAGAAGTGGTGCGCCAGCAGAAAGTCACTTTCCTGTTAGCCGTTGGTGGCGGTTCTGTGCTCGACGGCACTAAATTCATCGCAGCAGCAGCGAACTATCCGCTGGATCAAGATCCGTGGAATATCCTGCTGACTCGCGGTAGTGACGTTAAGAGTGCAATCCCGCTGGGTTCCGTATTGACGCTGCCTGCAACCGGTTCTGAATCCAATAAAGGCGCGGTGGTTTCCCGCCGCTCAACCGGCGACAAACAAGCGTTTATGTCTGAACACGTGCAGCCTGTCTTCGCGGTACTTGACCCGGTTTACACCTATACTTTGCCACCGCGCCAGGTCGCAAACGGCGTAGTCGATGCTTTTGTTCACACCGTTGAGCAATACATCACCTACCCTGTGAACGCCAAAGTGCAGGACCGTTTTGCCGAAGGCATTCTGTTAACACTGGTTGAAGACGGCCCAATTGCGCTGAAAGAACCAGAAAACTATGACGTGCGTGCCAATGTAATGTGGGCGGCGACCATGGCGTTAAACGGTTTGATTGGTGCTGGCGTCCCGCAGGACTGGGCAACTCACATGCTCGGGCATGAACTGACTGCGATGCACGGTCTGGATCACGCACAAACCCTGGCGGTTGTTCTGCCTTCTCTGCTGAATGAAAAACGTAACGAGAAACGCGGCAAACTGCTGCAGTATGCTGAACGCGTATGGAACATCACTGAAGGTTCTGAAGAAGAACGTATTGATGCAGCGATTGAAGCTACACGTAATTTCTTCGAGCAAATGGGAGCACCAACTCGCCTGTCAGCCTACGGTCTGGATGGTAGCTCTATCCCAGCTCTGCTAGTGAAACTGGAAGAAAAAGGCATGACCAAACTGGGTGAGCATCAGGATATTACTCTGGACGTAAGCCGTCGCATTTACGAGGCAGCACGCTAAGTAATTTAGCCATTTTTTTCACGTTTCTGAGTATTTGGTCCAGACTTAAATGCATTATTACGCTGGGGCCTGGCCCCAGTCGTATCATTTGATTAAGGAGGAATACATGGCAAACCCAACCATAATCAAGCTCCAGGACGGGAATGTGATGCCGCAGTTAGGCCTCGGCGTCTGGCAAGCCAGCAACGACCAGGTTCAAATTGCAATCGATAAAGCGCTGGAGGTCGGCTATCGATCTATTGATACCGCCGCCGCGTACAAGAACGAAGACGGCGTGGGTAATGCGCTAAAACAGGCCAGTATCCCGCGTGAAGAGCTGTTTATCACCACCAAACTGTGGAATGACGACCAGCAGAGGCCGCGTCAGGCGTTAGAAGATAGCCTTGAGAAATTACAGCTCGATTACGTCGATCTGTATTTGATGCACTGGCCGGTGCCGAGCAAAGATCATTATGTTGAAGCCTGGAAAGGCATGATTGAGTTGCAAAAGCAGGGGCTGGTCAAAAGCATCGGCGTGTGTAATTTCCAACTTAACCATCTCCAGCGTTTGATTGACGAAACGGGCGTCTCGCCGGTTATCAACCAGATTGAACTCCATCCATTACTGCAACAACGCCAGCTTCATGCCTGGAATGCGACACACAAAATTCAGACCGAATCCTGGAGCCCACTGGCTCAGGGCGGTGAGGGTGTGTTTGATAAGAAAATCATCCGCGACCTGGCCGATAAATATGGCAAAACCCCGGCACAGATTGTCATTCGCTGGCATCTGGATAGTGGGCTGGTTGTGATCCCGAAATCGGTCACACCATCGCGCATTGCTGAGAACTTTGACGTGTTTGATTTCCGTCTTGATAAAGACGAGTTAAGCGAGATTGCGAAGCTGGATAGTCATAAGCGTCTGGGACCAGACCCTGATGTGTTTGGCTCGTAAAACTGTTTCATAGTGTCGGATGGCGCTTACGCTTATCCGACCTACGAAAAATATTGTAGCGGTAGTGCTGATGTGGTTCACGACATCCGCCCTACCGCTGTTTTACAACAATCGTTAAGCTGGGCGCTTGCGACTTGTAGGCTTCGATACAACTTTAGGTGCAGGTCTTGCACCTGTAGACGCTTTCGCACCAGCATTAGGTTTCGAACCAGCGCCAGATTTGGCACCAGCAGCAGGTTTCGAACCAACACCAGGTTTTGCACCAGCAACTGCTTTAGCATCAGCAGGTGCACGACGCTGATGTGTCATTGGCGTATGTTTCGTCAATGCTGGGCGCGCACCACGGTTATAACGACGCGCTTCACGCATCTCTTCAATCGTTGGCGAAGGCACCAGGCACTCACGACGGCCACCAATCAGGTGCTTTTTACCCATCGCTTCCAGTGCTTCACGAATCAACGGCCAGTTGGCAGGATCATGATAACGCAGCAGCGCTTTGTGCAAGCGGCGCTGACGGTCACCTTTCGGCACCACCACATCTTCACTCTTATAGCCAATCTTACCCAGCGGGTTCTTACCGGTGTAATACATGGTGGTCGAGTTCGCGAGCGGTGACGGGTAGAAGTTCTGCACCTGATCCAAACGGAAGCGGTTTTTCTTCAGCCACAGTGCCAGATTCACCATGTCTTCATCACGCGTACCAGGGTGCGCGGAGATAAAGTAAGGAATCAGGTACTGCTCTTTACCTGCCTGTTTAGAATAAGTATCAAACAGCTCTTTAAAACGCTGATAACTGCCCATACCCGGCTTCATCATCTTCGACAGCGGCCCTTCTTCGGTATGTTCCGGGGCAATCTTCAGATAACCACCCACGTGGTGCGTCGCCAGCTCTTTGATATAACGTGGATCTTCCACCGCGATATCGTAACGAACACCGGATGCGATCAGGATCTTCTTAACACCTTTAATCTCACGGGCGCGGCGATACAAGTTGATCGTCGGCTCATGGTTGGTGTCCATGTGCGGGCAAATATCCGGATAGACGCAAGACAAGCGGCGGCAAGTCTGTTCCGCACGCGGTGACTTACAGCGCAGCATATACATGTTAGCGGTTGGGCCACCGAGATCCGAAACCACGCCAGTGAAGCCTGGAACGGTATCGCGCATCGCTTCAATTTCGCTGATGATCGAATCTTCGGAGCGGCTCTGGATGATGCGACCTTCGTGTTCGGTAATAGAACAGAATGAACAGCCACCAAAGCAACCACGCATGATGTTCACCGAGAAACGAATCATCTCATAAGCAGGGATACGCGCCTTGCCATAGGCAGGATGCGGAACGCGCTTGTAAGGCAGTGCAAACACACTGTCCATCTCTTCAGTGGAAAGCGGGATGGCTGGCGGGTTAATCCAGATATAACGGTCACCATGTTTTTGCATCAACGCTCGAGCACAACCTGGGTTGGTTTCATGGTGCAAAATACGTGAGGCATGCGCATATAGCACTTTGTCGTTTTTGACTTTTTCAAAGGACGGCAGCAACACGTAGGTTTTTTCCCACGGCTTCATCGGTGCAGGCTTAACCACGATAGCCTGCGCTTCGTTAATTGGCTTATCCGGCTTACCGGTTTCTGCACACGGCAAATCTTCGCCGTAAGGGTGTGGAATCGGGTCAATACGGCCAGGCATATCCAGACGCGTAGAATCCACACCAGACCAGCCCGGCATCGCTTCTTTACGCATCATAGCGGTGTTACGCACGTCGCAGATTTGGTCGATTTTCTCACCCATTGCCAGGCGGTGAGCTACTTCTACCAAAGGGCGCTCGCCGTTGCCAAAAATGAGCATATCGGCTTTAGCATCGACCAGGATTGAACGACGAACGGTATCAGACCAGTAATCGTAATGCGCGGTACGGCGCAGGCTCGCTTCAATGCCACCAAGAATAACAGGCACATCGCGCCAGGCTTCTTTACAACGCTGGGTGTAAGCAAGTGATGCGCGATCCGGGCGTTTACCTGCCACGTTATCTGGCGTGTACGCATCGTCATGGCGCAGCTTGCGGTCCGCGGTGTAGCGGTTGATCATGGAGTCCATGTTGCCAGCAGTCACACCGAAAAACAGATTCGGTTTGCCAAGGCGCATGAAGTCTTCTTTAGTGTTCCAGTCCGGTTGAGCAATGATGCCCACGCGGAAGCCCTGGGCTTCCAACATACGGCCACAGATCGCCATACCGAAACTTGGATGGTCAACGTAGGCATCTCCGGTAACCAGAATGATGTCACAGCTATCCCAACCTAACTCGTCCATTTCCTTACGTGACATGGGTAAAAATGGTGCCGGGCCGAAACAGGCAGCCCAGTATTGTGGCCACGAAAAGAGTTCGCGATCGGGCTGGATCAAGCTAATAGAGCTCATAATGCTTCCGAAAAATGAATAAAAAATGATTTAAAAATAACCAAAGCCGGCGATTATACGCTGGTATGGGTTCAAAAATGAAGTGTTATTGCCGTGTTAAAATCTAAGGCCCTTTCACTGATGGAAAGGGCCTAAATGGTTTATGGCGCAGGCTGCACCAGCAGCTGCCCGATAGATCCACGGTCCGCCATTTCAAGCGTCTGACTTGTATACAAGAATGGGAAATGTTCCCAGGAAGGCTGACCAAAATAGACCAGTAACTCGACCTGCCCATCAACCCAAACCGTGTCTTTCCAGCCGCGGTCTTCACCAAATGGTGCCGCGCCATTGACGTTTTTAATCAGGAAACTCACACCTTCAATATGGAAGGATTGCGGCATATCGGAACGCACAGTCCAGCGCTCCCAGGTGCCTTGCTGAGTCTGAATATCAATGCGTTTCATATCCCATAGCTGACCGTTAATGCCAGGATCTTCGCCGAGTGTAATTTCACGGCTACGCGCCGGGTTGCCATTGATAATCTCATCCGGCAGAAGACGCATTGGTAATGTATCAGTCACTAACGGCAGCAGGCCGGTGGCACGCAACGTGAGAACCAACGTGGAAATAAGAATGCTCGACGGCTCGAAGAAGCCACGGATTCTATCCATGATACCGGCAGCTTCACCGCAGGTTATCGACACTTCTTTGCCGTCACTCATATCCACCAGAATCTCACGGCGTTCGCCCGGAGCCAGTGAAAGTTGCTTCACGGAAACCGGTGCTGGCAGGAAACCCTGGTCACTGGAAATCACGTGCATCGCGCGGCCATCGCTCATTTGCAGCAAATAGCGGCGCGAGTTGGAAGCGTTCAGCAAACGCAAACGCACCCAACCGCGAGAGACCTCAACATATGGCCCCTGCACACCATTCACCAACAATGTGTCGCCCACAAATCCACCATTGCCCGGCTCTTCATATTCAGGCGCACCAAAGTTATCGAGGCGCTTATCCTGAATAATGACCGGGAAGTCATCGACGCCATAGTGGTTAGGAATCGGCAGCGACTTACTCACTTCATCTTCAATCAGCCACATGCCCGCAAGGCCATTGTAAACCTGCTTTGCGGTACGGTTAGGCGTGTTGGCATGATACCAAAGCGTCGCTGCTTGCTGGCGAATAGGCAGAACCGGGGCCCAATCCACATTGGGTTGCATCATACGTGCAGCACCGCCCATAAGCGGGCCTGGAACCTGTAAACCGGCAATCGTCATAGCGATATTTTCTTGTAGACGATTGCTGTAAATCATCTTCACGTCATCACCGCTCCATACCCGAATGGTCGGCCCGAGATAACGTCCGTTCAAACCCCAGACCGGCGCTTTAGCACCGCCGGTAAATGACCAATGCGCGCGCTGTAAGGTCAGGAACAAAGGCTGACCACGACGAGATTCTAATAACGGCGGTACGGGTAAAGGTTGCTGCAGCCCTGCTGCGTTTGCCCTCAGTGGCACCGAGCCTGCACAAAGTGCGACTCCTGATGCCTGGATAAACTGACGCCGACTGAGTGACATATTAACTCCATGTGAAACTGACTAACGTGGTGCGGCACAAGACGTGCCGCCAAAATATCCCCGTCATACATCTAATTGCAGGGGTATAAAAATGATTAATTCGCCTGCTTTTTCTCAACTCGGCCGGAGGCTTCACGCTCAGCGACTTCTTTATCTAATTCGGCGATTTTTTCCCTCATGATATCGCGGCAATGCGTAGCGAGTTTACGCGCCTGATCTTTGCCATAACCACTGATATCAATTGGCTCCAGCATTTCGACAATCACCAAACCGTTATTCCAACGGTTTAGCTTAATTTTATTGCTGGTATTGGAAACACACACCGGAATAATTGGGACGCCCGCAGCAATTGCGGCATGGAAAGCGCCGGTTTTGAACGGTAACAGGCCACGACCACGGCTACGCGTGCCTTCAGGAAACATCCAGACCGATATTTTACGTTTCTGAATTTGTGCCACAACCTGGGAAATGGTGCTGAGAGCTTTGGCGCGATTATCACGGTCGATAAGCATATTTCCAGTCAGCCAATAGATTTGGCCAAAAAATGGAATCCACAGCAGGCTCTTTTTACCAACAGTAACTGTCGGTGGCTGCACAATATTCGCAGCAGTGACCATGTCGAAATTATTCTGGTGGTTACAGATATAAATCGCCGTCGGGTGATTTTCATGACCTTTCGGTAAACGGGTTTCGACTTTCAAACCGAATACCGGTGCCAGGCGCCCAAACAGATGGCCAAAAGTTGCAACGTGGCGCGGGTTACGTGGGCTGAACAGGCAATAAATACAGCCAAAAATGCTCACCAGGATGCAATAAATTATAACGATAATAAAACGTACGATGGATAGCATAACAACCTCAAAAGCCAAAAGCGCTGACAAGTATACCCTAAATAATTCGCCATGCAGGAAAGCACCAGACTGTAAGCATGGGGGTAGTCAGGGCTCTGCAACTTGAATGATGACGGGTGTACGACTTGCTTAAGCGTAAAACATACCAATCTGGCGGCCTTTAAGCCGCCATTTTTTTGATTACTCTTCGCTATCACCTGCACTTGCGCGAAGCGGAGAATCAACTTCAACACGATCAATGCGTTGTAGACCACGCATCAATGTGCCGCGACGACCTCGCTCACCAGTGATTTTTTGAAGCTCTTCCGGACGAAGTTTAATTTTGCGCTTGCCGACGTGCAAAGTAACGGTGCTTTGCGGCGGCAATACAAATAGATGAACCAGTTTGTCTTCGCCGTTTGCTGCTTCAGCAGTTGGAATAGAGATAATTTTATTCCCTTTCCCTTTAGAAAGCTGCGGTAAATCGCCAACAGGGAACATCAACATACGCCCCGCAGCGGTGATTGCCAGCAGCATGTCATCAACACTTGAAATCTCTACCGGCGGCATCACTTTTGCGTTTTCCGGCAATGAGATGAGCGTTTTACCCGCACGGTTACGTGACACTAAATCATTAAAGGTACAGACGAAACCGTAGCCTGCATCTGACGCCATCAGTAATTTTTGATCATCAGGCGCCATTAATACGTGTTCAACGACGGCACCCGGCGGCGGTGTCAGTTTACCGGTAAGGGGTTCGCCCTGCCCGCGCGCTGACGGTAACGTAATCGGGTCGAGAGCGTAGCTACGCCCGGTGGAGTCGATAAATGCCACCGGCTGGTTGCTCTTGCCTTTAGCACAACCCAGGAAGCTATCACCCGCTTTGTAATTCAAACCTTGCGCGTCGATATCATGGCCTTTGGCGCTACGCACCCAACCCATTTGCGACAGCACGATAGTGACGGGTTCAGACGGCGTCATGTCGTGCTCGCTCATGGCTTTCGCTTCACCACGTTCACGCAGTGGCGAACGACGATCGTCGCCATAAGCATCTGAATCCGCCTGCAACTCTTTCTTCAGCAAGGTATTCATTTTGCGTTCAGACGCCAGAATGCCCTGCAATTGGTCACGCTCTTTTTCCAGCTCGCTCTGCTCGCCGCGAATCTTCATCTCTTCGAGTTTTGCGAGGTGACGTAATTTCAGCTCGAGGATAGATTCAGCCTGGGTTTCGCTTAATTCGAAACGCGACATCAGCACCGGCTTCGGCTCATCCTCGGTACGAATGATATGAATCACTTCGTCGATATTGAGGAATGCCACCAGCAAACCTTCGAGGATATGCAGGCGTTTGAGTACTTTTTCGAGACGGTAGCTAAGGCGACGGCGCACCGTTTCACGACGATAAACCAGCCATTCGGTCAAAATTTCCAGCAGGTTTTTCACCGATGGACGGTTGTCCAGGCCAATCATATTGAGGTTGATGCGATAGCTTTTCTCAAGATCGGTGGTGGCAAACAGGTGGTTCATCACCTGCTCTACGTCGATACGGTTAGAACGGGGAACAATCACCAGACGCGTTGGGTTTTCGTGGTTCGACTCATCGCGCAAGTCTTCAACCATTGGCAGTTTTTTAGCACGCATTTGGTTGGCGATTTGTTCAAGTACGCGCGCGCCGGAAACCTGGTGCGGCAACGCGGTGATCACCACATCGCCATCTTCTTTTTTCCACACCGCACGCATACGCACAGAGCCACGGCCGTTCTGGTAGATTTTGCGGATCTCTTCACGCGGGGTGATGATTTCGGCTTCTGTCGGGTAATCCGGCCCCTGAACAATATCCAGCAGCTCATCAAGCGTAGTTTTCGGCTGGTCAATCAGAGTGATTGCCGCTTTCGCTACTTCACGTAAGTTATGCGGAGGGATGTCGGTTGCCATACCAACGGCAATGCCGGTGGTGCCGTTTAGCAGGATATTCGGCAGACGCGCAGGAAGCATTTTTGGCTCCTGCATGGTGCCGTCAAAGTTTGGCACATAATCAACCGTCCCCTGCCCTAACTCTCCCAGCAGGACTTCAGCATATTTCGACAGACGCGATTCGGTATAACGCATCGCGGCGAAGGATTTCGGATCATCCGGCGCACCCCAGTTTCCCTGGCCATCAACCAGCGGGTAGCGATAAGAGAAGGGTTGTGCCATCAATACCATGGCTTCATAACAAGCGCTGTCGCCGTGTGGATGGTATTTACCCAGTACGTCACCGACGGTACGGGCAGATTTTTTGAATTTAGCGCTATTGCTTAACCCCAACTCCGACATCGCATAGACGATACGACGCTGTACGGGCTTTAAACCATCGCCAATGAACGGCAGGGCGCGGTCCATAATGACGTACATGGAGTAGTTGAGATACGCATTTTCCGTGAATTCGTGCAGCGCAAGGCGTTCTGCACCATCATGAGTTAAATCACTCATTAATTATTCATCCTCAAACTGACGAGCCGAGTGTTGCCACATACCCTAAATAATTCGCGTTGCACAAAGACGGCAAACTCAGTAATCCCACAAGCTTACTTGAGTAAGTGACTGGGGTAAGTGAGTGCAGCCAACGCACATGCAGATTGAAATATGACGGGTATAAACGGCGTAATTGCCGCCGATAGTAACCTATCTGGCAGTCGTAGTCACAGAGGAGTGCGTATCTTTAAGAGAAGTAAGGGAGGAAGAAATGAGCCGCAAATGGCGGCTCATTCGGGGCATTATTTTACTTTAGTAATTTGCTTCACGTCGATTTCAACAGAGTTCCAGTCCTTATCGACTTCACCTTGAATCTCAACGGTATCTTGCGGAGTGATGGTCTGGCCGTTCCAGCGCTTATGGTCGATATCGACATTAATGGTGCCAGAAGTATCACGGAAGATGTAATGGTCGCCGCCGATGCGTGACTCAATCTTGCCGCGCAAAGTGACCCAGGTATCGTCAGACAGTGACTTGGCCTGTGTCGCCGTGGTGTTGCTGCCACTTGGGCCGACAAAACCGCCTGCGGTTTGAGTTTGTGTGGTGGCAGGAGCTGCGTTCGGATCAGAGAAACCGCCCTGATTTGCAGCCAGTGCAGGTGCTGCGGTAATAGCGAGAATAGTCATAATAGCGGCTATTTTTTTCATTTTAATTTTCCTTTTATGAATGATTTCATGAGTGCTATTTAACGTGATAGATCTTAACGCGATCTTAATTCTCCCATCAAAAATCGCTTTTTTTAGTCAATTGTGCACCATGCCGAAGCATCGTATTTTTCCCCTGTACACATCCTCGCAAAAGTTATTAACTTCCCGCAAATGGGCAGTAAGGGAAACACCATGCGCATATTACTAATTGAAGACGATAAGCTCATTGGCGATGGACTCAAAGCCGGGCTGACAAAAATGGGCTTTACCGTCGACTGGTTTACTGATGGTCTTCAAGGCCAGTCAGCTCTGAGTTTAGCCCCCTACGACGCAGTGGTGCTGGATTTAAGTCTGCCGGGAATCGACGGACTGGATATCTTAAAATACTGGCGTCGTAATGGCCGAACTGAACCTGTGTTAATTCTAACCGCGCGCGATGCACTGGAACAACGTGTTGAGGGATTACAACTTGGTGCCGATGACTATTTGTGTAAACCCTTTGCGTTAATAGAAGTTGCCACTCGCTTACAGGTTTTAATTCGCCGTAATCATGGGCAGACGCAATCAACCCTTTGCCACGCTGGTGTTGAACTTGATCCGATTAAATTAACCGTTACCCGCGACGGCGAACCACTGCTGCTAAAACCTAAAGAATTCGCCTTGCTGGAATTATTTATGCGTAACGCAGGACGCGTATTACCGCGCACGCTTATTGAAGAGAAACTTTATAGTTGGGAGAACGATGTTTCCCGAAATGCGCTGGAAGTGCATATCCACCATTTACGCCGCAAACTCGGCAGCGGGTTTATTCGTACAGTGCACGGCATTGGTTATACGTTAGGTGAAGAATGCTAAAAAGAGTGACTCAGAGTTTACGCGCAAGACTCATTGCCGGGTTTATTTTGCTCACGCTGGTTGCCTGGGTTGGCGCAAGTGTTGCTGCCTGGCAGCAAACCAGCAAAAACCTCAATAAACTGTTTGATACCCAACAAGTGCTGTTTGCCAAACGTCTGAGTGCTTTGGAGCTTGATGGTGTGCAAAGCGATACACAATTGCCTCGTACCAAAAAGATGATTTCGCATCATCGCGGTAAGCAAGATGATGACACCCTCGCCTTCGCCATTTATACCGCCAACGGGCAGTTGCTGCTCAATGACGGCGACAACGGCAGGTATCTCATCTATCGCTACCAGCGTGACGGATTTGTTGATGGCAAGCTGGCGGGCGATGACGATATGTGGCGCATGGTCTGGGTGACAACACCTGATGGAAAATACCGTATCGTGGTAGGTCAAGAGTGGGAATACCGCGAAGATCTGGCACGGGATATCGTTTTGTCTCAACTTACTCCGTGGCTTATCGCCTCACCGATGATTTTGCTGTTGTTGGTATGGCTGGTTAGCCGGGCACTCTCCCCGCTCCACAAACTGGCGCTGCAATTACGTAGCCGTAAACCAGACGATGCCAGTGAACTGCCAACACAAACGCTGCCGCAAGAAGTGCGCCCTTTGGTGATAGCACTTAATCAGCTATTTAGCCGTACCGGGGAATTTATGCAGCGCGAACGGCGCTTTACCTCTGATGCCGCACATGAGCTACGCAGCCCACTCGCCGCATTAAAAGTACAGGCCGAAGTGGCACAGCTTGCGCAAAATGATGAACCGATGCGCGATCACGCACTGAGTAACCTGAGCGCGGGCATCGATCGTGCGACTCGCCTGGTCGATCAACTGCTGACCTTATCGCGGCTGGATTCTTTAGCGGGTCTGGATGATGTGCAAGAGGTAGCTTTTCAGCCGCTACTGCAAAATGCGGTGATGGATGCGTATCACGAGGCGCAGCGTGAAGGCATTGATATTCGCCTTGATATTCAGGACGCAAAAGTAACACGCCAGGGTCAGCCGCTACTGCTTAGTTTGATGGTCAGAAACGTGCTGGATAATGCCGTGCGCTACAGCCCGCGCGGCAGCGTAGTCAACGTCGTTCTCCAGAGTCACGAAATTACGATTACCGACAACGGCCCGGGCGTTAGCCCTGAATATCTGAGCTCTTTGGGTGAACGCTTCTTCCGTCCACCCGGACAGGAAAAAACCGGCAGCGGTCTCGGGTTATCCATCGTCAGAAGAATCGCTGCATTACACGGTATGCAGGCGATTTTCTTAAACGCCACCAGCGGTGGATTTCAGGTAAAAATACACTGGTAAAAACAGATTCAGCCCTCTGATTATTGCGTTTTTAGCAAAAGTCTTTGCCTATTTATGGCATTTAACTGTGACAGCCATCACGGTAAACTCCGCGCCAGACGCAATTATTCGAGGAATAACGATGAGCAACATTCTGATTATCAATGGTGCGAAAAAATTCGCCCATTCTAACGGCCAACTTAACGACACCCTGACCGACGTCGCGGAAAGCTTTTTGCGCGACCTCGGGCATGATGTTCAGGTCACACGTACCGACAGCGAGTACGACATTAAAGAAGAAGTCGCAAAATATATGTGGGCTGATACCGTGATTTACCAGATGCCAGGCTGGTGGATGGGCGCACCATGGACCATGAAGAAATACATTGATGATGTATTTACTGAAGGTCATGGCTCACTGTATGCAAGCGATGGTCGCACCCGTTCTGATGCAGAGAAAAAATACGGTTCCGGCGGCCTGATCCAGGGCAAAACTTACATGTTGTCACTCACCTGGAACGCCCCGCTGCAAGCATTTGAAGATAAAGAACAGTTCTTCCACGGTGTTGGCGTTGATGGTGTTTATCTGCCATTCCACAAAGCTAACCAGTTCCTTGGAATGGAAGGCCTGCCGACCTTTATCGCCAACGATGTAATGAAAGCGCCTGATGTACCGCGTTTTATCGCAGAATACCGCGAGCATCTGGGCCGAGTTTTTGCTTAACTGTCTTATGTCGACAACAAGGAGTTGAACATGATTACAGTAATAGCTGAAATTCGTACCCGCCCTGGTGTTCACCATCGCCAGGCTGTACTGGACGCGTTTGCAAAAATTATTCCTACCGTGCTCGAAGAGGAAGGCTGCTTTGGTTATGCGCCACTCATCGACCATAACGCACAAGTCGCGTTCCAGACCACTGCACCAGATTCTGTGTTTATGCTGGAAAAATGGGAGAGCGTGGCTCACCTGGAAGCTCACCTGCAAACACAGCATATGAAAGCGCACAGCGTCACGGTTAAAGATGACGTTCTGGACGTTCATATCCATATTCTGGAAGACGCAATTAAGTAATTGGGTTTACCGAATCATTAAAGGGAGCGGTGTTTACACCAGCTCCCTTTTTTATTTTCTAAACCTGAATATTGCAGGCAGATTAAAGGAAATCAGCCTTGCGGAAGGCTTGCAGCGCATCTTGCTTTTGCTGCTCAGTCATTGGGCGCAGCGGACGACGCGGGTCGCCGACATCAATGCCATGGAGTTTCATCGCAACTTTACCAGCCGCAACACCACCGTACTGCACCAGCACGCGGATGATAGCGATGACCTTATCCATGCAACCAGCAACATCTGCCTGGTCACCACGATTAAAACTCTCTATCAGGCGGTGATACAAAGGCGCTGCGTAGTTATAGGTGCTGCCAACGGCACCAACCGCACCACATGCCAGGCCCGCAGGTAGAAACTCATCCACACCAAATGGAATATCGAACTGGCCGTTATTCACGCGCACACAGCGTTGATATTCATACATGTCACTGGAGTTAAACTTCATGCCAGTAAGGTTAGGAATACGATCGGCTGCAACCTGTAAAAATTGCTCCATATCGAGATTCACACCAGACATGCCGGAATGGTAATAGTAGAAACCTTTAGATGGTGCAGCTGCAGCATTGATGCGGCAGTATTCGACTAAGTCTTCGATGTTACCCGGCTTGAAGAAACAAGGACCAATCACTGAGGTAGCAAAGATATCTAAAGTTTCAGCATGGCGGCTAAGTTCAACAGAGTCTGCGATACTCAGAGCACCAGTATGCAAAGTGATACTCAATTTACCCGCACTTGCACTCACCCAACGTTCTGCAATTTTTTTGCGCTCATCTACCGAGCAATGAATACCTTCACCGGTAGTTCCCAGTACATAGGCACCTTTAACACCTTGCTTAATCAAATGTGCAGCTATTTGGTCAATAACCGGATAATTAACACTACCATCAGCGGTAAACGGGGTGTGCGGCGCGGCGATTAAGCCAGTTAACTTTTCCATGCAAGCCTCTTTGGAGTTTTACTTCTAATGATTTGCGATTATGAAGTTTAACTCTATATTAAGGCGACAAATGGAGTGATGCAACCATGGCTGCATAGCTAAAATGGCTTAATACATTGAACTGTGATCAATGCCGCTAATGTGGCATTACTTTGCGATGTTAAGTGCGTCCATGGTACGCAACTTACTTTCCCGGGCTTGCTCTGGTGCAGCTTGTACCAGCAAGGTGTAGAGCAAATCCAGTACAAATAGTTGTGCTGTCTTAGTGCCAATCGAATCGCCTTGCAGCATCCCCTGGCGGTTACCGTTGATCAGGCTAAAATCGGCTATTTCAATAAGTGGGGAGCCTAAATTATGGGTCAGCGCTACCGTTGTAGCTCCCGCTTGCCTGGCAAGCTTGAGGGCATGGACGGTTTCCGGTGATGTACCAGTGTGGCTGATAGCAATCGCGACATCGCCCGCTTTGAGTAATGTGGCCTGCATATACATAAAGTGATTATTAGTAACTGCATCGACCCGCAAACCAATACGCATCAGCTTATGCTTCATATCTTCCGCCGTAATTCCCGACGAACCGACACCGAAAATATATACCGAGTTACTGGTACGCAACGCATCGACTACCTGATTAACCTGATTCATATCCAGCAGGTTTAAGGTTTCAGACAACACATTATTAATGGTGCTTTGCAGTTTCAAACCAATGGTATGCGCATCGTCTGACTCAGTGATTTCTCCATCCAACAGCGGGCTACTGTTATCTGTATCCATCGTGGCTAACTCAATAGCCAAATCCATTTTAAAATCTTGAAAACCTTTATAGCCCAGGGTGCGACAGAAACGAATAACGGTGGCTTCGCCAGCCTGTGTTTCGCGTGACAACTCGGCGATAGAGAGCTGAGTCACCTGCTGTGGAGAGGTCAGAATATAGTGCGCGATCCGCTGTGAAACACGCGTCATGCTATTTTGCATCGCACCCAGTGTGTCGAGGATTTTTCCGGGTTTAAGACGTAGGGCTTGAGACTCCATAATTTCCTGCTCTTGAGTGCGTGTTGTGGCAAAAAGCCTGCAATATTGA
This sequence comes from Buttiauxella noackiae, assembly GCF_000737905.1. NCBI lineage: Bacteria > Pseudomonadati > Pseudomonadota > Gammaproteobacteria > Enterobacterales > Enterobacteriaceae > Buttiauxella > Buttiauxella noackiae. The sequence continues at coordinate 227,518 of NZ_JPRU01000004.1, forward strand.
ATGGTTGAGAGCGTAACAAGTCTGTGGCATGAAAAAAAGCGCGATGTAAGCATAGGGGGTATGCGTACATCGCGTCGTCAAAGAAGAACTAATTTACGGCTTAATATTATTATGGCTTTAAAACATCATGTTATAGACAGCGATAATGCACTTTGATGACTACCTTACTGATTGACTGCGCCGTTTCGCTGATACAGCCTGGTTTATGTGGCTCCCCTGGAAGAAATATCGCAAACATTCCGGGTTGCATATGCAAAGTCTGGCAAGGCGCGACCTCATCACAAAGCAGATAATCATCATCCTGGTGATAAACATCTGGCTCTATTGCCGCACCAACGGGGCCAAAATCAATGCGCTCATGGCCACTAAGTAACAGCTGAATATCAAGATATTCGCGATGCTGCTCGTAACGCTTGCTCTGCGGTTCTGAGGTATCAAAGCTCATAACATTCATAAAGATATCGTCGCCGTCTATTTCATGGCGGCCCGCACTTAGTGTTTCCGGATGCCTTGCCAGTGCCTGCTTAATAATAGCCAGTAGCTGAGGAGCGATACCGGTCTGAGCACTGAGCTCTGAAATGCGTCCTAAAATCATGATGTCACCTTTTACTCACGTGTTTCACCAAGCGTCAGCGCTGGCGCTGAAGCAAATAATGGGGCGAAAATAACGCCGCTGATAACTACACTCAGACAGCCAACCACACCATAGAAGAAGAAATTCAAGTCTGTGGCATAGCGGGCAAACAGCACCGCTACAATACTGACCACAATGCCAAGAGTGGCACTACCCGCATTGGCGCGTTTGCAGAAAATCCCCAGCATAAACAGACCTGTCATCGGGCCACCCATCAGCCCAATCAAGCTGTTAAAGGCATCCCAGATTTCTGATTCATTCGCCATCACCAACCATACCGTCGCAGCGCTACTAAATAGCCCGGCAATAAGGATCACCAGTTTCGCCATACGCATACTGTTTTCTGGGGTTCTCTTTTTGCTGCTCAGTCGTTGATAAATATCGGAGTTAAAGCAACTGGAGATGCTGTTCAGGCTGCTTGAAATACTGGACTGCGCAGCAGCAAAAATAGCGGCGATAATCAAACCGGCAATACCTGTAGGCATTTCTGTCACCACGAATAGCGGCAAGATTCCCCCGATGTTAAAACCTGCGGGTAACAGGCCTGGGTTTTGTTTGTAGTAAACAAACAGAGCCGAACCGATAGCAAAGAAGAAGATAGGAATAATGGCGATAAGCTTAGCGTTGGTCAGCAGTGTTTTCTTCGTCTCCTCGATGGAGTCCGTCACGATATAGCGCTGGACCACGTCCTGGCTGGCAGTAAATTGTTGAATATTGGCAAACAGAAAACCAATCATCAGTACGGGCACTGTGCTTTCCGTCCAGCTCCAGCGGAACTGTGAAGTCGGGAAGAATTTATCGGCATGTTGGGTCACGGTAAAAATCTCGCCGAACCCGCCCTGCACCTTAAAGCAAATTACGATGAAAATAAGCACCGCGCTGCCCGATAACAACAACCCCTGAATAACGTCAGTCCAGATAACCCCTTCGATACCGCCCATCCAGGTGTAAATAATGCACATAACACTAATCAGCAGCACTAAAACAATAGGGTCAATACCAATAAATGGTCGCAGAGCCAATACCGTTAAATAAGTGATAATGGCGATACGGCCAATGTTAAACATCATAAAAGAGAGACTGGCGAACAAGCGGCTACGAACATCAAAACGAGCTTCAAGATATTCGTAGGCAGAGGTTACTTTTAGCTTTCGGAAGAATGGAATATAGAAGTAAAAGACAACCGGCAAAATAGCAATAACCAGATATTGGCCGAGAATAAATGTCCAGTCAGTGGTGAATGCCTTGGCTGGAATGGACATAAAGGTAATTGAGCTTAGCGTAGTAGCAAATACACTGACACCTGCAGCCCAGCCAGGAATTCGGCCGCCGCCACGGAAATAATCATCAGCCGTTTTCTGCCGCTTTGAAAAATAGACACCGACTAACATCATGGCCAGTAAATAGCCGAAAAGAACAACGTAATTTAAGATGCCGAAAGAATGAGTCATTATGGCACTTTCCTACTTATGGTTTTATTAGGGTGAGGTAACTGTCTGAATTTTAAATTTTATAAACGATCAGACTGCGCGATATTCAGACCAGAGGGCAGCACCCATTAACCCCGCATCATGCAGATAGTGAGCTGAATAAACTGGAACATGGAATGCCACGGGTAGTGTTGCGAGCTGCTTTTCCACCTGTAGAAGGTAACCCTGGGCAAGCCCGACGCTACCACCTAGCACGATGCATTCGGTATCCAACAGAGCTTTAAGATTGGCAATCAGTTGGCAAATTGCCTGTGCTGAACGCGCAACTAGTTGTTGTGCCTGCTCATTTCCTTCCTGCGCCAAAGCAAAGATTTCGCGGGCATTTTTTCCCAAAAGATCGTGCTGAGCCCCTGCTGCAATGGCTCGCCCGGACGCTATGGCTTCAACACAACCAACACGTCCGCAACCACACATCGGGCCATTCGGATCCGCCTGGGTATGCCCAATGTGGCCTGCAAAGGCATGAGGACCCGTTAGCAACTCACCATTGATCACGATGCCACCACCTACTCCTGTGGAAACCGTAATAAACGTAACGTGTTTGAATTGAGCTGACAGATGGCAATATTCTGCCCAGGCGGCAGCCTGTGCATCGTTGAGAACTACACACGGCAACCCCGTGAGACGTTCAACGGTCGCCTGCAATGGAAATTGATTCAGCCCGCCGAGATTATCTGGATTTAGCGCAGTAAGAATTCCGTTATCAATAATACCTGTAGAGGCAATCGCCACCCGCTGTGCTTTCCCTTCATAGACTTCAACCAAATGAGCCAGAGCCTGCTCCAGAGCTTGTGGCTCTGCATGTGCCGGAGTGGGGATCTCCGTGCGTAGCGAGATTTCATGCTGCGAGTTGATAAGCGCCGCGGCCAGCTTGGTACCGCCGATATCAATAGCAAGTGTGTTCATCATCTTCTCCGGCTTAGCGCTTAACGGCATCACTGAACCACTGGCAAATATGTTCAATACGTGTGATGGCTGAACCAACAGTAACAGCCCATGCGCCATGATTGATAGCCTGTGATGCCAGCTCAGGAGAGTTGTAACGACCTTCAGCAATGACGCGGCAGCCAGCATCGCTTAACTCTGACACCATCATCAGATCCGGTCCTTCAGGCGTAACTGAAGTGGTGTAACCAGACATCGTTGTGCCGATAAACTCGACGCCTTTGTGTTTGCAGTTGAGGCCTTCTTCTACCGTGGAACTGTCTGCCATTGCCAGCAATCCATGATGGTGAATACGGGCAATCAGTTCATCAATGGCCACCGGGCGCGGGCGGAATGTTGCATCAAAGGCAATAATGTCTGCTCCGGCTTTTGCAAGCGCATCAACGTCATGCAAAAACGGGGTGATGCGCACCGCTGAGTCTTCCAGGTCGCGTTTCATAATGCCAATGATTGGAACTGAAATAAGTGGCCGTACCGCCTCCAGATTGGCGATTCCTTCAATGCGTATGGCAACAGCTCCCGCAGATACAGCAGCTTGCGCCATTGCTGCCACGATATCAGGCCTGTCCATTGGGCTTCCGGGTACGGGCTGACAGGAGACGATAAGCCCCCCGCAATCACGCACGCTTTGTTCTAATGCTGTTAGTAGTGACATTGTGCTCCGCCTTGCAAACTCAAATGAAGTTTAACTCCAAAAAAAGAATAGCGGATGGAGTATTACTATTTCAAGCTACAAACGGGAAAAATGTGAGGAGGGTCATACGCACGGGGTTCGCGAGATCGGTAACCAAGATTTTTAACTTGTGAGGATGGTCGATAAAGCGAAATCTGATGCAGAGAAAAGCAAAGTGTTTTTTTCAATCAGGCCAAGGATGTCATATCACTGGATCTATTTACCCCCTTTTTTTCTTTAAAAACCATCGTAACCCTTAATATCTGAAAGCATTATCTGAAAGAGGTAATTCCACCCAACGTATGAAAAAAAGCTAATCGATTCTGGCATCTCATTGAGTTCACAAATGCGCTTTAGCTATTTAATATATTCTGTAAAAATAGGGCATTACAAAATGAAAAGTATTATCAATTTCTGACTCACTGACTTCCGTTGAGCTTCATTTGATTTCAAGCCACGAGAAAGATAATGCACCCCAGACATACCTTAATCTAAATATTGAATACGCAATCCAATTATTTATATAATAATACATAAATACTTATAACTGGCTCATAAATAATGAATAAAAAGCATTTATTGTTAGTAATTTGGGTGGTTTGCGTTGCTGCAATGTTGGGCTCATATTGGGAAAAAGATACTGTACGTATAAATGAAACAGTTGAGACATATATAAAAAGCATCAGTGAAAAAATAAACGTAAGCATTGTATTGTGCGAAATGCTACGAAAACAGATGGAGATTAACTTACAATCTAACAATCGTTACAATCCCATTTCAATGCCAATAAAAAACAATAATTCTTCAGAGAATTGGCATTTTAAAATAACACCTCACAATAATATTTCTGGAGGGATGATTAGCGGTATTGGTTCTTATGATAAATTAGATTCTGATACAAAAAATGAAGCTAATGCTGCAGCGTCTCTTAACATTGATGTAGGGGATGGTTATTTTACAAAATTATACTCATGGATCTACTACACTTCCAAAAACTCATTTGTCTATATCGCTCCTTACTCATCTGAAAAAAAGGTTAGCACTTACTATTTTAATCCCGGCATGTATACCGATCCATTCTGGTATTTAGTTACACCAGAAAATAATCCTAAGCGTGAGGTGAAAATCACAACCCCTTATATTGATATTGCCGGGAAGGGGCAGATACTAACGGTTACAGCGCCTGTTTATAATAAAGATGAATTCAAAGGAGCTATTTCCCTTGATCTTAACCTTGATTATATAAATAAAATAGTTAAAAACAACGATAATAATTATCACGTTGTAGTATTTGACAAGAATAATAAAATTATAATTTCCAGCGATAATGACCCTTCGAATAAAGAAATTGCTTCAATCGTAAAAACTAAAGGAGGGGTTTACTCTAACTATACTAACAAAGAGATACTGAGTGGCATACTCTATATTGAACAATATACTACTATACAAGAGAAAATAATCAGAGTAGCAACTCAAGCCGGATTACCAATAGGTATCATAACATTTATCATTTTTTCTTTTATGTTCCTGCAATCATTTTCTAATTATAATTTCCTTTCTAAAAAATACATGCTCCGCGCCATGAAAAAAAATGAGTTCATACCTTTTGCGCAGGCAATAATGGACACAAGAAATAAAGAAATCATTGGTTGTGAAATACTTCTTCGATGGAAACACCCAACGATGGGACTCATTCCCCCAAATACATTTATTCCGGCAATGGAATCAAGCGGAATTATTATTAAAGTGACACATCAATTACTTGAGAACATACAGAAAACCTTACAAATTAAGGCACATAAACTACCGAGTAATTTTCATTTATCAATTAATATCTCTCCTGATCATTTAGAAGATCCGGAGTTGGTTACAAGAAGTAAATCATTTAAAGAAAATTGTACTTCAATCACAACTATATTCGAAATAACAGAAAGAAACTTTAATACTGATACTAAAATTGCGATAAAAGGTGCTGTGGCGCTTAATAATCTAAATATTCTTTTTGCCCTTGACGATTTCGGAACAGGATATGCTACCCACCACTACCTCCAAAAATTCCCGGTAAGCTATATTAAAATTGACCGTAGTTTTATTAAAATGATTGGTCTTGATGCTATCTCTCACCATATCGTAGAAAATGTTGTCTCATTATCAAAATCACTGAATTTAAAAGTTATTGCGGAAGGCGTTGAAACTGAGGAACAGGCAAAATATTTGCATGATAACAACGTTGATTATCAGCAGGGCTATTTGTACCACCGCCCGGTTCCTTTATCCGATTTTTTGGATACATTGGGGGCATAGGAGGGATTTTGCTTCAATATAGAAAATTAAGTGTGAGGAAAGTTGCCTGCAACTTTCTTATCGAATTCTAAATTCAGGCAGTATTTACATCCTGGGATCGATTTCCCACGACTCGATTTAACAGACTGAAATAAAGAATATTTTTACACTAAATCTTTAGAGCAAGGCCTGACGTTTTGCAGCTTGCGCCAGAGCTTCCTTGCTCAACGTTTAGCAGATTTATCAATCTATCCTTGCAGGGACATCAGACTTCAAGATCCGCCATATCGCCTTTATCTTGCAGCCAATTGCGACGATCTTCGGAACGTTTCTTCGCAAGCAACATATCCATGATTGCCATTGTTTTATCGTTGTCCTCATCGTCAATCGTGAGCTGCACCAGGCGGCGAGTGTTTGGATCGAGCGTCGTTTCACGTAATTGCAGGGGGTTCATTTCGCCCAGCCCTTTAAAGCGCTGAACGTTCGGTTTCCCTTTCTTACGTTTGAGTTGCTCAAGCACACCGGCTTTCTCTTCTTCATCCAGGGCGTAGTAAACCTCTTTGCCCAGATCGATGCGGTACAAAGGTGGCATCGCGACATAGACATGCCCACCGCGAACCAGCGAACGGAAGTGGCGTACGAACAACGCACACAGCAAAGTGGCAATGTGCAAACCATCGGAGTCCGCATCCGCAAGGATACAAACTTTACCGTAGCGCAGCTGGCTCAGGTCTTCACTGTCTGGATCAATACCGATCGCGACAGAAATATCGTGCACTTCTTGTGATGCCAGTACTTCGTCGGAAGAGACTTCCCAGGTGTTGAGGATCTTACCTTTAAGAGGCATGATCGCCTGATATTCACGGTCACGGGCCTGTTTAGCTGAACCGCCTGCGGAATCCCCTTCCACCAGGAACAACTCAGTGCGACTCAAATCCTGCGCGGAGCAGTCTGCCAGTTTGCCTGGTAATGCCGGGCCGCTGGTCAGTTTTTTACGTACCACTTTTTTGGCGGCTCGCATACGACGCTGGGCGCTGGAAATCGCCAGTTCAGCGAGTTGTTCTGCAATCTGAATATTCTGGTTCAGCCATAAGCTGAATGCGTCTTTCACAACACCGGAAACAAATGCCGCACACTGGCGTGATGACAGGCGTTCTTTGGTTTGCCCGGCGAACTGAGGATCCTGCATTTTAACCGAGAGCACGTAAGCGCAACGTTCCCAGATATCTTCAGCAGATAACTTTACGCCACGCGGCAGAATGTTGCGGTATTCGCAAAATTCGCGCATCGCATCAAGCAGACCCTGGCGCAAACCGTTGACGTGAGTACCGCCCTGCATTGTTGGGATCAGGTTGACGTAGCTTTCCGTCAGCAATTCCCCGCCTTCAGGGAGCCACAACAACGCCCAGTCAACTTGCTCGACATCCCCGGCGAAGTTACCGACAAATGGAGACTCAGGGAGCGTAGGCAAGCCATTTACCGCTTCGCACAAATAATCTTTCAGACCATCCTGGTAGCACCAGCGTTGCTCAGTATTATTCACTTTGTCGGTGAAAGTGATTTCCACACCCGGGCAAAGCACCGCTTTCGCTTTCAGCAAATGGCTTAAACGGGAAACGGAAAAACGCGGGCTGTCGAAGAAGGAAGCATCTGGCCAGAAGTGAACGCTGGTGCCGGTGTTGCGTTTACCGCAGGTGCCGACCACCGCCAGTTCCTGGACTTTATCGCCGTTTTCAAAGGCAATGCTGTAAACCTGCGCATCGCGGCGCACGGTGACTTCAACACGTTTTGACAAGGCGTTAACGACAGAAATGCCCACGCCGTGCAGACCACCAGAGAACTGGTAGTTTTTATTGGAGAATTTACCGCCAGCATGCAGGCGACAAAGAATAAGCTCGACCGCCGGAACGCCCTCTTCCGGGTGGATATCTACCGGCATGCCGCGCCCGTCATCAATGACTTCTAACGACTGGTCGGCATGGAGAATAACATCAACACGCTTCGCATGGCCTGCCAGCGCTTCATCCACGCTGTTATCAATGACTTCCTGGCCCAAATGGTTTGGACGGGTGGTGTCGGTGTACATCCCCGGACGGCGGCGAACAGGCTCAAGCCCGGTGAGTACCTCAATGGCATCGGCGTTATAACTGGATTGCGTCATGGTTTATTCGTTCAGATAGCGAAACAGGAATCCGACATCAGGCCTCAGTGCAGGCCAAGAAAGTCGACGATCTGTGTGAAATAATCTTCGAAGCCTACAAAGGCGTGATTGCCACCGGATTCTACCGTCTGGCGACAGGGGGTGTAGTACGCAACCGCCTGGCGATAATCAAGCACTTCGTCACCCGTTTGTTGCAACAACCAGATAAGATCTGGCGAATCTAACGGGTCAACTTGCATGACTTTAAGATCGTAAATATGGCGAGACTCTAGCACATATTGCTGCCCGGTGTAGGGGTTCTCGTTGGTGCCGAGATAATCCACCAGCAATTCAAAAGGCCGGACTGCCGGGTTTACCACTACAGCAGGAAGCGTGAAACATTGCGACAGCCAGGTGGCGTAATAGCCACCTAAAGACGAGCCGACTACACCTAACGGTTCACCACCATGCTCCAGCACCAGCGACTCCAGCAACTCTGCCGCATCGGCAGGATACGGTGGAAGTTCCGGTACAATCATATTGATATGCGGATGGTTCTGCGCAAGCCACGCTTTCAAACTGGTCGCCTTGGCTGAACGCGGCGAGCTATTGAAGCCGTGTAAGTAAAGTAGCGTTGACATCAATACCCTTCTGACGCGGTATCTGGGTTAAACACCGCACCTTTCAAGCGACAAACCTCAGTAGTCACCCCACCGTTTGGATGAAGTTCCAGCCAGCGCCAACCGGGCTCGATGGTATCGAGGGTGAAGTTAGAGCAGTGAGGTTTGAATTGCACGCAAGTAGAAGGTGTTGCCAGCATGCGCCGGCCATTCCAGTCGAGATCTAACTCCTGATGAATATGCCCACACACCAGAGTTTTCACTTTTGGGAATTTTTGCAGCACGTTATCAAGCTCGGCGGCATTGCGCAGGCTATGTTGATCCAGCCAACTACAGCCCGCAGGGACAGGGTGATGATGCAACAACAATAGAGTATGGCGTTCAGGTGCACCGGCGAGCTTGCGCTCGAGCCAGTCGAGCTGATAGTCGCTCAATTCACCATGTGGGACACCAAACACCTGGCTGTCCAGCAACAAAATCTGCCAGCTATCGCCTAAGAAAACTTGTTTCGCCGGGGAAATACCGGCTTCCAGCAACGAGCTAAACATCGCCGGTTGGAAATCGTGATTACCGGGAAGCCAAACGCAGGGCGCAGGAATCTCCGCTATGCCTTCAACAAAGTGTTGGTAGGCTTGCGCACTATGATCCTGGGCTAAATCCCCAGTTGCAACGATAAGGTCGTAATGACGCTGCTCAGCGAGGATGGCGTCAATAACAGCCTGATAACTCATCCAGGTATTGATACCAAGCAGCGTTTCGTTCTTTCCAGAGAACAGGTGGGTATCTGTAATTTGCAAGATCCTGATCTGGCCCCCACCGGCCACAGGAAGATTTAACAGGCTTTCCAAATGGTGTCCTTAGGTTTCACCCTCACTAACAAACCGGAACCGCCATCGCTCCATGCGCCAAACAATAACGCAGCCAATCGGCTAGAAACTGGTTAATTTGATGCTTTTCGTCGCGTTGATGCAACTTTTTATTAGGATAATCATAACGCGCTTTGAAGCGAAAGATCTGCTGACTTGAACACACTTCCGCGACCATCGCGTCATGATATAGCCTGACCGACATCGATGGTAGGCTCCAGTAGCTCACAGTTGGGGCCGTTTGTTCGATTTGCACAAGAGTTGTATAGCGTGTCGACTCAAGGATAGTGAGTCGATATTGGGCGCTACTGACCTGATAAGTGACTTTTTCACCTACCTCATCATTACGAGGAAGCAGGCGTCGTAGTTGTGCAAAATTGGTTTCGCACAGGCGCATCATTTCCGGGAAGTCAGGTGTGTAGCGCTTCATGTTTAGTTGTTCCACTCGGCTCTTAATTTCTCATGATGCAATTGCAGCCAAAGCAGTGCGATGACTGAAGCTGCGTTGTCGATTTTCCCTTCTTCTACTAACTGATAAGCCTGTTCCCGGCTCACGACATGAACACGAATATCTTCATTTTCATCTGCCAGACCATGTATGCCCGTAGCCAAAGTTGCGTCCACTTCCCCAACAAGGATAGATAAACGCTCACTAGTTCCGCCGGGGCTTGCCAGGTAGTTAATGACCGGTTTAGTCCGACCGACAACCACTCCAGCCTCTTCAACTGCTTCGCGGCGAGCAACGTCTTCGACGCTTTCACCTTCTTCAATCATTCCTGCAACCAGTTCGAGCAGCCACGGGCTCTCGCTTGTGTCATAGGCAGCAATCCGAATCTGCTCTATCAATACAACTTCGTCTCGCACAGGGTCATAGGGTAGCAGTACTGCGGCGTGCCCGCGTTCTAAAATTTCACGCCGAACTTCACCACTCATTTCGCCATTAAACAGGCGATGGCGGAAGCGATAAAGATCTAGCGAAAAAAAACCGCTATAAAGCGTTTCCCGTGCAATAATTTCAACATCGTTTTTACCTAACGTGACAAGTTGATCTTTTTGCTTAGTCATAGTGGTTTCCTGATATTTTTATGGTCATGAAATGTGCTAATACAAGTCTGTACGACTGCCGTTTCATTTCCTATGTGGTAGATTGATGAAAATTAAGGGCAGATGGCACATTACGCCAAGCTTCCCAGCTGGCAGACTCTGCTAGAATCGGCGATCATTTTCGGCTCTTGTCAGCGCTAACAAACAATTTCTGCTTCACAACAAGGAATGCAAATGAAGAAACTGCTCCCAATTCTTATCGGTCTGAGCCTAACGGGTTTCAGTGCCATGAGCCAGGCAGAAAACCTGATGCAGGTTTATCAGCAGGCACGTTTAAGCAACCCGGACTTGCGAAAATCCGCTGCTGACCGTGATGCCGCATTCGAAAAAATCAACGAAGCACGCAGCCCATTACTACCGCAGCTAGGCCTTGGTGCTGATTATGGATACAGCAATGGCTTCCGTGACTCGAATGGCATCGACTCCACTACGACCAGTGCCTCTTTGCAATTAACACAAACCATTTTTGATATGTCGAAATGGCGTGCGCTCACACTGCAAGAGAAATCTGCCGGTATACAAGATGTTACTTATCAGACCGACCAGCAAACACTGATCCTGAATACTGCTACTGCCTATTTCAACGTGTTGAGTGCCATTGACGCACTCTCCTACACAGAAGCACAGAAACAGGCTATTTATCGCCAGTTAGATCAAACTACTCAGCGCTTTAACGTTGGTTTGGTTGCAATCACAGACGTACAGAACGCCCGAGCACAATACGATAACGTATTAGCGAACGAAGTGACTGCACGGAATAATCTGGATAACGCGGTAGAAACGTTACGCCAGGTCACCGGTAACTACTATCCGTCTCTGGCTTCGCTGAATGTTGATGGCTTCAAAACCAACAAACCTGATGCAGTAAATAATCTGCTGAAAGAGGCTGAAAAGCGTAACCTGGCATTGTTACAGGCACGTCTGTCGCAGGACCTGGCGCGCGAGCAAATTCGTTACGCTGAAACGGGCCATATGCCAACTGTAGGTTTAACCGCTTCTACCGGTGTTTCTGACACTAATTACAGCGGCTCTAAAACCACCAGCCAGGCGTACGATGACCAGGGTGTAGGCCAGAATAAAATCGGTCTGAACTTCTCCCTGCCATTGTATAGCGGCGGTTCTGTAACCTCTCAGGTGAAACAAGCGCAATACAACTTTGTTGGCGCAAGTGAGCAACTGGAAAGCGCACATCGTAGCGTGGTGCAAACGGTGCGTTCTTCGTTTAACAACGTTAACGCCTCTATCAGTACCATCAACGCTTATAAACAAGCGGTTGTCTCTGCCCAAAGCTCTTTAGATGCAATGGAAGCAGGTTATTCCGTGGGTACACGTACCATCGTTGATGTGTTAGATGCGACGACAACGCTGTATAACGCAAAACAACAGCTCTCTAGTGCTCGTTATAACTACCTGATCAACCAGCTGAATATTAAATCAGCTCTGGGTACACTTAACGAACAAGATCTGGTTGCGTTGAACGGCACATTAGGCAAACCAGTACCAACGACTGCCGAAAGCGTCGCGCCAGAAACGCCAGACCAGAATGCCCGCGCAGATGGTTACTCAGCTGATACAGCCGCAACCACTAAGACGGAAACACCTGCACAAGCCACTCCAGTCTCAGCAACAAACAAAAAATCAGCTAACCCATTCGGTAACTGATTGGCTATTTCGGGGGCATGACAACATGCCCCCGTCACAACTTACGCATCCGAACGTAAGGCAAGGTAAAGATCTCCCTCCAAACAGTCGTCATCGCTTCAATTTCAACCATTCATCCCCTATTCTAAGCACCATGACCACTGGGCTCAGGACAGAATAATGAAACGGACAAAAATCATAAATCACGCATCGTTCCGCAAAAGCTGGAACGCACGCCATTTGACGCCGGTCGCACTGGCAGTTACCGCAGTATTTATGCTTGCCGGTTGCGAACAAAATGACGAAACAGTTTCCATGTATCAAAACGCGGATGAATGCTCGCAGGCCAACCCAGGCAAAAGTGCCGAATGTACGACTGCTTTTAACAATGCCTTGAAAGAAGCAGAACGTACCGCACCGAAATATGCTTCACGCGAAGAATGTATCGCTGAATTTGGTGAAGGCCAATGTCAGCAAGCTCCAGCACAGGCAAGCATGGCGGGTGAACAAGCTCAGGCTCAGCCACAACAAAGCGGCAGCTTCTGGATGCCGCTGATGGCAGGCTACATGATGGGCCGTCTGATGGGTGGCGGAGCAGGCTTTGCTCAGCAACCGCTGTTCACCTCGAAAAACCCAGCAAGCCCGGCTTATGGTAAATACGCCGATGCCACCGGTAAAAGCTACGGTGCAGCCACACCTGGTCGTACGGCTACAGTTCCGAAAACTGCTATGGCGCCAAAACCTGCAACTACCAGCACAGTAACTCGTGGCGGTTTCGGTGATTCAGTCGCCAAACAATCAACAATGCAGCGCAGCAACAGCGCAACGGGTTCTTCTCGCTCCATGGGTGGCTAAGAAATTATGGAAAGAATTGCGATTACTGAGCGCCCGGACTGGCGCGAAAAAGCCACAGAATATGGTTTTAACTTTCACACCATGTATGGCGAGCCGTACTGGTGTGAAGACGCATATTACAAGCTGACACTCCCTCAAGTTGAACGCCTGGAAGAAGTCACCGCTGAACTGCATCAGATGTGCCTGAAAGTTGTAGAAAAAGTTGTGGGCAGCGATGAGCTGCTGGCTAAGTTCCGCATTCCTAAGCACACCTGGGAATTTGTGCGTCAGTCCTGGCGCACGCAACAGCCATCTCTTTACTCACGCCTGGATATTGCGTGGGATGGCGCTGGTGAACCTAAGCTGCTGGAAAACAACGCCGACACGCCAACGTCTTTATACGAAGCGGCATTCTTCCAGTGGATCTGGCTGGAAGATCAGATCCAGGCCGGCAACCTGCCAGCCCAAAGCGATCAGTTCAACAGCCTGCAAGAAAAGATCATCGAGCGTTTTGCTGAATTAAAACAGCAGCACGGTTTCAATCTGGTGCATTTCGCATGCTGCCAGGACACAGTAGAAGATCGCGGTACTGTCCAGTATTTGCAAGATTGTGCAGCTGAAGCAGAAGTGGCGAGCGAATTCGTCTACATGGAAGAAATCGGCCTGGGCGAGAAAGGCCAGTTCACCGATTTGCAGGATCAGGTTATCAGTAACCTGTTCAAGCTCTATCCGTGGGAATTCATGCTGCGTGAAATGTTCTCCACCAAACTCGAAGACGCTGGCGTTCGCTGGCTGGAACCTGCCTGGAAGAGCATTATTTCCAACAAAGCATTGCTACCAATGCTGTGGGAAATGTTCCCGGATCATCCAAACTTACTGCCTGCTTATTTCGCCGAAGATAACTATCCGCCGATGAATAAGTACGTGGTGAAGCCAATCTTCTCTCGCGAAGGCGCGAATGTGAAGATCATCGAAAACGGCGAAGAAATTGCCCGTGTCGATGGCCCTTACGGTGAAGAAGGTATGATTGTGCAGGAGTTCTATCAGTTACCTAAATTTGGCGACAGTTATGTGTTGATCGGCAGTTGGCTTATCAACGATCAACCTGCAGGAATTGGTATTCGTGAGGATCGCGAGCTAATCACTCAGGATCTATCGCGCTTCTATCCGCATATATTTGTAGAATAAATACCGAAAGGCGCGAATTTCGCGCCTTTTTTATATCAGCATATGCAATTTGAATTATAACGTGTCAGCCGATTTGCACCGAAAGCATACTCAACGATCCCATCTCTATCCCGTCCGTTGGTAGAGTTATCGGCTCTTTACCATCCCACGCCCCCAATACATACAGTAATGGCAGGTAGTGATCCGGAGTTGGGTTAGATAACGATCCGCCTTCGTGCTGCAAGTAATTCACCAACGGGTGCTCGGCAACCGGCCCAGACCATGTGAGATTGTCTTTCACATATTGGTTAAACGACTCAGCCCATGGGTATGGCGTGTTTTCACCATGCCAGCGCGCAGTACGCAGGTTATGGACAACGTTGCCACTGGCAATCAGCATAATACCCTGGTCGCGTAACGTCGCCAGTTTACGGCCTATTTCAAAATGCCACTCGGCTGGTTTGGTACTATCGATACTGAGCTGCACCATTGGAATATCAGCATTCGGGTACATCTTTATAAGAACGCCCCAGGAGCCGTGATCAAACCCCCAGGCTTCTTTGTCTTGCATCACCGGAACGGGTGCCAGCAAATCGACCAACTGTTGTGCCAGCTCAGGGGAGCCCGGTGCGGGGTAATGAGTATCGTATAAGGCCTGTGGGAAGCCGCCGAAATCATGGATGGTTTTTGGCGTTTCCATTGCCGTAACACCCGTGCCTTTAGTGAACCAGTGCGCAGATACAACCACAATTGCTTTTGGACGCGGTAAGGTCTCTCCCAAATGGCGCCAGGCTTGGGTATATTGGTTATCTTCAAGCACGTTCATTGGGCTACCGTGTCCGAGGAACAGCGCAGGCATTCGTTGAGTTGTCATGGTAGTGTCCTTTAATCAGGTCATTCAGTTTATGAAAACTACAGTACGCGCTTTTACGCTATGAAGAACTCAGATAAGAATGATGAAGATCTTCAGGAAATTTGAATGTAAGCGATGTGTAAAGCTTCTCAACTGGCTCTCGATTTTTATCACATCGCCCATTAATATGAATGAGAATCATTATCAAAAGGAGTGATAAATGTCAGTACCCTTGATCCTGACCCTATTAGCAGGGGGAGCCACTTTCATTGGTGCTTTTCTTGGCGTCCTCGGCCAGAAACCATCAAACCGTGTGCTGGCATTTTCCCTCGGCTTTGCAGCGGGCATTATGCTGCTTATCTCTTTAATGGAGATGCTGCCAGCCGCACTTCATACCGAGGGAATGTCGCCGGTACTGGGTTATGGCATGTTTATGCTGGGTTTGCTGGGCTATTTCGCACTCGATCGCGCCCTGCCCCATGCGCATCCGCAAGACTTGATGGACAGCAAGCCGCAGCCGCGTAACTTACGCCGCACCGCATTGCTGCTAACGCTGGGTATTAGCCTACACAACTTCCCTGAAGGGGTGGCGACCTTTGTGACTGCCAGTAGTAACCTGGAATTAGGGATGGGGATTGCGCTCGCAGTAGCATTGCACAACATTCCTGAAGGTTTGGCCGTGGCAGGCCCGGTCTACGCGGCTACGGGTTCAAAACGCAAAGCTATCTTCTGGGCTGGGATTTCGGGACTTGCGGAAATTCTCGGTGGTGTATTGGCCTGGCTGATTTTAGGCCCGATGATTTCGCCAGTTTTAATGGCTGCAATTATGGCTGCCGTCGCAGGCATCATGGTGGCGTTGTCGGTTGACGAACTGATGCCGCTCGCTAAGGAAATCGACCCACATAACAATCCGAGTTATGGCGTTCTTTGCGGTATGGCAGTGATGGGGTTTAGCCTGACGTTGCTGCAAACTAATGGGATTGGATAATACTCGATATTGACTAGTCCTGATATACGTTGACAGTTTTCTGTCTGTAAAACGCCTGATGAACATCATCGGGCGTTTTGTATTTCAGGGCCAGGTGTGGCCGCTCATGGTTATAAATCGCCACGGATTCTTTTACCATTTCCCGGGCCTGCGCCAGGTCTGCAGGACGCGAGAGTAAAAACTCATTTTTCAGGATCCCGTTTATTCGCTCAGCCAGCGCATTCTGGTAGCAGTCATAACCATCGGTCATTGAACAGGTTATCCCGTTTTTCTCATGGACTGACTGATAAAGCACTGAACAGTATTGCAGTCCTCTGTCAGAGTGATGAACCAGGGRCYCCGTCGTTTTTCTTCGCCTCAGAGCCTGTCTGAACGCTTTTACCACATTTTCTGTCTGCAGGTTTTCCCCGACATGATAACCCATGATTTTTCTGGAGCAGGCATCTGTGACCAGACTCAGATAAGCTGTGCCACTGAGCAGTGGAAGGTACGTAATGTCGGCAACCCAGACCTGCTCTGGCTCAAGGGCGGTAACCTGTCCCGGGCCGGGTTTCAGCAAATTAGGATGCCGGTAAAAGCGATGGTGGCTGTTGGTGGTTTTGTGATACGCCCGTTTCACTGGCACCAGGAGCCGGTATTCATTCAGCAGGTTAAACAGACGGTCTCGTCCTATATTCAGCATGTTATCGGCCTGAGTGTTCAGCAGATAGTGCAGTTTACGCGTACCGATTCGCGGCTGACGACACCTGACGCGGGTAACAAACGCAAGAACCCGGGCATGTTGTTCCTGGCGTTTTCTGCGCCTTGTGTTGTCCTGATACCACGCCTGTCTGCTGTGCCCCAGGAACTGGCATGCGCGCGTAACGGTTATTTTGGGGGCCGGACTTTGCGCGAGGACTTGCCGTGCCGCTTTTTTACGACACTCACCCCGTAATCATTTTTCAGGACATTGATAAYCGACTCAAAAAACTCCGCTTTCTGGTTCGCCAGCTCAAGCTGTTCTTCAAGTTCCCTGATTCTTTGTTCGGGTGTAAGCGGGATAGTCGTCTGAGCCACAGGCCGTTTCCTCTTCACCAGGTCAGGAAGTCCGGGACTCCAGTCAAGCCGGCCATATTTACGCAGCCAGACAAGAACGGTGGAGCGCCCCTGGATGCCATACCGCTGCTGGGCCTGTTTATAGGTCATCTCGCCTTTTTCAACCTGCTCAACAACGGCTATTTTAAAGGATAGAGGATAATCACGTTGGGTGCGTTTGAACTCAGTCATCATCACGTTCTCCGGATTTAAGTCAGGAACGTGTCAACGCTATTCAGGACGGGTCAGTAGATATAAAAAGGCCCCGCTAATCACTTAGCGGGGCTTTTTACTTCATGCGCTAGTCTTAGCGTTGAATCTGTGCCAGCAAGAAATCAATGATTTCGCCGGTTTTGATCATCTGCTTCTCACCTTCACGGCGGTTTTTGTATTCAACTTCTTCGCTATCGAGGTTGCGATCGCCGATAACGACAGTGTGAGGAATACCAATCAGCTCCATATCGGCAAACATTACGCCAGGACGCTCTTTACGGTCATCCATTAACACGTCGATGCCTTTGGCACGCAGTGTTGAGTACAGCTCTTCTGCCAGCTCTTTAACGCGGAAAGATTTGTGCATGTTCATTGGCAGAATCGCAACCTGGAATGGTGCAATCGCATCTGGCCAAACAATACCACGCTCGTCGTTGTTCTGTTCGATAGCCGCAGCAACTACGCGAGTCACACCGATACCGTAGCAACCCATGGTCAGAGTCTGGTTACGGCCATCTTCACCCTGAACAGAAGCTTTCATCGCTTCTGAATACTTGGTGCCGAGCTGGAAGATATGCCCCACTTCGATACCGCGTTTGATCAGCAAAGTACCTTTACCATCCGGGCTTGGATCGCCTTCAACTACGTTACGGATGTCGGCCACTTCTGGTAGTGCAACATCACGTTCCCAGTTAATACCGACGAAGTGTTTACCGTCGATGTTAGCGCCAGCCGCGAAATCGCTCATTGCCGCAACGGAACGGTCAACAACAACAGGAATTGGCAGGTTGATTGGACCAAGTGAACCTGGGCCTGCTTTAGCTACCGTACGAATTTCTTCTTCGGTCGCGAAAGTCAGTGGGCTGGCAACTTGTGGCAGTTTTTCTGCTTTAACTTCATTAAGTTCGTGATCGCCACGAACCAACAAAGCAACCAGCGGATAAGCGCTGCCTTCGGTGGCTTTGACCATCAAAGTCTTCACTGTTTTTTCAACTGGCAGATTGAACTGCTCAACCAGCTCAGCGATGGTTTTTGCGTTCGGCGTGTCGATCTGCGTCATTTCAACAGTCGGTGCCGCGCGGCCACCAGCTGGAGCGACAGCTTCAGCAAATTCAATATTCGCCGCGTAATCAGAATCGGTTGAGAAGATAACATCGTCTTCACCGCTCTGCGCCAGCACCTGGAATTCATGGGATGCGCTGCCGCCGATGGAGCCGGTATCTGCTTCTACCGCGCGGAAATCCAGACCCATACGGCTGAAGATTTTGCTGTAAGCCTGATACATCGCATCGTAAGTTTCTTGCAAGGATTCCTGAGAGGTATGGAAAGAGTAGGCATCTTTCATCAGGAACTCACGGGAGCGCATTACACCGAAACGTGGGCGCACTTCGTCACGGAACTTCGTCTGGATCTGGAAGAAGTTCAGCGGCAGTTGTTTGTAAGAACTCAGTTCGTTACGAATCAGGTCAGTGATGACTTCTTCGTGAGTTGGGCCGAGAACAAATGGACGATCGCCACGATCAACAAAACGTAACAGCTCTGGACCGTATTGTTCCCAACGACCACTTTCCTGCCACAAATCTGCGGGCTGAACCACGGGCATGCACATCTCGATGGCACCGGCGTTGTTCATCTCTTCACGCACGATATTTTCGACTTTTTTCAGGACGCGCAGACCGGTCGGCAACCAGGTATACAAACCAGAAGCGAGTTTGCGGATCATCCCGGCGCGCAGCATCAGTTGGTGACTGATGACTTCGGCGTCGGCTGGTGTCTCCTTCAGTGTGGAGAGCAGATATTGGCTAGTACGCATGTTGTTACGGTTCCATTTGAACGGCAGATAACTGGCTACCTGAGTAGCCTGATGCAAAATAAGTGTTTTAGTTTACCAGTGTGGCAGGGATGTCAAAAGAGAAGGGCGATAAATTAACGGGTCTCAATTGCAAACACTTCTGAACCTTGGTCGGTAACACGCCAGCGAACGTTAAAGTCCAGCAATAAAACGGCATAGGTTTTACCTGCATCTTCCGTTTTACGATAGGCCGGACGAGGATCTTGTGCGAGCACCTGGCGGATGAAACGCTCAATGTAAGGATAACGTTCATCCAGCACCGGTAATTGCTGCTGAACATCAGTAGTAAAATATACCGGCATATCCGCTGCAGGTGCGTTTTGTGCATAACCCGCTATGGCTTCTGGCACGGCTTCCGCAAACGGCAAGTAGGGTTTGATATCAACGATGGGGGTTCCGTCGACCAAATCCAGACTGCCTAACTGCAAAATGACCTGATCTTTTTGGCAACGAATGCCTTTCAGTTCAACCAGCGACATACCGATGGGATTTGGGCGGAAGGTTGAACGAGTGGCAAAAACCCCCATACGCGCATTCCCACCCAGACGCGGTGGGCGAACCGTAGGACGCCAGCCACCTTCCATTGTTTGGTGAAAGACAAATAGCAGCCATAAATGACTAAAACCTTCGAGGCCACGAACGGCATCCGCCACATTGTAGGGAGGTTGTAAATGCAATTCGCCGCCGCCATCAGTCACTAAACCTGGTTGGCGGGGGACGGCAAACTTCTCTTTATAAGGAGAGCGGATAACGCCAATTTGCTCGAAACTAAATGCTGTCATTTTGCAGAAACGTTTAACGCCGAACCAACGCAAACAGCCTGACGGTAACATCCTGGCGTGCCGCTGGTGACATCACAGCTATGCAGTAAGACCGCATTTGCTTTCATTTTTGATGCGTTTACTTGTAAGCGTTTACGAGCTGTCGGGATATTCGGTGGTGAATCCTGATTGCTCACCTGGCACGAATCGCCGCTGACTTCACCGAGATCGCGGAATGGTTTACCGACTAACTCTTCAGCATTGGTATAGATTCTTACTGGTGCTGGACGTGGAGCTTTAGGCTTAGCGGGTTCTGGTGCTGGCGCTGTTGCAGTGCTTTTAACAGGTTCAACAGGGGATCTGCTTAGCATCGTACAGCCGCTCAGCATGACTGCTAATAAACAGATCGGTAAAGCACGCATAATTTTTCCTCAATGAATGATAAAACGCGATTATTGAACCAAGCTCTCGTACAAATAACAAGACGGGCATTAGCCCGTCTTAGATTATTTACGCAAAAATAGAAGATTGGAAACTTACCAGCCTTTTACTGCGCCGCCGTTGAAGACTTTGTTTGCTGCTTCATAAACTTCGTCAGACTGGTAAGCCTGAACGAATTTCTTCACGTTTTCAGCGTCTTTGTTATCTTCGCGTGAAACGATCAGGTTTACATATGGAGAGTCTTTATCTTCAACAAAGATACCGTCTTTTGCTGGAGTCAGGCCGATCTGGCTTGCGTAGGTGGTGTTGATAACCGCCAGGGCAATCTGGGCATCGTCCAGAGAACGTGGCAGTTGCGGTGCTTCCAGCTCAACCAGCTTCAGGTTTTTAGGGTTCTCAGTAACATCCAGAACTGTTGGCAGCAGGCCAACACCATCTTTCAGTTTGATCAGACCTTGTTTCTGCAGCAGCAACAGGGAACGACCAAGGTTAGTTGGGTCGTTTGGCAGAGCAATCTGTGCGCCGGTTTGCAGCTCATCCAATGATTTGATTTTTTTGGAGTAGCCTGCAATTGGATACACGAATGTGTTACCTACAGAAACCAGTTTGTAACCACGGTCTTTGATCTGCTGATCCAGGTATGGTTTGTGCTGGAAGGCGTTAGCATCGATATCGCCTTTGCTCAGCGCTTCGTTAGGCAGAACGTAGTCGTTAAAGGTCACCAGCTCAACATCCAGGCCATATTTCTCTTTTGCGACTTTCTGCGCAACTTCGGCAACCTGCTGTTCAGCACCAACGATGACGCCAACTTTAATATGGTTTGGATCTTTCTCGTCCTGACCGCAACCCACAAGTGCCAGAGAACCAATCAGAGCACCAACTGCTGCAAAGGTTTTTAATTTAAAAGACATATCCCTTCCTTACTATGTGTAAAAATGATGTTGTGTTGAATGTATTATTTGTGAGTCACTGCCCGGACGATACGATCGCCTGAGAATTGAATTAAATACACTAATACCACCAATAACACTAATACCGTATTCATCACGGTAGCGTTATATCCGATATAACCATACTGATAACCAATCTGACCTAAACCGCCGGCACCAACGGCACCGCCCATAGCAGAATAGCCAACCAGGGTAATCAGTGTGATGGTTGCAGCATTGACCAGACCCGGTAGTGCTTCTGGCAGTAGAACTTTGCGAATAATCTGCATGGGTGTTGCGCCCATTGCACGAGAAGCTTCAATCAGGCCCGATGGGATTTCCAGCAGGGCGTTTTCCACCATACGCGCGATAAATGGTGCCGCACCTACTGTTAGTGGAACGATAGCGGCTTGCAGACCAATAGACGTTCCGACAATGGCTCGGGTAAATGGAATCATCCAAACCAGCAATATAATGAACGGAATAGAACGGAAGATATTTACCAACGCCGACAGGCTGTTATAAACCTTCGTGTTAGCGCTGATCTGCCCAGGCCTGGTAATATAGAGCAATACGCCGACAGGCAAGCCGAGTACAAAGCCAAAGAAGCCAGACACAAACGTCATCGCCAGCGTTTCATACACGCCTTTTAAAAGTAACCACATCATTGGCTCAGACATAACCCAGCACCTCTACTTTTACATGTTGCTGCTGCAAATAGGCGATAGCAGCGTCCATATCCTGATGTTCTCCATGCAATTCGCACAGCATGATGCCGAATTTCACGCCACCGGCGTAATCCATCTGCGCGCTGATGATATTGCTATTCACATTAAAGCGGCGTGCAGTTTCGGAAAGTAACGGTGCATCGACAGATTGGCCAGTAAACTCCAGGCGAAGCAGCGGAACGGTAGTTTCGCTTTTATCTGTGCTTAAACGCTGAGCGTAATCTTCAGGAATATCCAGATGCAGAGTGGATTGAATAAACTGTTGTGCGAGCGGCGTCTTAGGATGAGAGAACACTTCGCTCACGGTATCTTGTTCGATTAACTCACCGTCACTAATTACCGCAACACAATCACAGATACGTTTTACGACATCCATTTCATGGGTAATTAATAGAATAGTCAGACCAAGGCGGCGGTTAATATCTTTCAGTAGTTCGAGAATCGAACGCGTTGTTGCTGGGTCGAGTGCGCTGGTGGCCTCATCACACAACAACACTTTTGGATTGCTGGCCAGTGCGCGAGCAATAGCGACACGCTGTTTTTGCCCGCCAGAAAGATTGGCAGGGTAAGCATCATGCTTTTCACTCAGGCCCACCAAATCAAGTAGCTCGAAAACTCGACGCTTAACTTCTTCGCGCGGAGTATTGTCCAACTCTAAAGGCAATGCGACGTTGCCATAAACAGTGCGGGATGATAGCAAATTAAAATGTTGGAAAATCATGCCAATCTGACGGCGTGCTTTAGTAAGTTGGCCTTCAGAAAGCGTTGTCAGTTCCTGACCATCGACCAGTACTGAACCCTCAGTTGGGCGCTCAAGCAGATTTACACAGCGGATAAGAGTGCTCTTCCCAGCACCGGATGCGCCGATAACGCCATAAATTTGCCCAGCAGGAACATGCAGGCTGACGTTATTCAACGCCTGTATGCTGCGATTCCCTTGTTGGAACACTTTGGTGATATTCGAAAGTTTAATCATTAGGTTATTTATTATCGTATGAGTGTAAGCCGTGGCATTTTCTGCTGCCGATAACGGGCGATGACCGATATCAATATGGATGTTAAGGCATCCAGACGTCTAAATCAATCCGCGAATGATTGTCTATTCTCGTCCGGATAAGAAATCATGCGATACTACGGCTAATAATCCCAGTTTCAGGAGTTTCCAAGTGGCACAGTCTGTTCCCGCTATTTTTCTCGATCGTGATGGCACCATTAATGTTGATCATGGCTATGTCCATGAAGTTGATCAGTTCGAGTTCATTGATGGTGTGATTGACGCAATGCGTGAGTTAAAAGCAATGGGCTATGCATTGGTTCTTGTCACTAACCAATCAGGCATCGCCCGTGGCATGTTTACGGAAGGGGATTTTGAAAATCTGACGGAATGGATGGACTGGTCTTTAGCAGACCGTGGTGTTGATCTTGATGGTATCTATTACTGCCCACATCACCCTGAGGCTATAGTAGAAGAGTTTCGACAAACCTGTGATTGCCGTAAACCGCAGCCGGGCATGTTGCTCTCAGCTCAAGAGTTCCTTCATATAGATATGGCTTCTTCATATATGGTTGGTGACAAATTGGAAGACATGCAGGCGGCATCAGCTGCACAAGTAGGGACAAAAGTATTGGTTCGCACTGGCAAGCCAGTCACTGAACAAAGTGAAGCTGCGGCTGATTTTGTCATTAATAGCCTCGCGGATCTGCCAAAAGCGATAAAATCGCGCCAAAAACAGGCGTAATGCTTAAAAAATGCGCGATTGATAATTATTTTGAAAATAGGGGTTGTCAGCTTCCAGAAAATCCCTATACTGCGCCTCCACTGACACGGCACAACGGCTTACAAACCGGCTGGTTAGTTGGAGAAAAGCGCGAAATAATCGCTTGACTCTGAAAGAGGAAAGCGTAATATACGCCACCTCGAGTTAGCAAGCGAAAGCGCGCAACTCACTGCTCTTTAACAATTTATCAGACAATCTGTGTGGGCACTCGCAGGATTGATATCTCAGATACCTTCGGGTATCACAAAAAATATCAAGTCTTGAAGAGTGACCAAGCAGTAATTCATTTAGTTGAATTATTACGAAAGTTAATTTTTGAGCACCGCTTCACGAGTTGAAGCAAATCAAGCTTTTAATTGAAGAGTTTGATCATGGCTCAGATTGAACGCTGGCGGCAGGCCTAACACATGCAAGTCGAGCGGTAGCACAGGGAGCTTGCTCCTGGGTGACGAGCGGCGGACGGGTGAGTAATGTCTGGGAAACTGCCTGATGGAGGGGGATAACTACTGGAAACGGTAGCTAATACCGCATAACGTCTTCGGACCAAAGAGGGGGACCTTCGGGCCTCTTGCCATCAGATGTGCCCAGATGGGATTAGCTAGTAGGTGAGGTAATGGCTCACCTAGGCGACGATCCCTAGCTGGTCTGAGAGGATGACCAGCCACACTGGAACTGAGACACGGTCCAGACTCCTACGGGAGGCAGCAGTGGGGAATATTGCACAATGGGCGCAAGCCTGATGCAGCCATGCCGCGTGTATGAAGAAGGCCTTCGGGTTGTAAAGTACTTTCAGCGAGGAGGAAGGCATTGTGGTTAATAACCGCAGTGATTGACGTTACTCGCAGAAGAAGCACCGGCTAACTCCGTGCCAGCAGCCGCGGTAATACGGAGGGTGCAAGCGTTAATCGGAATTACTGGGCGTAAAGCGCACGCAGGCGGTCTGTCAAGTCGGATGTGAAATCCCCGGGCTCAACCTGGGAACTGCATTCGAAACTGGCAGGCTAGAGTCTTGTAGAGGGGGGTAGAATTCCAGGTGTAGCGGTGAAATGCGTAGAGATCTGGAGGAATACCGGTGGCGAAGGCGGCCCCCTGGACAAAGACTGACGCTCAGGTGCGAAAGCGTGGGGAGCAAACAGGATTAGATACCCTGGTAGTCCACGCCGTAAACGATGTCGACTTGGAGGTTGTTCC
>NZ_JPRU01000005.1:0-211464 GCF_000737905.1 Buttiauxella noackiae
ATGTGAACTTCTTATCGGAGAATAATGCTCTACTTTCTCCACCAGAAAATAATGCTTTGTACAAAATGGATAAATTACTTGCCTTTCAGGCCATGTTGAAAGTTATGTTACCCACTTTGCTAGAGCTCTATGTGGATATACCAGATGATTTCGAAACGGATTACAGATATCAAGCATCTACATATAATTTAGAGGGTGACTCCTGCTATGTATTAGCTGTTGGTTCGGAGGATAAAGTAAGAATATTAGGGGCTAAGACTAGTTATTTATATGGGAATAGACAAGATGGTTATGAATGGAAGAATTATGACGATTTAAATGTCTATGAAACAATTTTATTAAAAGAAGATGTATATAAAATAGTTAATGATGTTAGAGCACAATATATGATGACAGGAAAATGAATCAATCCCGGCCATCGAGCCGGGATCCTTTTACCTGTTAGCCGTCAACTCCACTTCCCAACAGGTGGCTTCTTAGCCGTGATCACCTCGATAAACTCAAGGATCTGCTGTTGCTTACGGCCTGAAAGCTTACAGACCTTACGCAGCGTCTGCATAATCTCCGGCTCTGGCGGCGGTGGGGGTAACGGCACGACGCATAATGAAACCACCATAGATGCGGGTAACCGCGTGAATCTCCACAGCGGAGACGACACAACGATTGCCGGGGCACAGGTGAGCGGCAACAGCGTGGTGGCGGATATCGGCGGTGACCTGACCATCAGCAGCCTGCAGGACAGTGACTATTACGACAGCAAACAGAACAGCATCAGCGGTGGGGCGAGCTTCACGTTCGGGTCGATGACGGGGTCGGGCAGCATCAGTTTCAGCAAAGACAAGATGCACTCGGACTATGACAGCGTGATGGAGCAGTCAGGGATTTTTGCCGGAGACGGCGGGTTYGATATCACKGTGGGTAACCACACCCAGCTGGATGGTGGGGTGATAGCGTCCACTTCTGGCCCGAAAAATAATCGTCTGGACACGGGTACGCTGGGCTGGAACGACATCCATAACAAGGCGGAGTACGACGTCAGCCACAGCGGGGCGAGCATCAGCAGCAGCGGTGGCAATATCGGCGAGCAGTTTATGGGTAATATGGCCACCAACATGTTATCAGGCCTGGATAACAGCGGTGACGCAGAAGGCACCACGAAAGCGGCCATCAGTGCAGGCAGCATCACCCTCCGGGATAAAGAAAACCAGCAGCAGGATGTGGCAGACCTGAGCCGGGATGTGGAGCACGCCAACGGCAGCATCAGCCCAATCTTTGATAAAGAGAAAGAGCAGAAGCGACTGGAGATAGCGCAGACCCTCGGTGAAATCGGCAGCCAGGCGATGGATATTGCGCGGACACAGGGCGATATAAAAGGACTGGAAGTGGCGAAAGATAAACATCCGGGTATGAACGTAGATGAACTGCGTAAGACACCGGAATACAAAGCGGAAATGCAGAAGTACGGCACGGGGAGCGATATCCAGCAGGGACTGCAGGCTGCCACGGCAGCATTGCAGGGGCTGGCAGGTGGCGATATGGCAGCCGCGCTAGCCGGAGGTGCAGCGCCGTATCTGGCGGAGCAGATTAAGCTTCAGGTTGGTGAAGATAACGTCGCAGCGAATGCCATCGCCCACGCCATTCAGGGTGGCGTGGTGGCAGAACTTCAGGGCCGCGACGCGGGAGCGGGAGCAGTGGGAGCCGCCGCAGGAGAACTTATCGCGCAGCAGCTTTACCCGGGCGTGAAGCGCGAAGACCTGACGGAAGAGCAGAAGCAGAATATCTCCGCGCTGTCGACGATGGCTGCAGCCCTGGCAGGCGGGCTGGTCGGAGACAATACCGCGAGCGCTGTTGCGGGTGCGCAGTCTGGTAAGAATGCGGCGGAGAATAATGCGCTGAGCCTGCCGAATGGGATGGTGAACTACGGACAGGCCGCTGCCTCGTGGAACCAGTATGCGCAAGACAACAATCTCACGCCGGAACAAACGCAGGCAGGGCTGGATAAGCTGGCGAAGGGTGATTTACCGGAAGGTGCTAATATCACGAAAGCCATTGTTGAAGGATATCAGGATGGTGTGTTAATAGCGGGAGCCGCTTATTTAGGGCCAGCGGCATCGGTAGGAAAAGTTGTTGGTGGCGCTGTTCTTGCGGAAATAGCCAATGGCTCTTATCAGTGGTTCGATCTGAGTAAGTCGGGCAATGCAAATAAAAGCTGGGATTACTGGGGAAGTGCCTCAGCAGGGATTACAGGGGCATTGGCTCCAGGTAGGAGTGTATGGCAAAACGCAGGAATTGCCGCAGGTGGGACGTTCTTTACGGATGGCCTGGATAAAGGTGCCTTGACTGGTACTGGGGCTAGTTGGGCATTTGGTGCAGTAGTTGGAGTAGTTGCACCGCCTGTATTGAATCCAGTTTTAGGCCCAGGCTCTGGCTTTGTTAGTGATGCCATTAGTTCTGTTGGTGGTGAATTTATTGGTAATAAAATCAAAGATAAAATAAATAAAAAGGATTTCAATAATGCTGGTAAATAAAAAACACAAGAATATAAATTTGAGGCTTTTATTTTTAAGTGTTGTTTATCTTGTTTTCTGTTGTTTCATTTTTTTCTTTATGGCTAGTGTTGTTATTGACTTGATTTTTGACGGTAAGGTTAATTTAACACGAGAAGTAATTATAGATATCATCGTTGTAAGCACTATCGCAGGAGCTGCGGGGGGGCTGGGTTCATGGCTTTTCGCCAAGATAGATGAACGTAAAGCCCGAAAATATCCCCCATCAGATCCTGAGTAAAGCACAGATCCCGGCCAAGTCGCCGGGATTTTTTATCTGTCACTTAACCGTCAAATCCACTTACCCGCAGGCAGTTTTTTAGCCGTGATCACCTCGATAAACTCAAGGATCTGCTGTTGCTTGCGTGCCGAAAGTTTGGGGATCTTCCGTAACGTCTGCATAATCTCCGGCTCTGGCGGCTCTGGCGGCTCTGGCGGCGGTGGGGGTAACGGCACGACGCATAATGAAACCACCATAGATGCGGGTAACCGCGTGAATCTCCACAGCGGAGACGACACAACGATTGCCGGGGCGCAGGTGAGCGGCAACAGCGTGGTGGCGGATATCGGCGGAGACCCGACCATCAGCAACCTGCAGGACAGCGACCGTTACGACAGCAAACAGAACAGCATCAGCGGTGGGGCGAGCTTCACGTTCGGGTCGATGACGGGGTCGGGCTGCATCAGTTTCAGTAAAGGCAAGATGCACTCGGACTATAACAGCGTGATGGAGCAGTCGGGGATTTTTGCCGGAGACGGCGGGTTTGATATCACAGTGGGTAGCCTCGCCCCTAAGGGGTCAGCGCAAGCGCTGTTCAAACGGCTGAAGCCTTTTATCCTGCAACTTGAATTATTTTGGATATATTCTGGTGTGAGGTTGCTGATGAAAATAATATGCTTTAAAAACAGCGTTTACACCGGTTTTGAAATATATCTAAACGCGGAAGGTTTTCTTATTATGTCGCAAATTTAGATATTAAATCTCAATATCATTCTAAAAAGTAACAGCGCTATCTTTCTGTTTATTATCAATAAACTATGCTTTGTATCATTTTTCCCCGTAAAAGTACCAGACAATAAAACCAATTCTGTGTCGCGCCTCACTTGCTGCTTTTTCCCCCACTCCTCAGAATATATTTTGCCGCATGCTGCGGATGACCTCATTTATTACGCCAGGGAGAAGTGATGAAAAAGATCTTTTTATGCTGTGCTGCCGGAATGTCCACCAGCATGTTAGTCGAAAGAATGAAACAGTCCGCCGCCAGCCGAAATATTGAAGTAGAAATTACGGCGGTGCCGGTGTCTGAATTTGACCAAATCATCACGGACGCTGATGTCATTTTGCTTGGACCACAGGTGAAATTCCAGTTACAGAGTATATCCAGCGCAGCCGCGCCACACGGCGTGCCGGTGGCGGCGATTGATATGATGCTGTACGGCTCAATGCAGGGCGATAAGGTGCTGGATCAGGCCCTGTCTTTATTAAAAAATGCACAATAAGGATGGGTCATGAAATACCGTTTTCCTGAGAATTTCTGGTGGGGTACAGCAACCAGCGCAACTCAATCCGAAGGGCACCAGGCCGGAGATGGCAAAGGCGAAAATATTTGGGACTATGCCTCACATCATTTTAACGAACGCTTCTTCGGTGGCGTAACCGCGGACGATACCTCAACCTTTTACCAGAACTATCGGGAAGACATTCAACGCGCCAAAGATATTGGTCTGAATTCATTTCGAACCTCAATTTCCTGGTCACGCCTTATTCCTGATGGTGATGGGGAAATTAATCCTCAGGCAGTCGATTTTTATAACGCAGTGATTGATGAGCTAAATGCTCAGGGCATCGAGCCGTTTATTAATCTTTATCACTTCGATATGCCGATGGCGCTCCAGGAAAAAGGTGGTTTTGAAAACCGTGAAGTTGTAGATGCGTTTGCCCGCTACGCGCGGATTTGTTACGAGCTTTTTGGCGACCGGGTGCGCTACTGGTTCACCTTTAACGAACCGCTAATTCCTGCGGAGGCGGGTTATTTGCATCCTCGCCATTACCCTTATGTGACCAGTTTCCGCCGTGCTGCGCAGGTGTTGCATCATATCGTTCTGGCCCATTGCAAAGCGGTTGCTGCCTGGCGTGAGCTGAATATTGCCGGGCAGATTGGCATCATTATGGATGTTATTCCGGTCTATCCACGCAGCGATACACCGGAGGACTTACACGCCGCAGAAATGGCCGATCTATTTTACACCCGCAGTATTAACGAGCCGATTTTGCTTGGACGCTACCCGGATGAACTGATCGCCATTTTGAAAGAGTACGATCAATTGCCGGTAATTCAGCCAGGTGATTGTGAGCTTATCGCCAACACGCGTATTGATTTACTGGGGATTAATTATTATCGCCCGCGCCGTGTTAAAGCGCGTGAAACCCTGCTCGAAGAACCGCACGGTTTTGTGCCAGAGCGATTTTTTGAAGAATACATTATGCCGGGGCGCAGGATGAATACCTCGCGCGGCATTGAGATTTATCCTGCGGCACTTTATGACATCGCAATGGTGGTTAAAGACCGCTACGGCAATTTACCGTGGTTTGTCTCGGAAAACGGCATCGGTATTTCTGACGAAGAACAGTTCATGGTGAATGGTCAGGTGCAGGATGATTACCGCATTGAGTTTCTCCAGGAACACCTGAGTTATTTACATCAGGCCATTGCTGATGGCAGTAACTGCCTGGGTTATCACATGTGGACATTTATCGACTGTTGGTCATGGCAAAACGCTTATAAAAATCGCTATGGTTTTTATCGTCTGGATTTAGAAACTCAGCAGCGTTCGCTTAAAAAATCGGGCCTGTGGTTTAAGGCTGTGATTGAAAATAACGGATTCGAGGGGGCGCAATAATGTCTTACTTTGAACGACTGGCTGAAAAAATGCTGCCGGTGGCAAATGCCATTGGCAACCAGCGGCATATGCAGGCAATCCGTAATGGGCTTATCTCAATTTTACCGCTGACTATTGTCGGGTCATTCTTCGTTATTTTGCTCAATATCCCGATAAAAGGTTATATGGATTTCATCGCGCCATATCGCGATATGCTGGATGTGCCGTTCCGTTTTACCGTGGGATTAATGTCGCTGTATGCTGCTTTTACTATCGGTTCGTTCCTCGGTAAAAGTTACAAGCTCAACGATATTACCAGCGGGCTGTTGGCGATGCTGGCGACATTGCTGATGATTGTGCCCGTCAACATCAAACAAGGCATTACCGTTGCCGGAGACGCGGTTTCCGGACGTTATATTCCTATTACTTCGTTAAGTTCTCAGGGGCTATTTGGCGCGATTATTTCCTCACTGATTGCTATCGAGATTTACCGTTTTATTAAAGTCAGAAATATTGAAATCAAAATGCCAGAGGGCGTGCCACCGGTGGTGGCTAGTTCGTTTTCCGCGTTATTTCCGACTCTGGCTGTAGTGTTGATCTTCTGGATCCCGCGTCACTTTTTGAATATCGATATTAACGCCATCATCAGTTACATCATCATGCCGCTCAAAGGGTTTATGACCGGTACGAACCTGTTCGGCGGCATTGTTACGCAGTTCTTTATCGATCTGTTCTGGGTATTCGGGATCCATGGCCATGCGGTGATGGGGCCATTGATTCGCCCGCTGTGGGATCAGGCGATTGTGCAGAATATGGAGATGTTCCAGGCGGGCACCAGCGCTTACGAACTGCCAAATATTTTCACCGAGCAGTTCTTCCAGTGGTATGCGCAGATGGGCGGTACGGGCTCGACACTGGCGCTGGTCGTGTTGTTTATCCGTTCTAAAGCGGCTTATTTGAAATCGTTGGGGAAACTGTCGTTTATTCCGGGGCTGTTTAACATCAACGAACCGATGATTTTCGGTGCACCAATAGTGATGAACCCGATTCTGGCTGTTCCCTTTATTCTTGCGCCGATGGCAAACACCGTGGTGGTGTATCTGTTTACCATTACCGGGATTATTCCACGCATGATGGTGAAACCGCCGTTCACTATTCCTGCTCCGTTAGGGGCGTTGATCACCTCTAACTGGAATCTGGTTGCCTGTGGGCTGGTGTTCGTCTGCTTCTTTATTTCATTGGCTATCTACTATCCATTCTTCAAAGTTTACGAGAAGAAGATGCTGGAAACCGAGCAGCAACAGCGCGAAGAAGAAGAGAAGGCGAAACAGTTGGCGAATGCTTAAACCCTCCTGGCTCTCTCCTTTCCAGGAGAGGGCCAATTTGCTATTTAACCCGAACCTCATCCAAAATCCAATCATGAAACGCCTGAACTTCCGGGCGTTTCAATGATGCACTTGAACAAACAACATAATAAGACCAGTTAATCGGCCAGCGGTTTTTTGGGAATAGCTGAACCAGACGGCCAATATCTAAATCCTGTTGCACCAGCGCCTTGCGTACTAAAGCAACCCCTCGACCAGTGAGTACAGCCTGAATCACGGTAGCGGTCGAGTTAATGTGTTGGCGAGTCTGGTAAAGATTATCCAGCCCAATTTGCATCAACACATTCTCCCATGATGGGAAGTTGGCCCCTGGGTGTGGCGTATCATCCTGAATCAACTTTTGATAAGACAGCCAGGCGGCATTGGCATCGCCCTCAGCGGGGAGTAATGACGGGCTACAAATCATCACCACCTCTTCATCCATCATCCAGTCAGCGACCAGTCCAGGCCAGCTCCCAGGGCCGCAGCGGATACCAATATCGGCCTCACCATGTGTCAGATCGATAAGTCGGTCTGCGACATCAAGGCGCACATCTATCGTTTCATAACGTTCGGAAAAGCGGTTGAGCCGTGGCATTAGCCAGTTCATCACTAATACTTGCGACGCGGTGATCACCAATACTGAACGTGCTTTGCGGCCACGAAGTTTTTTTAACCCCATTTCGAGTTTATCCAGCCCGAGGGAAATATCGTCGAGCGCTTCCTGAGCTTCATGAATCAGCGTCAAACGTTCATTCCCGGAGCGGCTGCGGTTGAGTAAGGGATGTCCAACCCACTCTTCCAGTGCGCGCACCAACTGGCCCACGGCGGCAGGCGTGACGCCTAATTCATTTGCCGCACCGGTAAAACTACCGTGGCGCGCCGTAGCCTCGAAGGCTTGCAGCCATTTCAGTCTATTCAACGTTCGCATGTATACGCCTTTTCATTAGCAGGCAATTAGCGTAGCGCAGGAGAAGCTAGTGAGATAGTTTTTCTTTCTTGGTGCGTTATTTCTTATGGTTCGTGGATGCCGTACTAAGCTGGCATTCTTTGCTCATCGACAGGGAGACAAGCTTCTCCTTGTATCAACTAACATAGAAATTATTGTGGAGAGAATCATGAGCAACGTATTCGCAGGTAAAAAACTTTTGGTTGTTGGCGGCACAAGCGGCATGGGTCTGGAAACTGCACGTCTGGTGCTGGAACAGGGCGGTAGTGTGGTGCTGGTGGGTAATCGCCAGGAAAAAGCAGATGAAGCGCGTGCAGCACTTTCACCATTGGGTAAGGTCGACACCATCATTGCCAACCTGATGACCACTGAAGGTATGAAGCATGTGATGGCAACAGTAAATGCTGAGCATCAGGATATTGATCTGCTGGTTAACGCCGCTGGGGTCTTCTTCCCTAAAGCATTTACTGAACATGAAGAAGCCGATTACGACATGTATATGAACATTAACCGCGCGACGTTTTTTATCACCCGTGATGTTGTGAAAAACATGATTGCCGCAGGCATTCAGGGTTCTATCGTAAATATCGGTTCTATGTGGGCGCAACAAGCGATTGGTGCAACACCTTCTTCTGCTTACTCCATGGCAAAAGCAGGCTTGCATGCGCTGACCAGGAATATGGCTATTGAGCTGGGTGGTAACGGGATTCGCGTGAATGCAGTATCGCCAGCGGTAGTACAAACACCCATTTATGAAGGTTTTATTCCGAAAGACGAAGTTCACGGCGTAATGGACAGTTTCAATAGCTTCCACCCGATTGGCCGCGTAGGTACACCACGTGATGTCGCTGAAACTGTCGGGTTCCTGCTTTCCGATAAAGCGGGTTGGGTAACCGGCGCGTTGTGGGATGTGGATGGTGGTGTGATGGCTGGCCGTAACTAATCTTTAAGTACCGCCCTCATCCTCTCCCAATGGGAAGGGATGAGGGGACAATATTGAAATAATTAACACTTTTTATTTAAGACCCCGCCTGAGTAATTGAAATCCCATTCCTACACACGTAGTCAAAAATATGATCAGTATCATCTATACCCTGATTAACCTATTTATTAAAAAGATAGACTAAATCAATAAAATTGGTTTTCTGTTCATTGTTTACTCATGGTGTAAATATTTTAGAACACTTGGTCGGACAAGTTATAATTTAATCTAACTCAGAATTACCTCTAAACGTAATAATATTACCGGCCTCGCTATTCTTTACTACACCAGGATGTTTTAACGCAATGAACGCGATAATCGTTGACGATCACCCATTGGCGCGTATCGCCATTCGCAATTTACTCGATACCAACGGTATTACGGTCACCACTGAGCTCGATAGCGGTGAGCATGCGGTACAAACCGTCGAGAAACTCAAGCCTGAACTATTAATTATCGATGTAGATATTCCCTGCATCAGCGGTATTGAAGTGCTGGAACAGCTACGCAAACGGCACTACGTTGGCATCATTATTATCATCTCAGCTAAGAATGAACTGTTCTACGGTAAACGTAGCGCTGAATGCGGCGCTAATGGCTTTGTTAGCAAAAAAGAGGGCATGAACAACATCCTCGCGGCTATTGAGGCGGCAAAAAATGGCTACAGCTATTTCCCATTCTCACTCGAGCGCTTCAGCGGTGCCGCCACGACAGAACAGGACAAGCTGGATACGTTGTCTACCCAGGAAATGAAAGTATTACGCTATATCCTCAATGGTATTGATTACACAACCATTGCCAGCAAAATGAATATTAGTAATAAAACCGTCAGTACTTATAAAAGTCGCTTAATGGAAAAGTTAGACTGCTCCTCATTAATGGAACTTTATGATTATGCGCAAAGAAATAAAATAGGATAGTGAGATGCGGTTTAGATTATATATTTATTTGGCAGTAATGTTTTTCTTGAGCGTTTTTTCGGCTTCTGGTGCCGCTCAGTTAATTGAGCTGAAAAGTAATTATCAACCATCGGCGCTGGATATTCGTTTAAGCGCCGATGAATCGCGCTGGCTGGCACATCATAATACTCTGACAGTCGGCACCTGGTTGCCTGAAGTTTCACCTATTGATTATAAAAGCGAGGGTAAACATTACCAGGGCGTCAATGCAGATTATCTTGCATTAATGCAAAAGAATCTGAACATTAAAATTTTTATCAAACAGTACGATAACGAACAAGAGGCGCTGGCGGCACTCTCGCGAAATGAAGTCGATACTCTGTTGACTCAGCTATCCCAGCATAAAAGAGTGGGCAGTGACTTGCTGCGCACTTCGGCATTGATAAAGACCTGGCCGACGTTGGTTACCTCACTCAAAAACACTTTATTACCGCTGACCACGCGTAAAGAGGTTACCCTGGCCTGCGTGAAAGATTGTGCGTTTCTGGATGTGGCTAAGACGGCTTTTCCAAATGCAAAAATTACCTTTTACGATAGCGATTACCAGGCGATGTCGTCTGTGATGTCCGGGCAGAATCAATATTTCATTGGTAATAACGTTACGACTGCGAATTGTATCTCTAAATATTTTTCGCAATCACTGGTTATTACGCACTACTTTAACAAGCAGCAACAATACAATTATTTTGTTACCAGCCAGCATCAACCGCTGTTGCGAAATATCCTTGAGAGCTTTATTACCTCTATCAGCAATGAAACCCATATGCGGGTGATGCAGAATTGGTTAAATCGCGGCAATCTGGCTTATCTGAATAAGCCAATTCCCTTCAGCGATGAAGAGAAAAGCTGGCTTAAAAAGCACCATGAAGTTCGGGTGTTGATTAACCCCAATTATCCCCCTTTTACGCTAGTCGACCATGACGGTGAGTTGCGCGGCATCATGGCGGATTTGCTCAATATCATCCAGTTGCAAACCGGGCTGGAATTTAAGCCTGTTATCGTCAATTCCAACGGTGAAATGGCACAAAAAATGGCTCAGGGGAACTGGGATATGATCCCTGCGGCCACCTTCAGTAATGAAGCACAGAAATTTGTCTCGTTTAGCGACCCGCTAATGAATGTCTCGTTCGTGATTGTCACCGCACATCGCGAAACGGCGGCCACATTGCAGGCAAGACCGATGCGTATCGCTCTGGCTGCGGGGCATATCCTGGCGCACGATTTAAAGCAGAGGTATCCGCAGGCAACCTGGGTTGAGACAGATAATGTCAGCGTGGCGATGAAAATGGTTGAGGAAGGCAAGGTGGATGCGGCGATCACCACCGAGCTTTCAGCCCGCTACATGATTGATCATTACTACCCGCAAAATATGCATTACATGCGACTGCCCGGTACGCCCGTTGCGTCAATCAGCTTTGCGATGTCGCGCGATGAGCCGGAACTCAAATCCATTTTGAGTAAGGCGCTGCAAGCGATTCCTCCACGCGAAATTCTGCAAATGACGGAGAAGTGGTCGAAGATTTCCAGCGTGCAGATTGATACCTGGAGCCTTTACAGCAAACAGTTCTATCAGTTGGTTCTCTTCGCGCTGGTGCTTATCGCCATCAGCCTGGGCTGGGGGCTGTCGCTTTCCCGGGAAGTGCGTAAAAGAAAGCAATCGCAGCGGCAACTCGAAGAGCAACTGCATTTGAAAGAGGCACTGTCCCGCGAGCTGGAGGCTGAAAAGGATAAAGCGATTCAGGCCACTAAAGCAAAAAGTCGTTTCCTGGCGAGTATGAGCCATGAGTTACGCACGCCCGTCAGTTCGATTGTGGGTTTTTTAGAATTGCTGTCGAGTTCGGATCTTAGCTCCAGCCAACGTAAAGAGGCGATAGCACTTGCCGGGGCGACGGCACAATCGCTATTGGGGTTAATCGGTAAGATTCTTGATGTCGATAAAATTGAGTCAGGAAAATATCAAATTGCCCCACAGTGGACTGATTTAACTCAGCTTATCGACCTGCAATGTCACTCGTTTGATGCACTGGCGAAGCAAAAGGGCATTACGCTGCGCTGCATCAGCCATTTGGCAGCCGAAGATCGGGTACTGGTCGATCCGCAGGCTTTGCGGCAAATTCTCACCAATTTGGTCGGCAATGCGTTGAAGTTTACTGAACAGGGGCATATTCAGGTGTCTGCTCGCCTGATCCCCGAAATGGATAAACACGGCACGTTAGTGATTACGGTAAGTGATACCGGCTGTGGAATTAGCCCGGAAGAGCAGGAAACGTTATTCCACCGCTACGTTCAGGCGCGTCAGGGGCGTGAGCAAACGGGTTCTGGTCTGGGGTTGGTTATCTGTAAAGAGCTGGTCACGCTGATGGGCGGTACGCTTGAAATGAGCAGCCGCCAGTCGCTGGGTACCACTTTTACGATAACGCTTGCGGTTGAAACGGCTCAACAATCGCTAACGCCAACGCGCGATACGCCTGCGGCGTTGTCGCCATTGCCACGCTTATCGATTCTGATTGCGGACGATAACCCGACTAATCGCCTGCTACTCAAACGGCAGTTAAATACCATTGGTTTCAATGTTGATGAAGCTTGTGATGGCGAGGAGGCTGAAGCCAAAATCCTCAGCAAGCAGTACGACTTGTTGATAACGGATGTGAATATGCCGAAAAAAGATGGCCTCGAACTGGCGGCGTCGTTACGTCGTCAAAATCAGCGGCTGCAAATCTGGGGGCTTACTGCCAGTGCCTTGTCTCAGTCACGCGAACAGTGTCTGGAAAGTGGGATGAATCAATGTCTGTTTAAGCCGGTGTCGATTCAAACGCTGACCCATGAGCTCAGTAAACTGGATGTTGGCCGTTCAATGCCTTGTGTTACCCGGCATCTGAAACTCAGCATTTTGACCGAGAATACGGGGGGAGATCGGAAGTTGATGAATGAAATTCTGGAAACGTTCCGCGAAGCTTCGGCAAATGATTTGCAGGCAGCTGTGCGTTCAATAGAAGAAGATGAGCCGCAAATGTTTTTGCATGCGCTACATCGTCTGCATGGCTCGGCTCAAATACTGGAAATCACAGCTTTACAGAAACTTTGTGAACCCTTTGAGTCACGCCGACATGATTCGCTACCGCTTGAGGAGCGACGGGAGGCATTAGAGGAAATTACTGCGGTTATGCGAGAAATTGAGGTGGAGATAGAGAGCTTGATGAGCCACTGAGATTGAATGGTCGGGCAGTTATTGCCCGACCATTCCCCGCGCGCACTCTCAATACAAACGCAGATTAATTGCTGGCAGCAAACATTTCGCTATCAACCACGATACCGTCTTCAGCACCTTTCAGTACCAAATTCGCCTCGTAGTATTTGCCGTCTGCCAGCAGTTTTTGGGCCTGAGCAACCGCTTTACGGGTCTGGTTCAGTGGCATCAGATATTGATTTTCCATCACGCCAATACCGGCCAGACGTAAAGTATCCATCGCACCTTTCTGGTCTCCTTTGGCCATTTTTTCATTAGCAGATTTGATGGCGCTCTCTTTTGCTGGGGTCGCAATGTAGTCTTCAGACAGCGCTACCGTTGCGTTAATGATCACGTATTGATCGTCGATCATTTTCGCTTTGGCGTCGGTTTTGACAAATTTCTTCCAGTCAGCGCTGTCATCTTTCAGCAAGGTTGCTGCGTCGTCGGTCAATTTCTTCGCGCTGGCAGGTTCACCGTGGAATAGCGCCAGGCGTGCAAACTGAATATCACGCATTGCATTGGCACCCTGAACCGCAACTTGCATGACATCAGCCGCTTCTTTTTGGATTTGTGCGGTTGCCGCTGCGGTCTGCGCTGGGGTTGTAGTTGCTGCTGCTAATACAGGTGCAGAACTCATCATAGTTGCCAACAGGCCTGCCAGAATTAATTTTTTCATTATCTTCTCCTTAATAAAATGGGTGTTCATCACCAAACGCCACCAGAATAAAAAATAAGTATCACAATGAAAATCAGAGCGCCGGATTAATAATGCAAGCACAGTCTTACATATGTCAGAAGAGACAGACAGATGTCAGACTCAGCGTATAACAATGGCTCTTCACTCTTATTTACTCCGCAGTCAAGTGGGGACTACCATTTCAATTATTGAAACTACGGCGGAGATAATATGTTCATCTTTAACCAATATAGAATGAAGGCGCTGAGTGAAGCCTCTCGTATTTATTATAAAAAACATGCTCTGGTCATGGCTGTTCTGCTACTTATATGTGGTGCCTGCTGTCTTATCTACCCATTTATGTCCGGACTGTATCTCAGTTATATAATTGGCATGATGTTTATGATTTGCGGCTTTTATACACTTTATAGCCTGGTTGTCTTTCGCCAGCAGCACTGGAAATCCAAATTTGTCAGCGTGATTTTCGCTCTCGCCTGGTTGTTGTTGGGTTACAGCTTCGTCGCCAATCCGATGGTTGGGATGAACTCTTTATCGATAATATTTTGCTGTCTGTTCATTATCGGTGGCGTTTCGCGCATCGTATCTGGCTTCACCATGCGCGGCCGTTCCGGGGCCATCTGGAACATTTTTATCGGTATTTTTGACTTGCTGATTGCCGCTATCTGGCTGGGCATGAACCCTGAGCAGTCTTATCTATTCACCACTGTTTTTATTGGTCTGGAGATGATCTTCAGTGCCGGGAGTTTTATCTCTTTACGTAAGAAGTTGGCGCTGGCGCAACCTAAACGGCTGGCGGTAAAAGATTCTAAATAACCACTGGAATAATTTATGAATATTAAAGCAAGTATCTCGATAATTATTGCCGCAGCGGCTCTTTCTACCACTTTTAATTCTGCTTTTGCTGCGCAACAGGAAACGACGCCACAAAATATGACCTGTCAGGAATTTATGGATATGAATCCGAAGTCCATGACGCCAATTGCCTTTTGGGTCGTCAATAGAAATACCGATTTTAAAGGTGGCGATTATGTTCACTGGCATGAGGTCGAAACCGTAGCGGTGCCGAAAATATTCAAACAATGTCAAAAGACACCGCATGCCAAATTGGGTGAAATAACTCCAGCCCTAAAGTAACTGAATAATAAATTTATCTGATATGAAAAGGATTAATTATGACTATGCTCATTCAGCCCGCCGAAAATGAAAATGATGATGTTTATGCATCTGTAGAACTATCTACTTCACTACCAAAAAACGTATTCCCGGTTCAAGAAAGCAATCCACGCAATGTTTTTCATGCCATTCATGATGAACTGATGCTCGATGGTAATTCTCGCCAGAATCTGGCGACCTTCTGCCAGACCTGGGTTGATGATGAGATTCGCCAGTTAATGGATCTCTCCATCGATAAGAACATGATTGATAAGGACGAGTATCCACAAACCGCTGAACTGGAACAGCGCTGTGTGAATATGCTCGCCGATCTTTGGCATTCCCCGGCTGCCACCGATACGCTCGGTTGCTCAACCATCGGTTCTTCGGAAGCCGCGATGCTTGGCGGCCTGGCGCTGAAATGGCGCTGGCGCAAACGCCGTGAGCTGGCCGGAAAATCTACCGATAAACCAAACATGGTGTGTGGCCCGGTACAAATCTGTTGGCACAAATTCGCCCGTTACTTTGATGTTGAGCTTCGCGAAGTGCCACTGGAAGGCGATCGCCTGATGATGACGGCTGAAGAAGCACTGAAATATGTTGATGAGAACACTATCGGTGTGGTGCCGACTTTAGGCATTACCTTTACCTGCCAGTACGAGCCGGTGAAAGAGATTCACGATGCTCTGGACGATCTGTTCGAGAAGACCGGGCTGGATATTCCAATGCACGTCGATGCCGCAAGCGGTGGTTTCCTTGCTCCGTTCTGTGCGCCGGAAATCGATTGGGACTTCCGTCTACCGCGTGTGAAATCCATCAATGCATCTGGCCACAAATTTGGTCTTGCACCGCTGGGTGCCGGTTGGGTGGTATGGCGTGAAAAACAGGACCTGCCAGAGGAGCTTATCTTTAACGTTAACTACCTCGGCGGCAATATGCCGACCTTTGCGCTGAACTTCTCGCGTCCTGGTGGGCAAATTGTCGCGCAGTACTACAACTTCTTGCGCCTGGGCCGCGAGGGTTATCGCAAAATTCACATGGCCTGTTACGAGACAGCGCAGTATCTGGCGCGAGAAATTGCCGCAATTGGT
This sequence comes from Buttiauxella noackiae, assembly GCF_000737905.1. Classification (NCBI taxonomy): domain Bacteria; kingdom Pseudomonadati; phylum Pseudomonadota; class Gammaproteobacteria; order Enterobacterales; family Enterobacteriaceae; genus Buttiauxella; species Buttiauxella noackiae. The sequence continues at coordinate 15,850 of NZ_JPRU01000005.1, forward strand.
CCATTCGAGATAATTTTTGACGGCAGCCACCTGAACGGCATTCCGGCACTGACCTGGGCGCTGAAAGCTGACCATCAGAATGATGGATACACCTTATATGACCTGGCGGACCGCTTACGTAGCCGTGGCTGGCAGGTGCCTGCTTATTCCATGCCAACACATCGTGAAGACTTAGTGGTGCAGCGCATTTTGGTTCGTCACGGAATGAGCACCGACCTGGCTGAATTGCTGATTGCCGATCTGAAACGCACTCTTCAGGCGTTGGAAAAAAATCCGGTTACACATTCGCTGACCGCCGAAGAAGCGGGTGGCTTCAACCACGCATAAGACACTTTCAGATTGCAGACAAAGGTTTTGTAGGGTGGATAAGCGATAGCGCCATCCACCATTCCCCCAGTATTGTCGGGTGACTCTTCGCTTAGCCAACCTACAAAATAAGCTTTGTCATCAGTCTCTTTTTATCTATTAACCAAAACATCCGCAGGCATTTGCTTGCGGATGCGGAGAGACTTATGTCCACCACAACGACAAATGCCCCCGCAAGGTCGCTGACTTTGCTTGGCTTTTTCGCGATTACTGCCTCAATGGTGATGGCGGTTTATGAATATCCAACGTTTGCTACCTCAGGTTTTAGCCTGGTTTTCTTCCTGCTGATGGGCGGGGTTTTCTGGTTTATTCCCGTTGGTTTGTGTGCCGCTGAAATGGCGACCGTAGAAGGCTGGGAAGAGGGCGGTTTATTTGCCTGGGTTTCCAATACGCTTGGTGAGCGCTGGGGATTTGCGGCGATTTCCTTTAGCTATTTGCAAATCGCCATCGGTTTTATTCCGATGCTCTATTTTGTGCTCGGCGCGCTCTCATACATCCTCAACTGGCCTGCGCTAAATACCGATCCGCTGGTGAAAACCGTCGCAGCCCTGATTATTTTATGGGGCCTGGCTCTTACACAATTTAAAGGCACACGCTACACGGCGCGTATTGCTAAAGCGGGGTTCTTCTTCGGGATTTTATTCCCTGCAATCGTGTTGGTGGGGCTGGCTGTAGCCTGGTTGTATAACGGCCAACCGCTGGCGATTGAAATGTCGGCCACGACTTTCTTCCCTGATTTTTCACAAATTGGCACATTAGTGGTGTTTGTGGCGTTCGTGCTCAGTTACATGGGCGTTGAAGCCTCCGCGACTCACGTCAATGAAATGACCAACCCGGCGCGTGATTACCCACTGGCGATGATTCTGCTGGTGATTGCCGCCATTGTACTTAGCTCGATTGGTGGTCTGTCGGTTGCGGCGGTTATTCCGCATGATGAAATCAACCTTTCTGCCGGTGTGATGCAGGCATTTAGTACGTTGATTGGTTATTACGGCCCAGGTTTTGAGTGGGCGGTGCGAGTTATAGCGGCATTGCTGATGTTGGGTGTGTTAGCAGAAATTGCTTCGTGGATTGTCGGCCCTTCTCGCGGCATGTTAGTGACAGCGCGACAAGGTCTGCTGCCTGCGCGTTTTGCCAAAGTGAATAAAAACGGCGTACCTGTAGCACTGGTGATCTCTCAGTTGATCATCACTTCCATTGCGCTGATTGTCCTGACCAATACTGGCGGCGGTAGCAATATGTCATTCCTCGTGGCTCTGTCACTCACCGTAGTTATCTATCTGTGCAGTTATTTGATGTTGTTCCTGGGATATATCCAACTGGTGCGTAAACAGCGTGATAGAAAACGTGCCTTCCAGGTTCCGGGTGGGAAACCGGTGAAACTGGCTATCGCCTGTTCCGGGTTGGTGGTGTCAGTGCTGGCGTTTATTGTGTCATTTATTCCGCCAAGTTCCCTACCCGGTGCCCACGCACATGATGTGTATGGTGGTTTGCTGATTGTCTGCTTTGTACTGGTGTTTATTCTGCCGTTCAACGTCTATCTGTTCCGCGATAAAACGATTAAAAGTCAGGCTCCGGATCTGGTTCATGTGAAAGTCGACAATGCGCCAGAAGGGCACTTTGCCGTGCATCCGAAAGCGCGTCCTTCGCATCTTCCTAAACCTTAAATTAAACGTCGTGCCATCCACCCCGCAAAGTGTGGATGGCGCTATCGCTATTTTTCTTTATTGAAGGATAATGGTCGATTCTGAAACGACAGTTTAATTTTTGTTAAGGGAAGAGGCGTGAGCAATAACGTTTCACGGTTTACTAATAAGAAAATCGCATGGATGGGGGCCGCTTTTTGTTGCCTGTTATGGGGTAGTGCTTACCCGGCAATTAAAAACGGCTATGAAATATTTCAGATAGCGACGGATGACCTGCCTGGCAAAATTGTCTTTGCCGGATACCGCTTTGTGATTGCTGGTTTGTTGTTGCTGGCATTTGCGTTTTTACAGGGTAAGCCGATTGCGCGTTTGTCGCGCCAGCAGTATTCCCAACTGGCGGTATTAGGCGTCACGCAAACCGCGATTCAATACATCTTCTTTTATATAGGCCTCGCCTATACCACCGGTGTGAAAGGTTCAATTATGAATGCCACCGGTACTTTCTTTAGCGTGTTACTGGCGCATTTTATCTACCAAAACGACAAGCTCAGCATTAACAAAGTCGTGGGTTGCGTGCTCGGTTTTGCCGGTGTGATGGTGGTGAACTTCAACAGCCAGTTGATGGACTTTAGCTTCAGCCTGATGGGCGACGGTTTCGTGGTGCTGGCGGCGTTTATTCTTTCTGCCGCGTCGTTGTACGGTAAGCGTATTTCGCAAACCATGGATGCGACAATTATGACTGGCTGGCAACTGGCTATTGGTGGCCTTGTGCTAACGGCTGGTGGCTATGCCTGCGGCGGTACGCTTGCGTTTCATGGGTGGGAGTCGGTGGCCATTCTGGGTTATCTGGCGCTGTTATCATCCGTGGCATTTGCACTGTGGAGCCTGCTGCTCAAACACAACCGTGTGGGCATGATTGCGCCATTTAACTTCCTGATCCCGGTATCAGGTGCGGTATTGTCGGCTATCTTCCTGCAAGAGAGCATTCTTGAGTGGCGCTATGCACTGGCGTTAGTGCTGGTGTGCTTCGGCATCTGGCGCGTGAACGTGGTTAAATCGCGATTAAATTAGACCAGGCAAAATCAGTAAATACAGGCCATTATTTATGGGGCGTTGGTGGATGACGCTTCGCTTATTCAACCTACAACGGCTCGCGTAGGTCGGATAAGCGAAGCGTCATCCGACATCAAACTGACCAATATGACGGGCCTGCAAATGACACGACTTACCGCAAAAGATTTCCCTCCTGAATTACTCGAATACTTCGATTTTTATGTACACGGCAAAATCAGCAAACGTGAGTTTCTCGATATCGCGGGGAAATTTGTTGTGGGTGGCCTTTCGGCGGTGGCACTTGGTACATTGCTGACGCCAAATTATGCCTTCGCGACGCAAGTTGAGTTCACCGATCCGGATATTGTCGCTGAATACATTGAGTACCCAAGTCCACAAGGGCATGGGCAGGTGAGAGGCTACATGGTGCGCCCGGCAAAAGCCGTGGGAAAAGTACCGGGGGTGGTCGTGGTGCATGAAAACCGTGGGCTTAATCCCTACATTGAAGATGTGGCACGCCGTGTCGCGAAAGCGGGTTTTATTGCATTAGCCCCTGATGGATTAAGCTCGGTTGGTGGCTACCCAGGCAATGACGAAAAAGGCCGCGAGCTACAATCCCAGGTTGATCCGACCAAACTGATGAATGATTTCTTTGCCGCGATTGAGTTTTTGATGCATCACGATGCAGTGACAGGAAAAGTCGGTATCACCGGTTTTTGTTACGGCGGAGGCGTCGCCAATGCCGCAGCGGTCGCTTACTCGGAATTAGCTGCCGCCGTACCGTTCTATGGTCGCCAGCCAAAAACTGAAGATGTACCGCGTATCAAAGCACCTTTATTACTGCATTATGGTGAGCTCGACTCGCGAATCAATGAGGGATGGCCCGCGTATGAAGCGGCTCTGAAAGCGAATAATAAAGTCTATGAAGGCTACATCTATCCAGGTGTGAACCACGGCTTCCACAACGATTCGACTCCACGTTACGACAAGGCCGCGGCAGAGCTTGCATGGACGAGAACCATTGAGTGGTTCCGCAAATACCTGGTTTAAGACTGAATAATAATCCTGGCGCCTAACGCGATGCCATTTTTGCCGGTGCGTTTAATCAAGTACATCGACTCATCGGCACGAATCAGCGCGTTATTAAAAGTGTCATCCGCCCAGGATTCATTCACCCCAATAGATGCACCTACTTTGGCGGAACCGTTATCTAATTCGAACGGGGTGATGGCTGCATCCAGACAGCATCTGGCGATGTGGTTTATCTCAGGATGTTCCAGCGACCAGGGCAATAACAGAATAAATTCATCTCCCCCAATGCGGCCAATGGTGACCTCTGGCGGGCAGGATTCGTGCAGGCGTTGACTGAGTTGCAACAGTACTTCATCACCGCTGCGATGGCCCAGCGTATCGTTAACGTTTTTGAAGTCATCGAGATCGATAAAGGCTATCGAAAGTGGGCCCAGCTTTTTTAACAGCTCGAATTGCGACTGTAGGGCGTGGCGGTTGGCAAGGCCTGTGAGGGGGTCGTGATTGGCAAGTTTTGCCAACTGCTGCTCGTACTGCTTTTCTTTGGTCATATCAATGTGGGTGCCGGTAACTTTCAGCGGTTTCCCGTCATCGCTCCATTCGGTCACACGGCCCCGGTCGAGCACCCAGGTGATGGTGCCATTTTTCGCCTGCATTCGATGCAGTGCTTCATAAAATGGGGCTTTACCTTCAAGGTGGTTATAAAACGCGGAGAGCACCATCTCTTTATCATCAGGATGCAGGTGCTCACGCCACACATCAAAATGAGCGCTAAGTTCTTTGGGCTGAAAGCCCAGCATGGAACCCCAGCGACGGTTGAAAATAACCAATTTGCCGCTTGGCACATCGAGTTGCCATAAACATAAGCCTGTCCCGTCCAGTGCTGCACTGAGCTTATTGCGAGAGTCGTGTGCAATTCTTTTGAGTCGGGCATTGTGTTTTTTGAGGTTCTGAATCTGCTGCCTGAGTATCTCTTCTGACATTGACCACAATTATGAGCAAATAATATCCATTCTTAACAGCTATTAATTACTTGTAAATATGGCGATGAAAAAATCGTGCTAATTCCACAGACGTTTTGGTGTTGTGGCCATTTTTTCTCTCTCTACAGGAATGACGGATAGCAACACGCCGCATAACATTCCCGCGAGCAGAATCCACGATGTATGAGAAAACACGCTGCCCATCACTACACATTCCAGGATCACCGCGATAACGGGAAAACAGATAAATACCAAAGAGGTATTAAAAGTCGAAATGCGTTTTTGCAGCGAGAAATAACACAAGATGCCGAATACGCTAGCCACGACGCCCAGGTAAATAATCGAAGAAAAAGACAACCAGGTGATGTTTTCAATTTCCGGCTTTTCCACTACTGCGCCAGTTAATGTGAGTAGTAAGCCCGCAGCCAGGCAAGGCAGGGCGTTAAACGTGAAAAGCGAAACCTGGCAACTGCGCTTTTTGCATTGCACATACATAAAAGCATGCATGGCGACGGCAGCCACGACAGCAAAAGCGCCTTTCCAGTTATTACTCAGGCTGTTTCTGGACTCTTCCTGCAAGAGACAAAACAGGGACAGCATTGCCAGCATTGCCCCCATGAGCTGCAACAGGCTGGTGGGGGCATTGAGTACCACAATAGAAATCAGAAGCACGGCGACGGGCATTCCAGCGAAGATTATCGCGGCCGTGCTGGCATTAACGTACTGCTCACCGTAAATCACCAGCGTAAAGGGCAGGCAGAAACAAAACAGGAACACGCAGAACTGGAAAAAACGGTGCCCAGGAGGAAATAACAGTGATGAGCGCGTAACGTATAATAGCCATAGCAAAAGAGGTGCTGCACTTAAGAAGCGCAGCCCGGTGGCAAATATTGGTGGCATGCTGACCAACGCAAATTTCATCGCAAGCCAGGTTGTTCCCCAGGTCAGAATAACGATGGCGAAAAGAATAAACATTTTTGTTTTCTGCATGGGCGGCTCCCTTTTTCACCTTAAATTAATGATCAATATAGAGATAGTGCATCCAGCTGGTCATGCGCAGCAGGATTTTGCGAATAATGGAAACGTGCTCGAAATAACCGGAATAGACGGCGACCTGGCCCATGGTTCCTGCGGGTAATCTTTCCACGTCTGCAACGTTATTCAGTTCAATTTCGGCATAGATTCCGTCGAGTTTTGGGTCAAGGCTCAAGCCCTGCAAATGGCCTTGGGCCTGATAGCTGCTGTTAGCAATCGCAGGGAGGATCTGCTTCACTTTTCCTTTCACCACGCTGCCAGGAAGACCGTTAAACACCACTTCGGCCTGGTCTCCAGCGGTTAAACGCAGCGCGGAGTTTTGGCGGAATACGGCATAAACACTGGTTTTTTGATCCGGAACGAACACCATCACCGGGCGCAGCGGCAACGGGCGCACGAACATACCGGGTTTCAGGAAGAGCTGTGTCGCGTAGCCATCGCTGGGTGCGCGAACCACGGTTTTTGCAAGGAAGTATTCTGCTTCTTTGAGGTTTGCTTTCAGCCGGTAAACTGTGGCGTTCTCACCGTTTATCATGGCATCAAGCTGTGCCGCTGTTTGATCTCTCTTTGATAGGGAAGAGCGCCACTGTGCTTGTGCGGCCAGATATGTCTGCTGTGCGCGAACCACTTCTTGATCGGTAAACGGGCTTTTCAGTTTGTCCCGGCTGCCGTTGCGGTAGCGGTCGGCATCTTTTAAGGCTAAATCGCGCTCTGCTTTTGCCTGCGCGATATCGGCGTTTTCGGAAGCAAGGCGTGCTTTGAGCATTTCTACATTTTGCTGAGCGCTTTCTATCTCACCTTTTATTGATTCGACTTTGGCTTCATAGGCAGTTGGGTCAACCCGAAACAGGAAATCCCCTTTTTTAAGCTTTTTATTGGCATTCGGGGTAACTTCTACCACGACGCCCTGGATTTCAGGGATGATGGGTAACGTAACGGTAACCATCTGGGCTCGTTCGGTATAGGGATGGTTATAATTCATTAATAATAACAACGAGCCAATAAGAATAATGCCACCCAACACAGCGGTAGGCACACTCCATTTATTTAACGGAATTTTGAAGAATTTAAATATACCAAAGCAAATTGCGGTATATGTAAGAATAAGTAATAAATCCACAATGAATCCTGCTCAATTATTCAGTTACTGATGACTTGCTTTGGTTTTTCTCATTCTGGGATTCCAGCCGGAGTAACCTTTCACGTAACATTTCTATTTCATTATTTTTGACGGCAAATCCCCAGCCTCTGTCTTCACGATATAACATCGCCCAGATCCACAGGAATGGCCATAAAACATGCAAAGTAAAGAGACTTACCCATCCAGCTGCATGAATAGCATCCTGATGGGGATGGTTACGATGTACTGCTATTTCATAGGGGATATCGTGTACAACAATAACGCCATAAAAGAGCGTCAATGCCACGAAAATAAGTGCGCCTAAGGCAAAGTAATCGAGAAACATAGATGGGTTCCCCCCGTGATGAAATGTCCGGAGACACTAAAGATAAGGCGTGTATCGCTCCACTTTTATTTTGTTTAAAAATAAACCGGGGGTAAATATTCAATTGCACAAAGTAGATAATAGTGTGCAAGAGGAAAACTGAAAAATTACAATTCTTTGCATCCTGGAAATAGTTGTAAGAATGTTGCTGAATATTGTTTTAGTTTTAATAAACACAGTTGTATCTATAAGCCAAACACAGCAATGTACTGCACCCAGCGAGATCTTTGGCGCGGTATACCTATCATATTTCAAGTTGCAGGGGTGTTGGCTGCACTCGCAAACCCCAGTCACTTACTCAAGTAAGCCCCTGGGAATTAGCTCAATTGCCGCCTGGCCGCAACACGAATTATTTTGGGTATATACTTCAAGGAACCTGTGCATACCGTGAGTAATTTCAGGAAAAATAATGACTATCTCTCCTCCAACCCGCCCGGAATCCGCTATCCAGCGTCTGATTGCCGTCCTCGAACCCCACGGAACACCGATGGAGGTGATCCCCCGTAAACGAATAAATTGGGAATATAAAGAGATTCCGCAATTTTATGTCTTCAAACAGGGTGAGATTTCTGTCTTACGAGCGACTGACGGTTTGGTTATCGCCACCGTTTCTGGACAGAATCTGTTTGGTATTGCAGAAAGTATCCAGCCATTGCGTAGCCATATTTTGCGTGTAGAAACTGAATGTACCATGCTGCGCCTTGATGCAAGCCTTGCTCATGAAATAATTACTCAGGAAGGGATGTGGAAGGATGTTTCGGTGATACTCTCCTATTACACCAGCCATCTTTTCTATCGTGATTCTTTAGTGGTGCAGCAACGCACCTATTCCATCATTCGTGGACATCTTATTGAGATGAGTCGCCTACCCGAAGATTCACGATTAAGAACATCTGTTCTTGATTACATTCAGGAAAGGACTCATTTATCGCGCAGCAGTATTTTGAATGTGATGTTTGCACTAAAAAATGGTGGGTACATCGACATTAAGCGAGGCGGATATTTACTGGAAGTCATCAACTTGCCGGAGAAATTCTGAGGCAAGTTAACATTCTGACTATTAATGAAAAGCATTGGCGAAATGATTTTCGCCCAATATTCTTTAATTTAAAATTAAACAAAAATCAAATTCCCTCATCCAGGGAGTCTGAATACCATCCATCCCTGAAATATCAAAACCATAGAGTTATCTCTCTGCAGTGATTTCAAGGATTATGATGAAAAAGACTCTTATTGCATTAATCGTTTTTAACACCTTTGCAGTAACCAATGCCAATGCGGTGGCATTTCACGGTGAGGCTGGTGCCGATTGGACTAATCTTGGGATGAGTTTTGGTGCAAACGAGCCGGGTTTTACCTTTAATGGTAACTGGGCGCACAGCGATAATGATGGTGATATTGCCAGCCTGGGAATGGGCTGGAATATACCACTTGGCTCAGTTTTGGTGACATTGGGCGGGAAAACACTCTACCTCAATCCGAGTGATGGTGATGAAGGTTATGCCGTAGCCGTTGGCGGTGGTGCGCAACTTCCACTAGGTGATCATTTTAGTCTGTTTGGTGACGCCTATTATTCGCCTGATTCGCTCTCCAGTGGGGTTGAGCAGTATGGGGAAGCTAATGCAGGCATTCGCTGGAAAGTTAACCCAACTCTGTCAGTTGAAGGTGGGTATCGCTATGTAGGTATGCAGGGGAAAGATGGTCATAGCGATAATACCTTAGCCGATGGGGGCTATGCCGCGGTTAATTTCAACTTCTGATCAATTTATTTTTATATGCGAAGACAATTGCCCAATAACAAAGCGCGCATTAAAATTATTTTGTTGATGCATCAAGTCTCATTGATATTATCAATCCCGAGTGATTAGATTTTTTTTAATGTTGTTTGCGCGCTTTATTGCGCCAATACAATGTGCCCGCCTGTCCGGCGGGTATTTTTTTATCCATGCGGCAACATTTATTTTTAAATGAAAAGATAATTGAGCGCTGAAGGAAACGGTTCTATTCTGTTGTTAGCCAATAAGGAAGTAGGCTATGTAAGTCATAATCAAATAGTCAGTGCTCGGCAGCCACACTATGGCAACATAGTGTGGCTTTTTATTAGGTTTTGTATGGGGAATTAATGTTGCGAGCCGCAGTAAAATAACAGTAAAACAAAGCAATATCGATAATGATGTTACTTACTGAGAGATAAATTCCAGAAAGTAATAATATTACCTTGTGTGCGGTGAAGTAAATAACCATAAGCACTGCACCAATCTTGCTCTTGATAAAGATAAGATAGGTGAGTAGTGCAATAACTAAAAATTCAACAGGGGTTTGTAGGTATTTCAATTCAATATAATTACTGTATTCATTAAATATCACCGTAAATATTGTGTACAGTAATGAAAACAACCCTGCCAGCCAACCTTGACGGTTCTGTTTTTCTTTGCGGTGTAGTTTTTCACTTGATTCAATCTGGACATTTTGGTTTTTTTTCATTAGGCCAGCGTGCAGTTGCGATATAAAAGTATACGAATAAATTGATTAGCGGAAGCAGTAATAAAAGTGAAACCCAGGGTTTAAGACCAGTACGCTTGACAATAATCCATTGCAAAAATACGAATAAGAACAAGGTTAAAACTTGTGTGATGAGCATTGGGGACTCCAGGCGATATATACCCTTTATTATAATAATAAACTTTTAAAGACAATTAATTGGTTTGTTTAAAAATAAATAATTAATGATTTCTAATGACGTTGTTACTGCGTTAATAATGTGGGTGTTCAGATGCTATTAATACACACTATGTTTAAGGGTATAGAATGAAAAAGTATTTAAAATTGCCACGTTGATGACGGTGCTGGCATTTTCAGGAATGGCTGTTGCATCTTCTGCTACAGAAACACTGCCGCAGGATTCGTTGGCGAAGCAATTAAATTTCTCACCTGAGCAAACGCAGAAGGTAAAAGCACTACGTGAAGATGCGCAAAAAGAGATCGGAAAAATTAATACCGATGCTTTAACACAAGATGCGATTGTTGATATGTTCCATTCTGGCGTCTGGGATGATAGCGCAGCGAAGAAACAACTTAATGCCATCGGTGATATTCAGAGTAAGGTGCGCTACCAGCGAGCAAAATACCTGTTTAATGTCAGCCAGGTGTTAACCATGGAACAAAAAAAGCAGTTACAGCAAATGCTAATTGAAAAGCAACTTTACTGATTATTGAGTCAACGAGAGTCGGATGGCGCATCGCTTATCCGAACTACGGTAAGTCGTTGGCAGGTGGACTAGCGTAAGCGACATCCACTGATTTTAGTTCGCTCAGGATGTTTTCTCTTTTATTGGTTTTAATGCTTTCCCAATCTGCACTAACCCATCTTTGTTTTGATCTTTTAGATAAGTGTTGTTCAGCTCATTAAATTCTTCGAGGCGAGTCAGTGCCTGGAAAACATCATCAATACCATAGCGATTATCAAAAACATCTACACTTCTGAGGTTATCGACCCGTGCTGCTTTTATTTCTACAGTGAGGCGGGTAATCACTTCTTTATTCGAAGAGTGCAAAGTTTGTAATTCTTCCGGGGTGCTATTAAGTGCTTGGGACATTGTGTCGGGATGGAATTCGAGAGTATTTAGGGCTTCGACCGTCTCATCGCCTGGATTAGCACAGCCGGCAATAACGAAAGTGAATATAAATACGAATTTTTTTAACACGGTATTTCCTTGCAGTTTGCTTACTGAATAATTCAGACGGCAACTTACCTGCAACGGTTAGGCTTAAACCACCCATAGTTTGTTTAATTTTAAATTTTTACGCCCTGCATAGTGCAACTTGCAGGGCGTAGTCGAGTACAACGTATTTATTTCGCCAGCTTATCTTCGGTACGCAACTCAAAGTCTGATGCATCGTGGCGTTCGTGCAACTGCTCAGACGGCTCACCGAAGGTGCGGTTTACAATGCGCCCACGTTTAACCGCCGGGCGGCTTGCCACTTCATCGGCCCAGCGCACGAAGTTTTTGTACGAAGCGAGGTCGAGGAATTCAGCCGCATTATATAGCCCACCTTTTGCCAGACTGCCGTACCACGGCCAAATGGCGATATCTGCAATCGTATATTCATCACCTGAAATAAAACGATGTGTCGCCAGCTGCCTGTCGAGCACGTCTAACTGGCGCTTGGTTTCCATCGCAAAGCGGTTAATTGCGTACTCAATTTTCATTGGTGCGTAATTATAGAAATGACCGAAGCCACCGCCGAGATATGGCGCTGAGCCTTGTAACCAGAACAGCCAGTTCAAGGTTTCAGTGCGCGCGGCGAGATCTTTTGGCAGGAAATGACCGAATTTCTCCGCCAGATACAGCAAGATGGCGCCGGATTCAAATACGCGAATCGGTGGTGTCACCGAATGGTCCATGAGCGCCGGGATTTTTGAATTCGGGTTCACGTCCACAAAGCCGCTTGAGAACTGATCTCCTTCACCGATACGAATCAAATGCGCATCGTATTCGGCTTCGCTTACGCCCAGTGCCAGCAACTCCTCAAGCAGAATCGTCACCTTCTGCCCGTTCGGTGTGCCAAGTGAATAAAGCTGTAATGGATGTTTGCCAATTGGCAGCGTGCGTTCGTGAGTCGGGCCTGCAATCGGGCGATTGATATTAGCAAAGGTGCTGCCGTCGCCTTTTTGCCATGTCCAAACTTTTGGGGGCTGATAGTTATTATCTGACATGTTGTGTCGCCTTTTAATTGCCAGTAGAGAGATTGAAAAGTGTAACTCCACTTTGTTTTGTTCGGTAATCGCCCGCTATTTTTTTTAACTTGCTGAGGTGTGATCTGTGGTAACAATAAATTAACTATAAATTTGCAATATGAACCAAATGATACAACATTAACCGACTTATCCCGACAGACCAGGAGCCATCATGCTGCGTTCAATTGCAACCGTATCTATCTCTGGCACGTTGCCTGAAAAACTGGCCGCAATTTCGGCTGCTGGTTTTGACGGTGTAGAAATCTTTGAAAATGATCTTCTTTATTACCCCGGTACGCCTGCGGATGTGCGGAAAATGGCGGCGGATCTCGGGCTCACTATTACACTGTTTCAGCCTTTCCGCGATTTCGAAGGTGCGTCTCGCCCGCAGTTTGCCAGTAATCTGGAACGCGCGCGGCGCAAATTCGCACTGATGCACGAACTGGGGTGCAACACCATGTTGCTTTGTAGCAACGTGGCACCCGATTGCTCGCCGAATCTTGATTTGCAGGTCAGCGACCTGGCGCATCTGGCTGAGTTAGCACAACGTAATGAAATAACCGTTGGCTATGAGGCGCTGGCATGGGGCACCCATGTGAACCGTTATCGCCAGGCGTGGGAGCGCGTAAAGCAGGTAAATAGCCCGGCGCTGGGATTGGTTCTCGACAGCTTCCATGTGCTTTCGCTGGGCGATCAACTGATTAATCTCGATGACATTCCGGTCGATAAAATTACCTTCCTGCAACTGGCCGATGCACCGTTGATGAAAATGGATGTGCTTGAGTGGAGTCGCCATTTCCGTTGCTTCCCAGGCCAGGGCGAATTGCCGGTGGTGGAATTTACCCGTTTGTTGACGGAAAAAGGCTACCGCGGCCCATGGTCGCTGGAGATTTTCAACGACAGTTTCCGTGCTACACCGAACGCACCAACTGCCAAAGATGGTTATCGCTCGCTGCTTTGGCTGGAAGAGCAAACCTGGAATGGTAATCCGCAAATTGATGCGCAGCTGTTCCATAGCGCGCCACAAGCCAGTTATCAGGGTATCGAGTTTTTAGAATTTGCCACCGATGCAAAAGACGCACAGGCATTGGGTGAAGCACTGCAACCACTGGGTTTTGCACAAGCGGGTGACCACCGTTCCAAGGATGTTTCACTGTGGCGCAACGGCGGGGTGAATGTCATTCTCAACCATCAGTCGCACAGTTGGGCCGATGAGTTTCACCGTCGCCACGGTGTTTCGCTGTGCGCAATGGCGTGGCGTGTTAAAGGGGCGGCAAACGTACTGCAACGGGCGCAGGATTACGGTTACCCGATCTGGCATGAAAAGCATGGGCCAGATGAGCGTGCGCTGGCGGCAGTGTGCGCGCCTGACGGTAGCCTGATTTATCTGATAGAAGCACCAGAGCAGGGTGAAAGTGATATTTATCAGACCGATTTTAACCTTTCGGAAACAGCCAACCAGGGCACCTTAAATGGGATTGATCATCTGGCGTTAGGGCTGGTAGAAGGTAGCCGTGACAACTGGATTATGTTTTTCCGCGCGGTGTTCGGCTTTGAACTGGATAATGAACTGAGCGTGCCGGACCCGTACGGCCTGGTCAGAAGCCAGGTGATGCATAGCCCTTGTCACTCGATCCGCTTGCCGCTGAATATGTCGCACAGCCTTGATACGCAAATTGCCCGTTCGGTAGCAAGCTATCAGGGAACGGGCCTGCAACACGCGGCGTTTGCCTGTGATGATTTACTCGCGACGGTCGAGGGTCTGCAATCACAAGGGCTAAAATTACTGCCGATTCCGGCAAACTATTATGACGATTTGCTGGCGCGCTACGGGGCAAATAATCCATTGCTACAAGGGCTTGAACGCCTGGATATTCTTTATGAACGAGATGCACGTCAGCATGAGTTTTTGCATGCCTATACACCTCCTTTCCGCCCGGACCGTTTCTTCTTTGAACTAGTTGAACGGCGAGGTGATTATCAACAATACGGTGCAACCAACGCCGCTGTGCGGCTGGCTGCAATGCAAATGCGTTAATACGATTTACAACAATAAATGAACCTTAAGGTTCAATAAGACACCTGTAACCTACAAATAACCGAGGTATAAACCATGGCGAGTTATGGCCAGGGCGACATCGCTGCCCAGAAAACTGGTGTTGTAAAAAGAACCCGTACCCGAATGGTTATCCTGACCCTTCTGGCTATCGGAACCATGATTAACTATCTCGACCGCACAGTGCTTGGTATTGCGGCGCCGCAACTGAGTGCCGATCTTGGTATTGGCGCGGCAACAATGGGGATTGTGTTCTCGGCGTTTGCCTGGACTTATGCGGCAATGCAAATCCCCGGCGGTATCTTCCTTGATCGCTTCGGCAATAAAGTTACCTATGCGCTGGCACTTTTTTTCTGGTCGGCATTTACCCTGTTCCACGGTTTAACCGTCGGCCTGAAAACGCTGCTGCTATGCCGCTTAGGTTTAGGGATCAGTGAGGCGCCATGCTTCCCGGTAAATAGCCGGGTGGTTGGCAAATGGTTTCCGCAGCATGAGCGTGCGCGCGCGACGGCTGTGTATACCGTCGGGGAATACGTTGGGCTTGCTGCGTTTGCTCCGTTGCTGTTCTTTATTATGGAAACCTTCGGCTGGCGTGCGTTGTTTATCACAGTCGGTGTCGTGGGCATTTTGTTTGTGTTGGTGTGGTGGCGCTTTTATCACGAACCACACGAGTCCAAAACGGCTAACAGGCTTGAGCTTGAGTACATCGGCCACGATCTAAAAGAGGCTGAGCCTGAACCTAAGATGAACTTTAGCTGGGCGAACGTCGCAAGGCTTGTTAAATGCCGCCAAATCCTTGGTGCGGGCATTGGCCAGTTTGCCGGGAATACGACGCTGGTGTTCTTCCTGACCTGGTTCCCAACTTATCTCGCCACCGAACGCCATATGCCATGGCTCAAAGTGGGCTTCTTCGCTATTTTGCCGTTCCTTGCCGCCGCTGTGGGCGTGATGTTTGGTGGTTGGGTGTCTGACCAAATTCTCAAACGCACCGGCTCGGTAAACATTGCCCGTAAATTGCCAATCATTTCTGGGCTGTTGATGGCAAGCCTTATCATTACGGCTAACTGGATGCCAACCGATGCGCTGGTGATTACGGTGATGTCGGTAGCGTTCTTCGGGCAAGGCATGGTGGGGCTCGGCTGGACGCTGATTTCCGATATGGCACCGAAAAATTTAGCGGGTCTGACAGGAGGGTTATTTAACTTCTGCTCAAACCTGGCCTCCATCATTACGCCATTGATTGTCGGTTTTATCGTTGCGGCGACCGGCAACTTCTTCTACGCGCTGGTGTATATCGGCGGTGCTGCACTGTTGGGTGTGTTCGCGTATGTCTTCATTCTTGGCGATATCAAACGTATTGAACTGGCTGATTAATTAATGATGCATCACAGCGACATCGGGTAGTTGAAGTCGCTGTGATAGAGGTAGATGCAATGGATATGAGTGGCAATACCCGTTTAATCGCCCACCTGGGCTACCCGACAAACACTTTCAAAGCACCGATGATTTACAACCCCTGGTTTGAAGAGCAAGGCATCGATATCAAAGTGGTGCCGATGGGGGTGAAAGCAGAAGATTATGCGCAACTGATTCCTTCGCTATTCCGCATGACCAATATTATTGGTGCGTTGGTGACGATGCCGCATAAAGTTTCGACTTGTGAGTTAGTTCACACTATTAGCCCAACGGCGCAAATTGCCGGGGCGTGTAATGCAATTCGCCTTGAGCCGGACGGCTCGTTGCGTGGCGATATGTTTGATGGCGACGGTTTTGTCCGTGGGGTGTTGCGCAAAGGTATTCAGGTGGAGGGATCTCGTGCATTAGTCATTGGCAGCGGTGGTGTGGGTTCGGCTATTGCTGCGTCTCTGGCGGCCGCAGGCGTTGATACGCTGGCGCTGTTTGATAGCCGCGTGGAAAGCTGTGAAGGGCTGGCAAAACGTCTACGTAGCCACTATCCGTCTCTTAAGGTGCTTACCGGTTTGCGCAACCCGAAAGGGTTTTCCATTGTCGTTAACGCAACGCCGCTGGGTATGAATGCCGGTGACGAATTACCGGTGGATGTTAGCGCCATAACGCCCGGAACCTTCGTGGGAGAGGTGGTAATGAAGAGCGAAATCACGCCATTTTTGCAAGCTGCAATGAAAAGAGACTGCCAGATACAACCTGGAACAGATATGTTGTTTGAGATGATTCCTGCTTATATGGAGTTTTTTGGCCTGCCAGAAGTGACGCCAGAAGCACTGCGTCGCGTGGCTAAAATTGATTACTAACAAATAGTTAATGTGGTAGTGGGTGGGGGTACAAGAGTGCCATTTGCACCCCCAAAACGAAGCGGTAAATGAGACGTAATTTAACTACAGAGCTGTGGACGGCTAAAATAATCCTTGTCATTCATCGCCTAAGCATGAGTTAATACGCCCCATCGGTTTGACGTACAGACCTTTAAAGCAACTTAGTAAAGCAGTCCTTCAAGAGTCATCCCTGGATACCCTTTGTCGTGTGCTCCTCTACCGCTTCATAAAATCTGTAAAGCATACCAAATCGCCGTAAGGCACACTCAATTCAAAAGGTAATACACATGTCTAACAAAATGACTGGTCTGGTAAAATGGTTCAACGCTGATAAAGGTTTCGGCTTCATCACTCCAGACGACGGTTCTAAAGACCTGTTCGTTCACTTCTCTGCAATCCAGAACGACGGTTACAAATCTCTTGATGAAGGCCAGAAAGTTTCCTTCACCATCGAGAACGGCGCTAAAGGCCCAGCAGCTGGTAACGTAACTAGCCTGTAAGGTTAGCGTTAACTAAGCTCAGAAATTTAAAAACCCGCTCCGGCGGGTTTTTTCGTTTTTATGGTTTTGATGTTTCCTGAATACATAATTTTGGGTCAACGATAGTTCCCCGCTCCTGCTTCATATCTACTCCCGTCCAACCTTTTAATATCACTCCTGTTATCTTGAATATGCTTAATGCTGGTCTATGCTCAAATCAGATATGACTCGGCAGAACATTGCTCGTGTCGTTGAAAAATAAAACAAAATCATTCCTTTTTGGGTGAAACATATGACCAGGGCGCTGCTATTTCTCTTGGCATGGGTACCTTTGATAACCACAGGTATGCGGCATGCAGTTGAACCCAGGCAATTGCCCTCCAGACAAAATCAATCACACACGATCCCATTCTTTCATCACCCGATTATTACGTTGCAGGCAAAGTTTGGCCTGACCCCGCCTGAAGGTGGCTCAATTTGATGGCCTGGTACATCGCGTACGAGTTAAAGCTCAAATTACGCGTGGGCGAATCGTTGGCGAGGATGAAGAGCGAATTGCATCGTTATATTCATGCTGTGTTTAACGAATCCAACGTGCAGGTTATGGCGCCGCGTGATAACTGGTTTGCCGCTCAGGCCATACAACCTGAGAAATCCTCATGATGAAGGCCAGCTACCCGTTGGTACTTTTGTGGCTGATACAGCCACTGGTTGCATATGCCAGCGGGCTGATTGACGAGACGGATGGCATGCTGGATATGAGCGAAAATCTGAGCAACAGCTACGGTTTTTTACCCGTTCCAGTGGTTATCACCGAACCGGCAATAGGCTACGGCGGTGGGTTGTTTGGCCTTTTTTTGCATGATACCGCCGATAGTGAATCGGCAAAAAATCGTAAGGGTGGGAAATCTATTCCCCCCGCAGTCACGGCGTTTGGTGGGGGAGCCACGCAAAATGGCACCTGGTTTGTCGGAGGAGGGCACCGCCATACCTGGAACAACGACAGCATCCGTTATTTGGCTGCTGTCGGATATGCCGATGTAAATATTGATATTTATTCTGGTGATATTGCTGCGTTTGAACACGGAAAGGGCATTAGTACCCAAACAAAAGGGTACGGAGGTATGCAAAAATTACTTTTTCGCGTAGCGGATACACCCTTTTTCGTCGGTGGTTCCCAGTTCTACGCCAATATGGAAGTCTCTGCCGAAAACGCGATTGTTAATCGAGTATTCAAACAATTTCTTGGTGATAAAAGTGCGACCTCTGGTGTTGGGTTGCTGATGGAATATGACACCACAGATAACTTCTTCTATCCGCACAATGGGTTGTCAGCCACGGCGGAATACCAGTTTTATAGCAGCTTCCTCGGGGGTGATTATCGCTACGACATGTTGACGCTCGACGGTAAATATTTCCAACCGCTCGGCACCGAATTCACGCTGGTGCTGGCTGGGAATTATCAGTCACTTTCAAACCATGAGCGGCATTTGCTACCGATGGCACGCCCCTATATCAAATTGCGAGGCATCTCGCAGTATCGCTATCAGGGAGATTATGTCAGCACTGTGCAAACTCAGTTGGAGTGGCAAATGACGCCGCGCTGGGTGTTACAGGGTTTTGTAGGGGCAGGAAGCGCCAGCAAAGAAGCCGACGATCTCTTTACTCAAACCGAAGTGGCGTATGGCGGCGGATTTCGCTACCTGATTGCGCGCAAGTTTGGGTTGCATACCGGGATTGATGTGGCCTTTAGCGACAGCGAACAAGCCGTTTATTTCAATGTGGGGGCGGGGCTATAGAGGGAATTTGCCGCCTGACTGACAATGCAAATATTAAAGAGAACGCCATGAATAAAATCGAAAGGGGTGTGCAACAGTGCCGGGTTATTACGTTGCCGCTACTGTTTTTATCTAGTGCGGCGTTTGGTGCAGCGACTGACACTGCGACAGATAGCAGCACATTTCCCATCTGGGGAGATGAAGCTCGTGCGCGCGGATATTCTATTCCGCTGCCGTTTGGTGTGAATCTCAGCTATATGAATATTCGCCAGAATGTTGATGTTGATAGCATTACCTTCTCCGGATTGAAACTTGGCGCGCATCCGATTCCCAGCGATATGTTTGCCATTGATGTGGGCCATACGCGCGAGCGCAGTAAGACTGAAAACCTGCGTCTCGATATGTGGGTGTTCCCGTTTTTAAATATTTATGGGCTGATGGGTTACACCAAAGGCTCGTCAATTTCGAACGTATCGGTGGATGCCGACCCGTCGCGTTATACCGGCATTGATAGGATTATTGCCTCCTCGGTGCACAGGCTGAACCAGAGCGGTGATTTACAGAACATCGATTTCACACTCGATTTTGAAGGTGTCACTTATGGCACCGGCATTACGCTTGCGGGTGGGTATAAAAACTGGTTTACGCTGGTGGATACCAACTACACGCGTACTAATTTCGATATTCTGGACGGCAAAATCTCAGCCTTGACTGTGTCGCCACGCGTGGGTTATCGCTTTGATATGCCACAAATTTCCGGCCCATCCCATTTAAGCGTGTGGATAGGGGCGATGTATCAGGACGTCCAGCAGGAGTTCAAAGGCAATCTGTCTGACTTGCATATGCCCGCCGAACTTCAGCCGCTTATCAATTCGGTGAATAAGGATGACGATGGGCGCTTTGACGTTAAACAGCATCTCACTTCGCCATGGAACACCTTGATTGGCGCGCAATATGAACTTACTCAAAACTTTAACCTGCTGACGGAAATTGGTTTTAACGAACGTAATAGCTTCTTTATCGCAGGCGAATATCGATTCTAATGAATAAACGTGGCGCGCTGTTTTTGGGCTTATTAAGCCTGATAAATACACCGACTGAGGCGGTTGCGATGACGCGCGAGGAGATTGACGGTTTCCTGGGAAAGTTAGGGGCTGATAATGACTATGATCCAGGTAAAGGCATTGACTGGAGCGTGTTGCCCGGGCCGTTTTATACCCCGGAATTGAAACTTGGCCTGGGAACTGCCATTGCGGGAGTGTACCGCGTTGATCCCAACGATCATGTCACGCAAAACTCGTCAGTGTCGTTTACCGGTTTTGTTAGTACTAGCGGCGCGTTAGGGCTTGGCATGAAGAATTACACCTTCTTTACGGGCGATGAATGGCGGCTGTTTATTGATGGATCGCTTGCGAAGATCCCCACTGGTTTTTGGGGAATCGGCTATAGCGCGGCGCAAGGTAACGAGCAAAAATATACTCAGCAGTCGTTTAGTCTTCATCCACAGATCATGCGCCAGGTCGTTGGTAGTTTGTATGCAGGTCTTGGATGGGATCTTTCCACCTTTGACGCCAAAAGCATCGAAGATCCTCACCTGGGCGATAACTTTTCGCATTATGACGCGGGTGGCAACACGCTGAGTTCTGGGGTCACGGTAAATATCAACTTTGACTCGCGGGATGTCATTACGCGCCCACGACACGGGCAATTTTTCAGTGCCGAGTACAGCCTTTTTGATCCTGCTATTGGTTCGGATAGCCACTTCACCGCTTTGCAACTGCAATATAATTACTACTTCCCTCTCAACGATCAGGATGTTCTGGCGTTTGATCTTTGGGGGCGGTTTGCACGTGGCGATGTACCATGGGATCGCTTATCCGAGGCGGGAGATGACAACCGTATGCGCGGCTATTACCAGGGGCGCTATCGCGATAATGACGTTGTCAGTACTCAACTGGAATACCGTAAAAAACTCAACTGGCGGCACGGCTATGTTTTATGGGTTGGTGCCGGGGCGTTGGGAGACACGCCGAAAAATCTTTCCGACCATCCGCTATTGCCAACTATAGGTGCGGGCTACCGTTTCGAGGTTAAGCCTGACATGAATATTCGCCTCGATCTGGGGTTTGGCAAAGAGAGTGCCGGGTTTTACTTTCAAGTTGCGGAGGCATTTTAATGCAGCGCTGGATCCTTTCTCTGCTGCTTGGTGTGGCATCCCTGAGTTTTGGCGCGCCACCAAAATCGGCAGATATCTTGCCCATTGAGAAGGCGAGACGAGTGTGGCCGATAACACAAGAGCTCACTGCTCCTGAGTCGTTACGGCCTTGCTGTGCCTTTGGATATGACCTGCAAGTACGAGCCATCGGTGTACCCATTCCGGTCTACCAAATTGGTAATATTCTGACACTGACCACCCTGGGGCATCATCGTTACAACGATAGCGCGCTGGGCGCTGTCAAAAATATTGTTGGTTTGAGTGAGGAGAAAAGTGGCCTCATTTACACTCGCCGTGGAGGTTTTATTGATATCGCCCATGTGCGTGATACTGCTGATAATACCTTCTACCTTTTCACACAGATCTACTCACGGCTTGGCCAGGACTGGCGGCTGTTCTATAGCGAAGAATTGGGTGTCCGACGCATTCAGCTTCATGCGTTTAATCCACCTGCGTCCATGGTTGAACGTTATACGATTGCCGCCTGGCTTGCGGGGCATCTCGCTTTTCAATTAGCGCAATGGCATGAGATTGCTCAGTGGTATGGATTTCAGTCGGTTCCAGGATTTTCTGAGGAGATATCTGCTTTTTCACCCGAAGATCTCTATTCCAATTTATTGGGCGCACGGCTTGCGATAAACGTGATTTTGCACGGACACGCCAGGTCAATTGAGTCTTACGATCATGCGATAGATAAGGCGTTACACAAGGCGTTGGTGCAACTTGGCGCGGTCAGCAAAGCAGAATCAGAAAGGAAATTCCGCGAAGTGGACGGTGACTGGTGGAACAGCAAGCGGCGGGTGCCGGATAAATTTTTGGTGCTCAACCGTAACTATGATCTCAGCGAGAACCGTTACCCGACTCCTGTTCCATTTGAAAAGGCAAAGCCCTACCGCTTAGTGATGCCTGCTGCCGTTGCAGGGGTGACGATAAGCCAGCTGGGAGAATTGCAAATCCACACCGGCAGCGATATGCGTGGGCTTAAAGTACCGGAGAGTTTTTATCTTCCGGCACAGTTTTCAGCGCTGGCAGAGCAAGCCAAATACGCCGATCAGATTCAGCTCCAGCAACTGAAGAAGTGAGAGCTATAAGTAATCGTTATTGGACGAACAGGTGATTGTTCGTTTTGATGTTGCAAAGATGTTACTTGCTCTCTACCCAACATTTGGAAATCTCGTATGTTCGTAATCAAAATTGACGACCTTTCGCATCCGGCGGTGCAGACACTCGTGGCCTACCATATTTCCGGCATGCTGGAACAATCACCGCCAGAAAGCAGCCACGCGCTGAATGTGCAAAAACTCCGTGACCCGGCTGTGACATTTTGGTCTGCGTGGGAGGGGGAACAATTAGCCGGAATTGGTGCATTGAAAATGCTTGATGATGGGCATGGTGAATTGAAATCAATGCGTACCGCGACGGACTTTTTACGTCGTGGTGTGGCGAACCAGTTTTTGCTGCATATCTTGCAAGTTGCGCGTGAGCGTGGCCTCCAGCGTCTGAGCTTAGAAACCGGGACTCAGCCGGGTTTTGCTGCTTGCCATCAACTTTATCTCAAGCATGGCTTTGTCGATTGTGAGCCGTTTGCTGATTATCAACTCGACCCGAATAGCCGCTTTATGACGTTGGTTTTGTAGCGGGTTAACCTAAGGCTACCCATTTTGGCCTGAGCCACTATTTTGAAATTGCACGTCTTAGTGGAACATCGAATTATTCGATGTTCCCTTTAATTTATTGGCTTAATTACTTCATCTTATTTTTCTTTCAGTAATCAAGGTTTTTTTAATCGTGATATTTTTTCTCTAAGAATATTAATATTGCACTTATCTATTTATATAAATCTAATTGATATTTTTAATGATTGGCCATTCAATAATGCGTTTGATTTTTACACAGCTATTCAGTAATGTTTATTGTCCACGTAAAGCTCATAATAAATATCCAAAAAAAGACATTACTGAGACAATGAATATATTAAAGTTAAAAAAGATAGCGCTATTTATTCCTCTTTTGTTAACGGCATGTGGTGGAGGCGGTGGTGGTAGCGGTTCAGGCTCTCCTCAAACAATAAAAAGTCCGTTAAATACTCCTGCTATAAAACCCGATGTACCAACTCCGGGAGCAAATAATAATAAAGTCAAAGTTGGGGTGCTGGACTCAGGTGTTAATAAAAACCTCAGCAATATAACCGGTAAGGTTGCAATTATTTTGCATTATATTGGCCAGGGGAAGAATCTTGGTTCAGGTGCATTCACTCCAGAGGATATTACGGCATCTTTGGCGCTGGCTGATATGGATGCTTCTGGACATGGAAGCTATGTCTCTCAAATCCTTGCCAGTACCGGGAGTGGTGGAACATATGTTGGTAGCCAGAACGTTCAGCTTTATGAAGCGAAAACGACCGATGACCCTCTTGGTCATTCAATCATTGATGACCAACTTGCCGCAATAATGGACCTGCATGAGCATTATGGAGTCAATTTATTTAATGCTTCATGGGGGAGTTATAACAATTATGATGCGAACTCACCTATTACTGCTGTATTAAAATATCTGACAAATAGTAATGGTTTAATAGTTTTTTCTGCCGGAAATGATCTCTTTAACAACCCTTCATCAGAAAACCTGACGCCGTTGATTGATAAATCGATAGAAAATGGATTAATCACGGTAGTAGGGATTGATGGTAATAAGCAACTCTATAGCGGATATGATGAAAACGGTGTCATTAAAGGCAGTAATGCATGCGGAAGGGCGGCGGCCTGGTGTCTTGCTGGAGATTATGTTGTTGGGCCACTGTTGAACGAGAAGAACAACGGTAATGTCTATTTCTACGGTACTTCAGGTGCCGCACCTCAAGTCACGGCTGCGGCGGCAAATGTATGGCAAAAATATCCCTGGATGACCGCAAAGCAGGTAAAACAGACAATATTAACGACGGCAAATTATCTGTCTGATGGTTCCCCACTGGGGATACCCTACAATGCGACCTATGGTTGGGGTGAGTTAAATGCTCTGCGTGCAGAAAATGGCCCAATGCTGTTTTCTTCTCTCTTTGGCGACTTTAATGCTCAAGTACCCGATTCGCATTACGTCTTCAGTAACGATATATCAGGTGATGCGGGGCTGATTAAAAATGGTAACGGCATTCTGGAGTTGGCGGGCAATAACAGCTACAGCGGTAAGACCACGATTAATCAGGGCACACTGTGGATTAGTGGCAGTATTGATCGTGGCTCGGTGAACATTTCCCCAGAAGGGTTGTTAACGGGTTCTGGTTCGGTGAGTTCGACTTATAACAATGGAACGATAGATTTATCCAACGGCTCACTGAAAGTGAAAGGCGATTATTCACAGACCCATAGCGGCATACTTAATGCCTACATTGATAATCAGCTTGATATTAGTAGTAACGCGGCGCTGGATGGCACGGTCAACGTAGTTAATCAGAATTACGTGGTTAACGGGACGTACGACATTCTGCATGCGCAAAATATTCAGGGGGAATTTAGCCAGGTCAATGGCAGCAAGTTCCTGAAGATTAATCATGTTAATTACACACCTGACAGAGTCAATCTCGATGTGGCACAAGTCTCTGCGCAAAATGCCGTCAGTAATGGAGATTATCTTTCAACGGCAGGAGCCAAAGCGGTAGACACTCTTTTTGCTGCGGCCAATGACATTGCATTAAAGCAGCATAACGGTGAAGTACTGACGTTAGATGAGCAGCAATTATTGGATTATTCCGCGGGCCTACAATCTACTCGTTCAGGAGATGCTGTTCAGCGCATTGTGGATAGCCATTCTGCCGTCATTTATTCCGAGCTGCCTTCTGTGTTGCTGGCGGAGCAAAACCGCCTTACGCAGACTGTCGTGAATCGTTTAAGTGCTATGTATGACATGGGTAAAGTGACCCCGGGCGTGTGGACATCTTATGATTATATGAAAAACCAGTATCAGCCTGATGGATGGAACCAGGTGAGCAGCACCACTAATAACACTTCTGTGGGGTTGGACGGTCGAGTTAGTAATGCTTTACTGCTGGGTGGCTTCGTTAATAAAAATAATATCACTGCCAAATTAGATAGAAACGGTGGGAGCCTGGAGGGGAGCCAGAATGGTGTTGGCGCTTATGGGCAGTACAACGATGGAGCGTTCTATCTAAACGGTCTGGCAAGTTACCAGCGTGGTGATGCAGACATTAAACGTCCGGTTATCGGCAATGGCACGCAAAGTAGCCAGAAGTCGAATGCCGATATGAGCAGCGCGAGTCTCTACTTTGAATCAGGCTACGCATTTCATTTACCGCATGAAGCCGATATCACGCCTTATCTTGGCGTTGAATACGATCGTTCTAATACCGATGGTATCGATGAAGGAAACCTGCAGGGGGCGAGTGTCAGTGGCATGAAAGGGCGACAGAGCAGCGTGGCGCTGGGCTCTCGCTTTAATTATATGGTGAGCAATGAACTGCATCTGTCAGCATGGGCGCAGGCCAGCAAGATTGTGGCGCGTGATATCAGCGATATGAGACTGACGACCAATATGAGCGGGCAGGAGATTTCGCTTAACTCGCCAGAGTTTGACCAAAATAGCTTCGATTATGGCTTAGATATTGATTACGTTATTTTGAATAGCGTGCAGCTTTTTGCGGGTATGCAAAGTAGCACGGCGAATGACCAGGCCTTTTCTACCAGCGCGGGTGTGAAGTACTTCTGGTAATTGTTATATCAGGGCGAGTCGCACGGAAGCGACGAGTAATCGAACCTTTAAGTTTCAAACAAGAGTCCGATGAAGAGTCCAAATCTCCAATAGCAAAAAACCAGCCCTTAGGCTGGTTTCTTTAAATAGTGGTGCCCGGACTCGGACAAAAACGTCGGGAGCGTTTTTGAACAGCGCTTGCGCTGGCCCGCAGGGCGAGTCGCACGGAGGCGACGAGTAATCGAACGAAGTTCGATGAAGAGTCCGAATCTCTAATAGCAAAAAACCCGCCATAGGCGGGTTCTTCTAAATAGTGGTGCCCGGACTCGGAATCGAACCAAGGACACGGGGATTTTCAATCCCCTGCTCTACCGACTGAGCTATCCGGGCAACGGGGCGCATTAAACCGTAAAGGCCGTTAGGCGTCAACGGCTTTGTCATAAAAAAGGGGTTAAATGCGTTTAAGTGCTTTCTTTTCATGCAAAATGGCGAGAAAACAATTCATCAGGTCAATGCGCCACCTTGTCGGCACTGGGCAAATCGCAGAATATCTTCGGCCAGTTGGCGGGCAGTTTCGATATCGGCCTGGCTGCGTTTTACCAATAAACGGCTCAGGCAGCCTTCAAGCACGAGTTCCATTTGATGCGCCACCATCGTTGGGTCATCCACTTCCAGCTGCATTAGCATTTCATGAGTGAATTCCCAGGCGGCTTTTTTCTGCTGATCGGCCAGTTGATGAATCGGGTGCGATGCATCTGGGTAAAAGGTGCAGGCAGCGATAAACAGGCATCCCGGATAGCGATGGTTGTTGACGCATTCGGTCAACGCTTCGTAGCGCTTCAACAGTTTTTGCTCGAGCGACAACTCTTCATTAAGCGCGAGTTGACGGCGCCAGACATCAATTTGCTGACTCAAATAACGCAGCGCGTCATAGAGTAATGCCTCACTGTTTGGCCAGAAATTGCTGATCTCAGTAACCGGATAGTCTGCCTCATTAGCGACCATATCCAGGGTGGTGCTGGCAATTCCTTCACGTTCAAGTACGTGTAAGGCGTGCTCTAGTACTGTTTCGCGTTGCACGGTTATCTCCTCCGTTGTACCCGTCATACTTCAGTTGCCACGGTGCAAACTGAATTATTTAGTGTACTTCCCACAATGAGTGTTGTTTACGGCGTCAGTTTCTGCAAATGCGCACGGAAGGTGTCAGCATTCATAAAACCGGTCACACGTGCTTCTGGCAACTCATGCCCTTGTGTATCAAAGAACAAAATCGTTGGTAGCCCTAAAACCTGCAGATGCTTTAATAGCGCCACATCTTGCGCGTTGTTGGCGGTAACATCAGCCTGGAGTAAAACGGTATTTCCCAGCTGTTGCTGTACCTTCGCATCGCTAAAGGTGTATTTCTCAAATTCTTTACAGGCTACACACCAGTCGGCGTACAAATCGAGCATTACGGGTTTGCCTTTTGCATTGGCAAGTGCGGCATCGAGCTGCTCAACGTTAGCAATTTTAGTGAAATTAAGATGTGCCTGGCTGGCGGTTACGGGGGCACCGAACGCCCAATCTTGCAAAGGGCGAGCACAAACCAGCGCTGCACCAAGCAGGATTATTTGCACCAGGCGCATCCATGATTTAGTCGCTTGCAGGCTGGTGATAAATGCCCAGCCAAAGAATGCCACGCCGAGCAAACCCCATAACCGAATACCCCAATTATCTCCCAGTATGCGTTCCAGCAGGAAAACCGGCAGTGCAAGGATCACAAAACCAAATGCGATTTTGACGGTTTCCATCCACGGGCCGCTTTTAGGGAGCAGGCGGTTGCCGAATACGGTGATGAGCATCAACGGTAGGCCCATGCCTAGCGCGTAGAGATACAGCGTGCCGCCTCCGAGCCACATATTCCCGCTCTGGGCGATGTACAGCAGAATGGCGCTCAGCGGTGCGGTAGTACACGGCGAGCAAATCAGCCCGGCTAATGCGCCCATCGCAAACACGCCACCTGCGGAACCGCCTTGCTGGCGATTGCTCATCAGCGTCAGGCGCGTTTGAAGTGATGATGGCAGTTGCAGGGTGAATAACCCAAACATAGAAGCCGCGAGCAGTACAAACAGCGCTGACAGGCCGATAAGCACATAAGGATGTTGGAGGGCTGCCTGGAATTGCAGGCCAGCCGCCGCAACCACAAGGCCCAGCGCGGTATAGGTCAGCGCCATTCCTTGCACATAGACAAAGGTCAACAGCAGGGCGCGTGCAGTGGATAAACGTTGTTTACCGCCGAGCACAATGCCGGAAATCAATGGGTACATCGGCAGCACGCAAGGTGTGAAGGCGATACCGATACCGATTAAGAACGCCCAAAGTGCAGAGAAGGGCAGCTGGGTTGTTTTAGTGTCTGTAGCATCTGCTGGTGGTTTTGGTGCAACAGCGACGGGCGATGACGAATTTGCCGCTGTCAGAACTTCACTCAGCGGCACCACGCGCGTCTCAGGCGGGTAACAGAAGCCCGCTTCGGCGCAGCCCTGATACGTCACGCTAACAGTTGCCCCTTTGGTCGCCTTCTCAATCGTTATCGGTAGATTAAGCCGCTGGGTATAGATCTCAGTCTTTCCGTAGAACTCATCTTCATGCCAGGTACCTTTTGGCAACTCCAGTGGGGCGAGTTCTGCTTGAGCTGGGTTGAGTTTGATTTGCTGGCGATAAAGGTAGTAGCCGGGTTTTATCTGCCAGTTCAGATTGAGCTGGTGGTCAGATTGCTGGAAATCGAACGCAAAAGCCTGGTCGACCGGCACAAACTGAGATTTGCTTTGGTTGTCGAACAGACCTGCAAAAGCATGTGAGCTGAACAGCGCAAAAATTAGCGTAAAGATGCGTAGAGCCATGAGAGGTATTCACTATCTCCGTGGGTAACTGGCAGAACCAGTAATTCAGGGGTTTGATATGGGTGATGCGATTTCAGGCAAGCCAGCAGGGCTTCCTGATGCTCAATGTCGCTTTTGAGCAGCATCTGCACCTCATACTCCTGTTCCATTTTCCCTTCCCAGTAATAGAGCGATGTCGCACCGGGTAGTAAGGTGACGCAGGCCGCCAGTTTTTCAGCCAGCACAAGGGCGGCAAGTTCCTGAGCGGTTGCTTCATCTGGGGCAGTACAAAGGATGACAACAGCCTGGGTAGTCGGCATAGCTAACCTCGTATCTGGTGGATTCGCGGTTGACTATAGCATGTGGGAGTGAGCAGGGGCGTTAAACGGGCCGCAGTGCGACCCGTGTTTTAAAAGATTTACAGAACCATGCCGCCGACAATGAAGCCGAGGATCACACACAGCGTAATAGCGATAACGCCAGGAATTAAGAATGCGTGGTTAAACACGTATTTACCAATACGTGTAGAGCCAGTGTCGTCCATTTCTACCGCAGCCAGTAAGGTCGGGTAGGTTGGCAGCACGAACAGCGCTGAAACGGCGGCGAAAGATGCGATAGCGGTCAGTGGACTAACACCGAGCATTAATGCGGCTGGCATCAGTGCTTTGGTGGTTGCCGCCTGGGAGTAAAGCAAAGTGGCTGCGAAGAACAGTACTACAGCCAGTAACCACGGATAGCTTTGCAGCAAGTCGCCCGCAACGGCCTGAATATCCTGGATATGGTTTTTAACGAAGGTATCGCCCAACCAGGCTACACCCAGCACGCAGATACAAGCACTCATGCCCGATTTGAAGGTGCTGGCATTGAGGATCTCACCAGTATCAATTTTACAGGTGAAGCAGATAAGCGTGGCGATGGTTAGCATGAAGACCACAATCGCTTCGTTACGCGGCAGGATTGGGTTTTGAATCAGGCCAACGGTGTCGCTGATGGCGGTGGCGTACAGCATGACGGCAACGATACCGATAAGGAACAGCAGCACCGAGCGTTTTGCATGAGGCTTTAATTCAAACACGCTGGCTCCACGCAGTTTTACTTCGCCTTTAGCCAGACGTTCCTGATAAACCGGGTCGTCTTTCAGTTCACTGCCCAGGAAGTTACACACGACTGCCGTCAGCATAACGGCGACCAGCGTAACTGGAATACAGATACCCAGAAGCGTCAGGTAACTGATACCCATTGGCTCAAGGAGACCGGAGAAGAAGACGACTGCCGCAGAAATTGGTGAGGCAGTAATCGCAATTTGTGAGGCCACAACGGCGATAGACAGCGGACGCGATGGGCGAATGCCTTGTTCTTTCGCAACTTCTGTAATAACCGGTAGCGTGGAAAATGCAGTATGACCCGTTCCCGCAAGAATAGTCATAAACCATGTCACGAGGGGAGCGAGGAAGGTGATGTATTTCGGATGACGACGCAGCAGTTTTTCTGCAAGGCTGACCAGGTAGTCCATTCCGCCTGCTACCTGCATGGCGGCAATCGCGGCAATAACTGCCATGATGATTTCGATAACATCAAATGGGATTGAGCCCGGTTTTACCTGAAAAACAAGCGTTAAAACCAGCACGCCAAAACCGCCAGCAAAGCCAATGCCTATGCCGCCGAGTCTGGCCCCAAGATATATCGCTAAAAGCACGATAACGAGTTCTGCTCCAAACATGATTTCCGTCCTTGTGTTTGATTAATTGATAATTATTTGTTGTGTTTTTGTTGGTGATACAAATGAAAAAGGCACGTCCAATGGACGTGCCTTTTGTTAAGGACCGGAAAGGTTACTGTTCGCTTTCATCGGTATAACGCTTCGCTTTATAAACCGGGTGCATCAGGTTGTTGATAGAGAAAATATCATCCAGCTCGGCTTCGGTTAACAGGCCGCGCTCCAGCACGACTTCACGTACGCTCTTACCCGTTTCGGCACAAATCTTCCCAACGATGTCACCATTGTGGTGGCCAATGAATGGGTTCAGATAAGTCACGATACCAATTGAGTTGTAGACGTAGCTTTCACACACTTCTTTATTAGCAGTGATGCCGTTAATGCATTTTTCCAGCAGGTTGTAGCAAGCGTTAGTCAGGATATGGATGGACTCAAACATCGCCTGGCCAATTACAGGTTCCATTACGTTCAGCTGTAGCTGACCGGCTTCGGAAGCCATGGTGACAGTGATATCGTTGCCAATCACTTTGAAGCAGACCTGGTTTACGACTTCTGGAATAACCGGGTTTACTTTGGCAGGCATGATGGAAGAACCAGCCTGCAATTCTGGCAGGTTGATTTCGTTCAGGCCAGCACGTGGGCCGGAGGAGAGCAGGCGAAGGTCATTACAGATCTTCGACATTTTCACCGCCAGGCGTTTGAGCGAGCTGTGAACCATGACGTATGCGCCGCAGTCGGAAGTCGCTTCAATCAGGTCTTCAGCGGGTACGCATGGAAGGTTGCTGACCTCAGCCAGTTTCTGCACCGCCAGTTGTTGATAGCCATCCGGGGTGTTCAGGCGTGTACCGATTGCGGTAGCACCCAGGTTCACTTCCAGCAGCAACTCTGCAGTACGCAGCAAGTTGCGGGTTTCTTCATTCAACAACACGTTGAATGCGTGGAATTCCTGGCCCAGCGTCATTGGTACGGCGTCTTGTAGCTGAGTACGGCCCATTTTCAGGACATTTTCGAACTCAACCGCTTTGCGTTGGAAGCCATCGCCTAACTGGTTGATAGCATCAATCAGTTTCACAATAGAGGCGTACACCGCGATTCGGAAACCTGTCGGGTAGGCATCGTTGGTGGACTGGCATTTGTTTACGTGGTCGTTCGGGTTCAGGAACTGGTACTCACCTTTCTGGTGGCCCATCAGCTCAAGCCCAATGTTGGCGAGCACTTCGTTGGTATTCATGTTGACGGAAGTACCGGCACCGCCCTGGTAAACGTCCACCGGGAATTGGTCCATGCACTTGCCGTTATTCAGGACTTCATCACAGGCCTGGATAATGGTATTTGCGATGCTTTTCGGAATGGTTTGTAACTCCTTGTTCGCCATTGCCGCTGCTTTCTTAACCATAACCATGCCGCGAACAAATTCAGGTATGTCGCTGATTTTGCTGTTGCTTATGTAGAAGTTTTCAATCGCTCTCAGAGTATGAACACCATAATAGGCATCCGCTGGCACTTCCCTGGTACCCAACAAATCTTCTTCGATACGAATGTTATTTAACATGTGAACCTTCTTAATTAAAGCTGCCATTGATTGATCATTGAACACACAGGATCTGTGGTTGTGCAATGAATAGACCGACGATTATGTCCATATTCGGTCTGCGTGCCGTGATGATATGCTGATGATAGCTAAAAGCAGTAATCTGGATCACTTATTAAAAGGTCTGCTCACATAACAATTATTAATATGTGATGTTGATCAATTGTTGAAAACTTCCAAAAAAATAATAGGGCGCTTAGATTGATTTTTGACTATGGCGTCGCCATCTCTTTGACTGTGCATAATTGCTAACCTATTTTCGCAAGTGCTTGATGGCGCTTGCTACAATTGCCCAGGTTTACTACGGGCTCTTCCAACTACAGGAGTGTACGGTGCGCTGGATACCGTTAATTGCCGTCTTTCTCTATGTCTACATAGAGATTTCATTGTTTATTCAGGTCGCCCACGTCATGGGTGTCTTCCTGACGCTTATTCTGGTGATATTCACTTCAGTCATTGGTATGTCACTGGTTCGCAACCAGGGTTTTAAAAACTTCATGCTGATGCAGCAGAAAATGGCAGCGGGTGAAAGCCCGGCGGCTGAGATGATTAAAAGCGTTTCGCTAATCATCGCAGGCTTGCTGTTGCTGTTGCCTGGCTTCTTCACAGACTTCCTGGGCTTATTGCTGTTACTGCCACCAGTACAGAAGCATCTGACGCTGAAACTGATGCCACATCTACGCTTCTCACGTATGCCTGGTGGCGGTTTTAGCGCGGGCACTGGTGGTGGTTCGACGTTTGATGGCGAGTATCAGCGCAAAGACGATGCGCCGAAACAGCTCGACGACCATGACAACGACGATCGCCACAATCGTTAAAATTTCGAAAATTTTTTTGCTTTCCCCCTTGAAGGGGGGAAGGCGCATCCCCATCTCTCAGGTCACCAGCCGATAACCCATTTTGGGCCGGCGTTACCTAAACAATTGATAATGACTTTCTCAAAGGAGAGCTATCACATGAGCATTCGTCCATTACATGACCGCGTTATCGTCAAGCGTAAAGAAGTTGAATCTAAATCTGCGGGCGGTATCGTTCTGACTGGCAGCGCAGCAGGCAAATCAACTCGTGGCGAAATCATCGCTGTCGGTAAAGGCCGCATCCTGGAAAACGGTAACGTACAACCGCTGGACGTTAAAGTCGGCGATATCGTAATTTTCAACGATGGCTACGGCGTGAAATCTGAGAAGATCGACAATGAAGAAGTGTTGATCATGGCAGAAAGCGACATCCTGGCAATTGTTGAAGCGTAATACGCGCAAAAACTGAACGAACATAAACGAATTTAAGGAAAGTTAAGAATGGCAGCTAAAGACGTAAAATTCGGTAATGACGCTCGTGTGAAAATGCTGCGTGGCGTTAACGTACTGGCAGATGCAGTGAAAGTTACCCTCGGTCCTAAAGGCCGTAACGTTGTTCTGGATAAATCTTTCGGTGCACCGACTATCACTAAAGATGGTGTTTCTGTAGCGCGTGAAATCGAACTGGAAGACAAGTTCGAAAACATGGGTGCGCAGATGGTTAAAGAAGTTGCCTCTAAAGCGAACGACGCTGCGGGTGACGGTACTACCACTGCAACCGTACTGGCTCAGTCCATCATCACTGAAGGCCTGAAAGCTGTTGCTGCGGGCATGAACCCAATGGACCTGAAACGCGGTATCGATAAAGCTGTTATCGCCGCTGTTGAAGAGCTGAAAGCACTGTCTGTTCCTTGCTCTGACTCTAAAGCAATCGCTCAGGTTGGTACTATCTCTGCTAACTCCGACGAAACTGTTGGTACTCTGATTGCTGAAGCAATGGAGAAAGTAGGCAAAGAAGGCGTTATCACCGTTGAAGAAGGCACTGGCCTGCAAGACGAGCTGGACGTTGTAGAAGGTATGCAGTTTGACCGTGGCTACCTGTCTCCGTACTTCATCAACAAGCCTGAAACCGGTTCTATCGAACTGGAAAGCCCGTTCATCCTGCTGGCTGACAAAAAAATCTCCAACATCCGTGAAATGCTGCCAGTTCTGGAAGCCGTTGCGAAAGCTGGCAAACCACTGCTGATCATTGCTGAAGATGTTGAAGGCGAAGCGCTGGCGACCCTGGTGGTTAACACCATGCGTGGTATCGTGAAAGTTGCTGCTGTTAAAGCACCAGGCTTTGGCGACCGTCGTAAAGCAATGCTGCAAGACATCGCAACTCTGACTGGCGGTACCGTAATCTCTGAAGAGATTGGTATGGAGCTGGAAAAAGCGACTCTGGAAGATCTGGGTACTGCTAAACGTATCGTTATCAACAAAGACACCACTACTATCATCGATGGTAATGGTGAAGAAGACGCAATCCAGGGTCGTGTGACTCAGATTCGTAAGCAGATCGAAGAAGCAACTTCTGATTACGACCGTGAAAAACTGCAAGAGCGCGTAGCTAAACTGGCTGGCGGCGTTGCAGTAATCAAAGTCGGTGCTGCTACCGAAGTTGAAATGAAAGAGAAGAAAGCACGCGTTGAAGATGCCCTGCACGCTACCCGTGCTGCGGTTGAAGAAGGTGTGGTTGCCGGTGGTGGTGTTGCGCTGATTCGCGTAGCTTCTAAACTGTCTGAACTGCGTGGCCAGAACGAAGACCAGAACGTGGGTATCAAAGTTGCGCTGCGCGCAATGGAAGCTCCACTGCGTCAAATCGTTCTGAACTGCGGCGAAGAGCCATCTGTTGTTGCTAATAACGTGAAAGCAGGCGACGGTAACTACGGTTACAACGCAGCAACTGAAGAATACGGCAACATGATCGACATGGGTATCCTGGATCCAACCAAAGTGACTCGTTCTGCTCTGCAGTACGCGGCATCTGTGGCTGGCCTGATGATCACCACCGAGTGCATGATTACCGATATGCCAAAATCTGACGCTCCTGACTTAGGTGGCGCAGGTATGGGCGGTATGGGTGGCATGGGCGGCATGATGTAATTTGCCCCAACACCTGGTGTGAAGTAACACCGTGTTAAGAAAACCCTCAGGCAGAAATGTCTGAGGGTTTTTTCTTTTTGGCCGCACTCTGGTATAAGATCTCACCGGGCGATGACTGCCCGCTACTATTCAAGACGGCATTGATAACGGGGAAGAACATGCGCATTAAAGTTTCAGCAGGAATAGCTGTGGCAGCGCTGCTGCTGGCAGGATGTAGCACCAGCAATGAGTTAAGCACTAATGGCCAGAGCGTTCGTTTCGTTGAAGAGAAGCCAGGCACTGAATGCCAGCTGATTGGCACCGCAACCGGCGAGCAAAGCAATTGGTTGTCAGGCCAACATGGTGATGAAGGCGGTTCTATGCGCGGCGCGGCTAATGCTCTGCGTAATAATGCAGCGGCGATGGGTGGTAACGTGCTGTATGGCGTGAGCAGTCCGACTCAAAACCTGTTGTCGAGCTTTGCTCCGACAGCCAGCAAAATGACTGGCCAGGTTTATAAGTGCCCGAACTGATTTAGTGGTCGCTTTATGATGTCGGGTGGCGCTGCGCTTACCCGACCTACTAAACTGTTTCAGTTGTAGGGTGGATAAGCGTACCGCATCATCCACCATTTTAAGCTACTGGAATCAACTTTGCCGTAACTGCAAATCCAATGGTGTTTTGCTTGGCTCACCGCCAATCTCTCGCGCAAGCTTCGGCACCATATAGCCGGAAATCAACGTCAGTAACTCACGCATAATCATCCTGGCTTCATCATCACTCACCATGAAATGCGCCGCCCCCTGCACTTTATCGAGCACATGCAGGTAATACGGCATCACGCCCGCATCAAACAGAGCATTACTCAGGTTTGCGAGAGTCTGCGCGTTATCGTTAACATCGCGCAGCAGGACACTTTGGTTAAGCAATGTGACGCCTACTTGCCGTAAGCCCACCATAGCCGCTCTGAACTCATCATCAATCTCATTAGCATGGTTGATATGGTTTACCAGAATGACCTGCAACCGTGAGCGTGCAAGGCGGGCTACCAGCGTGTCGGTGATACGTGCCGGGATGACAATCGGCAAACGGCTGTGAATACGTAACCGTTTAATATGCGCGATAGCCTCCAGCTCACCGATCAGCCAGTCCAGCTCGTGATCTTTTGCCATAAGCGGATCGCCGCCAGAAAAAATGATCTCATCGAGTTCGGGGTGATCGCTGATGTATGAGATGGCTGCCTGCCAGTTACGCTTATTTCCCTGGTTATCGGAGTAGGGGAAATGGCGGCGGAAACAGTAACGGCAGTTCACCGCACAGCCGCCTTTTACCAGCAACAATGCGCGGTTGCTATACTTGTGCAGCAAGCCGGGCACTACGCTGTGCTGTTCTTCGAGAGGATCGGTGCTAAAACCGGGAGCGGCAATAAACTCCTCTTTTGAAGTTAACACCTGGCGTAACAGTGGGTCGTTCGGATTGCCTTTTTCCATGCGAGCGACAAAAGCTCGCGGCACGCGCAAGGCAAAAAGTCGGCGCGCATCACGTCCTGCCAGCAGCTCTTTATCAGCGTCCAGCTCTAAAATATGCAGCAGTTCATCAGGATCGGTTATAACATCGCCAAGTTGCGTTAACCAATCTTCTCTGCGGGGGGGATTTAGGGTTACAATGTGTGCCATTTTTTGGCTAAGCTACCAATTAACAATTTCAGAGGGCCTTATGGCGACTTATTCTAGCAACGATTTTCGTGCCGGTCTTAAAATCATGTTTGAAGGCGAACCTTACGCGGTTGAATCCAGTGAGTTCGTTAAACCAGGTAAAGGCCAGGCCTTTGCTCGCGTTAAAATGCGCCGCCTGTTGACTGGCACCCGCGTAGAAAAAACCTTCAAATCTACCGACTCCGCTGAAGGCGCAGACGTTATCGATATGAACCTGACTTACCTGTACAACGACGGTGAGTTCTACCACTTCATGAATAACGAAACCTTCGAGCAGCTGGCTGCAGACGAGAAGGCGATCGGTGATAACGCTAAATGGATGCTGGATCAGGCCGAGTGCATCGTGACCTTGTGGAACGGCCGTCCAATCGCTGTACAGCCACCAAACTTTGTAGAGCTGGAAATCGTTGAAACCGATCCAGGTCTGAAAGGTGATACTGCTGGTACCGGCGGTAAACCTGCAACACTGTCTACTGGTGCTGTGGTTAAAGTACCTTTGTTCGTTCAGACTGGCGAAGTGATCAAAGTTGACACTCGTTCTGGCGAATACGTTTCTCGCGTTAAGTAATACGTGAAGATTTGCGGTGAAGTGCAATAAGCTTCACCGCAGCTTACAAAAGGCAGGGAAGATGAACCGTTTGATTAAGCATGTACTCTTCATCACGTTGTTGACCTCGTTTCTCGCCGGCTGTAATACCACCCGCGGCTTTGGTGAAGATCTCAAGCATCTTGGTGGCTCCATCGAACGTGCAGCAAACAAATAATTTCCAACACTCCTAAAAAATCGGCTTTTTCCGTCAGCTTGCCAATTCTTGTCTATGCTTTAACTGCTATACACAAACAATATGGTCAAAAAAGGAAACGGTCATGATTAAGAAAACTATTGCAGCGTTCTTTTCTCTCATAGTGCTTTCGTCGTTACTTACTGCGTGTAATACCACCAAAGGTGTGGGTGAAGATATTCAGGATGGCGGTCAGGCGATTTCTGGTGCCGCAACAAAAGCGCAGAATTAAAGCATCACTGACGGTACGGTATGATTGCCGTACCGTAATTCATCTTTTTAATGCTGTTGTTCTATAAACAATGAAAAGCGATTATTAATCCCTAACTTCATACGGATGTTCCGCTTATAGGTATAAACCGTCTTGGTACTAATCCCCATTATTCTGGCGATAAAATCATTATTGGCCTCATCGGTCCATAACTTTAATATACGTTCCTCACGCAGGGTAAGAAGAGGAGATATATACTGCCGTACAGGATGAAAAGGTGGGCGGGCACTCAGTTGCTTCTGAATAATCTCGTAAAGCTCCACCAGTGGTACGGATTTGCTATAAAGCGAGCGCGAACCCTGTGTCAGACAGTACTCTTCAATTTTTTCGTGGCGAATGCTGTTAAGTAACATTAATCGAATTGATGTGCCACAGGCAGAATAAATAGAAGAAAGTTGTTGGATATTGTGTAGAGCACTGGCGAAACTGGTGAAATCGGCAATAACAAGATTAGGTCGCCATTGTATTATTTTTTCGCGAGCTAAAAGTAAACTATCAGTTTCAGAAATAGAAAAAGCCATGTTTTGATTGAGCCAATATTTGAATCCCTGCCGGGTATAATGGCAGCGGTCAATTAACAATATCTTATGCATAATTACCGTTCGCGTGACTCACTATTACAGCCTTTTCTGAATGCCAAATAAAACATTATAATATGAAGAAAGCACCTGAAATGAATTGTGGATTTGCGGGTTAAATTGCGTTCATTTCGTGGCTTAATGTCAAAACTCCTCCAGATGTGGAAACAAAACTTTACTTTCTTTTGTGATAAGAAAGTCCTGTTGGACTTTTCTGTCTGCGGCTGATTGTTAAAATAGCCCCCTCACCAGCCTTATGGGACGACCCATTAGCGCTTCTTGATTTCCGGGGACGGCCCCAATAATGGAGCTGTATATGGCCTGGTTTATTCTTGTTATCGCCGGTTTATTAGAAGTTGTGTGGGCCGTTGGCCTGAAATATACCCATGGTTTCACCCGCCTGTGGCCAAGCGTTATCACCGTGGTTGCAATGGTTGTCAGCATCGCGCTGCTGTCCTGGTCAATGAAAACGTTGCCGACCGGTACGGCTTACGCTGTCTGGACGGGAATTGGTGCTGTAGGTGCTGCTACCACAGGTATCTTGCTGTTAGGCGAATCAGCAAACCTGGCCCGCATTGCGAGCCTGGCTTTGATTGTCATCGGGATTATTGGCCTGAAAATTAGTACTCATTAACTGGCGGGTTGTTTAATCCACAGTAACTTCTCGACCGGGAAGCCCTGTTGTGACGCGATAGTAAGCATCTGTTGCTTCACTTCACTGCTGATTGTCGGAGTTCGTGACAATATCCACAGATAGTCTTTATCCGGCCCGCATACCAGTGCGTGCCGGTAATCTTTATCAATGGCTATCACATTATACCCACCGTAAAACGGCCCAAAGAATGAGACTTTTAGTGCTGCGCGACTTGGGTCTCCAGTGAAGTAAGCTTTGCCGACACTTTGCTGCCACATCTGGCGGTCAGGGTTAAATCCTCTGTTTATTACACGAATACCACCGTCATCCATGGTGCTATATGTAGCGGTCACTTGCTCCAGCCCACTTTCAAATTGGTGGTCAAAACGGGCAATTTCATACCATTTACCGAGGTAACGTTTAGCCTCAAAGTTATTCACCACCGTGGTGCCTGGTGGAGGGGTCGGGGAGCTACAGGCAACAACGAGAAACGCAACTGCAATAGTGGTGATAATCGGCCAGATGCGCATAGCTAATTCCTTCTGTTGTTTTAGCTAAGTGTAGATGGCAGCAGGAAAAGAGCGGTATGCGGGAAGAAATAAAAAGGCCTGCTGAGCAGGCCGGTATGTATCACTGTAATGCTGTGAGGATTTTGTACCCGGCTTTAACCCGCTCGGGATTGGGGTAGCTTTTATTTGCCATCATCACGATGCCAAGTTGTTGCTCGGGAATAAATGCTACATAAGTCCCAAAGCCCCCGGTTGAGCCTGTTTTGTGAACCCAGGATGCCTTAACAGCAGGCGCTGGTGGTTCGATAGCAGCCGCCGTTTGAGGGGATAGCGCCACTTTATTATCGCTGCCATTAATCACTGTTTTGGCATCAACCGGCCAGTTATGCATCTCCCAGCCTAAGCCCTGATACATGCTTCCGATTCGCCAGTAGCGTGATTGTGCGAGCTCAATTCCCTTACGTAATGTTGGCGCTCCTACCTGTTCAGGCTTGATGTTTGCCTGTACCCAACTGGCCATATCTACAATCGTTGTTTTCACGCCATAGGCTTCTGCATCCAGCATACCCGGTGAAACGTGCACTGCCTTACCGTTACGGTAACCCCATGCGTAATTGTGCTCCTCAGTTGTGGGCACTTTTATCCATGTATGCACAAGGTTTAACGGCTGGAATACGCGCCTGGACATTGCTTCTTCAAAGCTCATTCCTGACGGTTTCACCGCCAACGCGCCGAAGAGACCGATGCTGGCATTAGCATAGAGACGAGTGGAGCCGGGAGCCCATTGTGGCTGCCAGGTCTGGTAAAAGTGGAGCAAGGCAGCCTGACTTGTGACTTCATCAGGAACCTGTAGCGGTAAGCCACCTGCGGTATAGGTGGCAAGTTGCAGCAGGTTAATATCTTTCCATTGCTTCCCGGTGAGTGCAGGCCAGTACTTCGTTGCCGGGTCGCTTAGTTTTATTTCCCCACGCGCTACGCTGTCGCCACCCAGAACACCAGTAAAGGTCTTACTGACAGAGCCGAGTTCAAACAATGTCTCTTTCGTGACCGGTAAATTTTTGGCGATATCAGCCTGGCCGTATGTGAAGTAATAGGGTTTTCCCTGATAAATAACGGCGACGGCCATGCCGGGGATATTTTGCTCTTTGAGCAGGGGCTCAATGGTCTGATTGACTGTCTGATCAATCTGCTTTTCGGTTAACGTTTTCGTGGCGGCAAGCGCTGAGCAGGAGGCTGTGAGCATTAGCACACAGCAAAGTGTTTTTTTCATCATTGAATGGCTTCCATAAAGTGACACGACAGCATGCTCTGAACGACTCAATTTATCATTAGTCCTTAGGGGTTTCTTAGCGAATATGCTTACGGGGTGAGCGGGAAGATACAAACAAAAAGGCCTGCACATGGCAGGCCTTGTGGCTGGAATACTTAGCGTTAGAGAGTGATGACACCAATAAAAGTCACAACAGTCAGGATGGCCGCAAGGCCGTAGAACACCCACTTACCAGATGGTACATGAATTTTCAGGTCGTGCATTGCGTGATGGATACGGTGCAACCCACACCACAGCGGCAGGACAATCATCAGGAAGATGAACAGGCGGCCAATCAGGCTTTGTGAGAATGCCAGCACACGGTCATAGCCTAATGCATCACCCGGGAAAAGCCCCAGCGGTAGCATAATGCCAACCAGCAGCACGATAACAGGAGCAATGATTGCACCCCACATACCGCCTGCGCCAAACAGACCCCAGAATACTGGCTCGTCGGAGCGTTTTGGATTCGGATTAATCATGACGTCCCCCTTACCAGAACAGTGCAATAAACAGAATGACGACCGTGGCGACAACCGTCACCGCCCACAAGCCTTTAATCACTGGCTCTGGCCCCATTTTGTCATCTTTGATGATGATATTGGCGGCCTTCGGTGCCAGTTCAAACCAGGTTTTCGTATGCAATAACGCAGCCGCTAACGTGATCAGGTTGAGGATAACCACGATAGGGTTCTGGAGAAAACTGACAAACCCTGCCCAGCTTTCCGGGCCACTTTTCAAAGAGAAAAGACCGCACAGCAGCAAGATGCTGAACCAGACGGTAGGCACAGCGGTTCCTTCGCGAATCATATAAAAACGATAGAAACCCAGCTTTTTCCACCAGGTTGGGGTCATCGTCCGCACATATGGCTTACGTTTCGTAGTCATTTTGCACTCCTTAGCGTGGTTTCAGGGTAGCAATCAAAAAGTCTTTCGAACTTTCGACTTTACCCTGCTGGATGGCAGCGGCGGGATCGACGTGTTTCGGGCACACTTCGGAGCAGTAGCCCACGAAAGTACAGCTCCAGACGCCGTTCTGGCCGTTTAACTGCGCCATACGCTCTTTCTTGCCATGGTCGCGGTTATCCAGGTTGTAACGGTGAGCAAGCGTGATTGCAGCTGGGCCAATAAACTCAGGGTTTAAACCAAACTGCGGACATGCGGAATAACACAGCCCACAGTTGATGCAGCCGGAGAACTGATGGTATTTCGCCATCTGAGCTGGAGTTTGGGTGTTTGGCCCCTGGTCTGGAGTACGCGTGTTGCCGATGATGTACGGCTTAATCGCTTCCAGGCTTTCGATAAAGTGAGTCATATCGACCACCAAATCGCGTTCAATAGGGAAGTTCGCCAGTGCCTCAACCTTCATGCCCTGAGTGTATTCACGCAGGAAGGTTTTACAGGCCAGTTTTGGTACACGGTTAACCATCATGCCGCAAGAACCGCAGATAGCCATACGGCATGACCAGCGATAGCTCAGGTCTGGTGCCAGGTTGTCTTTGATATAACCCAGCGCATCCAGCAGTGAGGTTTGCTCATCATAAGGCACTTCATAGATTGCACTGTGTGGCTCGTTATCCGTTTCCGGGTTGTAGCGCACCACTTCAATCTTCAGAGTCTTCATCGTATCAGCCATTCGACATCTCCTTCTTCTTGTCGGCTGCTTCTGATTCCGCACCGTAGACGCGTTTAGCCGGTGGCAACGTAGTGATTTTTACATCACTGTATTCCAGACGCGTAGTTCCATTGGCGTCACGGAAAGCGAGAGTATGTTTCAGGAAATTCACGTCATCACGCTCGGTACAACCCTCGTCCAGACGCTGATGCGCGCCGCGCGACTCTTTACGAGCCATCGCCGAGTGCGCCATACATTCCGCCACGTTCAGGCCGTGGCCCAACTCGATGGTGTAGAGCAAATCAGTATTAAACACGCTGGATGTGTCAGTAATACGCACACGTTTGAAGCGCTCTTGCAGCTCAGCCAGCTTATCAATGGTTTTCTGCATCAGTTCTGGCGTGCGGTAAATACCGCAACCTTCTTCCATCGACAGACCCATTTCATCGCGGATTTTCGACCAGTTTTCACTGCCTTCCTGATTAACCAATTTCTTGAGACGCGTTTCGACATCAGCCGCTTGCGCGTTCAGTGCAACATCGTTAGCCGGTTGTGCTTCGTTAGCACGACGCATCGCGCTTTCGCCCGCCAGACGACCAAACACCACCAGTTCTGCAAGGGAGTTAGAACCCAGACGGTTCGCGCCATGCAGGCCAACGGAAGAACATTCACCCACAGCAAACAGCCCTTTGATACGGCTTTCACACTGGCTGTCAGTTTCGATGCCGCCCATGGTGTAGTGCGCGGTAGGACGAACTGGAATCGGCTCTTTTACCGGGTCAACGCCAACATACGCTTTTGCCAGTTCGCAGATAAACGGTAGACGTTCGAGCAGTTTTTTCTCGCCCAGGTGACGCAGATCGAGATAAACCACATCGCCACGTGGAGTCGGAACGGTACGGCCTGCACGCCATTCGTGCCAGAAGGCCTGAGAGACTTTGTCGCGCGGACCGAGTTCCATGTATTTGTTGCGCGGCTCGCCCAGCGGTGTTTCTGGCCCCATTCCATAATCTTGCAGATAGCGATAACCATCTTTGTTGACCAGAATACCGCCTTCACCGCGGCAGCCTTCCGTCATCAGAATGCCGGAACCTGGCAAGCCAGTTGGGTGATATTGCACAAATTCCATATCACGTAGCGGTGCGCCGTGGCTCAACGCCATGCCCATACCATCACCGGTCACGATGCCGCCGTTGGTGTTATAGCGATAAACACGGCCTGCGCCGCCCGTCG
This sequence comes from Buttiauxella noackiae, assembly GCF_000737905.1. NCBI lineage: Bacteria > Pseudomonadati > Pseudomonadota > Gammaproteobacteria > Enterobacterales > Enterobacteriaceae > Buttiauxella > Buttiauxella noackiae. Next base: position 59,458 of record NZ_JPRU01000005.1, read on the forward strand.
CCATCACGACTGCGTTGGCGCGAATTTGCACCAGCGTGCCTTCCATCATATTCATGGCGACCACGCCACGCGCTTCGCCGTCATCGACCAGAATATCGAGTACGAAATGCTCATCAAAACGCTGGATTTGCGGGAACTGTAAGGAGGTCTGGAACAGGGTATGGAGCATATGGAAGCCGGTTTTATCTGCGGCAAACCAGGTACGCTCAATCTTCATGCCACCAAAGCGGCGAACGTTTACGGAACCGTCTGGACGGCGACTCCATGGGCAACCCCATTGTTCAAGCTGAGTCATTTCAGTAGGGCAGTGATGGACAAAGTAGTCGACCACATCCTGCTCGCACAACCAGTCGCCACCGGCCACGGTGTCATTAAAATGGTATTCGTAGCTGTCGTGATCCTGCGTGACGGCGGCAGAACCCCCTTCGGCGGCCACGGTATGGCTACGCATTGGGTAGACTTTGGAAATCAGAGCTATTTTGGCTTGTGGATTGGCTTGTGCCGCCGCTATGGCTGCTCGTAAGCCCGCTCCGCCAGCGCCTATTATGGCGAGATCGGCTTGAAAGGTTTGCACGACATTCCTCCAGATTTTAGTTATTTCGCACAGCTAATTTAACCAAAGGTAGTTCACCAATACGGCGCCAGCTATTGCGAAAGGGTTATCCCTGCTCCTTTGTAGGTAGAGGATTATAGCCGCAGGCTTTTTAAGGAAATTTGACGTGTTCGATTTTTTTGCTGTTCAGTGCAGCAATTAATTAATAGTGGTGATGAGTTACGTCACGAAATACAGATTATTAATGCCAATTACGAGCTGGAAACGGTGAAAATTTACTGCGCAAAATTTGTCTCCCTTATGCGATGCGGGTAGACTTCTCCGCCTTGTTTGAATACGGAGACTTCCCCATGAGCGAAACGGCCACCTGGCAGCCGAGCGCATCCATCCCCAACCTGTTGAAACGTGCAGCGATCATGACCATCATTCGGCGTTTTTTTGCCGATCGCGGCGTACTGGAGGTGGAAACACCGTGCATGAGTCAGGCAACGGTTACGGATATCAATCTGTTCCCGTTTGAAACCCGTTTTGTTGGCCCTGGTCACGCTCAGGGCGTTAATCTGTACCTGATGACCAGCCCGGAATATCACATGAAACGCCTGCTGGCGGCGGGCATTGGCCCGGTATTCCAACTGTGTCGCAGTTTCCGTAACGAAGAGATGGGGCGCCATCATAATCCAGAGTTCACTATGCTGGAGTGGTACCGCCCTTGCTACGATATGTATCGTCTGATGAATGAAGTTGATGATTTACTGCAACAGGTTCTGGAAACTGATGCGGCAGAGTCTCTCTCTTATCAGCAGGCGTTCCTGCGCCACCTGGAGATTGACCCGCTTTCTGCGGATAAAACGCAGTTGCGTGAAGTGGCCAAAAAACTCGATTTAAGCAACATCGCCGATCAGGAAGAAGACCGCGATACCTTGCTGCAACTGCTGTTCAGCATGGGTGTTGAACCACATATTGGTAAAGACAAACCGACGTTTGTTTATCACTTCCCCGCAAGCCAGGCAGCCCTTGCACAAATCAGTACCGAAGATCACCGCGTTGCAGAGCGTTTCGAGGTTTATTTCCGTGGTATTGAACTGGCGAATGGTTTCCACGAATTGACTGACGCCGGTGAGCAGCAGCAGCGTTTCGAGCAGGATAACCGTAAACGTGCCGCGCGCGGTTTACCGCAGCAGCCGGTAGATGTGAATTTACTGGAAGCACTCAAGGCGGGATTGCCGGATTGTTCAGGTGTTGCACTAGGTGTGGATCGTTTGATTATGTTAGCGCTGAAGGCTGAAAGCCTTGCTGATGTGCTGGCGTTCCCGGTAGACCGGGCTTAAGAAAACGGTGGATGAGCTTGCGCTTATCCACCCTAAATGAAGTAAAAAATAGAGCGGGTAAGCATTTAGCTTCACCCGCTTTTTTTACAAACTCCCCGGCGTCCTGCCTGCTTTCCCTGTCGAAGTCAGCGTCTTACTGCTACGTTGCCCGCCCAGACTATCCAGACGCATCTGGAATGGTGGGAACGGCAGCTCAATACCGTGTTCGCGGAAACCTTGCAGAATGAGCTGATGAATCTCGTGGCGCAGCGGCATACGGTGGTTCATCTCTGCGGCGTAGATACGCAGCTCAAAGATTTGAATGCCCGCCTGCAAGTCCACAAGGAACGCTTCTGGCGGTGGGTTATCAATTACCAATGAACAGCGCTGGGCCGCCTGCAACAACACCTTCGTGACTTCTTCGCTGTTTGCATCAGACGGAGCTGGAACAGTTAGCACCACACGCGTTACTGAATCCGACAACGACCAGTTGATGAACTGCTCGGTGATAAACGCTTTATTTGGCACGATTATCTCTTTACGGTCCCAGTCGCTGATGGTGGTCGCGCGGGTGTTGATCTTGGTGACGCTGCCGGTGAGATCGCGGATAGTCACGGTGTCGCCAATACGAATCGGTTTTTCGAACAGAATAATCAGGCCGGAAATAAAGTTGGCGAAGATCTCCTGCAAACCAAAACCTAAACCGACACCAAGGGCTGCGACCAGCCACTGCAATTTTGACCACTCAATGCCAATCATCGAGAAGCCAACTAACGTACCGATCAGTAACAGCAGATATTTGGTTACGGTGGTAATGGCGTAGCCTGTGCCTGGCGCCAAATCCAGATGCTGTAGCAGTGCAAGTTCGAGTAGCGCAGGGAGGTTACGCACCAGTTGCATGGTGATAATCAGCACCAGAATAGCAATTAACACTGAACCCAGGGTTATCGGCTCGATGCTTTCCACGCCTTGTACTGTTGAAGTCACATCCCACAAGGTGATGTTCTCAAGGAAACCAAATGCAGAGTGGATTTCTGACCACAACACAATGACCGACAGCAGCGCAATCAGCATCAGAATTGACCGCACCAGACGCAGTGATTGCACGCTGATGGTATCCAGATCGATTTCAGGTTCTTCGATAGTTTCTGATGAGCCTTCATTGCTGTGGCTATGTGCGGTTTCTTCTTCACCACGCGCACGCTGGGCCAGGATTTCAGCACGGCGATGTTTAGCGCGATCAAAGGCGAGACGGCGGCGCTGAATCAGCATCCAACGGCGGAAGATGTGGTACACAACGAGCAGTAAGAACCAGATAGCCACTGACGTTTCAAGCCTTGCCAGTAAGGCCTGGGCCGTTGCCAGGTAACCCACTGCCGCTGCCAGAATGGCGAGCAACGGGGCGGCAAGCAGCAGGTTCCACAAAATGGTGTTAGCGATGTTTTCGCTATTACCTTGTTTATCCAGATACAGCGGAATGCCTGCGCGCTTCAGACTCAGGGTGACCAGTGCCATTGCGCCGCAAATCAACATAAAGCACAGTCTTCCGAGCGAGCCGGAGAACTCCCGATCATTCAGATTATCAAACATAATCAATGCCATAATCAGGGGCACGATTAAGCCGATACTCATCAGGTAATAGCGCATGGCGCGGGCAACTCGTTGCTGCGGCCAACCAAAATGCACGATGAACAAGCCATTTGGGCGGGCGAACGTTGCGCAAATCATCACGGCCCACAGCAGCGGAACCGTGGCGGTCACTCCATCACCGATAGCCACCGCAAGGGGATATGGCCAGGCAGATTGCAGCCCGTAACCGAGCGTTGCCCAAAGAACGGGTAAAGGCAGAGCCACCAGAATCGACCAGAAAACGGTACGTAAGGTCAAGCTGAAGTGATCCTGAGTAACCTTTCCGACCTTTGCACTAGAGCGCTCAAGGAACGCAGAAAAATGGCGGCGGGAGCTGACACTAAAGCCCACCAGTATCAATGCACCGAACAAAGGCAGCAGCGTTTCTTTACTGGTGAGCATCATGATGGTCGCACTGCCAAGCTGGCTGAACGTATCCATCGACACCAGACGACGCAAATCCTGAACAATCTCTACCGGCCAGGTTATGCCCATCGGGCTGACATCTGAGGTCCAGAACAGGTAGCGGTGTGTTGCTTCGTTGACCTCTTTTAACGCATCTTCCAGTTGGCTATTCGCCACTTTCAGTTTGGTCAGTTCGAGAATCAGGTTATCGCCACCTTGCAGCAAGGAGTTGAGCAGTTCGCGTTGGGTGCGCAATTGCGCTTCCAGAATACGATTTTGCTCACTGGTCAGCTCCTGCCCATCGTTCTGACGAATCTGGCGTAATTGCTGCTGCTTGTTCAGCAGATCTTCATAATGCAGACGCTGTACACGCAACTGGCCAAGTTCGGTATCCAGTTGCTGAGACTTTGGCATTTCAGGTAAACGAGCCACCTGAGCGCGCAAGGCTTCACCCAACACATTCGATACGCCAAGCCATTGTGACTGTTCGCGCAGTGTGTTGAGTGCCTGACGCACTTGCAATGTCTGGCTGGAGGCCTGGCGTTGCTGAGAAGCCACTAAATCCATTCGTTGAGCCTGTTGATTCAACGCCTGGGATAATTCGCGGTTATTTTTAAACTGATCAACGATACCTGATGGCAGGTTAGCACTGCTTTCTGCCAACAATTCGGTGCTTTCCAGCGCTTTTTCCGCTTCACGCTGACGCTGATTATTGAGCTGATTACGCAATGCCTGGAGATAAGCATCCAGTTGCGCGCTCTGTTTTTGGGCCAGCTCTGCCCGTAGCCGCGCGAGTTCCTGGCGGTTACTGGCAGACAACTGTGCCAGTTCCAGTTCATCGACCAGGGCTTTCAGGCGTGATGATTCAGCCTGTAAAGAGAGATTTTGTGCCTGCGCCAGCGGTGTACTGCTAGCAGGCTGGGTGCCCATCCGACGTTCCACCTCGTTTAGCTGGCGGCGTGCATCTGTTTGCTGTTGAGGCAGTTGGCTGAGCGAATCGGTGATTTCTCGGGTGCGTTCCTGCTCTTGTTGCGCAAGGCGGCTTTTATCCAGCAATTGGCTGCTAACTTGCAGGATTTCCTGATTTAACGCATCGGTGCTCATGGTTTCTGGCACTTTTGGCGGTTCATCGCGCAGATTATTTATCTGCCGACGCAAGGTGTCAGAGAGTTTGGGGAAGTTATCGATAACTTGCTGATATTGCGTGACACGCTCCAGCGAGATTTTACGTTCATCAAGCGCGTTGAGCGCGGCCTGAAGTGCTTCCACGGTTTCAGGGCTGCCAGGTTTGTCTTTTGCAGACTTAGCTTGTTCTAGTTCCTGGGAGATTTGTTTGGCGTCGGGGGCTGTGGCGGCATACGTCGGTAGACTAAGGCACCAGGCCATCAGAATTGTGATTATCAGGCGCACGTGAATACCTATAGGTGAATCAGCCCTCGCTGCGATGTCGCGAGGGCTGGGGTAGGAGCGTTAAACGTCTGGTTTGCTTTCCTGATCGGCAGCAACTTCCATTTCAGAAATCTCACTCACTGGTACTTCCGGCTCGATCACCGGCTCGGTAGAGATTGCCAGAGGTTCACCAATTTTGGTTGCGGACAGGCTTTGCAGCTGTTCGGCCAGGTTCACTTTACCTGGTGCGAACAAGTTGATTACTGTTGAACCGAGTTTAAAGCGACCCATTTCCTGGCCTTTCAGCAGCGCTACAGAACCTTCGTTGTCACCAGCAGGCCATGTCCAGCGCTTAATCACACCTTCACGCGGTGGGGTGATGGTGCCAGCCCATACGGTTTCGATGCTGCCAACAATGGTTGCACCCACCAGAATTTGCGCCATTGGGCCAAACTCGGTGTCGAACAGGCAAATTACGCGTTCGTTACGGGCAAACAGGTTCGGCACGTTTTGCGCGGTTAAATGGTTTACGGAGAACAAGTCACCCGGTACGTAAATCATTTCACGCAAAATACCATTACACGGCATGTGAACACGGTGGTAATCACGTGGTGACAGATAAGTGGTAACGAAGCTGCCGTTACGGAACAAATCGGCCATCAAATAGTTACCGGCAAGCAGGGCTTCCAGACTGTAGTTATGACCTTTGGCCTGCAGAATTTTATCTTCTTCAATAGGGCCTAACTGGCTTACAACACCGTCTGCTGGCATCACCAGTACATTTGGGTCGGTATTAATTGGACGAACATCGTCACGTAGTGGGCGCACGAAGAATTCATTGAAGGTGCGATAGCTGGCAGTATCCGGCTTCTGAGCTTCCTTCATGTCGACTTTGTAGTATTTGACGAACAGGTCGATAACCAGTTTGGTCAACCAGCCAGCTCGTTTGCTTGCACCCCAACCTGCCAGGCGAGTCAGCCATAGTTTAGGCAGGATGTACTGGAGCGAAAGTTTAAAGTTGTCTAACAAGATAGCCTCCTGGCTAAGTACCCATATTTAGCGGGCATACACAAAAAGGAGCGCGATTTTAGCGATGCCCAGCTTAATTGTCAGCGGTCAGTATCGGAAAAGGTTTTACGCGATTTTACCTCGGACATACTTTCCAGTATGCGATGGTAATTTTCGAAACGCGTTTCGGCGATTTCCCCACGTTCAACAGCTTCGCGCAGCGCACAGCCAGGATCGTTGGTGTGGCTGCAGTCACGGTATTTGCAACGCCCTAAATACTCGTGGAATTCAGTGAACCCTTGAGTGACTTGATCGGGTTCTAAGTGCCATAAACCAAACTCACGAACGCCTGGAGAGTCAATTACATCACCGCCGCCCGGGAAGTGATACAAACGAGATGCAGTGGTTGTATGCTGACCCAGACCTGAGTTGTCAGAAACGTCATTAACCAGAATCTGGGCTTCTTTAAAACCAAGCAGGTTGTTCAGCAGGCTGGATTTCCCCACACCGGATTGCCCGGCAAAAATGCTGACGCGGCCGATCAAGGCTTCTTCAAGCTCTTTCAGACCTTCTACTTTGTGGCTGGAAACCATTAAGACGCGGTAGCCAATTTTGCGGTAGATATCCATTTGTTCATTAACGAACGCAAGACCTTCTTCATCGAGCAGGTCGGTTTTATTCAGTACCAGCAGTGGCTCAACGTCCAGTGTTTCACACGCTACCAGATAACGGTCAATAATGTTTAGTGACAGCTCGGGCAGAATGGCGGAAACCACAATGATTTGGTCGATATTGGCGGCAATCGGTTTTACGCCGTCATAGAAATCAGGGCGTGTCAGGACGGTAGTGCGCTCGTGCACCGCATCAACAATGCCTTTTATGGTTACGCCAGCCGCAGCTTCTTTGGCTGGACGCCAGACCACATTGTCGCCGGTTACCAGCGAACGGATGGTGCGGCGAATATTGCAGCGGTGAATGTCACCACCTGGTGATTCAACATCGGCATGTTGGCCGAAACGGCTAATGACGCGACCATCGCGCGGTTCACCAAACTGAGAGTCGTCAGGATCGGCTTTCTCCACAGTCTGTTTAAGCCGACGCTGGTGGTTTGCTGAAACCCGGCGCTGCTGTCCTTTGGAGAGTTTATTTTTGCTCAATCTTACTGGCTCCTGGTCGCCCGTGATGGGCAAAACCTCTATGATACACACTATTTTATACGAATTAACCCATCGACAAAGGTGGGCTACGCACAAGAAGGGTGGAAAATAGCATGAGTGGAAATGAAAACAATCTGATTTGGATTGATTTAGAAATGACCGGCCTGGACCCCGAGCGGGATCGCATAATTGAAATTGCCACTCTGGTTACCGATGCCAATTTGAATATCCTCGCCGAAGGGCCAACGATCGCGGTTCATCAGTCTGACGAACAGCTGGCGTTGATGGATGACTGGAATGTGCGTACCCATACTGGCAGCGGGCTGGTAGAGCGCGTGAAGGCAAGCACCATGGATGACCGTGCGGCTGAACTGGCGACACTTGAGTTCCTGAAAGAGTGGGTTCCCGCTAATAGTTCTCCAATCTGTGGTAACAGCATAGGCCAGGATCGCCGTTTCCTGTTTAAGTACATGCCTGAGCTAGAAGAGTACTTCCACTATCGTTATCTGGATGTCAGCACTCTGAAAGAGCTGGCGCGCCGTTGGAAACCTGAAATTTTGGCTGATTTCAAAAAGCAGGGTACCCATCAGGCGATGGATGATATTCGTGAATCGGTGGCAGAGCTTGCCTTCTACCGCGAGAATTTTATCAAGTTATAAGAATTTGTTAGCCTCGGTTCTGTTTTTTTCACTCATCCGAAAAAGGCAGGATCGAGAGATTTTCCTGTTATTCGCTGGGAAAATAATCATTTTGTCGAATTAATCAGCATTCAAACAAAAATAGCAAAAAAAATCGTTTGAGGGCTTGCGACTAAAACGATTTCTCGTATAATGCGCCTCCCGTACCGATGCAGAATTTGCAGCGTTACACAGAGCGGGAATAGCTCAGTTGGTAGAGCACGACCTTGCCAAGGTCGGGGTCGCGAGTTCGAGTCTCGTTTCCCGCTCCAAAATTTGATTAGGCTTTTTACAGCCAGCACCACCCAAGCGGGAATAGCTCAGTTGGTAGAGCACGACCTTGCCAAGGTCGGGGTCGCGAGTTCGAGTCTCGTTTCCCGCTCCAAAATTTGATTGGCTTTTACAGCCACGCACCACCCAAGCGGGAATAGCTCAGTTGGTAGAGCACGACCTTGCCAAGGTCGGGGTCGCGAGTTCGAGTCTCGTTTCCCGCTCCAAATTCTAATATCCAGTACAAATTATCCACAACGCTAACCAGCGTCGGTGGTGGTTTTTACGTTCGCGATAAATTCTTGTAAACAGACTTATCCACAGCCTTTGTCTATTCACTTAGATCGCTAACTATTTCTTAATTTTTATAAGAATATTTTAACTATTTGATTAATATCATTTTTTTAATATTTGAGAATGTTAAGCGGATCGCTTGCAGATTTTTTTTCGTTTGCAGGACAAGGTGTTCAAATTTTTATTCACATCCTGTGGACATATCAAGCATCACGTTTTAGTCCCTTTTCAATCACACGAACCAGACGCTGTTTCTGCGGGAGCTGGACTTCGGTAGCGTCCTCGCTTCGCTTGGTTAATTGTTGCGCAATCGCCCAATCAATGTGCTCATCAAGAAGTGGGTGCTCACCTTTCCGTTGCTGCAACGTCTCCAGAATCGCTTCATCCCAGGGTGCATTTCCCAACGCCACCGCAATATTTCGTAGCCAACGTAAATGGCCAATTCGACGAATTGCCGAACCTTCTGTCACGCGCAGGAAATACTCTTCGCTCCAGGTGAACAGCTCAGCCAGCTCCGGCGCATGCAATTTGCTACGCGGGCTAAAGTCGTCTTCTGTGGTTAATTGTGAGAAACGGTTCCACGGGCAAATCAGCTGGCAGTCGTCGCAACCATAGATTCGATTGCCGATAAGCGGCCTGAACTCTTCCGGGATTGCACCTTCAAGCTCAATAGTGAGATAAGAGATACAACGGCGGGCGTCAACGGTGTAGGGTTCCACAATCGCACCAGTCGGGCAGATAGTCATGCAGGCCACACAACGCCCACACTTTTCCTCAATGGGATTATCAATTGGCAGTGGTATATCGACTAACAGTTCGCCGAGGAAAAAGAACGATCCTGCTTCCTGGTTGAGGATTAGTGAGTGCTTACCTGTCCAGCCCAGCCCAGCTTTTTCAGCCAATGGGCGTTCAAGAATCGGCGCTGAATCCACAAAAGGTCTAAAATTCAGCGTGGAACAATGGGACTGGATCATCTCGCCCAGTTTTTTGAGCCGATTACGTAGCAGTTTGTGATAATCACGCCCAAGCGCGTAACGGCTGATGTAACCGATTTTGGGATTTTTGAGCGTGGAAGCAAAAGCTGCATTCGCGGGGAGATAGTTCATCCGCACGCTAATGACGCGCAAAGTACCGGGCAGCAATTCGTGTGGTCGGGCGCGCATCATGCCATGACGAGCCATCCAGTCCATCTCGCCATGATATTGTTTATCCAGCCACATCTGGAGCGCAGGCTCGCTGGCAGAGAGATCGGTATCGGTTATGCCAACTTGTTGGAAACCGAGTTCGATACCCCACTGTTTGATATTTTGCGCTAATTGATTGAGATCGAGGGGCTGTGACATGACGGACCTGAGCCTAAAAATAACCGCCAAAAGTATACCACACTCAGTCTGGTCCGCAGACTGGTTGCGCACCGCTGAGAAACAGGCAGCGGATTACCTGGGATTAACGTTATACGAGTTAATGCAACGGGCAGGGGCAGCGGCGTTTAATGTTGCCCACGAACTCTACCCGCAAACTCAGCACTGGCTTGTGGCATGTGGGCATGGCAACAATGGTGGCGATGGTTATGTCGTCGCACGACTTGCGCAGGCTGCTGGTATTCGCGTCACGTTACTGGCGCTTGAAAGCGACAAACCGTTGCCTGAAGAAGCCGCTTACGCACGTGATGCCTGGTTGGATGCTGCAGGCGTTATTCATGCACCAGAGCATGTCTGGCCTGACGATATCGATCTTGTGATTGACGGTGTGCTCGGCACAGGGATAAACAGCGCCCCACGCGATGCGGCCGCCCGGCTTATCGAAAAGTGTAATCAGCATTCGGCACTTGTTATTGCGCTGGATATTCCTTCCGGTTTACTCGCAGAAACTGGTGCAACACCAGGCGCTGTGATTAACGCTTCTCATACCATTACGTTTATTGCTCTTAAGCCTGGTTTACTGACCGGGAAAGCGCGTGATGTAGTGGGCAGACTGCATTTTAATGCGTTGGGTCTTGAAACCTGGTTGCAGGGGCAAACTGCGCCAATAAGCCGTGTGGATAGTGCGCAACTGACGGGCTGGCTGCCTCCGCGTAAACCTACGTCGCATAAAGGGACAAATGGGCGGCTGGTAATCATTGGTGGTGACCACGGTACTGCCGGAGCGATTCGAATGACCGGTGAGGCTGCGCTACGCGCTGGAGCGGGTTTGGTCAAAGTTTTGACTCGTTCAGAAAACATTGCACCGCTTATTACCGCCCGACCAGAACTGATGGTTCAGGATCTCACGTCAAATTCACTTGATGAATATCTCGAATGGGCGGATGTGGTGGTTATCGGCCCCGGTCTTGGGCAGCAGGAATGGGGCAAAAAAGCCCTACAAAAAGTAGAGAACTGCCGTAAACCGATGCTGTGGGATGCCGATGCGCTCAACCTTCTGGCAATCAATCCCGATAAACGTCAGAATCGCGTTATTACGCCGCATCCTGGTGAAGCTGCCCGGCTGTTAAATTGCTCGGTATCACAAATTGAGAGTGACCGCTTACTTTCCGCTGACCGTCTTGTAAAACGTTATGGCGGAATTGTGGTCTTAAAAGGTGCCGGTACGGTTGTTGCCAGCCAAAACGGCGAATGCTCACTCATTGATGTGGGAAATGCCGGGATGGGAAGTGGCGGTATGGGGGATGTGCTATCCGGGATCATCGGAGCATTGCTGGCACAGAAGTTAACCCCGTATGATGCGGCATGCGCCGGATGTGTTGTACATGGCGCTGCTGCTGATGTACTGGCTCAGCGCTTCGGTACACGTGGCATGTTAGCAAGCGACTTATTCTCGACGATGTACCCTTTTGTTAACCCGGATTTGAATAGCAAAGAAAATGATTAATCGAGTTATCGCATTACCTGATGAAACTGCGACCTTAGAATTGGGTGCGCGTCTGGCAAAAGCCTGTATCGGTGCCACAGTGATTCATCTGTATGGTGACCTGGGTGCGGGCAAGACGACATTCAGCCGTGGTTTTGTGCAAGCGTTGGGCCATAAAGGCAATGTTAAGAGCCCAACTTACACGTTGGTCGAACCGTATGAGCTCGGCGATTTGATGGTATATCACTTTGATCTCTATCGCCTTGCTGATCCAGAAGAACTCGAATTTATGGGAATTCGTGACTATTTTACCAATGACGCAATTAGTCTGGTGGAATGGCCGCAAAAAGGTCAGGGTGTGCTGCCGGAACCGGATGTCGAAATCCACCTAAGTTACCAGGCCGAAGGGCGCGAGGCGTGCCTGAAAGCAGTTTCCTCATCTGGTGAGTCGTTACTGGCGCGGTTTGCCAAATAACAAGGATGACGGGATGATCTTTCGCGTGAAAAGTTGGTTGATGGCGGCGTGCTTACTGTTGCTTACGGCACAGTCGGGTGCCGCGAGTTTAGCGGATATTCAGGTATCAAATGGTGATTCTCAGGCGCGGATCACCTTTAGTTTTATTGGTGATCCTGAATATGCTTTTTCTCAGGATGATAAGAAAAGCGTTGCTCTGGATATCAAACAAACGGGTGTGATCAGAGGATTACCGCTGTTGTTCAGTGGCAATAACCTGGTGAAAAGCATTCGGTCAGGGCAACCAAAAGACAGCGATTCTTTACGCCTGGTGGTTGATCTCACTGAGCCTGGCAAAACTCGCGCTGTAAAACAGCAAAATGGTTCTAATTACACGGTAGTGTTTACCATTAACGCCGATGCTCCGCCTCCGCCACCTCCTCCTCCGGTGGTGGCTAAACGTGTTGAGGCGCCGCCCGTTGTCCGTTCAACAGAACCTGCAAAAAATCCCTTTAATCCGCAGACCGTGACTGGAGCCATCAGTTCGAATACGGCGATGCATCCTGCGCGAACTCAGCGCACCACAACTCAATCCGATACCGTGGTTGTGGCCATTGATGCAGGGCATGGTGGACAAGATCCGGGTGCGATTGGTCCTGGTGGTACAAAAGAGAAAAATGTCACTATTTCTATTGCCCGTAAGCTACGTTCCTTGCTCAATGATGACCCGATGTTTAAAGGCGTGCTGACCCGTGATGGCGACTATTTCATTTCAGTGATGGGGCGCTCAGACGTAGCACGCAAGCAGAACGCTAATATTCTGGTTTCCATTCATGCTGATGCTGCACCTAACCGCGATGCGACGGGAGCATCGGTATGGGTGTTGTCAAACCGTCGCGCAAATAGCGAAATGGCGGGCTGGCTCGAACAGCACGAGAAACAATCCGAGTTGCTGGGTGGTGCGGGCGATGTACTGGCTAATAGCCAGGCCGATCCGTATCTGAGCCAGGCGGTGCTGGATTTGCAATTCGGCCATTCCCAGCGTGTCGGGTATGATGTGGCGACAAAAGTACTGGCTCAAATGCAACGCGTCGGTGCGTTACACAAGCGTCGCCCTGAGCATGCAAGCCTTGGCGTATTGCGCTCACCAGATATCCCTTCTGTGCTGGTGGAAACCGGGTTTATCAGTAACAACTCGGAAGAGCGTCTGCTTGATAGCGATGATTATCAGCAAAAAATTGCCCAGGCCATTTATCAAGGGTTGAGGGACTATTTCCAGACGCATCCGTTACAATCAGCACCTGGACCGGGGCAAACCGCACGTTCGCAAGGTGCGGGTCTCGATCAGGTCGCGATTACTCAATAAGGAAATTTCATGCCGATTCAGGTTCTGCCGCCGCAACTTGCCAACCAGATTGCTGCTGGCGAAGTGGTAGAGCGCCCCGCATCGGTGGTGAAGGAGCTGGTTGAGAACAGTCTGGATGCTGGCGCTACGCGTATTGATATTGATATCGAACGCGGTGGTGCCAGGCTCATTCGTATCCGCGACAACGGTTGTGGTATCAAAAAAGACGAGCTGGCGCTTGCGTTGGCGCGCCATGCCACCAGTAAAATTGCTTCACTTGATGACCTTGAGGCGATAATCAGCCTTGGTTTTCGTGGCGAAGCGTTAGCGAGTATTAGCTCGGTTGCCCGTCTGACGTTAACGTCACGTACTGCCGATCAAAGTGAGGCGTGGCAAGCCTATGCCGAAGGCCGAGAACAAGATGTGACGGTGAAACCCGCAGCGCATCCAGTCGGAACCACGCTTGAAGTGTTGGATCTGTTTTACAACACGCCTGCCCGGCGCAAATTCATGCGCACTGAAAAAACCGAATTCAACCATATTGATGAGATTGTCAGACGTATTGCGCTGGCACGCTTTGATGTGTCGATCAATCTGACACATAACGGCAAAGTCATTCGGCAGTATCGTGCGGTCGCAGAAGGCGCGCCTCGTGAACGTAGGCTGGGGTCGATTTGTGGTACGGCTTTCCTCGAACAAGCGCTGGCCATTGAATGGCAGCATGGTGACCTTGCGTTACGTGGATGGGTGGCTGAACCTACGGCGACGACTTCCGCACTGGCAGAGATTCAATATTGCTATGTGAACGGCCGCATGATGCGCGACCGCTTGATCAATCACGCCATTCGTCAGGCCTGTGAAGATAAGCTTGGAGCCGATCAGCAACCGGCATTTGTGCTCTATCTGGAGATCGACCCGCATCAGGTGGATGTGAATGTGCATCCCGCCAAACACGAAGTGCGGTTCCACCAGTCTCGCCTGGTACATGATTTTATCTACCAGGGGGTACTGAGCGTATTGCAGCAGCAGACAGAAAACCGTTTGCCACTGGAAGAGGCTACCGAAGAACCGCAACAGAGTTGGCAGCCGGAAAACCGTGTGGCATCTGGCCGCAACCAGTTTTCAACACCAGCACCCACTTCTTCGGTTGTTCGCGAATCATCGTCTCGCAGTTCTTCGCCAAATAGCGGTGAATATAGTGGCGGCGGTGTCAGCAAAAACACACCTTTATGGCCTCATGCGGCACCGGGTTTCCAGAAAAAAGAAGGGGCGTTGTATCGCGAACTTCTGAATACGCAAGCCTCCCCGACGCCAAAAAATCGTGCCGCTGAACCTGAAACTGACGCAGCGTTAGACGCCCATGCACAAAGTTTTGGCCGTGTACTGACGGTGCTCGCACCAGACATGGCATTGCTGGAACGCGACGGAAAAATCATGCTGCTTTCATTAAGCGTGGCTGAACGCTGGTTGAAAATGGCTCAGTTAGTACCGGGTAGTGAAGGTGCGCGGGCACAACCATTGCTGATCCCTGTACGCCTGAAAGTGACGAAAGAAGAACAGGACGTTCTGGTTAAATATCAGTCGCTTTTATTGGAAATGGGTATCGAATTTGTCGCAGAGTCGCGTCAGATAACAATTCGCACCGTACCTTTACCTTTACGTAAACAAAATTTACAAATCTTGATTCACGAACTGCCAGGATACCTGGCGCAACAGACAGAGGTGAGCGCAACTCAGATTGCTCAATGGTTTGCTCGTCAAATGGACGGCTTTCATGAACAATGGAATCAGGCACAGGCAATTGCCTTGCTGGCTGATGTAGAGCGCCTTTGTCCGCAGCTGGTGAAATCACCACCTGGCGGTTTGTTACAACCTGTTGATTTACAATTGGCGATGAACGCCCTGAAACATGACTGAAGTTAAGCAAAGCCTGCCACAGGCAATTTTTCTGATGGGGCCGACGGCCTCAGGTAAGACAGCGTTAGCCATTAATTTGCGTAAAACGTTGCCGGTAGAGTTGATAAGCGTCGATTCGGCCCTTATCTATAAAGGAATGGATATTGGTACAGCGAAGCCTACGGCCGAAGAACTGGCTCAGGCTCCGCATCGGTTACTCGACATTCTCGACCCGGCACAGGCTTATTCCGCCGCAGATTTCCGGCGCGATGCGTTGGCTGAAATGGCAGATATTACTGCCGCTGGGCGTATTCCCTTGCTGGTCGGGGGAACGATGCTCTACTTCAAGGCATTGTTAGAAGGTTTGTCACCGTTGCCATCTGCCGATCCCGAGGTTCGGGAACGGATAGAAAAACAGGCTGCAGAGCAAGGATGGGAGGCGTTGCATCGTGAGTTAGCACAGGTTGATCCTGTCGCCGCTGCACGTATTCATCCAAATGATCCACAAAGGCTTTCCCGTGCACTGGAAGTTTTTTTCATTTCGGGTAAAACTTTAACGGAACTGACGAAAACGTCAGGAGAAGCTCTGCCTTACCAGGTGCATCAGTTCGCCATCGCCCCGGCGAGCCGTGAACTGCTCCATCAACGAATTGAGCAGCGTTTTCATCAGATGTTAGCTTCTGGATTTGAAGCTGAAGTGCGGGCTCTTTTTGCTCGCGGTGATTTGCATACGGATATGCCTTCCATTCGTTGTGTGGGTTACCGGCAGATGTGGTCTTATCTGGCGGGTGAAATTCCACATGATGAAATGGTTTATCGTGGTATTTGCGCGACGAGACAATTGGCTAAGCGCCAGATGACCTGGTTAAGAGGCTGGGAAGGTGTTCACTGGTTAGACAGTGAGAATCCGTCTCAATCTTATAACGATGTAGTACAGGTTGTTAGTGCGAAGCACCAATGAATGTGTACAATTGAATCGTTATGGTGCGCAGTATCTTACGCAGTTTTTCAGAGCCTCAGGGTTCTTGAGTTACAAACAACAAGCATATAAGGAAAAGATAGAATGGCTAAGGGGCAATCATTACAAGATCCGTTCTTGAACGCACTGCGTCGCGAACGTGTTCCAGTTTCTATTTATTTGGTGAATGGTATTAAGCTGCAAGGGCAGATTGAGTCTTTTGATCAGTTTGTGATCCTGTTGAAAAACACGGTCAGCCAGATGGTCTATAAGCACGCGATTTCAACTGTTGTTCCGTCACGTCCGGTATCTCATCACAGCAATAACACCGGTACTAGCGGTTCTGGCAGCTACCACCATGGCGGCAGCGCGCAAGGTTCTGCGCCACAACAAGATAACGAAGACGCTGAATAAGGCGTAACGTTGTTTTTCCAAGCCGGGGAACCAGGGATGATGGGTTCCCCGCTGGTCTTTTTGAGAGGTTATACGCTTGTTTGACCGTTATGATGCCGGTGAGCAGGCGGTGCTGGTACACATCTATTTTTCGCAAGACAAAGACATGGAAGATCTAGAGGAGTTTGAATCTCTGGTCTCTTCAGCCGGCGTCGAAGCATTGCAGGTGGTTACTGGTAGCCGTAAAGCTCCTCACCCGAAGTATTTTGTTGGTGAAGGTAAGGCAATTGAAATTGCCGATGCAGTGAAAGCCACTGGGGCATCGGTCGTTTTATTTGATCATGCGTTGTCTCCAGCTCAGGAGCGTAACCTCGAAGCGCTGTGTGAATGTCGTGTCGTCGACAGAACCGGCCTGATTTTAGATATTTTTGCTCAACGTGCGCGTACCCATGAAGGTAAGTTGCAGGTTGAACTGGCTCAGTTACGTCACATGGCAACTCGCCTTGTGCGCGGCTGGACCCACCTTGAGCGTCAGGGAGGGGGGATAGGTTCACGAGGCCCTGGGGAAACTCAGCTTGAAACTGACCGCCGTTTACTACGCAATCGGATTATGCAGATCCTTGGACGCTTAGAACGAGTCGAAAAACAGCGTGAACAAGGGCGAAGATCACGTGCCAAGGCTGATATCCCAACCGTATCTCTGGTGGGCTACACCAACGCCGGCAAATCTACCCTGTTTAATCAGATAACTGCGGCTGGTGTTTATGCTGCAGATAAGTTGTTTGCCACACTTGATCCAACATTACGTCGTATTAACGTCGCGGATGTTGGTGAAACCATACTGGCAGATACAGTTGGTTTTATTCGTCACCTGCCACACGATTTAGTGGCGGCGTTTAAGGCAACCTTGCAGGAAACTCGTCAGGCGACACTGTTATTACATGTCATTGATGCAAGCGACCTCAGGATTGAGGAAAACATTGCCGCGGTAGATGCCGTTCTCGAAGAGATTGAGGCTGATGAAATTCCAACGCTCTTGGTGATGAATAAGATAGATATGTTGGATGATTTCGTTCCACGTATCGACAGAGATGATGAAAATATGCCGATTCGGGTCTGGCTTTCTGCCCAGACCGGAGACGGCGTTCCACTGCTTTTCCAGGCTTTGGCAGAGCGTTTATCTGGTGAAATTGCACAGCATACGTTGTGCTTACCCCCCCAGGCAGGCCGACTGCGGAGCCGGTTTTATCAGCTTCAGGCAATAGAAAAAGAGTGGATGGAGGAAGACGGCAGTGTTGGCTTACAAATTCGTATGCCTATTGTTGACTGGCGTCGCCTCTGTAAACAAGAACCGGCACTCGCTGACTACATCGTTTAGCAAGTCAAGGGAATGTCCTGAAGACTTTTTCCCCTTCGGGGGATATCACCGCACAACAAATATGGAGCATAAACATGGCGTGGAATCAGCCCGGTAATAACGGACAGGACCGCGACCCGTGGGGAAGCAGCAAACCTGGCGGCGACTCTGGGGGTAACAAAGGAGGGCGGGATCAGGGGCCACCTGATCTGGATGATATCTTCCGAAAATTAAGTAAGAAACTGGGTGGTCTGGGCGGCGGTAAAGGCGGCGGTTCCGGTTCTGGTGGTGGTTCTTCGCAACTTCCACGTCCTCATATTGGTGGCCGCATGGTTGGCATCGTTGCCGCCGTGGCTGTCGTGATTTGGGCAGCAACTGGGTTCTATACCATTAAAGAAGCTGAACGTGGTGTTGTGACTCGTTTTGGTCAATTCAGCCATTTGGTTGAGCCGGGTCTGAACTGGAAACCGACATTCATTGATAGTGTCAGAGCGGTAAACGTTGAGGCAGTACGTGAATTGGCGGCTTCTGGTGTGATGCTGACTTCCGACGAGAACGTTGTTCGCGTCGAAATGAACGTTCAGTATCGCGTTACCGATCCGCGTCGATATCTGTTTAGCGTAACCAGCGCAGACGATAGCCTGCGTCAGGCAACCGACAGCGCACTGCGTGGTGTTATTGGTAAATACACCATGGATAAGATCCTCACCGAGGGTCGTACCATTATTCGTAACGATACCCAGCGTGAGCTGGAAGAAACCATTCGTCCATACAACATGGGTATCACTTTGCTGGACGTCAACTTCCAGGCTGCTCGTCCGCCGGAAGAGGTGAAGGCTGCATTTGATGATGCGATTTCTGCGCGTGAGAACGAACAGCAATACATCCGTGAAGCAGAAGCGTATACCAACGAAGTTCAGCCGCGTGCTAACGGTCAGGCGCAGCGTATTCTCGAAGAAGCTCGCGCTTATAAAACACAGACTGTGTTAGAAGCTCAGGGTGAAGTTGCTCGTTTTGCCAGATTGTTGCCGGAATACAAGGCTGCGCCGGAAATTACCCGTGAGCGTCTGTATATCGAAACCATGGAAAAAGTGCTTAGCCATACCCGTAAAGTTCTGGTTAACGACAAAGGTGGCAACCTGATGGTGCTTCCTCTGGATCAGATGCTTAAAGGTGGTTCACAGCCTGCGGCGAAGAGCGATACGAGTGGTGCGAACAACTTGTTGCGTCTGCCACCTGCATCCAGCTCAAGCAGCGGCAGCGCCAGCACACCGTCCTCGTCAAGCCGGGGCGATATCATGGATCAGCGCCGTGCCGACGCACAGCGCACTGATAACCAGCGCGTAGGGAGTGAATAACGATGCGTAAGTCAGTCATTGCTTTAATTATCATCGTGCTGGTAGTGCTGTTTACCTCGGTCTTCGTGGTACAGGAAGGTGAGCGCGGAATTACGTTACGTTTCGGTAAAGTGTTGCGTGATGATGAAAACAAGCCGGTGGTCTACGAGCCAGGTCTGCATTTCAAAGTACCGTTTATCGAGTCGGTTAAAACCCTTGATGCACGTATTCAGACTATGGATAACCAGGCCGATCGCTTTGTAACCAAAGAGAAGAAAGATCTGATCGTCGATTCCTATATCAAATGGCGTATCAGTGATTTCAGCCGCTACTACCTGGCAACCGGTGGTGGTGACGTTTCTCAAGCTGAAGTGCTGTTAAAGCGTAAGTTCAGTGACCGTCTGCGTTCTGAAATTGGTCGTCTTGATGTGAAAGACATTGTGACCGATTCTCGTGGCCGTCTGACTCTGGACGTTCGTGATGCGCTTAACTCTGGTTCTGCAGGTACAGACGATGAAGTGTCTACACCTGCTGCTGACGATGCGATTGCATCAGCAGCTGCGCGTGTAACGGCGGAAACCAAAGGTAAAGTGCCAGTGGTTAACCCGAACAGTATGGCAGCGCTGGGTATTGAAGTGGTCGATGTGCGTATCAAGCAAATCAACCTGCCAGCTGAAGTTTCTGAGGCTATCTACAACCGTATGCGCGCAGAGCGTGAAGCGGTTGCTCGTCGCCACCGTTCACAAGGTCAGGAAGAGGCTGAGAAGCTGCGTGCTACCGCCGACTACGAAGTGACTCGTACTCTGGCAGAAGCCGAGCGTATGGGCCGAATCAGCCGTGGTGAAGGCGATGCAGAAGCTGCCAAACTGTTTGCTGATGCATTCAGCCAGGATCCAGATTTCTATGCCTTCATTCGTAGCCTGCGTGCTTACGAGGCGAGCTTCAATTCTGGTCAGGACGTTATGGTGTTAAGCCCGGATAGCGATTTCTTCCGCTATATGAAAACACCAGCGAACAGTTCACGTTAATATTCGCAAGCGTTTTATCAAGAGCCGGTCTGACCGGCTCTTTTTTTATGGGTGTTAGAGGAAATTATGAATTCGACAATCTGGATGGCATTAGCACTGGTATTAGTGCTCGAAGGACTCGGACCGATGCTTTATCCGCGTATGTGGCGTCGTATGATTGCCGCTTTAATCCAATTACCCGACAACACGCTACGTCGTTTTGGCGGTGGACTAGTGGTTGCAGGTGTTGTTGTCTACTACATGTTGAGTCGAAGCGGCGGCTAAGCCACATTGAGGTAGATGATTACCATTTTGTATACTAAAAGGGCTGATCATCGAGGAAACCGATGGTAGAATCCTTTTTTAAGCAAACGGTGATTTTGAAAAATGGGTAACAACGTCGTCGTACTGGGCACCCAATGGGGTGACGAAGGTAAAGGAAAGATCGTAGATCTTCTGACTGAACGGGCTAAATATGTTGTGCGCTACCAGGGCGGTCACAACGCAGGCCATACTCTCGTAATCAACGGTGAAAAAACCGTTCTTCATCTTATTCCATCAGGTATTCTGCGTGATAACGTTACCAGCATCATCGGTAATGGCGTTGTGCTGTCTCCTGCTGCACTGATGAAAGAGATGAAAGAGCTGGAAGACCGTGGGATTCCGGTACGTGAGCGCCTGCTGTTATCTGAAGCATGTCCGCTGATCCTTGATTATCACGTAGCGCTGGATGTGGCTCGTGAGAAGGCGCGTGGTGCTAAAGCTATCGGTACTACCGGTCGTGGTATCGGCCCTGCGTATGAAGACAAAGTGGCCCGTCGCGGCCTGCGCGTTGGCGACCTGTTCGACAAAGCCACCTTTGCCACTAAGCTGAAAGAAGTTCTGGAATACCATAACTTCCAACTGGTTAACTTCTATAAAGTTGAAGCGGTTGACTACCAGAAAGTTCTGGACGATGTCATGGCGGTTGCTGACATTCTGACCAGCATGGTAGTTGATGTGTCCGATCTGCTGGATCAGGCACGTAAGCGCGGCGACTTCATCATGTTCGAAGGTGCTCAAGGCACACTGCTGGACATCGATCACGGTACCTATCCGTACGTGACCTCTTCCAACACCACCGCGGGTGGCGTGGCAACAGGTTCCGGCATTGGTCCACGTTATGTTGATTACGTTCTCGGTATTATCAAAGCGTACTCTACTCGTGTTGGCGCAGGTCCGTTCCCAACTGAATTGTTTGATGATATCGGCGAGTTCCTGTGCAAACAAGGTAACGAGTTTGGTGCGACCACTGGTCGTCGTCGTCGTACAGGTTGGTTGGATATCGTTGCTGTGCGTCGTGCAGTGCAGATCAACTCCCTGTCAGGTTTCTGCCTGACCAAGCTGGACGTACTGGACGGCCTGAAAGAGGTTAAACTGTGCGTAGGCTACCGTCTGCCAGATGGCCGTGAAGTGACTACCACTCCAATGGCTGCTGACGATTGGGAAGGTATCGAGCCAATCTACGAAACCATGCCAGGCTGGTCCGAAACGACCTTCGGCGTGAAAGAACGTAGTGGTTTGCCGCAAGCAGCGCTGGATTACATCAAGCGTATTGAAGAACTGACTGAAGTACCAGTAGACATTATCTCTACCGGTCCAGACCGTTCTGAAACCATGATTCTGCGCGATCCGTTCGACGCATAATGATGTGATGGGGTGTGCTTAGCGCACCCCAACTGTTTTATCCTGCCGTTTTATCTACCTTCCCCGTTAAATAAATTAGCTGGCAACCATATGGCTGGTTTATCATCAATATATCTACCCGTCATACTTCAAGCTGTGGAGGTGTTGGCTGCACTCACAAACCCCAGTCACTTACTGAAGTAAGCTCATGGGGATTTGCTCCCTTGCCGCCTATCCATAACTTGAATTATTTAGGGTATTGAGTATTCGCTTATGAAAAGCGTTTCCCCTCCCACCTAAGAGGTTGATGTGCAGTTAACGAGTTTTACTGATTACGGTTTACGTGCTTTGATTTATATGGCGTCTTTGCCAGAAGGCAAAATGACGAGCATTTCTGAGGTAACAGAAGTGTACGGAGTATCACGTAACCACATGGTGAAAATCATCAATCAACTCAGTCGCGCGGGCTATGTGACAGCAGTGCGCGGCAAAAACGGTGGTATTCGCCTCGGCAAACCTGCGCAAACAATTCGTGTGGGTGATGTGGTGCGCGAGCTGGAACCGCTATCTTTGGTGAACTGTAGCAGTGAGTTTTGTCATATTACCCCCGCATGTCGCCTCAAACAGGCACTGGCTCAGGCGGTGCAAAGCTTTCTAACAGAGCTGGATAAGCACACGCTGGCCGATTTGGTGGACCAAAACCAACCGCTCTACAAATTATTGCTGGTGGAATAAATCACGATTTCCTCAGCAAATGACAACGGAGGAACCGCAATGTCAAAAGATCCTTTTCAGGAACGAGAAGCCGAAAAATACGAAAACCCGATCCCAAGCCGGGAGTTTATTCTCGCCCATCTCTCCAAACGTGAAAAACCAGCCAATCGTGACGAACTGGCTGAAGAACTGAATATTACTGGTGAAGAACAACTTGAAGCGCTGCGTCGCCGTCTGCGAGCCATGGAACGCGATGGACAGTTGGTCTTTACCCGTCGCCAGTGCTACGCCCTTCCAGAACGTCTTGATTTGCTAAAAGGCAAAGTCATTGGCCACCGCGATGGCTTTGGTTTCCTGCGTGTAGAAGGTCGTAAAGACGATCTCTACCTTTCATCTGAACAGATGAAAATGTGTATGCATGGCGATATCGTGCTGGCGCAGCCGCTGGGTGCCGACCGTAAAGGCCGTCGCGAAGCGCGTATTGTGCGTGTGCTGGAGCCAAGAACCGGGCAAATTGTGGGTCGCTATTTTACCGATGCTGGTATCAGTTTCGTAGTGCCAGACGACAGCCGTCTAAGCTTCGATATCCTTATCCCGCCGGAAGGTGTGATGGGCGCGCGTATGGGCTTTGTGGTGGTCGTTGAACTGACCCAGCGCCCAACTCGCCGCACCAAGGCTGTGGGTAAAATTGTCGAGCTGCTTGGCGACAACATGGGCACCGGCATGGCCGTCGATATGGCGCTGCGCACCCATGAAATCCCATACATCTGGCCACCAGAAGTTGAAGCTCAGGTTGCTTCCCTGAAGGAACAAGTGCCGGAAGAGGCCAAAGTCGGCCGCGTAGATTTGCGTGACCTGCCACTCATGACCATCGATGGCGAAGATGCGCGTGACTTTGATGACGCCGTATTCTGTGAGAAAAAACGTGGTGGGGGCTGGCGCTTGTGGGTTGCGATTGCTGACGTAAGTTATTACGTTCGCCCGCCAACCGCACTGGATAAAGAAGCGCGTAACCGCGGCACGTCAGTTTACTTCCCGTCGCAGGTTATCCCGATGCTGCCGGAAGTTCTGTCCAACGGCCTGTGCTCGCTCAATCCACAGGTTGACCGTCTGTGTATGGTCTGCGAAATGACTATCTCGGCAACGGGTCGCCTGACAGGTTCTAAATTCTACGAAGCGGTAATGAGCTCCCATGCACGTCTGACCTACACCAAAGTGTGGCACATGTTGCAGGGCGATCAGGAACTGCGTGAGCAGTATGCACCGCTGGTTAAGCACATCGAAGAGCTGCACAATCTGTATAAAGTGCTGGATGTTTCCCGCGCCGAGCGTGGTGGCATCTCGTTCGAAAGTGAAGAGGCGAAGTTTATCTTCAACGCGGAACGCCGCATTGAGCGTGTTGAGCAAACTGTGCGTAACGATGCGCACAAGCTAATCGAAGAGTGCATGATCCTCGCGAATATTGCAGCCGCTCGTTTTGTTGAAAAGCATAACGAGCCGTCGTTGTTCCGCGATCATGACCGCCCAAGTAACGACGCGATCACCGCGTTCCGTTCTGTGCTGGCAGAGTTGGGTCTGGAATTGCCGGGCGGGCAGAAGCCTGAACCGCGTGATTACGCAGAACTGCTGAACTCGATTGCCGATCGTCCGGATCATGAAATGCTGCAAACTATGTTGCTGCGTTCTATGAAACAGGCGGTTTACGACCCAGAAAACCGTGGTCACTTCGGTCTTGCGCTGCAATCTTATGCGCACTTTACTTCGCCTATTCGCCGTTACCCTGACTTGCTGTTACACCGTGCAATTAAGTATCTGCTGGCGAAAGAGCAGGGCCATAAGGGCAACAGCACCGAGTCTGGCGGCTGGCACTACGACATGGAAGAGATGCTGCAACTTGGTCAGCACTGTTCTATGGCTGAACGCCGTGCCGATGAAGCAACACGCGACGTTGCCGACTGGCTGAAATGCGACTTTATGCAGGATCAGGTCGGTAATACCTTTACAGGCATTATTGCAAGCGTCACCGGTTTTGGCTTCTTTGTACGCCTGACCGATCTGTTTATCGACGGTCTGGTGCACGTTTCAACGCTTGATAACGACTACTACCGCTTTGACCAGGTTGGGCAACGCCTGATTGGTGAATCTGGTGGTCAGACTTATCGCCTGGGCGACCGTGTAGAAGTGCGCGTTGAAGCCGTCCACATGGATGAGCGCAAGATTGATTTTGCTCTGCTCTCAAGTACTCGCGCACCTCGCGGTGCGGGTAAAACTGAGAAAGACAAAGCGAAAAAAGGCGCTAATGGTAACGGACCAAAACGTCGCCAGAGCGGTAAACGCACCAACTTCGAGCCAGATAGCACTTTCCGTAAAGAGAAAGGGCCAGCTAAACCGAAGAAAGCCAAAGCCGACAAAAAAATCGAGAAAAACGCTGAACCGAAGGCGAAGAAACCCAAAACGCCATCGGACAAAACTCGTAAAATAGCGGCAGCCACGAAAGCTAAACGGGCAGCGAAAAAGCAACCGAGCTAGCCTTGAAGGGGGGATGGTACTTTGTCATCCCCCCTGAAACTGCTTTTCGTAAGTCGGATTAGCGTAAGCGACATCTGACATTTACGAGCAAATTAACACTGGTGCATCAGCACCTGAAATGAGTAACAGTAATGAGTGAAATGATTTACGGCATTCACGCCGTCCAGGCGCTACTTGATAACGCCCCTCAGCGTTTTCGGGAAGTCTTTATTCTTAAAGGCCGTGAAGACAAACGTCTGATGCCTTTAATTCATGCGCTGGAAGCCCAGGGTGTGCCGGTTCAAATGGCAAACCGCCAATGGCTGGATGAAAAATCTGAAGGCGCCGTGCACCAGGGCATTATTGCTCGCGTGAAGCCGGGTCGTCAGTATCAGGAAAATGATCTTCCGGACTTGCTTGCAAGCCTGGAACAGCCATTCTTGCTGATTCTGGATGGCGTTACCGACCCTCACAACCTCGGTGCCTGCCTGCGTAGCGCAGATGCTGCCGGTGTGCATGCGGTTATCGTACCGAAAGACAGGTCTGCACAACTGAATGCGACTGCCAAGAAAGTGGCCTGTGGTGCCGCTGAGCATGTTCCGCTTATCAGTGTGACCAACCTGGCTCGAACTATGCGTTTATTGCAGGAATCGAACGTTTGGATCGTCGGTACTGCAGGTGAAGCAGACCACACTTTGTTCCAGAGCAAAATGACTGGCCCGATGGCGCTGGTGATGGGCGCTGAAGGTGAAGGTATGCGTCGACTGACACGTGAGCATTGCGATGAGCTAATTAGCATCCCAATGGCTGGAACCGTTTCTTCCCTCAACGTCTCCGTTGCTACCGGTATTTGTCTGTTCGAAGCTGTGCGTCAACGCAGTTAAATCCTTGTGGGGTGCTTTCGCACCCCGCTTTGTGATCCCTCTCCATGCATAAGCGCTGTCACCGTCCATACTAATGGCATTGCCATTACAGGAGGGAACACGATGCGCTGGCAAACTCATACCGTTTTCAACCAACCAATACCCCTCAACAACAGTAACCTTTTTCTTTCTGATATCTCGTTAACCGAGGCTGTAGCTCGTGAAGGGGCTGGCTGGGATGCGGAACTTCTGGCAAGTATCGGCCAACAACTGGGTTCGGCTGAATCGCTGGAGCTCGGCCGCCTGGCGAATGCCAATCCACCTGAATTACTTCGCTATGATTCCAGTGGTGAGCGACTCGATGATGTGCGTTTTTACCCTGCCTGGCATTTACTGATGCAGGGGTTGTGTGCCAATCGGGTTCATAATTTGCCGTGGCAGGAAGATGCGAGGCAGGGCTCATTTGTGGCAAGAGCCGCGCGCTTTGTTCAGCACGCGCAGGTGGAAGCGGGCACGTTATGCCCCATCACTATGACATTTGGTGCCATTCCTCTCTTGCTTAAGTATCTACCCAAAGAGTTTCAGCCGTGGCTGAAGCCGCTACTCAGCGATCGTTATGATGCGCACCTCTCACCTGGCGCTCAAAAACGTGGCCTGTTGATTGGCATGGGGATGACCGAGAAACAAGGCGGTTCGGATGTGCTCAGCAACACCACACGGGCTGAGGCCATCGACAAACGTGGCCCGGGTGAAATGTATCGTATAGTCGGCCACAAATGGTTTTTCTCCGTTCCACAAAGCGACGCACATTTGATTCTGGCGCAGGCGAAAGGCGGTCTTTCTTGTTTCTTCTTGCCGCGGTTCTTACCCGATGGGCAGCGTAACCAGGTTCGTTTTGAACGATTGAAAGACAAGCTCGGGAATCGTTCAAATGCGAGCAGTGAGGTTGAGTTTTGCGATGCTACGGCGTGGCTTATCGGTGAAGAGGGGGAAGGCGTTCGTTCGATTTTGAAAATGGGTGGCTATACCCGTTTTGATTGCGCGCTTGGCAGTCATGGCCTGATGCGCCGTGCGCTCTCTGTCGCGTTATATCACGCACACCAACGTCAGGCATTCGGCAAAACACTGATCGACCTCCCGATTATGCGCCAGGTTCTTGGGCGTATGGCTTTGCAACTTGAAGGGCAAACGGCGTTTCTTTTTCGTCTGGCCCGCGCCTGGGAATCACCCGGTAATTCGCATGAGTTGGCTTATAGCCGTCTGTTTACGCCTGCAGCCAAGTTCAGCATCTGCAAAGCAGGAATCCCATTTGTTGCGGAGGCGATGGAAGTGCTTGGGGGAACTGGTTATTGTGAAGAGAGCGAGTTGCCACGTATTTACCGTGAAATGCCGGTGAATAGTATCTGGGAAGGATCGGGCAATATCATGAGCCTTGATGTGTTACGTGTTCTGGCCAAACACCCCGGTGTGATGGAGATGTTGCATGCGGAGTTTGACGAAGTTAAAGGGCAAAACCGGCATTTCGATCGTAGCTGGCGGCAGTTGCAACAGCGACTTCATAAGCCACAAGAGGAATGGGGCAGGGAAGTTGCTCGAATGCTGGCTCTTCTGGCGACAGGTACCCAGGTTTTACAGCATCTCTCTCCACCTTCAGGTGAAGCCTGGTGCCGTATGATGCTGGACTCGCGGGGGGAAAGTGTTTTACCGAATCAGGTACTTATTGATGTCCTGCTCAGAGCGACAGGGCGCGCAGGATAGAACAAAAAGCCAGCGCCATAAGGGGGGGTATTAATGGCCGCTGGCTAATTTATGCATAAATAATGGCTTGTACACGCCAGCCTTCAGCAAGCTGGTTTTCCTGCATTTTAACGATGCGATAGTATGATGCTCCATGTTCGTCAGCCTTCAGAGCGATGACTTTTTCCACATCTTGCACGCTACCGGCAATACCATTTACTGAAATCATGCCGATTTCATTCAAGCCTGTCACACAATCTGCGGCAACATCTTCTGCCGATTGTGCCGACGTGGTGATTAGCCCTACAGACAGCAGCAATGAGGTTAAGGCAAGCGATCGTTTCATAATTTACTCCTTTAATACTTACCCTAAATCAGCAGGGCATTCCTTCGCGTGGATGAACTCCAGACCTGTCCGTTGGCTGAGGTTCATTGTGCATAACAAACGATCAGTTGACGCAAAGCTATGTAAATATGCATAAATTAAACACAGCGCTAAATTACTTGCGGTACAAAATGGCCTGGGCATACCACTGACCTGGCACTACCGTCTCATCGTTTAACAAAATGACGTAGTAATCCGCTTTGGCTGCAACAGCTTTCTCTTCTAACGCTCTTTCTGCGTCCATTGGAGAGCCGTGCTCAAGTGCTGTCACTGTCCCTATTTTGGTCAAACCCTGCGTTTGATAACGCTGGATTTCCTGAGGGACTCCGGTTGCAGGCGGCGCTGGTTCTGGTGTTCCTTGTAGCACGCTACAGGCACTGAGCGTGGTCGCAAGCAACACAGCTAATAGCAATCGCATGATCGTTTCTCGTCTCTTAATAGCCATATTGTAGCCCCGGTTTTTATCTGAGAAGAGGGAATGTTCCCATTTTGTTAGCTTCCCCGCGCTTTTTAATCACTTTCGAATGAAAATCGCTAAGCAGATCTCATAGTGAAGAATAATCACAACCCATCAATGACTTGCCATCCATAGGACGCTGACATACAAAGGATATATCACACCGACACAGGGCTAATATCATGATTGAATTATATACTGAACAGCTTGCGGGCATTGAAGTTCTCCACGCTGTACCTGCCGGAAAAAAAGAAAGCAAACTCCCGGTGGTATTTTTCTATCATGGTTTTACATCATCAAAATTAGTTTACAGTTACTTTGCGGTCGCTCTTGCTCAGGCTGGAATGCGCGTGATTATGCCCGATGCCGATCAACACGGTGCGCGATTTAATGGTGATGACACCGCGCGGTTGTATCAATTCTGGTCGATTCTTAAACACAATATTGATGAGTTTTCGCCGCTTTATCAGGCTTTATTTGAACGCTATCCCGTAGATGAGCGACGAGTTGCTGTGGGCGGTGCTTCAATGGGAGGCATGACGGCTCTTGGTATTATGGCGCGCTATCCGCAAGTATGCTGTGTGGCGTCTTTGATGGGGTCAGGATATTTTATGTCGCTTGGACATTCGTTATTCCCACCAAGGACTGAGGAAATTGAATCGCTAAATGCGCTTGCTGGTTATGACATTAACCATCAGTTGGAAAACATCGGCAATCGGCCACTTTTGCTATGGCATGGCGAGGAAGATGATGTGGTTCCGGCAGCAGAAACTTGGCGTTTGCAACAAGCCCTTATCGAGAAGGGACTGGATAAACAGATGATCTGCTTGCGCGAAGCGGGCGTAAAACACCGTATTACCCCAACGGCGCTTGAGGCGACCAGCCGATTTTTTAGCGAACACCTGTAATTAGATGTATAAAAAAGCCCCCGCAAGCGGGGGCAAGTCAAACGTTGGCTTTCTATGTCGTTGTGGTATTCCTGGTGTTAACGCCTTTACTTCATTACCTCATTGCATTCTGCTACCGGTAGATGTCAGCACTTACACGCATATTGCCGTTACTACCGGGCTCTCTCATCAAAATTGTGTGGTAATACTTTGCATTGTGCTGATCTGCATCCTCATGGATAGCAACTTCAGCTTCCTGTTCTGTCGCGAAGTTGTGGTTGATATAAATAACCCCAAGGCTCATCACATCATCCATATTTTGTGCCTGGCGACCATCAATCTTGATCGCTGCAGCTGCATTTGAACTAAGCAAAAGCGCCGCCAGAAAGGCAAAAACTGTAATTTTCATAATCCGCTCCACTACAACTTAATGTGTCAGCTGCGGTCGTCGCTCCTGTTAATAAATAGTGGCGGCCTATGACAATAAGTGTAAACCCTTAAAGTTGGATAAAAAGCGACCATTTCTGATGGTGTTGGTCAAAAATTTTAAGTGATCCAGGCCAAAGTCATAGATTTCACTGAGTTAGCGCTTGTTAGAAAATTAGCCTTCATGCAAAAGAATTAATTTCTATATAACCTTGAGTTTGCTGGGCTCCGCTTGTATGATTACGCGTCAATTTTTCAGCCGCCTTTATAAACACGTTCCTTGCTTCCATGGGCCGCGGCTGACCCTGACAGGAGGCTGAATAATCCGTAAGGAGCAATTCGATGCGTCATTACGAAATCGTTTTTATGGTCCATCCTGACCAGAGCGAACAGGTTCCGGGTATGATCGAACGTTACACTACTGCAATCACTGCAGCAGAAGGTACGATCCACCGTCTGGAAGACTGGGGCCGCCGTCAACTGGCTTACCCGATCAACAAACTGCACAAAGCGCACTACGTTCTGATGAACGTTGAAGCTCCGCAGGAAGTGATCGATGAGCTGGAAACTAACTTCCGCTTCAACGACGCCGTTATCCGTAGCATGGTTATGCGTACTAAACACGCTGTAACCGAAGCTTCACCAATGGTTAAAGCTAAAGACGAACGTCGTGATCGTCGCGATGACTTCGCTAGCGAAACTGCTGATGATGCAGATGCTGGGGATTCTGAAGAGTAATTTCCAATGACGGCCAACCGCCTGGTGTTGTCTGGCACAGTGTGCAAGACGCCTCTTCGCAAGGTCAGCCCGTCAGGAATTCCTCATTGCCAGTTCGTGCTTGAGCACCGTTCTGTGCAAAAGGAAGCCGGTTTAGATCGGCAGGCATGGTGCCGTATGCCAGTTATTATTAGCGGGCACGCACACTCAGCCATTACTCAAAGTATAACGGTCGGCACGGTACTCACAGTTCAAGGTTTCATTAGTTGCCATCAGGCAAAAAATGGTCTGAATAAAGTGGTATTGCATGCCGAGCAGATTGATTTGATAGATTCTGGAGACTAGCCTAATGGCACGTTATTTCCGTCGTCGCAAGTTCTGCCGTTTCACAGCGGAAGGCGTTGTAGAGATTGATTATAAAGATATCGCTACACTGAAAAACTACATCACTGAAAGTGGTAAAATTGTCCCGAGCCGTATTACCGGTACTCGTGCAAAATACCAGCGTCAGTTGGCTCGCTGCATCAAGCGCGCTCGTTACCTTTCTTTGTTGCCATATACTGATCGTCATCAGTAATCGGCCACTGTCCATTAATGACTTTGAGAGGATAAGGTAATGCAAGTTATTCTGCTTGATAAAGTAGCAAACCTGGGTAGCCTGGGTGATCAGGTTAACGTTAAAGCGGGTTATGCTCGTAACTTCCTGGTACCACAGGGTAAAGCTGTTCCTGCTACCAAGAAAAACGTTGAATTCTTCGAAGCACGCCGTGCAGAACTGGAAGCTAAATTAGCTGACGTTCTGGCTGCTGCTGAAGCTCGCGCTGCGAAGATCAACGCACTCGAAACTGTTACTATCGCGTCTAAAGCTGGCGACGAAGGTAAACTGTTCGGTTCCATTGGTACCCGCGACATCGCTGACGCTGTAACTGCAGCTGGCGTTGAAGTGGCTAAGAGCGAAGTTCGTTTACCGAACGGCGTTCTGCGTACCACTGGTGAGCACGAAGTGGACTTCCAGGTTCACAGCGATGTATTCGCTAAACTGACTGTAAACGTTGTTGCTGAAGCGTAATTTACGCTGATGTAGTTACGTTAAGACGCCGGCCTAGTGCCGGCGTTTTGCATTTACTCGTCATACTTCAAGCAGCAGAGGAGTTGGTTGCATTCTTTCACTGCCTACCTGCAACTAGAATTATTTAGAGTAAAGAGAATTAAGTGCTAACGAGCACGCACAAAACTACCATCAGGCTGTCTTGTAAATAGCACCTGCTGATCGTTACCAATATCAATTGTCAGTCCCGTCACCACACCATTCGCATTCTGGCGAATCTGCACCATTTGCCCGGTTTGCAAAGTACTCAGCGGTTTGTTGCTGCCTTCTACCTGCGCCATCGAATAAACATCAGCGGGCGGTAAATTATGATCGCGGAACAACTGCGCCATGGTTTGCCCTGACTCGACGCGGTACGAACGCCATTGCTGGTCAATATCGTTATTCTCATGCGGCACAGGAGCTTGCGTTTCTGCCTGTGGTTGTTCTTCCACACGTGACGGTTCGACGGGGGCAGAGTTTTCTGGCGGGTTGACTAAGTGGGCACGAATTGGGGATTGCGACTCAATGGAAAGCTGCGCATCGCGCGTAACTGGCTCAATAGGGTCATCAGGTGTCGGCCACAGGAAACCGAGGACAATCACGATTGCCGCAATAATAATGCCACGGCGGTGCATCACCGGAAGTGGATCCATCAACCGGAAATTATCGGGTGCATGCCAAATCCGCGCAAGCCAGGGTTTAACAGCGAATCGCATCGGCAATACTCCTCATTTCCACACAACGTGCTCTGTACATTTACCCACTCCATTATAGAACGCTAACTGTTTGATGCGCTGAATAATCCTGTGTTACGTGATTCTCAACCGCAATTTCACGCTCACTTAAAGCATTGTTCCTGTTTCGCCTGCATTTGTCACCTTTGCCGCTTTTGCATTTTACCCGTCAGGTTGACGCTGCTATGCTGCGGGCTTGCTTTTAAATACCATTAAAGGAAATCCCATGACGACCCCTTCTTTTGACAGCGTCGAAGCGCAAGCAAGTTACGGTATTGGTTTACAAGTAGGTCAACAACTGAGTGAATCTGGTCTGCAAGGCCTGCTGCCAGAAGCACTGGTAGCTGGTCTGCGTGATGCGCTGGAAGGGAATGCCCCGGCAGTTCCGGTTGATGTGGTTCATCGCGCACTGCGTGAAGTTCACGAGCGTGCCGACGCCGTTCGCCAGGAACGCCAGAAAGAACTGGCTGTTGAAGGCGTGAAATTCCTCGAAGAAAACCTTAAGAAAGACGGCGTGAGCAGCACCGAATCTGGCCTGCAATTCCGCGTTCTGACTCAAGGCACTGGCCCAATCCCAGCGCGTAAAGATCACGTTCGTGTACATTACACCGGTAAACTGGTTGATGGCACCGTGTTCGACAGCTCCGTACAGCGTGGCGAACCAGCTGAATTCCCGGTAAGCGGCGTTATCGCAGGCTGGATTGAAGCTCTGACGCTGATGCCAGTTGGCTCAAAGTGGGAACTGACTATTCCTCATAACCTGGCTTACGGTGAGCGTGGCGCTGGTGCGTCAATTCCTCCGTACAGCACTCTGGTTTTTGAAGTTGAACTGCTGGAAATTCTGTAAGCGTTCAAGGCCCCGCTCCGGCGGGGTTTTTATTTGGTAGTTAACAAAATTAGCGTGATTTTATCTGGTAAATACTACCTTCCTGAGTGTTTCTGTGAGGCTGCTCACTTTATGGTCGTGATTTTGCACTCAAAACAAACATTAAATTAACAAATAATTTCTTTCTTAGTATTCAACCTGCCAATTCTTCCCTACTATCTTTGAGTTCCCCGGAACAACAACATCACATCCTCACTATTTTAATTTTTATAAAGGCCGGTAGAGCCTGAACACAACAGACAGGTACAGGAAAAATACAACATGGTAGATCAGATAAAGGTTTCTGACGTTGCTGAAGAGCCGTCAGAACAATCTCTGCGGCGTAATTTAACCAACCGCCATATTCAGCTTATTGCCATCGGTGGCGCCATCGGAACTGGCCTGTTTATGGGCTCCGGTAAGACGATTAGCCTCGCGGGTCCATCCATCATCTTCGTATATATGATTATCGGCTTTATGCTGTTTTTCGTGATGCGTGCGATGGGCGAACTGCTGCTTTCTAATCTCGAATACAAATCTTTTAGCGACTTTGCGGCAGACTTACTGGGTCCATGGGCGGGGTATTTTACCGGCTGGACTTATTGGTTCTGCTGGGTAGTAACCGGCATGGCAGATGTTGTCGCGATAACTGCCTACGCGCAGTTCTGGTTCCCCGGTTTATCCGACTGGGTGGCGTCGCTTGCCGTGATCATCTTGCTGCTGAGTCTTAATCTCGCCACCGTGAAAATGTTCGGTGAAATGGAATTCTGGTTTGCGATGATTAAAATTGTCGCCATCGTTGCGCTGATCGTTATCGGCCTGGTGATGATTTTGACCAACTTCCATTCCCCGTCTGGTGTAGAGGCTTCCATCAACAACTTGTGGAATGACGGTGGGTGGTTCCCGAAAGGCATCAGCGGTTTCTTCGCAGGCTTCCAGATAGCGGTATTTGCGTTTGTGGGTATTGAGCTGGTGGGAACGACGGCTGCAGAAACTAAAGACCCGGAAAAATCTCTGCCACGCGCCATCAACTCGATTCCGATCCGCATCATCATGTTCTATGTGTTCGCATTGATCGTCATTATGTCCGTAACGCCATGGCGTTCCGTGGTGGCAGATAAAAGCCCGTTCGTTGAATTGTTCGTGCTGGTGGGCCTGCCCGCGGCTGCGAGTATCATCAACTTTGTGGTGCTGACTTCTGCGGCTTCTTCTGCCAATAGCGGAGTGTTCTCAACCAGCCGTATGCTATTTGGACTGGCACAAGATGGTATGGCGCCAAAAGCATTCGCCAAACTCTCTAAGCGAGCTGTTCCGGCGAAGGGTTTGACCTTCTCCTGTATCTGCCTGCTGGGTGGCGTGGTGATGCTCTACGTGAACCCTAACGTGATCGCAGCATTCACCATGATAACTACCGTGTCGGCGATTCTGTTTATGTTCGTCTGGACGATTATTTTGTGCTCGTACCTGGTGTATCGCAAACAGCGCCCACATTTGCATGAGAAATCTATCTACAAAATGCCGCTTGGTAAGCTGATGTGCTGGGTGTGTATGGCGTTCTTCGTGTTTGTGATTGTGCTGCTAACGCTGGAACAAGATACCCGCCAGGCGCTGATCGTGACGCCGTTGTGGTTTGTATTGTTGGGTGTGTGCTGGATGTTTATCGGCAAGAAACGCATCGCGGAAATGCGTAAGTAATTTTAAGCGCCTCCTCCATGGAGGAGGCGCTTAATTACGGTTATTCGCCAGCCAAAGCGCGTGGGAACAACACATTATTCTCAAGACTGATGTGTTCCATCAGATCGTCAATCAGCTCATTAATCCCGTTATACATCGCTTTCCAGGTGGTACAAGCTTCCGGCGGTGGCGTAACGTTATTGGTGGTGTGTTTGATCACATCGACCAGTTCGCCCGCATCGTCATGCTCACTTTCCATCACACTGATAGGACCATTTGCCTGAGAACCCATACCCTGCTTAATCATTGGGAACAGGATTTGCTCTTCTTTCATCATGTGGCTGCCCAGCTCTTGATGCAGCATAGTCAGATATTTCGCTAAACCTTTTGGCACATTTGGTTTATCCGCATGTACGCGCTCAACTTTCGTTGCCTGAAGGATCAGTTCTGGCAGCTGTTCGCGGTGGCGGTCGTGATAACGCACGATGATGTGGTCGATAATTTCGGCCAGCGGCACGGTACGCCACTCTTTCTCGATTGGCTCTTCAGCAAGCTTTGCGAGCTCAGCTTCAATCGCGTCCAAATCCAACTCTTTACGCGTTGCGGCACGTACAAGCGTCTGCTTCCCGCCGCAGCAGTAATCGAGATCCAATTTACGGAACAGCGCAGATGCGCGTGGAATAGTTAAAGCCAGTTCACCTAAAGGTTGGTCGCGAAAAGCCATGAGCAAATACCTCGTTGTCGATAATATAAGATGCATATTAAATGCATCTTTAAGTTGGCGCTATGACTATTTCGAGGTAAGGCGCTATTTGTCCGTCACAACAACCACCTCAGCTAGCGTACTTTTCTGCGGTTTGGTCAGAACGGCCATCACCACGCCGATGACAAGACAAACAATGCCCAGTAATGTCAGCAATGGCGGCCAGCTATGGCGCAGCATAAAGGTGTAAGCCAGTCCTGCCAGCGTTTCAAAGACAATCAGCGGGCCGACAATAACAGTCGGTAAACGCTGGCTGGCAATGTTCCAGCACAAAGCACCGAGCCATGAACAGAACAGAGCAATGGCGAGCATCAACGCTAAAAACACTTCCGGGCGCGGGCCAAAGGGCAGGGTAAAGTCACTGTTGGTGCGTGACATCCACAGGCAAACGGCAATATAACCCAGCAGTGAAAATGGCAGGATCGCAAGCCCTTGTGCCGTGGCCCACATCAGCGGATTCTTATCGGGGTTTTCACGTAGCCATCTGGCATTACGCAGCGCATACCAAGCCCAACAGGCAACCGAGATAAACGCCAGCCCGATGCCGCTGATATATCGCCACCAGCTGAAATCGAGCTGCCCGGTGCGTAATTCAGCGGTATTCACCATCACCAGGCCCAGGGCAATAATCACTAGCGCAGGGGCCAGCCTGCGCCACGGGAGTTTACCGTCGCGTTTGCTGTAAAGCAGGTTGGCGAAGACCGGAATCACAACAGGAAGAGTGCCGATAATCATGGTCGAAATCGGTGCCCCTGTGCGCTGAATCGCGCTGGCCAGGCAGACGTAATAAATGAGATTGCCGACGGTGGAAAGCTTGAGTGCGGTAAACCAGTCCGCACGGCACAACTGGCGCAGACGCTGGCGCCCAAACCATGCCAGCGGGAGCGCAATCAGTCCCAAAGCAAGATAGCGTCCGGTCGACTGCATTGCAGCAGGGTAATCAGGGACAATTAGCGGGCCGACAAAAATCAGCCCCCACATCAGCCCCGCGAGCAGGGCGTACAACACACCAGTTAACATCTTCATCTTCCGTTTATTGCTTTGGATTGAGTGTAGGCATGGCGTGAGGGGAAATATTGTACCAGCTTGCGGTTTTACTCTTTAAACGCCAGAGCGACTTGTTTCTGGTAGCGCACGGGCGTGATGCCATAGCGTTGGGAAAAAGCACGCGTCAGATGTGCCTGATCGGTTAAGCCGCTGGCTGCGGCAACTTGAGCAGCCAGCATACCATTCGTCAGTAATCGCTTAGCGTGCCAAAGACGAATTGCCATGAGCATCTGGTGGGGAGTGACGTGGAAGTGCGCCTTGAACGTGCGTTGAAAGTGATAAGGGCTAAGCGAAACTACGGCCGCGAGCTCATCAAGCGTCACCGGTTGCATATAGTTATCGTGCAGATAGTCCCGAATTTGTTCGAAGCGGTGTGCCGACTCTTTCGGCCCGGATGGTACGTGGCGAGCGTATGGTTGGAAAGTTTCGATGAGATTCAGTAACAGGCCCTGCTGTGCCAGAGCATCATTCTCGCTCCACAAGCCATTAATCAATTGTGAAATATGACCTGCCCGCAGCGGATCGTGTTTGACCACATCACTAAATGACCAGTTACGTGAGCCGGTAACTGACTCGAGGATCTCCGGTTCAAGATAAATCATGCGGTACTGCCAACCATCTTCGGTTGCTGCTTCGCCGGTATGGAGCTCGTCGGGGTTCATCAACACTATCGAATCTGTAGCTGCGACATGCTGAACACCACGATAACGGAAACGCTCAGCGCCCCAGGTTACCGTGCCAATGCCAAAAGCTTCATGGGTATGCGGTTCAAAGGCGTAACGCGAAATATGAGCGTGATAAAGCTCAACACCGGGCAATTGCGGCAGATGCCGAAATTGGGCTTTGTCTTTTTCATCGTTGAATTGGTCAGGTACGCCTTGCACGTTAATCTCCATCTGGACACCCCATCAGTATAGGGGCGTCCATGTTTAACGGAAAGTTAACATTTACAGCACGGCACGCAGGCTTTCTGCAAGCGTAGTGGTTGGACGACCAATCAGCGCGCTCAACTGACGGCTGTCATCAAACAAGCCACCTTTGGATGCGCCAACATCAGAATTTGCCAACAGCTCCGCCAGGCCTTCAGGTAAACCCGCACCCAACAATGCTGCTTTAAAATCAGCTTCTGGCAGATTTTGATAAACCACGGTTTTACCGCTCTGTTTAGTCAGTTCAGCAGCCAGTTCGGACAGCGTCCAGCCGTGGTCGCCCGCTAATTCGTAAACTTTGCCCGCCTGGTTTTCCAGCGTCATCACTTTTGCGGCGGCTGCCGCATAATCAGCGCGCGTTGCAGAAGCGATTTTTCCCTCGCCTGCGCTACCAATAAACACGCCGTGTTGCAGTGCTGGTGGCACGCTGGCGAGATAGTTTTCGGTATACCAGCCGTTGCGTAGCAGCACAAATGGAATGCCTGATTCTTTCAGCATTTTTTCAGTAGCGATGTGTTCATCAGCCAGACCCAGCGGGGAAGAATCAACATGCAACAGGCTGGTGTAAGCAATCAGCTCCACACCCGCTTCTTTAGCAGCTTCAATTACGTTGCGATGTTGAACCGCACGTTGTCCGACTTCACTTGAAGAGATAAGCAGCAGTTTTTCAACGCCCGCCAGCGCCTGCACTAGCGCCGCTTTATCTTCATAACTGGCAGCACGCACCTGAACACCACGCTCAGCAAATGATTGAATTTTTGCCGGGTTACGCACGATGGCAACCAATTGGTTAGCTGCAACGGTATTCAGTAAATCTTCAACAACGAGTTGGCCTAGTTGGCCGGAAGCTCCGGTAATCGCGATCATGGTAAATCTCCTGTGGATTTCTGGTTAAGTTGTGTCAAAATATCACTATCACTAACTTTTAGTAAGTACGCACAAAAAGGTAAGTATGAAATGAGTGTAGTTGAAACCCGTCCACTGTCGTTAACTGAGCAAATGCGTGATGGTAATTTATTCGCCGAGCAGTGCCCGTCGCGCGATGTGTTAAAACACGTCACCAGCCGCTGGGG
Organism: Buttiauxella noackiae; assembly: GCF_000737905.1. Lineage (NCBI taxonomy): Bacteria > Pseudomonadati > Pseudomonadota > Gammaproteobacteria > Enterobacterales > Enterobacteriaceae > Buttiauxella > Buttiauxella noackiae. The sequence goes on from NZ_JPRU01000005.1 coordinate 98,275, forward strand.
CGTGTTAATTCTGGTGGCCTTGCAGAGTGGGACTCATCGTTTCAGCGACCTGCGCCGTAAGATGGGTGGGGTGAGTGAAAAAATGCTCGCCCAAACGCTGCAATGGCTGGAAGCAGATGGCTTTGTGAATCGAATATCCTACCCGGTTGTGCCGCCGCATGTGGAATACAGCCTGACGCCGCTGGGCGAAGAAGTGGCCGTGAAAGTTGCTGCGTTAGCCGACTGGATAGAAGAGAATTTGCCAAGGGTTATGGCGTCCCGAAAACGGGACGCCTGAGAAATTACTTGCTCAAATCAAGCTGATAAATCGCAAAACCGATTTCGTCGCTGCCGACTTTTTTCATCGGATATTGGCCTTTCTCTTTGATAAATGCCGCCGCTTTTTCACCAGGTGAGGTTTCAAAGCGAATATCTAATTTCTGATTACTGTGGATTGGCGCGAGACGCCAGTTGTTATCAGCAGCCGGGTGGATCTCTTTGCTTGCCGTAATCCAGTTCGCCAGAACCGAGCGGTTTTCATCTGGAGACGCGAAAGCAATATGGTTATCGCCTGTACCCGCAAACTTGCCGCCGTAAGCGCGATAGTTATTGGTCGCTACCAGGAAAGTCGCGTTAGGGTCGATTGGCTTGCCTTTAAACGTCAGTCCTTTGATGCGCTCGGCATTCGGGTTCACTATCTGGCATTCGCCGTCGTAACGTGCAGGTTGTGACACATCAATCTGGTAATCCACGCCGTCGATAACATCAAAGTTATAGGTGCGGAAACCGTCCCAGTTAATCAGCGACTGCGGTTTAGTGCTGTTCACATCAATCTGATTAAACTGCCCGGCGGAACATTCCAGCCACTCTTTAACCTCTTTGCCAGTGGCTTTCACCACCACCAGCGTATTAGGGTAAAGATACAAATCTGCGGCGTTACGGAACGTTAACTGGCCTTTTTCCACTTCCACAAAACTGGCCGGGTCATTCTTACGTCCGCCAACTTTAAATGGCGCAGCAGCGGAAAGTACCGGCAAGTTCGCCAGATCAGGGTCGCCCTGAATGTATTTCTCAACGTAGGCGAGCTGGGCGTTATTCACCACCTGCACCGTCGGATCGTCCTGAACCAGTGCGAGGTAGCTATACATGTTGTCTGATGATTTGCCGATTGGCTTACTGACGAACTCGCGCGTGGCATCGTGATCGTGCTTCATCACTTCCACCAGTTTGGCATCTTCTGGCACCAGTGCTTTCTTCGCCACGCTGTCATAAATTGGGCGCGCTTCCGCTTTGCTGCTGGTCACTTTCCATGCGCCGCTATCGTTGTTCAACACTAAATCAACCACGCCCAGGTGGTCGCCCCACATACCAGGCATCACCGCTGGAATACCGTTCAGCGTGCCTTTCTCAAGATCGACACCTTTGATATTGGCAAAGTCTTTGCCCGGGAACACGGCGTGGGCGTGGCCAAAGAGAATCGCATCCACGCCGGGTACTTCGCTGAGGTAATAAACTGAGTTTTCAGCCATCGCATGATACGGGTCGCTGGACAGGCCAGAGTGGGCGATAACGACCACTAAATCTGCCCCGTTTTTACGCATCTCAGGCACGTAATGACGGGCAGTTTCGGTAATATCTTTCACCGTAACTTTGCCTTCGAGATTGGTTTTATCCCACGTCATAATTTGCGGAGGAACAAAACCGATATAGCCGATGCGCAGCGTCTGCTCTTTGCCATCTTTATCTTTAACGGCAGTTTCTTTAATCACATAAGGGGTGAATAGCGGTTTATTGGTTTTAGCATCAATGATATTGGCATTCACATAAGGGAATTTCGCGCCTGATAACGCCATATGTAGGTAATCGAGGCCATAATTAAATTCGTGATTGCCCAGGTTTCCCACCGCATAATCCAGCGTATTGAGCGCTTTATAAACCGGGTGAATATCGCCTTTTTTCAGGCCTTTTGCCGCCATGTAATCGCCGAGCGGGCTGCCCTGAATCAGGTCACCGTTATCGACCAGTACACTGTTTAACGTTTCACCACGCGCGGCGTTGATCAAACTTGCCGTACGCACCAGTCCAAATTTTTCCGTAGAGGTATCTTTGTAGTAATCGAAATCCATCATATTGCTGTGGAGATCGCTGGTTTCCAGGATACGGAGGTCAACGGTTGCCGCATGAGCGCTGGTAGCAACCAGCATGGCAAGCATCGTTGCGCTAAACTTGATCATGATAAAAGGTCCTTTTTAGAGGTAGGCTGCAAAAGGCTATGTATATAAACGTTGTTGCTTACATTTTTGTGAAGTGTGCCAGAAATGAGAAGCGTTAAACCGGAATCGCTTCACAGATAGCGCATAAAGACGCAATGAGATATAAGTAAAACAATAGGTTATTTGCATGACACAACATGAGGTGGAGAATGTTAGATAAAATTTGCCAACTGGCTCGGGAGGCTGGAGCTGCCATCATGCAGGTGTATGAAGGGCAAAAGCCGCTAGAGGCGACCCAAAAATCCGATGACTCGCCGGTCACAGCGGCCGACCTTGCCGCACATGGCATTATCCTGCAAGGGCTGCAAACACTGACGCCGGACATTCCGGTGCTTTCAGAAGAAGACCCGCAGTCCTGGGAGACGCGTCAAAGCTGGGGGCGTTACTGGCTGGTCGATCCGCTGGATGGCACCAAAGAGTTCCTGAAACGTAACGGGGAATTCACCGTTAATATCGCACTTATCGAAAATGGTAAAGCGGTGCTGGGCGTCGTGTATGCGCCAGTGCTAAACGTGATGTACAGCGCGGCAGAAGGTAAAGCCTGGAAAGAGGAGTGCGGCGTACGTAACCAAATCCACGTGCACGATGCCCGTCCACCGCTGGTGGTGATAAGCCGCTCTCATGCTAACAACGATCCGGAACTCAAAGAGTACCTGCAGCAGATGGGGGAGCATCAGACTACCGCTATTGGCTCGTCATTGAAATTCTGTCTGGTGGCAGAAGGGCAGGCACAGCTTTACCCGCGTTTCGGGCCAACCAATATCTGGGATACCGCAGCAGGCCACGCCGTTGCGTCAGCGGCTGGTGCGCACGTGCATGACTGGCAGGGTAAGCCTCTCGACTATACCCCACGCGAATCATTCCTGAATCCAGGTTTTCGGGTCTCTATTTATTGAGCAACTCTTGCAGCAGGCGCATGACCTGCTGCACCTCTTCCTGTGTCAAACCACCATCTTTCGCAAACTGCACTCGACCTTCTTTATCCAGCACTACAATCGCCGAGCTGCCACTCTCCAGCTGCCATGATTTTTGTGCAACACCGTTGCTATCAACGATAATTTGCGACCATGGATACTGGGTTTTATTGCTCTCAAGACTGCTACGCACAAACATTCCTGTGCCAATAATCGCATCATCGGTATTGACGATGGTTGTCGTCTGGTAGCGGTCATGTGGGAATTTAGAGGCTTTAATCGCTTCGATTATCCCGGCATTTTTCTCTTTTGCACTGGTGCGCCCGGCCATAAGTTGCAGCACTCGCACTTTTCCAGGTAACTGCGCGCTATTCCAGCTTTTATAGCTAAACTTATCTTTATCGAGCATCAGCTCACCTTTATCCGTAATACCGATAGGTGAGACTCGGTGATTTTTCTCAAAAGTATGGGCCGATGCCGCAAGGGGTAACAACAGCAAGGCAAGCGCAAGGGTAGTACGTAGGGACATGATGACTCCTTATTATATGCAGGTGATCGGACCACTTATTATGACGTTTTAATCATATGTGCTGAATAGCCATCTGTCCCGCAACAACGATGCCAGTTTGCGGGTGACCGCACATATCCCTGTAATTTGAAGGCTTAAACTAAGTTTTGTTTACATTTGCAAAGATTATTCTGAGAAATTGTAATCAAACCGTAAATAAGATTGTGCAAACTAGGTGCCAGTTTGTATATGGGCTATAGTTTCCAGGCACCAAATTTTTCGCCTCGTTTTGTCGGACCAAATGTGGAACCGCAGGGGTGTTAACACTGCAGGAGAGAAGAAGAATGAAAATTTTCCAACGGTACAACCCGCTTCAGGTGGCGAAGTACGTGAAAATCCTGTTCCGTGGACGGTTGTACATCAAGGACGTTGGCGCTTTTGAATTTGATAAGGGCAAAATTCTTATCCCAAAAGTGAAAGATAAGCAGCATTTATCCGTTATGTCTGAAGTAAACCGCCAGGTAATTCGTATGCAGGCGGAAATGGCTTAAATACCCGTCATATTTCAAGCCGCAGGTGCGTTGGTTCGCCCCTTACTCCACTCACATAAAGGATGATGTTTCTGGAGATTAGTGGTCTTTGCCTCGTTACTGTTACTTGAATTATTTAGGGCATTAAAGCGAAGTAAAAAAAACGGCACCTGAGGGTGCCGTTAGTGTTTCTGACGTTTGAGAACTACGCTGCCGATTGTTCTTCTGAATCTGGCAGTTTTGGCGTCAACGGTGTCGGCTTATTGTCGATACGTGTTACCAGCAACTGGTCGATGCGGTAGTTATCGATATCCACCACTTCGAACTTATACCCGGAGAACTTCACCGAATCGGTGCGTTTCGGGATTTTTCGCAGCATAAACATCATAAAGCCGCCGATGGTTTCATAATTGCCAGACTGCGGGAACTCGTCGATATCCAGCACACGCATCACGTCGTCAATCGGCGTACCGCCCTCAACAAGCCAGGAGTTTTCATCGCGAGCAACAATTTGCTCCTCCATGCCCTGGCCGACCAGATCGCCCATCAGCGTAGTCATCACATCATTCAGCGTGATAATACCCACCACCAACGCATACTCGTTCATGATAACCGCGAAGTCTTCACCGGCGGTTTTGAAGCTTTCCAGTGCTTCGGAGAGCGTCAGTGTATCCGGCACAATCAGTGTATTACGCAGATGGACACCGCTGTTGAGTGCCATGCTCTGGTTGCCCAGCACGCGGTTCAGCAGCTCTTTGGAATCCACGTAACCAACGATGTGGTCGATATCACCATTACACACCAGGAACTTGGAGTGTGGGTGCTCGGCAATTTTGTTCTTCAGGCTCTGCTCGTCTTCGTGCAAATCAAACCAGATAACGTTTTCGCGCGATGTCATGGATGACGGCACAGTACGTGATTCCAGTTCAAATACGTTCTCAATCAGCTCATGTTCTTGCTTACGCAACACCCCAGCCAACGCACCGGCTTCAAACACGGCGTAGACATCATCAGAGGTGATGTCGTCATTACGCACCATCGGCAGTTTGAAAATGCGGAAAATGACGTTTGCCAGGCCGTTAAAGAACCACACCAGCGGGCGGAAGATAAACAGACAGAAGCGCATCGGGTTGATGATTCGCAATGCAACAGATTCAGGCGAAATCATACCGATGCGTTTCGGAGTGAGGTCTGCAAACAGAATGAACAAGCTGGTGACCAGCGTAAAGGAGATGATAAAGCTCAGTTGGTCAGCCATTTCTGGTGAGAAGAAACGCTCCAGAAGTACTTTAAAGGCCGGGGAAAACGCCGCGTCGCCGACGATACCGCCGAGAATTGCCACCGCGTTCAGGCCAATCTGCACCACGGTAAAGAACATGCCAGGACTTTCCTGCATTTTCAGTACGCGTTGCGCGTTAAGGTTGCCATCATCAGCCAGCAGCTTGAGTTTGATTTTGCGGGAAGCAGCCAGTGAGATCTCCGAAATTGAGAAGAATGCACTGACGGAAATAAGAAGAAGTATTAATAAAATACTGTTTAACATAGTTTATCCGGCTTAGAGCCAGAGCCTCGGAAGGGTAGTTGAAAATCTAAGGGTTGATACGTTTTGACTGCCAGTCCGTGGAGGTTGGGCCAGCAATTTCAACGGGTAGTATAGCGTAAGGGTGTATGGGGCTGCCAGAGGGCATAATTTGGACTGCTCAAGTACCCTAAAGTGTTGAAGTGACTTTTATGGGAACCATTCTCAGTTAATAGAGGGTTTTCATGCAATCTTTACCAGATCTTTATCCAATCTTTATACAGCAAAATGTGCAGTTTTTAGACAAAACGGCTTCCTCAGAACGTTCTTTTATGTGGCAGTGTCGATTAGATGGAAAGCTTCTTCGAGTGAGCTTAAGGACACAGGACAAAGATGTGGCTCAGTACCGTGCTTTAAAGCTCACTGAAGCCGTTATATAAGGCTATCTCAGCTAATGGGGAAGACGAACCCACTTTTGATTCGTGAAATGCTTTTAAGGGTCAGAGATAAGCCAATAGAGGATGAGTTTTTATCCGCTGTTATGTAAGTACACCTGTTTTAGTTCCACGTACTTTTTGAGACTTCCGGGTTTTCGGCCATCAGCCGGTACTCTTCTGGCGTCAGGTTGTTCACGGATTCATGAGGCCGCTCGTTGTTATATTCAGCCAGCCAGCGTACATGGTACTTGATCGTTCTCAATGAGTGTTTGTACTGGCATAAGGTCGCGAAAGCGGCCTCTTTTAATGTCGATGAAATGATTTTTCAGTACTTTCCGTTTTATGTATTTGTGGATAAAACATGAGGTTAACAGCTCAAACTCTGTACAAAACCGTAATATTCATGTGAGAATTAAAGTCTAAAAAACAACCTGAGTACAGTACGTTATGACCAAAAAGATCCATTTTTATGTACCGGGTACAAACGATTACATCAGCCAACCTTACTTTTCGCAGTTGCCCGGATGACGGTAAATGATGACGGGGTTCAGTGGTTAGAGACTCAGTGGGTTGGCGGTGGCAATGTTCAGGGGATGGCTCTTTACACTTCGATTCTTGATGCGGCAATTGCTGCTGAAGTGCTGAATCAGGCAGAAACCCCGTCTGAATGGAAGGTTTACCCATTCTCTGATCTGAACATTACAGAAATGATGATCAACACAAAAGCTCATAATTCACATTAAGGCATCATGCTTGTGTTTGGGTTCTCAATTGACGATTTCAGAAACCTTATCTTGCAAACAGAGCTATACCGCACTCTGCAATTCCCTGAGTCATTCCCTATTGGTGAAGGGTTAGATCCCGTTACAAACAAAGCAATCCTGAAATTCGACAAATCCCTGTTCGAGGGAATGAATGATTACTGGCATGAAGAGTTTGCCAGTTACTGTGAATCAATGGAGATCCTGAACTCTCAACCTATCGATCTCATCAAAGAGCACGCTCGTAATGCTGTATCAACGGCACTTGTCACCGCAACACCGATGATCAGCCCGGCAACGCAATACTGTGTATCCACCTATTCCATCGAAAAGCAAATGTGGATCGTATCTTCTTTGGCAGTGAATGGTTCCAAACCTGCTAACAAACTTCATTAAGGATGATTCTATGGCTACTGGTCATTTTCTGCGAAAAGGCGACAAAACAACATGTGGCGGTAGTATCCTTTCAGGCTCCCCAGATCACAGCTTTGGAGGGATTGCTACCGCGAGAAATGGCGATTCTGTATCGTGTGGCAAAGATGGCAAGATATACCATATCGCAGGTGGTATACCTAATTACTGGATTCACGGTGTAGCAGCAGCGGGAACATTACACAGTCGCAGTACATGTCCATGTAGGGCAAGATTCATTTCATCTTTTCCATACGCCTCCTACGGAGTTGAGACAAATAGTACAGTAAAGGCTACTCCTATAGTTGCTCCTGCTCCCTTAGTGGCTACTTCGACAAAAGCGGATGAACCAGTACAGCATGCTCAGACAGCTAAAAAACCATATAAGGAAGAAACCAAACGTGAGCCAGTAGATGCTGGCTTCTGTGTACTTCCTTACGGTGCTGAAACTGGTGCTTATGAGCGGTACTTATTCGAAGGTAGTTCACCAGCAGGAGCAAAGGAACTTTACCGTTCACTGAATGGGGAAGGTAAGGAATATAAAGCAGGTTCTATTATGCTTCTTGTTGATCCTGAAAAGCAGGATGATGAACAGATAGCACATATGAAGGATGCAAAACAACGTATTGATACAGCATTAGAACCGCTTACACATAAAGAAGCCAATTTCTTACACAATCACTATGCAACAATCGCTAACTTTAGCAACATTGCTGATAAAGGGATTGGCCTTGCTGCTGATCCAGTCGGTAAGTATTTTGAGAACATAGAACGAATCCTCAAAGAAATTCAAGAAACGTATAAAAATACTTACATGACAAGAGGTGCTTTAATTGGAGAGCAATTCTATGTAAGACGTGCTCAACTATTCAAAGAGCTTGAAAGGGTATTAAAAGTAGGTTTCCTAAACAAAGCTATGAAATTTGGTGAATACACTAAAATAAAAAATGCTCTTGGCTTGTCAACAAGTTCAATTACTCATAAATGGAATGAGACAGGAATAAGTGATATTGAAGGTTATGCTACGCATATAGAACGAGCGGCAAAATATGTAGCAGCTATGCGATATGTTGGTTATGTAGGGATCGGCTTTAGTGCCTTACATTCAGTCAATGAAATAAATGAGGCTTGTTCTGTTGGTCGTGAAGACGAATGTTCTAAAAAGAAATACACTGAAATAGGAAGTTTTGTTGGAGGTACAGGACTTGGTATTGGTGCAGGTTATTTAGCAGCCCCTGCATGTGTCGCGATTGGTGTTGGAACTGCTGGTATAGGTGGATTAGCATGCCTTGTTATTGTTGGTGGCACTGCTGGCTATGTTGGTTCTGAGCTTGGTAGTGCTGGCGGTGAAGCAATGGGCAATAAGGTATATGAAGTATATGGGAAATAAACTTTTCAGCGATACAAATGAAATGGTAATGGCTACACTCGTAGCTATTGCCTTACTATCAACATTGCTTTGTTTCATTCAATATCTAATGTCAAATCGAAATTTCATTGAAGTTTGCGAGCTATTCAAAAAAGAATTTAAGATGCTACCGACACAAGTGATGATATATCAGAGTGGTGGATTCTTTTTTTCTTTTATGCGAGATTCTTTTTTTATCATTGCTTTAATTGCTAAAGAAAATGGTTATTACACAAGAAATATGAATAATGATGAAATAAGATTCATCAAAAACCTCCCATCAAAAACAACCCAATGGGTAAAGACAAAAGTCTTCATCACCATATTTAGTTTCATTTCATACCTAACTGCGTTGGTTTTCTATTTAATAGCGATAAGGACTTGAGTGTTAAGACTATTGTTACAAATAATAATTTTATAACGTAACCCAGCATTGACTAAAAAACGAACGGTCAGAAATCTCTTTTGGGTAGTCCCTTGTGATACTCCTCTTTTGCGTCTCGTTTAGTCTCATTTAGATATTGAATGAACTTAAATGATACTGTGTCGTTAAGTTAATTTAAATGACACTAGTCGGTAGCGAGGGCAGGAAAATGATTTTTGGTTATGCGAGAGTCTCAACGAAGGATCAGAATCTTGATCGTCAGTTGGCAGTACTGGAACCTGTTTGCGACAAAATCGTTACAGAGAAAGAATCAGGCAAGTCCACCAGCGAAAGACCTGAGTTGTTGAACCTGCTTTCCCACCTCCGCGATGGCGACACACTCGTTACTCACTCACTCAATCTGTCGCCTCGCACGTAATACCCGCGATTTACTGGAAATGATTGATAACCTCGTTGATCGTGGGATCACGGTTCAGTTCCTCGCAAACTCTATGAGCTTCGACAACTCCCCACAATCCCGCCTGATTTTAACCATGATGGGAGCAGTAGCAGAATTCGAGAGGGGTATGATCGCGTCACGTCGCAACGAAGGGATCGCTCTTGCTAAAGAGGCTAAAAAGTACAAGGGCAAACAAAAGAACAAAGAACTACATAGAAAAATCATAGATATGTTGCAGGCAGGGAAGAACACCCCGGATGAGATTGCCAAATTATGCAATTGCGGCCGATCCACAATTTTTCGCGTGAAGAAGGAAATGATTGCCAGTACTGGCAGTATTGAGAACTAATATAGCGTAAGGGTGTATGGGGCTGCCAGAGGGCATAATTTGGACGATGAATTGGGGCGTCAAAAATTCTTTGTAGGGCGGGTAAGCGCAACTTCACCCACCCTACAATGGTGATTAATCACCCTCCCAGTTTTTCTTCAAACCTTAACAAACGCCCGGCATTGCCCAGAACGAGCAGTGTGCTTAGGTTATGCAACAGGGCGGCGACCACCGCACCTGAGGCTCCTAGCCAGCCAAATGCGGCGGCGACGACAATCACCAGCGTCCAGCCCAGCCCAATAAACACGTTCATCTGTAAGGTGCGGCGGCACAGGCGGCTTAAGCGTACGCAGGTTCCCAGGCGGCGTAAGTCCCCGCCAATTAATACAATATCCGCAGATGCCATGGCGATATCCGAGCCACCTGCACCCATCGCAACGCCAACCACACCCGCTTTAATTGCCAGGGAATCGTTGATACCATCGCCGACGACCATTGGCCGGAAGCCATTGTCGATTTGCACGCTGACCTGGTGGAGTTTGTCTGCGGGTAATGCCCCCGCTATAACGTCTTTAATCCCCACGTTCTTCGCGATGCGTTGTGCCACAGCTTCGCGGTCGCCAGTCAGTAAGAGTTGATGGTTAAGCCCAAGATCACGCAGTTCCGCCATTGCACTGGCAGCTTCGTCGCGCAAGCTATCGGCCAGTAAAATCCAGCCACGGAAACGCCCCCCCAGCACCAGCCCAACCATCGGGCCATCATGTGGTGGTTCTTCCGGTAAATCCGCAACCTGAGTTTTGAGTAGTTCATATCGACCAAGAAACGCGTCACCCGCAGCGGTGGTTGCCGATACGCCCAGCCCCTGGTGTTCATGGACATTTTCAAGCTGCGGCCATGTGTTTTGCGGGGCGATATTGACCAGCGCCCGGCTTACCGGGTGGTTACTGGTGGCTCCAAGGCTCGCCGCCAGTGCAGACAGAACTTCAGGCGACTCACCTGCTTCAGGAATCAGCTCATGAAGTTGCAGCTTGCCGTGTGTTAGCGTGCCGGTTTTATCAATAATCACTGCATTCAGTTCGGCTAATTCTTCGAGGAAGGCTGCACCACGAATCAAAATACCATGACGTGCGGCAACAGTTAGCCCAGCAATAGAAGTTGCAGGCGCGGAGAGCACCAGTGCACAAGGGCATGCCGCCACCAATACCGCTAACATGGCCTGGTCGTTTTGCGTCAAAAACCAGGTGCTGGCGGCAATCAATAAAACCAGCAACAGATAACGCGCCGCGTGACGTTCAAGCAGGCGGGTAATCGGTGGGCTGGCTTGCTCGGCACTTTGCATCAATGCCACTACGCGCCCGAGCGTTGAGGTTTCGCCGATGTGCGTCACTTCAATTCGCAACCGCCCATCAAGATTGATTGCGCCACCGTAAACATTCATGCCGGGCTTTACTTCCAGCGGAACGGACTCACCGGTAATCGGTGCGGTATCCAGACTCGCCGCTCCTTCCAGCACTCGCCCGTCAGCAGGTAGCCGGTCGCCTGCGCGCACTTCGACAATGTCACCAGCTACCAGTTCATGGTTGTCAATTTCGTGCAGATTGCCATCTACGTCAAAGCGTCGCGCCCGGCTGTGGGTCAATTTGCTGAGCGCTTCAATCGCCTCTTGCGAGCCAATCATACTGCGTTCTTCAAGGATATGGCCGACGATCATAATCAGCGGCAGTAATGCGGCAGTGAGTAAATCCCCGGTCGCCCATGAGCCAATCAGCGCCAGCGCAACCAGTTGATCGGTAATGCCATGCAAGCTCGGATATCGCAGGCTGTAAAAGGCGTGGCGCAATACTGGAATGCCGACCATCAGCGATGCGGCCCCCAGTAAAATATCGGCCACCGCGACTTGATCGGGTGCCAGGCCACGCCATAGCAAACCAAGAATTAATGTGCTGCTGGCGACCAGTGCCAGTATTAACTGGCGGGTAATCTGCCGTTGTTCCTGATGGCTCAGTGCGCCGCCGGGGTTAACAGTGTGGGTACTCATGGTTTCGAAGGTTCCTTTTGCCCGGCCGCTTGCAGGATCAAATTCGCATCATCTTTTGGAGAGACGGTAATGACGGATTCGGCCTGTGCCAGAATTGCCGCAATGCGCTCGCGATAAACCCGAGCTAACAGGTCAGGGTCGTTATGGCTGTTGGCCAAACGTGCCACCATCGCCGTGTCGGACTGCGCTTTCGCCACGCGTTCACGTGCCTGTGCCTGAGCAGTCTGGCGTGTCTGGTCAGCAAGCTGGGTGGATTTCTGGCGAATTAAAGAAGCATCGGTATTTGCGGTAGCAATCGCCTGTGACGCTTGCTGGCTGGCAGTTAATACCGCATTGAATGCGGTGACTGTGGTTTCCGGCAAGGTGGACTGCACCGTAACACGCTCAAGCGTTATCCCCAGATCGCTGCCTGATTGCGCAAGGCGTTGTAAATTTTGCTCAACGTTATGCTGAACATCAGCACGCAAGCGCTCGCGCTGCTCGGCGACATTTAAATCGCCGCTGACCATTTCCGGGCGGGCGACAAGAATAGTATCGAGATCGCGCGCGGCGCATACCGCAACGGCTGCACGTTCAACCAGCCGGTCGAGAGCTGGAATCACATGTTCGCCCTGCAATACATACGCCATTGGCGTGACAACACGGTAAAACACGCTGATATCTAACTGCACCACGCCTGAATCTCCAGTTAGCAGGTAACCGGAACCTGCCAGTGCATCGCTGCTGTTATCACCACGCGCATCGGCATGTTGTGCATCGAACGAGCGTAATAGCGCCGTAACGTGGTGTTCGATCACGCGGTCAGGTGCTGGCACCATCACCACATCGTTAATCGGCTTCGGCCAGGTGAGTAACAAACCCGGTTCGGCAATTCGTTGCTGTGCGCCGAAGTGCAGTACCACGGCACGGCTGTCTGCGGGTATCTGGCGAATATTCGAAAACAACCAGGACGCTGCTGCCAGTAGTGTCAGCGCATACAGTGCGTAAAAGGCGAGGCGTATTGACTGCATCCACGGGCCTGCAGATTTATTTTTTTGATGCTCACTCATGAGTTTTATCCAGCTTTGGCCCTTCTACCAGCAGACGGAACGGTGCGGCATCAGTGCGTAACACCAGACGGGTGCTGGAATTAACCACGCCGCTGAGCGCATCAAGCTGGCGTAACAGGCTGTATAGCTGAGGTGAACTGGCGTACGCCTTGCCATAAATTTCGGCGGCTTGCGCCTGAGATTGCGCTTCGATATCGGCAGCCTGGACCTGTGCTTGTGCTTCCACAATGCGGGCATCACGCTCGGCTGCCGAGCGGATTTCCGCTGCTGCGCGTTTGCCTTCAGCGGTGCGTTCAGTCGCAATGGTCTCGCGTTCGGCACGCATCCGGTCGACTGTAGCGTTAAGCGTTACCGCGGGCAGGGTCAGGCGTTCGGTTCCAACCTGCACCAACCGAATGCCATAGCTTTCCAATAAGGGCTGGCTGATTTGCGCCTGCAGATGCGATTCAAACTGGTTTAACTGCACTTGTTTGCTATCGGTATTCACCAGTTGAGAGAGCGTAAAGCCACTTGCGGTGGTTTCGAGTGCCGAGCCGAGATAAGCACGAATTTGCCGTGCCGCTTCATCGGGCTGGTTTTGTACCGCGCGCATAAAGCGCTGCACATGTTCAGGGGTACTATCAACCTGCCAGACCGCATATGACTGCACAATGATGCGCAGCCCGTCGCGCGTGCCTACATCCTGCAAGCCGCTCGATGTCGTTCGCAGGCGCAGATCTACGGCGGTCGACATTTCAAAAGGTGCGGGCAGGCGCCACGCAAGACCCGGATTGAGCAGCACGCGTACCGGATTACCGAACCGGGTAATAATCAGCGATTCGCCAGAGCGAACCTGCACAAGGCTTGCTGCGGCGGCAAGAATGAGCACCAGCACACCTGCGCCAACAATGCGCTTCCAAGCTTTAGTGACAGGAGCGTCAGAATGGTGGCTGTGGTGGCAACCGCTGCTGCAACCATGATGATGTGAATGGCTCAACGGGAAGACTCCTGTGTCGGTTTGGAAGGTGCATCGTTACGTGCTGCCTGGCTTAATGAGGGAAACTCGCGCAGGTCGATAGTGGGCTGCGAGGTCGCGCCAATACGGTGGTCGATAATTAACAACGGGCTTTTGCCTAAAGTTTGATGCAACTGGCTAAACCATAATTCATCGACAAACACCTGGCCGGATTGCGCTACCGCTTGTTTCTGCGCGGCAAAACGCACCGCCGTTGACTGCGCTTTGCTGGTCACATCGGTGGCGTTCATTTGTGCCTGGTTCTGGCGCGTGGTAGCGGTAGTTTGCGCGCTGGCGGCCAGCTCTGCCGCATGTCCACGTTCGCGAGAAACGAGCGCCTGAGCCGAAATTTGCGCGGCCTGTACGCCATGGAAGGCATCGGCAGCCCCTGCCGGAGGGTGGATAGCTTCGACGACGGTCGAGAGCAGCTCTACACCACTATGTAAGTTGTCGAGTTTTTGCTGCACTGCCTGTTTAATCTGGCTTGCTAATTCGATGCGCTGTTCCCCCAGAAGCTGCTCAAGTGTCAGTGAGGAAAACTGATGCACCAGTACCTGGTTTGCGGCGCTGCGAATCAGCTCTGGCAAATTGGCGCTGTTATAGGTTGCCGCCAGTGCTGCGTTATCGGTTAACCCAACGCGCCACATAAAACGCACGTCGCTATTAATAATTTGCAGACCCTGTTGGTTTCCGCTTTGGCTGGCAATAATCTGCGCTTTATCAAAGCTATGAATTGCATCCCAGAGACGATCTGCGCTTTGAGGTGCGTTTCCTTCCGCATTCGCCAGCGGTTCTGAAGGAGCATCAGCTTCTTCTCCGGCTGCTAATTCATGAACCTGACCATTTTCCGCCAGTATCACCTGGCCAAATGGCCACGGCAGCCCGTAATGCAGGCCTGATGGCAACACGGCAACCGGTTTGCCAAAGCGTTCATAAATACCGCGTTGGGTTGGGGAAACTTGCTGCATTCCGGTCAATAGCCAACCGCAAAACAGCATGACTGCCAACACCGGTAAAAATGCCCGACGCAATACCGTAAATGCCCAAAGCTGGCGTAAATCAATGCCAAAATGTTGGTGCAGCTCGCGCTGTAAAAAAAGTAGCGGGCGCGGCGGCCAGACAAGCTGTGCTGCCAGTTGGCTTTGAGCAAGGAACCTGGGTTCGCTGTCTTCTTCGCCCGGTGGAGTGAATAGGGAGAACAGGCCGCGCAGCAAAAACTCAATGGCGACCAACCCCACAAGGATCGCAGGCAGATTGACCAACACTGAGAGGTTTATTGTCGGGAATATCAGTGCTGGCAAAGAGAGAAATTGTACCGTGAGAGTCAGGCGTAATATCGGCGCAATGAATTTGGCTTCCGGCCAGGCTTCATTTGAGGTTGCTGCCAGATGGCGCTCAGCAACCAGTGTGATAAACATCGCCAATGCAATAATACCGACCGCCACCCAGCGCAGGCTGCCGTCTTCCAGCGGAACGTAATGGGTTCCCCATCCTGCCTGCACGACGAATAAGACGAATCCCGCCATTGAGGCCAGCCAGACACCATCACTCTTAAGTAACGCATTGATGCGTTCAACGTTGATGGGAATGAGTGCGCCAAGTCGTTGATAAATGGTTGGAGGTTGCTCTGCTTCAAGGGGAGCTGTTTCGGGTTTTAGTGCAGGGGAGAATTTTTCTGCTCGCCACTGGCAAATTCGCTGTGCATTAAATACGGCGGTAGCAAGCAAAATGAGCAAGGTGGCCTGGCTGCTTAACAAGGCCGTCCAGCGTGAAGATGGCTCAATAATGCTGACAATAAGCGCCACCACAATCATCAAAAAAATTAGCGCACTTAATCCGAAGACTAATCTTGCAGTCAGCATCGCCTGCGATGACGCTAAAGAGTAACGAGCCTGAGAAGTTAACGGTGAAGGTTCCGTTGGTTCAGAAAATTGGGAGGGCTGCATGGAGTCATTACATTCGGGCGCACGATATCTGCGTCATTGGGTTTATTTGTTACCATATAACATATCACAGACGTGATTTAACCGTAAACGCAGCGTGGGTAACCGTTTGTACAAATGGGGCGTGGAACGTGGTTTTGTCGGGTGGATAAGCGCAAGTGTCATCCACCCTTTATGCGAGTTTTATCGAATGGCGCAGACGCTTATCCGGGATTTAGCCTTGCGGCGGCAGACACACACCAATCCCACCAATGCCACAATATCCATATGGATTTTTGTGCAGATACTGCTGGTGGTCATCCTCGGCATAATAGAATGGGCCGGCGTTGGCGATTTCAGTCGTGATGTGGCGGTCGTCTCCGGCGAGCGTCATTGCTTCCTGGAAGCGTGCAAAGCTTGCACGCGCGGCGGCATCCTGTTCTGGTGTGAGTGGGTAAATTGCGGAACGATATTGTGTGCCAACATCGCCACCCTGGCGCATTCCCTGGGCCGGGTCGTGATTTTCCCAGAATACTTGCAACAATTGCTCGTAACTCACCATTTGGGGGTCATAAACCACTCGCACCGCTTCTGTATGCCCGGTCATTCCGCTACACACTTCGCGATAAGTTGGGTTAGGCGTAAAGCCCCCGGCATAACCTGCGGCGGTGCTGTAAACCCCTGGAATTCTCCAGAACATGCGTTCAACGCCCCAGAAACAACCCATCGCAAAATAAGCGATTTCCATCCCTTCTGGTACATTTGTCATGGAATGCTCGTTTACCGCATGCAAAGTGGCGATCGGCATCGGGGTATTGCGACCAGGCAACGCTTCTGACTGTGTCACGGGATGGGTTTTCTCAAATAATTTCATCAGTCGTGCTCTCCCGATGTTGGCTAAATTTAACAACAACCGCCATGCGGTTGTAACGAGGCGTGTTATTGCAGACAATAACTCCTCTGTATGAGACTACAGTACATATAAGAATTATTTGGGTTATTGTGCAGTTTTCAACCCCAATTGTTGGGGTTTTGTTAAAGCGTTTCCTTCCAGGGGTGGGAACAAGGATATTCAGGAGAAAACGTGCCACGATTTCGTATTATTTGCTCGGCTTGCCTATGCATGGTAAGCACGTGGGCCAGCGCTGCCAACGTGCGTTTACAGGTGGAAGGGCTAAGCGGTGAACTGCAAAAAAACGTTCGCGCTCAGCTTTCAACTATCCAGAGTGATGAAGTTACGCCTGACAGGCGTTTCCGTGCGCGTGTGGATGACGCTATACGTAATGGTTTGAAAGCGCTTGGCTATTATGAGCCAACCATTGATTTTGACCTGCGGCCACCACCTGCCAAAGGACGCCAGGTTTTGATTGCCAAAGTCGATCCCGGCCCGCCAGTATTGATAGGCGGTACCGACGTGATTCTGCGCGGCGGTGCGCGTGACGATAAAGACTACATCGCGTTGCTCAGTGAGCGCCCGAAGATTGGCACTATCCTCAATCACCACGATTACGACAGCTTCAAAAAAGATCTTTCCAACATTGCGGTGCGAAAGGGCTATTTCGACAGTGAATTCCTCAAAAGCCAGCTAGGCGTTTCGCTTGAGCGCCGCCAGGCGTTCTGGGACATCGATTACAACAGTGGCGAGCGTTATCGTTTTGGCGCCGTGACTTTCGAAGGCTCACAAATTCGCGAAGAGTATCTGCAAAACCTTGTGCCTTTTAAACAGGGTGATTACTACCAGTCGAAAGACCTTGCAGAGCTGAACCGCCGTTTATCTGCGACAGGTTGGTTTAATTCGGTGGTGGTTGCGCCGGAATTCGACAAGTCTCGCGAAACTAAAGTATTGCCGTTGCATGGTGTTGTGTCACCACGTACGGAGAACACCATCGAAACCGGTGTGGGTTATTCCACCGATGTGGGGCCGCGCGTAAAAGCGACGTGGAAAAAGCCGTGGATGAACTCTTACGGCCACAGCCTGACCAGTAGCGCCAGTATTTCAGCGCCTGAGCAAATTCTTGATTTCAGCTATAAAATGCCGCTGCTGAAAAATCCGCTGGAACAATATTATTTGGTACAGGGCGGTTTCAAACGCACAGACCTGAACGACACTAAATCTGACTCCAGCACCCTCGCAGTTTCACGATACTGGGATTTATCCAGCGGTTGGCAGCACGCCATTAACCTGCGCTGGAGCCTCGATCACTTTACCCAGGCTGACGTAACTAACACCACGATGCTGCTTTACCCAGGCCTTAGCCTCAACCGTACCCGCTCTCGTGGCGGCCTGATGCCGACCTGGGGCGATTCACAGCGCTATTCCATTGACTGGTCTGATACCACCTGGGGTTCTGATGTCGACTTCGGGGTATTCCAGGCGCAGCAAGTCTGGATTCGAACGTTGCAGGAAAAGCACCGTTTTGTCGTGCGTGGCAATGTGGGTTGGATTGAAACCAATAACTTCGACAAAGTGCCGCCAGATCTGCGCTTCTTTGCCGGTGGCGACCGCAGTATTCGCGGCTATTCCTACAAATCCATCTCTCCTGAAAACGATAAAGGCGAACTGACCGGTGCGTCAAAAATGCTTACCGGATCGCTGGAGTATCAATACAACGTTACCGGGAAATGGTGGGGGGCGGTGTTCGTCGATTCTGGCGAAGCGGTCAACGATATCAAACAGAGTAACTATAAAACGGGTGCGGGCTTTGGCGTGCGTTGGCAGTCACCGGTTGGGCCAATCAAACTCGATTTAGCGGTCCCGGTGGCTGATAAAGATGAGCACGGTTTACAGTTTTACATCGGTCTGGGGCCTGAACTATGAGTCGTTGGAAGAAAATAAGCCTCGCGGTGTTGGTTTTTATCGCGTTGCTGATTGGCGCGGTGGGTTTTCTGGTAGGCACCACTACCGGTCTGCACCTCTTATTTAATGCCGCAAACCGCTGGGTGCCGGGGCTGGATATTGCCAGCGTCACCGGTGGCTGGCGTAATCTGACTATCAAAGGCTTGCGCTATCAACAGCCGGGCGTGGACGTAACGGCGGGTGAAGTTAATCTCGCGGTGAAATTAGGTTGCCTGCGTGATAGCAGCCTGTGCGTGAATAACCTTTTGCTTAAAGACGTCGACGTCGTTGTTGATAGCAAGAAAATGCCACCGGCAGCGAAGGTTGAGGAAGAGGACACTGGCCCGCTCAATCTCACCACGCCATACCCGATTACGTTAAGCCGCGTGGCGCTTAATAATGTCAATATCAAAATCGATAACACCACCGTGTCGGTGATGGAATTTACCTCTGGCCTGAACTGGCAAGAACGCAATCTGACGGTTACCCCAACCAATCTCGAAGGTTTGCTGATTGCGCTGCCAAAAGTTGCCAAAGTCGCGCAGGAAGAGGTGGTTGAGCCGAAAATTCAGAACCCGCAGCCGGAAGAGTTACCGCTGGGCGAAACGCTCAAACAGTTGTTTGAAAAACCTGTTTTGCCGGAAATGGCCGATGTGCATTTGCCGCTGAACCTGAATATTCAGGAGTTCCGCGGGGCGAACTTACGCCTGACGGGTGACACTGATTTATTGGTCAGCAGCCTGTTGCTAAAAGTCAGCAGCATTGACGGCTCTCTTAAGCTTGATGCGCTGGATGTTGATTCCTCGCAAGGGCTGGTTAATGCCACCGGCAGCGCGGAATTACGCGACAAGTGGCCGGTGGATTTAACCTTAAACACCACGCTGAATATTGATCCAATCAAAGGCGAAAAGGTGAAGATGAAGATTGGTGGGGAGCTGCGGGATGTGCTGAAAGTGGGCATGAATCTCTCAGGCCCGGTTGATCTTGAACTCACTGCGCAAACTCAGCTTGCTGAGGCAGGCTTGCCGCTCAATCTTGAAGTGGTCAGTAAGCAGCTGTATTGGCCATTTACCGGGAAGAAAGAGTACCAGGCCGACAACCTGAAGCTGAAATTCAGCGGCAAAATGACCGACTATAAATTGTCGTTCCGTAGCGATGTGAAAGGTGAGCAAATTCCGCCAGCCACCATCACGCTCGATGCGACAGGCAACGAGCAACAGCTTAATCTCGATAAGCTACGAGTTGCTGCGTTGCAGGGCAATACTGACTTGAAAGCAGTACTTGACTGGAGCAAAGCCATTAGTTGGCGCGGCGAGCTGAAACTTGACGACATCAATACGGCGAAGCAATTCCCTGACTGGCCTGCGAAACTCGACGGACTGGTGAAAACCAGCGGCAGTTTGTATGGCGGCAGTTGGCAGATGGATGTCTCCGAGCTAAAACTTGCCGGGAATGTCAAAAATAACAAACTAAACGTTACCGGAAAGCTCAACGGCAACAGTTACATGCAGTGGAAAACCCCTGGCCTGCATATTGAGCTGGGGCGCAACAGTGCTGATGTTAAAGGGGAATTAGGGCCGAAGGATCTCGAGCTTGATGCCACCATCGATGCACCGAATCTCGACAATGCTTTACCAGGACTTGGCGGCACAGCGAAAGGCACGATTAAAGTGCGTGGCGATGTAAAAGCGCCACAGCTGCTGGCAGATCTTACTGCGAATAACCTCCGCTGGCAGGAGTTGTCGATTGCTCGAGTCTTGCTGAAAGGGGATGTGAAATCCACCGATCAAATCGCCGGGAATCTGGATCTGCGCGTTGAGCGTATTTCCCAGCCTGGTGTCGATCTCAGCCTTGTAACGCTTGACGCAAAAGGCTCCGAAAAACAGCACCAGCTAAAACTGCGTATCCAGGGTGAACCTGTGTCCGGGCAGCTTGATTTGAGCGGCAGCTTTGACCGTGCGCAGGAGCGCTGGCGTGGCACTCTTAGCAACACGCGATTTGAAACGCCGGTTGGCCCATGGTCGCTCAACCGTACACTGGCGCTCGATTACCGCAACAAAGAGCAGAAAATCAATATCGGTGTGCATTGCTGGACTAACCCGAATGCCGAACTTTGTGTACCGCAGCCGATTGATGCAGGTACGAAAGGCCGTGCGTTGGTCAATCTGAACCGCTTTGATCTGGCGATGCTCAAACCGTTTATGCCGGCTGATACACAAGCGGTAGGCACATTTAGTGGCCGGGCGGATGTTAGCTGGGATGCTGAGTCAGGCGGTTTGCCGCAGGGCTCTGTCACGCTGCAAGGCAACGGCGTGAAAGTGACTCAGATGGTTAACGATAGCCCGTTACCGGTGGCATTCGATACGCTCAATCTCAATGCGGAGCTCAAAAACAACCAGGCGAAACTTGGCTGGCTTATTCGTGTTGCCAATAACGGCCAGCTTGATGGACAGGTGCAAATTACCGATCCGCAAGGCCGCCGTAATTTGGGCGGTAACGTGAATATGCGTAATTTTGATCTGGCCATCGCTAACTCCATATTCTCACGTGGAGAAAAAGCCGCAGGAAAGTTGAACGCCAATCTGAGGCTTGCAGGAAATGCAGAACGGCCGCAGTTGTTCGGCCAGTTGCAGCTTAACGGCGTTGATATCGACGGCAACTTTATGCCGTTTGATATGCAGCCAAGTCAGCTGGCGATGAACTTTAACGGCATGAACTCGACACTTGCAGGAACGGTACGCACCAAACAGGGTGATATTGCTCTGAGTGGCGATGCCGACTGGACGCAAATCGACAACTGGCGCGCACGCGTGGCGGCGAAAGGCAATAAGGTGCGTATTACTGTGCCTCCGATGGTGCGCCTTGATGTTTCGCCTGACGTTGAGTTTGTTGCGACTCCGAGCTTGTTCACGCTTGATGGGAGTGTCGATATCCCTTGGGCTCGCATTGTGGTACATGAAGTCCCTGAAAGCTCCGTTGGCGTTTCCAGTGATGAAGTTATGCTGGATAAAGATCTGAAGCCGATTAAACCGCAAACGGCAAGCATTCCTATCAACAGCAACCTGGTTATTCACGTTGGCAACAATGTGCGCCTCGATGCATTTGGTTTGAAGGCTCGTTTGAATGGTGATTTAAAAATGGTACAGGATCGTCAGGGTCTTGGCCTGAACGGGCAGATCAATATTCCTGAAGGGCGCTTCCATGCGTATGGACAGGATCTGATCGTGCGTAAAGGCGAGCTGTTATTCTCAGGTCCACCTGACCAGCCATTATTAAATATCGAAGCGATTCGTAACCCGGAAGCGACAGAAAACGACGTAATAGCCGGTGTTCGTGTCACAGGAACAGCAGATGAGCCTAAAGCTGAGATATTTTCTGATCCGGCCATGTCACAGCAAGAAGCCTTGTCCTACCTGCTTCGCGGGCAGGGTTTAGATAATTCTGGCGACGATGGTAACGCCATGACATCAATGCTTGTTGGCTTGGGGGTTGCACAAAGTGGTCAGGTTGTGGGTAAAATCGGCGAGACGTTTGGCGTAAGCAATCTGGCGCTTGATACCGCAGGGGTGGGGGATTCCTCACAAGTGGTGGTCAGTGGCTATGTACTGCCAGGTCTCCAGGTTAAATATGGAGTGGGTATTTTTGACTCATTGGCGACACTAACACTGCGTTATCGCCTGATGCCTAAGCTGTATCTGGAAGCGGTGTCTGGTATCGATCAGGCACTTGATCTGCTTTATCAGTTTGAGTTTTAGCTATGCGAATTTTTGTTTACGGCAGTTTACGACGCAAGCAAGGTAACAGTCACTGGATGACCAACGCCCAGTGGCTTGGGGATCATCATGTTGAAAATTACGCTTTATATAACCTTGGCCATTATCCGGGAGTAGTGCCGGGTGAGGGTTCTGTGGTGGGTGAAGTGTATCGCATTGATGCTTCTACACTCTCTGAGCTTGACGCTTTGCGCACTAAAGGTGGCGAGTATAAACGTCAGCTAATTCAGACACCTTACGGCAGTGCATGGATGTACGTGTACCAACGACCGGTGGATGGATTAACCCGCATAGAAAGCGGAGACTGGTTGGATAAAGATCAGTTCTAGTTGATTCCCAAAGCGGCCACTCACTCGAGTGGCCGTTTCTCTTGCGAGCATAAAAAAACACCGCCAGTTGGCGGTGTTTTTACAAGCATTCAGCGAGGCGAGAATTACTTCTTAGCGCGCTCGAACGAAGCAACGATTTCAGCTTTAGCAGCTGCTGCGTTGTCCCAGCCTTCAACTTTAACCCATTTGCCTTTCTCGAGAGCTTTGTACTGCTCGAAGAAGTGGGAGATCTGCGCTTTCAGCAGTTCTGGCAGATCGTTCACATCTTTAATGTGATCGTATTCTTTGCTCAGTTTAGTGTGCGGAACCGCAACCAGCTTGGCATCTTCGCCAGCTTCGTCAGTCATTTTCAACACGCCAACTGGACGGCAACGAATAACAGAACCTGGTTGCAGTGGGTATGGAGTTGGGACCAGAACGTCAACCGGGTCACCGTCTAAAGACAGGGTGTGGTTGATGTAACCGTAGTTGCACGGATAGAACATTGCTGTAGACATGAAACGGTCAACGAACAGTGCGCCGGTGTCTTTATCAACTTCATATTTGATAGGATCAGCGTTTGCTGGGATTTCGATAACAACGTAGATGTCTTCTGGCAGATCTTTACCCGCAGGGACGTTGAGTAAGCTCATCTCTTTTTCCTTTAAACTGGTGTCATTCAAGTGCCGGGTATTATAGCTAACTGCTCCTAAAAGTCTTTTTCTCTTTTTTTACCCGCCATACTTCGAGCTACAGCGGTGTTGGCTGCACTTACTCACCCCAGTCACTTACTTTATTAAGCTCCAGGGGATTTTGAGCTTGCCGCCTGGCTGTAACTCGAATTATTCAGATTAAATTTTTTTGTTTCTCCCACATCCCTTTTCAGAACCTTCCGACAACGGAAAAATCCATAAACATAGCCGTATTCTTTATAAAGTTGTGTAAGCGGTTACAAGGTTATGCGCGACTTGTTGGAATTGTGATGTAACTCATTCTGTTACACCACACGTCGTCTATAGTTTTTTCGACGCCCAGATTTTAACCAACAATAACCCTACGAGGATGTCCCTATGTGGAAGCGCTTACTTTTGGTCTCTGCAGTCTCCGCAGCCATGTCGTCTATGGCAATAGCTGCTCCGTTAACGGTCGGATTTTCGCAGGTAGGTTCTGAATCCGGCTGGCGTGCAGCAGAAACATCGGTTGCGAAGAGCGAGGCTCAGAAGCGTGGTATCACGCTGAAAATCGCAGACGGCCAACAAAAACAAGAAAACCAGATTAAAGCGGTACGTTCATTCATCGCCCAGGGCGTAGACGCAATCTTCATTGCGCCAATCGTCGCCACGGGTTGGGAGCCAGTATTACAAGAAGCAAAAGAGGCAAAAATCCCAGTCTTCCTGCTCGACCGTAATATCGATGTGAAAGATAAATCGCTGTACATGACCGTCGTTACCGCCAACAACGTGCTGGAAGGACAGTTGATTGGTGAATGGCTGCTTAAAGAGCTGAACGGTAAGCAATGTAACGTGGTTGAACTGCAAGGCACTGTGGGTGCGAGCGTGGCAATCGATCGTAAGAAAGGTTTCGCCGACGCCATTTCTAAAGCGTCGAATGTGAAAATCATTCGTTCTCAGTCTGGCGACTTTACTCGCAGCAAAGGTAAAGAAGTTATGGAGAGCTTCATCAAAGCTGAGAACAACGGCAAAAACATCTGCATGGTTTACGCGCATAACGACGACATGGTGATCGGTGCGATTCAGGCAATCAAAGAAGCGGGCCTGAAACCAGGCAAAGACATTCTGACCGGTTCAATTGATGGCGTGCCGGATATCTACAAAGCGATGATCGACGGCGAAGCGAACGCAAGCGTTGAACTGACGCCAAACATGGCAGGTCCGGCGTTCGATGCACTCGAGAAGTTCAAAAAAGACGGCACCATGCCTGAAAAAGTAACCATCACCAAGTCCACGCTGTATCTCCCGGACACGGCGAAAGAAGAGCTCGAGAAGAAGAAGTCGATGGGTTACTGATGAGTTACGCCCCTCCCGAAACGGAGGGGTTGTTTTATGTAGGGCGGATAAGCGTAGCGTCATCCGCCATTAAGGCACGGGCCTGGTTGAGGGCGCTGCTGCTTATCCCACCCTACAGTTGTGCGTTGGCAGGAGTGCGTTCATGAACACAAACAACAATCAGGAAATTCTGCGCACGGAAGGCTTATCAAAAAATTTCCCAGGCGTTAAGGCGCTCGACAAAGTGGATTTCAGCCTCAATCGTGGCGAAATCATGGCGTTACTGGGTGAAAACGGAGCAGGTAAATCAACGCTAATCAAAGCCTTAACCGGGGTTTATCAGCGTGATAGCGGCAATATTTATCTCGAAGGGGAGCTGATTTCCCCCAAAAATACTGCCCATGCCCAACAGCTCGGCATCGGTACGGTGTATCAGGAAGTCAACCTGCTGCCGAATATGTCGGTGGCGGATAACCTGTTTATCGGCCGCGAGCCGCGCCGCTTTGGGTTTATACAACGTAAAGAGATGGAACAGCGCGCTACACGCCTGATGGAATCCTACGGGTTTTCGCTGGATGTTGCCGAGCCGCTCAACCGCTACTCCGTGGCGATGCAGCAAATCGTTGCCATTTGCCGGGCCATCGATCTCTCCGCCAAAGTGCTGATCCTCGACGAACCCACCGCCAGCCTCGACACCAAAGAAGTCGAAATGCTTTTTACCCTGATGCGTCAGCTGCGCGATCAGGGCGTGAGCCTGATCTTCGTCACCCATTTCCTCGATCAAGTTTATGAAGTCACCGATCGTATTACTGTTCTGCGCAATGGATCGTTTGTTGGCACGCGAAATACTCGAGATCTGCCGCAGATCGAACTGGTGAAAATGATGCTGGGGCGCGAGCTGGAAACCAACGCGCTGAACCGCGCGGGCCGTACTTTGCTGAGTGATAAACCAGTCGCTGCGTTTAAAGATTTCGGTAAGAAAGGGGTGATCAATCCGTTTGATTTGGAGGTTCGCCCTGGCGAGATCGTTGGCCTGGCGGGCTTATTAGGCTCCGGTCGTACCGAAACCGCTGAAGTCATTTTTGGGATCAAGCCCGCAGATAGCGGCAACGCCTGGATCAAAGGCAAACAGCAATCACTGCGTTCGCCGCATAAGGCATCATCGCTCGGCATTGGTTTCTGCCCGGAAGACAGGAAGACAGACGGCATTATTGCCGCCGCTTCGGTACGTGAAAATATCATTCTGGCCTTGCAGGCCCAGCGCGGCTGGTTAAGGCCGATCCCTAAACGTGAGCAGTATCAGATAGCGGAACGGTTTATCCGCCAGCTGGGCATTCGCACACCAGGCCCGGATCAACCGATTGAGTTTCTTTCCGGCGGTAATCAGCAAAAAGTTCTGCTGTCGCGCTGGTTGCTGACCAAACCACAGTTCCTGATCCTTGACGAACCCACTCGTGGGATCGACGTTGGCGCGCACGCTGAAATTATCCGTTTGATAGAAACACTGTGTGCCGATGGCCTGGCACTGCTGGTTATCTCATCGGAACTCGAGGAGCTGGTGGGTTATGCGGATCGCGTGATCATCATGCGTGACAGGCAGCAAGTGGCTGAGATCCCGCTCGCAGATCTTTCCGTATCGGCCATTATGAATGCCATTGCGGCATAAGGAGTAACACGTGATGTCTCGTTCATTGCCGCAAACGGATGCCGAAAAGCCAAAGCGAAATTTCCGCTGGCCGCCGGGTATTCCGCAGTTAGTCGCCCTGGTGCTGGTGCTATTAGTTGATAGCCTGGTCGCCAACCATTTCTTTGATATCGTTGTGCAAAACGGGCGGCTGTTCGGCAGCCCGATAGACATTCTTAACCGTGCGGCACCGGTCGCATTACTCGCCATTGGTATGACGCTGGTGATCGCCACCGGCGGTATCGATCTTTCCGTTGGTGCAGTAATGGCGATTGCGGGAGCCACGGCTGCGACGCTCACCGTTGATGGGCATAGTCTGACGGTTGTGATTCTCGCGTCCCTCGGTGTCGGTGTTCTTGCGGGGCTGTGGAACGGCATTCTGGTCGCGATACTCAAGATTCAGCCGTTTGTTGCCACGCTGATTTTAATGGTCGCCGGGCGCGGGGTGGCGCAACTTATCACCGCCGGGCAAATCGTCACTTTTAACTCACCAAATCTCTCTTATCTGGGCAGCGGCTCGCTGTTCTTCTTCCCGACGCCGGTGATTATCGTGCTGGCGACGCTGCTGGTCTTCTGGCTTTTTACCCGCAAAACCGCGCTGGGCCTGTTTATCGAATCGGTTGGGATTAACATTCGCGCGGCGAAAAACGCCGGGGTGAATACACGCCTTGTTGTGATGCTCACTTACGTTTTAAGCGGTCTGTGCGCGGCGATTGCCGGGATTATCGTGACTGCCGATATTCGTGGTGCCGATGCCAATAACGCCGGGTTGTGGTTGGAACTGGACGCTATTCTGGCGGTAGTCATCGGTGGAGGTTCGCTGATGGGCGGGCGCTTTAACATCGCGCTTTCGGTGATTGGTGCGCTGATTATTCAGGGGATGAACACCGGCATTCTGCTTTCTGGCTTCCCGCCTGAGCTTAACCAGGTGGTGAAGGCGGTGGTGGTGATGTGCGTGCTGATTGTTCAGTCACCGCGTTTTATTGCTTTGCTCAAAGGACTCCGTCGCCATGATCAAACGTAACTTGCCGTTGATGATTACCCTGGCGGTGTTTGTGCTGGGATATCTGTATTGCCTGACGCAATTCCCCGGTTTTGCCTCTACGCGGGTGATTTGCAACATCCTGACCGATAACGCGTTTCTGGGTATTATTGCCGTTGGCATGACATTTGTGATCCTCTCGGGCGGTATCGATCTTTCCGTCGGTTCGGTGATCGCCTTTACCGGCGTGTTCCTCGCTAAAGCGATTGGTTTCTGGGGATTATCACCGCTGGTGGCCTTCCCGCTGGTGCTGCTGATGGGCTGCGCATTCGGCGCGTTTATGGGCTTACTTATCGACGCGCTGAAAATCCCTGCCTTTATTATTACGCTCGCCGGGATGTTCTTCCTGCGTGGGGTGAGTTACCTGGTTTCAGAAGAGTCGATTCCTATTAACCACCCGATTTACGACACCCTTTCAAACCTTGCCTGGCGTATTCCCGGCGGCGGGCGCTTGAGTGCGATGGGCCTGCTGATGCTGGCGGTGGTGGTGATTGGTATTTTCCTTGCGCACCGCACCCGTTTTGGTAACCAGGTTTATGCGATTGGCGGCAACGCGACTTCGGCAAACCTGATGGGGATTTCAACGCGCAGCACCACTATCCGCATTTATATGCTGTCGACCGGGCTTGCGACTTTGGCCGGTATTGTCTTTTCACTCTATACCTCAGCAGGTTATGCGCTGGCGGGAATGGGCGTTGAGCTGGATGCAATTGCCTCAGTGGTTATCGGTGGCACGCTGTTAAGCGGTGGAGTGGGGACGGTGCTCGGTACGCTGTTTGGCGTGGCTATTCAGGGACTGATTCAGACATATATTAACTTCGATGGCACGCTCAGTTCGTGGTGGACGAAAATTGCCATCGGCATTTTGCTGTTTATTTTCATTGCGCTACAGCGCGGCCTGACGGTGCTGTGGGAAAACCGCCAAAGCTCACCAGTGAAGCGCATTAACGTCACGTCCGGTCAAAGCTGAATCGCTTTGTCTAAACTTTCCCCGGTGATGGTCGATAACACTTAATCGTTCTGTCACCGGGAAAAGAGCATGTTGAAAAATTTGTCTATTCGCACGGGGCTGCTGACTTTGCTGGCAGTTATGACCTTCCTGTTGTTATTTGTCAGCGGCATGGGCATTTTTGCTCTGCAACAAAGCTCAACCTCACTCCAGAATATCAATCGCCTACAGGGCGAGCAGATGGTGCGGTTGTCTGATGGCTATGTTTCGTTGCTACGTGCGCGTAATGGTGCAGGGCAGGCGGTTCGCCAGATGGAAATTGGCCTGCTGGAAGATGCCACCAAATCTACCGATTACGTTGCAAGTGATGTGACGGCGGCTCAACAGCAGCTAAAAGAGTTTATCGACAGCGGCGTGAGTGATGAAGAAGGCAATCGACTGATTCAAAACTTATCGCAAAGCTATGCGGAATATCTCGCAAAAGGTATCAATCCGATGCTTGCAGCACTCACCAAACAAAGCCCCGATGATTACTACGACCTGCTGGAAAAGACGTTGATTCCGCTGTCGCAAAAGTTTGATACCGATGTGGAGATTTTCAAACAGTGGGGCGAGGCGCGCGGAAACAGCGAAGTTGAAGCGGTGCAATTGCATAAGAAAATCGTCCTGACGCTAATTATTATCGCCGCATTGCTCACTGCCGGAATTATCGTGCTGGTGTGGCTGGCTCTACGCCATTTACTGCTCAAGCCGTTAAATCAATCGATTGAACAACTGGAGTTTGTCGCCAAAGGCGATTTAACCCAGACGTTGCCGCCTGCTGGCAATAACGAATTTGGCCGTCTGGCGACGGCAATTACCCTCATGCGAGATTCCCTGATGGAATCGGTGAGCCGCGTGCGTGATGCCAGCTCGCAAATTGATACCGGCAGTCGCGAACTAGCCGCAGGCAACCAGAACCTTGCCCAGCGCACCGAATCGACCGCTACTTCTCTTGAGCAAACTGCCGCCAGCATGGAGCAGATCACCGCAACAGTGAAACAGAACGCCGACAACGCCGAGCAGGCGCATAAATTAGCGAAAGACGTTTCTGATACTGCCGATCGTGGCAGTGAAATGGTGTGCTATGTGATTGAGAAAATGCGTGATATCTCCAGTAGCTCTGACCGTATTGCAGACATCCTGAGCGTTATCGACGGCATCGCTTTCCAGACCAATATCCTGGCGCTCAACGCCTCGGTAGAAGCGGCGCGTGCTGGTGAGCAAGGGCGCGGGTTTGCGGTCGTTGCGGGCGAAGTTCGTACCCTGGCAAGCCGTAGTGCTGATGCAGCAAAAGAGATCCGTACGCTGATTTCTGATTCGCAAAATCATGTTGGTGAAGGTCGTGAACTGGCGCAGCAAGCCGGGGAAACCATGGATGAAATCGCCGAAGAAGTGATGCGTATGACTCGTCTGGTGAGTGAAATCGCTAATGCGTCAAACGAGCAAAGCTACGGTATCGAACAGGTGAACATCGCGGTAAGCCAGATGGATGAAGCAGCGCAGCAAAATGCGGCATTGGTTCAGGAATCTACCGCAGCTACGCGTTCCCTTGAAGAGCAGTCGCAGCATTTGGTGGCGGCCATGGCGACATTCAGGTGCTAATGCCGTATTAACATTGATTATCGCCCATAAAAAACCCGCAAATGCGGGTTTTGGCTTTTGTAGAGTGGATAAGCGTCATCCACAACCCATCACAACTTATGCATCCGGGTACTCACGGATAAAGCGTTCTACATCATCGACCATATGTTCGTTACCCACGAAGAACGGGCGGCGCTGGTGCAGGGTTTCCGGGATGATATCCAGAATACGTTCTTTGCCGTCACTCGCTTTACCGCCAGCCTGTTCTGCAAGGAATGCCATTGGGTTACCTTCATACAGTAAACGCAGCTTCCCTTGCGGGTGGCTTGCGGTACTTGGATAAAGATAAATCCCGCCTTTGAGCAAGTTGCGGTGGAAGTCGGCAACCAGAGAACCGATATAACGTGAGGTATACGGGCGTTGGGTGTTTGAATCTTCTTCCTGGCAGAACTTAATGTACTTTTTCACACCCTGCGGGAAACGGATGTAGTTCCCTTCGTTGATGGAGTAGGTATTGCCGGTTTCCGGGAAACGCATACGTTCCTGGCACAGGCAGAATACGCCAAGAGAAGGATCGTAGGTGAAGGCATGAACGCCACAACCGGTGGTATAAACCAGCATGGTTGAAGAGCCATAAACCACATAACCCGCTGCGACCTGGCGGTTGCCTGGTTGGAGGAAATCGGCTTCGGTAACAGGTGTGCCTACCGGCGTAATACGGCGATAGATAGAGAAAATGGTACCGACTGATACGTTTACGTCGATGTTTGATGAACCATCAAGCGGGTCCATCAGCACTACATATTTGGCATGTTCCGCGCCTTCGAAAACAACAATGTCATCTTCTTCTTCGGAAGCAACACCGGCCACAATCCCTCGGGCTTTCAGTGCTGCTTTCAGTTTTTCGTTTGCGAACAGGTCAAGTTTTTGCTGCACTTCGCCCTGAACGTTTTCAGCTCCGCTGGCACCCAAAATATCAACCAGACCTGCTTTGTTGATATCACGGTGGATGATTTTTGCGCCGAGCTTTATTGCCGACAACAAGGCAGTCAGTTCACCGGTTGCGTGCGAGAACTCGTGCTGCTTTTCGACAATAAATTCACCTAACGTTTTCATAACACTTTCCCTGCTTCTGTTAATTAAATGAAACGACTGCAACAATCCTAACAAAGATTCAAATAGTAGCGTACAGGTGAATCGCGCCAGCAAAATACGGAATTAACTTAAATGCGATTTGCCAGCACCCAACATACGGTTAGAATGTGCGCCAAATAATAAAAGGATAGTTTTATGCGTATTCATATTTTGGGTATTTGCGGCACGTTCATGGGCGGCCTTGCTATGCTGGCTCGTTCACTCGGCCATCAGGTTACGGGCTCGGATGCTAATGTGTACCCTCCAATGAGCACTCTGCTTGAAGAGCAGGGTATTGAATTAATTCAAGGTTACGACCCAAGCCAGCTCGATCCGCAACCGGATCTGGTGATCATCGGCAACGCAATGACGCGTGGAAATCCGTGTGTTGAAGCGGTACTTGAGAAAAGTATCCCTTACATGTCTGGCCCACAATGGCTGCACGATTTTGTGTTGCGCGACCGTTGGGTGTTGGCTGTGGCGGGTACGCACGGTAAAACCACCACCGCAGGTATGGCAACGTGGATTCTGGAAGCCTGTGGCTACAAGCCTGGCTTTGTGATTGGCGGCGTACCGGGTAATTTCGACGTCTCTGCGCGCCTGGGCGACAGTCCATTCTTCGTGATTGAAGCTGACGAATACGACTGTGCGTTCTTCGATAAGCGTTCCAAATTTGTACATTACTGCCCGCGTACGTTGATCCTCAATAACCTTGAGTTTGATCACGCGGACATCTTTGACGATCTGAAAGCGATTCAGAAACAGTTCCACCACCTGGTGCGTATCGTTCCGGGGCAGGGGAAAATCATCTGGCCTGAGAACGACACCAACATTAAGCAGACGCTGGCAATGGGTTGCTGGAGCGAGCAGGAACTGGTGGGCGAACAAGGCCATTGGCAGGCGAAGAAACTTAATCCTGATGCATCCAACTGGGAAGTGTATCTGGATGGCGAGCATGTCGGTGAAGTTCACTGGCAGCTTGTTGGCGAACACAACATGCATAACGGGCTGATGGCGATCGCCGCAGCACGCCATGTGGGTGTTACACCGGCAGATGCCGCGAAAGCCCTGGATAGCTTTATCAACGCACGTCGTCGCCTTGAATTACGTGGCGAAGCGCATGGCGTGACGGTATATGACGATTTTGCTCACCATCCAACGGCGATTCTGGCAACGCTTTCGGCATTGCGCAGCAAAGTTGGCGGCACCGCACGTATTCTCGCGGTGCTTGAGCCACGTTCTAACACCATGAAAATGGGTCTGAGCAAAGATGATCTGGCACCTTCTTTAGGTCGTGCAGACGAAGTCTTCTTGCTTCAGCCTCCGCATATTCCATGGCAGGTGGTGGAAGTGGCAGAAGCCTGTATTCAGCCTGCTCACTGGAGTGCGGATGTCGACACTTTGGCAGATATGGTGGTGAAAACGGCTCAACCTGGCGACCATATTCTGGTGATGAGCAACGGTGGTTTTGGTGGTATTTACCAGAAATTGCTGGATGGTCTGGCTAAGAAAGCTCAGCTACAAGAGTAATGCGACCCACCAATAAAAATGCCCGCAAATTTGCGGGCATTTTTTTAGGCCTGGGTTTCAGCCAGTTCGCGCAGATAAGAGAAAATCTGGCGGTAAGATTTTGGCGGCTTATTTGCTGCCTTCTCTTTTTGTGCGTTACGAATCAGCACACGTAATTGCTGGCGGTCTGCTTCTGGGTAAAGTCTTAACACTTCACTCATTGCATCATCGCCTTCCTCAACCAAACGATCGCGCAGGGCTTCCAGTTTATGGAACAGTGCGACTTGTTGGTTGTGACGGTTTTTCAGTTTATCGAGTGCAACGCGGATTGGGTCCATGTCGCGCGAACGCATCATTTTGCCAATTAACTGAACCTGACGGCGGCGGCCTTCTTTTTTGATTTTCTGAGCCAAATCAATAGCGGCACGCAAATCTTCATCAAGAGGGATTTTGTCGAGCGCATTTTTGCCCAACTCCATCAGTTCCATACCCAGGCGTTTTAACTCCTCGGCATCACGCTTAATTTCGCTTTTACTGACCCAGATAATCTCATCATCTTCGTCTTCATTTTCGTCATCTGGGACGTCGTCGAGCCAGTCATCGGGCTGCTTAGTCATATTAGGCTCCTTAAAAAAAGTGGCTAATTCTACCAGTAAAGCCTGTTCACTGCGAAATTGTTCTGTTCTGGGTTAGACTTAATTCACTCACCTTACATTATGGCAGTAGCGATGAAAGTAAACACGCAAGTAGCACAACAACGTCAGGTTCTGGAACAAGCGGTATCTCAGGCGCTGGAACTGGCTTCCGCTCAGTCCGATGGCGCAGAAGTTGCCGTCAGTAAAACCACCGGTATCAGCGTAAGCACCCGATACGGTGAGGTGGAAAACGTCGAATTTAACAGCGATGGTGCGTTAGGCATCACCGTTTATCATCAAAACCGTAAAGGTAGCGCCTCCACAACAGACCTTAGCCCGGACGCCGTAGCGCGCACCGTGCAGGCGGCGTTGGATATCGCTCGTTACACATCCCCAGACCCGTTTGCCGGTGTGGCGGATAAAGAATTACTGGCTTTTGAAGCGCCAGATTTAGATCTTTTCCATCCAACGGAAATGGATGCTGACCGCGCGATTGAGCTGGCGGCACGCGCGGAAAATGCATCATTGAACGTTGATAAGCGCATCAACAATACCGAAGGCGGCAGTTTTAACAGCCACTACGGCATTAAAGTATTCGGTAATAGCAACGGTATGCTGCAAAGCTACTGTTCAACGCGCCATTCGCTTTCCAGCTGTGTTATCGCAGAAGTTAACGGCGAGATGGAGCGTGATTACGCCTACACCATTGGTCGCGCGATGGAAGACCTCGACAGCCCTGAATCGGTAGGTATCGAGTGCGCCCGCCGCACTTTAGCGCGCCTCTCCCCGCGCAAACTGTCTACTATGAAAGCACCGGTAATCTTTGCGGCTGAAGCGGCAACTGGCTTGTTTGGCCATTTAGTGGGTGCGATTGCGGGCGGCTCGGTTTACCGCAAATCCACTTTCCTGCTGGATTCCCTCGGCAAACAAATCTTGCCGGAATGGCTGACGATTGAAGAGCACCCGCATCTGCTCAAAGGCCTGGCATCTACACCGTTTGATAGCGAAGGGGTTCGTACAGAACGCCGTGACATTATTAAAGATGGTGTTCTGCAACAATGGCTGTTGACCAACTACTCTGCGCGCAAACTGGGTCTGAAAAGCACCGGCCATGCGGGTGGTATCCACAACTGGCGTATCGAAGGGCGCGGTCTGGATTTCGCAGGTATGCTCAAAGAGATGGGCACGGGCCTAGTTGTGACTGAACTGATGGGACAGGGCGTAAGCGGCATCACTGGCGATTACTCTCGTGGCGCATCGGGTTTCTGGGTCGAAAATGGTGAAATCCAATATCCGGTGAGCGAAATTACTATCGCTGGAAACTTGAAAGATATGTGGCGTGAAATGGTCACAATTGGTAGTGATATTGAGAAGCGCAGTAATATTCAATGTGGTTCAGTGCTGTTACCGGAGATGAAGATCGCCGGTCAGTAGAACGGTAACGGGTGCGTCCTGCCGCGCCCTTCTTAAAAAAAATATTACTCTAAATAATTCGAGTTGCAGGACAAAAGGCTTCAGCCTTTTGAACAGCGCTTGCGCTGGCCCCAACGGGGCGAGGCCATAGGCCGAGTAGCGCGGCAGGGAGCTTATCCCCAGGAGCTTACTTAAGTAAGTGACTGGGGTAAGTGAGTGCAGCCAACACCCCTGCAGCTCGAAGTATGACGAGTAAAAAAGGTGAGCAAATGCGTAAGCAACTGATTGCAATGTTGGCAGTATCGTCGGTGTTATTTACTGGCGCTGTAATGGCAAAAGATGTTGGCGATGACATGGATACCATCGCTGAAAATTACAAAACCGTGTTGAAGACCGATAACGCGGCAGAGTTAAAAACCTCGCTGAACAATATGCGAACTGCGGCGCTGGATGCGCAAAAGGGCACCCCTCCAAAACTCGAGAACAAAGCGGCAGACAGTGCCGAGATGAAAGATTATCGTCACGGTTTGGATTTACTGGTTGGACAGATTGACGGTGCGCTGAAGCTTGCCAACGAAGGCAAAGTGAAAGAAGCACAGGCGGCAGCAGAAGAATTCAAAACCACTCGCAATGCCTACCATAAAAAATACCGCTAAGCTCATACTGGCCCCTAACCCCTAAGGGGCCGGAACATCTCTGTTTATCTTATAAGGACATCCGATTTATGAAACCGATTCAAACGTTTATTAAAGGTGCCGCTACAGTTTCGCTGCTGGCATTTAGCGTTTTCTCTGCAAATGCCGCGATTTTGCCTGTCGCCGGTGATTTCCAGGCCGACCATTTCTCCGCAAAAGTTGTTTCCGTTGATCAAAAAAATCACGTTGTAGTCCTGGAAGGTGAAGAAGGGAATAAAGTTTCTCTCAACGTTCCAGAACAAGCCGGTACGCTGGCGAATATAAAAGCGGGCGACACTGTAGACACTACCGTTACGCGTTCTGTCGCTATTGCGTTTGATACCGATATTGATAAATCGGCACCGACTGCGTCCACAACTAAAGGTGAGGAGAAGGCGACCAAAGAAGATCCGCAACATGAAGCCTTCCGCCAGGTTAACGTTCAGCTGAAAATTAAACACATCGATCTGAAAAAGAATGAAATTACCTTCGTAGGGCCAAAAGGTCAGGAAAAAACGGTAACCGTGGAAGACCCTAAAGTTCAGGCGAAATTGAAAGATCTGAAAGTTAACCAAAGCGTGCGCGTGACTTACACTGATTCAATCAAAATCACTGCCCATCCGGCTAAATCATAATAGCTGAAGCTTTATACCCCTCTTTCCGTTTGTGGGAAGAGGGGTCAATAATGAAATAAAGTTTTTATATTGTCAGTAGTGCAGAATTCCTGTTCCCGCCTTCCACCCCGATCACAAAACCGAATATCCATTATTACTCTAAGGCTAATGATTCATTCCTCACCTTAATTGATACCCCAAATGGGTAGGCGCACAATTTAACCAGACTAAAGCAAATCAAAATGATTGGCTGAATCAGGAGGTTAAATATGTTGTCTGGGCAAACCCCAGCACGGGCCTGGAACACACGTCGCACCGAGAAACAGCGTCGTATGGCTTCCACCAACGTGCAGGGCAAGGTGCTTCCAACCGAAGGCCTTGTCGATATGCTGGAAAAACTGATCGCTCCTGGCGATCGCGTGGTGCTTGAAGGCAATAACCAAAAACAGGCGGATTTCCTTTCCCGCATGTTGGCTGAAGTTAGCCCATCCAAAGTTCACGACCTGCATATGATTATGCCGAGCGTCGGGCGTAGCGAACACCTTGATATTTTTGAAAAAGGCATCGCCCGCAAGCTCGATTTCTCCTTCTCTGGCACCCAAAGCCTGCGCATTTCGCAGCTGCTTGAAGATGGTCAGTTAGAGATTGGTGCCATTCATACCTACATCGAACTTTATTCCCGTTTGTATGTGGACCTCGCGCCGAACGTTGCGTTGATTGCCGGTTTTAAAGCCGACCGCAAAGGCAACTTGTATACCGGCGCCAGCACCGAAGATACGCCAGCTCTGGTTGAAGCGGCTGCTTTCCACGATGGCATTGTTATCGCTCAGGTTAACGAACTGGTGGATGACGAGTGTGATTTGCCGCGTGTGGATATCCCCGGCTCGTGGATTGACTATGTAGTTGTTGCCGACAAACCATTCTTTATCGAACCGCTGTTTACCCGCGACCCGCGTTTGATCAAGCAAGAACACATTCTGATGGCGATGATGGCGATTAAAGGCATCTACGCTGAACATCAGGTGCAATCGCTCAACCACGGCATCGGTTTTAACACCGCCGCCATCGAACTGTTGCTGCCAACCTATGGCGAGCAACTCGGCCTGAAAGGCAAAATCTGTAAACACTGGACGCTGAACCCGCACCCAACATTAATCCCTGCTATCGAAAGCGGCTGGGTTGAAACCGTGCACTGCTTCGGCGGCGAGCTGGGTATGGAAGAGTACGTACGCGCTCGTCCGGATGTGTTCTTTACCGGTGCTGATGGCTCGATGCGCTCCAACCGCGCGTTCTGCCAGTTAGCAGGCCAGTACGCAGTGGATATGTTTATCGGTTCTACCTTGCAGGTTGATGGTTACGCCAACTCCTCTACGGTGACTCGCGGTCGTCTGTCCGGTTTCGGCGGTGCGCCAAACATGGGCCATGACCCACACGGCCGTCGTCATGCAACGCCTGCCTGGCTTGCGATGCAGGCTCAACCGGATCTGATGCAGCGTGGCCGTAAGCTCGTTGTTCAGATGGTCGAAACCTTCCAGGCTGGCGTTAAGCCAACGTTCGTGGAAAAACTCGACGCGGTTGAAGTCGCAAAATCCTCCGGTATGCCGCTGGCTCCGGTCATGATTTACGGCGATGACGTGACCCACGTGCTGACCGAAGAAGGCATCGCGTATCTGTATCGTGCTGAAAGCATGGAAGAGCGCCGTGCGATGGTGGCATCTGTTGCAGGTATCACTGATATCGGTCTGGGTGTTGACGCTAAACGCGTTGCCGCACTGCGCCAAAGCGGCAAAGTGGTGTTCCCGGAAGACATGGGTATTCGCCGCACTGACGCAACCCGTTCTCTGCTGGCTGCCAGCAGCGTGGCGGACTTAGTGGAATGGTCTGGCGGTCTTTATAACCCACCTGCGAAATTCCGGAGCTGGTAATGAAACTACAGCCACAGATTGGGAGTGAAGGCAGCGCTGCATGGCTTGCAAGGGTTGCCACCCAAAGCTTGATCACAGAAGCACGCTTAAGCCCGAAACCTGGTCTCGTGGACAGTCGTGGAAGCGGTGCACATCACGACCTGACACTGGAATTGATGGAGCGCTCGGCGCACAGCCTTTCCCCGACGTTTCATGCGCTTGCATTGCAAAGCTGGCAACGCCCGGCCGATATCGCTCTACGCCAACTTGTAGGTCGGTTAGGCCGAGAAGGTGAAGCACAAATGATGGCGGCTACAGGCGGAGTGAATACTCACCGGGGCGCCATTTGGGCACTCGGATTGCTAGTCGCCGCGGCGGCAATGCACGGCTGTGAAGGCAGTAGTTCAGAGATTGCGGCAAGTGCCGCAAAACTTGCCAGCCTGCCAGACAGCTGCGCACCAAAGGTTTTCAGTAAGGGGTTACTCGCAACACGCCGTTATCGCGTTCCTGGCGCCCGGGAAGAAGCCCAGCTTGGCTTCCCGCACATCATGCGACTGGCACTGCCGCAACTGCGTCGCAGCCGCCAGTCAGGCGCAACGGAAGAGCAAGCCCGGCTCGATGCACTGATGGCCATTATGACTTCGCTTAGCGATACCTGTGTGCTTTCACGTGCAGGCCTTGAAGGGCTGGAAACTATGCAAAACGGCGCGCGTAGCGTGTTGGTCGCAGGTGGCACAGCAACAGCTCAAGGTCGCGCAGCATTAGCCTGGCTCGATAAGCAAATGCTGGCACTCAATGCCTCTCCGGGTGGGGCCGCAGATTTGCTGGCCGCCACGCTGCTGGTTGATCGTATCGCCTGCGATAACGCGACGCTTACCCCATTACCGCAACATTCACACTTTTAAGAGGGTGTTATGGAACACATTACGTTGTCTTTTCCGGCAACTCGCACCGTTAGCGGCAAAGCGCTGGCGGGTGTAGTTGGCTCCGGTGATATGGAAGTTCTGTTTACCGCGACTCAGGGTGAAACCCTGGCTATCGCCATCACCACATCTGTCGATAACAGCGAGCAACGCTGGCAGGCACTGTTTGAACGCCTTGGCGCATTGTCCTGCCTGCCAGCCGGACAGATGCAGATCCACGACTTTGGCGCGACGCCGGGTGTGGCTCGTATCCGCATCGAACAAGTTTTTGAAGAGGTGACTCATGCGTAACGACAGCAGCTTTATCGAACTTAAAGCGCGTGAACGTGCTCGCCTGCTGCTCGATGACGGCAGCTTCCGCGAACTGCTTGACCCATTCGAAGGCATTGTTTCCCCGTGGTTAGAAGCTCAGGGCATCGTTGTGCAATCTGACGACGGCATGGTCGTTGCCAAAGGCACCATTAATGGCGGCCCGGCGGTAGTGATTGCGATTGAAGGCGCTTTCCAGGGCGGCAGCATGGGCGAAGTGTCCGGTGCGAAAATGGCCGCAGCCCTTGAACTGGCAGCGGAAGATAACCGTAACGGCATCCCGACTCAGGCGGTTTTGTGCCTCGAAACGGGCGGCGTGCGCTTACAGGAAGCGAACCTCGGCCTTGCAGCGATTGCTGATATTCACGCCGCTATCGTTGATCTGCGCCGTTATACGCCGGTCATTGGCGTGGTGGCAGGCACCGTGGGCTGCTTCGGCGGGATGTCTATTGCGGCAGCATTATGCAGCCACTTGATTGTGACTCGCGAAGCGCGCCTTGGCCTGAACGGTCCGCAGGTTATCGAACAGGAAGCGGGAATTGACGAATACGACTCCCGTAACCGTCCGTTTATCTGGAGCATGACCGGCGGCGAAGTTCGCTATGAGAGCGGCCTGGTAGAAACGCTGGTGGGTGATGGCGTCAACGCTGTTAAACAAGCGGTGAACGCG
Source organism: Buttiauxella noackiae (assembly GCF_000737905.1). Taxonomy (NCBI): domain Bacteria; kingdom Pseudomonadati; phylum Pseudomonadota; class Gammaproteobacteria; order Enterobacterales; family Enterobacteriaceae; genus Buttiauxella; species Buttiauxella noackiae. The sequence continues at coordinate 138,176 of NZ_JPRU01000005.1, forward strand.
GCTATCGCTAAAGGTGTTCCGGCTCAACATCGTACCGATAACTATGACTGGTATCTCGAGCGCCTGAACAATTTCGACACCACTAAACAGGCTGATTCCGAACAGATTAAACAGCTTTTTGGGGAGAAACGCGCATGAGCCAGAAACTGAATCGCGCCGCCATTTGGTTGGACAAACTCACCGCAAACGCACCGCATATGGTTGGTCTTTGCCCGTCAGTGCAAGTTGCCGATGGTTCTGTTGATGGCCAGGCTGCACGTTTTATCGCCGTCGTGCCTGATGAAAACAACCATTATCCACGCGCCAAAGGTGGTGAAGTGGGTCTGCTTGAAGGCTGGACACTGGCAAAAGTGGTTAGCGAAACCATCGCAGAAGATGCTGAAAAGTCTGAGAAACGCGCCATTGTGGCGGTGATCGACGTTCCGAGCCAGGCTTATGGCCGTCGCGAAGAAGCGTTTGGTATCCACCAGGCACTGGCAGGTGCAGCAGCGGCTTACGCCAATGCGCGCCTGGCGGGGCACCCGGTTGTTGGGCTGATTGTTGGTAAAGCGATGTCCGGTGCGTTCCTTGCACACGGCTACCAGGCAAACCGCCTGATCGCGTTCAACGATTCCGGCGTGATGATCCACGCAATGGGTAAAGAGTCTGCAGCACGAATCACGCTGCGTACTGTAGAAGCGCTGGAAAAACTGGCGGCGACCATCCCACCGATGGCTTACGACATCAGCAACTACGAAACCCTGGGCCTGTTATCCGCTCTGCTGGATATCGCCAGTCCTGAAGCACCACTTGGTGCTGATATGGACAAAGTGAACGCAGCGCTGGCGACCGCAGTACGCGAAGCCCGCACGGATAACACGCTGAAAAACCGCCTGAATGCGAAAAATCGCAGTAGCTCAGCGCTGGTTCGCGAACGTATGCGAGCAAGCTGGTAACGATTGTAATTAGAGCTAAAAGACAGACCTGCCAGACGATAATAATGGGCGCCGTTAGAGCGCCCAATAAACAACACTCGTCTGAAAATAATAACTATCGCGCTCGTGCCAGATTTCTTTTTTAACTACAGGTGAAGTTATGACTTACGTAATTGTTCATGCTCTTGCGCCCATTTTTGTCATCATGCTGCTCGGCTTTTTCGCTGGTAAAGCAAAGATGGTCGATAACAAAAATGTTTCCTTGCTCAATATCTTTGTAATGGATTTCGCTCTGCCTGCCGCACTGTTTAGTGCAACGGTTCAAACCCCATGGGAAGGTATCGTTAAACAGTCACCAATGAGTGTGGTGCTGGTTCTGGCAATGTGGATTACCTACGCTGCGATTTATTTCCTGGCGACCAAAGTATTCAAAAAATCTCCGCAGGATGCGGCTGTACTGACATTGACCGTTGCGTTACCAAACTATGCTGCACTTGGCCTGCCAATTTTGGGTAGCGTGCTGGGTGAAGGTCCATCAACGTCGCTGTCTGTTGCGGTTTCTATCGCTTGCGGTTCCGTACTGATGACGCCGTTCTGCCTGATGATTCTGGAACGTGAAAAAGCGCGTGCCGCGGGCGAAGCTGCCGGTTCTACACTTGCGATGCTGCCAGTTTTGATGTGGCGTTCACTGAAAAAACCTATCGTTTGGGGCCCGCTGCTGGGTGTAATTCTGTCAGCGATTGGCATTCGTATGCCGGACCTGCTGCTGTCGTCTATCAAACCACTGGGGATGTCAGCAACTGCTGCTGCGCTTTTCCTGACCGGTGTGATTCTTTCTGCCCGTAAGCTGAAAATCAACACCGTGGTTTGCACCGCGACCATCACCAAACTGCTGATTCAGCCATTCATCGCCTGGGGTATCGTGCTGGCGTTGGGTCTGAGCGGCCCGATTGCTATCACTGCCATTCTGATGATTGCGCTGTCTGCTGGTTTCTTCGGTGTGGTGTTTGGCAACCGTTTCGGCGTGCAGTCTCCTGATGCAGAGGCCGTCTTGCTGCTGAGCTCTGTGCTCTCTATCCTGTCGTTACCGCTGTTTATCTCTTTGACTTCAGGAATGTAAAACATGAACACACCACGCCCACACGACTTACTCTGGCTTAGCGAAAGCAACGCGCTTGAAGGCGTGAGTGAAGAGTGGGTAGCAAGCCAGTGGCGGCCTCAGCTTCCAGTGGTAGTGCGGCGTGATGTGAATACTGACGCGCGCATTCCGGTAGGTGTTCGTGGAATGCGCCGCGACCAGCGTGCAGCCGGTTGGGTGAATGCCGCAAAGATTAAACGCGTCGTTTCCCCGGAATCACTTGCTTCACGCGAACTCTTAATGAAATCCCCGTTTGTTTCAATGCCGCCTGTTCAGGGGGCTATTCAACTGGCACTGCGTGAATGGCCCTGGGTTTGGGGTATCACCGGCAGTGTGGGTTACGCGTTGGCGACCGAAGTCCCGGTACTGCATGCGGATAGCGATCTTGATTTAATCATTCGTTGCCCTGAGCGTGTAGAACGCGAGGCGCTATTGGAATGGCAGCAGGTCATCGGCCAGTTGTTATGCCGTGCCGATACGCAAATCGAAACACCGTTAGGGGCATTTGCGCTGGCAGAATGGTTGCGTGATGGACGCGTGCTGCTGAAAACCAGCAGTGGGCCGCATCTGGTCACCGATCCGTGGTTGTCAGGAGAAAAGTAAGGCCTTTCTTTTGTAGAGTGGATAAGCGAGAGCGACATCCACTGTTTACGCCAGCTCTGGCGGGTGACGCGTTGCTTACTCGCCCTACAAAACCTATTCGACGGACGTTGTTGGCAATCATATGAAAATTCTCTTTACCTTTCCCGGGCAGGGAACGCAACGTGCAGGCATGTTGCAGACGTTGCCGCAAAATAGCGACATTATGGCGCGTGTTCGCGCTGTTTTAGGTGATGAAGCCGATTCGCTTGATACGCCTGAAGCACTGAAACATACCCGTGCCGTTCAGCTTTGCCTTCTTATCGCTGGTGTTGCTAATGCACAGGCGCTGGAACGTAACGGCGTGCTGCCCGATATGGTGTGCGGCCTGTCCATCGGTGCTTTTCCGGCAGCCGTAGTTGCAGGTGCTTTGGACTTTGAAGATGCGCTACGCCTTGTCGCATTGCGCGGTGATTTAATGGAGCAGGCGTATCCGCAAGGGTATGGATTAACGGCGATCACTGGTTTGCAGTTAAGCCAGGTGGAAAAGCTGATAGAAGGTAGCGGAACTTACATCGCCAATATCAACGCCGAACAGCAAATCGTAATTGCGGGCCGCGATAAGGATATGGCGCAAGTCGCGCAACGCGCACTGGCATCAGGGGCGCAGAAGGCGAAGCAACTGGCGGTAAGCGTGCCGTCACACTGCGAATTACTGCGTGAACCGGCGCTGAAGCTGCAACAGGCTTTCGCCGATGTGACACTGACTCGCCCGCGTTGTACTTATCTCAGTGGCAGTACTGCGCGAGTAGCCTGGCAACCAGAGAAAATTGCTGAAGATTTGGCGCTGAATATGTCGCGTACCGTACGCTGGCGCGATGCGATGATCGCCGCTAACGAACGCGATGTGCGCCTGGCAATCGAAATGCCACCTGGAAGTGTGCTAACAGGCCTGACGCGACAGGCATTTCGTGAAGGTGAAATGTTGTGTGCAGAACAAAACAGCGTGGAGCTGATTAAACGCCTGGCTGAGCGCGTTAAAGAACTGCGTTAGGCGTATCAATAATCGAGCGGGCGTACATGCGCCCTTCGGCGGCCAGCGCCAATAAATTCGGGTCAAGCTCGCGGTTACGGGCAAAAACAATCGCAATAGATTGCTGCATTTGATAAGGCTCGGCGAGCTTGAGCAGTTGCACCGAATTTTCATAAACTTTCTTCATTCTCCCCGGCATTAACGCCAGTCCCACACCTGCCTGTACCAGGCTTATCATCGAGAAAATATCGTTCACGCGCGTCACAATCTCGGGCTCAAAACCTGCAATGTGAAACGCTTCCTGGAAACCGTTATAGGTCGCAAATCCTTCGGCTAATGAAACAAATTTTTCGCTGTGGTAATCACGAAGATCGGCAAGTTTGCTGGTATTGAGTGGGAAAGTACTGGATGCGGCGAGGAAAATATCATCCTGAAATAATGGCAGCACCTCCAGGCGGTTACGGTCGATTTCGCTTTCCGAAATAGAAATCAGAATCGCGTCAAGTACGCCATCTTCAAGCATGTTGAGTAACATTTGATTGGAACCCATGGTGAGATCCATCTCAAGCTCAGGGCGGCGCAATTTCATTCCCATAATCAGACGCGGCACAGTTTCAAGCGTCAACGAATAGAGCGTGCCGATGCGCAGTCTTCCTTGCCCAACACCCGCCGCCTGGCGCGTTTCTTCAATACCACGCGCCATCAGCGCTACGGCTTCCTGGCTGTGTTCGAGCAGAGTGTAAGCCGATGGCAGAGGCACCAGGTTGCGGCCTTTATGGATGAACAGCGGGCAGCGCACACCTTCTTCAAGCGTATGCAACGCGCGATGGACACTTACACCACTAATACCAAGTGTTTCAGCGGTACGGGCGATGTTTCCCTTTTCCATAAACGCAATAAAAATCTCGAGTTTACGGAAGGTGATTTCTGCATCTATTTTCATTAGTTTTCCGAATGTTTCACCCAGTAAGATTGCCATAAAGTACCCTAAAACCGTTGCTGCTTCACTGACTCAGTTCTTGTCTGCGCACTCCCTATTTCTGACGATTGCCGTTTGTCTTTCCAAAAGTAGTTCATTAATTGTGCGATTCATAAGCGTAAAACGCTGCGTTTTTGAGATCTCATCAGCAAAATGAATCAAAAGTTCTTTTTAAATAAAATAACGTTTCATTTTATGGGTTTTTGATGTGTAAATGATTCCGAAACGTAATAGTACCGAACTGAAATCATGGATAAGGGAGTCTGAAGGATGCAGCATTTCAAACATGTTTTGCCAAAAATTTCGCTGGTTGCTACCGCTGTTGCGGCGACAATTTTACTGAGCGGATGTGGAGATGACGCAGCGCCAACAGGCCCTGTAGTCTTGAAAACAGCGTTTAACCAGTCTGAAAACAACCCACAATATAAAGCATTAGTCTCTTTCAGCGATAAGCTGGAATCTGCGACTAATGGTCGCTACAAACTTGAAATTCACCCTAACGAACTGTTAGGTGACCAGCGTGCTTCACTGGAACTGGTTCAGTCTGGCGCGATTCAGATGGCGGTCGTTGCCAACCCACTGGTGGAAAACTTTAATAAAAACTTCTCTGTTCTGGCGATGCCGTACGTTTACGACAACCCGGAACATCAGCGCAAAGTGTTTACTTCGGGCGTGCTGGATAACCTGTTTGCTTCCACCAAAGGCACTGGTTTTGAAGTTATCACCGCCTATACAGCAGGCGCTCGCAGTGTTTACACCAAAGGTGCCGCAGTCACCAGTCCGGCCGATATGCAGGGCAAAAAGATCCGCGTAATGCAGTCCGACACCATGATCAAAATGCTGTCTTGCATGGGTGGAACCGGCGTGCCGATGGGCCAGGGTGAAGTGTATTCAGCGATTCAGCAGGGCGTTCTGGATGGTGCTGAAAACAATGAGATCACTTATGCCGATCTGAAGCAGTACGAAGTGGCTCCTTACTTCTCTGCAACGCGTCATGTCATGGTGGCTGATTTGCTCGTCGCGAATGAAAGCTTCATCGCCAAAATGGATGAAAGTGACCGCGAACTGTTCCGTAAGCTTGCTAAAGAGAGCACCCAGACTCAGTTTGAGCTTTGGGACAAAGCCCTTGATGGCGCGCGTAAAACCGCAAAAGACAACGGTGCAGTCTTCACCGAAGTGGATATCAAGCCATTCCAGGAACGTTGCAAACCGCTGCAAGCAGCCATGTTGACCACCCCGGAACAAAAAGCGCTGTACGAAAAAATTCGTGAGTTGGCCGAGTAATTCGGCTTGAAGTCAGGGGGACGAGGATGTCCCCCGTGGAGATAAAAATGAAAGTTACCCAGTCCATTCCCTCCGCCACAGCATCCAAATCTGATTTTTATTCGCATGTCACACGAGTAAAACAGGCCATTGATAAAGCGGCGTCTTATCTATGTATTTTGATTGTTAGCTTAATGACGCTGCTGGTGACCTGGCAGGTTGCGTCGCGTTATTTATTTAATAGCCCGAGCGCGGTCAGTGAAGTGCTGGCGCGATATTTATTTATCTGGCTGGTGCTAATTGGCGGGGCCTATGTTTTTGGCCTGCGTGAGCATATGGCGATCACTTTTATGCGCGACAAAATGCCGCGTAAATTGCGTCTTTCACTGGAAATTATCGGTGAGTTGGCGACTTCAGTATTTGCATTACTGGTGCTGACTATCGGTGGTTATATCGGTATGAGCCGCCAGATGGCGCAGCTCGACTCTGCATTACAAATTCCTATCGGCATTATCTACATTGCGATTCCACTGAGTGGCGCAATGACGCTGTTCTATTGTCTGTATAACCAATATGGGTTGTTCAGAAAGTTCTCTTCGAAACAAGATTGATTGGGTGTCGATATGGATATTGCAATTATTGTTGCTCTGGTGATGTTTAGCGGCGTATTTATTCTGCTGCTAGCGGGAACGCCAATTAGTATTAGTATTGGGATTTCATCCTTCGCCGCGATGTGTCTTATTTTACCGTTTGATGGCGCGATATTAACCTCTGCCCAACGCGTTTTTGTTGGTCTCGACTCTTTTGCCTTATTAGCCATTCCCTTCTTTATTCTGGCCGGGAATTTAATGAACAATGGCGGGATAGCCATTCGTTTAATTAACTGTGCAAAAATGGTTAGTAACTTCCTGCCGGGTCCTTTGGCGCAAACCAACGTCGTGGCTAATATGCTGTTCGGTTCGATCAGCGGTTCTGGTGTGGCATCTGCGGCGGCAGTGGGTGGCATCATGTCACCAATTCAGAAAAAAGAGCAGTACGACCCGGCGTTTAGTGCCGCGGTGAATATCGCTTCTGCACCAACAGGTATGCTGATTCCGCCAAGCAACTCTTTGATTGTTTACGCAACGGTTGCGGGCAGTGTCTCTATTTCTGCGCTGTTTATGGCGGGTTACGTGCCTGGCATTCTGTGGGGCTTAGGCGTAATGCTGGTTGCTGGTTTTATTGCTAAACGCCGGGGTTATGTCGCTGATCGTTCTGCCAATAAAGGCCAGACACTGCGCATTCTGTTTGATGCGATTCCAAGTCTGATGATGATCGTTGTGGTTATCGGCGGCATTCTGGGCGGCGTATTTACCGCAACAGAAGCATCCGCGATTGCGGTGGTTTATTCGCTGGTTCTTGGCATTATTTATCGCAACATTAAAGTTGAAGATTTGCCGAAAATTTTCCTCGCTACCGCGAAAATGACAGCGATTGTTATTTTCATGCTGGCAGCGTCATCGATTATGTCGTGGGTAATGGCATTTACCAAAATCCCGGCATTGATTGCATCCGGATTACTTTCAGCAACGGATAGCTTTATCGTTATTCTGCTGATTATGAACCTGGTATTATTGCTGGTGGGCACCTTTATGGACCCAACGCCTGCGGTATTAATCTTCACCCCAATCTTCCTGCCAATTTGTATGCAGTTTGGAATGGACCCGGTGCATTTCGGAATCATGATGGTGTTCAACTTATCGCTCGGCACAATCACGCCACCGGTAGGGCCAATATTATTTACCGGCTGTAAGGTCGGGGATATTAAGATTGAGCGCGTGATTAAACCGCTGCTGCCTTTCTTTGCGGTGATTGCGATTGTTCTGATGATGGTAACGTATTTACCGGCTATCTCTATGGCGTTGCCACAGAGCATGGGTCTGGTGAAGTAAGGGAAGTTGAGCGGGGATTTGTCCCCGCTCAGATTGCTTACAAAGGATGATGAACGGGTTTTGTAGGGGGATAAGCGTTAGCGTTATCCACCATTTTCACCAGTATTGTCGGATGACACTGTGTTTATCCGACCTGGTAAAAGGTTTGTCATTAGCCTTAGCGCGCCCATCACTAATGCGCCGCTAATTCCTGAAAGAATGCGGGGTTAGCCTGGATAGTTGCCATCCTGATTTTTCGCAACCCACCACTTCACGAAGAGCCTTTCTTATTCCGCGCGGCAATTATGCCAGTCGGAAGATCTCTAAAAGTGAAGGATTCGAATTACAAGGGCACTTCGGTTTCAAGTGCAGCAAAAATTGCGGCTTCCATTTTCTCTGGGGTTGAGATCGGTGCAAAACGCTTGAGCGGTTTGCCGTCGCGTCCAATCAGGAACTTCGTAAAGTTCCACTTGATTCGCCCGCCCAACATACCTGGCAATTCGTCTTTCAGGTAACGAAACACCGGGTGCGTTGCTGGGCCGTTAACCTCCACTTTCTCGAACATCGGGAAGCTCACACCATAGTTGATGTGACAGGTCTGCGCGATTTCATCGGCACCGCCGGGTTCCTGCTTACCGAACTGGTTGCAGGGGAAACCAAGCACCACCAGCCCCTGGTCTGCGTACTTCTTGTAGAGCGCTTCAAGGCCTGCGTATTGCGGTGTAAAGCCACAATGGCTGGCGGTATTGACCACCAGAACCAGCTTGCCAGCATAGTCGGCCATAGAGATGAGCTGGCCACGCAGACTGATGGCAGTAAGTTGATGAAAGGTGGTCATGTCGAAATCCTCAGAGCAGAATCAGTTTGACGTTAGTATTGCCACGTAGCGCGTTGTTGCTCGGGCGCGTAGTCAATACGGGATCTTTTTTTCATGGTAACGCCAATGAATTAGAGGAAGCACCGGGATTGGGTTCCCGGAGGGACGCCAACCAACTCCCAATACCCATTCATAAGCCTTTCCAATACTTCCCCTAAAATGCCCATCACATCACAATTTCGCTCAAAAATTAACACTGTCATCAATACATTCGCCATCACTAATTCGTGAGACTAATCACATTAACCCAGCGAATTATCATGAATCGGCCACTTTTTGTGGTGCATATCACTCTTGCCTGCGGGATTTCCACTTCAAAGTGGAAAACAACTCGCTACAAACCTTTAACGCCCGCCGATACCTTAAAAGCCTGACAGTGAAGAGGTACGTAGTGTGAATGACGGAGCGGTAATGGTTAATGAAGCCGGGAGTACCGAGACAACGCTACTCACAGAGCGAGTGCTGGCGTTTATCACCAGGCTGCTAAAGAACAGAAACATCACGCCGAACGCGGTGCAGGAACAGATGTTGGCATCCCACGTTCGTGCCATGGCGCATAGGTCACTGACCGGCGAGCCATTGCCAGAAGTTGAAGAGAGCCTGTTTGACGAAATCTCTGATGACTCTCTGGAAATGGCAAAAGAAGTGGTGGAGCAATTTGGCAATTTACCGATTGAAGAAGCGTGGTTGTTGTCAGTGCATTTCGAAGTCGCGAAAGACAATCTTTGAATAATCAGGAGATTCAGATGGAACAGATTACCGTAGTTATTGGCGACCGTTTGGGTAAAGGCCAGAAAGTGGCCGCAGGGATTGAAAAAGCGGGTGGCCGCGCCGTGGTGATTGCAGGCGTTGCTGCTGATATGAAACTGGGTGATGTGATGAAAGCAGAAAACGCCACCTTTGGTATCTCTTTCTGCGGCAGCGGTGGTGCGGGAGCTATCACCGCGCAGACCAAATACGGCTACAAAGCCAAGTACGGCATGCGCTCTGTGGAAGAAGGTGTTACTGCGATCAACGAAGGCAACAATGTTCTGGGCTTCGGCTTTATGGACAAAGAAGAACTGGGCGAGCGTCTGGTGCAGGCCTGGGCCAAGAAGTACGGAAAGTGAGTATGAAAGAACACTTCTCAGAAACGGTGAGAGTGAAGGGGCGTGGTGATACCAAAGCCAAAGCCTTTGCTGATGCTCTGAACCATGTTCAGGGCTCGGTTCTGAAATCTTCTCCCCATATTTTACTGCGTATTGAGCCACAGGATGTGCAGGTTGTTCAGGCGCGGGTACAGGTTAAGAAAGAGGCATTTTTGTTCTTCTTTTTGAAGCGCGAAAAACGCATGTTCAGCGTGGAGCTGGATGTTTCGGTCAACGTAACAGCGATAAATCTCGATAAGGTAGATTTCGCCACGACCTAAAATCACACAGAAAGGACAGACAGATGTTCTTAATAATACTAATAAAATCGCTAATAATCGGGGGGCTCGTCGGCGTAGGTGTTGGCGCTGGAGCTGCACGCATGTTTCACGCGCCAACCACTCAAGGGATGGGCGCTTTTCGTACTCTTGGTGAACTTAACTCCTGTGAAGGAGACCCGGCTTCACACTTCTCATTTGGCTTAGGTTTCTTCTTCAACGCCTGGGCGTCGTCCGTTGCGGCCGGTGCTTTTACCCAGGATGTTGACCACCGCATTATCCCAAACTGGGGCGCTGCCGCGTTGATGGTGAAAAACCGTAACGTCGCGCAAACCCTGCATGACCCGAAAAAGATGGCTATCGCTTGCGGTGTCATCGGCATGATTGTCGTTACCTTCCTTAACACCACCGCATCCGCCGTTCCGGCAGCATTACAGGTTACCGCAGTAAAAGTTCTGGTTCCTGCGGCGAACCTGCTGGTTAACACCGTGATGCCAGTGATTTTCTGGCTGGCGGCGATTGATGCCGGTAAGAAATCAGGCTTCTGGGCGACGATTTTCGGCGGCTGCGCACAACTGATTATGGGCAACGCTGTGCCTGGTTTGGTGCTCGGCATCCTGATTGGTAAAGGTGTGGAAGAGAGCGGCTGGAACCATGTTACTAAAGTGATGATGGTGGCGATTGTCGCGCTATTTGTCTTGAGTGGTTTCTTCCGCGGCTTCGACATGAAAATGATCGAATCCTTCCATCTGACCGTGCCTAACTGGCTGGATCTGATTCATAACTCGCTGAGCGGAAAATAAGGGAGCCTGTGATGGAAGAGAATAAAGGTTTTTGGTACGCCGACTGGTCGTTCCCGATTTTTGTTGGCCTGCTTTCCTCCGGCGTGTTTGCCGGAACACACATGTACTACCTGTATGGCATCGGCGCATTTAACGAAGTGGCGTTTGTTTCCATGCTGCGTGCCGGAATAGATACCGGTGTATACGGCGCAGTCGCCGCATTTGGTGCCAGCTTCCTGTTTGCCCGCATCATTGAAGGCTCATTAGTCGGGATTCTGGATATCGGCGGGGCGATTCAAACCGGTGTTGGGCTGGGCGTACCAGCGTTGTTACTCGGCGCGGGTATCATCTTCCCGGTTGCAAACTTTGCAGCTTCACTGGTAACCGGCCTGGTGATTGGCCTGGCGATTGGTTATGTGATTATTCTGGCGCGTAAATTCACCATCAACCAGAGCAATTCAACCTACGGCGCGGACGTAATGATGGGTGCAGGTAACGCTTCCGGTCGCTTCCTTGGGCCGTTGATTATCCTGAGCGCAATGGCCGCTTCCATTCCGATTGGTATCGGCTCTTTGATTGGTTCTCTGCTGTTTTATCTGTGGAACAAACCGATTACCGGTGGCGCGATTCTTGGCGCAATGCTGTTTGGGGCATTCTTCCCGATTGCTTTGTAGTCCTTTTTGGGCGGGAAGCGTATGCCTCCCGCCAGTCAGGAGAAAACCATGTTTGACTTAATCCTGCGTAACGCCTGTCTGGTGGATGATACCGTCATCGACATCGCGCTGACGGATGGAAAAATTGCCGTGCTTGGCGAGATCGCAGGCGAGGCAAAAGAAGAGCGCCAGCTTAATGGCGAATACTACGTCAGCGCAGGCTGGATTGATTCTCACGTCCACTGCTACCAAAAATCCCCCATTTATCATGACGATCCTGACAGCATCGGCATTAATACTGGCGTGACGACCGTTATTGATGCCGGGAGCACAGGCGCTGACGATATCGACGAGTTTTACGAGCTAACTCGCAAAGCGACGACGGATGTTTACGCATTACTGAACATCTCGCGTGTCGGGTTGATTGCACAGAACGAACTGTCGGTTATGGCGAATATCGACAACATCGCCGTGCGTGATGCGGTAAAGCGCCATCCTGGATTTATCGTTGGCATCAAAGCGCGCATGAGCAGCAGCGTAGTAGGGGAAAACGGCATCAAACCGCTGGATCGTGCGAAAGAAATCCAGCGCGAAAATGGTGATTTACCACTGATGGTACACATCGGTAATAACCCGCCGGATCTCGATGAAATTGCCAATTTACTGACAAGCGGCGACATCATTACTCACTGCTACAACGGCAAACCGAACCGCATTCTCACGCCTGCTGGTGAATTACGAGCGTCGATTTCCAGTGCGATTGCGCGTGGCGTGCGTCTCGATGTGGGCCACGGCTCCGCCAGTTTCAGCTTCGAAGTGGCGAAAATCGCTATCAGTAAAGGGATTCTTCCCCACACCATCAGCTCCGATATTTACTGCCGCAATCGTATTAACGGCCCGGTACATAGCCTCGCAGTGGTGATGTCTAAATTCCTCTCCATTGGCATGTCTCTGCCACAAGTGATTGACTGCGTTACCGCACATGCAGCGCAAGGGTTACGCCTGACGAATAAAGGGCGCTTATCCGTGGGGCTTGATGGCGACCTGACTATTTTTGCCAAACGCCGCCAGCCGACGATCTTTACCGATTCAGAAAGTCAGACGCTCCAGGGCGAACAACTGCTGGTGGCACTTGCTGCCGTTCGCGCCGGGAAGTGGTTTGTTACCGAACAAGGGAAGGAAGAACATGTCTTCGATTTATGAGAAATACAATTTAAAACAAGTCATTAATGCATCTGGCCGCATGACGGCACTTGGTGTTTCTACACCGCGCCCGGAAGTGGTCGAAGCCGTAGCTAACGGTATGAATCATTATTTTGAGATGAAAGACCTGGTGAACAAAACCGGGGAGTACATCGCCAAACTACTGGACGTTGAAGCCGCAACTGTGGTGTCTTGTGCATCTGCGGGTATCGCGCAATCCGTGGCGGCTGTGTTAGTGAAGGATAACGCCTGGCTGATAGAAAACCTGCATGGCACGCCACTTGAGAATAACGAAATTGTGTTGCCGAAAGGCCACAACGTGAACTTCGGCGCACCGGTTGGCACCATGGTTTATCTCGGTGGTGGCAAAGTGGTGGAAGCGGGTTATGCAAACGAATGCTCTGCCGAACAGCTAGCTGCTGCCATCTCCCCGCGTACCGCCGCCATTTTGTATATCAAATCGCATCACTCGGTACAGAAAAGCATGCTCAGTGTTGAGCAGGCGGCTGTCGTGGCGCGCAAACATAACCTGCCGCTGATTGTTGATGCTGCCGCAGAAGAAGATTTGCAGTGCTACTACCGCGCAGGTGCTGATCTGGTGATTTACAGCGGTGCAAAAGCAATTGAAGGGCCAACCAGCGGTCTGGTAATTGGCAAAGCGCAGTACGTTGAGTGGGTGAAGCTGCAAACCGGCGGTATTGGCCGCGCCATGAAAGTGGGCAAAGAGGGCATTCTTGGACTGACCTGTGCCATCGAACACTACTTAACAGCAGCCAAAGAGAGCGGGGCGCAAATGGTCGAAAAAATGACGCCGTTTATCAGTAGTCTCAACACTGTTGATGGTGTGAGCGCCCGTGTAGTGTGGGATTCCGCAGGGCGTGATATCGCACGCACTGAGATTAAGTTCGATGAAGCGGTTATCGGTATCAGCACCAGCGAACTGGTGAGCGCGTTGAAACAGGGTGAATACGCGATTTTCTTCCGCGGCTACAAAGCCAATGAAGGGATTATCGAAGCCGATGTGCGTAGCGTCAGCCCGCAACAGTTAGAGATTATTTATCACTGTATTAGCGCATTGGTAAGCAAGGAGAATCAGGCATGAAACTGACCCCGAACTTTTACCGTGACCGTGTATGCCTGAACGTGCTGGCGGGTTCGAAAGAGAACGCGAAAGAGATTTATGACGCCGCGCAAGGTCATGTGTTGGTCGGCGTGCTTTCTAAAAATTACCCTGATGTAGCAACTGCTGTGGCGGATATGCGTGAATACGCGACGCTTATCGACAATGCATTGTCGGTTGGCCTTGGCGCGGGTGATCCGAACCAGTCGGCGATGGTCAGTGAAATCTCCCGCCTGGTGCAACCGCAGCATGTAAACCAGGTATTTACCGGCGTGGGCGCAAGCCGTGCGCTGCTTGGGCAAAACGAAAGCGTGGTCAATGGTCTGGTTTCCCCAACGGGGATGGTTGGCATGGTGAAAATTTCCACCGGTCCGCTAAGCACAGTCTCCTCTAATGGCATTGTGCCGGTAGATACTGCGATTGCATTGCTTAAAGATATGGGCGGCAGCTCAATCAAATATTTCCCGATGGACGGGCTGAAATATCGCGATGAGTTCCACGCTGTGGCACTGGCCTGTGCAAAACATGATTTCTGGCTGGAGCCGACTGGTGGTATCGATCTCGAAAACTACGAAGAAATCCTGAAGATCGCTCTGGATGCGGGAGTGAGTAAGATCATTCCACATATTTACAGCTCAATTATTGATAAAGCGAGCGGCAATACGCGTCCGGAAGATGTGCGCACTTTGCTGGATATGACGAAGAAGTTGGTTGGCTGATTGGCGGCGGATGGCGCAGCGCCTATCCGCCCTATAAATGCGACAAACAATGAGGAACTCCAATGCCTGCAACACGTAATCTCCTTATCGCTTCACTTGCTCTGCTCGCTGGAACTGCAACAGCACAGAATCAATATGCCTGGGTTGGTACGTACAATCCCAACGGCGAAGGGTTGTACCGTTTTCAGGTGGACGCGAAAACGGGTGCACTGAGCAATAAAACGTTAGTCAGTAAGATCCCAAATGCGGCACAGTTAACGGCATCGAATGATGGCAAAACGTTGTATGTGGCGAGTGAAATGGAGAAGGGCGTAATAGCAGCCTTACGTGTTGGAGATGACGGAAGCCTAAAAGAGCTAAACCAGGTTCCATCAGGTGGAGCAGGGCCGGTTTATCTGTCGCTTACTCCAAACGGGCGCCATCTGCTGGTGGCAAATTACATCAGCGGCTCCGTTGCCGTGTTGCCGGTAAAAGAGGACGGCAGCCTTGGTGAAGCTACCGATACTCAACAAGATTCCGGGCCTCCAGGGGCTGCAAAACCTGAAGCCGCAGTAGAAGGCAGTTTTGCGATAAGCGATCATAACGGCCCACATGCTCATATGATCAGTGCCGATCCCAGTGGGAAGTTTGTGTTTACCACCGATCTTGGGCTGGATCGGATCTATCAATATCGTTTCGATGACTCCACCGGAAAGCTCACCCCCAACGATCCTCCTTACATTAATGCCTCATCAAAAGGTGCGGGGCCACGCCATTTTGTCTTCACGCCAAAGGGCGATGGCTTATGGTTGATCAACGAAGAATCTTCTACGCTTACCCACTACCAACTTGATGTAGCTAAAGGAACCCTAACCGAGGGCGAGAGCATTTCCTCGCTACCAGAGGGGTTCAAAGGAACCAACTTTGCTGCGGGCCTGGTGTTGAGTAAGGACGGGAAACAGCTGTATGTGGCGAACCGTTTGCACAACAGTATTGGGCATTTTAGCGTGACCGCGAATGGCAAGTTATCGCATCAGGATGATATCTGGACACGTGGCGATTACCCACGCACCTTAACCCTCGACCAGAATGGAAAGTACCTGTACGTCATGAATCAGCGTAGCGATAACATTACTCGCTTTAGTGTGTCGCCTGAGGGTGGAAAACTGACGTTTATTGAGGATTACAGTGCGGTTGGAAGTCCGTCACAGTTGATTCTGACGCCTGCTAAGTAGTTGCAGTATCGGGCGCTTTGCGCGCCCGCTTAATGAAAGGAAACGGCTTTGAGATTCCCAAATCTTCGACTGGCTCAGTTGTTTGAGATGCTGCAAAACGAGACGCTGCCCCAGGATGAGCTTGCGCGACGTTTATCTGTTTCTACTCGCACGGTGCGCACGGATATCACGGCTTTAAATGCGTTAATGGCCGGGCACGGTGCCCAGTTTGTGCTTAGCCGTGGTGAAGGCTATCAACTCAATATTGCCGATCGGGATCTCTATCAGTCGCTTGTGCAGCAGCCTTCGCGCCAACTGCGTATTCCGCGTAATTCTCCGGATCGTGTGCATTATCTGGTGGTGCGTTTTCTGACATCCGCCTTCTCTTTAAAACTCGAAGATCTGGCCGAAGAGTGGTTTGTTAGTCGTGCGACATTGCAAAGCGATATGGCTGAGGTTCGTGAGTGGCTGGCTCGCTACAACTTGACGATTGAAACCCGCCCGCGCCACGGCATGAAGCTGTTTGGCAGTGAAATGTCGGTGCGTGCCTGTCTGACCGAGCTGCTCTGGAAACTCACGCAGGAAGATTGCGAAAATCCACTGCTCACTGAAGAAGTGCTCAATGCCGGCGTACCAGAACAACTGGCGGCAGAGCTGCACAACTGTTTTACGCGTTGCCGTATCCGCCTGACCGACGAAGGTGAGCAGTTTATCCGTTTATATTGCGCTGTTGCGGTTCGCCGTATCAGCGAAGGTTATCCATTACCGGAATTTAGCGCCGAAAATGTAGACGAAGCGGTGCGCGAAGCCGCAAAACAAATCACCGTACTGCTACAGGGTCTTGCCGGTAAAGCGCTTTCCGAGGCGGAAGAACAATGGCTGCAAGTTCATATTGCCTCGCGCCAGGTGCAAGAGGTAGCCGCGAGCGCTATCAGTGCCGACGATGATGAAGCGCTGGTGAACTACATTCTGAGCTTTATCAACAACAACTATAACTACAATCTACTGACTGATAAGCAGCTACATGCTGATTTGCTCACGCATATCAAAACGATGATTACCCGTGTGCGCTATCAGATAAATATTCCTAATCCCCTGCTAGGCAATATCAAACAACACTACCCGATGGCTTATGACATGACGCTTGCGGCGGTGTCGAGCTGGGGGAAATACACGCCTTATGTCATCAGTGAAAACGAAATTGGTTTCCTGGTGCTGCATATTGGGGTGGGGCTTGAGCGGCACTACAACATTGGTTATCAGCGCCATCCGCGCGTGCTGTTGGTTTGCGATACCGGCAATTCAACGGTCCGCATGATTCAGGCGATGTTGCTGCGTAAATACCCCCAAATTGAGGTCACGCGGATCATTTCCCTGCGAGATTATGATCAGCTCGACGGTGTTGAAGAGGATTTTGTTATTTCCACGGCGCGCATTAGCGATAAACAAAAGCCCACCGTAGTAGTGGCCCCGTTCCCGACAGAGTACCAACTTGAGCAACTGGGCAAACTGGTGCTGGTGGACCGCACGCGCCCGTACATGCTGGAAAAATTCTTTGATGCCAGCCATTTCAGGGTCGTTGATGAGCCGATGACGCAGCAGGAATTATTCAGCACGCTTTGCCAGCAGCTTGAGCAGGAAGGCTATGTCGCTGGGGATTTTTATCCGTCGGTGGTCGAGCGCGAGGCTATCGTCAGTACCGTATTGGGTGAGGGGATTGCACTGCCCCACTCATTGGGGTTGATGGCGAACAAAACCGTGGTGTATACCGTGCTTGCACCACAAGGTATTCGCTGGGGAGATGAAACGGCGCATGTCATCTTCTTGCTGGCTATCAGTAAAAGCGAGTACGAAGAAGCGATGGCAATTTACGATCTGTTTGTCACGTTTCTACGTGAAAGGGCGATGCCGCGTTTGCGCGATAGTAAGAGTTTTGAGGAGTTTAAAGCAGTAGCAATGGATTGTTTGAGCAGGTTTTAGGAGAACGTAAAGGTGGATGACGCTTCGCTTATCTTTCCTACAAACAAGAACGTAGAGTGGATAAGCGAAGCGTCATCCGCGCGGTTACTTCAGAATCGTAAATGCCGTCGTCACATGTTTCACACCGCTGACTCGGCTGGCAATATCTGCCGCAGCTCTGGCTTCTCTGTCAGTCAGTAGACCTAACAGGAACACTTCGCCATTCTCGGTGGTGACTTTCACATTTGTCGATTTTACCTGGTCACTTGCCAGCAGCTGCGAGCGCACTTTGGTGGTTATCCAGGTATCGTTAGATGCCGTTCCCAGGCCAATAGGTGCCATGGTGCGGATCTCGTTGTACACCTCGGTCGTGCCATCCACACCCAGCGCAATTTGCTTGGCTCGTGAGGCGAGCTCAGGGTTAGGGGATTGCCCAACCAACAGCACTTTGCCCTGATATGCACTGACGTTAACACGCGCATCTTTCTTAATTTGTTCGTCTTTGGACAGTGCGCTGTTCACGCGCAATTCCAGCGTACCGTCATCAACCTGAGTACCGACGGAGCGTGGATCAGTCGCCGTTTTGGTGGCGACAGCTGCGCTGCCAACAACTGCGGCCGCGACACAACCTTGTAGCACTAGCGCAGAAATAAGGACTGCAAGTGGCTTATATGCCTTCATCTGTACTCCTTAATCGTCCTGGTGAGGGAATAACGTATTATCAATCAGATCGCATAAGCAGTTTACCGTCAGCATATGCATTTCCTGAATGCGCGCGCTGCGGTGAGAAGGGATGCGAATTTCCACATCCTGTGGCCCTAATAGCCCGGCCAGTTCCCCGCCATCGTAACCAGTTAGCGCAACAATAGTCATATCGCGCGTGACGGCGGCTTCTACCGCTTTGACGATATCACGACTGTTTCCGCGGGTCGAAATGGCGAGTAAAACATCACCGGTTTGACCGAGCGCACGTACTTGTTTGGCATACACTTCTTCGTGTAAACGATCATTTGCGATCGCGGTTAAGACCACATTATCCGCATTAAGTGCAATGGCAGGTAAACTCGGGCGCTCAGTTTCAAAGCGGTTGATCATACTGGCGGCAAAATGTTGGGCGTTGGCTGCAGACGTGCCATTGCCACAGCAAAGGATTTTATTGCCGTTAAGCAGAGACTGAACCAGTGTCATTGCTGCACGGGAGATAGCATCTGGCAGAGCTTCCGCTGCGGCAATCTGGGTTTGAATACTTTCCGTGAAGCAGACTTTGATTCTTTCGAGCACGTTAGTTTACCTGGTTACTTTAAACATCTGCGGTGAACGCGTTGGTTAACCACTCTATTTCATTGCCGGTGAAGGCTAACACATCGAAACGGCAATCCACAGTATCAAAACTTCCTGATGTTTGGGCTAACCAATACGAAGCAGTGTGTAATAATTTTTGTTGCTTACGGCGAGTGATGCTTGCGGCTGCATCACCGAAGTGGTTTGAGCGGCGGTATCGCACTTCTACGAAGACGATAACGCTGCCGTGTTTCATGATGAGATCGATTTCACCGCCGCGAGAATGGACGTTTGCGTCGATGAAACGCAGTCCTTTGCGTTCAAGAAAGCGGCGCGCCTCTAACTCATAGCGCGCGCCAGCTTGTTGACGGGTCAGGATGCCGGAACGATTTGACCTTGACTGAATTGCAGCCAATTTAACTTCCTGTTAATGACGCAATCCTGGTTTGCAGAAAGCGTGCCGGTATTGCCATTCACCTGATAGCCAGGGACCTGGCGGATTTGAGAGAAGTGATTTGCCAGTGACCACGCATCCACGCCCATGGCGTAAAGACGTGCCAGTGAGTAATCGTTATTCACGCTACCCAGCGCTTGCTGCATCAACGATGGGTTGTTGCCGGCAAGCATCGGGATTTCACTGAACTGCAAACCTTCCATTTCCAGACGGAAGTCCGGGCCACTTACGCCCTGAGAGCTGCGTGAACTGGCATACAGTTGCGCCGGGCTGCGGCTGCCGGTACGCATGGCGATCATTGGTTTGATCAATGCGACTTCGTCTGACGTTGCAACAATATAGGCTGCATCTACGCCACCGGAAGCGCCACCCGTAATTTGTGCCTCGGTAGGTGGCGCCGGAATTGTCAGCCCACCAATGGTCACGGCTTCCGGTTGAGCGGCTGCGGCGTTAACCGGAGTGCCGCTCAGTGCGATACCTGAACCGCTGTTAATCCCTTGTTTTAGCTCAGCCGTTGAACCGAACTTCTGCTGTAGTACCGTGCCACCACCAAGCTTCAGCCATTCATCAGCAAAAGCTTTAGTGACGCGATCGCCAAGCGCGCTACGCGGAACCAGCAACAGCGGAGCACGGTGGCCTTGCTGCCAGATATGATCGGCTGCATCACGCGCTTCGTCTTCTGGCGACAGGGCGAAATAGCAAATATTTGCACGGTTCTGCACGTTTTCTGGTTGGTTAAGCGCCAGGATATTCAACGGAGAAGTTGTTGTTGCTAACTGATCGACGTTGTTTTTAAGCAGAGGGCCGACAACTATTGTTGCACCATCTTGCTGGGCCTGGGCGAGTATCTGAGCCAGCGGTTGTGTGGTGGTGTCGTAGACTTTAACTTCCGCAGACGGATTGGCTGGAGCAGCGGCCGCTGCTGCTGGCTGTGTTTGTGGAGCCGTTTGTGGAGCTGGAGTTGCGGCAGGTTGTTGCGTTAAATCATCAACCGATGCTGCCGCCGGACTTGCTACCATATTGGGATCGACGGGTTTCGGCAATGCGGCCTGAGTGGTATCAACTGGCTGCCCGTTGGCATCAGCAACCTGTGCCGGAGCCGTAGTCTGTGCGACAGGGGCGGAGCCCATATTTTTCGCCGCTTCAAAACCTTGCTGGATAGTGCGACCAAATACAGCGGCCTGGCCATTTAATGGCAGCAACAGGGCGATTTTCTCAGTAGAGGCAGGTTTGTAATTCTGCATATTACTGAGCTGAGTTGGCAGCGTTTTCGCACCTGGGTTTTGCGGGTAACGCGTTTGCCAGTCTTTAATACCGGCTTTCAGCATTTCGGGGTCGTTACGGTTGTCGTTCCAGACGCGTTGCAGATCCAGCCAGCCTTGCAGCGTGTTTTCGTCGGCATTAATGACCAGCGAATTCATCTGCTCCGGGGTCATCTGTGACAGTGCCTGCCATGTACCATCGATATTTTTCTGGTGCGCAGGGCCAGTCAGCATGGGTTCTTGTGCAATATACGCGCGCAGCAGTTCAAGAGATGGGCGGTTCTGGCTTGCGTCAATAACGGCCTGGTAATAGCGAGTCTGCTGGTTTTTATTCAACTCAGCAGAGTTGATTTTTGCCAGTGCGGTGCTTGCTGCTGCGTAATCTTTCTGGGCATTTTTGATTTCAGGCACCAGCAGCGACTGTTCACGGCGCTGTTCTTCATTCATCTCTTTTGGCAGTTGATTGTAGAGATCAACAGCTTGCTTAATTTTGCCTTCTTTTAACAGCGCATGAATGGCGAGTAATTGCCAGGTGGTCTTGCTATCATCGCTGCTTTGCTGCATTTGTTGCAGGTAATACGCTGAATCAGCAGTTGCCTCGCCCTGAATATGGGCGGCAGACTGGTCTGGTGCTTTAGTTGTACAGCCGGCGAATATTAGCGCGGCCAACATAACAGGCAGACAACGCCCGGCTTTAGAACGAATAAATTTAGACGGTACCATTCTGTATCCAGTGTAATTTTTATCTCAGTGTTCAATATTAAATCGGCAATACGGATGAAACAATGAAACAACTCGAAACGGCGGCTATTTCTGCCAGCACGCTCTACATCGTTCCGACACCCATCGGTAACCTCGGCGATATCACACAGCGGGCATTAGCCGTGTTGCAAAGCGTTGACCTGATTGCCGCCGAAGATACTCGCCATACCGGTTTACTGCTGCAACATTTTGCGATTAATGCGCGGATGTTCGCATTGCATGATCATAACGAGCAACAAAAAGCAGAAACCCTGCTGGCAAAGCTGCAAGAAGGGCAAAGCATTGCGCTTGTGTCTGATGCAGGAACGCCATTAATTAACGATCCTGGTTACCATCTGGTGCGTGCGTGCCGCGAAGCAGGTATTCGCGTGGTGCCGCTGCCAGGCCCGTGTGCCGCGATTGCTGCATTAAGTGCTGCTGGTTTGCCTTCTGACCGCTTCTGCTACGAAGGTTTTCTTCCTGCAAAATCCAAAGGCCGTCGCGATGCACTCAAAGCCATTGAGCAAGAACCTCGCACGCTCATCTTCTATGAATCTACGCACCGCCTGCTCGATAGTTTAGACGATATATGCGCTGTGCTCGGTGAATCACGTTACGTGGTACTGGCGCGTGAGCTGACAAAAACCTGGGAATCAATTCACGGCGCACCGATTGGTGAGCTGACTGCCTGGGTTAAAGAAGACGAAAACCGCCGCAAAGGTGAGATGGTGTTGATTGTCGAAGGCTTCAAAGCCCCTGTCGATGACGCGCTGCCAGCCGATGCCTTGCGTACTCTTGCTCTGCTCCAAACTGAACTGCCGCTGAAAAAAGCCGCAGCACTTGCGGCTGAAATTCACGGCGTGAAGAAAAATGCGCTGTATAAATATGCTTTAGAAAACAGCGAAAAGTAGCGTTCTCCGAGCATGTTCGCACTCTTTCATTACAGGTATCACTATTGTTAGTGTGGTTTAAATAAGCGATGGTAGTTTGCTCATACTTTAGTCTGTTCAGGATGAGCAAATTATGCCGGTGTTGATTCGTGGGGATTCAAACATGATAGTGATGCCTCTTTCTTATAGTGCCTCAGCGATTGCGCGTTCGTTTGAAGTGATTGAAGAAATAAACATCGCTGAAAAGCGTTACCTTATTATCTTCGATAAAAAAACACCTCGCGCCTCTATTGTGAAAGCTGAATTAGAGGATGTGGGTGGCGAGCTCCGGCATGTTGCCGTTGCTATGTTGGAATTAAATAACCAAAAAGCTATTGGCGATAATGTCATTTCAGTAGAGCGGTTCTGGGAAGATTCAAGCGTACTTCAAGTGGAAGGCGTTTGTGTTGATAGGCGCTATCAAGAACTAGGCTTCGCTACGCAATTATATGAAGCTTTGGTTATCAAATGCGGTGTCATTTTAATGAGTGATAATACGCAGTACGAAGGCGGGAAAGCTTTGTGGCAGAAGATTGCGAAAAGTTCGAATGCCCTGTCCGTATTCATTCTGGACTCCGATGCAGGTCTGTTTTTCCCTTATGACGGGACGAAAGCAATTTATGATGGGATTAGCATCCCAGAAGAAAAAATCTGGAGTGTTCATCCAGATGTTGAGCATTTTGGTATCGTGCTGATTGCTGAAGATAAACGCAGAATCGAGACACTAACATTCTTAAATGAATAAACCCGCTTTCGCGGGTTTATTGTTTAACGCATTCCTGGGTAAACCTTATTTCGCCCTGGCAACTGGTGTTGCTTCGATAACCAGTGTTTCCAGCGGTTTCAACGTCACAATGACAGGCTTGCTGTAATCACCCGGAACGCGCCATAGATCGGTTTGAGTGTGAAACCAGAAGTAATAATATCGAGCTCTTTATGATTTTCTTCATCGTTTGTCCTTGGGGGCGAAGTTTTCGAGGCAAGTTTCAAACCGACTGATAGCGTTACCCGGTTTTCCAGGTAACGCTTTAAAGCACGAGATTTATAACGAGGTTTCAGTTTCAGGAATTAATTTGTTGGCAGAACCGCAAACGGTGACTTTACTGCGCACCACTTCTTTCATCGCATCCATGCCGACGCGCATGTAATAACGCGGGTCGTTGCCTTCTGGGTTTTCGCCGAACCATTTTTTTACCGCGTCGGCAAAGGCGATTTTTAATTCGGTTGCAACATTCACTTTGCACACACCCAGTTCGATGGCGCGTCTGACGTATTCGTCCGGCACATCGCTTGCGCCGTGCAGAACCAGCGGAATATCCACAACTTCACGGATTTCAGCCAGGCGCTGGAAATCGATTTTTGGGCGCTTGGTATAAAGCCCGTGTGCCGTGCCGATGGCAACCGCAAGGCTATCGATACCAGTGAGTTCGACAAAGCGGCGTGCTTCTTGTGGGTCGGTCAGGAAGGCGCTTTCTTCATCGACATCCATATCGTCTTCCACACCGCCGAGGCGGCCTAGCTCTGCTTCCACGCTGCAATCATGGCGGTGGCAAAAATCGACTACAGATTTTACCAGGCGCACGTTCTCAGTAAGCGGGAAGTGGCTGCCATCGATCATGGCGCTACGAACCCCTGCGTTCACTTTACGGCTGATATCCGCCAGCGATTCATGGTGATCAAGATGCAGTGCCAGTGGCATGTCATAGCTTTCTGAATAGGCTTCACACAAGGCAAAGATCTCTTCAAAAGCGATATGTTTAAAGGTGCCAGGCGTGCCTGCAAGAATCACCGGCGACTGCATCTCTTTGCAGACTTCCAGAATCGCCTGGATGGTTTCTGCGTTGTGAATATTAAATGCAGGGACGGCGTAACCTCGGGCTTGCGCATCTTGCAGAAGATATTTGGTGGAAATAATACTCATGTTGTAATCCTCTCAGCCTTTCCACGGGTGAATGACGACACCTTTCACAACACGGTTGACCGTGCCGCTGGCGGAAGGGGTATCAGGGGTAATTCCCGCTTTGACGGACTCCGTCAGTGCGAAAATTTGCGCATACATCAGGAAGCAGAAAGCCTGCTCAATGTCGATGAACTCTCGGGAAGGTGGCAGCCAGATGTGTGGCCCTGTTTCCACTTCCGGGCAAGGTGACGAGCAGATAGCGACTACGCGCAGGGCCTGTTGGTCACGGCGCAACTCAGCCAGCAAATCAAGGTCGTACTGGCGGGTGTACGGGTGGCTTGAAACCATGACCACAACTAATGTTTCGTTGTTAACCAGCGATTTAGGGCCATGACGGAACCCGGTAGGGGAGTCATAAAATGCCGCCAGTTTTCCGGCTGTGAGTTCCAGAACTTTCAGGGCGGATTCACGCGCTACACCTTGCAAGCCGCCGCTGCCGAGGTAGACGACACGTCTGAAAGGCAAATCACCGAACACGCTTTCGCTGAGATCACCTTGTGAAGCAATGATCTCTTCACAGCGGTCAGCCACATCCTGGAAAGTGGTGCTGTTGATAACATCCGGTGCAAACACGGCCAGGCAGCTTGCCATCATGGTGGTGATGCTGCTGGTCATGGCGAAGCCACGATCGTGAGTTTCCGGAGGCATTAGCAGTGCCAGTGAGTTGCCACTTGTTGCGGCATTTTGATACAGGCTACCGGCTTCATTGCAGGTAATGACCAGGTGATAGCAATCTTTCACCAGTTGGTTGACTAAATCGACCGCCGCCACACTTTCCGGGCTGTTACCGGATCGGGCAAAAGAGACCAGTAAAGTCGGTTCTTCCTCGGACAGGTAATCAGTCGGGTTGGTAACAAGGTCGGTGGTTGGTACGGCAACAAAGTTTTTCCTGGTGTGGCGTGATAACCACGGCGTAATAATATCGCCAATAAATGCGGAGGTTCCTGCACCCGTCAGGATAATTTTTAGCGAGGTGTTATGCAGCAAAGGATCAAGGAATGCGTTGATGCTGCTACGTTGATTACCGATATTTTTTAACGATCGGATCCAGCTTTCCGGCTGTTGGCGGATCTCTTTTTCAGTCCAGGTTGATGTGCCGGAAAGACAGGCAGATTGGGTTTCGCTCATAACTCAGTCCTTAGCAGTGCAAGATCATCGGAAGTAGCACAAAGCAGTACAGGACAATCTTTCGTTTTGTTTCATTTACTCAACTTCATGCTTAAATAAAATCTATAGAAAAGAAAACGAAAGGTCAATGTAAGAAAAGCAATAAAACGAAAAATGTGATCCAGAAAAGGATCTGTTTTAATTATTTCATTGATTTAAATGATTATTCTTAAATATTAGATAGTCGAAGTGATTTTAAACGAAAGGAAAAGAAAGGTCTGTCGCGGTGAAAGCGACAGACAAAAGTGAGGAGCAACGAAAGTACTACAGGAGGAATCTCTGGCCACTAATCCAGATGTTCTGAAGCCTTAATTGTGGGTTTAGTGCAATTAAACTGGCGCGTTTCCCCACGGCTATCGAACCTAAATCTTTATCTAATCCGAGCATTTTTGCCGGGTGCAGCGACGCCATATGAATGGCATCTTCGGCACAAACGCCCACGTTATTCACCAGGTTTCGTACTGCGGCATCAAGCGCCAGAGTGCTTCCTGCCAGCCCGCCGCGTTCAGTGCGTACGATCCCGTCGCGCATTGTCACCGGGTATCCGCAAATCGAGTAGTCGCCATCAGGCATACCTGCTGCACTCATGGCATCGGTTATCAGCAAAACGCGAGGTTTTGCGCAGCTACAACAAATATTCATGACGGCAGGATGAACGTGATGCCCATCAGCAATTAACTCAAGCCATGCCCGTTTATCGGTTAAACCGGCTCCGACCATGCCCGGGTTGCGGTGGTGCAGGCCGGTCATACCATTAAAACAATGCACCAGCCCGTCTGCTCCGGCATCAAATGCCTGAATGGTTTCTTCATAACTGGCGGCACTATGGCCAAGCATGACGCGTACATCACGGCTTTTAAGGTGCCTGATTGCTTCGAGTGCTTCCGGTTTTTCAGGTGCCAGTGCTACCACTCGTAAGGTGTTTTGCGACACGGTGATTAACCTGTCCAACTCGGCAATATTCAGTTCGCGGAATAATTCAGGCGGATGAGCACCTTTATTGAGCGGCGTAAAATATGGCCCTTCGAGATAGCTTCCCAGCACGGCGGCACCAGGCCCACCGTGATAGTAGCGCTGCGCGATTCGCTGTAATGCCCGTTCAATGTTGGCAAGCGGAGCTGTGACTGTTGTGGGCAACCAGCTACCCACACCTTCACAAGCTTTATGTTTCGCCAGCCTGTCGAGAACACCGGGGTCGTCATCCATAACATCAACCCCGTCACCTCCGTGGACATGAATATCAATGTACGCCGGGCATAACAGTTCAGCATCACGCGCCATCGTTCCCGCAGGAATGGGTTCGATGGCGACAATCGTTTCGTTATCAATAAGTAACTGATGATCGTCTAGCCAGCCTTGCTCGGTAAGAACGCGCCTGGCTCGCAGTAGCGTGGTCATATTCCTTCCTCGACCGCCTCTGCTTCGCGATAACGTCCCATTTCATCGACCAGACTGGTTAAGCCACGATGGCCGCATTCCAGTGCCTGTAGGCGAAATTCTTTACTGCTTAGCCCGTCGCGTTCCAGCACCATTTCCAGTAGTAGTTGCAGGTTGATACCGGTAATCACTTCGCGTCCCGGCTGCTCTAACGCCATGGTTGAAGCAACGCGGAAGGGGGTACCGCCAAGTAAATCAGTTAAAAACACCAGCCCTTCACTTTCGTCTAATTCACCAATGGCTGCTTCAAACTGTGAAGTGAGCAATGCCGTTGAAGATGTTTCAGGGAAATCAATGGCGATAAACTGCTCTTGCTCACCAAGAATCTGCTTCATCGCTTTTTCAAGACCGGTGGCAAAGCCACCGTGACCGCTAAGAATAATGCTTAACATATTGTTTTATCTCGCTTACAGGGATTCACTTACAGGAAGTGGGCGAACTTCCCGACAACACCCAACACAACCGTGATACCAATAAGGCGCAAAGGGCTCCAGCCACGGCGCACCAGCGCGTACATGCACAAGGTATAAACCAGTGGTAAAAAGGCCGGCATCAGCTTATCGATAACGTCAGTTTGCAGTTTTACGACGGCATCGCCCGCTGTGATTTCCAGCGTAGTCGCCAGGCGAACATAAGTTGCAACCAGCGCACCAATCACCGTCATCCCAACAATAGACGCGGCATGACCTACTTTGCGAGTGTTGGCTTTGATAAGCGGGATAGCTGCCACACCCATGCGGTAAGCGTAATGAGCAAGACCGAAACGCAAGCCGAGGTGAACGACGTTAAACAGTACGATAAAGATCACTGCGCCGAGTATTGAACCCTGTAACGCAAGACTCGCCCCGATACCGCCACAAATAGGCAACAAGGTCAGCCAGAACATGGCATCGCCAATCCCGCCCAGCGGCGCACCCACGGCAATTTTAGTGCTCTGAATGCTGTTCACATCCTGCTTAGAGCGTTCCATCGCCAGAATAATGCCGATAACAAAGGTCACGAGGAACGGATGGGTGTTGAAGAACCCCATGTGGCCTTTCATGGCGCGAGCCAGATCGTTTTTATTGGTGTGGATCTTTTTCAGCGCCGGCAGCAAACCGTAGAGCCAGCCTGATGCCTGCATACGTTCATAGTTGAATGAGGCCTGTAACAGCATGGAACGCCATGCCACCCGGTTAATATCCTGTTTTGTCAGTTCCGCGCCGATGCTTTGATCTTCATAGACGTTGTCATTCTTCTCGACTGCCGTGGTGTCCGCTACGTTGACGCCCGGCAGAGTCTGTTCGTTAGATACCATCTTCAAATTCCTCTTGCTTCACGTGAGTGGGTTGCTGTGGTGCCGGGTCTTTGCGTAAGAAATCAATCAGCGCCATTGCTAACGCGGCGGCGGCAATGGCCAGCACCGGTAGTTTTAGCCAGGCGGCAGCCACAAAGCCGAGAATGAAATAAGGGATGTAGACATTTTTCATCATGATTTTCAGCAGCACGGCAAAACCGATGGCTGGCATGATGCCGCCCGCGACACCGAGGCCGTCAATCAGACGAGCAGGGAGCATGTCGATGGCTGTTTTTGCATGCTCTGCGCCAAAATAGATTGGCAAGAATGCACACAGGAAATAGAAGATGCCGAGAGCCAGTAACGCCAGATAGTTAACACGCTCGATACCATCGGTATCGGCATTTTCTGCCATTCGGTCACAGCGGGCCATTACGCCGGACATAATGGAGAACAGGAAGGTAATCCCCATTTGCACCGCAACGGCGAATGGTACTGCGACGCCGACCGCAACTTCAGGTTTCACGCCAGTGGTAATAGCAAAAGTGGTGCCGACGATGGTGCCGATAATCACGTTAGGTGGCTGTGCGCCTGCAAGTGGTGCAAGCCCCATCCAGACCAGCTCCAGCGTACCGCCACACAAAATACCGGTATGAAGATCCCCTAGAATCAAGCCAACCAGTGGTCCTAACACAACCGGGCGGTGCATGTGCGTCAGGCCGTTGAACATATCCAGACCGGCAATAAAGGCCAGAATACCCAACGCTAATGCCTGTAATAAGCTAATTTCCATAGAAAATACCTCAGAGGAGTTTGTAGAGATCCTGAGCGGATTCCGTCGGCACACCCTGAACAAAACATTCTACTCCGGCCTTTTGTAAGCCATTAAAAGCAGCAATATCCTGGTCATTCACAGAGACGGTTTTCGCGATTTGTTGTTTGCCTTCTGCGTAGTGCATGTTGCCGACGTTGATCCGCGTAACAGGCACATCACCTTTCACTAAAGTCAGGAAATCATCCGGGTTTTTGCAAACCAGCAGGATTTTCTGGCGGTCTGCTGCACGGTGAATATTGTCGATAACTTTTTGCAGTGACCAGAAACGCACGGCTATCCCTTCTGCCAGAACCATCTCCATCAAGTTTTGCTGCACGGGGTCTTCTGCGACTTCATCGTTGGCAACGAGGACAAGGTTTGCACCAGCAAAACCGACCCATTGAACACCAACCTGGCCGTGAATTAGTCGCTCATCAATGCGGCTTAATACAATGTTTGGCATGTTATTTTCCTCTTATTATCATTGTGTTATTTGGATTGCTGTGTGCCCAGACAGGCGCAATGGTACTGGCGCAACACGTCCTGGATATGGTCGATAATCAGTTCATGCGGCGTTGCCGCGATTTTTCCTTCACGGACCTTAGCGTATTGAAGTGGCAGATACTGACTGATCAGTGGCAAAGGTATGGATTCACCAGCCAGATTGGTAAGAAGTCTTGAATACGCTTCGTCAATGTCATGATCTGGCCAGTAGTAGCGAACGCGGTCGGAGAAGCTATATCCACGTGCCAGACGGCGATCGCTGTCATTGCCGTGATAATGGTGTTTCCAGTATTCAGGGTGCTCAAGCATCACGCTTTCAAGAACATCGCGGAGCCCGGAGCATTTATGTGCTGGGCGTAATTCGCGTTCGATTGCGGCTAATGAAAACAGTGCTTCACGCAGTGCAAAGGTCAGTGCCGGACCGACTTTCAGAATCGCAAAGTGGTTTTGTACCAGTTGCTGTAATGCCTGTGGCGTCTGGTAATCGGTGGAGTGCGCTTCAAACACCATGGTGTCGAAGGCTTCAATCATCTGGCTTAAGAAAAGTGATTTCTCAGGTTGGTAATCAATAACCTGCGTGTGGTCGAATTCCACGCCTGGCTGGACAACCAGCCCGATAATGCGTGGCCACAAGTCGCTCAAACCTTGTAATTCAAACGCATGGCGATGGGCTTCGAGCGTTGTTTTTGCGGCCTGTGGTGTCGTGACGGCGAGTTCTGCCAGCGTTTCGTGCGCCCCACCAGGAACAGGAACTTCAGTGCCGATAACGTACACCAGATCGGAAGCGCCAAATTTCTCAATACAGGTTTGTTCTGCGATCTTTGCAAGCCGGGCGGCACGCATGGCAACAATGGTGTCGGTCAGAGGAACCGGGTCATCTGCGCAAGACATGCTGCAATCGAGATGAATCTTTTTGAAACCTGCTGCGACATAACAACGGATTAGCTCGTCTGCGTTACGCATCGCTTCTTCTGCGGGCAGAGCCTGCCAACGGTTCGGACCAAGGTGATCGCCCCCCAGAATGAGTTGCTCCCGTGGAAAGTGGTATTTGTCTGCCATTTTTTCGACAAAACCACGGAAGTCCTCCGGTGTCATTCCCGTATAACCACCGTGTTGATCGACCTGATTGGACGTTGCTTCTATTAATAAGAGAGATTTTTCGTCCCGACTATGGCGCATCGCCGCTTCGAGAACTAACGGGTGAGCAGAACAAACGGCAAAAATGCCACATCCTGAATCCTGTTTATGGTCGGCCACAAACGCGGTTAAATGTTTCACTTTCCTCTCCGTATGGGTTGGTTATCTATTTGTCTTTCGATTTGTTTCATTTAATAGTGGTGTATCGTGCGATAAAAACAAAACGAAAGATAATAGAATTGAGATCTGTTTCGCAAAAGAAACATAATGAAAGCCTATTTGACACAATGACAGTGAATGCAGCACGCGATGTAAAGGCTTGCTTTCCGCGAAAAGAAAGGTGTTAATAGACAAAGTGAAATGAAACGAAAGGTTTTATGAAAGGATCATGTATGAATAATACCGACGCAGCAACGGACAGGCGTGTAACAGGTACAAGTGAAAGGCGTGAGCAGATCATTCAGCGTCTTCGTCAACAAGGAAGCGTGCAGGTTAATGATCTATCATCATTTTTTGGTGTCTCGACGGTGACGATCCGTAACGATCTGGCTTTTTTGGAAAAGCAGGGCGTTGCGGTGCGTGCTTATGGCGGGGCATTGGTTTGCGATTCGGGAACGGCTGCGGTTGAACCGACCGTTGAGGATAAAAGCTCTCTGAACACTTCGGTCAAGCGCAGCATTGCGCGTGTGGCGGCGGATCTTATCAAACCAGGTCATCGGGTGATTCTGGACTCCGGTACTACCACGTATGAAATTGCACGCCATCTACGCAACCATAAGGATGTGATTGCGATGACCAACGGCATGAACGTGGCGAATGCGCTGCTTGAAGCTGAAGGTGTGGAGTTGCTGATGACCGGTGGGCATTTGCGCCGCCAGTCGTTGTCATTCTATGGCGATCAGGCCGATCAATCTTTGCAAAACTATCACTTCGACATTCTGTTCCTGGGTGTCGATGCCATCGATCTTGAGCGTGGCGTGAGTACTCACAACGAAGACGAAGCGCGTCTTAACCGCCGGATGTGTGAAGTGGCCGAGCGTATTATCGTGGTCACGGATTCCAGTAAATTTAACCGCTCAAGCCTGCATAAAATCATCGATACCCAACGCATTCATATGGTTATTACTGATGTGGGGATTCCTGCGGAAAGCCTGAATGGGCTGCGTAAAGTCGGGATTGAAGTGGTATTGGTTGGGGAATAGAAATTGTAATGTTCGTTTCATGCAGGAGGCTGACTTATGGCTGGTTACCAACCGCCTTTTAGTATCACTCCATCTATTATTAATCGAGTGGTCGAGATTGGTGAATTGTTAGGTCGCTGGGCTGCGCATGCTGAACAAGCATCGCCGATGCTACGTAAAGAAAACCGTATTCGTACCATCCAGGCCTCGCTTGCAATTGAACATAATAGTCTCTCAACAGAACAGGTTTCCGCCATCATGGACGGTAAACGTGTGTTGGCTCCAGCCAAAGATATCCAGGAAGTCCGTAACGCTATTATTGCTTATGAGGCGATGTCTTCCTGGAAAAGTGGGCGTGTTCAGGACTTGCTAGCGGCGCAACGGATTTTAATGACTGGCC
Source organism: Buttiauxella noackiae (assembly GCF_000737905.1). Lineage (NCBI taxonomy): Bacteria > Pseudomonadati > Pseudomonadota > Gammaproteobacteria > Enterobacterales > Enterobacteriaceae > Buttiauxella > Buttiauxella noackiae. Next base: position 170,446 of record NZ_JPRU01000005.1, read on the forward strand.
TGGTAGATGCACCAGGACAATTCAGAACAGGCAATGTTGGGGTCTACAGGGAGAAACAATTAATCCATATGGCCCCACCTGCTAATCAGGTATCACGCTTAATGGCAGATTTACTTGGCTGGTTGGATCAAACGGACGTTCATCCTCTGATTGCGAGTTCCATTTTTCATTATGAGTTTGAATTTATTCACCCTTTCGTAGACGGGAATGGTCGAATGGGGCGGTTATGGCAAACGCTTATTCTGAGCGAGTGGCGTGAAGAACTCGCGTGGTTGCCAGTGGAAACCATCATTCATAATCAACAGAAAAGCTATTACCAGGTATTAGGTGAATGTGATCGGGCAAGCGATTGCACGCTCTTTATAGATTTTATGCTCGAGAAATTAATTGAGGGTCTGAGTGAAGGCATTGCTACTGAGCAAAGTAGAACCGCCAAAGTGGCGGTAGAAGTGGCGGTAGAAGTGGCGGGAGAAATAAGTGTCAGCGAACACCAACTTCTTACGGTATTAGCTGATAAACCTCATGCAACCGTTACTGAATTGATCGAAGTGCTTGGCAGAAGCCGCAGAACGATTGAAAGGAATATCAAGTCACTGCAGGAGAAAGGAAAACTTCAGCGAATGGGAGCGACAAAGAAAGGATTCTGGCGGGTGATATAAAAAGGTGTGGCGCAAACCACACCGACCTGGGTTCACCTTATCCTGCTGCTAATTTATATCCCCGTAAGCGGCTAACACTCAGCATAATCGCTAACACCGTTGCGATAACTGCCATCCACAGACTGAAATGCACTGCGCTGTTTTGCGCATAAATCGACATCATCACACCGACAAAGGCGGCGCCCAGGCACTGTCCGAAGGTGCGCATGATTGCCAGAACACCGGATGCATATCCGCTGTTTTCCCGAGAGGCATTGGACAACATTTCTTTGTTATTCGGGCTTTGGAAACAGCCAAAACCTATTCCACAAATCAAACTGCGCAGACAGATGTCCCACGCTTGTGCGTGTTCCGGGAGTATTGCCAGCAAAGCAAGACCGATGGCGAAGATAAACAACCCTACTGTTGAGATTATTGCGGCTGAATATCGGTCGGCAAGGCGTCCGGCATGAGGTGCCGCCAGAATAATGCCAATCGGCCATGGAGTGAAAAGCAGTGCTGAGACAAGTGCGCTGTAACCGTAAACGCTCTGAAAAAGAAACGGCAGTGCAATGAACGTGATGCCCTGGCTGACAAAGGAGGCCAGCGAAGTGAGTGCTGCCAACGAAAACCGTGAAGAGGCAAAGATATTTAGCGGAAGCAAAGGCTTAGCAACGCGGCGCTGAACCCAGATAAACGCAAGTCCGGTGAGAATGGCGATGCTTGCGAAAATCACAGCAGTAGTCAGGTCGCCATTGCCGGGATGGGTAAAAGCATCTGCGGCCATAATCAGTGCGCCTAACGCAATTGCCGAAAGTAAGGCTCCGGCATAATCGAACGATTCGCGTTTTAAAGCCGGGTTATGGGGAACAACACGCAGTGTTAGCAATAAAGAGATAATGCCCAGAGGAATATTAATCGCAAATAACCATGGCCAACTCAATGTGGAAAGAATTGTGCCTCCCAGAAGCGGTGCGATGGCAGTACTCGTGCCAATCAGCAGCGCGTTCAGGCCAAGTATTCGCCCCAAAAGGCGATTGGGGAAAACTGAGCGTAGTATCGCTGGGCCAATACTTAATGTTGCCGCCCCACCAATACCCTGCAAAACCCGCATGATAACTAACATATCCAGTGACGATGAGAGCGCACATCCCACAGAGGCCAGCGTGAAAAGGCCAAGGCCGAAGGCGAAAATCGAGCGAAAGCCTATGCGGCTGGAAAGGGCGGCAAATATCGCCAACGTCATCGCCGCCGATAATAAATATCCGTTGGAAACCCAGACGGTGGCACCTAATGAAGCGTCCAGCGAGTGTGCTATTTGTGGCAAGGCAATGTTTATCATCGAGCCGTCAAACACGGCCATAGTAGTCATGGTCATAACAGCGGCCATCGCTAAGCCGCGTTCGCGGCCCGGTAATCCTTCATCGCCTGGTTGATTGGTAAATAGTGCCATCGGTTAAAACTCTTTATCTCTGATGAGTGCCAGAAATATAGCGGCACCGCAGATAAGGCGGAAGGCGCAGCATTTGCATTAATAACCTGCACCAAACGCCTTCTTCCATTTCAACGCGCACGCTACTATTAAGTTTATGACTGAACCCGATCTGAACTTACTTATCGCTCTGGATGTTCTTCTTGCCGAAGGCAGTGTGGCAGGGGCTGCGCGTCGTCTTGGATTAAGTGCCTCTGCGATGAGTCGGACATTAAGCCGCCTGCGCGACATCACTGGCGATCCGCTGCTGGTGCGAGCTGGGCGTAATATGGTGCTGACTCCTTATGCTGAAGATATTCGTGAGCGCACGCAAAATGCCGTCTTTGAAGCTCGGGCAATACTTCGCCCTTCATCGGATGCTCTTAATCTTGCAACACTTGAGCGCAGTTTTACCTTGCGTACTAACGCCGGGTTTATCGAGATATTTGGTGCTGCATTGATTGCTGCGGTAGCCGCCGTTGCGCCTTTGGTACAACTGCGCTTTATGCCAAAACCCGAGAAAACGGTGAAGTATTTGCGTGAAGGTTTAATTGATCTTGAGATCGGTGTACTTGGGGAGATGGGGCCAGAAATACGCTTAACGGCGCTGTATCGGGATAAGTTTGTTGGTGTGGTTAGAAAAAATCATCTGCTGGAGCAAGACGGTGATATTACCGCCACGAAGTATGCCGAGCTGGGGCATGTCGTGGTTTCCCGCCATGAACGAGGAACGGGGCCGGTTGATGTGTTGCTGGCAGAACTGAATTTAAGCCGCAAAATTGCGGCGATGGTGCCTGGGTTTCCCGCGGCGATTGCGGTGGCGCAGGCGTCAGATTTAGTCGCGTTGGTGCCAGCAACTTTCTTGCTTAACCAGCCGGGGTTGAATGGCAATTCAGGTGAGGCCAGGCTTTATGTTTTTGAGCTGCCGGTAAAAACCAATGAGATTACGGTGTCGTTGATGTGGCATCCGCGTTCGGAAGCAGACCCAGCGCATCGCTGGCTGCGGCAATTGGTGTTGAAGGTTTGCCGCGAAAAAGTGCCGGGGTAAGGCAACCAGGCCGTAAGACCCCGGGAGCATAGTAACTATGTCACCGGGGCGCACGGCTGCAGCCAACGCATCTGCAGCTTGAAGTATGATGAGTATCAGGTCACCGGCGCTGGGTTGAAAACGGCCAGTGCATTATGAAGCCCCCACTGATCTGAGAAGGTTTTCTTACGACCACTCGCCACATCAAGAATAAATTTGAATAACTCCCAGCCCACATCCTCAATGGTTGCTTCGCCCGTGGCGATGGTGCCGGCGTTGATGTCCATTAAGTCATACCAACGGTTGGCCAGTGCAGTACGGGTCGCCATTTTAATGACAGGCACAGCCAGCAAACCGTACGGCGTACCGCGCCCGGTTGTGAACACTTGTACCGTAATACCTGAGGCCACCTGCTGTGTGCCGCAAACGAAATCACTGGCAGGGGTTGCTGCGAAAATCAGGCCGCGTTTGGTTGGGCGTTGTCCTGGTGAAAGCACCTCAACAATGGCGCTTTGGCCTGATTTAGCAATTGAACCAAGTGCTTTTTCCACCACGTTTGCCAGGCCACCTTTTTTGTTGCCCGGGGACGGGTTGGCGCTACGGTCGGTTTTACCCATATCAAGATAGTTGTCGTACCATTCCATCTCTTCGAGCAGGCGTTTGCCCACTTCTTCATTGATGGCGCGCGGTGTTAAAAGGTGGATGGCATCACGTACTTCAGTGACTTCAGAGAACATGACTGTTCCACCGCAACGCACAATCAGATCAGATGCATAGCCAACAGCTGGGTTCGCAGTCACGCCTGAGAACGCATCGCTACCGCCGCACTGCATACCCACAACCAGGTCAGACGCCGGGCAGGTTTCACGTTGGCGTTGGTTCAGTTTGACCAGATGGCGCTCAGCGACGTTAAGAATGTCATCGACCATCGATTTAAAGCCGACGTGGTGTTCATCTTGCAGGCGCACGATACTTGCATCGCCAACATTAATAGTTTGAACGTCATCGGTACCCTCCAGCAGACGCTCTGGCTGTAGTTTTTCACAGCCCAGGCCAATCACCATAATTTCGCCGCCAAAGTTTGGATTCAGAGAAATGTTATGGATAGTGCGAATAGGGATGACCGCTGCAGGCGCGTTGATCGCCACACCACAGCCGTAAAGGTGATTCAGACCAACTACGCCGTCGACATTCGGGTAGCGTGGCAACAACTCACGTTCAATAATTTTGATGACATAATCCACCACGCCCGCAACGCAATGCACGCTGGTGGTGATGCCAAGCAGGTTTTTGGTGCCGACGCTGCCGTCTGCATTGCGGTAACCTTCGAAGGTATAACCTTCCAGCGGCGGTAATGGCTCTGGCACTTTAGTGGCTAATGGCAGGGTGTTGAGCGGAGGCGCTTTTGGCAACTCCACTAATGATTCGTCAATCCAGCTACCGCGAGCAATATCACGCACCGCGTAACCAATCACTTCACCGTAACGGACAATTTCACCGTGGGCAGGAATATCCACCAGTGCAGCTTTATGACCTTGCGGGATATGTTCGATAAGTACCAGTCCATCCGGAAATTGAGTGCCGGCTTTCAGACCATTGTCATTAACAATAATAGCGACGTTATCTGTCTCATGAACTTTTATATAAAAAGAACCAGGGGGTTGTTGTTTAATTTCAATATTCGACATTGCCGCTATTCTCCAGAATTTTTCTAATCGTGACTTCTCACAAGCTAAATAAAGAATGTCAGGCTGTGAGAAATAAAAATGTGAGCGAGATCACTTTATATTGTGAGGCATTGCTAACCAGGGAGGGTTATCTATGAAATTGTGCAATACACCCCACAAACATGTGCATAAGTTTAATTATTTGGCTTTTAAAGTGTTATCAATTGGGCGTGTGCCTAATGTCCATTTGTTATTTGCTGGCTATACTGTGTTGCGAATGACAAACACCAGGTTAATTTCAGAGAGCAGCGTTATCCCGAAAATATATTCGTGAAATATTGCTTTATATAAATAAAAAATCCTTGAATAAAGTACCCGCAACAGAGGATGTAGAAAATGATTTTGGATACAGCAGTTGAGTCGAAAAAAGGTAAGAACACACGATATTTAATATTATTGATTATCTTTATTGTAACGACGATTAACTACGCAGATCGCGCCACTCTTTCTATTGCGGGTACTGAAGTTGCTAAAGAATTACAGCTCAGTGCAATCTCAATGGGCTATATTTTCTCGGCATTTGGTTGGGCATACCTGTTAATGCAAATCCCTGGCGGCTGGTTACTTGACCGCTACGGCTCGAAGAAAGTTTATACCTATAGTCTGTTTTTCTGGTCGCTGTTTACGTTCATGCAGGGCTTTGTTGATATGGTGCCGCTAGCCTACGCCGGTATCTCCATGTTTATCATGCGTTTTATGCTCGGGTTCTCTGAAGCGCCTTCTTTCCCTGCCAACGCCCGTATTGTTGCGGCCTGGTTCCCTACTAAAGAACGCGGAACGGCTTCTGCCATTTTTAACTCTGCACAATATTTCTCGCTGGCGTTGTTCTCTCCATTGCTCGGTTGGTTGACCTTCGCATGGGGCTGGGAGCATGTGTTTACCGTGATGGGCGGTATCGGTTTTGTGCTGACCTTCCTGTGGGTGAAGTTTATCCATAACCCGACTGACCACCCGCGTATGTCAAAAGAAGAGCTGGATTACATCACTCAAGGCGGCGCAGTGGTTGATATGGACCACAAAAAACCGGGTGCCGTGGTTGAAGGACCAAAACTTCATTACATCAAGCAGTTGCTGACTAACCGTATGATGTTGGGTGTGTTCTTTGGTCAGTACTTCATTAACACCATTACCTGGTTCTTCCTGACCTGGTTCCCGATTTACCTGGTGCAAGATAAAGGTATGTCGATTCTGAAAGTGGGTATGGTCGCTTCAATTCCGGCGCTGTGTGGTTTCGCCGGTGGTGTGTTGGGCGGCGTATTCTCCGATTCGTTAATCAAACGCGGTTACTCACTGACCGTTGCTCGTAAGATACCGATTGTTCTCGGGATGTTGCTTGCTTCAACCATCATTCTTTGTAATTACACCGAAAGCACGGCTCTGGTTATCACCCTGATGGCATTTGCCTTCTTCGGTAAAGGTTTTGGCGCGCTGGGCTGGCCGGTAATTGCCGACACCGCACCAAAAGAGATGGTCGGCCTGTGCGGTGCTGTGTTTAACGTGTTCGGTAACGTCGCTTCTATAGTAACGCCACTGGTGATTGGCTACCTGGTCAGCGAACTCCACTCCTTCAATGCGGCACTGATTTTCGTTGGTTGCTCGGCACTGGCAGCGATGGTTTGTTATCTGTTCGTAGTGGGTGACATTAAACGTATGGAATTGCAGAAGTAAGCAACCACAAAATTAAGGTAAGGCTCATGAATAGCAACGTTTTCCCAAATAAATTCAAAGCAGCACTGGCAGCACACCAGACGCAAATCGGTTGCTGGTCTGCACTGGCAAATCCTATCAGTACGGAAGTGCTGGGCCTGGCTGGATTCGACTGGATTGTGCTCGATGGCGAACATGCACCAAACGATATCACCACATTCATTCCGCAGTTGATGGCATTAAAAGGCAGCGAAAGTGCCGCCGTGGTGCGCGCGCCGACCAATGACCCGGTGATCATCAAACGCCTGCTGGATATCGGCTTCTATAACTTCCTGATCCCGTTTGTGGAAACGCAGGAAGAGGCTGAGCTGGCGGTGTCTTCAACCCGTTACCCACCGGAAGGGATTCGTGGGGTGTCCGTTTCACACCGCGCCAATATGTTTGGCACCGTGCCGGACTACTTTGCGCAGTCCAACAAGAACATCTCTATCCTGGTTCAGATTGAAAGCCAGCAGGGCGTTGATAACGTAGATGCCATCGCTGCAACCGACGGTGTTGATGGGATTTTCGTTGGGCCAAGTGACCTTGCTGCGGCATTAGGCCATCTGGGTAATGCTTCGCATCCGGATGTGCAGCAATGCATCAAACACATCTTTGCCCGTGCCAAAGCACACGGTAAACCAGCCGGCATTCTGGCACCAGTTGAAGCTGACGCGCGTCGTTATATGGAATGGGGCGCCACCTTCGTGGCTGTGGGCAGTGATTTAGGCTGCTTCCGCTCGGCAACCCAGAAATTGGCTGATTCTTTTAAAAAATAACCACCACCTGAAAAGAGAGACTGAATTATGACACTGAAAGTTGGGTTTATTGGCCTGGGTATCATGGGCAAACCAATGAGTAAAAACCTCATCAAAGCCGGTTATTCACTGGTGGTTGCCGACCGTAATGCAGAGGTAATTGCTGAAGTTATCGCAGCCGGTGCAGAAACTGCCGCCACACCAAAAGATATTGCTGAGCAGTGCGATGTGATTATCACCATGCTGCCTAACTCCCCACACGTTAAAGAAGTGGCGCTGGGCGAAAACGGCATTATCGAAGGGGCAAAATCGGGCACCGTCGTTATCGACATGAGTTCCATCGCACCGCTGGCGAGCCGCGAAATTAGTGAAGCACTAAAAGCAAAAGGCATCGATATGCTGGATGCGCCCGTGAGCGGTGGCGAACCTAAAGCTATCGAAGGCACCCTGTCCGTCATGGTTGGCGGTGATAAAGCGATTTTCGACAAGTATTACGACCTGCTCAAATCAATGGCCGGTTCCGTGGTGCACACCGGTGATATCGGTGCGGGCAACGTCACCAAACTGGCAAACCAGGTGATTGTAGCGCTGAACATTGCTGCGATGTCTGAAGCACTGGTATTGGCAACCAAAGCGGGTGTAAACCCAGAATTAGTCTTCCAGGCGATTCGTGGTGGCCTTGCAGGTAGCACCGTTCTGGAGGCGAAAGCGCCGATGGTTTTAGATCGCAACTTCAAGCCTGGTTTCCGAATCGACCTGCACATTAAAGATCTGGCGAACGCGCTGGATACTTCCCACGGTGTGGGCGCGCAATTACCACTGACTGCGGCAGTAATGGAAATGATGCAAGCGCTGCGTGCAGACGGCCATGGTAACGATGACCATAGCGCAATCGCGTGCTACTACGAAAAACTGGCGAAAGTAGAAGTCAGTAAATAAAAGAGATGGGCACCTCTTGGGTGCCCGGTTTTCTCGGCCCTATTGTTTTGGCATGGACTCATTATGAAAATCGTAATCGCACCCGACTCTTATAAAGAAAGCCTCTCAGCGGTTGATGTGGCACAGGCTATTGAAAAAGGATTCCGCGAAATATTTCCTGATGCGGAATACATATCTGTCCCGGTTGCTGATGGTGGGGAAGGTACGGTCGATGCCATGATCAGTGCAACACAGGGCAAGAAAATCACCACTACGGTGACAGGGCCGCTAGGCGAGCCTGTTACAGCATATTGGGGTCTGTCCGGTGACGGTCAAACCGCGTTTATCGAAATGGCTGAAGCCAGTGGGCTTGCACTGGTGCCCATTGTGAACCGCAATCCTCTGATTACGACTTCGCACGGTACTGGAGAACTGATTTTACGGGCTCTGGATAACGGTGCGCGCAACATTATTATCGGTATTGGTGGCAGCGCAACTAACGACGGCGGCGCGGGCATGGTGCAGGCGCTGGGCGCGAAACTGTGCGATGCAGTCGGGAAAGAAATTAGTCACGGTGGTGGCAGCTTAATGAGCCTGAACAGCATCGATATTTCAGGTCTCGATAGTCGTTTGGCTGACTGTGTGATTAACGTTGCCTGTGATGTGACGAATCCATTAATTGGTGATAACGGCGCTTCACGTGTTTTTGGGCCACAAAAAGGGGCCGATGAAGCGATGATTCTTGAGCTGGATGCCAATCTTGCTCATTTTGCTGATGTAATTAAAAAAGACTTACGTATTGATGTGAAAAACGCGCCTGGGGCGGGAGCTGCGGGTGGCATGGGCGCGGCATTAATGGCGTTTCTCGGCGCGGAACTGCGTAGCGGAGTCGAGATAGTGACGGAAGCTTTGCGCCTTGAAGAACATATTCATGATTGCTCGCTGGTGGTGACTGGTGAAGGGCGTATGGATAGTCAGAGTATCCGCGGCAAAGTGCCGGTGGGTGTGGCAGCGGTGGCGAAAAAGTACCACAAGCCGGTGATTGGTATCGCGGGCTCGTTGACCAGTGATGTGGCGGTTGTCCATCAATATGGCATTGATGCCGTGTTTAGCGTGCTGACTAGTATTGGTACGCTCGAAGAGGCGCTGAAAAATGCGTTCGATAATATTTACCGTGCTTCGCGCAATATTGCAGCAGCGGTGGCTATTGGGATGAATACTACATCTTAGATTCCCCTAAATAATTCAAGTTGTGGGAAGGCGTGACAGGGGAGCGCAAACCCTCTATAATCCGCGCCGAAGCTGACCAGACAGTCGCCGCTTCGTCGTCGTCCTTCTTCGGAAGGAGACGGGCGGAGGGGAGGAAAGTCCGGGCTCCATAGGGCAGGGTGCCAGGTAACGCCTGGGGGGGTAACCCACGACCAGTGCAACAGAGAGCAAACCGCCGATGGCCCGCGCAAGCGGGATCAGGTAAGGGTGAAAGGGTGCGGTAAGAGCGCACCGCGCGTCTGGTAACAGTTCGCGGCACGGTAAACTCCACCCGGAGCAAGGCCAAATAGGGGTTCATAAGGTACGGCCCGTACTGAACCCGGGTAGGCTGCTTGAGCCAGTGAGCGATTGCTGGCCTAGATGAATGACTGTCCACGACAGAACCCGGCTTATCGGTCAGCTTCAACCATTCAACAAAAACCCCGCTTCGGCGGGGTTTTTGTTTTTCTGCCTTCCATTACCATAGTAGAACTCCTTTCATCACCAGGCAGCACTGTCATGATCAAATCCATCTTCATCGACAACTACCGATCTGTGCGCAAACTCTCCATTGATATGGGGCGGCTGAACGTGGTTTTCGGCCCGAATGGTTGCGGTAAATCCAATATCTATAAAGCAATCCATTTGATCCACGGCGCAGCAATGGGGCAGTTGTCACACTGGTTGTCTGATGAAGGTGGGATTCAAAAGGTTATGTGGGCAGGCGATCGTGCCAAAGGGTATACCAGTGCGCCACGACGTATGACACTTGCTGTAGATACCGACGACTTTGAATACGAATTGCAGGTCGGCTTCCCGGACAAGTTACCGTACCCAACGATGTTTGACCTTGATCCCATCGTAAAAGAAGAGCAAATCTGGCTGAGTGGTTTTCGCCGCCGGCCTTCTTCGTCAATTATGCATCGCCGCAACCAGGCTGTTTTTCTCAACGACGTAAACGGTGAGAAAGTGACGCATGCCGCCACGCTTTACGAAAACGAGTCTTTGTTCGGCCAGCTTGGCGAGCCACACCTTTATCCTGAAGTTTCCAGCGCCCGTGAAACGCTGCGTAACTGGCGTTTCTACCATGAGTTCGATATCACAAAAGGTGCCGGGTTGCGCTTGCCGCAGGTTGGTTACCGTTCGCCAGTGTTAGCGGGTGATGGGCTAAACCTGGCCGCTGCGTTTCAGACCATCGTTGAAATTGGTGATAGCGAGTTACTGTTTGAGGTGCTGGATGAAGCTTTCCCTGAATGCACATTTTTCTGTGATAACAGTAACGGGCGTTTCCAGATGATGATGCACCGGCAGGGGATTAACCGCCCGCTGGAGTCGGCTGAGTTTTCCGATGGGACATTACGATTTTTGTGCCTGACCGTGGCGCTACTGAGTCCGCGTCCACCGCGCTTTATTGCATTGAATGAACCGGAAAATAGCCTGCATCCCCAGATGTTACCGGCGCTTGCTCGCCTGATTGCCGAAGCGAGTCGCTACACGCAAATCTGGTTAACCAGCCATTCGCCAGAATTGGCCACATTTATTGAAAAACATACGCCGTTTACGCTTTATCAGTTGGGGATTGAGAATGGGGAAACGCGAGTTAACCGTCTTTCGTGATCGTTTACTGTGAGAAAATGTCTTGATGATAGGAGAAAAATCTTAACCTTAACCTTATTGAAACAATAATCAGAGGTTCCTGCTAAAGCGATGCCAGAGTGTGAAGTGCATCAAAATACTCGTTCTCTGATGTTACAGGCTATTAACCTCGCTTGTTGCGTCAGCTCACACTGCCCTATTGAGTCTGAATTCGCTTAAAAACAAATAATTTAGTAAAAATCGTTTAAAAATAACTACTTAAGTGCTCCACTCAACTTCTGGAATAATTATTTCCTACACAAAATGCAAAGTGTGAATCAAAACTGAATATATTTCTCTGAATGGAGGATTATTTTCTCTTTTATTGCTAATGCGCAGATTGAGTAGCAAATTTTTTCTCCTCCGCACGCGCTATCCTTTTTACATTCGAATAAGACCAGAAAACACGTCTTCATGTTTTTAATGGTCTGGGAAATCACTCTGTAATAAACACTCATAATTAAAACCTACACATTAAAGCGAGCATTTTATGGAAACAGGAAGCATTACTGCCGTTAATATTCCGGCATCGAATCGTGCAGGAATGACTGAAAGTGAATGGCAAGCCGCCACCAAATTTGACAGCACTGATGTCGGCTGGATCATTATGAGTATTGGCATGGCAATTGGTGCGGGAATAGTTTTTCTACCCGTTCAGGTTGGATTAATGGGATTATGGGTTTTCCTTCTTTCATCGATAGTCGGCTATCCAGCAATGTATCTGTTTCAGCGTTTGTTTATTAATACGCTGGCGGAATCCCCGGAGTGTAAAGATTACCCGAGTGTGATAAGCGGTTATTTGGGTAAAAACTGGGGGATATTATTGGGTTTACTCTATTTTATTATGCTGGTTATCTGGATGTTTGTTTACTCCACAGCCATCACTAATGACAGTGCCTCTTATTTACATACGTTTGGCGTCACAGAAGGCCTGTTATCGGATAACCCCTTCTATGGCCTGGTGCTGATTTGTATTCTGGTCGCCATCTCATCCCGCGGTGAAAAGCTCTTATTTAAAGTTTCAAGATACATGGTGCTAACCAAGCTTTTAGTGGTCGCCGCGCTGGGTGTTTCTATGGTCGGGATGTGGCACTTGTATAACGCCGGCACGCTGCCGCCAATGGGGTTGCTGCTGAAGAATGCGATTATTACGCTGCCATTTACGCTGACGTCTATTCTGTTTATCCAGACGCTTAGCCCGATGGTTATTTCGTACCGTTCTAAAGAAAAATCACGCGAAGTGGCTCGTTTCAAAGCGCTGCGTGCGATGAACATCGCTTTTGGCATTCTGTTTGTGACCGTTTTCTTTTATGCAGTCTCTTTTACTCTTGCGATGGGTCATGACGAGGCGGTAAAAGCGTATGAGCAAAATATTTCAGCGCTGGCTATTGCCGCCCAGTTTATTAACGGAAATGCCGGGGCATGGGTCACTGTGGTCAGCGTGATATTAAATATCTTCGCTGTTATGACCGCATTCTTTGGGGTTTATCTCGGGTTCCGTGAAGCAACGCAGGGTATAGTGATTAATATTCTGCGCCGTAAAATGCCTGCAGAAAAAATTAATGAGAAATGGGTGCAGCGTGGAATTATGGTATTCGCCATATTACTGGCATGGAGTGCGATTGTACTGAACGCTCCGGTATTAAGTTTTACCTCAATCTGTAGCCCAATATTTGGCATGGTAGGGTGCTTAATTCCAGCCTGGCTGGTCTATAAAGTCCCTGCATTGCATAAATATAAAGGTGTCTCACTGGTCATTATTGTTATCACTGGCCTCTTATTGTGTATTTCTCCATTCCTTGCATTCTCCTGATTGCAGGCATGTGTTTTCTGAATATAAGCGTTAAGGTTAAAAAATGGCAAATTCTGCAATTAACCCGGCATGGGCTGAACTCATCCTGGCTGTGAAACAAAATGTGAAGCCCGCAGTGGGCTGCACAGAACCCATTTCGCTAGCGCTGGCAAGTGCATTGGCCGCCTCGCATCTGGCGGGGCCAGTTACAAGCATCGAGGCTCGCGTTTCACCGAATCTAATGAAAAATGGTATGGGCGTTACTGTTCCGGGAACCGGGATGGTCGGTCTGCCTATCGCCGCTGCGGTGGGAGCGCTCGGGGGCGACCCACTTGCGGGACTGGAAGTGCTCAAAGGCGCGCCGGTTGAAGCGATTGCTGCCGCAAAACTGCTGCTGGCACGTGGCGATGTGAAGGTCAGCATTCAACAACCGTGCGATGAGATTTTATATACCTGCGTGACGGTATTTACCGCCAAAGAGTCGGCAACGGTGGTCATCGCGGGTGAACATACCCGAGTCATCAGAATCGAGAAAGACGGCGATGTGCTATTTGATGCCGCTGAAGATTGTCAGGTGGAAGGAAAGGTGCAAACTTGCTCGATGGAAAATGTCAGCCTTGAGCAGATTGTTGAGTTTGCACAGGGCGTTCCCTTTGATGAAATTGGTTTTATTCTTGATGCGGCCTTGTTGAATAACGAGCTTTCCCGTGAAGGTTTGCGGGTGCAGTACGGTTTGCATATCGGTTCGACGTTACAGCGGCAGCTTGATCGTGGCCTGATGGCAAATGATCTGTTGAGCGACATTATGATCCGTACGGCCGCCGCTTCTGATGCACGTATGGGAGGCGCGTGTCTTCCGGCAATGAGCAACTCAGGTTCCGGCAATCAAGGTATTGCCGCGACAATGCCGGTGGTTGTGGTGGCTGAACATCTTGCCTGTGACAGTGAGAAACTGGCGCGAGCGCTGATACTGTCGCATCTGACGGCGATTTATATTCACCATCAGTTGCCGGCTCTCTCTGCGTTATGCGCGGCAACCACCGCAGCAATGGGGGCGGCGGCAGGGATCACCTGGTTAATCGACGGCAGCTACAAAAGCATTTCAATGGCTATCAGCAATATGATCGGTGATGTTAGCGGTATGATTTGTGATGGGGCTTCAAACAGTTGCGCGATGAAAGTGTCTACCAGCGCCGCTTCGGCATGGAAAGCGGTGCTGATGGCACTTGATAATACGTCGGTCAGCGGAAATGAGGGGATCGTAGCTCATGATGTAGAGCAGTCGATCCGTAATCTTTGTGCGCTGGCAAGTCAGGCGATGCAGCACACCGATCGTCAGATTATTGCGATTATGGCAAGTAAGGTCGCGTAATTCAGAGGCTGGCTTCTTCTTCCGCCAGTCGTACATCTGCTTCGACAACAATCGCTTCCAGTTCGTTGAGCATCTCGTCGTAACTCAGCCCGACATCAGCGGTTGTTGCCTCAACTACAACCGCTGACACTGCTTTTTTGGTCGCTTTCTTCGTCGATGGTTTTTTGCTCACGGATAACTCCTGTTGGTCTATTCCTGATACTGGTCAGACCGGTAAATCTATCAGCAATGCACGCAATGGGGTATCTGCAACCAGCGTAATGTTAGCTTCATCACGGATAAAAGCGCCGTCACCACAGGTAAGGCCTTCTTTTTCTTCGGCAGATGTTACAGCGTGAACCGTACCATGAATTGACTGTAAATAAGCACGCGGGCCGTGTAGCTGGAAGCTTAATTGCTGGCCTTTCTCCAGTTCAATCTGGTGAATCCATACTTGTTGGCGCAGTTGTAGGCTCTCTTTACTGCCATCCGGCGAGGCCAGTAATTGTTGGGACCCATCAGTAAGCGTGATTTTCTGCACCAGCGGATTTTCGCGCTCCGGACAAGCATCAAGCCATAGTTGCATCCGCGTAAGAGAGTGCTCTTTACTCAGGTTATGCTCGCTGTAACTGAGTCCTGGCTGGGTGGAAATGAGCAGTGCTTCACCCGCTTTAGCCTGAACGTGGTTGCCCTCGCTATCGCGGTATTCCGCTTCGCCTTCGAGAATCAAATTGAGAATATCAACCTTCGGATAGGTACGTGGCTGGAATGACGCACCTGGTGCTAACACTTCCTGGTTGAGTACGCGCAACGAAGCATAGCCCAACAATTTCGGGTCGAAATAGTGACCGAAGGAAAACGTATAGCGGGCCTGGAGCCATCCATAGTCCGCTTTCCCGCATTGTTTGGCAGTTCTTGGCGTAATCATAATTTCTTGACCTCTTTTTACACTGTACCCATGGTAAAGCTCTGGACGCTGCATTGTTAGCCAGTTAATCTGCTTGGTATGTTCAAATTTCCTGAATGAGAACGAGATGGCTAAAGAGAGAGCATTGACGCTAGAGGCTTTGCGGGTCATGGACGCAATTGACAGGCGTGGGAGTTTTGCCGCTGCTGCTGATGAATTGGGGCGTGTACCGTCGGCGCTGAGCTATACCATGCAGAAGTTGGAAGAAGAACTGGATGTCGTGCTGTTTGACCGTTCAGGCCATCGCACCAAATTTACCAATGTCGGGAGGATGTTACTGGAGCGCGGGCGAGTTTTGCTCGAAGCGGCTGAAAAACTTACCACTGATGCCGAAGCACTGGCGCGTGGTTGGGAAACGCATCTCACCATTGTTACAGAGGCTCTGGTGCCGACAGCGAAGCTGTATCCGCTGGTGGAAAAACTGGCCGGTAAAGCTGACACCCAGTTGTCGATTATTACTGAAGTACTGGCGGGTTCATGGGAGCGTTTAGAGCAAGGCCGGGCGGATATTGTGATTGCTCCGGATATGCACTTCCGTTCTTCATCTGAGATTAACTCACGCAAGCTGTATAAGGTGATGAGCGTTTATGTCGCGGCACCTGATCACCCGATTCACAATGAACCGGAGCCGCTTTCAGAAGTGACGCGCGTGAAGTATCGCGGTATCGCGGTTGCTGATACCGCACGGGAACGTCCTGTGCTGACAGTGCAGCTACTGGATAAACAGCCGCGTCTTACAGTAAGTAGCATGGAAGATAAACGTCAGGCATTGCTGGCCGGTTTGGGTGTGGCAACAATGCCTTATCCGATGGTCGAGCAGGATATTGCTGAAGGACGACTACGTGTGGTGAGTCCTGAATACACCAATGAAATTGACATTATCATGGCGTGGCGACGCGATAGCATGGGCGAAGCAAAAGCCTGGTGCTTGCGTGAAATTCCAAAATTATTGAAATAAAAAGGGTGGGCAGCTTTTGCGCTGCTCCACCCTTTTTAAGTGAGTTTGTTGGGCGGGAAAGCACTACCCGCCACGATGCTTAAATTATTATTCACTAATGAATCGTGCATCCAGGCGCTTTGGGTCCGCACCATACTCGTTTTCGCCTGGCGTGCCGTTCTGGCAATTAAACGCCAGAATAATCAACCAGCCCACTAACGGAATTAACAACAGTAACAGCCACCAGGCTGAACGGTCGGTATCGTGTAGGCGTCGGAACTGTACGGCCCAATAAGGAAGAAAAATCAGTACGCCGTAAATGGTGGTCAATGCGCCTTCATCCCCTGCAATTCGTAGCCCTAACATCTTGTCCAGGATGCTTAAAACCACGGTGAGCACAAGATTGACCAGGATAAACATCCAGAACTCTTTGCGGCGTGCACGTCCACTAAAGCCAAGATAATTTTTTAAAACTTTGAAATACCAATCCATTTGTAGCCCGCCTTGATTTTTTATCAATCACTTGATCTGTAAGCGATCTATTTCAAGAATAGCCATGAATGGATTTTACGTAAATCATAGTTCATATGAATTTTATCAACCCTTGTTAAACCGTTCGTCGCGCCCGTGAGGCTCATTCAAATCCTGAGCGGGGCCAATGGAAATAATCCCGGTAGGGTTAATGGTTTTATGGCTGCGGTAATAGTGGTGGCGGATATGCGCGAAGTCGACAGTTTCAGCGATACCCGGCATTTGGTAGATATCACGTAAGAATCCGTACACATTCAGGTAATCACTAATGCGATGTTTGTCGCATTTGAAATGGGTGACATATACCGGGTCGAAACGCACCAGTGTGGTCCACAAACGAATATCCGCTTCCGTAAGTTGGTCGCCAGTTAAATATCGATGTTGCCCGAGGATCTGCTCAACCCGTGCCAGTGACTCGAATACTATGGTAACGGCTTCATCGTAAGCTTCTTGAGACGTGGCAAAACCGGCTTTATATACGCCGTTATTAATGCCGTCGTAAATCCAGCTATTTAGATCATCAATCTGGCTACGTAATGCAGTCGGGTAATAATCCCCCGCGCGAGCACCTTGTGCGTCAAACGCAGTATTCAGCATACGGATGATTTCAGCAGATTCGTTACTGACGATAGTCTGTGTTTTCTTATCCCATAAAACAGGTACGGTAACGCGCCCGGTGTAATCTGAATCAGCTTGTAAATAGAGCTGATAGAGATATTCATGCTGGTATAAGCCATCACCGGTAGCGTTTGGGAAATCATCATCAAACGTCCAGCCATCCTGCAACATGAGCGGGTTAACCACAGAAACAGAGATAAGAGACTCGAGGCCTTTTAACGCGCGCATGATTAACGTGCGGTGCGCCCAGGGGCAGGCGAGGGAGACATAAAGATGATAGCGGTCTTTTTCGGCAGCAAAACCACCTTTACCAGTTGGGCCGGGTTCACCATCCGCTGTCAGCCAGTTGCGAAAAGCTGACTCTGAGCGTTTGAAACTGCCGCCTGTGGATTTGGTGTCGTACCAGACATCGTGCCAGACGCCATCAATTAATTGTCCCATTTTATTCTCCTCGTGAGCCTTAAAAACAAAAAAGCGAAGGTATTAACCTTCGCTTTTACTTCTAATCAGTATAGAAGCCTTACCAGTTTTTCTTCAGAATACGGTCGATGCTGTAGGCACCTGGTCCGAAGATAGCTAGTAACAGGTAACCACCGGCGATGGTGAAGTTCTTCATAAACATTGTTGAGTTCATGCCCTGGCTGAAATCACCGTGGAACAAGAACGCTGTCAGAATTGTGAACACGGCAGTGATAATCGCTGTGGTACGAGTAAAGAAACCGAACAGAATTGCCAGGCCGCCGCCAAACTCAAGCAGAATGGTCAGTGGCAGTAAAAATCCAGGAACACCCATCGCTTCCATATATTGTTGAGTGCCGGCATAACCGTTAATTTTGCCCCAACCTGCAACGATGAACAGAATCGGCATCAGGATACGAGCTAACAGAACACCTGCATCATCTAATTTTTTCATTTTACTCTCCAGCGAATCTCTTGTGGGTGCTATCAGCCCAGGGATGTTTGTCTTTGCAATTCCCGGAGTTACCGGTGATTGCGGTTGATGGAAAGGATAATAGACGGGACGTTAAGGGATTGTTAGCAAGGAAAACTGTCGATGTTTTTCAATATTACTGACTAATAAAAACGCCGCCTGAATAAGGCGGCGTTGGAGACTAATGCGATTGCGGCTGTATTGTATTGCGAATCAGGCGCCATGTACTCCAGGCGCCTAGCCCGCGCCTTGCCCAACGCATCAGGAAGCCAGGGTGGCGGACTGTCCAGATAGCCATAACACTGCTGGCGACTAATGCATACCGGCGTAAGCTAATCAATGTGTTCCAGCTTCTGTCATAAGTCGCTGTCACTTCAAGCCAGTCGCGCTTACTTGCACTTAAATCCAGCCGTTGCTGCTGAATCTGGCTGAGTAAAAATGCTTTGCGTTTATCTAGCTCACGTTTGCTCATAGTTTGTCATCTTCCAGCAACGAGCGGTCATTTTCGAGCTCGCGACGGGTATGGCGAAGCAAAGTGGACTGACGCGATTTATGCAGAGTCCAGATACCACCGATGAAAGCCAGACCCAACAGAACGACTGTTGTCGCGATCATAGCGTTCAGGCGGTATTGCGGCTCGACGGCCCAGAAAACCAGCACCACAAGACTCATTAAGCCAAATGCAGCAAACAGCATGGTTAACCCAAGCATCAGGAGTAACTGGATGAGATGTGCTTTCTCCTCTTCCAGTTCAACGACGGCAAGCCGCACACGCGTTTCCACCATCCCAACGATGATAGTGACAAGGCGCTGGCCAATGCCGAGCACGCCTTTACCTGGACCTTGAGGTTGATGGGATTCAGGCATAATTAACGACGCGTCAGCAGGACACCGAGTACGACGCCAATCGCCGCCCCAATGCCAACACCAGTCCATGGGTTTTCACGCACATAATCGTCAGCTTTCGCGGCGGCTTCACGGGTTTGTTTAGCAATAACATCACCGGTATCACCCAGGCGTACACGGCTTTCTTTCAGTGCTTTTTCAGCTTTGCCACGCAGCTTTTCAAGTTCAGATTTTGATTTATCCGTCGATGCACTCAGCACCTCTTCAAGGGTATCTGCCAGGGATTTCAACTCAGCGCGCAAATGTTCTGATGTAGTATCTTTTGACATGGTTCTCTCCAGGTGTTTGAGGTTGATCCTTAAAACTTAGTAATCACGAGCCTGCAAAGTTTTCAGCTCGTGCTCAGCTTCAGCCAGTTTCTGTTCCCGTTTTGAAATTTTATCAGCATCGCCTTTTTCGCGAGCTTCCTTCAAGTCTGCTTTCCGTTCGGTGATTTCAGCTTTTTGTTCGTTGATTTTCTTCTGATGAGCCGCGCGTAAACTGCTGTCAGTACAATTAGCGCGAACTTCTTTCAACGCTTTGTTGAGCCCGTCGACACGGCTTTTGTTCTGGTGCTTCTCCGCATAGCCAATTTCACGTTGAATATCCTGTTCTTTTTCACTGCACAGCGAGCTCGCATGTGCCACAGAAGTCAGAGATAACAAGGCAAGAGCCAGTACGGTACGGTAATTCATGTTTACAACCTTCCATTGTGAATGTGCATTCAGCCGCGAGGTTAAGGCCACACAAAATCCAAAAATTATACGAATATGATGATTTGTAGCGATTTAAGTAAAAACAAGCATAGTCAGAAATTGAGTAAAACCCCAATCCTCGTTAGCAAATTAGGATTGCAGGAAAGGGTTAACCGATGCGGATATTTTCGTTGAGCACACGTGTAAGCCATGTGCTGGCGCTGTCATCTTCATCTTGCTGAGCGATAACGTAGCCATGTGGCAGCGTTTTATACAACACGGCTTTAGCAGCCTCGCTTTGCGCACTCGAATCAAATTTTATCAATAACGAATTGTTGTCAGGCGTAATGCTTTTAAAGCGAATACCGTTGGCATCAAGGTGGTGCCAGACATAAAACCCGTCAGGCATGCTGATGCCCTGTTGGCTGGAGCGAATCTCAAGTGTGGACTCAGTGCGCTGCATTCCCGACCATATCAGTATCGAGGCCGCGGCAATTGCGCCAATCAACATCGTGGCCCTTAGGCCACGAAAAAAATGTGTTTTCATCGTTATCCCTCTTAACTGCGGTTACCGTATTTTTTACGCCAAAGCACAATCAACGAACCGATCAGACCAATAACCAGTAACACGACTGGTAGCAGCATCAGGCAGGACATCAATGCATCTTCATATTTCAGGAATACTGGCGTTTTACCGAGCAGATATCCTAGCGTGGTGAGGATTAGTACCCATAACAGGCCGCTCATCCAGTTGAAGAACTGGAAACGCGCATTGTTCAGACCAGATAAACCAGCAATAGTTGGTAACAGGGTACGAACAAATGCAATGAAGCGACCAATCAGCAATGCAGACAAGCCATGTTTATGGAACAAGTTGTGCGCACGCTGGTGATAATGTGCGGGAAGATGCGATAGCCAGTTCTGCACGATTCTCGTGTTTCCAAGCCAACGCCCTTGAATATAACTAAGCCAGCAGCCGAGGCTTGCGGCGGTTGTCAGTAAAAGTACGGTTTCCGGAAAACCCATCGCCCCTTTGGCAATCAGCACGCCTACCAAAACTAATAAACTATCACCGGGTAGGAAGGCTGCAGGCAGGAGGCCGTTTTCAAGGAATAAAATCATGAACAAGACGAAATAAAGCATGCCAATCATTCCCGGATTGGCGAGCGTTTCAAAATCCTGGCTCCAGAGAGCGTTCAACAGTTGCGAGAGAAGTTCCATTCAGTGTTCCTGGCACATCGGTTAAGGCCGCTGATCAATGTCAGATAAGTAGAGTGCGGCTTTGTTATACCCTTACATACTCAAGTCGCATGTGCGTTGGCAATACTCGACCCATTTCTGGGCCTCGCTCACCTCAGTCACTTACTTAAGTAAGCTTCGGTGAATTCACTGCGTCGCCGCCTTCCTGCAACTCGGATTATTCTGGGTATATGCCTTGTTGTAGTTGCCGCCTACAATCCACTGCTCGTAAGCCATTCGCGCCACAACTCCATGTGAATGCGACCGGGTAGCTACTTAGCAAAGCTAATACCAACAGTGAAATTGCATCTAATTGTAACAAAGCTCTGTCTAATGCGTCACAGTATTTGTGCTTTGTTGAGGATTGATTTTGATGACTCGTCGGGGGGCTGGCGAGGGTATTTACAAACGCTGACACTATTGGTTGGTTTGCTTACCCTCGCGCGGGAAAATGACTATTTTTGACCGTTTGCGGCAGTATCGAGATGAATAACCGGATTATCTGCAAATAAGTAGCGATCGGCATTAAATTCGAAATCATCGCTGGTCGCATCAAATAGCATCTGTTTGGTATTTTCCAGATGTTGCCACATCGCCAGTTTGGCGGCATGAGGATCTTTACGAATCAGTGCTTTAAGAATTTGGTCGTGGTCTTCACACCAGTTATCCACGGTGCGTTTATCAATGTGCTCGTGAAGTTTTTTCCAGTATGGGTTGTGGATACGCTGGCTCCACATTTTTTCCACGATTGCGGCAAGGGCGCTATTTTGCGAGGCCAGTGCGACTTGAGTGTGAAAATGAAGGTCCCACTCTGAATCACGGAAACTTTCCTCATTACGCGCCATTTCCTGAATTTCCATCAGTTTGACAATATCTTGCTTCGTGACCTGGGTGGCGGCAAATTCTGCGATATTGCTTTCAATCAACTGGCGAGCCTGTAGCAGCTCAAATGGCCCAAAGCTTGCGAACTCAAACTGTTCGTCAGGAAGGTTGGTGTACTTCGCCTGATTGGCGATGACGTGGATGCCAGAGCCTTTACGTACTTCAACGTAACCTTCCACTTCCAGCATAATAATCGCTTCACGAACCACAGTGCGGCTCACGTTCTTTTCTTCAGCAATAAAGCGCTCTGCCGGGAGTTTTTCCCCAACCAGATAAACACCGTTTTCGATGCGTTGTTTAAGTTCAGCTGCCAATTGCTGATAAAGACGACGTGGTTCCATAACTTCCATCTGTAGCTCCGGGAAAGGTCCTGCGGGTAACCTTATTTGTTATACCACTTTTCAAAGTTCGGCTCCACATTCTAGATACACAAAAGCCGCCCGTGGGCGGCTTTGTAAACAAATTTGAGACACC
Source organism: Buttiauxella noackiae (assembly GCF_000737905.1). NCBI lineage: Bacteria > Pseudomonadati > Pseudomonadota > Gammaproteobacteria > Enterobacterales > Enterobacteriaceae > Buttiauxella > Buttiauxella noackiae. The sequence goes on from NZ_JPRU01000005.1 coordinate 192,856, forward strand.
GTTATGCTATTGCTTGCTTCGGTTTTTGCGAGTCGTTCAACTCACTGATTGGTTTGTTCTGTAGCACAGTCCAGATAACGATAGCGCCGAGGATATCGAACACTGCCAATGCAGCAAACAGTGGGCTAAAGCCAAGGGTATCAGCCAGTGCGCCTACAACCAGAGCAAACATGGTGCTCGCAGTCCAGGCTGCCATACCGGTCAGGCCGTTTGCCGTGGCCACTTCGTTACGACCGAACACGTCAGAAGACAGTGTGATCAGTGCGCCAGACAGTGACTGGTGAGCAAAGCCGCCAACACACAGCAGAGCGATTGCAACATATGGGCTAGTGAACAGGCCGATTGTACCTGGAGCAATCATCAGAATCGCACCCATGGTCACAACCAGTTTACGAGAAACAATCAGGTTAACACCGAATACGCGTTGGAATATTGGTGGCAGGTAGCCGCCAACGATACAACCCAGGTCAGCAAACAGCATTGGCAGCCAGGCAAACATCGCAATGTGTTTCAGGTCAAAGCCGTAGACTTTAAACATGAACAATGGGATCCAGGCGTTGAAAGTACCCCAGGCTGGCTCAGCAAGGAAACGCGGCAGAGCAATACCCCAGAATTGACGGTTCTGCAGGATTTTCCAGGCGCTCATTTTTTTGCTGTTGTTAGTCTGGTGATGCGCTTCCTGCCCACCGATGATGTATTCGCGTTCTTGTTCAGAAAGACGTTTCTGATCGCGTGGGTGTTTGTAGAAAACCAACCATGCCATTGCCCATGCAAAGCTCAGCACACCGGAGATGATGAAAGCCATCTGCCAGCTGTGCATCACAATAGCCCATACCACTAATGGTGGAGCAATCATGCCGCCGATAGAAGAGCCCACGTTGAAGTAACCAACGGCGATTGAACGCTCTTTAGCCGGGAACCATTCACTACTGGCTTTCAGACCAGCTGGAATCATAGCCGCTTCAGCTGCACCAACGGCACCACGAGCGATTGCCAGACCACCCCAGCTTCCTGCCAGTGCCGTAGCACCACAGAAAATTGCCCATGCGACAGCGAAGAATGCGTAGCCCACTTTCGTACCCAGTACATCAAGCACGTAACCTGCAACAGGCTGCATGATGGTGTAGCAAGCTGAGTAAGCCGCGATGATGTAGGAATATTGCTGAGTGGAAATATGCAGCTCTTCCATCAATGTTGGCGCAGCTGCAGCAATAGTGTTACGTGTCAGGTAACCCAGAATTGTACCCATGGTTACCAGGGCTATCATGTACCAGCGCAAGCCTTGAATCTTTCGCATTTCGAATGTCATCCCGTCTTATAAACAACCGCATATCATGCGGTCGTACGTCCGGCACTGCTGCCAGAGCGTTTGATCTATAAAGGGGTTCATATCCGGGGGTATCACCCGGTACGACCCGTACCTTGCCATATTTAAAAAAAACTGCCTGTGGCAATTCCGGTTTCCGTACCGCGATGCGCTGTTATTGATATCAGCGTCTGAAGTAATTCCATTACGACTGTATTGCGACGGCAGAAAGATAACTTGTCATACAGCTTCAAAAGTTGAGTGATATCACAAAAGTGTCGATCGGCTCCCTCTTAGGGGGTAGGGGCTTTCAGGCCAGAACTGGCGCGGGATGCGGCTTGGTTTTAAACACAATATTAACAATAAAAGTGTGGTTTTTGTGACGGATACCACAAAAATCCACTCGGTCTCCAGAAATTGGTGTGATAACTTTATTTGCATTATGCGCAAGCATCGAACTGCTATGAACAGAGGAACCCTACAATGGCCCAGTTTATGACTGAAGATTTTCTCCTGGATACCGAATTTGCACGCCGTTTGTATCATGAGTTTGCAGCCGATCAGCCTATTTTCGACTATCACTGCCACTTACCACCACAGCAAGTAGCTGAAGATTACCGTTTCAAAAACCTGTATGACATCTGGTTAAAAGGTGATCACTACAAGTGGCGTGGCATGCGTGCAAACGGTGTGGAAGAGCGTCTGTGTACTGGTGATGCATCTGACCGTGAGAAATTTGATGCCTGGGCTGCAACTGTTCCGCACACTATCGGTAACCCGCTGTATCACTGGACTCACCTCGAACTGCGTCGTCCATTCGGCATCACTGGCAAACTGTTATCTCCAACAACTGCTGATGAAATCTGGAGCGAATGTAACGAGTTACTGACTCAGGACAACTTCTCTGCGCGCGGCATCATGAAGCAGATGAACGTGAAAATGGTCGGTACGACTGATGACCCAATTGACGATCTGCGTTTCCATCGCCAAATCGCACTCGATGCGTTCGAAACCAAAGTGCTGCCAAGCTGGCGCCCGGATAAAGCGTTCAACATTGAACAAGCTACCTTTGCTGAGTACATGGGCAAGCTGGCTGAAGTGTCTGATACCGACATTCGCCGTTTCAGCGATCTGCAAACTGCACTGAGCAAGCGTCTGGATCACTTCGCAGAACATGGTTGTAAAGTGTCTGACCACGCACTGGACGTTGTTCTGTTTGCAGAAGCAGACGAGGCGACTCTGGATGGCATCCTGGCGCGTCGTCTCTCCGGCGAAACTCCGAGTGAGCACGAAGTTGCACAGTTCAAAACTGCGGTTCTGGTTTGGCTGGCTGCGGAATACACCCGTCGCGGTTGGGTTCAGCAGTACCACATCGGTGCGCTGCGTAACAACAACCTGCGTCAGTTCAAACTGCTGGGACCAGATGTGGGCTTTGACTCCATCAACGACCGTCCAATGGCGGAAGAACTTTCTCGCCTGCTCAGCAAGCAAAACGAAAACAACGAACTGCCAAAAACTATTCTGTATTGCCTGAACCCACGCGATAACGAAGTGCTGGGTACCATGATTGGCAACTTCCAGGGCGAAGGTATGCCAGGAAAAATGCAGTTTGGTTCCGGTTGGTGGTTCAACGACCAGAAAGATGGCATGGAGCGTCAAATGACGCAGCTGGCGCAACTGGGTCTTCTGAGCCGTTTCGTTGGCATGCTGACTGACAGCCGTAGCTTCCTGTCATACACCCGCCACGAATACTTCCGTCGCATCCTGTGCCAGATGATTGGCCGTTGGGTTGAAGCGGGCGAAGCTCCAGCTGATATCAAGCTGTTGGGCCAAATGGTGGAAAACATCTGCTTTAACAACGCCCGAGACTACTTTGGCATTGAACTGAACTAATCAGGCTCTGAGGTTGATATGCAATATATTAAGATCCATACGCAAGATAACGTCGCTGTTGCGTTAGTGGACCTGGCTGAAGGTGAAGTGGTTACCGTTGAAGGTGTAGAGGTTACTCTGCGCCAGCCGGTGCTTCGTGGCCATAAATTTGCGCTGGTTACCATTGCGCAAGGTGAGAACGTCGTTAAATACGGTTTACCTATTGGCCATGCTTTGGCGACGATTGAAGCCGGTGAGCACATTCACTCACACAATGCGCGTACTAATCTGAACGATTTGGATGAGTATAGCTATCAACCTGATTTCCAGTCTCTGGCAAGCCAGGCTGCAGACCGCGATGTGAGCGTTTACCGTCGTGAAAACGGCTCAGTAGGCGTACGTAACGAGCTGTGGATTCTGCCAACCGTGGGCTGTGTAAACGGCATCGCACGTCAGATCCAGAATCGTTTCCTGAAACAGAACAACGATGCCGATGATATCGACGGTGTGTTCCTGTTCAGCCATCCGTTCGGTTGTTCACAGTTGGGTGAAGACCACGTCAACACTCGCACCATGCTGCAAAACATGGTGCACCACCCAAATGCGGGTGCGGTGCTGGTGATTGGCCTGGGTTGCGAAAACAACCAGGTGAGCGCCTTCCGCGAAACGTTGGGTGAATATGATGCATCTCGTGTTCACTTCATGGTTTGCCAACAGCAAGACGACGAAGTTGAAGCCGGGCTTGAGCAACTGCAAGAGCTGTACGAAGTGATGCGTCATGACAAACGTGAACCAGGTAAAATTAGCGAACTGAAATTCGGCCTTGAGTGCGGTGGTTCTGACGGTTTATCCGGTATTACGGCTAACCCAATGCTGGGGCGTTTCTCCGATTATATGGTGGCTAATGGCGGCACAACAGTGCTGACAGAAGTCCCGGAAATGTTTGGTGCTGAACGTATTCTGATGAGCCACTGCCGCGACGAAGGGACGTTTGAAAAAACCGTCACCATGGTGAACGACTTCAAACAATACTTCATCGAACACAACCAGCCGATCTACGAAAACCCATCACCAGGGAATAAAGCTGGCGGTATCACCACGCTCGAAGAAAAATCCCTCGGCTGTACGCAAAAAGCCGGTGAGAGCGAGGTTGTCGATGTCCTGCGTTATGGCGAGCGTCTGAAAACGCCTGGCCTGAACCTGTTAAGTGCGCCGGGTAACGATGCGGTTGCCACCAGTGCATTGGCTGGAGCAGGTTGCCATATGGTGCTGTTCAGCACCGGTCGTGGCACACCATACGGCGGTTTTGTACCGACAGTTAAAATCGCAACCAACAGTGAACTGGCCACCAAAAAGCCACACTGGATCGATTTTGACGCAGGCAAACTGCTGCACGGCAGCGACATGAATACACTGCTGACAGAGTTTATCGACACCATTGTTGATATCGCTAACGGCAAGAAAACCTGCAACGAGCGTAATGATTTCCGCGAGTTGGCCATCTTTAAAAGTGGTGTCACGTTGTAAGTAGCGTCGCAGGTGCTACCATGAAACGGCATTTTGATATTCGAAATGCCGTTTTTTTTTCGCCTCATTTTAACTCACAAGGATTTGTCATGACCGCGTATTGGGTTGCCCAGGGCGTCGGCGTTCTCGCCTTTGTGGTTGGCATTACCACGTTCATTAACCGCGATGAACGGCGCTTCAAGTTACAACTGGCGGCTTACAGCGCCATCATCGGTATTCATTTCTTCCTGATGGGTGCAAGTCCCGCGGGCATGAGTGCGGAGCTTAACGCGATCCGAACCGTAATTTCCCTGCGCACTCGCAGTCTGTGGGTGATGGGGATTTTTATCGCGCTGACATTGGGCTTGGGTCTTGCGAAGTTTAATCACGCGATGGAATTACTGCCGATTGCCGGAACTGTCGCCAGTACCTGGGCATTATTCCGCTGCAAAGGGCTGACCACGCGCTGTGTGATGTGGTGCTCTACCGCTTGCTGGGTAACGCATAACTTCTGGCTAGGGTCGATTGGCGGGACGTTAATCGAAGGGAGTTTTTTGGTTATGAACGGCCTGAACATCATTCGCTTCTGGCGCATGCAAAGGCGGGGAATTGACCCGTTTAAGGTCGAAAAAGAGGTGCAGCAACAAGAGGGATAACTCCCCGCCACCAAGGGCAGGGAGCTTTGAGCATTAACCGCGTAACGGATTATTGTCTGCCAGACGTGCATCCTCAGCCTGGCAAGCCGCTGCGGTAAACAGCACGTCGGTAGAAGAATTCAGCGCGGTTTCGCAAGAATCCTGCAACACACCGATGATAAAGCCGACAGCAACCACCTGCATGGCAATCTCATTCGGAATACCGAACATGCCGCATGCCAGTGGAATAAGCAGTAAAGAACCACCCGCCACACCAGAAGCCCCGCAAGCACACAATGAAGCCACCACGCTCAATAGCAGCGCAGTTGGCAAGTCCACCGGCACGCCCAGAGTATTGACTGCCGCCAGCGTCAGTACGGTAATAGTGATTGCCGCACCCGCCATGTTGATGGTAGCGCCTAACGGGATAGATACTGAGTAAGTGTCACGGTCCAGATTCAGCTTCTCGCACAGCGCCATGTTCACGGGAATATTGGCCGCAGAGCTGCGGGTGAAGAAGGCAGTTACGCCACTCTCACGCAGGCAAGCGAAAACCAGTGGGTACGGGTTGCGACGAATTTTGATGAATACCAGCAGTGGGTTGATAACCAGCGCCACGCCGAACATACAGCCAACCAGTACCAGCAGCAGTTGCGCATAGCTCCAAAGCGTTTCGAAGCCCGTCGTTGCAAGTGTTGATGCTACCAGGCCGAAGATGCCGATTGGGGCGAAGCGAATCACCACACGAACGATGAAGGTCACCGCATCGGAAACGTCGTTAATCAGGTTTTTAGTGCTTTCATTCCCGTGGCGCAGAGCAAAGCCCAGACCCACAGCCCACACCAGAATCCCGATGTAGTTCGCTTCCAGCAGTGCGTGAATCGGGTTGGAAACCATACTCAACAACAGGCCGCGCAGCACTTCCACAATGCCTGATGGTGGCGTGATATCAGTCGCGCCAGTGACCAGATGTAGCGTGGAGGGGAACAGGAAACTGACCACTACAGCGGTTAACGCGGCGGTGAAAGTTCCCAGAAGATAGAGCACCAGAATCGGGCGAATACTGGTTTTCTGGCCGTGCTTATGGTTGGCGATTGACGCCATCACCAGCATCAGAACCAGCACCGGGGCGACGGCCTTCAGTGCGCCGACGAACAGTGTTCCGAGCAACCCAACAGCAATAGCCGCAGGTTTTGAAATTGCCGCCAGTGCGATACCCAGCACCAGACCGACGAGAATCTGTTTTACCAGACTGCCTTGTGCCAGGCGTTTAAGAATACCCGGAGATTGCGTAGCCATGAATAACCTTCCTGTGTTGTATGTCGTCCCATCCTGTGTCGGTACTCTGAGGTACTTTTCTGACCGGATGTAAAGAAATGTGTTTGCCTGGTCGAGTATAAGGAAATGTCGCAGGGTAGTAAGTAGTAATCACTGATTATTTCGACGCAGGCCAGGTTTTATAACTAATAATTAACAAATCCGTGACATTAGCAACATTTCTCACGGCAGATGCTATAAAAAGAAAAACCCCGCCATAGGCGGGGTCAACGATGCTTTATCGTAGGTCGGATAAACGGAGTGTCATCCGACGAGATATTACTTCGCGAGTTTCTTCTGGTCGTTACGGTAATTCACGATAGCGTTGATGATTAATGTTAACGCCAGAATACCGCCCACCACACCAAGCGAAATCGCGATTGGAATGTGATAGAAATCGACAATCATCATCTTCACGCCGATGAACACCAGGATAATCGACAGGCCGTATTTCAGCATGGAGAAGCGCTCAGCCACGCCTGCCAGCAAGAAGTACATCGCACGCAAGCCGAGGATTGCGAACAGGTTAGATGTCAGCACGATGAACGGGTCAGTCGTTACCGCGAAGATTGCCGGAATACTGTCGACCGCGAAAATCACGTCGCTTAGTTCAACCAGAATCAGCACCAGCAGCAATGGCGTTGCGAACAAAATACCGTTCTTACGAATAAAGAAGTGCTCACCTTCAATTTTATCCGTCATACGCAGGTGGCTGCGAATCCAACGCACCAGCGGTTTATCGCCAATGCCGCCTTCATCTTCTTTCGCCAGCGCCATTTTGATACCGGTGAACAGCAAGAACGCGCCGAACACATACAGCAGCCATTCGAACTGGGAAATCAGCCAGCTGCCCGCGAATATCATAATAGTACGCAGCACAATCGCGCCCAATACACCGTAAACAAGCACACGGCGCTGCAATGCAGCAGGAACAGCAAAGTAGCTGAACAGCATCAGCCAGACGAAGACGTTATCCACCGCCAGCGCTTTTTCAATCAGATAACCGGTGAGGAAGGCGAGAGCTTGTGTGTCTGCCACTTCACGGCCAGATGTCCCGGTGAGATACCACCAGAATGCTGCGTTAAACAGCAGCGAAAGCGAAACCCAGACCAGGGACCAGACGGCCGCCTGCTTCATGGACATGGTGTGCGAGCCTTTACGTCCCTGAAGAAGGAGGTCGATAGCCAGCATGATGACGACTACGACGGCAAAACCGCCCCACAGTAATGGAGTGCCGACACTATTCATAAAAATTATTCCTATAAAAACAAAAACGGCCAACGTCGGAAGACGCCAGCCGCTAATGCTTGCAACAGGGATCTCGCCTTCCGGCAAGGTCTCACTTACAACGTTTTAAACGTTGCTCGGTAACCGGGTGCTTTCACACCGTAATGACGATTAACCGACAATGAAGTTACTCCCCTTTGCGGGTAACAAAATATTACGAATGCTACAATCCGTCAACATCCTGCTACCCCGCTTTTACACACCTTTACGCCGGTAACTGTACAGAGACATCATCCGCCGGGAATTTCACGCCAGTTTGTGCGCGGATCTCGGTACTCAATGCCGCAGTAGAACGTGATGTAACCAGACCTGGATGATTCACTTCGTTGTCATTGACCAGACGAGCAAAGACTTCGGCTTCATAAAGCATAGTATTAATATGCTGTGGCAGTGTCAGATCCTGCGGTTTGCCGCCGCGTGGAATAAAGGTGATGCGCTGGCATTCAGAGATTTTCTCTATCACCAAAGAACCGGCTTCGCCCTGAATCTCGCTTGGGATAGTTGAGTCGCTCACTTTTGAGTGCAGTAGATTCACGTCAAAATCGCCGTAATTCATCTGCACCGAACCGTGTGCATCGACACCACTTTCCAGCAAGCTGGCGGTTGCTTGAACCGAATACGGTTCGCCCCACAGCGCAACCGCCGAGGCCAGCGTATAAAAACCGATATCCATAATCGAGCCGTTGGAGAACGCCGGATTAAAGGTGTTAGGGTTCTCGCCATCGAGATAGCGCTGATAGCGCGAAGAGTACTGACAATAGTTGAGCAGCACTTTGCGAATCTTGCCCACTTTCGGCAGCGCTTGTTGCAGCGCGATAAAGTTTGGCAGGCTGGCGGTTTTAAACGCTTCGAACAACACCACCTGGTTTTCACGCGCGCAGGCAATCGCCGCTTCCACTTCACGCAAATTAGACGCCAGCGGCTTCTCGCAAATCACATGCTTTTTATGGCTGAGAAACAACAACGTTTGCGGGGAGTGCAGAGAATTCGGGCTGGCGATGTACACTGCATCAATGGCATCGCTCTTCGCCATCGCATTCAGATCGGTAAATAGATGTTCCACCGGATAGTCACTGGCAAAACTTTGTGCCTGTTCCAGCGAGCGGGAGTAGACCGCGGTGAGTTTATATTTGCCACTTTCGTGGGCAGCATCGACGAACTGACGGGTGATCCAGTTAGTTCCAATAACAGCGAGGCGTATCATAAACGGGTGCTATCTCCGAAGGGGATTATCTTTGAAAGACTATCATGATGTGTGGGGAAAACCAGTGCTGGGCTAGCGTTTTCTGAGAAGTGCATTTAGCCATATCTCGTCACGCTCGGGACGCTTGTCTTGCGTCGTCCACAGCGATTCAATTTCCACTTCTGGCGTGGTTTCCAGTAACGCCTGGAAACTTGCTTCGTTCATATCCGTAAATTTACGCCCATCCTTTTCACGCTCGCCGTCGCCATACTTAAATGACACGTACCAGATGCCAGAAGGTTTGAGGGCGTATGTCAGGTTCTGCATTACCGTTGGTAATTCCTGCGCGGGAACGTGAAGAAGGGAAGCACAGCACCAGATGCCGTCATATTTTTCTTTTGCATCCACATCTGCGAATGTCATCTGCTTAACAGATAAACCAGAGTGCTGGATTGCTAACGCCATCATTTCTGATGAAGCATCGAACGCTTCAACTTGATAACCCATTTCATGGAACGCTTTAGCGTCACGACCGGAACCGCATCCAGCATCTAATACCTTCGCGCCGAGCGGTAAATGACAGGTAAAAGTTTCATACAGCGCGCTCATATCAACATTTACCGTGCCATCGAAAAAGGTCTGCGCGTTGTTTTGGTAATAATTAAGCGTCATTCAGAATGTTGCCTCACCTTCGGCTTTCGGTTCCCAGGTATGGAAAAGCCTGTTGTTTTTGACTTTATTCCAGTGGCTTTCAAGAAAATCTATCCGCCGTTCCGGCTGTTTTCCAGTCTGATTCACAATAGTTTCATGTAGTGGCAGTTTGCTTTGAATAAAGTACTCGTTGCGGACATGAAGCCGCTGCAACAGTTTGCGGCTCGGCAGATGCGAGGATTTACCCTCAACGCCACGGTTACAGCATTTACACGCCAGCACCAAATTCCACACGCCATTGATATTGTTTACCTCTTCACGCGCAGACCACGGAATAAAGTGATCAACGTCAGCCAGTTCGACGTCACCGGGTATCAGACTGATGGGTTTAAAACAGTAAAAACAACGGCCCTTCTGGTAACCATTCAGACTATCCCGACAACTGGTGATATCGACTCGGCGTTCATTAACTCGGCTAAACAGCAGCTTATTATGTTCATCGAACTCAACCGCAACAAGATTCCGGGAAACGCCCATCGCCCAGGCCTGCTCGACCAGATTCCAGCGCGCGTTGGTCTCAAAGGCCAGATTCTGATATTGATGCCGTTCGCTCAACTGGTAAAAGTTATCGGTAAGCCGAATCCCCTTATGCGTTTTTCGTTCATCAAGGAAAAAGCGCTTCTCTATCTCGCCTTGGTTAACATTATGGAAGGCATCAATCACATTGTTGAACCCGAGACGCACCGTTGTTTCTGTCAATTTATCCTGCGATATCTCACCATTGTTAAACTGCACGCAGGCTTTCAGATACTGACTACCCCGGGACGTGATTTGCTTTGGGGCATGTAAAAGATGCTCGCAAAGATGCCGACTAAACGGAACGGCCAGATCTTCAAGTGTGACCAGATCACTACCTGATTTGTCCACTTCATACAAAGCATGTGCGAGAGCAAATTTGTAAGATGCGACGTTTCTTCCAAAAAGGATCACGCCGCGCCAATAATTCTCAAGCGTGGGGTCAGCCTGATAAAAATCCATTCACGTTTCCCGGTTACGGTTTGGTCATGCAGAAGAGAGCTGGGTTAATGAAACCTGTAACGTGATCACATAACAAATGAAAGGTGATGTAAACCGAGGAAGGATAGATTTAGTGAATCTGTGAAGCGGATACGGCGGGGAAACGGCAGAGAAGGGTAATAAACTGAGGATGCGTTTGTTTTTTCAGCACTTAGAACGTAAAAGGTAGAATGGGGCTTGCAAGGCAGTCTGTGACAGGTATAATCCCCAACGTTTTCCGCATACCTCTTCGTGCCGAAGTGGCGAAATCGGTAGACGCAGTTGATTCAAAATCAACCGTTGAAAGACGTGCCGGTTCGAGTCCGGCCTTCGGCACCATTTGAATGTTCGAGAACGTCCGTAACAGTCCGTAAGTTACTAAAAATAAAGCCGAAAGGCTTTTTTTTTGGTCCCAATTCGTCCGAGCACATCCGTTGCAATCCGGACATTGGTGGGGGCATAATTGGGGGCATCTTCACTTCGATTGAAAATGTGCCCCCAAAATGAAGCTCAACGCCCGCCAAGTCGAAACAGCCAAACCAAAAGAGAAATCCTACAAAATGGCCGATGGTGGCGGTTTGTATCTTGAGGTTACGAGCAAAGGATCTAAATACTGGCGCATGAAGTATCGGCGACCAGTGGATAAGAAAGAAGACAGATTAGCGTTCGGTGTCTGGCCGACTGTCACTCTTGCCGAGGCAAGAGCAAAACGTGATGAAGCTAAAAAGTTACTCGTTCAGGGAATAGATCCAAAAGCCGAGCAGAAAGAAGCCCAAGCTGAAACCTCCGGTGCCTATTCCTTTGAAACCATTGCACGCGAATGGCATGCAAGTAATAAGCGGTGGGGCGAATATCATAGTTCGCGTGTGCTTCGCTATCTGGAACTTTATCTCTTCCCTCAAATTGGCTCCGCTGATATTCGTAAGCTCAAAACCAGTAACCTTCTAGCGCCGATCAAAATTGTGGACGCTAGTGGAAAACACGATGTAGCGCAGCGGCTGCAACAACGTGTTACGGCCATCATGCGTTATGCCGTTCAGAACGATTACATTGATTCTAATCCTGCCAGCGATATGGCTGGAGCATTAACTTCAGCCAAAGCTCGTCATTATCCCGCCTTACATTCAAGTCGATTCCCTGAGTTCCTTGCCCGTCTTGCTGCCTATCGTGGCCGCAAAATGACGCGTATTGCAGTCGAGTTATCTCTACTTACCTTTGTTCGCTCCAGTGAGATGCGATTTGCTCGATGGGATGAGTTTGATTTTGATAACGCTTGCTGGCGGATACCGGCGCAGCGTGAAGAAATTAAAGGTGTGCGTTACTCCTATCGTGGGATGAAGATGAAAGAGGAACATATCGTCCCGTTAAGCACTCAGGCTTTAACTTTGTTGGATGAGTTGAAGCAGCTCAGTGGGGATAATCCGAGGCTGTTTCCCGGTGACCACGATCCAAACAAAGTTATGAGTGAAAACACGGTTAATAACGCGCTAAGGACTATGGGCTATGACACTCAAACGGAAGTGTGTGGGCATGGTTTCAGAACAATGGCGCGTGGTGCTTTGGGTGAGTCAGGTTTGTGGAGTGATGACGCGATAGAACGCCAGTTGAGCCACTCAGAACGAAATAATGTGCGTGCGGCTTACATTCATACGTCAGAACATCTTGATGAGCGTCGCTTGATGGTGCAGTGGTGGGCTGATTATCTTCACTCAAATAAAGAGCAACATATCACGCCTTATGATTTTGCTAAGAGTGTCTAAATGAGTGTATAAACCGTTGGTATCGAATGTGTTTAAGGACTGTATTTATGTACATATGTAATCATGATAAAGTAGTTAGGTAGAGTAAAAAGAAATTTTGTTATTTATTGAATATATTGAGGTTTTTTATGAGTAGGCCATTAGGTATCGATCTTTTTTCCGGTGCAGGTGGAATGTCCTTAGGCTTTGAAAAGGCAGGTTTTGATATCGCTGCATCTGTCGAAATAGATCCGATTCATTGCGCTACACATAAATATAATTTCCCTCTGTGCACAACTATTTGTGCAAGTGTGGAGAAAATTTCTGGCGATGAAATAAGAAAGCTTGCAGGTTTAGAAAATAAAGATATTGATGTTGTATTTGGTGGGGCTCCTTGCCAAGGTTTTTCTTTAATAGGTAAGAGGGCGTTAGATGACCCTAGAAACCAATTGGTTTCACATTATGTTCGCCTAGTAAAGGAATTGTCACCAAAGTTTTGCGTCTTTGAGAACGTGAAAGGTTTAACAATTGGAAAACATGCAAAATTCTTGAGTGAGATAATAGAGTCGCTTAATGATGCAGGATATGAAGTTCTTACTCCTTATAAGGTTTTGAACGCTTCAAAATTCGGCGTGCCGCAGAGTAGGGAGAGGCTTTTCTTAATTGCAGCAAAGAAAGGACAAGAATTACCTCAATATCCGACAGAGCTTGAATATTCAGTGACTGTTGGTGATGCTATATCAGATCTTCCAGATGCTGATAAGTTCTTTCAACTTAAAAAATTGGATTCAGTCGAGACTCATTGGACTACAATATCAAATTATGCCCGAGTGCTTCGTGGTTTAGAAAAAGATAAAGATGATTATGGATATGAACGGAAGTTTAACGTCAACTTATTAAGTTCAAGCCTAAGAACAGAACATACAAAATTATCTCAGCAACGATTCGTAGCTACTCCAAATGGCGAGACTGAACCAGTAAGTAGATTTAGAAAACTTGATTTCAACGGTTTGTGTAATACATTACGGGCAGGTACAGACAGCGCTCGAGGAGCATTCACTTCACCTAGACCTATTCATCCGGCACTTCCGCGAGTTATTACTGTTCGTGAAGCCGCTCGTTTGCACTCTTATCCTGACTGGTTCAGATTTCATAGCACAAAGTGGCATGGGTTCAGGCAGTTAGGGAACAGCGTTCCTCCATTTTTAGCTAGGGCTGTTGCCTCGGAAATTATCAAAAAATTGGAAGTCAGTCCTTCAAAACCTAAGAAGAAATTAGATCTAGGCGATGAATGGCTTTTAACCCTTGATATGAAATCAGCTGCAAAACTCTTTGAAGTTCCAGTCGATACCATAGCCCAAAGAACGCGAAAAGAAAAAAAGGAAGTTATCAATGAGTAAGAGTAATAATTACCTCGCAATCATTGAGAAAATATTTTTCTCTCATTACAAAGAAGGGATTCGAGAATTTGAGTTTGAAAGGACTGAAATCGGTCTAATGGCTTCTGAATTGGGGGTTGATATCCCAAAAAATGTCGGTGATGTTATTTATGCAGTAAGATATAGAATTGAACTACCTGAAAAAATAGCAAGCACTGCCGACTTAGGTTACGAGTGGATTATTAGTGGGGTTAAAAGAGCTGGATATAAATTCCATCAAGTAAAAATGAACAGGATCGTTCCAAGAGAGGATTTTGTAACTATAAAAATACCTGATGCAACACCTGAGATAATTGAGCGCTATGCTTTAAGTGATGAGCAAGCGCTATTAGCTAAAGTCCGTTACAACAGACTTATTGATACTTTTCTTGGTATCACGGCTTCATCTCTTCAAAACCACCTTAGGACTACAGTTAAAGGTGTAGGGCAAATAGAAATAGATGAAATATACGTTGCAGTTGATAAGTTTGGGCGGCAGTTTGTTATTCCAGTACAAGCAAAAGGTGGGAATGATAAACATGCTGTCGTTCAAACCAAACAAGATATTTTATGCTGCGCGGAAAAATTCCCTAATTTAATTTGCAAGGCTGTATCTGCTCAATTTATGGCAAATAATAAAATTGCAATGTTCGAGTTGGTTGTACAGGATGATGAAGTAAGAGTTGTTGATGAAAAGCACTACTTGTTAGTTTCTGCATCGGACATTACTGACAGTGATATTGTTCGATATAGCCAACTAGCAAAACCATGATGTTTTGTTCTGCGCGCAATGCTATCCCCGACACGCCTGCCCGCTTCATGGGTGGGTTTTAATGCAGTTGCCTGACCATCCCGAAGCCGCGCCAGCTCTGGGGCTGCCAAGTGTAAAAAATACGGGATTTTGCATGCAAATTCATGCACAGAAATGCAGACAAATAATCAGAAAATGGTGTGTTTTTGGCGGTGGTTTATGACAGTAAATGGTGATGTGAATGCGGGATTTTAATGCGATAAAACGCCGCATTTAGAGTCAGTACAACAACGCTAAACACGGCGATTTTTATTATTCAAGGCGCATGGTGTGGCTTACCGTTTTTTCCGGCACAGGGCGTGTGATGGGCTGCTCGTGTGCCTTCAAAATGCTGTCGGGTGGAACAGGTCTGCAAATAAACTGGGTAAACACATGGAAGGTTTTAAACACAAATCCGTATTCTGAATCCCTGCAAATGTAATAGCGTTCAATGGTTTCACTGGATGCAGGTCTTGAGGTTCTGCTGTAGCAAATCCTCTGACAGCGTGGGCATTTGAAGCCCACAGTGGATTTAGCCATTTTCACTCTCCCCCAACGTTAATTGCGGTATCACTCTCGTCCGGCGATGAACACGATTGACCAGTTATTCTGGGCTTTTGTATCGAATTAACGGCCATAAACAAGCTCTCATTCGTTACAAAAGTGGCTGAACAGTAGACGTTCTGACACTGCACTATCATCTCCTTGCTGCCGTCCTCCAGGTATGCGGTTTCCCGCGTATGCCCGGCGGTGCTGCACAGCGGGCAGCGCATCATCACAGACCTCCTTTTTCTTTAAGCAGGCTCTCCTTGCGCTTAATTTCGTTAAAAGCAACGTGGCGTTTCGCTGGTGAGGCCAGTGTCTCATCCATATATTTACTCAGCGCTGGCGAAAGACCGATAACTGACAGCTCCGGTTCACTGGCCATATCAAAGGCATACTTCGTCACACGTGGCTCCAGGTACGCCCGGATCTCCGCATAAACACTTTTATCAATATCGACTTCATACTCGCTGAAACGGCCATTGTGCGTCGTACGGGCTTGTTCAGCCGACAGCGCCATACGTTTTAATTTTACTGCACGCACGATGCCATCAAGGGCACTGAGTGACTGACTCAGCTCCTTGTCCGCCAGTGCGACAACCGGAAAAAACACACTGGTTCTTTCTATCATTGCGACCGAATGGGCGAGATCCACCCTCGATAAAACACAACTACCGGTAGTGATTGCTACCTCAACCAACAATCAGGCCGTGAACAATATCATTGAAGCGTTCGGTAAAGATTTTTCCACCGGCACTGGAGTAATGGCCGGGCGTTGGCTGCCTGAGCTGAAAAGCTACGGCGCTTACTTTCCGTCTTCGGGCCTTAAGGCTGATGCCGCAAAAAAATATCAGACGGATGACTTTTTCAATCGTGTTGAGTCTCTTGAATATGTTGAGGAGGCGCTGCTCTTCTGTATAGAGAAAGCAAGGGCGGGGTTTCCATTGGCAGATTGCAGCTCCCCCGAACGTGTCGTGGATCTTCTGCATGAGTATTTAACCAGGCAGTCAGCGCAGCTGAAGCTAATAGAACCCGCATGGGACAGCCTTAACCGCATCCGCCAGGAGCGGAATGCCATTAGCGAAGATCTCGACCAATATATTCAGGATAAAAATACGTCACTGCTCGGCTGCGCGAATGAAATCGTATTTTTAACCCAGGTAAAAAGCATTGGCAGCAATACCGTGCGGGTGAGCCGTTGGTATATGCGTTCTTCTCCTGGATCCCCGCCATTCGCACTAAACGGCACTATCAGATTAACAATTTCCTGGACGAAACGTTTGGCACAAGAATGATTCCGTTCCAGGGGACTGCACCGGAAGGCATCGATGCATTTATCGACGGCCTGATTGCGCAAGACGTTTCCCAACGGGAAAGAGAGGCTGCCCTTTGTTGGCACGACTTGACCCATTCGCCGGGTCATGCGAGTGAACAGGAACTGAGACTGAAGGGAGCCGACGAGCTTGCCGATATGCAGATCCGCTTCCCCGCATTCCTGTTGGCGACTCATTACTGGGAAGGCGGCTGGTTAATGGATATGGCAGCGATTGACAATATATAGAAAGAAAAAGGTCTTAAAGGGGCGAAAACAATTAAGGCTCGCTGGCAACGTAGAATGAAGCTTACTCCATGCGTGGTGATGACCCGTTACATGCTGCCTCACCATATGGTCATCAGGTAACATATTGGCGGGGCTAAGAAATTTGATGATGGCTATTTATATAACTTCACTGATTTGCTGATTGTCGATGAAGCAGGGCAGGTGCTCCCCGAAGTGGCCGAAGCTTCTTTTGTACTAGCGAAGAAAGCGCTAGTGATTGGCGACACGGAGTAGATTGCACCTATCTGGAACAGTTTACCCGCCATTGATATAGGCAATATGGTGGAGGAAAACATTCTCCCCGGTGGTACTCAGGAAGAGCTGACGGATGCCTATGCGCTAATGTGTGAGTCAGGTAAAAGCGCTGCATCGGGCAGCGTTATGAAAATGGCTCAGTTTAGCTCGCGCTATCAGTACGATCCGGACCTTGCCCGTGGGATGTACCTTTATGAGCACCGTCGCTGCCTTGATAACATCATCGGCTATTGTAATGCGCTCTGCTATCACGGCAAGTTACAGCCAAAGCGGGGAACCTTCGCTAACGGTCGGCACAGTGCACTCTCTGCAGGGCGCGGAAAGGGCGATCGTTATCTTTTCCCCTGTTTATTCCAAACATGAAGATGGCGGGTTTATCGACAGCGACAGCAGTATGCTGAACGTTGCCGTCTCACGCGCCAAAGATAGCTTCCTGGACTTCGGAGATATGGATCTGTTTGAGATTCAGCCTGGCTTTTCGCCGCGAGGGTTGCTGGCAAAATACCTGTTCTCTTCTGATGGCAATGCTTTGCAGTTTGAGTTCAAGGAACGCAAAGATTTAAGCGCAACACAAACACAGATTTCAACCCTACACGGTGTGGAGCAGTGACCCTGAATGTGAAGCAGTATATATGTAGTGCCGTATGAGTTAGGCCGAATCGTCATTTTCTATCCTTTATATAGAAGAAGAGATTCCTTTCGGGGTCTTGAGTGGAAATATCGACACGATTGTGGATAACTTTGTGCACAACTGCGTATAAGGTGGGGTTTTGCTGTGGAATGCAGCAGTCAGTCAAATTAGTGCATATTTAGGGTTGCAGCCTCAGGATAACTCCCTATAATGCGCCTCCATCGACACGGAACATGTGAACAACATCACAGAGTAACGGCGGCGATGAGAGTCAAATATCCTGAAATTAAGGGTTGACTCTGAAAGAGGAAAGCGTAATATACGCCACCTCGAGTTAGCAAGCGAAAGCGCCTAACTCACTGCTCTTTAACAATTTATCAGACAATCTGTGTGGGCACTCGCAGGATTGATATCTCAGATACCTTCGGGTATCACAAAAAATATCAAGTCTTGAAGAGTGACCAAGCAGTAATTCATTTAGTTGAATTATTACGAAAGTTAATTTTTGAGCACCGCTTCACGAGTTGAAGCAAATCAAGCTTTTAATTGAAGAGTTTGATCATGGCTCAGATTGAACGCTGGCGGCAGGCCTAACACATGCAAGTCGAGCGGTAGCACAGGGAGCTTGCTCCTGGGTGACGAGCGGCGGACGGGTGAGTAATGTCTGGGAAACTGCCTGATGGAGGGGGATAACTACTGGAAACGGTAGCTAATACCGCATAACGTCTTCGGACAAAAGAGGGGGACCTTCGGGCCTCTTGCCATCAGATGTGCCCAGATGGGATTAGCTAGTAGGTGAGGTAATGGCTCACCTAGGCGA
>NZ_JPRU01000006.1:0-130381 GCF_000737905.1 Buttiauxella noackiae
GTTTAGCMCCGTTACATCTTCCGCGCAGGCCGACTCGACCAGTGAGCTATTACGCTTTCTTTAAATGATGGCTGCTTCTAAGCCAACATCCTGGCTGTCTGTGCCTTCCCACATCGTTTCCCACTTAACCATGACTTTGGGACCTTAGCTGGCGGTCTGGGTTGTTTCCCTCTTCACGACGGACGTTAGCACCCGCCGTGTGTCTCCCGTGATAACATTCTTCGGTATTCGTAGTTTGCATCGGGTTGGTAAGCCGGGATGGCCCCCTAGCCGAAACAGTGCTCTACCCCCGAAGATGAGTTCACGAGGCGCTACCTAAATAGCTTTCGGGGAGAACCAGCTATCTCCCGGTTTGATTGGCCTTTCACCCCCAGCCACAAGTCATCCGCTAATTTTTCAACATTAGTCGGTTCGGTCCTCCAGTTAGTGTTACCCAACCTTCAACCTGCCCATGGCTAGATCACCGGGTTTCGGGTCTATACCCTGCAACTTAACGCCCAGTTAAGACTCGGTTTCCCTGCGGCTCCCCTATACGGTTAACCTTGCTACAGAATATAAGTCGCTGACCCATTATACAAAAGGTACGCAGTCACCCCATAAAAGAGGCTCCCACTGCTTGTACGTACACGGTTTCAGGTTCTGTTTCACTCCCCTCGCCGGGGTTCTTTTCGCCTTTCCCTCACGGTACTGGTTCACTATCGGTCAGTCAGGAGTATTTAGCCTTGGAGGATGGTCCCCCCATATTCAGACAGGATACCACGTGTCCCGCCCTACTCTTCGAGTTCACAGTAGGTGTATTTTTGTGTACGGGAGTATCACCCTGTACCCTGCGACTTTCCAGACGCTTCCACTAATACACAAACTGATTCAGACTCTGGGCTGCTCCCCGTTCGCTCGCCGCTACTGGGGGAATCTCGGTTGATTTCTTTTCCTCGGGGTACTTAGATGTTTCAGTTCCCCCGGTTCGCTTCGTTAAGCTATGTATTCACTTAACGATAGTGTGACGAATCACACTGGGTTTCCCCATTCGGAAATCGTCGGTTATAACGGTTCATATCACCTTACCGACGCTTATCGCAGATTAGCACGTCCTTCATCGCCTCTGACTGCCAGGGCATCCACCGTGTACGCTTAGTCGCTTAACCTCACAACCCGAAGGTGTCTCGTAAGACAACCATCGATGTTGTGAAAATTTGAGAGACTCGAACACACTTCACTTCCTTTCTTATTACGGAGAAAGGAAACAGTGTGTCGTTTCAATTTTCAGCTTGTTCCGGATTTTTAAAGAGCAATATCTCAAACAYGACTCGAAAGTCAGTTTTGAGATATTCGGTGATAATGTCTTTCACACATTATCGGAGATGGCGTCCCCAAGGGGATTCGAACCCCTGTTACAGCCGTGAAAGGGCAGTGTCCTAGGCCTCTAGACGATGGGGACACGAATGATCCTGATAACAGGATATCGCTTGCTCATTTACTATCATCAGACAATCTGTGTGAGCACTACGCAAGTTCGTATCTTTCAGGTAAGGAGGTGATCCAACCGCAGGTTCCCCTACGGTTACCTTGTTACGACTTCACCCCAGTCATGAATCACAAAGTGGTAAGCGCCCTCCCGAAGGTTAAGCTACCTACTTCTTTTGCAACCCACTCCCATGGTGTGACGGGCGGTGTGTACAAGGCCCGGGAACGTATTCACCGTAGCATTCTGATCTACGATTACTAGCGATTCCGACTTCACGGAGTCGAGTTGCAGACTCCGATCCGGACTACGACGCACTTTATGAGGTCCGCTTGCTCTCGCGAGGTCGCTTCTCTTTGTATGCGCCATTGTAGCACGTGTGTAGCCCTACTCGTAAGGGCCATGATGACTTGACGTCATCCCCACCTTCCTCCAGTTTATCACTGGCAGTCTCCTTTGAGTTCCCGGCCGAACCGCTGGCAACAAAGGATAAGGGTTGCGCTCGTTGCGGGACTTAACCCAACATTTCACAACACGAGCTGACGACAGCCATGCAGCACCTGTCTCACRGTTCCCGAAGGCACTAARGCATCTCTGCYGAATTCYGTGGATGTCAAGAGTAGGTAAGGTTCTTCGCGTTGCATCGAATTAAACCACATGCTCCACCGCTTGTGCGGGCCCCCGTCAATTCATTTGAGTTTTAACCTTGCGGCCGTACTCCCCAGGCGGTCGACTTAACGCGTTAGCTCCGGAAGCCACTCCTCAAGGGAACAACCTCCAAGTCGACATCGTTTACGGCGTGGACTACCAGGGTATCTAATCCTGTTTGCTCCCCACGCTTTCGCACCTGAGCGTCAGTCTTTGTCCAGGGGGCCGCCTTCGCCACCGGTATTCCTCCAGATCTCTACGCATTTCACCGCTACACCTGGAATTCTACCCCCCTCTACAAGACTCTAGCCTGCCAGTTTCGAATGCAGTTCCCAGGTTGAGCCCGGGGATTTCACATCCGACTTGACAGACCGCCTGCGTGCGCTTTACGCCCAGTAATTCCGATTAACGCTTGCACCCTCCGTATTACCGCGGCTGCTGGCACGGAGTTAGCCGGTGCTTCTTCTGCGAGTAACGTCAATCACTGCGGTTATTAACCACAATGCCTTCCTCCTCGCTGAAAGTACTTTACAACCCGAAGGCCTTCTTCATACACGCGGCATGGCTGCATCAGGCTTGCGCCCATTGTGCAATATTCCCCACTGCTGCCTCCCGTAGGAGTCTGGACCGTGTCTCAGTTCCAGTGTGGCTGGTCATCCTCTCAGACCAGCTAGGGATCGTCGCCTAGGTGAGCCATTACCTCACCTACTAGCTAATCCCATCTGGGCACATCTGATGGCAAGAGGCCCGAAGGTCCCCCTCTTTGGTCCGAAGACGTTATGCGGTATTAGCTACCGTTTCCAGTAGTTATCCCCCTCCATCAGGCAGTTTCCCAGACATTACTCACCCGTCCGCCGCTCGTCACCCAGGAGCAAGCTCCCTGTGCTACCGCTCGACTTGCATGTGTTAGGCCTGCCGCCAGCGTTCAATCTGAGCCATGATCAAACTCTTCAATTAAAAGCTTGATTTGCTTCAACTCGTGAAGCGGTGCTCAAAAATTAACTTTCGTAATAATTCAACTAAATGAATTACTGCTTGGTCACTCTTCAAGACTTGATATTTTTTGTGATACCCAAAGGTATCTGAGATATCAATCCTGCGAGTGCCCACACAGATTGTCTGATAAATTGTTAAAGAGCAGTGAGTTGCGCGCTTTCGCTTGCTAACTCGAGGTGGCGTATATTACGCTTTCCTCTTTCAGAGTCAAGCGATTATTTCGCGCTTTTCTCCAACTAACCAGCCGGTTTGTAAGCCGTTGTGCCGTGTCAGTGGAGGCGCAGTATAGGGATTTTCTGGAAGCTGACAACCCCTATTTTCAATTTTTATTTCAACCGTCTCTTTTTTATTCAAAATCGCTGCATACAGCTAGTTTTTCAAGCCTTGGAAAGCCATAACGCTGTAAAACGGGTGCTAATTGAGCAATCTCTGGCGTGAGCCCCATGCAGAACGCAATATTCTCATCTGCAGATAATGCATTCGGAGATTCATGTTCTAAAAGCCATACCGTACGGCGAGCAATTGCAGCACCTGAATCTATCAATCGAGTGCCTTCCGGCAGGACTTCCAGCAACTCTTCTTCTAATAGAGGGAAATGGGTGCAACCCAATACCACTGTATCTGGTGGTTCTTTCATTCTTAGCCACGGCCGAAGGATTTTACGCAGTTCCTCAAGGTCGACAGGTTGACCATGTAACTTGGCTTCTGCTAATTCCACCAGTTCCGCCGAACCGAGCATTTCGATTTTGCATTCCGAGGCAAAGCGTGCGACCAGTTCGTGCGTATAAGGACGGCGAACTGTACCGCGAGTCGCCAGTAAACCAACCACACCATTAGTCGTCAGGCGTGCAGCAGGCTTAATAGCTGGAACAACGCCTACAACAGGGAAAGCAAATTTCTCACGGAGCGCGGGAAGCGAAACGGTACTCACCGTATTGCAGGCGATGATAGCGAGTGCGAGTGGGTAGCGTTCCTGAACCGCAGTAACAATTTCAACTACGCGCTCAACTATGAACTCTTCGCTTTTCTCGCCGTAGGGAAATGCTACGTTATCGAAAGCATATATATAGTGCAGGTCAGGCAAAAGCTGCCGGACTTCGTCATACACAGAAAGCCCACCGACACCGGAGTCAAAAACCAGTACGGTGGGACGTGTATTAGAAGGTATAGCTGCCAGTGAGGTAGTATTCCCGTCCTGGGGTTTGATAGCCATAAACCGTCTCGTAATCTTTATCGAACAGGTTGGCGATTCTACCACGAACGGTGAGATGAGAGGTTATTGGATATGAGGCAGCGAGATCCCATAAACTTACCCCGCCCATTTTTACATCGCTGCTGGAGTCATAATCATAGTCATAACGTTCACCCATATATTGGTAAGTGACATCCCAACCCAACTGATACACTTGACCACTCAATTCATACTTCACCTGCTGTTTTGCACGACGAAGTAATAATTTATCGGTTTCATCATCGCGTGGATTGATGTACTGAAGTGTCAAGCGATGGTCCACCGGACCTGTAGTCACGCTTCCAGTCCATTCCATACCTTTAATCGTCGCGGATTTTACGTTGTAGTAACTATTATTGTCGTAATCAATGAGGTTTTGAATTTTGTAGCGGTATGCCGATAAGCGCCAATCCAATGGACCGGTTAAACCTTCCAATCCGGCTTCCCATTGTTTTGACTCTTCTGGTTTCAGATTTGGATTGGAAGCAATACCAAAACGGTCCGCACCAAACTGTTGCCCTAAAGATGGTGCGAGGAATCCTGTACCGTAAGAAAGTGTCGTACGGTAACCTTCTACAAATTCCCAACCAGCAGCAGTTTGCCATGTACCATGCCAGCCAAATTGCTCATCATGGTCTTCACGACCAGAGGCTTCCAAAGTAACGCTTTCTATCTGCTGTTGGCCAGTAAGGTAAAGGCCTGTGTTATCACGCGTATAACTATCTTTCGCAGGCGCGCCAGCATAGGTTTCACCATAAGAAGTCAGCTTTTCTTGTTTCCAGTCGATTCCTGCGCTTATCGCGCCGTGCCCGACTTCAACATTATTACCCCACTGGATATAACGTTGTTCCATATCATCAAGAGTTGTCCCTTCTTGATAACGTCCAGCCAGGCTACTGTAGTTGTAATCTTTTATGCGCTGATAATTAGCCAGTAATTGCGACGAGTAAATTCCAGAATTGAAATTCAGGCCGGTATCCCAAGACTGGGTGTAGTTTTGATGCTCATCACCACCGCCATCGTAACCCCAATTACCTTGATCATAATCTGCATTGCTGGAATAACCGTAACCCCGGAAGAAACCAGCAAAATTATCATTGAATTTATGCTCAACACCGCCCCAGAACAGTTTATTACGATACCCATCTCGATCGGCATCACCGCTATAACTTGAGCCAGGTTGAACATTAAAACCATTTGTAGTCTGATACGCCCCAGCCGCCGTGAAGACAGTATCGCCAACCTTTTGGCGTAAAGTGCCATCATATTGCTGATAGCCATTCGAGCCGATGCCTGCATTAATCTGCGAACGATCATCGCCATCCTGGGTAATAATGTTGACGACCCCGCCAATAGCACCCGAACCATAAACAGCTGAACGCGGCCCCCGTATGTATTCAATTCGCTGAACCAGGGATACCGGAATTTGGTCTATATCGGAATTATTTGAAATTCCAGGACGGGCAATAGGAATGCCATCAACCAAAACTAAAACATGTCGTGCCTCTGTCCCGCGAACAAAAAGTGATGCACTTTGTCCCATACCACCGTTTTGTGCGATATCAACACCAGGCAAGCGACGCATAACATCCAGCACCGTTTTTGACTGCCATCTTTCTATGTCCGCTTTGGTCACAACATCGGTAGGAGCCAACACAGTATTCACCGGTTGCTGAAAACGGTTTGCCGTTACGATTAGAGTGTCATCAGAATTGCTGTCTTGCGCCCAGGCAGAAAAAGCCGTTACGGACACAGCCGTAAACAGCGAAAGTTTTTTAATCATCATTTATATAAGCATCCACTTCCATTAAGGATGCCGCAGACATAACAGATAGCACGCGATAGTTATGCAGATTGCGACGTATACCGGCAGGTCTTCGGGCTTGGAGGTGTTTTACGGATGATGACTTCCCACTTTATTAAGCAGTGTCTGCACTTGGCTCTCATCCCACTATTCCTTACCGCTGCGCGTCAGCCCCAGAATTGCACTGGGTTCCCTTTTAACTTGTAAAAAGGCCGGAAACGCTATGCTACGACGTTGTTAATAATCTTGTCTATAAGCATCAAAATGCAACAGCACTGGACATCACGCACCTATTCCCTACAATTCGCCGCGTAGTTTGACTTTACTTACAGGTATCAGCTCATGACCCCCGAACATCTCCCGATTGAACAATACGACGCGCAACTGGCCGAAAAAGTCGCCCGCTTGCAAAGCATGATGGCCCCTTTTGCAGCTCCCGCGCCGGAGGTGTTCCGTTCGCCAGTCAGCCATTATCGGATGCGCGCTGAATTCCGCATCTGGCACGATGAAGGCGACCTGTACCACATCATGTTTGACCAGGAAACCAAGCAACGTATTCGAGTCAATAGTTTCCCGGCAGCAAGTGCGCTTATCAACGCGCTAATGCCAGCAATGCTCGATGGAGTACGTGATATTCCCGCCCTACGTTATAAGCTTTTCCAGATTGATTATCTGACTACCATGAGCAATCAGGCTGTGGTTTCGTTACTTTATCATCGCAAGTTGGATGAAGAGTGGCAGCAACACGCTGAAGCATTGCGCGATAATCTGCGTGCCCAGGGTTTCAACGTGCATTTAATTGGCCGTGCTACAAAGACCAAAATCGAGTTAGATCAGGATTTCATTGATGAGCGTTTGACCGTTGCCGGTAAAGAGATGATTTATCGCCAGGTTGAGAATAGTTTTACTCAGCCGAATGCCGCGATGAATGTTCATATGCTGGAATGGGCACTGGATGCAACTCAGGGTTCCAGGGGCGATTTGCTGGAATTGTACTGTGGTAACGGTAACTTCTCCCTGGCGCTGGCACGAAACTTTAACCGCGTGCTGGCGACTGAAATCGCCAAACCGTCAGTTGCGGCTGCACAGTACAACATTGCGGCGAATGAAATTGAAAACGTGCAGATTATTCGTATGGCAGCAGAGGATTTTACTCAGGCAATGAATGGCGTACGTGAGTTTAAGCGCCTGAAAGGTATCGACCTGAAAGGCTATCAGTGCGAAACCATTTTCGTCGATCCACCGCGTAGCGGCCTGGATGCAGACACGGTGAAGATGGTGCAGGCATACCCGCGTATTCTCTATATTTCCTGCAATCCACAAACCCTATGCGAGAATCTGGAAGTATTAAGCGAAACCCATAATGTGTCGCGTCTGGCGCTCTTCGACCAGTTCCCGTATACACATCATATGGAATGCGGTGTGTGGCTGACACGCAAATAGCAAAACGGACGCCGAGGCGTCCGTTATTATTTCTGGCTAGGAATACTATTCAGTGACCTGCGCTTTACGGGCACGAACTTTGAAACCAATCCAGAACAGCAATGCGACTGAAAGCACCGCAGGCAAGAAGTTAGAGCCAATCGCCGGATACTCAGCCCGCACAACCGCGCTATATAACAAGACCCCTAACACGAAGCACGCCGCAGCAATACTTGGTAGGCCAACTGGCATCGTACGGTTCAGGTAGCGTTGATGCAAACAGTACACTGTTAGCACCAACGTGATCATCGGGAAAATGGAAAACGGTACGACCGAGCTAAATAGCGCGACAAACGTTCCGTTAATTGCCAGGCCTGCAATAAACGCAAACCCGAGCGTACCTCTCTCTTGTAACTGTTTCATTGCTCTTCCTTTACTCACTCTTCAGATATTTGAGCTAATGCCACTTTTTCTTGCTCCCGGCGATACCAGTAGTACGCACCTTTTGAAATCATGCGTAACTGAAGTACCAGGCGCTCTTCAAGCTGACGACGCTGATCGGCATCAACGTCCAGCGCTTCAGCACCAGCACTAAAGACAATCGTAACCATTGCTTCTGCCTGCGCTTCAGTAAAGCTGCGAGGCATGCGATTTTCGAGTTCCAGATAGTCAGCAAGTTCCGCAATAAAGTGCTGAATTTCACGGGCAACAGCGGCACGAAATGCGGCAGAAGTTCCGGAACGCTCACGCAACAACAAACGGAACGCGTTGGGATTATTACCGATAAATTCCATAAATGTTGAGACGGAGGTACGGATTACACTTCCGCCTTTAGCAATTCTTTGCCGTGCCTGACGCATCAACTGGCGCAACATCAGGCCACTTTCATCAACCATCGTTAAACCCAGTTCGTCAACATCACGAAAGTGGCGATAAAACGATGTTGGCGCTATACCAGCCTCACGGGCGACCTCGCGCAAACTCAGGCTGGCAAAACTTCGTTCAGCACTTAACTGGCTAAACGCGGCTTCGACCAGAGAACGCCTGGTTCTTTCTTTTTGTTGCGCTCTTACACCCATCATATTGCCTGAATCTCTTAATCGAACTCGCACTATACCAGAGAATAACTTAACTGGTTTTATACAGGATTGTGAATGATTGTTTACGCGAGCCGCCTCGCGTTACACAGCAAAAAGCACAAGGATAATTGGGTTATCCCGCTGTTGATGTTACCATTGTGTTGCTTTTATGTATAAGAACAGGTAAGCCTTACCATGTCACACACCTACGATTATGACGCAATAGTAATTGGTTCCGGTCCTGGCGGCGAAGGTGCCGCAATGGGGCTGGTGAAACTCGGAGCAAGGGTAGCCGTTGTTGAGCGCTACCATAACGTGGGTGGCGGTTGCACTCACTGGGGAACCATCCCCTCAAAGGCGCTGCGCCACGCAGTCAGCCGCATTATCGAATTTAACCAAAACCCTTTATATAGCGACCACACCCATCTCCTCCGTTCTTCCTTTGCCGACATTCTTAATCACGCTGATAGCGTCATTAACCAACAAACTCGCATGCGCCAGAGCTTTTATGAGCGTAATCGCTGCGAGATGTTACAGGGGGATGCACGTTTTGTAGATGCGCATACTATTTCGCTGGAATGCCATGATGGCTCGGTGGAGATGATCACCGCCGAGAAGTTCATTATTGCTTGTGGCTCGCGCCCTTATCGTCCGCCAGAAGTCGATTTCAGCCATCCGCGAGTGTACGACAGCGATTCCATTCTTAATCTGCATCACGAACCACGCCACGTCATTATTTATGGCGCAGGGGTGATTGGCTGCGAGTATGCGTCGATTTTCCGTGGCATGAACGTCAAGGTTGATTTGATTAATACCCGCGATCGCCTGTTGGCATTTCTCGATCAAGAGATGTCCGACTCGCTCTCTTACCACTTCTGGAATAGCGGTGTCGTTATTCGCCACAACGAAGAGTTTGAGAACATCGAAGGCGTGGAAGATGGCGTTATTGTCTCGCTAAAATCAGGCAAAAAAGTGAAAGCCGACTGCCTGCTTTATGCGAACGGGCGCACGGGTAATACCGATTCGCTGTCACTGGAAAATGTTGGGCTGGAAGCCGATGGCCGCGGTCTGTTGAAGGTCAACAGCATGTATCAGACCGCACAACCGCATATCTATGCCGTCGGCGATGTGATTGGTTACCCAAGCCTGGCATCTGCGGCTTACGATCAGGGCAGAATCGCGGCCCAGGCCCTGGTTAAAGGCGAAGCAACGGCGCATCTGATTGAAGATATTCCGACCGGTATTTATACCATCCCGGAAATTAGTTCAGTCGGCAAAACCGAGCAGCAATTAACGTCGATGAAAGTACCGTACGAAGTGGGACGGGCGCAGTTCAAACATCTCGCTCGCGCGCAAATTGTCGGTATGAACGTGGGTACGCTAAAAATTCTCTTCCATCGTGAGACGAAAGAGATTTTAGGGATTCACTGCTTTGGTGAACGCGCGGCAGAAATTATTCACATCGGCCAGGCAATTATGGAGCAGAAAGGTGGCGGCAACACGATTGAGTACTTTGTTAACACCACCTTCAACTACCCGACGATGGCGGAGGCCTATCGGGTAGCGGCTTTAAACGGCTTGAACCGCTTGTTTTAACTCTGACTCAAAATGGCCATCCATATGTGTACGGATGGCCTCTGCGAGTTGCTCATAGCGGCCACGTAGTGGAGAACCCGGACGATAAACCAGGCCAATAGTACGACGCGGCTCTGGTTTATAACATGGCAGATAAACCACGCCGTCACGGCAGCGCTCGTTTGGAACGGCCAGCGCAGGTAACAATGTTATCCCACTTCCGGCAGCGACCATGTTACGCAGCGTTTCAAGGCTGGTTGCACGGAAATGCGTGTCTTCTTCAGCTCCCGCTTCAAAACAGAAACCCAGCGCCTGATCGCGCAGGCAATGCCCGTCTTCGAGCATCAGCAACTTTTCACCGGCAAGATCCGACAATGGTACGCGATCACGGTCCGCCCACGGGTGATCCTGATAGATCGCCAGCATCATTGGCTCATCAAACAACGGCACTTCAATAAAGGCTTCGCTCTCTTTCACCAAAGCGAGAATCGCACAATCGAGTTTTCCGCTATCAAGCTGCGCTAACAGCTGATGGGTTTGCGCCTCGTGCAGATACATTTCTAGTTTGGGGAAAGTTTTATGCAGCATTGGGATAATCTGCGGCAGCAGATAAGGCCCAACGGTTGGAATTAAGCCAATGTGCAGCGGTCCGGACATCGCCTCGCCCTGCTGACTCGCCATTTCTTTAAGGACTTTAACTTCTCGCAGTACAGTGCGAGCCTGGTCCACCAGCAACAAACCCGCCTGAGTGAACAACACTTTACGGCTGGTGCGTTCAAGCAACATCACGCCGAGTTCATCTTCAAGTTTCCGAATCTGGCCGCTAAGCGTTGGCTGACTGACATGGCAGGCATCCGCTGCCCGACGAAAGTGACGATGCTCAGACAGCGCCACCAGGTATTCTAGATCACGAATATTCATTCTCTATCCTCCGTCGCCATGATAGCCCATGGCGATAGAAATCATAGCAACGAACGATTATCCCTATCAACCATTCATATTGAATAATAGCCATCAACAGCACAAACCATCCATGAAGCGTGGTTGTGTTGTAGGGAAACGCCTGTTCTCCGAACTAAGTACTGAAGCCAACGTGAATCATTTAGCGGACATTAAGTCCGCTCTTTTTTTATTCGTTAGATACAAAAAAAGCCCGGCAGAAGGCCAGGCTCATTTTATCCTGCAAATCATTTACACCAGGCGCTGCTTCGCATCGGCAATCGCCAAAGCCACCTGTTGAGGAGAGACGCCGCCCTTGGCTGCACGTTTATCCAGGCACGATTGCAGAGACAAAATCGGATAAACATCATCACCGATTGCGCCACTAAATTTCTGTAAATCAGCAAGCGACAATGCCTCCAGTGCTTTGCCCTGGCGAATTGCTTCTACCACCGCTTCACCCACGATATGGTGCGCTTCACGGAACGGAACGCCTTTCGCTACCAGGTAATCAGCCAGCTCGGTTGCGTTAGCATAACCCTGCTCGGCAGCTTCTTTACAACGTGGACGTTTCACCTGGATACCATCGAGCACCAGCACGGACATATGCAAGCAATCAAGCCAGGTGTCGAGCGCGTCGAACAGGCCTTCTTTGTCTTCCTGCATATCCTTGTTATACGCCAGCGGCAGCCCTTTCAGGGTCATCATCATGCCAGTCAAAGCTCCCTGCACACGGCCACATTTGCCACGAATCAGCTCCAGCGCATCCGGGTTTTTCTTTTGAGGCATTAAGGAAGAGCCAGAGGTCACGCGATCAGATAACTCAACAAACCCTGCTTCGCCGGTGTTGAAGAAAATCAGGTCTTCAGCAAAGCGAGACAAGTGAACCATGCCGATAGATGCGTCAGAAAGCAGTTCAAGCACGTGATCACGGTCAGACACACTGTCCAGGCTGTTGCGCGTCGCAGATGCAAAACCTAACCAGCCCGCCAGTTGATCACGGTCGATTTCATAGGCTGTACCTGCCAATGCACCGCTGCCCAACGGGCTAACGTCGAGACGCTCAAGCGTACTTTGCAAACGGCTTTCATCGCGCGCCAGCATTTCAACATAGGCCAGGCACCAGTGTGCAAAAGTCACCGGCTGCGCACGTTGCAAGTGCGTATAACCCGGCATCACAGCGTCTTGATTGTTTTCTGCGGTTTCAATCAGCGCATGTTGCAGTTGGCGAGTGGCCTCCAGCAGTTCACTGATTTGCATTTTGCACCACAATTTAAGATCCGTGGCGACCTGGTCATTACGGCTACGACCAGTGTGGAGTTTCTTACCCAACGCACCGACTTTATCGATGAGTTTGCCTTCCACCCAGCTGTGAATATCTTCCGCATCGCTCTCAAGAATTGCCTGCGGATTTGCCTGCACTTCTTCCAACAGGAAGTTCAATGCCTGCTCAAGCTCCTGCTGCTCAGCAACAGTCAGAACACCAACAGTAACCAGCGCTTTGGACCAGGCGACAGAACCCACAATATCTTGCTCAGCCAGTCGGTAGTCAAAGCGCAATGAATCATTGAACGATTTGAACCGCTGATCTGCTGCCTGAGTAAAACGTCCACCCCAAAGTGCCATATTGATGCTCCATTAAATTAAGTTACTTAAATACCCTCAGGCGTTATCGTCGAAGACAGTTTGGACACGGCCAGCACGCAGGAACCGGAGCGTACATGTAGTACGCGAGGATTCTGAGCACTGCCCGGGTTCAAAATGGCAAGTAAGATAGCCTGATTACTTCTTCAATTCGTTCAAAGCACGAATCCGTGACGACAACGAGAACAGACGGATAAAACCGCCAGCGTGGCTGTGGTCATAAACTTCATCTTCGCCGAATGTTGCGAACTCTTCGCTATACAGGCTGTTTGGAGACTTTTTCTGCTTCGCAGTGACATGGCCTTTATACAGCTCAAGAATCACTTCACCGTTCACTTCTTCTGCCAGAGATTCAGCAGATGCCTGCAGAGATTTACGCAGCGGTGCGAACCAACGGCCATCGTAAACCACGTAGGACATTTCCAGGCCCAGTTGCTCACGCCATTTGAAGCTATCGCGATCCAGAACCAGCTGCTCAACGCCACGCAGTGCAGCCATCATAATGGTGCCTCCTGGGGTTTCGTAGCAGCCACGGGATTTAATCCCTACCAGACGGTTTTCTACGATATCAATACGACCAATGCCGTGCTTAGAACCAATCTTGTTCAGTGTTTCCAGGCACTGGAATGGCGTCATTGCTTCACCGTTAACGGCAACGACTTTGCCTTTCTTAACGGTAACGGTAACGTCTTCAGCCTGATCTGGCGCTTCTTTAGGATCAACAGTCCAGACCCAGCAATCTTTGTTCGGTGCATTCCACGGGCTTTCCAGCACGCCGCCTTCGGTGGAGATGTGCCAGGCGTTTTCGTCGCGGCTATAGATTTTCTCCAGCGAAGCGGTAGTTGGGATGTCACGCTCTTTCAGGTAATCAAGCAGCGCTTCACGGGAACGCAGGTTCCACTCACGCCATGGCGCAACCACTTTCAGATGTGGTGCCAGTGCCGCCCATGCAGACTCGAAACGCACCTGGTCGTTACCTTTGCCGGTCGCACCGTGGCACAGCGCATCTGCGCCAACTTTATTTGCTACATCCACCAGCGCTTTAGCGATAAGCGGACGTGCCATTGAAGTCCCCAGCAGATAGGTGCCTTCGTACAGCGCGCCGGTCTGCAATACTGGGTAAACATAGTCACTGATGAACTCTTCACGTGCATCTACGACGTAGCACTCAGTTGCGCCAGAGCGCAGTGCTTTTTGTTCTACGCCTTTCAGGTCTTCACGATCCTGGCCAATATCCACAACACATGCGACCACTTCACAGCCGCCGTAGTTTTCTTTCAGCCATGGAATGATGGCAGAAGTATCCAGGCCGCCAGAGTATGCGAGAACGATTTTTTTGATGCCGTGATTTTGCATTGTCTTATCCTTCAAAAACTTATTTTTAAACTAGGCCAGAATCCGGGTGCCAATGGCTACACCGTTGAACAAAGAAGGTAACTGCTCCGCGTGACGCCAGGATGCGATATCCACCGGGCGACCCAGCGTGCGTGCTGCATCCAGCGCCGCGTTAACTTTAACTATCATGCCGTCGGTAATGATGCCCTGAGCAATTAACTGCTCAGCTTTCGCCGCCGTCATTTCTGCAATGCGTTGCCCTTTACCATCCAGAATACCGCTGACGTCTGACAGCAGAATTAAATCCGCGCCGAGGGTTGCTGCCAGCGCCGTAGCCGCCTGGTCAGCATTCACGTTCATCAACTCGCCTTCGACGGTCACGCCAATAGAGCTGACAATCGGCAGGAAACCGGAATCCAACAGCGTGGTAATCAGCTTAGCTGAACCCGGTTTTGCCAGGCCCACATGGCCCAACTCTTCATCCAGTTTAGTGACGGTGACGCTGTCGCCATCGCCGAGGCAAAGGCCGACACCATTGATGTCATGTTTTTTTGCCCACGCCAACAAGGTTTTGTTCGCCGTACCCGCCAGCGCACCGGTAATGATGTCAATCTGATCGGCAGGCGTTACGCGCAGACCATTTTTTTTCGTCACTGGCAAAGAAAGCTTTTTCATCAACTCATCGACCAGGCAACCGCCACCGTGAACTATCACCAGCGGGCGTTGATGAGACTGACGATAGTTCACCAACGCGGTAAACAAACGTTCCAGCGCTTCTTCGCTATCCAGCAGTACGCCGCCTAATTTGATAATTAATGGATTCATGATGATTTCACTCGACCGCTGGTTAAATAAGAGACTGCGTTTCGGCAAAGCCAAAACGAATATTCAGGCACTGCACGGCCTGTGCCGATGCGCCTTTCAGTAAATTGTCTTCGGTGGCGACGACAATCAGATGCTCGCCCTGCACGGCAAAACCGATATCGCAGAACGGCAGGCCAACCACATTTTTCAGTGCTGGCACTCCTTTGTCGTACAAGCGCACCAACGGTTTATCTTGATAAGCCTGATTAAACGCACCGGCTATTTGCTGCTGCGTAACACCTTTGTTCAGACGACAGGTAATGGTCGCCAGAATCCCACGCGGGAAGTTGCCCAAGTGAGGTGTGAAAATAACTGGAGTGCCGAGATGCGTTGCAATTTCTGGATGATGGCGATGATTAAAAATGCCATACGGTTGCAGGCTCACTTCGCAAAAGCTGTTGGAAATTGCCGCTTTACGCCCTGCACCACTCACACCGCTGGTCGCGTTGATCACAGGCCATTGGTTCAAATCCAGCAATCCGGCTTCAATCAGCGGTTTTAGCGCCAGCTGTGAAGCAGTTGGGTAGCAGCCAGGAACTGAAATCAAACTGGTTTCTTTTAGCTTGTCACTCTGCCATTCAGCAAGGCCATAAACCGCCTGCTCCAGTAATTCGGGATGTTGATGAGTAAAGCCGTAATAACGCTGATAAAACTCGGCATCGTTAACGCGAAATGCACCGGAAAGGTCGATAACAACGCAGCCTTTTGCCAGAAATTGTGGCGCCAGATCGTGACTCACTTCATGGGCTGTTGCGAGGAACACCACATCTACGCCGTCAGTAAATTCGCTGATATCCGACATCGCCTGTAACGGCATGTCGACGATACCTTTTAATTGCGGATGCAAGTCAGATATCAATTTTCCTGCGTCATTACTTTGCGCTGAAACCGTCAATGCGGTTATGTTCATATGAGGATGGCGATTCAAATAGTTCACAAGCTCTGCGCCTGCATAACCGCTGGCACCAACAATCAGCGTATTCAACATCTCGGCTGTACACCTTCTTAGGTTGTGTCTGCTAAAGGTGCCAGCTGGTAAGCCATCACCCAACGTATAATTACGTGGTTAAATCCACCGGAACCAGGGGTTCCCTTACGGCAGTGAATATTGTATTTTTATTCAATATAACTGCATGATTATGTATACCAACCCTAGCTAAGGCCTGTCAACAGTGAAGATGAAATTACCTCCTTTTATCGAGATTTACCGCGCGTTGATCGCGACCCCTTCCATCAGTGCAACCGACAGTGCGTTGGATCAGAGCAATGAGTCTTTAATCAATTTACTGGCGGGATGGTTCCGCGACCTGGGCTTCAATGTAGAAGTACAATCGGTTCCCGGCACGCGAAATAAATTCAATATGTTGGCGAGCACCGGAAATGGAGCTGGCGGCTTACTGCTGGCGGGGCATACCGATACGGTGCCGTTTGATGATGGTCGCTGGACACGTGACCCGTTTACGCTGACAGAGCATGAAAATAAACTTTACGGCCTCGGCACTGCCGATATGAAAGGCTTCTTTGCTTTTATTCTAGATTCGCTGCGCGATGTTGATGTGACGACGCTTAAAAAGCCTCTCTATATTCTGGCGACAGCGGACGAAGAAACGACGATGGCGGGCGCGCGCTATTTCTCTGAAACTACGCATATTCGCCCGGATTGCGCGATCATTGGTGAACCAACCTCTTTACAGCCTGTACGCGCCCACAAAGGGCATCTTTCAAATGCCATTCGTATTCTTGGGCAATCTGGCCACTCAAGCGATCCGGCTCGCGGCGTAAATGCTATCGAACTGATGCACGATGCTATCGGCCATATCATGTCGCTGAAAAACACCTTGAAAGAGCGTTATCACCACGATGCTTTCACTGTGCCATATCCAACGCTAAACCTCGGACATATTAGTGGTGGCGATGCCGCCAATCGTATTTGCGCCTGCTGTGAACTGCATATGGATATTCGCCCGCTGCCAGGCCTGACATTAAATGATCTGAATGGTTTACTTAATGAAGCATTAGAACCCGTTAGCCAGAAATGGCCTGGCCGCCTGACAGTATCTGAACTTCATCCACCAATTCCGGGCTATGAATGCGCTAAAGACCATCAATTGGTGCAAGTCGTTGAGAAATTACTGGGTGCGCAGACCGAAGTAGTGAACTACTGCACCGAGGCACCATTTATTCAGACCATTTGCCCTACGCTTGTACTGGGGCCCGGCTCCATAAACCAGGCTCATCAGCCAGACGAATACATCGAAACACGCTTTATAGAGCCGACTCGCAAACTCATTACACAGGTAATTCATCATTTTTGTTGGCATTAAAAAATAGCGATTCAGGGGGTTTTGCCCCCTTTTTACGCTGCTTTTTAGCGGATCCTCATAAGAAACGCTTATCTACGAAGTTAGTAATTAAATTTCATGAATTAGCGTCATTTATTCGTTTGCTGAAACGATTTCGTAGCAATTGACGAATGATGACTTACGTGGCTTTATAAAGACGGTGTTGAACCTTCACGGGTGAAATTAAGTTACATAAAAAGATGGGGTGTGTGGGACTACAATGAACGAACAATATTCCGCTTTGCGAAGTAATGTCAGTATGCTCGGCAAGTTGCTCGGGGATACCATCAAAGATGCATTAGGTGAAAACATTCTTGACCGCGTAGAAACAATCCGCAAATTGTCTAAGTCCTCACGGGCGGGCAATGAGGCGAACCGTCAGGAGTTGTTAACCACGCTACAAAACCTATCTAACGACGAACTACTCCCAGTAGCCCGCGCATTCAGCCAATTCCTGAATCTGGCCAACACCGCCGAGCAATATCACAGCATTTCAGCCAATGGCGAAGCTGCCAGTAATCCCGAAGTTATCGCTAAGACTCTCCAAAAATTAAAAAATCAGCCTGACCTTAGTGAAGCCGCCATTCGTGATGCTGTTGAGTCTCTTTCATTGGAATTAGTGCTGACCGCACACCCAACAGAAATTACCCGTCGCACCCTGATTCACAAGCTGGTTGAAGTAAACAGCTGTCTGAAACAACTCGACCACAGTGATATCGCCGACTACGAGCGTAACCAGATTATGCGCCGTCTGCGCCAACTGGTAGCTCAAGCCTGGCACACCGATGAAATTCGTAAGCACCGCCCTTCTCCAGTAGATGAAGCAAAATGGGGCTTTGCGGTAGTAGAAAACAGCCTGTGGGAAGGTGTTCCAAACTACCTGCGTGAGCTGAATGAGCAACTCGAAGACAATCTGAATTACAAACTGCCAGTCGATTTTGTTCCGGTACGTTTCACTTCCTGGATGGGGGGCGACCGCGACGGCAACCCGAACGTGACCGCTGATATTACCCGTCACGTCCTGCTGTTAAGCCGCTGGAAAGCAACCGACTTGTTCCTGCGTGATATTCAGGTGCTGATTTCCGAACTCTCGATGGTGGAATGTACACCTGAGCTGAGCGAACTGGCTGGCCCAGACGCGTCACAAGAACCGTATCGCTGCATTATGAAAGGCGTTCGCCAGCAATTACTGGCTACTCAAGCCTGGCTCGAAGCGCGCCTGAAAGGCCAGCGCCTGCCGAAACCAGAAGGTTTGTTAACGCAAAACGAACAGCTCTGGGACCCACTTTATGCGTGTTACCAGTCGCTGCAAGCTTGTGGAATGGGCATTATTGCCAACGGCCAGCTGCTCGACACCCTACGCCGCGTGAAAAGCTTCGGCGTACCGCTAGTGCGCATCGACGTTCGCCAGGAAAGCACTCGTCATACCGAAGCTCTGGGTGAAATGACGCGCTACCTGGGCATTGGCGATTACGAAAGCTGGTCTGAAGCAGACAAACAAGCTTTCCTGATCCGTGAACTGAACTCTAAGCGCCCACTTTTGCCACGCCAGTGGGAACCAAGCGACGATACTCGTGAAGTACTGGAAACCTGTAAAGTGGTTGCCGAAGCGCCACGTGGTTCTATTGCCGCTTACGTTATTTCCATGGCAAAAACACCATCTGACGTGCTGGCCGTTCACTTATTGCTGAAGGAAGCGGGTTGCACTTTCGCTCTGCCTGTCGCACCACTGTTTGAAACACTCGACGACTTGAACAACGCCGACGACGTGATGACTCAGTTGCTGAACATCGACTGGTATCGCGGATTTATCCAGGGCAAACAGATGGTCATGATTGGCTATTCTGACTCTGCAAAAGATGCAGGCGTAATGGCAGCATCCTGGGCACAGTACCAGGCTCAGGACGCGCTGATCAAAACCTGCGAGAAAGCCGGAATTACTCTGACGCTGTTCCACGGACGCGGTGGTTCTATCGGCCGTGGTGGTGCACCAGCGCACGCCGCACTGCTTTCTCAACCGCCGGGTAGTCTGAAAGGTGGCCTGCGTGTGACGGAGCAAGGCGAGATGATTCGCTTTAAATACGGTCTGCCAGAAATCACCATCAGCAGCCTGTCGCTCTATACCAGCGCGATTCTCGAAGCCAACCTTCTGCCGCCGCCAGAGCCTAAGAAAGAGTGGAAACATATCATGGAGGATCTCTCTGTAACCTCCTGCGATATGTATCGTGGATATATCCGCGAAAACGAAGACTTCGTGCCGTACTTCCGTTCGGCAACACCCGAGCTGGAACTGGGTAAACTGCCGCTGGGCTCGCGTCCTGCCAAACGAAAACCTAACGGTGGCGTTGAATCTCTGCGTGCGATTCCATGGATCTTCGCCTGGACGCAGAACCGCCTGATGCTGCCAGCCTGGTTGGGTGCCGGTGCCGCGCTGCAAAAAGTGGTGGAAGATGGCAAACAAGACGTACTGGAAACTATGTGCCGCGACTGGCCGTTCTTCTCCACACGCCTCGGTATGCTGGAAATGGTGTTTGCCAAAGCAGACTTGTGGCTTGCTGAATACTACGATCAACGCCTGGTGAAGCCAGAGTTGTGGGCCCTTGGCGCACAATTACGTGACCAACTGGAAGCCGATATCAAAGTCGTTCTGGATATCGCCAACGATTCGCACCTCATGGCTGACCTGCCATGGATTGCCGAATCCATCCAACTGCGTAACATCTACACCGACCCTTTGAACGTGTTGCAGGCCGAATTGCTACACCGTTCACGCCAGTCTGAAGAGAAAGGTGATGAGCCGGATGCTCGTGTTGAACAGGCACTGATGGTCACCATCGCAGGTGTCGCAGCTGGTATGCGTAACACGGGTTAAGTCTTAGAATGGGCTTAACTAAAACCCCGCGCGCATGCGGGGTTTTTTATTTTTACTGATGCGCAAAACAGTACCAATGTGGCACCATAACTTATCCCTGTTAACCCGCTGCGGGCCACCATGAATTACGACGTAAGCCAAATTATTTCACGCCTGCTGAACAGCCCATCGGGCATTCAACACGTCTGGTTTGCTAATAACCAGATTGCCCCATCCGAGCTTGCATATCAGGTTGATTTCCCAAGGATTGAAGTGGTGTTGGATGGTGTTTTGATGGATGCCTGTGACGCAGGTATGCCCGCCAGACTTGAACAACATGATGTGCTTTACGTTCCGGCAAAATGCTGGAACAGCCCACAATGGAATACGCCAGTTACAACGTTAAGTATTTTGTTTGGTAAACAGCAACTTGGGTTCAGCATTCTGGAATGGGATGGCGTGACTTTTAAAATACTGGGTAAACAGAACGTCGCCCGCCGCGGGCCAAGAATCGGCTCGTTTTTGTTACAGGCGCTTAATGAGCTAGTGATGCAACCTCACGAACAGCAAACGGCGCGGTTTATCGTCAGCAGTATTCTCAGCCATTGCACTGACCTGCTTGGCAGCCAGATCCAGACAGCATCACGCGGCCAGGCATTATTCGAAGCCGTGCGTGAATATATTGATGAAAAATATGCCGAGCCGTTGACCCGAGAATCCGTCGCTCAGGCGTTTTATATCTCACCCAACTATCTTTCACACTTGTTCCAAAAAACGGGCGCGGTAGGCTTTAATGAATACCTTAACTACACCCGCCTGGAGCATGCCAAAACGTTGCTTAAACGCTACGATCTGAAAGTTAAGGAAGTGGCTCACGCCTGCGGATTTATCGACAGTAACTATTTTTGCCGCCTGTTTAGAAAAAATACGGACAGGTCACCATCTGAATATCGACGCCAGTATCACAGCCAGTTGACCGAAAAATCCATCAACTCAGAATGATATGCGTATGTTGCGGGGTACCAAAAATTCGTCGCACTGCTGACATCGTTTTTTGCGGCTCCCGAAGGAATGCATTAATACCGGTTTGTACGCAACGGCAATGAGTGAAGCGTGTCGCGCCCGCCAGTTCAATATCAGTAATT
Organism: Buttiauxella noackiae; assembly: GCF_000737905.1. NCBI lineage: Bacteria > Pseudomonadati > Pseudomonadota > Gammaproteobacteria > Enterobacterales > Enterobacteriaceae > Buttiauxella > Buttiauxella noackiae. The sequence goes on from NZ_JPRU01000006.1 coordinate 21,338, forward strand.
AGCAATACAACGTCTGCTTGCTCAATATCCATTTGAGTCAGTTCGTTTTCAATTCCCAGCGCTCCCTGAGTCTCTATTTTTACCGACCACTTTTCTTGCTGGCAGAGTTTTTCGAGCCGTTCGGCAGCCATATAGGTGTGAGCGACACCACTGACACATGCCGTTACTGCAACCAGATGTCGAGTCATCCTCACGATCCTCCATTAAGGCTAGCCACCCATTGTCACACTGAATCCTGCATTTTCTGCCATCTGTTGCAACGGGGTGATATCTGATACATCAGGTGGTGCCATACCCTTCATATTCCACGGCCGGCCCAGTAACTGATATTTCGGCTCACCATACTGATGGAATGGAAGTAAATGAAGTTCAGTAATTTTTAATGGAGCCAGGAACTGCAGGATCTCCACCATATTATCTCTTTCAAGAGTGTAGCCGGGTATCAGCGGAACCCTTGGAATCACATGCACTCCAGACTCCACCAGCATCTTTAGGTTCTGCAGAACTCTGGGCTGGTTGATGTTCAGCACTGATTTTGCCTTTTCACTATCCATAATCTTCACATCGAACAACACTTCGTCGCACTGCTTTGCCAGTGCAAGGACTTTCTCAGGAGCAGCATCACCGGCCGTCTCAATAGCGGTATGAATACCTAACAATTTTAGACGTTTTAAAAATCGCGTGGCAAAAGCCGCCTGCATCAAAACTTCCCCGCCAGAAAGCGTTACACCACCACCTGAAGAACGGAAGAAAACGTCGTCTTTAAGCACCTCTTTTTCCAGTTGCGCCAGAGAGTAATCGCGACCGATTCTTTCCATAGCGCCAGAAGGGCATTCATCTGCATCATTCAGACAGGCTGAGCAATGCAGACACTTCGACAGTCGTCTTACGGTTTCAATTTTCCCGGAGATAGACTCCGGGTTAGCGCACCATGGACAGTAATGTGGGCAACCTTTAAAGAAAACGACTGTGCGGATTCCATGACCATCATTCAGAGAGTAGCGCTGAATATTGAAGATCCGTGCTTTTATTGCATCGCCTTCAATAACCTCACAGTTGATGCGCTGTACGGCGGATAATGTCATCCTGAATCTCCTTCGACAGCTCAACAAAGAAGGCGCTGTATCCAGCCACACGGACCACCAGTCCAGCGAAATCTTGCGGGCGTAATTGTGCCTCACGTAGGGTTTCAGCATTCACGACGTTGAATTGAATATGCTGCAATTTAAGTTTCGTGAATGCGCCAATGAAATCTGCCAGCTTATGAAGCCCGGCATCACCTTCCAGGGTGCTGGGAGTGAATTTGACGTTCAGCAACGTGCCGTTGGAAAGTAAGTAATTATCCAATTTACTGACCGATTTCAGTACCGCCGTTGGCCCCTGACAGTCCTGACCCAGCATTGGAGATAAACCACCATCAGCCAATTGCTCACCCGCATAACGCCCGTCCGGAGTAGCGCCGACGACAGCGCCCAATGGTACATGCGCTGAAACAGTGTAAGAGCCCGGAGTAAAATATCCGCCGCGTGGATTACGATACTTCTCTACCTCTTTACAGTAGAAACGCAGCAGATCAGCACTAATGTTATCTACTTCATCAATATCGTTGCCGTACTTATCGAAGCGGTTCATCAGCCGCGCGCGTATTTGTTCCCCTTCAGGGGTAGCAAAGTTCGCTTTCAATACCGCCAGAAGCTCATCAAAACTTAAGCGTTGCTGTTCAAAAACCATGCCATTCAGCGCATATAGCGAATCACTAAGGTTAGCGATACCTATCCCTTGAACACCAGAGAAGTTATAACGAGCTCCACCCTCAGTAATATCTTTGCCATGTGAAAGACAATCATCGATAAATGATGAAAGCAGCGGAACAGGTGCCCAATCACGGTGGCCGATATCACAAATGTTACTTCCCTCAACCATCAGCTTGATGTAGTGGCGGATTTTGTCACGGATCTGCTGCAACAAATTCTGATAATCCAGGTCGCTGTTCCCTTCGTTTTCCAGCAGCACAATTTCCATGACCTTCAAAAGATTGAACATGGCAATATCATGCAAACCGTAGGTTCTCCCAGGAATAGATAGTTCCACGCAACCAACAACGGCGTAATCACGAGCATCCTCAAGCGACACTCCACGATTAAGGAAAGCAGGCACCACAACTTCGTCATTAAAAATTTGTGGAATCCCGGTTCCCAGCCGCACAGTTTCAGCTGTTTTTAGCAGGAAAGGACGGTCAATCAGTTCATTCACGCGCACCCCAAGATTCGGCTGCGGCAACTGAATGCTCTGGTAGGCATCCAGACACAAGAAGGAGAGTACATTCACCGCGCTGCGCCCATTTTCTGTCAGGCCACCAAGCAAAATGGTGTATCCCGTCGGGAAGCCAGCGAAATAACGGGCGCTACTGGTGGAGCGCAGCAGGACGATGTCATTGCATTTCACCCACAGCGATTCCAGCAGCTCGCGCAGGAATGCAGGGCTTTCACCGCGATTAAGCGACGCTTGATAAAATGGCAGCATGTACTGATCAAATCGGCCAAGCGATAGCGAACTGGCGTTGGATTCGTACTGTAATATGATATTCATGTACCAAAACAGCTGACATGCCTGCCAGAAATCTTCTGGTCTGGAAGCTGCGTTATGGCGGGAAATCTCGGCAATTTTCTGTAACTCAGCGCGACGACAGGTGTCTGTGCATTCTGCCGCCAACGTCTCGGCTAACTCGGCATAGCGCAAGATATGTCGCTGTGAAGCTTCCAGTAAAATCAATGCCGCTTGATAGAAGTGATTTCCTGGTGACTGCTGGCAATGCTCACGCAGTTCCGCCACCAACCTACCCAACCCATTTTGCAGCAGACGCGGGTAATCAATAATGATATGCCCCTGCCCTTTATCGGTCTGGTTTACGCTAAAAATTTGCGTTTTTACTGCCGCTTTGACTTCATCTGTCATCTGGCTATTGATGAAGTCTTTCATTGAACGTTTTTCCCAGTAAGGATAAAGCTGCTCGCGGTACAGCTCTTTATCCTGTTCGCTGATCTCAAAACGGTCTTGCGGGCGAGTCGAAAACTGTTCCAACTCCTTTAGCAGCCAGTAAGGGTCCATCTCCGGTGACATAATCCCGGCACGCGGTTTCACGGTACGATTACCCGCGATCAACTCATCGTCACGAATCGCTATCTGCACATTATCCAGGATGTACGCTGTTGCCTTAGCGCGACGTAACAACACATGTTCACCTTCTGTTGTACGGTGGCTAGCGGTATACAACATGGCGCGTTCCAGCGAAATTTCTCGCGGCTGGGCAAACAGTGCTAATTTCAGGCGTTCGATACGATGAGTCATGATATGTTCCTTACTGATCATTCAAAGGCTCAGGCGGTTTGCGCCAGATGGGCTTCAATTTTGCTCATGATGGCGTCAGCACGTTTCACCGCATCACTAATATTGACGCGCACAATGGTTTTACCGGCAAAGCGCTCTTCCATTTTGATGCCAATATCTTTGGTCAAAATCACCATATCAGCACTGGCAACATCTGCGGCACTCAGTTCATTTTCAAGACCAATAGAACCCTGGGTTTCAACTTTCACTTCCCAGCCTTTTGCTTTGGCTGCACTTTCCAATGCTTCAGCTGCCATGTAAGTATGAGCAACTCCAGATGGGCAAGCGGTAACAGCAATAATCTTAGTCATGGTTAATTCCTTTTCGGTTCAATCAGTTAATTTCAAAATCCAAGTCTAAATCATCTTCCGCTTTCGCTGGCAGATCGGTCTGTTTTTTGCGGGCAAAGGTTTTCAACAGGTTCACACTGACTGCCGTAACAACCGCGCCTACCAATAACGCCACGATAAAACCAAACTTGCCTTCAACAACCGGTAACACGATTAACCCACCCCAACCTGCGTAGCATTGTGCCCCCATCAACGCAGCGGTAACCGTTCCGCATACAGAACCCAGCATAATGGAAGGAATAACGCGTAACGGGTCAGCAGCAGCGAATGGAATAGCGCCTTCAGTCACACCAACACAGCCCATAACCACCGCCGCTTTACCCGCTTCACGTTCTTCTCCGGTGAAGTTTTTACGGTTCATTAGCGTTGCCAGGCCAAGACCCAGAGGTGGAACGGCAATACCGACAGCAGCAATTGCCACTACGCTATACACGCCCTGTGCTACGCAAATCAGCATAAAAGCGTAAGCAACTTTGTTAACCGGGCCGCCCATATCAAACGCCAACATTAGCCCCATAATCACCGCCAGAACGACGATGCTTCCTTGCTGCATCCCTTGTAACCAATGGGTTAGATTGCTGGTCAATGCACCGACAGGTTCCCCCAGACCCCACATCATGATGCCCGCAGTAATAAAAGTGCCGATAATAGGAATGACAAAGATAGGCATCACCGAGCGCAGTATTTTTGGTACGGGGATTCTCTTGAGATAGAAGACAACGATGCCACCGATGATCCCAGCAATAATCGCGCCGAAGAAACCAGCGCCAAAACTGTTCCCGACCCAGGCACCAATCGCACAAGGTGCCAGCGCTGCACGCTCTGCAATGGAATAACCGATGTAAGCCGCAAGGAAAGGCACCATCAGCGTTAAACCAGCCACGCCAATATCGAATAGTTTTTTCAGGTTGGGATCGTTGAGCGCATCTGGTACCGCACCTTTGCCATACAACATGACGGAGACAGCCAGCAAAATACCGCCTGCAACCACGAATGGAATCATATGCGACACGCCTGTCATTAAATGCTGCCGCGTATTTTTGAGGATCTGGACCAACTCTTTCATAAAGCACTCCTGGCCTAAGCGGCTCATGTCCTGAATATTGCGGACACAATAGGCAATCCCGACGTTGGCAGACAGTGGATAAAAATGCCATTTACTGGATTTTTGTAATGCTTAAGGAAAAATGAGATCCGTCTCAAAAGTTAGAGTTAATGGCTTCACTATTAACTAAGACTGGTTTTGTGAGATATCTCGCAAATAAAACCAGACAATACATTTGTCCAGCTTTTGACAGTTTTGTCCCGTGGCGACTCCCATTGAAGGGCTCTTATTCTGTAGCCATTGTTTAGAGTTGGCTCAGGAGAACGTCTATGGCACTGGTTATAAATTTCCGTTGTGACTTACCCAACGGGGTACACGCCCGCCCAGCGAGTCATGTTGAAACACTGTGCAATCAGTTTTCTTCGACTGTTGAATGGATTAACTTGCGCACAGAGCGCCGTGGCAATGCCAAGAGTGCATTGGCACTTATTGGTACGGGGACGTTAAAAGGAGATGACTGCCAGTTACTGATCGCTGGCAGTGATGAAGAAGGTGCTTTCAACAGGCTTTCCGTTTTCATGCAAGACGAATTCCCTTACTGCGATGCCCCTCTGCCAGAAACTAACAGTAGTGAAGCTGCACCGATTCCTGAATCCCTCGCACGCCTGAATCCCACACTGTTTCATGCAAATCCGGTTTGTGGAGGAAGTGCCAGTGGCAAGCTGATACAACTCGCGTCCCTCGATTTAAACAAACTGGGGGAGTTACCAGCGGCTGGAAATATTGATGAAGAGCAGGAGAAACTTGAGAGCGGGCTCGAAAAATTACTGAAAACCATCAATCTCCAGTTACTAGGAAATGATGGCACAGCGAGCGCTATTCTTGAAGCCCACCGTTCTCTGGCAAGTGATGCGTCATTGCGCACTCTGCTTCTGGAACATATCCATCATGGCGCCAGCTGTGCTGCTGCAGTCGTAAAAACAGCAGAACACTTTTGTAATCAATTTTCCCAGTCAGGTAGTGCTTATCTGCAAGAGCGAGTGCTTGATGTTCGGGATGTCTGTTTCCAACTACTGCAGCATATCTATGGGGAGCAGCGCTTCCCAGCACCAGGCAAGCTTCAGCAAGCTGCTATCTGTTTAGCTGATGAAATTACGCCGAGCCAGTTTCTTGAGCTGGATAAAACACTACTCAAAGGTCTTCTGTTACGTAGTGGCGGAACCACCTCCCACACGGTCATTCTTGCTCGCTCATTTAATATTCCAACCTTGGTGGGCGTTGATATCGACGCACTCACGCCGTGGTTGCAACAAACCGTGCAGATTGATGGTGATCTTGGTTTGGTAGTAGTAAATCTTAGCGAAACGGTAAAACGCTATTACCAGCAAGAAGCGTATGTGCAGCAAGTCCTACGCGATCAGCAAAAAGTCTGGCTTAACCAACCAGGACGTACTGCTGATGGTCTTCGTCTGGAAGTGGCTGCAAACATTGCTCATTGCGTTGAATCGGCTCCTGCATTTAATAACGGAGCAGAGGCTGTGGGCCTGTTTCGCACTGAAATGCTATACATGGACCGCGCTCATGCACCCTCCGAAGATGAACTTTACAACATTTATTGTCAGGCGTTGGAAGGTGCAAACGGGCGCAGCATTATTGTGCGCACAATAGATATCGGTGGCGATAAACCGGTGGATTACCTGAATATCCCTGAGGAAAACAATCCATTCCTCGGCTATCGTGCCGTACGTATTTACCAGGAATATCTGCCGCTTTTCCACATTCAGTTGCGCTCCATTTTGCGGGCATCTGCACACGGATCGTTAAAAATCATGATCCCAATGATCTCCTCAATGGAAGAGATCTTGTGGGTTAAAGATCAACTCGCGGAAGTGAAACAATCGCTACGTAGCGAACATATCCCATTTGATGAAAAAATTCCGTTGGGCATCATGCTTGAAGTGCCCTCAGTAATGTTCATCATCGACCAGTGCTGTGAAGAAATTGATTTCTTTAGTATCGGCAGCAACGACCTTACGCAATATCTACTGGCCGTTGACCGTGACAATGCGAAGGTCACCCGGCATTACAACAGCCTGAACCCTGCTTTCTTACGGGCTCTGGATTACGCCGTGCAGGCAGTGCATCGCCAGGGGAAATGGATTGGGCTGTGTGGCGAACTGGGAGCAAAAGGCTCAGTTCTCCCACTGCTTGTGGGTCTGGGGCTTGATGAAATCAGCATGAGTGCACCTTCCATACCCGCAACAAAGGCACGTCTGGCCCAACTCGATAGCCGAGCCTGTCGCCAGTTGCTTAATCAGGCGATGGCGTGTCGAACTTCCCTTGAAGTCGAACACTTATTGGCGCAATTCCGTATGACTCAGCAGGATGCACCGCTGATCACAACTCAATGCATCTCTCTTGATAACAACTGGCGTAGCAAAGAAGAGGTCATTAAAGGAATGACCGATAACCTGCTTATCGCTGGGCGCTGTCGTTACCCACGCAAACTTGAGGCCGATTTATGGGCTCGGGAGGCCGTGTTTTCGACAGGTCTGGGCTTTAGCTTCGCTATTCCCCACAGTAAATCAGAACATATTGAGCAATCGACGATTAGTGTCGCCCGGCTCCCTACTCCCGTTCAGTGGGGAGACGATGAGGCACAATTTATCATTATGTTGACGCTAAATAAGCATGCGGCAGGTGACCAGCATATGCGAATTTTCTCCCGACTTGCACGCAGAATCATGCATGCAGAATTCCGTGATTCCCTGGTAAAGGCCACAAATGGCGAAGCCATCGCGGTTCTGCTAGCCCGCGAACTGGAACTGTAATTCACCCAAGAGGAAAAATTAATGGAGCTTTATCTCGATACAGCAAACATTGCGGAAGTAGAACGTCTGGCGCGAATCTTCCCATTACAAGGAGTGACAACCAATCCGAGTATTGTTGCCGCCAATGGCGAATCTATATGGGACGTACTGCCACGCCTGCAAAATGCAGTGGGCAAAGAAGGCCGCCTGTTTGCACAAGTGATGAGCCGCAGCGCGGATGGAATGGTTGCAGAGGCGCAGAAACTCAGAGAGTGCGTTCCAGGTCTGGTGGTAAAAATTCCCGTTACCTTTGAGGGGCTGGCGGCGATTAAGCAGCTAACTGCTTTGGGTATTCCTACGCTGGGAACAGCTGTTTATAGCGCTGCTCAGGGATTATTAGCTGCTCTCGCCGGAGCGGAGTACGTTGCTCCATATGTTAACCGCGTTGATGCGCAAGGCGGGGATGGCATTCGCATGGTGCAGGAGTTACAAGCTTTGCTTGAGCTTCACGCTCCTGACAGCAAAGTTCTGGCAGCCAGCTTTAAAACTCCGCGTCAGGCACTGGATTGCTTACTGGCAGGATGCGAATCCATCACGCTTCCCCTTGATGTCGCACAGCAATTTTTGGCTGCGCCAGCAGTAGACTCGGCGGTGGTGAAGTTTGAAGAAGACTGGCAGAAAGCGTTTGGTCGCCTGAGCCTGTAACGGACACAAAAGGAGGCAGTGAATGGATCGCATAATACAGTCACCGGGTAAGTACATTCAGGGCGCTGAGGTTATTTCCCGCCTCGGCCACTATCTCAAACCACTGGCTGAGCGCTGGCTAGTGGTCGGAGACAAATTTGTCTTAGGATTTGCCGAGTCCGCACTAGAAAAAAGCTTTAAAGATGCCGGTCTGGTATTGGAAATCGCACCTTTTGGCGGCGAATGTTCACAAAATGAAATCGATCGTCTGCGCAGTATTGCAGAACAAACACAGTGTGGTGCAGTTCTCGGTATCGGTGGCGGCAAAACGCTCGATACCGCCAAAGCACTGGCGCATTTTATGGGTTTACCTGTTGCCATCGCACCCACTATCGCCTCTACCGATGCGCCATGCAGCGCGCTCTCTGTTATTTATACCGATGAGGGTGAGTTTGATCGTTACCTGATGTTGCCGAACAATCCAAATATAGTGATTGTTGATACCAAAATCGTGGCAGGTGCACCTGCACGCCTTTTAGCCGCCGGGATCGGCGACGCATTGGCAACCTGGTTTGAGGCACGTGCCTGTTCACGTAGCGGTGCGACCACAATGGCCGGCGGCAAGTGCACTCAGGCTGCATTAGCGCTGGCTGAACTTTGCTATAACACGTTAATTGAACAGGGTGAAAAAGCGATGCTGGCTGCAGAGCAGCATGTAGTCACTCCAGCTCTTGAATGCGTAATTGAAGCCAACACCTACTTGAGCGGTGTCGGCTTTGAAAGTGGAGGCCTGGCCGCTGCACACGCAGTGCATAACGGTCTGACGGCAATTCCAGACGCACATCACTATTATCACGGTGAAAAAGTCGCTTTCGGTACGCTGACCCAGTTAGTTCTGGAAAACGCGCCACTAGAAGAGATTGAAACCGTAGCGGCGCTGTGTCACTCCGTCGGGCTGCCAATTACGCTGGCGCAACTTGATATCAAACAAGACGTTACCGCAAAAATGCGCATTGTGGCGCAGGCATCCTGCGCAGAAGGCGAAACTATCCATAACATGCCTGGCGGTGCTACGCCGGATGAGGTTTATGCGGCACTTTTAGTTGCCGACCAGTACGGTCAGCGCTTCTTGCAAGAGTGGGAATAGCGCAGATAAAAAAATCCCCGCATCTGCGGGGATTGTTACGTCAGATACCGGCTTATTTCAGGTCAAAGCGATCCAGATTCATCACTTTCACCCATGCCGCAACGAAGTCCTTCACAAACTTCTCTTTCGCATCACTGCAGGCATAAACTTCCGCCAGTGCGCGCAGTACGGAGTTTGAGCCAAAGACCAGATCCGCGCGTGTCGCTTTACGCTTCACTTCACCAGTTTGACGGCAGCGCCCTTCAAACAGTTCTGAAGAGTCATCAGTCGCCTTCCATTCCGTGCCCATATCCAGCAGATTGACAAAGAAATCGTTGCTGAGCACACCTAAACGTTCGGTGAATACGCCATGTTTGCCGCCATCAAAATTCGCACCCAGCACACGCATGCCACCAACCAACACGGTGAGCTCCGGTGCGGTCAGCGTAAGTTGCTGTGCTTTATCAATCAGCATGGATTCTGTTGTCGCCGCATCCACACGGGCACGGTAGTTACGGAATCCATCTGCTGCAGGCTCCATCAGGTTGAACATCTCGATATCGGTCTGATCCTGGCTGGCATCCACACGCCCAGGAATAAACGGAACGCGAACGCTGATACCAGCCGCTTCCGCCGCCTGTTCCACACCCACAACACCCGCCAGCACAATGATATCGGCCAGTGACGCTTTACCAGACGCTTTCTGAATGGCTTCTAGCGCAGGCAATGCACGAACCGCTAAAGCATTCACATCCCAGTTGCGCTGAGGTGCCAGTGCCAGGCGTGCGCCATTGGCTCCACCACGTTTATCACCGCCACGGAAAGTCGATGCCGACGCCCAGGCTACAGAAATCAATTCACTGACAGAAAGGCCAGAATGGGCAATTTCTGCTTTCAGGTGATCGATATCAGCAGGCGTTGGACTGAATGTCGCTTTTGGCAACGGGTCCTGCCAAATCAGTTCTTCTTTTGGTACTTCCGGGCCGATATAACGCGCAATTGGCCCCATATCACGGTGGGTCAATTTGAACCATGCGCGAGCAAAAGCTTCATTGAAAGCTTGTGGATCATTGAGGAAGCGACGGGAGATTTTCTCGAATTCCGGATCGAAACGCAGCGTCAGGTCAGTGACCAACATTGTCGGTTTACGTTTTTTCGATGGATCAAACGGATCAGGAATAATTTCAGGCGCATCGACCGCTTCAAACTGAATAGCACCAGCAGGGCTGCGTGTCTGTACCCATTCAAATTTGAACAGGTTCTCAAAGAAATAGTTACTCCACTGGGTTGGCGTTTGTGACCAGACAACTTCCAGGCCAGAGGTAATTGCATCAGCACCTGCACCACTGCCATAGCTGCTCGTCCAACCTAAGCCTTGCGCTTCAATCGGTGCAGCTTCTGGATCAACACCCACATGCGTTGCCTCCGCCGCACCATGGGTTTTGCCCAACGTATGACCGCCAGCGATAAGTGCCACAGTCTCTTCGTCGTTCATCCCCATATTGCCGAAAGTAGCACGAATGGCAGCGGCGGCTGAAAGCGGTTCACCGCTGGCATTTGGCCCTTCAGGGTTTACATAAATCAGCCCCATCTCGGTTGCGGCTAATGGGCGTTTAGCAAGCGCTTCTGGGTCGCGATGTTCCAACCAGGCTTTCTCATTACCCCAGTTCACATCCAGATCCGGCTCCCAAACATCTTCACGCCCGGCACCAAAACCAAAGGTACGGAAGCCTGAGTTTTCCAGTGCTACGTTCCCTGCCAGCACGTACAGGTCGGCCCAGGATATTTTCTGACCATATTTCTGTTTGATAGGCCACAGCAGGCGGCGAGCTTTATCAAGGCTTACGTTATCTGGCCAGGAGTTGAGTGGAGCAAAGCGTTGCTGACCACGACCTGCACCACCACGTCCGTCCAGGGAACGGTAAGTGCCGGCACCATGCCAGGCCATACGAATAAATAGCCCGGCGTAGCTGCCCCAATCGGCTGGCCACCATGGCTGGGAATCAGTGAGTAATGCTTTCAGGTCACCTTTCAGTGCGGAATAATCGAGTTTGCTGAATTCTTTGCGGTAATCAAAATCTTCGCCGAGGGGGTTAGAGCGGTTTGAGTGCTGATTGAGGAGGTCAACACGGAGTTGTTTCGGCCACCAGTCTCGCGTGCTTGTTCCGGCTCCTGCACTCACATCATGACTGCCCTGATGAAACGGGCACTTCCCTGCGGACAACGTATTATGATCGTTTTCGTTTGTGCTCATCTTCCTGCTCCCTTCACTATTTTAATACCAGGATATACGGCTCTGCAGATAAGTTATAGATGAAAAAAACTACAGATTTGATAGTTATTTCCTGTTGGCTAATGAGCAACATAGCAAAAGTTTTTCTCAGAAACGTCGACAGCAACATAAACTTTCAAAACTTAACATTACAAATGAAATGGGTATTTGAAGGGGGAGTGGATGTGCAGGGGAAAATCATGGCCCTTGCGGGCCATTGACTGAATCATACTAATGGGCGAACACCCAGTGTGTGGCAAATCGCGTAGCTCATTTCAGCACGGTTAAGCGTATAGAAATGGAAATCTTTCACGCCTTCACGGCTGAGGATTTTCACCATATCCATCGCAATATTGGCACCGACCATTTTGCGAGTTTCTGCGTCGTTATCCAGCCCTTCAAACATTTGAGCCATCCAGTGCGGAACACGCACGTTGGTCATGGTGGCAAATTTATGCGCTTGCTTGTAGTTACTGACTGGCAGGATGCCTGGCACGATTTCCACGTCGATACCGGCAGCAGCACAACGGTCGCGGAAGCGCAGATAGCTTTCTACATCGAAGAAGAATTGAGTGATGGCGCGGTTTGCACCGGCATCAATCTTGCGCTTCAGGTTAATCAAATCAGCCTGTGCACTTTTCGCTTCCGGGTGAACTTCCGGGTAAGCCGCAACGGAAATATCAAAATCACCGACATCTTTAAGCAATGTCACCAGATCTGAAGCGTACATATCTGGCTTGCCGCCGCCTGGTGGTAAATCACCGCGCAGGGCGACAATATGACGGATACCGCTGTTCCAGTAATCCTGTGCGATTGTGCGCAGTTCGTCGGGAGAGGCATCAATACAAGTCAGATGCGGTGCAGCTTCCAGACCTGTACGGTCTTTAATACCTTTGATGATGCTATGGGTACGGTCACGCTCGCCGGAGTTTGCGCCGTAAGTTACGGAGACAAATTTTGGTTTCAGGCTACTTAGTCGATCAATTGAGCTCCACAGGGTCTGTTCCATTTCACTGGTGCGCGGCGGGAAAAACTCAAAGGAAACGTTAATTTGCCCGGCAACTTCGGCCAGACTCTGATTTAGTGCTTCCCGCTGGTTGGCGTGAAAAAAGCTCATACCCTTACCTCATTAATCGCATTTTATTATGTGATGTTGTGTTTTATTGCTATCCAGACGTTTAGACGTCCAGATAGCAAGATGAAGGAAAAGCATGATTCCGTCAACTGAAAATTCAACACAAGAAGTGAGGAATTCTCAACCAAATTGAATTTTTCTCATGTTCGATTGAAAAGAATAAAAAAGGCCAGCAATAGCTGGCCTCGGTATTTTTGTGTTTCCGCAGTTAGAGCAATTGCGCCAGACGATTGAGATCCGATTGAATAGCGCCAGCTGTTACGTCACGACCAGCCCCTGGCCCACGAATAACCAGCGGGTTATCACGATACCAACGGCTTTCGATAGCAAACACGTTGTCGCAAGGTAGCAGCGAAGCCAGTGGATGCTCAGGGCGCACAGCTTCCACACCGACACGCGCTTTACCATTAGCATCGAAACGTGCGACATAGCGCAGCACCAGACCCATTTCCTGAGCCGCTTCAAAACGCTGAAGCATTTGGTCATTCAATTCATCGCCATTTTCAAAGAAATGGTCAATTGAGCCCGTTTCGCTGCCGTTTGTAACCAGCGATTCAACACGAACCTGATCCGGCTCGATGTCGTAACCCGCTTCGCGAGCCAGGATCACCAGCTTGCGCATCACGTCTTTCCCGGAGAGATCGACGCGTGGATCGGGTTCCGTCAGCCCTTGCTGCCAGGCCTGGTCCACCAGCTCGGTAAATGGCACAGTGCCATCGAATTGCAGGAACAGCCATGAAAGCGTACCGGAGAAAATGCCGCTGATAGCCAGAATGGAGTCGCCGCTCTCGCGTAAGTCACGAACGGTATGGTTTACCGGCAAGCCAGCGCCCACGGTGGCGTTATACAGCCAGTGGCGACCGGTCTTGGTAAAAGCGTTACGAATTTCACGGTACTTCTGGCTATTACTGGCGCCCGCAAGTTTATTAGCGCTGATAACGTGGAAACCGTGGCTGGCAAAATCGAGGTATTGATCGGCCAGTTGTTCACTCGCAGTCACATCCAGAACCACCAAATCATCATAAGGATGCGCACGCATCCACTGGAATAGTGATTCTTCATCCTGCTCTACCGCTTCGTCATTGAAGAAAGCGAGAGCACGGCTGGCATCGAGACCTTCGTAATTCAGCAAGCTGCGGCTGCTATCTACTACGCCTGAAAGCACGAATTCAAAGCCGGTTCGTGCAGAGATAGTTTCTTGCTCGCGGGCGAACAGCTCCAGCCAGCGTGAACCAATGTTCCCTTTACCGAACAAAACCAGACCGATGCGTTTTTCGGCACGGAACAGTGACTTATGTAGACCCTTAATGAGATTTTCTGTTGGGCCAACACGTAATACCGCAACCAGGCTAATACCATCTTCGGACTGCCAGATAAACTCAACAGGCTGATCTTTCAGTTGCTGCCAGAAACGGTGGCTGTGCAGTGGGTTACGGCAAACGCCCGCACCCACCATTGCTACTAAAGCCAGGCCTTCACGCAGACGTAATTCGCCCGGTAGGTCAGCATTTTGTAGAGTTTGCAGCACGCTGCCAGCCACTTCGGAGGTGTAGCAAAGTTGAAGCAGATTGCGGTCAGGATGTACACCAATCGACAACGGGCGAATCTGGGCGCGGTTTAACAGCGTATCGAGCTCTTTGTGCGCCAGTTTAAAATCTTTCTGTGCAGAAACCTCAAGCTCAATCAGGCAAATATCATCATGGCTGGTAACGATTCGTGCACCAGTACCAGAAGCCAACACTCGTTCGATACGAGTTGAGCCTTGTTCTGGTGAATAGCTACAACGCAGTTGCAGATCGATATCGCTACCGGAAACAGGTTGCAAGGTACGAGCATGCAGCACCGGGGCAGCAAGACGGGCCAGTTCACTAGCTTCATCCAGACGCAGCAGCGGCAGCAAGCAAGCATCCTTCACTTTACGTGGGTCTGCGCTGTAAACCCCGGCAACGTCACTCCAGATGGTCACGCGGGAAACCCCAGCCAGTGCGCCAATTTGAGTTGCGGAATAGTCAGAACCGTTACGGCCCAGCAGAACGGTTTCGCCCGCCTCATTACGGCAGATAAAGCCAGTAACCACGAGGCGCTTGTTCGGATGCTGCGCCATAAGCTCTTGCAGCAGCGGCCAGGATAAGCCTTCATTGACTTGTGGCTGAGCTGCACGTTCTGCACGCATAAATTCGCGTGCATCCAGCCATGCAGCCGGATGACCTAACTGATTTAGCACCGCAGACATCAGGCGAGCAGACCAAATTTCACCATGGCCCACAACTTCGGCATACACGGCGTCGGTCATTTTGCCATCCAGCAAACCCGCCAAACGCTCAAGATCGTGAACAAATTGACCGATTAAAGCATCAGCAACATCAGGTGTAACAAGGCCACTAATCAGCTCGCTCTGATAACGGCGCAGAGCTTGCTGAACCTGATGGGCAGAAAGGCGATCGCTTTGGCTTAATTTCAACCAATTAATCAACTGGTTGGTCGTACTACCCGCTGCGGAAACAACCATCATGTCGCCAGGTTTTGAATACTCGGCCATGATCCCCGCAACGCGCAGATAGCACTTCGCATCTGCCAGACTACTGCCACCAAATTTATGCAGCTGACGACCCGACGCCCCTGCTGGTGCTGAAACACTCATGCTTACCCCTCGGCTGCAACCCGGAACGCATTTTCCAGGTCAGCAATTAAATCTTCGCTATCTTCAATGCCAGTCGAAATACGCAACAAGGTTTCAGAGATCCCCGCTGCAGCACGCGCTTCTGGCGCCATGCCCGCGTGGGTCATCGTCGCCGCGTGTGAAATCAAACTTTCTACTCCACCCAATGATTCCGCCAGAGTGAAGAGAGTCAGGCTACTCAGGAATCGACGCAGCGTTTGCTCGTCGCCATTAAATTCAAAACTTAGCATCGCCCCAAAACCTTTTTGCTGACGAGCAGCAATTTCATGGCCCTGGTTTTCAGGCAGCGAAGGATGATACAGCTTTTTCACCAGCGGTTGCGTCTTCAGGAAATCGACAATCGCCTGAGCGTTACGTTGTGCCACTTCCATACGAGGTGAAAGTGTACGCAGGCCACGCAGCAGCAGGTAGCTATCGAAAGCACCACCGGTCACGCCAATGTTATTTGCCCACCACGCAAGTTCAGTGACGGTTTCAGGATCTTTCGCAATTACTACGCCCGCAACAACATCTGAGTGACCATTCAGATATTTGGTACATGAGTGCAGAACCAAATCCGCACCCAATGCCAGTGGGTTTTGCAAAGCCGGGCTCAAAAAGGTGTTATCCACCACACTAATTGCCCCTACTTCACGTGCTGCGGCGCAGATTTTCGCAATATCTACTACTCGTAACAAGGGATTACTTGGGCTTTCGACCAGCACGAGTTTTGGTTTTTCGTTGAGTGCCGCAGTTAAAGCCGCTTCATCTCCTTGATCGACAAATAAAACGCGATATGCACCGCGTTTTGCCAGGCTATCAAACAAACGGTAGCTGCCGCCGTAACAGTCATGCGGAGCCACCAGCAGGTCGCCAGGCTTGAGGTAAACGGTGGTTACCAAATGGATTGCCGACATGCCGGTATTCGTCAGCACAGCGCCCGCTCCGCCTTCCAGCTCTGCCAGTGCGCGCTGAACAACATCACGCGTAGGATTGCCACGGCGCGAATAATCATGCGCGCGCGGTTCATTAAACCCGGTGAAATTATAAGTACTGGAGAGATGGATTGGCGGTACAACGCAGCCGTATTGCTCGTCATCGTTCAAACCGCTACGTACTGCGATAGTTGCCTGTTTGCGCGTCATGGCTCTCGAATCCTTGCTGGTCGAATAAAGGTCAGGCACCAGAGTAAACACTGCCGAGTTAGACGTCAATACATCTGGACATCTAAACTTCTTTGCGTATAGATTGAGCAAACACGCAATAGCCGTTAAAATTATACGCTTTAGGGTGATAGCGTCGCAGACCGCGAATCAATAAACGCTTACACTACGACCAGATAATCGCTTCTACCGCGCATATGACCGGTAGAAGCCTAAATACATTGATTAAGAGGATTAAGTATCTCATGGCTGAATGGAGCGGCGAATATATCAGCCCTTACGCTGAGCACGGGAAGAAGAGTGAGCAAGTAAAGAAAATTACGGTGTCCATTCCTCTGAAGGTGTTAAAAATCCTCACCGATGAGCGTACCCGTCGCCAGGTGAATAACCTGCGTCACGCAACCAACAGTGAACTGCTGTGCGAAGCGTTTTTGCATGCGTTTACTGGGCAACCGTTGCCAAATGATGCAGACCTGCGCAAAGAGCGTAGTGATGAGATTCCTGAAGCGGCGAAAGTGATTATGCGCGAGCTGGGGATTGATCCGGAAACCTGGGAATACTAGCTTAAGAAATTACTGGGTTACCCTATAGCATTCGAGTCGCAGGTAGGCGGCAAGTGAGTAAATCCCAGGAGCTTACGTAGGTAAGTGACTGGGGTTTAGGAGTGAAGCCAACACCCCTGCGGCTTGAAGGATGACGGGTAACAAAAAAGGCGCCGTTAGGCGCCTTTCTCTTACCGTGCAGCGAATTACTTCTTCGCGCCTGGAACGCTGAAACGCTTGTTGAAGCGGTCAACGCGGCCACCGGTAGCAACATCACGCTGCTTGCCAGTGTAGAACGGGTGGCATTCGCCACATACGTCCAGGTTCAGATCATGACCCACGGTAGAGCGAATCTTGATAACATTACCGCATGAGCAGTTTGCAGTAACTTCTGCGTAGTTCGGGTGAATATTCTTTTTCATGGAAAACCTCTGTATAAGGCCGCGTCGCTCTTCCAGCCCTAACGCCAGACACCACGCGAAGTTGATAAATTAGGTTTTTTGATACCAAAAACTGCGCATCAAAGGCGGCGAATCATACAGAACCCCACCGTTGGATGCAAACTGATCCGCATTTTCTGGAACACACAGTGTACACTATCTCGTCATTTTTATCAGCCTGGAAGCTTTAATGCCTGTTGCTCACGTCGCTTTGCCGGTTCCTCTTGCCCGCACTTTTGATTACTTCATTCCCGATGGAATGCAGGTGGAGTCAGGCTGTCGCGTCATGGTGCCGTTTGGCAAACGCCAGGCTGTCGGGATTGTCGTTGCCGTTAGCGAGCACAGCGAATTGCCGATTAATGAGCTAAAGCCAGTTGCTGAAGTTCTGGATGGTGCTTCGTTGTTTCCTGTTTCTCTGTGGCGCGTTCTGCTGTGGGCGGCTGAGTATTACCACCATCCGCTTGGCGATGTGCTCTTCCACGCCCTACCTGGTTTGCTGCGCGAAGGAAAACCCGCGCACCATGCGCCATTGTGGTACTGGTTTGCCACAGAAGAAGGCAAAGCTGTAGATCTCAATAGCCTGAAACGCGCGCCTAAGCAGCAACAAGCACTGGCGGCGATACGGCAAAATATCATCTGGCGTCACCAGGTGAGCGAGATGGAAATCAGTGAACCTGGGTTACAAGCGCTGCGGGCCAAAGGGTTATGTGATCTGAAAAGTGCAGCGCCTTCAACGACAGACTGGCGCGATAGCTATTCTGTTGAAGGTGAGCGTTTACGGCTGAACACTGAGCAAGCTACTGCTATTGGCGCTATCCACAGTTCTGCCGACCATTTTGCGGTCTGGTTGCTTGCAGGTATTACCGGTTCGGGCAAAACAGAAGTTTATCTAAGCGTGCTAGAAAACGTGCTGGCACAAGGCAAACAAGCGCTAGTTCTGGTACCTGAAATTGGCCTGACGCCACAAACCATCGCCCGTTTCCGTGAGCGTTTTAACGCACCGGTCGAAGTGCTGCACTCCGGGCTTAATGACAGTGAGCGTCTTGCTGTGTGGTTAAAAGCCCGTAGCGGCGAAGCAGCTATTGTGATTGGCACCCGCTCATCTTTATTCACACCGTTTTGCCGACTTGGCGTCATTGTTATAGATGAAGAGCACGATAGCTCTTACAAGCAGCAAGAAGGTTGGCGTTATCACGCTCGTGATTTAGCCGTATACCGCGCGCATGCGGAAGATATTCCCATCATCCTTGGCTCCGCGACCCCCGCCCTTGAAACATTGCATAACGTTCAATTGGGGAAATATCGCCAATTACGTCTGACAAAACGCGCCGGTAATGCACGCCCGGCAACACAGCAAGTGGTGGACTTAAAAGGGCAGCCACTGAAATCCGGCCTGGCGCCTGCGCTTATCAAAAAAATTGGTCAGCACCTTAAAGCTGACAACCAGGTGATCCTGTTTCTTAACCGCCGAGGCTTTGCCCCCGCACTGCTGTGCCATGAATGCGGCTGGATAGCGGAGTGCCCACGCTGCGATCACTACTACACCTATCATCAAGGCCAACGTCATTTGCGCTGCCACCATTGCGACAGCCAAAGAGCTATCCCACAGCAATGTCCACATTGTGGCTCCACCAATCTGGTTCCAGTAGGCATGGGTACCGAACAGCTCGAACATAGCCTGACACCGGAATTTCCTGGCGTGCCGATTTCGCGTATTGATCGCGACACCACCAGTCGAAAAGGTGCACTTGAGCAGCAACTGGCAGAAGTCCATCGCGGCGGCGCACGCATCCTGATTGGCACGCAGATGCTGGCGAAAGGCCACCACTTCCCCGATGTGACTCTGGTGGCTTTACTCGATGTCGATGGCGCACTGTTTTCGGCTGACTTCCGCGCAGCGGAGCGTTTTGCACAACTTTATGTTCAGGTGTCTGGCCGCGCTGGCCGCGCCGGTAAACAAGGCGAAGTCATGTTGCAAACTCACCATCCTGAGCACCCTTTATTACAAACGCTGCTCACCAAAGGTTATGACGACTTCGCAAGCCAGGCACTGAAAGAGCGCCAGACAGTGTTCTTACCGCCGTTTACCAGCCACATCATGTTTCGCGCAGAAGACCAGAATAACCATCAGGCACCGCTCTTCTTACAGCAGTTACGAAACCTATTGGAATCCAGCCCATTACGAGATGATCAACTCTGGGTTATGGGGCCGGTACCCTGTTTGCAGCCCAAACGCGGCGGGCGCTTCCGTTGGCAGATTCTGCTGCAGCACCCTTCGCGCGCGCGTCTGCAACGCCTGGTCAGCCATTCGTTGAAGCTGGTCAATACCTTACCGGAATCACGCAAAGTGAAGTGGACGCTGGATGTTGATCCGATAGACGGCTAGCACAAAGCCCTGTGGTTATGCGAAGCGGATCGAAAATTTCAACAACCATCACACTTTTAATGAAATAACTGTAACCAACGAACATCAATTTCTGCTAAGAATGTGGACATGGTCAGACACCACGGACGTTGTCAGCACCTGTACAGTGCACGCGAGGAGAAGAAGTTGAAGCCGAAGAATCAGGTTGCCAATGCAACCATGAAAGATGTTGCCGTTCAGGCGAAAGTATCAACTGCAACAGTGTCCAGGGCATTAATGAACCCGGACAAAGTATCGCAAAGTACTCGTAATCGTGTGGAACAAGCGGCAATAGCCGTAGGTTATTTACCCCACTCCCTGGGGCGAAATTTAAAGCGTAATGAATCACGCACCATTCTGGTTATTGTCCCGGATATCTGCGACCCCTTCTTTAGCGAAATCATTCGCGGTATCGAAGTGACGGCTGCTGAACAGGGCTACCTGGTGCTGATTGGCGATTGCGCCCACCAAAATCAGCAGGAAAAAACCTTCATTAATCTGATTATCACCAAGCAGATTGATGGCATGCTGCTGCTCGGCTCGCGCCTTCCCTTTGATGCCAGCATTGAAGAACAACGCAATTTACCGCCGATGGTGATGGCAAACGAATTTGCTCCTGAGCTGGAACTGCCTACGGTTCATATTGATAATCTTACTGCTGCATTTAACGCTGTTTATTATTTACAGCAGCTCGGCCATCAAAAAATTGCCTGTATTGCAGGCCCGGAAGAGATGCCGCTTTGCCACTATCGCTTGCAGGGGTATGTTCAGGCACTGCGCCGCACGGGTGCAGTAATCGATCCGCACTACATTGCACGTGGTAACTTTACCTATGAAGCCGGTGCCGCAGCATTGTCGCAGTTGCTGGCGCTGCCAAATCCGCCGACTGCGGTGTTCTGTCATAGCGATGTGATGGCGCTGGGCGCACTGTCTCAGGCCAAGCGAAATGGCTTACGCGTGCCAGAAGACTTATCGATTATGGGCTTTGATGACATCGCACTTTCACAGTTCTGTGACCCACCGCTCACCACCGTAGCGCAACCCCGTTTTGATATCGGTAGGGAAGCTATGCTGTTGTTATTGGATCAACTTAACGGGCACACCGTGAGTAGTGGTTCGCGTTTGCTGGACTGTGAACTCATTGAAAGAGGCTCCACCAGCGCACCTGGCAGTAGAAAATGACCCGCTTTAGGACACTGGATTCTGGTCAAAGGGATATCCATTAAGTAACATGGCGGGCTGATAAACGAATAAAATATAGCGAATCAATAGTGGCACAACGAGATTATGTACGCCGCGGGCAATCGGCAGGTACGCGGCGTAAGAAAAGTAACACCCGCAGCAAGCAACGCAGCCTACCATCTGTCTCGCCGACAATGGTCGCAATTGCGGCCGCCGTTCTGGTGACCTTTATTGGTGCTCTCTACTTCATTACTCATCATAAAAAAGATGAAAGCGAAACCCTGCCTGGACACAAAGTCACAGGAAATGGTCTGCCACCTAAACCAGAAGAACGCTGGCGTTATATCAAAGAACTGGAAAATCGCCAGACGGGGGTGCGTGCCCCAACCGAACCTTCTGCCGGTGGTGAAGTGCAGAATAAAGATCAGCT
Organism: Buttiauxella noackiae; assembly: GCF_000737905.1. Taxonomy (NCBI): domain Bacteria; kingdom Pseudomonadati; phylum Pseudomonadota; class Gammaproteobacteria; order Enterobacterales; family Enterobacteriaceae; genus Buttiauxella; species Buttiauxella noackiae. Next base: position 42,967 of record NZ_JPRU01000006.1, read on the forward strand.
CACCAGCGAACAGCGCCAATTGTTAGAGCAAATGCAGGCGGATATGCGTCAGCAGCCGACTCAGCTCAATGAAGTGCCGTGGAACGAACAGACGCCCGAACAGCGTCAGAGTACCTTACAGCGCCAAAAAATCATTCAGCAACAACAAGCTCAACAGCAACAATTCAATACTCAAACTGTTACAGCACAACCACGGCCTGTTCAGCAATCACAACCTGTAGCGCAGCAGCCCCGTCAGGCACAGCAGCAACCTCGTACAGCGGCAACTCAGCAGCCGTATCAAGATCTGCTACAAACACCACCGCACACTCAGCAACGAGCGGCCAATCCTACCACTCAACCGGCAGCGCCGATTACCCGTGAAGAAGTTGTGAAACAAGCTCCGGCACCTCAGGACAAGCCAAAGGATGAGAAACGCTGGATGGTACAGTGCGGCTCCTTTAAGGGCAGCGAACAGGCGGAAACGGTACGTGCGCAGCTTGCTTTCGAAGGCTTTGACTCACGCATTACCACCAATAATGGCTGGAATCGAGTCGTAATTGGCCCAATCAAGGGCAAAGAGAAAGCTGACGGTACAATTAGCCAGTTGAAGATGGCAGGCCACTCTAACTGCATTCGTCTCGGCACTGGGGGTTGAAACCCCCAAAATCCCCCCCATCTATAATTGCATTCAGCCCCGATATAATGTCGGGGTACTTATTTAGCTGATGCAATAAGGGGTCTGCTCGTGACAACAATAGTAAGTGTGCGCCGTAACGGCCATGTCGTAATCGGTGGTGATGGTCAGGCCACGCTCGGCAACACCGTAATGAAAGGCAACGTTAAAAAAGTACGTCGTTTATATAACGACAAAGTGATTGCCGGTTTTGCTGGCGGCACTGCGGATGCTTTTACCCTATTCGAACTGTTTGAGCGCAAGCTAGAAATGCACCAGGGCCACCTGGTTAAAGCTGCGGTTGAACTGGCAAAAGACTGGCGTACCGATCGTATGCTGCGCAAACTCGAAGCGTTGCTTGCAGTCGCCGATGAAAATGCATCTCTTATCATCACCGGTAACGGTGATGTTATTCAGCCAGAAGATGATCTGATTGCAATTGGTTCCGGTGGCCCGTATGCCCAGGCTGCGGCACGTGCACTACTTGAAAATACCGAACTGGGTGCTCGTGACATCGTAGAGAAATCGCTGGGGATTGCCGGTGATATCTGCATCTACACCAACCATTTCCATACTATTGAAGAATTAGCGTCTAAGGCGTAAGGAATCCCCATGTCTGAAATGACTCCTCGCGAAATTGTCAGCGAACTGAACAAACACATCATTGGCCAGGACAATGCCAAGCGTTCCGTGGCGATTGCGCTACGTAACCGCTGGCGCCGTATGCAGCTTGATGAAGAGCTGCGTCATGAAGTTACGCCAAAAAACATTCTGATGATCGGCCCAACTGGCGTGGGTAAAACCGAAATCGCTCGTCGCCTGGCAAAACTTGCTAACGCACCTTTCATTAAAGTTGAAGCGACCAAATTCACCGAAGTTGGCTATGTTGGTAAAGAAGTGGATTCTATCATCCGCGATCTGACTGATTCTGCAATGAAAATGGTTCGCCTGCAATCCATCGAGAAAAACCGCTACCGTGCCGAAGAAATGGCAGAAGAGCGCATTCTTGATGTGCTGATCCCGCCGGCTAAAAACAACTGGGGCCAAAACGAAACGGCACCAGAGCCATCTGCAGCGCGTCAGTCTTTCCGTAAAAAATTACGCGAAGGGCAGTTAGACGATAAAGAAATTGAAATCGACCTGGCTGCGGCACCGATGGGTGTTGAAATCATGGCTCCTCCTGGCATGGAAGAGATGACTAGCCAGTTGCAGTCTATGTTCCAGAATCTGGGCGGCCAGAAGCAAAAACCACGCAAGCTGAAAATCAAAGACGCGATGAAACTTCTGATTGAAGAAGAAGCGGCGAAGCTTGTGAATCCGGAAGAACTGAAGCAAGACGCCATTGATGCCGTCGAGCAACACGGCATCGTGTTTATCGATGAGATCGACAAAATCTGTAAGCGCGGTGGCAACAGCTCCGGCCCGGACGTTTCCCGCGAAGGTGTTCAGCGTGATTTACTGCCACTGGTTGAAGGCTGCACCGTTTCGACTAAACACGGTATGGTCAAAACTGACCACATTCTGTTTATCGCATCTGGCGCCTTCCAGGTCGCAAGTCCGTCAGACCTGATCCCAGAATTACAGGGGCGTCTGCCAATTCGCGTGGAACTTCAGGCACTGACTGTTGAAGATTTCGAGCGCATTCTGACTGAGCCAAACGCGTCTATCACCGTGCAGTACAAAGCACTATTGGGCACCGAAGGCGTGAATATCGACTTCACCGAAGACGGTATTCGCCGTATTGCTCAGGCCGCATGGCAAGTGAACGAGTCCACCGAAAACATCGGTGCGCGTCGTCTGCACACTGTGTTAGAACGCCTGGTCGAAGACATCTCTTACGATGCCAGCGAAATGAACGGCCAATCCATTCTGATTGACGGCGAATATGTCAGCAAACATCTGGATGAGTTGGTAGCAGATGAAGACTTGAGCCGTTTTATCCTATAATCCCGCTCAACGTATTTTCTTCATTTGAAATGGAGGGCTTATGCCCTCCATTTTTTTATATCTAACAGAGAGAACTATGAGCGAATCGCACTCTGTAAGCACGACTCAAGCCTGGCTTGAAAGCTTGCGCCCACGCACATTACCACTGGCATTTGCCTCTATCGTCTGTGGATCCGCGTTGGCTTTCTGGCAAGGCGTGTTCAACCCCGCTATTGCACTGCTGGCACTGCTGACTGCCGGGTTACTGCAAATCCTCTCAAACCTGGCGAATGACTACGGTGATGCGGTAAAAGGCAGCGACAAAGAAGACAGAATCGGGCCATTGCGCGGAATGCAAAAAGGGGTGATTACCCAGGCGCAGATGAAAAAGGCGCTGGTTATCACAGTAGTATTAATCTGTATTTCTGGCCTGGCGCTGGTCGCGGTTGCTTGCCGTACGCTGGCAGATTTCCTCGGTTTCCTGGTCCTCGGTTTGCTGGCTATCATCGCGGCTATTACCTACACCGTCGGAACTCGTCCGTATGGTTACATGGGTCTTGGGGACATTTCAGTACTGGTATTCTTTGGCTGGCTAAGTGTGGCTGGCACCTGGTATCTCCAGGCTCATGCTTTGGCCCCGTTAGTGTTTTTACCCGCGACGGCTTGTGGATTACTGGCAACAGCTGTGCTGAACATCAATAACTTACGTGATATCGACAGCGACCGTGAGAACGGTAAGAACACACTGGCTGTGCGCCTGGGTCCGATGCTTGCCCGTCGCTATCATGCTTGCCTGTTGATTGGGGCGCTGGCGTGCCTGGCGGTATTTAACCTGGTTTGGTTGCAAAGCCTCTGGGGATGGCTATTTGTGCTCGCAGCACCGCTACTGATTAAACAGACGCGTTTCGTGCTCAGTGAGATGGAGCCGGTCGCCATGCGCCCAATGCTTGAACGAACGGTTAAAGCCGCATTACTCACTAACTTGTTGTTTGCGGTAGGAGTTGTGCTCAGTACGGTGTCGTTTTAGCTGACAAATATCAATTAACAATTGATGATTTTGCCAACAGTTAGGATTAAGCGATATACTGACAACTCGTGCAGCAACAGAATCTTAATCCTATGAAATATGATACTTCCGAGCTTTGCGACATCTATCAGGAAGATGTCAACGTCGTTGAACCGCTGTTTTCCAACTTCGGTGGGCGGTCGTCCTTTGGCGGGCAAATCATCACGGTGAAATGTTTCGAGGACAACGGATTGTTGTATGATCTGCTCGAACAAAATGGCCGTGGCCGAGTGCTGGTAATCGATGGTGGCGGCTCTGTTCGCCGTGCTTTGATTGATGCAGAACTTGCCCGTCTGGCGACTCAAAATGAGTGGGAAGGCATCGTGGTATACGGTGCAGTACGCCAGGTCGACGACCTGGAAGAGCTGGATATTGGTATTCAGGCAATTGCCGCTATTCCGGTAGGTTCAGCAGGAGTTGGCATTGGCGAAAGTGATGTGCGCGTTAACTTTGGTGGCGTGACATTCTTCTCCGGCGACCATCTGTATGCAGATAACACCGGCATTATCCTTTCCGAAGATCCCCTCGATATTGAATAACCCAATCGAATAACAAAACGGGCGCCCTTGGGCGCCCGTTCTTCTTCTAAAGAAAACAATAACCAAAATAATTCGAGTTACAGTTAGGCGGCAAGGGAGCAAATCCCCAGGAGCTTACTTGAGTAAGTGACTGGGGTTTTTGAGTGCAGCCAACGCCCCTGCGGCTCGAAGTATGACGGGTATTTAGACTTCTTCCATTTTACCCAGCAAGGCATGCAGACGATCCTGCCACACGTGCTGTTGTTCTTTCAGAGAATTGTTTTCGCGCACTAATTCTTCATGGTTGCTCTGAGATTGCTGAACTTGCTGAGACAAATTATTGTTGGTCTCTTTCAGCTCTTCAATTTCCATTTGCAGCAGGGTAATGGTGTCAATCGCCTGCTGTACTTTTGCTTCCAGTTTCTCAAACACTTCAAATGACATTTCTGAACCTCTTCTGAATTGCAAGGCGTTGATGGATTTCTAAATCCCCGTCCCGGATATTCCCGATGACACCTTATGAATATATGCGCTCCACGCAGCGTGTCTCGATTGTAAGTAGCGTGAGTAGCCGTGTCCAGCGAGTTCAAGCGCTCTTTGCATAACATAACGTTTTTCAGCATATGCCGAATGACCTGGAGCGCTAAAATCACTATTTGTTAACGCATTGATTACTTCCATGAGCGTTTGCGTTGTCTTTTCTGGGTGATAATGCGCACAATTTAGCGCGTAATCGCTCATTTTTATGACGAACAACACAATTTTAAAGTTCGATATTTCTCGTTTATGTTCGTTAACGATAAATTAACACTATGCCTACATGGCACCTGCGCGGCAGGGAAGCCCGAACAAACAATAATCATTAATTTTGCCTTCAGGACCCTACTATGAGTCAGACAGCTCCATCAACTTTGAAAGGTCAGTGCATCGCCGAGTTCATGGGTACCGCGTTGTTGATTTTCTTTGGTGTCGGATGTGTCGCCGCCTTAAAAGTCGCGGGCGCAAGTTTCGGGCAGTGGGAAATCAGTATCATCTGGGGTTTGGGAGTGGCTATGGCTATCTACCTGACCGCAGGCGTTTCCGGTGCGCATCTTAACCCGGCGGTGACTATCGCACTTTGCCTGTTCGCCTGCTTCGATAAACGTAAAGTGGTGCCGTTTATTCTTTCGCAAGTTGCAGGTGCGTTCTGTGCCGCAGCTTTGGTCTACGGCCTGTATTACAATTTATTCCTCGATTACGAGCAGACGCACCACATGGTACGTGGCAGTGTGGAAAGCCTGGATTTGGCAGGTATCTTCTCAACCTACCCTAACCCACACATCAATCTGGTACAGGCCTTTGCCGTAGAGATGGTGATCACCGCCATTCTGATGGGCGTTATTCTGGCGCTGACTGACGATGGCAACGGCATCCCACGTGGCCCGTTAGCACCATTGCTGATTGGCTTATTGATTGCGGTAATTGGTGCCTCAATGGGGCCATTGACCGGATTTGCGATGAATCCAGCACGTGACTTTGGCCCGAAACTTTTCGCCTGGTTAGCTGGCTGGGGCGATGTCGCCTTTACCGGTGGCCGTGATATTCCTTACTTCCTGGTGCCAGTATTTGGCCCGATTGTAGGTGCGGCGTTAGGTGCCTTTGGTTACCGCAAGCTGATTGGCCACCATTTACCTTGCGATGTTTGTGTTGCAGATGAAGAAAAATCCAGCGCATCCACTCAACAAAATGCTTCTTTGTAAGACTGACTTCAGGACAAAATTATGACCCACGAAAAAAAATATATTGTCGCACTCGATCAGGGTACAACCAGCTCCCGCGCCGTCGTCCTGGATCATGATGCCAACGTAGTTAGCGTTTCACAGCGCGAGTTTCAGCAAATCTATCCAAAAGCAGGATGGGTAGAACACGACCCAATGGAGATCTGGGCAACACAAAGCTCCACGCTTGTAGAAGTGCTGGCTAAAGCCGATATTAACTCAGACCAAATCGCCGCAATTGGTATCACCAACCAGCGTGAAACCGCTATTGTCTGGGAAAAAGAGACCGGCAAACCAATTTATAACGCCATCGTCTGGCAGTGCCGTCGTACCGCTGAAATCTGCGAGAAACTCAAACGTGATGGCCTGGAAGAGTACATCAAATCCAACACAGGTCTGGTCGTTGACCCATACTTTTCTGGCACCAAAGTGAAATGGATTCTTGACCATGTAGAAGGCTCACGTGAACGTGCTCGCCGTGGCGAACTGCTGTTTGGTACTGTCGATACCTGGCTTATCTGGAAAATGACCCAGGGGCGCGTACACGTTACCGATTACACAAACGCCTCACGAACCATGCTCTTTAACATCCACAGTCTGGACTGGGATGACCGCATGCTGGAAGCGCTGGATATTCCACGTGCGATGCTGCCAGAAGTACGTAAATCTTCCGAAGTGTACGGCCAGACCAACATCGGTGGTAAAGGCGGTACGCGTATTCCAATCGCCGGGATCGCCGGTGACCAGCAGGCGGCACTCTTCGGCCAGCTATGTGTAAAAGAAGGGATGGCGAAAAATACCTACGGTACCGGCTGCTTTATGCTGATGAACACCGGTACTCAGGCGGTGAAATCAACTCACGGGCTGCTGACCACTATTGCCTGCGGCCCACGCGGTGAAGTGAATTATGCACTGGAAGGTGCGGTATTTATGGGCGGCGCGTCTATCCAGTGGCTACGCGATGAGATGAAACTAATTAGCGACGCGACGGACTCCGAATACTTTGCCACCAAAGTCAAAGACACTAACGGTGTATATGTCGTTCCCGCTTTTACTGGCCTGGGCGCTCCTTATTGGGACCCGTATGCCCGCGGCGCAATCTTCGGCCTGACTCGCGGCGTGAACGCAAACCATATTATCCGTGCAACACTTGAGTCCATCGCTTACCAAACGCGTGATGTACTGGAGGCGATGCAAGCTGACGCAGATATTCGCCTGCATGCTCTGCGCGTAGACGGCGGAGCTGTCGCAAACAATTTCCTGATGCAATTCCAGGCGGACATTTTAGGCACCCGCGTTGAGCGCCCGGAAGTCCGTGAAGTCACAGCGTTAGGCGCAGCTTATCTGGCAGGCCTGGCCGTTGGTTTCTGGCAGAATCTGGATGAAGTCAGCGAGAAGGCGGTTATCGAAAAAGAGTTCCGTCCGGGTATCGAAACCACTGAACGTAACGTCCGTTACGCTGGCTGGAAAAAAGCCGTTAAGCGTGCGCTGGCGTGGGAAGAGCATGACGAAAGTTAAGTTCTGATATCACCAACCTACTCTCTCCCTATCCTGGGAGAGAGTTGAGATGAGTCCTGAATCCACAGCAACATCCCACCTTCCCCCGACGATTCCTCACCTGTGCTAAAATGCGTCGCAATTGAGTTTGCTAAATGAGTGTGCAATGAGACGAGAACTTGCGATTGAATTTTCCCGCGTAACCGAAGCCGCAGCACTGGCTGGTTATAAATGGTTGGGCCGTGGCGATAAAAACATGGCGGATGGCGCAGCCGTTCACGCCATGCGTATCATGCTTAATCAGGTCAATATTGACGGCCAGATTGTGATTGGTGAAGGGGAAATCGACGAAGCGCCGATGCTCTATATTGGCGAAAAAGTCGGGACTGGCCAGGGGGATGCGGTAGATATCGCCGTTGACCCGATTGAAGGCACACGGATGACCGCCATGGGTCAGGCCAACGCGCTGGCTGTGCTGGCTGTGGGTGACAAAGGTAGTTTCCTCAACGCCCCAGACATGTACATGGAAAAACTGATTGTTGGCCCTGGCGCGAAAGGCATTATCGACCTCAATCTGCCGCTGGCTGAAAACCTCTATAACATCGCCGTTGCACTCAACAAGCCACTGAGTGAACTTACCGTAACTATTCTCGCCAAACCGCGCCACGACGCCACCATTGCTGAACTGCAAAAGCTTGGCGTACGCGTTTTCGCAATACCTGATGGTGATGTTGCGGCATCCATTTTGACCTGTATGCCAGATAGTGAAGTCGATGTGATGTACGGTATCGGAGGCGCGCCAGAAGGGGTGATTTCCGCAGCTGTCATTCGCGCGTTGGACGGTGACATGCAAGGGCGCTTGTTGGCTCGTCACCACGTTAAAGGTGATAGCGATGAAAACCGTCTGATGGGTGAGAAAGAGCTTGAGCGCTGCAAAGCGATGGGCATTGAAGCGGGCGTGGTATTGAAACTCGACGATATGGCACGTAACGACAATGTAATTTTCTCCGCGACCGGTATCACAAAAGGCGATTTGCTGGACGGCATTACCCGTAAAGGGAATATGGCGACCACCGAAACACTGCTGATTCGTGGTAAATCGCGCACCATTCGCCGTATCAAATCTATTCACTATCTCGACCGCAAAGATCCAGACGTACAAACGCATATTCTGTAAGACTACCGTTTGTCTGAATGAGCTTTCCAGCTTTAACCGGCTGGAAATCTCGCACTTTTCTGGTGAAGATAGGGAAAACACAACAAAGGGGAACGTGCATCATGGCGGAATGGGTCAAAGGTAAAGTCGTTCAGGTTGAAAACTGGACCGATGCTCTGTTTAGTCTCACTGTTCATGCGCCTGTCGCTCCTTTCACCGCCGGGCAATTTACCAAGCTTGGCATGGAAATCGATGGTGAACGCGTGCAGCGCGCCTATTCCTACGTCAATGCGCCTAGCGATCCTAATCTTGAGTTTTATCTGGTCACCGTTCCTGAGGGCAAACTCAGCCCACGCCTGCATGCTCTGCAACCCGGCGATGAAATCATGTTGGTTAGCGAAGCTGCGGGTTTCTTTGTGCTGGATGAAATCCCGGATTGCCAGACGTTGTGGATGCTGTCGACAGGTACCGCATTAGGCCCCTATCTTTCGATTTTGCAGGAAGGCAAAGACCTGGATCGTTTCGAGAATATCGTTTTGCTTCATGCCGTGCGTTATGCGCAGGATTTGAGTTATTTGCCATTGATGCAAAAACTCCAGCAGCAATATGAAGGGAAATTACGGATTCAGACAGTGGTCAGCCGGGAATCACTTCCAGGCTCGTTAACCGGACGTGTACCCGCACTTATCGAAAGCGGGGAACTTGAAGCGGCGGTAGGTCTGCCAATGAACATTGAGACCAGCCATGTGATGTTGTGCGGTAACCCGCAAATGGTGCGTGATACGCAGCAGTTGCTGAAAGATACCCGGCAGATGACCAAACATTTGCGCCGCCGACCGGGCCATATGACAGCCGAACACTACTGGTAGCGTTAGCGGTATTTCACTTCGCTGGTGTCTTTACCAAAGCGGTTCTCGCCCTGGGTGCCAACAAATGCACCCAGGTCCATAATGACCATCACCAGAATCAAGGTTGGGATAAAACGCCCAAGTCCCCACTGCGCTAATGTGCCGAATGTCTCCCAGTTTCCGGCAAGTAACAGCCAGGCCGGAATAAACAGTAGCGCCCACCAGCCTTTCTTATTGCGATCGTGCAGACGTTTCACAATCACAGCGGCAGTCGGAATCAAAGAACCCGACAAGAAGAAACCGGCGGTGGAATAAGGCATAATTTCAGCACCCGCGAGGGTGAAGAGAATGATCAGCGCGACTAACCAAACGCCAATCCAAATCCAAAAGTCACGGCGTCCAATACGTCCGTTAAAAGAGAACAGCCATTGCTGTATGGTCATGGTAAGGTCCATTTTATTGTTTAGCGCCGTAGTGTACCCTGGCTATGCCGGGTTTTGACAAGCCAACGGAATGCCGATTTAATCGGGAAGCAGAATTCACAGGAGAATTTGTCAATGAGACATCTGTTTGCAGCTCTGGCTTTACTGATGCTACCCGCTGCGGTGGTTTGGGCCGATCCGCCTTCAGATTCCACCTCACCACTGCAAGCCGCGCCCTATTTACTGGCCGGTGCACCAACATTTGATATGAACATTACGCAGTTTCGGGAAAAATTCACCGCAGAAAACCCGTCTTTGCCGATCAATGAATTCCGCGCTATCGACTCCAGCACCGATGAGGCAAACCTGATGCGCGCCGCCAGCAAAATAAACGAAAATCTCTACGCATCTACGGCGCTTGAGCGCGGTACGTTGAAAATAAAGTCGATGCAGATAACGTGGTTGCCGATTCAGGGCCCCGAGCAAAAAGCGGCACGAGCAAAAGCGTCTGAGTATATGTCAGCGCTGATTCGCACCTTTACCCCATCACTTTCAAAACCGCAAAGCGGGGCAAAACTCACTAAATTACTTAGCGATGGGAAGAACAAACGTTATTACGCGCAAACCGATGGCGCGATTCGTTATGTTGTTGCGGATAACGGTGAAAAGGGGCTTACCTTCGCAGTTGAACCGATTAAGCTGACGCTATCTGAAACCCTTAACAACGGCGAATAAATGACAAAAAGCAAAGCCTTTCGCTTGCTGAGTCTCTATACTGTTTCACAGACCATGCTGCCTTAAATGGCAGCGATTCTTTTATTAGTTTGACCTTGTGGAGAATGAAGATGCGACATCCTTTGGTGATGGGTAACTGGAAACTGAACGGCAGCAAGCACATGGTACACGAGCTGATTGCTGGCTTACGCAAAGAACTGGCTGGCGTTGCTGGCTGTGGCGTTGCTATCGCTCCTCCAACAATGTACCTGGATCTGGCTAAACACGCCGCTTCTGGCAGCCACATCATTCTTGGTGCTCAGAACGTTGACCTGAACCTGTCTGGCGCATTCACTGGCGAAGTTTCTGCAGAAATGCTGAAAGATGTTGGTGCTAAATACATCATCATCGGTCACTCAGAGCGTCGTACTTACCACGCAGAGTCTGACGAACTGATCGCTAAAAAATTCGCTATCCTGAAAGAAGTTGGCCTGATCCCAGTACTGTGCATCGGCGAAACTGAAGCAGAAAACGAAGCTGGCAAAACTGAAGAAGTTTGCGCACGTCAGATCGATGCAGTTCTGAAAACTCAGGGTGCTGCGGCATTCGAAGGCGTGGTAATCGCTTACGAACCAGTATGGGCAATCGGTACTGGCAAATCTGCAACTCCAGCTCAGGCTCAGGCAGTTCACAAATTCATTCGTGACCACATTGCTAAAGCTGATGCGAAAGTTGCTGAGCAAGTGATCATCCAGTACGGCGGTTCCGTAAACGACAAAAATGCTGCAGAGCTGTTTGCTCAGCCAGACATCGATGGTGCCCTGGTTGGCGGCGCATCTCTGAAAGCTGACGCATTCGCAGTAATCGTTAAAGCTGCGGCTGAAGCGAAAAAAGCGTAATTTCTCGCGCTTAAAATATTAAGGCTCTGCTCCGGCAGGGCCTTTTTTATTTCAGTAGTTCGCAGCTGTGATCCTGCAACTGCTCCGCAGAAGCCAAATTCAAATGTAGTAAGTTACGCTCCGTCGCCAGTATGACCCACTTTCCGTCAGCTAATTTCGCCATCGCCAGGCTATAACGCCCCATATGCTCGCGTGCTTGTGGAACCTGAGATGCCAACATAATAAACGGGCTACGCTGCACAAACTCCGCTTCGCTTACCTTCCGTGCGATATATTTATTTCCGGCAAGCGGTACCGGGAAATCTTGCCAGCCGCTGTTCAACGTCTTTGCATACTGATTTAACTGGTTACGCACATCTGGGCGCAAACATGAAATATGGATGTGTAACTGATTCTGGGTGCGCCCGGAGGTGGAGTTAATTGTCAGCGAGATAACGTCATCAGGTACCGGAGATCCACGGCGCAGGCTCATAAAATTGCGCTGCTGCCACGCTAGCCAGAAAAAATTAGCGGTTTTCGCCTGCAATAATTCCGGGCTTTCCATCCCTTTCATTTTGGTCGTGGGTAATAACAGGTATTGAAGCGGGCCATGAATATCTTTCAGCAGTACGAATCCAGACTGCAAATCCACTTTGGCACAAGGCTCAGGGTTTTGGCGATCGCGCTGATGAGGAACGCACTGCTGGCTGACGATGCGCCACAGGGCGTCTGGGTGATGCAGATATTGCTGAAGACTAAACCAGCCAACGGCTGCGAGAATCAGCAAAAAAACACAGACAACTATTGTGCGTCGACGCCGGAGCATACAAAACCTCAGACATGATGAGAGGGTTGCCCAGCGTATCCCAAACTCCCGTAACCCAAAAGCAAAACGGCCCCTTTCGGGGCCGCCATTTCGTTTAACGCTGGCTAATCTGGTCGAAGGTTCCGCCATTCGAGAAGTGTTCTTTCTGCGCTTTGGTCCAGCCGCCAAACTCTTCATCAATGGTGAACAGTTTCAGTTTCGGGAAGGCATTTTCATACTTCTTCGCCACTTCTGCATTGCGAGGGCGATAATAGTTTTTCGCCGCAATTTCCTGGCCTTCCGGCGAGTAGAGGTATTTCAGATACTCTTCAGCAACCTTCTGAGTTCCTTTCTTATCGACCACTTTGTCGACTACGGAAACAGTCGGCTCGGCCAGAATAGATTCGCTCGGAGTGACAATCTCAAACTTATCTTTACCCAGTTCGTTAGTCGCCAGTAACGCTTCGTTTTCCCAGGCAATCAGCACATCGCCGATACCGCGTTCAACAAAGGTATTGGTTGAACCACGTGCGCCAGAGTCCAGTACTTCCACATTTTTATACAGCGCTTTCACGAAATCCTGCGCTTTGGCCTGGTCGTTATTATTGTGATGCAGAGCGTAACCCCAGGCAGCAAGATAGTTCCAGCGCGCACCGCCGGAGCTTTTTGGATTCGGGGTAATAACGGAAACGCCCGGTTTAATCAGATCGTTCCAGTCATGAATTTGTTTTGGGTTGCCTTTACGCACCAGGAAAACGATGGTTGAAGTGTAAGGCGCGGAGTTATCCGGTAGACGTTTGATCCAGTTTTTGTCGATACGGCCACGCTCAGCAATCGCATCCACATCATAGGCCAGCGCCAAAGTCACGACATCAGCTTCAATACCATTGATTACTGATGTGGCTTGTTTACCGGAACCACCATGAGACTGGCGGATAACGACGTTATCGCCGGTTTGTTGTTTCCAGTGTGCACTGAACGCCTTGTTGTACTCGTCATAAAGTTCGCGAGTGGGATCGTATGAGACGTTAAGTAACTGAATATCTTTTGCCAGTACGCTGGTTGACGCCAACAGTAATGTAAGTCCAACTCCCCACTTATTCATCGTTCGCTCTCTTTAATCAGATTTGATGAAAGCAGCGTGCCAGAAATTTAACCATTCATTAAAGAATAAAAAAAGATTGGCTATAACTATCGAGCATATAACAAACGATAAAAAGCCGGGTTTCCCCGGCTTCAGATTTCACAACAAGTGAATTAGTAGAGTTTCTTGGCGCAATCCAGCCAGTCACCTTTGAATGGACGCTTCATGCTTTCAATAGCGTCAATGATGTCGTGGTGAACCAGTTTCTCATTCTGAATACCGACGCAACGACCACCATGGCCTTGCAGCAGCAGTTCGATGGAGTAAGCACCCATGCGGGAAGCCAGAATGCGATCATAGGCAACCGGCGAACCACCACGCTGAATGTGGCCCAGGACAGTGGCGCGAGTTTCGCGTTTGGTTTCCGTCTCGATATATTGAGCCAGCTCGTCGATGTCACAGATGTGCTCAGTAATAGCGACGATAGCGTGTTTTTTACCTTTCGCGATTCCCGCTTTGATCTCTTCAACCAGGTCTTCGCGATTAAACTCAACTTCTGGCAGCACAACAAACTCACAGCCACCAGCAATGGACGCAGCTAAAGTCAGATCGCCACAGTAACGGCCCATCACTTCCACGATAGAAATACGCTGGTGGGAGGAAGAGGTGTCACGCAGACGGTCGATTGCTTCCACGACTGTTTCCAGAGCGGTGAAGAAGCCGATAGTGTAGTCGGTACCTTTGATGTCGTTATCAATGGTGCCTGGCAGGCCGATGCATGGGAAGCCCATTTCGGTCAGACGCATAGCACCCATATAGGAGCCATCACCACCGATAACAACCAGCGCATCGATACCGCGTTTTTTCAAATTCTCGATAGCCACTTCACGGATTTTCTCATCACGAAACTCCGGGAATCGAGCGGATCCCAGGAAGGTACCGCCGCGGTTAATCATATCGGACACGCTGTAGCGGTCCAGATTCACCATGCGATCTTCATACAAGCCGAGATAACCGTCATAAATACCTACGACTTCCAGACCTTCCGACAATGCAGCACGGACAACACCACGAATCGCGGCGTTCATACCTGGCGCATCACCGCCACTCGTCAACACACCAATTTTTTTGATCATGACTACCTCTGAACTTTTAAATGCAAATTAATCCTGTTGCCGGAAACGGCCTGCGGCATGCCGAGGCGTCGACTCTGCTACAAATAGTATAACAACCGCTTCTTGCTGAATTGATTCAGGTCAGGCCATATGCCGGTATCTTAACCACAAAATATCGGTTCAGCCTGACCTTACAACGAAAAATTAAAGCTCAAAATGCCCTTGTTGCTGCGTCGGAACAACCGAGCAGGGGTCCTGGTGAATTATCACATCTGAACCAGGGAAGCGACGTAAAATCGCTTGCTCCACTTGTTCGGCAATAACATGCGCCTGAACCAGTGGTAGATTGTCTTCCATTTCAATATGGACTTGAATAAAGCGGGTCGGCCCTGACTGCCGCGTACGTAAGTCATGCGCCCCTTTGACCCCTGGCCATGCATTGATGACATCAATAATTGCCTGACGTTCATCATCTGGTAATGCACGGTCTAAAAGAGATTGTACGGCTTCATGTCCCATACGAATCGCGTTATATAAAATATAGACGCCAATACCTAAAGCAAATATCGAATCCGCACGATGCCACCCATACCAGGACAGCGCCAGTGCAACGAGAATTGCTCCGTTCATCATAACATCAGACTGATAATGAAGCATATCTGCCCGAACGGCCTGACTTTGCGTCTTCCTCACAACCCAGCGCTGGAAAGTCACAAGTATTAACGTGCTGAATAATGCAATGACCGTGACTACGACACCAACTAATGGTTGTTTCATTTGTGACGGTTCAGCTAAATGTTGGATCCCCGTCAAAAAAAGGAATAGCGCAGAACCTGAAATAAACATACTTTGCGCAAGAGCAGCCAGCGATTCAGCTTTACCATGGCCAAATGTATGTTCTTCATCCGCCGGTTGCAGTGAGTAACGTACGACAAGAAGATTAGTCAGCGACGCAGCAATGTCCACCAGCGAATCCACCAATGCAGCCAGAATACTGACCGAACCGGTATACCACCAGGCGAAAATCTTAATCAAAAGTAACAATGATGCCATTACCGTCGCGGCGATTGCCGCACGGCTGACTAGTTTCCCATATTGTTGATTCATAGGGGCTCCAGCGAATGATTGCTGGCTAGTATAGCGGATTCACCTGAACCTTCAGGCAAAAAAAACCCGCCTGTTAAGGCGGGGAAGACAGGGATGGTGTCTATGGCAAGGAAAACAGGGTTTGTTACTGGTTACTACGCTTACTGCTACTACTCAGAGCCTGCATCGAAGACATCTGTTGCAGGTCCGCCAGTTCACGGAATTGATCCATGCGCTGTTGGTGTTTGTCATTTAAAACGGCCTGTTGCTCAGGGCTTAACAAGCGGTACATTTGGTTGCGTACTTTCGCCATTTCAACCTGGCGAGTCACTTGTTCTTGTGCCATTTTTTCAGCCTGGGCACGCACTGCCGTTTCATCAAAATTGTCTGCGGTGACCAGGTTATGCATGGTCTCCATTTCGCTTACATTCACGGGTGGGCTATCATGCCGTGCCCGTTGCATAAGATCGCGCATTTGCTGGCGCTGTTGTTCGGTCAGGTTTATCCCATCGAACATATGGCTCTGAAGGTGATTACGCTTCACTAAACCTTCACCGCCCTGGTACCAGTTATCGCTGGCCGGTAACTCTTTGGCCTGACTAGCCAGGGTTATCAGAGTCAATGTAGAGGCCATGACGGCAGCGGTAACATTGCGCATCACTTGCTCCTGAAATCATCTGTGCTGCGATTCAACGAGATTCAGTCTACGATTCCCGCTGCAAACTAGCGTCAGGGGGTGTAAAACAACGTAAAGTCATAGATTAGCGCGCCTTGATGACGTACTTTCTGCCTCGGAGGTAATTTAACAATGAATAAAATTCTGCTAGTTGATGATGACCGAGAGCTTACTTCCCTATTAAAGGAACTGCTCGACATGGAAGGTTTTAACGTAATTGTTGCCCACGATGGCGAACAAGCGTTGGAGCTTCTTGATGACACCATTGACCTTTTATTGCTCGACGTGATGATGCCAAAGAAAAATGGCATTGATACATTGAAAGAGTTGCGCCAGTCACACCAGACTCCAGTCATTATGCTGACAGCGCGAGGAAGTGAGCTGGATCGCGTTCTCGGCCTTGAACTGGGTGCAGATGACTATCTGCCTAAACCCTTTAACGATCGTGAGCTGGTGGCCCGTATACGCGCTATTTTGCGTCGTTCACACTGGAGTGAGCAGCAGCAAAACAGTGACAGTGGCTCACCGACTGTCGAAGTTGACGGTTTAAGCCTTAACCCAGGCCGCCAGGAAGCCAGCTTTGATGGACAAGCGCTGGATTTGACCGGTACCGAATTCACCCTGCTCTATTTGCTGGCACAGCATCTGGGCCAGGTGGTTTCACGCGAACATTTAAGCCAGGAAGTTCTGGGTAAACGCCTGACACCTTTCGACCGTGCAATCGACATGCATATTTCCAATTTGCGTCGTAAATTGCCGGACCGTAAAGATGGTCATCCGTGGTTTAAAACATTACGTGGCCGCGGCTACCTGATGGTGTCTGCTTCATGATAAGTAGCCTTACCGCGCGTATTTTTGCCATCTTCTGGTTGACGTTGGCGTTAGTGCTAATGCTAGTGCTGATGCTGCCTAAACTGGATTCGCGTCAAATGACCGAGTTGATGGAGAATGAGCAACGTCAAGGCATCATGATTGAACAGCATGTCGAAGCGGAACTTGAAAACGATCCACCAAATGACCTGATGTGGTGGCGTCGTTTGTTCCGGGCCATTGATAAATGGGCCCCCCCGGGACAGCGTTTATTACTCGTGACCAGCGAAGGGCGAGTTATTGGCGCCCAGCGTAATGAAATGCAGATCATTCGTAACTTTATCGGCCAGTCTGATAACGCCGATCATCCGCAAAAGAAAAAATATGGTCGCGTAGAATTGGTGGGGCCATTCGCTGTGCGTGATGGCGAAGATAACTACCAGCTCTACCTGATTCGCCCTGCAAGTAATTCCCAATCTGATTTTATTAACCTGCTGTTTGATAGACCTTTACTGTTACTTATTGTCACGATGCTGGTCAGTTCACCGCTGCTATTATGGTTGGCGTGGAGCCTGGCAAAACCTGCGCGTAAGTTGAAAAACGCCGCTGATGAAGTAGCCCAGGGTAATTTGCGCCAACACCCTGAACTCGAATCCGGACCGCAAGAGTTTCTCGCAGCTGGTGCCAGCTTTAACCAGATGATTACCGCGCTGGAAAGGATGATGACAAGCCAGCAAAGGCTGTTGTCTGACATTTCGCATGAACTGCGTACTCCGCTAACTCGTTTGCAATTAGGCACCGCCCTGCTGCGTCGTAAAACGGGTGAAAGCAAAGAGCTTGAACGTATTGAAACGGAAGCTCAGCGTCTGGATGGCATGATCAATGATCTTCTGGTGATGTCACGTAATCAGCAAAAAAATGCACTGGCGAGCGAGACGATGAAAGCCAATCAAATTTGGTCAGAAGTGCTGGATAACGCAGCCTTTGAAGCCGAACAGATGGGCAAATCATTAGAAGTCACTTACCCGCCAGGCCCGTGGTTGATGTACGGCAACCCTAACGCACTGGAAAGTGCATTAGAAAATATCGTCCGCAACGCATTGCGTTATTCGCACACGAAAATTGCAGTCAACTTCTCTGTTGATAATCAAGGGATTACTATCACAGTTGATGATGATGGCCCAGGCGTCAGCCCGGAAGATCGTGAGCAAATTTTCCGCCCGTTCTATCGTACAGACGAAGCGCGCGATCGCGAATCTGGCGGTACAGGTCTGGGGCTTGCGATTGTAGAAACAGCCGTTCAGCAGCATCGTGGCTGGGTGAAAGCCGATGACAGTCCATTAGGTGGTTTGCGACTGGTACTTTGGTTACCGCTCTATCATCGCTAATTTTCCATCATAAATTACAGGCCCTTCGGGGCCTGTTTTCCTTCCAGCGATAAATTGTTATTCTGCGCGCCTTGTCTTATGGGGGCCGTATGCTGAATATCGTGTTGTTTGAACCTGAAATCCCACCGAATACCGGAAATATCATCCGTCTTTGCGCCAATACGGGCTTCCGGTTACATATCATTGAGCCAACGGGTTTTGGCTGGGATGACAAGCGTCTGCGCCGCGCAGGCCTGGATTATCATGAGTTCGCTGCGGTTAATCGCCATAAAGACTACAGCGCTTTTCTGGATGCAGAAAACCCGCAACGCCTGTTTGCATTAACCACTAAAGGCACGCCGGCCCACAGCGCCGTGAGTTATCAGGATGGTGACTATTTGGTGTTTGGCCCAGAAACGCGCGGCCTGCCAGCTACGATTCTTGACGCTTTGCCTGCTGAGCAAAAAATCCGTATCCCAATGATGCCGGACAGCCGCAGCATGAATTTGTCGAATGCAGTATCGGTGGTGGTGTATGAAGCATGGCGCCAGCTTGGCTATCCCGGCGCCGTTCTGAGAAGTTAGATTCCGTCGCCGTACTCAAAACCATTGTTAGCACCGTTGAAGTGCTGATCCATATCGATGGCAGGCATATCGCTTTCAGGCTTGCCAACAATTCGAGCTGGAACACCAGCCGCCGTGGTATGAGGCGGCACTGGTTGTAACACCACAGAACCTGCACCAATTTTCGCCCCACGCCCAATTTCAATATTGCCAAGGATTTTCGCACCGGCACCAATCATCACGCCTTCACGAATTTTCGGATGGCGGTCGCCGCTGGTTTTTCCCGTACCGCCAAGTGTTACCGACTGCAAAATTGACACGTCGTTTTCAACGATTGCCGTTTCACCGATCACAATGCCGGTCGCGTGATCGAGCATGATCCCACAGCCAATTCTCGCAGCTGGGTGGATATCTACCTGGAATGACACAGAAACTTGATTTTGCAGGAAAATCGCTAACGCCCTGCGGCCCTCTTTCCACAGCCAATGACCGATACGGTAGGACTGCAAAGCATGAAAACCTTTCAGGTATAACAGCGGGGTAGAATATTTATCGACTGCCGGGTCACGGGTGCGCACCGCCTGAATGTCATGAGCTGCTGAGGCGATCATTTGTGGTTCTGCGGCATATGCTTCTTCGACAACTTCACGAATCGCAATGGCTGGCATAATCGGGGAGGCGAGTTTGTTGGCGAGCATATAGCTCAGGGCACTGCCCAGGTTTTCGTGTTTGAGGAGAGTCGCGTGGTAAAAACTGGCCAACATCGGTTCACAATCGGCAAGCGCTCGCGCTTCGGCTTTAATGTTGCTCCACACCAGATCCAGTTCTTCAGACGACATTGCTCTCTCCAGACAGAAAAACAGCGCCCGGCACAAAGTACCGGAACGCTTCAGTTATTGCGGTTTTGTCGTTCCATCATCCGTAACTATACCCACAACTTGAAGTATGACGGGTATTAGCTGCCGCTGCGTTCATCCTTGCGCGTTCGACCAAGCAACGTTAATGCTGCCTCGCGCGCGTTTTTTCCGCAATACAATACCTGATAAATTTCCTCGGTTATTGGCATTTCAACGCCAAAACGCGCCGCCAGCTCCCGCACTTCTTTAGTGTTGCGGTAACCTTCAACGACCTGGCCGATTTTCTGCTGTGCCGAATCAACATCCGCACCCTGCCCCAGCGCCATACCGAAGCGACGGTTACGTGACTGGTTGTCGGTACAAGTCAGGACCAAATCGCCCAAACCAGCCATTCCCATAAACGTTTCAGGGTCTGCGCCTAAAGCGGTACCAAGACGCGTCATTTCAGCGAGGCCACGAGTGATCAACGCAGTACGGGCGTTCGCACCAAAGCCAATACCGTCTGACATCCCCGCGCCAATCGCAATAACGTTTTTCACCGCACCGCCCAACTGCACGCCAATGAAATCTGGGTTGCTGTAAACACGGAAGCTTTTGCCGCAGTGCAGCAGTTGCTGGAGATCCTGCGCGAAGGTTTCGTCAGTTGCCGCGAGAGCAATAGCCGTTGGTAAACCCGCTGCAAGTTCTTTAGCAAACGTTGGACCGGAAATTACCGCTAAAGGAATTTCGTCGCCCAAAGCTTCACGCGCAACGTCTTGCAAAAGACGCCCGGTTTCAGCTTCCAGACCTTTCGTCGCCCACACGATACGCGCATCTTTGCGCATAAGCGGTTTGATTTGGCGTAGAACTTCGCCAAAGACATGGCTCGGCACTACTACCAGAATATTACGGCTGGCAGATAACGCTTTCGCTAAATCGCTTTCGAGGTGAAGTGTGTCAGGGAAAGGAACGTCAGGAAGAAACGCCGCATTACAGCGATCTGCCTGCAATACAGCAAGGTGTTTAGGGTCATGGCCCCACAGAACAACGTGGTGGCCATTACGTGCCAGGGTGATGGCAAGAGCGGTGCCGTACGAACCGGCACCGATCACAGTCATTGAAGCATTAAGGCTGTTCATCAGGCATCCTGATGGTTTTCAGCACCTTCGCCTTCGCCAGATTGCTGCTGCAGATAACTCATGAACAGCGCATCGAAATTAACCGGTGCAAGGTTCAGCTGCGGGAAGGTGCCACGAGAAACCAGGCTAGTGATTGCTTCACGTGCATAAGGGAACAGAATGTTCGGGCAGTACGCACCCAGGCAATGTGCCATCTGCGGACCTTCGATCCCACCGATGGAGAAGATACCTGCCTGCTGAACTTCGCACAGGAATGCAGTGTCTTCACCAAGTGTTGCGGTCACAGTTACGCGCAACACTACTTCATAAACGTCGTCTGCCAGCTGGCTTGAAGCAGTATCGAGATCCAGCTTCACTTCAGGCTGCCAGTCTTTCTGGAATACGTGTGGTGCATTTGGTGCTTCGAAAGAGATGTCCTTGGTGTAAACACGCTGAATCTGGAAAGCCATTTCTGTGTTGTTTTGTTCTGACATTGTTAAACCCTTAAAAAATTAATACATCCTTAAACGGCAGTAAGCGACAAAGGAACTGCACTAGCGCAACAGGGGATCAAGTCCACCACGAGCATCAAGTGCATACAAGTCATCGCAACCACCAATGTGCTGTGCGTCAATAAAAATCTGCGGCACTGTGGTGCGCCCACTGCGTTTAATCATCTCTTCACGCTTTACGGCATCGCCGTCAATCGCCAACTCCTGAAACGAGACCCCTTTGCTTTGCAGCAGGTCTTTTGCACGGTGGCAAAACGGACAGGTTGCTTTGGTATAGATTTCAATATTCGCCATGGTTTACCTCAGTGTACGTAGCATTATTTTCCGCGAACTAATGGCAGGTTTTCCCCGCTCCAGCCAGCGATACCTTCTTTCAGCAAGGTCACTTTTTCAAAACCGGCTTTCGTCAGCAGTGCGGCTGATTCTTGAGAAGAAACACCATTAGCGCAAACCACAATCACTGGTTGTGCTTTATGTTTTTCCAGCTCACCAAAGTTGCCAGTTTTAATATCAGCAGGCAGAACATTCAATGAGTTAGCAATATGGCCTTTGCGGAAATCATCACGGGAACGCACATCTACAACAACAGCGTCTTCTTTGTTGATAAGACGTGTCGCTTCACCACGGGTGATAACCTTAACTTTAGAAGTTAAACCTTTAAAGGTCATGAAAAGTACGGCGGCCAGTAAGCCAACCCACGCCAGACTAAGTATGGGATGACGACTAACGAATTGCATAATTTCTTGCATGGGGGGGTGTAACTCCCGACTAAGTAATATGAAAAAACCAGGTGAGGAGTATACATTTGCGTTGTGCCAAATACAGCCAGTCTGCGCCAGGTAATGTAGATTCTGCGGACTGTTACGAAAAAAATTACCGCAACGACGTAAAACCGATCACAATCCAGCCTCTTTCTTTGATCTTCTGCGGCTATTTACCCCGCAGCCTGTAGTAAAATTACGCAAATTTTGTCTTTGACTTAGAGGTTGTCGCAATGTCAGTTACTAAAAAACCTATGGTTCTGGTGATTCTGGATGGCTATGGCCACCGCGAAGAGCAGCAGGATAACGCTATTCTGAATGCTAAAACCCCGGTTATGGATAGCCTGTGGGCGAAGCGTCCACACACTTTAATCAACGCATCCGGCCTGGAAGTCGGTCTGCCAGAAGGCCAAATGGGTAACTCCGAAGTTGGCCATGTAAACCTCGGCGCTGGCCGTATTGTTTACCAGGACCTGACTCGTCTGGACGTTGAAATTAAAGAACGTACTTTCTTCGCAAACCCGACGCTGACTGCAGCAGTAGACAAAGCGGTTGCTGCTGGCAAAGCAGTACACATCATGGGTCTGGCTTCAGCCGGTGGCGTTCACAGCCACGAAGAACACATTCTGGCAATGATTGAACTGGCAGCTGAACGTGGCGCAGAAGCCATCTACCTGCACGCATTCCTCGATGGTCGCGATACACCGCCACGTAGTGCAGAATCTTCTCTGAAGAAGTTTGCCGATAAGTTTGCTGCACTAGGCAAAGGCCGCGTTGCTTCTCTGATTGGCCGTTACTACGCTATGGACCGCGACAACCGCTGGGATCGCGTTGAACTGGCTTACGATCTGCTGACTCTGGCTCAAGGCGAATACCAGGCAGAAACCGCTATTGCGGGCCTGGAAGCAGCATACGCACGTGATGAAAACGATGAATTCGTTAAACCGACTGTGATTCGTGCACAAGGCGAAGCAGAAGCCGTAATGAACGATGGCGACGCGCTGATCTTCATGAACTTCCGTGCTGACCGTGCTCGCCAAATCACCCGTACTTTTGTTAACGCTGACTTCGACGGCTTTGCACGTAAGAAAGTGGTTAACTTCGGCGATTTCGTGATGCTGACCGAATACGCAGCAGACATCAAAGCCGCTTGTGCTTACCCACCTGCTTCACTGACCAATACTTTCGGTGAATGGATGGCGAAGCACGATAAAACTCAGTTGCGTATCTCCGAAACTGAAAAATATGCTCACGTTACCTTCTTCTATAACGGTGGCGTTGAAGAGCCATTTGCTGGCGAAGACCGTATTCTGATTAACTCCCCGAAAGTTGCTACTTACGATCTGCAACCAGAAATGAGTTCTGTAGAACTGACCGAAAAACTGCTGGCAGCTATCAACAGCGGTAAATACGACACCATCATTTGTAACTATCCAAATGGTGACATGGTCGGTCATACCGGTGTTTATGAAGCGGCTATTGCTGCGGTTGAAGCACTGGATGGTTGCATCGCTCAGGTTGTCTCTGCGGTTGAAAATGTTGGCGGGCAGTTGCTTATCACCGCTGACCACGGTAACGCAGAACAGATGGCTGACCCGGCAACTGGCCAGGCGCACACCGCGCATACGAGCCTGCCTGTTCCATTGATTTATGTGGGCGATCGTAGTGTGAAAGCGGTAGAAGGCGGCAAGCTTTCTGACATCGCGCCAACAATGTTGAGCCTGATGGGTATGGAAATCCCGCAAGAGATGACTGGCAAGCCGCTGTTCATCGTGGAATAATCCCTCCCCATGAGGGGAAAGGCGATTTTTTCAATAACATGGGCCGTGAAAACGAAACTGTTTTCAGTCAGGCCTATGATGTACGCCAGCGTTTTAAGCGCTGGCGTATTGTTATGCCCCTCGATCAGCCATGCCGACGATCGCGCCGAGCTGAAATCTATCCAGCAGAATATTGCTACTCAAGAACGTGCGGTACGTCAGCAACAGCAGCAACGCTCTACATTACTCGCTCAACTCCAGGCACAAGAAAAAGCGATTGCCGAAGCCAGCCGCAAGCTGCGCGACACGCAAAACACGCTTGCCGACCTCAACCGCCAAATTGACACCATGAATGCCTCACTCGCGAAACTGCAAAAACAGCAGGCCTCGCAGGAACGTAATCTGGCGGCACAACTCGATGCTTCTTTTCGTCAGGGTCAACATACCGGCATTCAGCTGATATTAAGCGGTGAAGAAAGCCAGCGGGGACAGCGCTTACAGGCTTACTTTGGCTATCTGAACGCTGCGCGCCAGGAAACGATTGAAGGGCTTAAGCAGACGAAAGCTGAGGTGGCGGAGCAAAAAGAGAGTCTGGAGTCCAAGCAAACCGAACAGCAAACACTGCTTTACGAACAACAAGCCCAGCAAACTAAGCTGGAAAGCGCCCGTAACGAGCGCAAAAAGACGCTATCCACTCTTGAATCTTCTTTGCAGCAAGATCAGCAAAAGCTGAGCGAAATGCGCCAGAACCAGTCTCGCCTTCAGGGGCAAATAGCCCGGGCAGAAGCGGCAGCCAAAGCGCGGGCAGAGAAAGAAGCACGTGAAGCTGAGCAGGTTAGAAATCGTCAGAAAGAAGCCACCAGCAAAGGTAGTACCTACAAACCAACAGAAAGCGAACGCTCACTGATGTCACGTACTGGTGGCCTGGGATCGCCAAACGGACAAGCTTTCTGGCCGGTGCGCGGTTCAATTCTGCATCGTTATGGCGAACAGCTTCAGGGTGAGCTACGTTGGAAAGGGATTGTTATCGCCGCAGGTGAAGGCACTGAAGTTAAAGCCATTGCCGATGGACGTGTGATCCTTGCCGACTGGCTGCAAGGCTATGGTTTGGTTGTGGTGGTCGAACACGGCAAAGGCGATATGAGTTTGTACGGTTATAACCAAAGCGCATTGGTTAATGTTGGAACACAAGTACGCGCCGGCCAGGCAATTGCACTGGTGGGCAACAGTGGTGGTCAGGGCCGCCCGTCACTTTATTTTGAAATTCGTCGCCAGGGCCAGGCAGTCAATCCACAACCGTGGTTGGGAAGATAAGTTTTGCTTCAATTCCGTCGTGTGTTTTTCTCTCTCGTCAGCACACTCATGCTGGCAAACCCCGTTTACGCCGGAAAGCTGGCAATCGTTATAGATGACTTTGGTTATCGCCCCGCGCAAGAAAATCAGGTTATCGCTCTTCCTTCTAATATTTCCGTGGCTGTTTTACCCAATGCCCCTCACGCACGCGAAATGGCAACCAAAGCACATAATGCCGGGCATGAAGTGCTAATCCATTTACCGATGGCTCCGCTGAGCAAACAGCCGCTGGAAAAAGATACTTTGCGCCCGGATATGAGCAGCGGCGAAATCGAACGCATTATTCGTGAAGCGGTTAATGATGTTCCTTATGCTGTGGGACTCAATAACCATATGGGCAGCGCGATGACGTCCAGCCTGTTCGGTATGCAAAAAGTGATGCAGGCATTAGGGCAATATAATCTCTATTTTCTCGACAGCATGACAATCGGCAACAGCCAGTCGATGCGGGCCGCAGCTGGAACCAGCGTTAAAGTTATCAAGCGCAAAGTGTTCCTCGACGATACGCAAAACGAAGCCGATATCCGTTTCCAGTTTAATCGTGCTGTAGAGTTAGCGCGCCGAAACGGCTCCGCGATAGCCATCGGCCATCCACACCCAACAACCGTGCGTGTATTGCAACAGATGGTCTACAACTTGCCTTCGGATATTACGCTGGTCCGCCCGAGCAGCTTGTTGAATGAGCCGCAGGTTGATACCTCAAAACCAAACAATATTCGCCCTGTAGTGCCCGGCAAACCGACGGAACAACCCCGTAATCCATTTAAAGGCATTAGTTTGTGCAAACCGAAACAACCTTTGCAACCTGTCTATGCCACTACGTTCTTCACTGTGTTGAGTGAAAGCATCAGCCAGAGCCAATTAATGCAATATATGCAGCATCAGTGGCAGGGCTGGGGAAAAAGCACACCCACAGTTGGAAATTTCGCGGGATAGTTATCACGGTTGATAGCCCTTATAATGCCGCGTTGAATAAAGCTACAGGAGTCGGTCTACGATGACGCAACAGCGGCATAAAATTCTCTTGCTGGATAACGGTAAAGAGTGGGGCGGCGGGACCAACAGTATGTTGGAACTGCTCAAACGTATTGACCGCCAACGGTTTGATATCACGTGCTGCTTTTACTACAACTACGCGCGTGGTGAAGGTGAAACCATTGAGAAAGTGCTGACCAGCATTCAGATTCCTGTCATTTTTATCCCCCAACGTAAACAACCTGGCTGGGCAAAAATCTGCAAGGAAGTCGCTCGCTCATTTTTGTTTTTCAGCAAGTCAGGGCGCAAAAAGGTAACCGCCTATATTGATGAGCAATGGCGCATCAAACCTAACGCAATGGCGTTGCGTGAGCGGTTGCAGAAAGATGGCTACGAAATTCTATATATGAACAACCAGCCGGGCTCTAACCTGGAAGGATATCTGGCAGCCGAGCCGCTCAATGTTGCGGTCGTGCAACACTGTCGTATCGAACCGGTAATGAGTCAGGCGATTACAAAAATCGTGAACCGTACAGGCAACGCTATAATCGCTGTCTCTCATGGTGTGGAAAGCGTGCTGCTTAACCACGGCGTGAAAAAGTCGCTCTGTATCACTGTTCCTAACGCCATTGATGTTCACCAGCCCTTACCTTCTGGCGAGGCGGTGCGCCGCTCGCTGGGCATTGGCGACGATACATTTTTGTTTGGTAGTATCGGCTCGCTTATCCCAAGAAAATCCTGCCACCATACACTGGAAGCTTTGCACCGTTTTCAGCAACAGCATCCCGACGCAAAATGGAAATTTATTCTGGTAGGCGAAGGGGCCGAACGCGAAAAACTAAAACGCCAGGCTGCTGATTACGGATTTGCAGATCGGGTTATCTTTACCGGCTTTCGTAACAACCCGCTGGATTTTCTGGCCGCATTTGATGTCTTTATTCTGGCATCGAAAAGCGAAGGACTACCGCGTGTAGTGCTCGAATCCATGCTGCTTAAAACCGTAGTGATCGGTTCAAATGTGACGGGGACGGCAGAGTTAATCGACTCAGGACGTACCGGTCTGCTTTATCCTTATGGCGATACCATCATGCTCGCTTCGCATCTTCAGCAGGTATGGCAAGATAGCGCATTACGTGATGCCCTCACACAAGCCGCCTACCAACGCGTGATTGATAACTATGCGATCGAACACTATGTTGCCGGTGTCGAAGCCGTACTTGGCGCAGTAAAACCAACCCGGAATGAATATGTTTAAATTTCTAAACCCAAAATATCGCCATATTACGGCGCGACATAATATCCCTTATCAGGAACCTGCGGCCGGAAGTGCGGCAGTGCCAGTGACATCGATTGTCATTCCTTGCGCTGGTGTGGATTACATCGAAGAAGGCTTACTTTCTGCGCAATTCGCGGCTCGTTTTGCTCCTGAAGTTGAAGAGATCGTGATTGTTTCCGATCGCCCTGCGCACGAATTTGGTGAACTTCCACCGAAAACCCGCATCGCGACTCTTGAGCTTCCACAACGCGAGGAAGGGTACCGTTACAAGCAAATTTATCTCAGCCGTTTAATCAAACTAAATGCACCATTGCAAGCCCGCACAGACGGTATTTTGATGATCGATTCTGATCTCAATTTGCTGCAAATGCCGCGTTTTAAAATCGAAGAGCACCACATTTACTCCAGTTTCCGTCAGGGCAAAATGATCGCCAAACTGGATAAAGCTCCGGTCGATAAAGTCCCCGCATATTATAAAGATACCGTGCGTCCATATATTGTGGATCACGTTAACGGGGCATTCCTCGCGGCAACGCGTAAAACCTGGCGTCGAATTTGCCCATTATGGCTCACGCTCTTCCAGGACACCTGGGAGTTGATGGACGATAGCCAGCCACCAACAGATCAACTGCCGCTAGCCGCGTTGCTGGATATGCTCGATATCAAAACCGTGAATTTAGGTGACTGGATGAACTGGCCGGTATCCAAGAAAATTGGCGGCACACCATCGGTGATTCCGAAACAAGTTGTGGGCGCGCATGGCGGTTTCCCACTTTCTGAATGGCAAAAATATCTGGTTTCGCCAGAGAGTGAATTACTGTTTAAAGGACAGGATTACACGCGCAAAGTGCGTTATCTGACAGATGCTGAAAAACAGATGGCAAGTGAATAAAAATGTGAAAAAGGCCGGTTTCCCGGCCTTTTTTAATCAACTGAGCAACAATTAATCCCAGCTAAGAATGACTTTACCAGACTGCCCGGAACGCATGGCATCAAAACCTTTCTGGAAATCATCGATACCAAAACGGTGAGTGATGATTGGTGACAGATCCAGGCCAGACTGAATTAGCGCCGCCATTTTGTACCAGGTTTCGAACATTTCACGCCCGTAAATGCCTTTAATGAACAAGCCCTTGAAGATGACTTTCGTCCAGTCGATAGACATATCTGACGGCGGAATACCCAGCATTGCAATACGGCCACCGTGGTTCATGGTATCGAGCATGGTACGGAATGCCGGTGGAGCACCAGACATTTCCAGACCCACATCAAAACCTTCGGTCATGCCCAGTTCTTTCATTACGTCGGTCAGGTTTTCTTTGCTGACGTTGACCGCACGGGTCACGCCCATTTCACGCGCAAGTTCCAGACGGTATTCGTTAACATCGGTGATCACGACATTACGCGCGCCAACGTGTTTTGCTACAGCCGCCGCCATAATACCGATTGGGCCAGCACCTGAAACCAGCACATCTTCACCAACCAGATCGAATGACAGCGCGGTGTGAACAGCGTTGCCGAACGGGTCAAAGATAGAGGCTAAATCGTCAGAAATGTTGTCAGGGATTTTGAAAGCATTGAACGCAGGCAGCACCAGGTATTCTGCAAAACAACCCGGACGGTTTACACCAACGCCTGTCGTGTTACGGCACAAGTGAGTACGGCCGGCACGACAGTTACGGCAGTGGCCACAAGTGATATGGCCTTCACCAGATACGCGGTCGCCAATTTTAAAACCTTTAACTTCCTGACCGATGCCAACCACTTCACCCACATATTCGTGACCAACAACCATCGGAACCGGAATAGTTTTCTGCGACCATTCGTCCCAGTTATAAATATGCACATCGGTGCCGCAGATTGCGGTTTTACGGATTTTAATCAGCAGATCGTTATGACCCATTTCAGGCTTGGGTGCATCCGTCATCCAGATGCCTTCTTCTGCTTTCAGTTTCGCTAATGCTTTCATGACCGCTCCCTCAGGCGATAACGCCCAACTGTTTACCGATACGCGTAAATGCGTCAACCGCACGTTCAATTTGTTCAGTCGTGTGAGCCGCTGACATCTGAGTACGAATGCGAGCCTGACCTTTTGGTACTACCGGGAAGAAGAACCCAGTGACATAAATGCCTTCTTTTTGCAGTTCACGTGCAAAGTTCTGCGCCACAACCGCTTCACCTAACATCACAGGGATGATGGCGTGATCCGCACCCGCCAGGGTAAAACCTGCTGCAGACATTTTCTCGCGGAACAAACTCGCGTTAGCCCAAAGACGAGCACGAATTTCGGCACCGGTTTCCAGCATTTCCAGAACTTTGATGGATGCCGAAACGATAGCCGGTGCCAAAGAGTTAGAGAAAAGGTATGGGCGAGAGCGCTGACGCAACCACTCAATCACTTCTTTACGACCCGCAGTGTAGCCACCAGATGCACCACCGAGCGCTTTGCCCAACGTGCCGGTAATGATGTCTACACGATCCATCACATCGCAATATTCATGCGTGCCACGACCATTTTCGCCGACAAAACCGACGGCGTGAGAATCATCGACCATCACCAGCGCGTCATATTTATCAGCTAAATCACAAACGCCGTTCAGGTTAGCAATCACGCCATCCATAGAGAACACACCGTCTGTGGCAATCATGATGTGACGAGCCCCTGCTGCGCGCGCTTCTTTCAGGCGAGCCTCAAGTTCTTGCATATCGTTGTTTGCATAGCGATAACGCTGCGCTTTGCACAGACGCACGCCATCAATAATGGACGCGTGGTTCAGGGCATCAGAAATAATCGCATCTTCTGGGCCAAGAAGCGTTTCAAACAGGCCGCCGTTGGCATCGAAGCAGGAAGAGTAAAGAATCGCGTCTTCCATTCCGAGGAAGCCCGCAAGTTTGCCTTCCAGCTCTTTATGGCTGTCTTGTGTTCCACAAATGAAACGCACAGAGGCCATCCCAAAGCCGTGTGTATCCATGCCCTGCTTTGCGGCATCGATCAGTTGCGGGTGGTTAGCGAGCCCCAGATAGTTATTGGCGCAGAAGTTAATAACATGACTGCCATCAGCAACAGTGATATCTGCCTGTTGGGCAGAAGTGATAATACGTTCTTCTTTAAACAACCCTTCCGCTCGTGCGGTTTCAAGTTGGGATGTTAACTGTTGGTAAAAATCTCCGCGCATTGCGATTCTCCAGGCATGGCTAATTTCGGCACATATTACCCAAACCTATACCAGGACACGAGATTACGCTTCAATGAAATTGAAATTTGCAGCATAAATCACGAGGCTGAGAAACTTCCTCTGATTAGGCGGGTCCATCAATGTAATGGTATGATAAGAGCCATTAGCGCGTGAGGTATTGTGCCTTACGGCCCTCTTTTTTTAAGGTTTTCGCTTATGATTATTGTCACCGGCGGTGCTGGCCTTATTGGCAGCAACATCATTAAGTCACTGAATGATATCGGCCATACTGATATCCTGGTAGTCGACAACCTAAAGGATGGCACCAAGTTCGCCAACCTCGTAGATTTAAATATTGCCGACTACATGGATAAAGAAGACTTCTTAATCCAGATTATGGCAGGTGAAGAATTCGGCGATATCGAAGCAATTTTCCATGAAGGTGCTTGCTCTTCCACCACCGAGTGGGATGGCAAGTACATGATGGACAATAACTATCAGTACTCGAAAGAACTTCTGCATTACTGCCTCGAACGCGAAATTCCATTCCTGTATGCCTCATCAGCTGCAACTTACGGCGGCCGCAACAGCGATTTTATCGAGTCTCGTGAATTCGAGCAGCCGCTGAATGTTTACGGTTACTCCAAGTTCCTGTTCGACGAATACGTACGCCAAATCCTGCCTGAAGCGAGCTCCCAGATTACTGGCTTCCGTTACTTCAACGTCTACGGGCCACGCGAAGGCCATAAAGGCAGCATGGCAAGCGTTGCGTTCCATCTGAACACTCAGTTGAACAACGGCGAAAATCCAAAACTGTTTGAAGGCAGCGATAACTTTAAGCGCGACTTCATCTACGTGGGTGATGTTGCAGCGGTTAACCTGTGGTTCTGGCAGAACGGCGTATCTGGTATCTATAACTGCGGCACCGGTCGTGCGGAATCCTTCCAGGCCATTGCCGACGCAGCCCTGGCATTCCATAAAAAAGGCAGCATTGAGTACATTCCGTTCCCGGAAAAACTCAAAGGCCGCTACCAGGCATTTACTCAGGCCGACTTAACCAATCTGCGTGCTGCAGGTTACGACAAGCCATTCAAAACTGTAGCCGAAGGCGTAACAGAATATATGGCCTGGCTGAACCGTGACGCAGCTACACAAAATCATTCAGGCGGGATCAAGGCGGCAAATGAGTGAAGCACCAGGAACATAGGATAACTATGTGACTGGTGTGAGCAAATGAAGCCAACGCAGAGACAGCTTGAAGGATGAAGTGTATGAAAATACTGGTGATTGGCCCGTCATGGGTGGGCGACATGATGATGTCGCAAAGTCTTTATCGCACGCTCAAGGCGCGCTATCCCCAGGCAATCATTGATGTGATGGCACCGGCATGGTGCCGTCCATTACTGTCACGTATGCCAGAAGTTAACGAAGCACTGTCGATGCCACTTGGACATGGTGCTCTGGAGATTGGCGAACGTCGCCGTCTTGGACACGCCCTGCGTGCTAAACGTTACGATCAAGCTTATGTGCTGCCAAACTCTTTCAAATCTGCACTGGTTCCTTTCTTTGCCAACATCCCACAACGTACCGGCTGGCGCGGTGAAATGCGCTACGGATTGCTCAATGACGCCCGCGTGCTGGATAAGCAAGCCTGGCCATTAATGGTCGAGCGTTATGTTGCGTTAGCATATGAGAAAGGGGTAATGCAGTCGGCTAAAGATCTCCCCCAGCCGTTGCTATGGCCTCAGTTGCAAGTCAACGAAAGCGAAAAGCTCCAGACAACTGCAGCGTTTAGCCTCGATGCTAAACGCCCAATTATTGGTTTCTGCCCTGGTGCTGAATTTGGTCCGGCAAAACGCTGGCCGCATTATCACTACGCAACCCTTGCTGGCAAACTCATTGATGATGGCTATCAAGTTGTGTTGTTTGGTTCGGCAAAAGATAAAGAAGCCGGGAATGATATTGTCGCCGCGTTAACCACGCAGCAGCAGGCGCATTGCCGTAATCTTGCAGGTGATAC
The DNA here is from genome assembly GCF_000737905.1 of Buttiauxella noackiae. Taxonomy (NCBI): domain Bacteria; kingdom Pseudomonadati; phylum Pseudomonadota; class Gammaproteobacteria; order Enterobacterales; family Enterobacteriaceae; genus Buttiauxella; species Buttiauxella noackiae. The sequence goes on from NZ_JPRU01000006.1 coordinate 75,697, forward strand.
CGCTCTTGAGCAAGCCGTTATACTCATCGCCGCTTGTCAGGCTGTGGTGAGTAACGATTCAGGTCTAATGCACGTTGCCGCAGCGCTCAATCGCCCACTTGTTGCGTTGTATGGCCCAAGCAGCCCAGACTTTACCCCACCGCTTTCGCATAAGGCACGAGTCATCCGCCTGATTAGCGGCTATCACAAAGTGCGTAAAGGCGACGCCGCAGAAGGCTACCATCAAAGTTTGATTGATATTACTCCTGAGCGAGTAATGGAAGAGCTTGCAGCTCTGCTGCTAGCGGAGAAAGAAGCGTAATGCGGGTATTAATCGTCAAAACATCGTCAATGGGTGATGTGCTACATACTTTGCCTGCGCTGACTGACGCAATGAACGCCATTCCTGGTATCCGCTTCGATTGGGTAGTTGAAGAAGGCTTTGCACAAATCCCCACCTGGCATCCAGCTATCGATAAAGTTCTTCCAGTGGCGATTCGTCGCTGGCGTAAAAGCTGGTTTTCAGCTGCAGTGAAAGCCGAGCGTGCTGCATTCTACCAGGCGCTACGTGTTGAGAATTACGATCTCATTGTTGATGCTCAGGGTTTAATAAAGAGCGCTGCTCTGGTTACCCGCAAAGCCCGTGGGATAAAACATGGTATGGACTGGAATAGCGCCCGTGAACCGTTAGCCAGCCTCTTTTACAATCGCCGGCATTCAATCGCGAAACAGCAACATGCCGTGGAACGTACCCGCGAGTTATTTGCCAAAAGCATTGGTTATCAAAAGCCTGAAAAACAAGGTGACTATGCAATAGCCCGGCATTTTCTGGCTACCGCGCCGTCAGATATGGGGGAATATATGATTTTCCTTCATGCCACCACACGCGATGAAAAACACTGGCCGGAATCACACTGGCGAGATCTTATTCAATTAATGCACAATACTGGCTTACGTATTAAACTCCCGTGGGGCGCAAATCACGAGCACGAACGGGCAATTCGTTTGGCTGAAGGATTTGATAATGTTGAAGTGTTGCCACGTCTGTCCCTTGAACAGGTAGCCAAACAACTTGCTGGAGCCAGAGCTGTTGTCTCTGTCGATACCGGATTAAGTCATCTGACCGCCGCATTAGGTCAGCCAAACATCACATTGTATGGCCCAACCGATCCGGGTTTAATTGGTGGCTACGGTGAAAATCAACATGAAATCAGGGGCGCAGGAAAAAATATGGCTAACATCACCGCTGTAGAAACGTTTACCGCACTCCAGAAAATTAGCCACTTAACGACAGAATAACGATTAATGAGCTATCTAATCCTTTTTATCCTCTTTCTTCCGTTCAAATTGATCGGAAAGTTGTTTTATAAAAAAACCGGCCGAAACTTACTCATTCAAACGGCAAAAATAGGCGATTTCGTCAACGTTACGCCTTTACTCGCCCATCTGAAGCATAGTGATGTTTTGATCAGCAAAACTGTTCTTCCTTTGGCTAAGCATGATGAAACTATCGATACCATTTTCTTGATTGAAGAACATAAAAAGAGCCTATGGCGCAAGTTTCGCCTGGCTTTCAAATTTATGAATCGCTACGAAAATGTTTACTTGTTACATCCAAATAGTACGAATCTGTTCTTTGCATCAGTCTGTAATGCGAAGAACAAACAGTATTTGTCGACTTATACGCGTCGCTGGTATCAAGCTCCACTTTACTTTACGGCTACAGGTACTGTTGAACATAGTAAAAACCAATTAACTGTCGACGATTATCTTAAGCTCGCTGATCGTACTTTGACCTGGCGTAATGTCCCTAAGCATGCCACCCGGCCATTACGAAAGCCTGAGTCCTACCCAATATCGCTTGATAAACAAAATGTTATAAAAATCGGCCTGAGTATATCAGCAGGAAATAAGTCAAAAACAATCCCTGCCGTAGTATGGAAAAAAGTATTTGATGCTTTAGGTGACTTAAATTGTATTTACTATGTTTTCGGACCTCAAAGCGAACAAGTATGGCTCGATGACTTGCACCGTGAAGTTGGTGAACGAGAAGATATTGTGAGTCTGATTGGCGAATTACCTTTGGAAGATGTCCCTTTTGCTATCAGTAAAATGGATTTCTATATTGCATCAGATTCTGGAAATGTTTATATAGCAGATGCCGTTGGTGTTCCTATTGTCCTCATTTATGGTCCGTGCTGCATTGAAGAGCAACGTCCATTAGGCAACGTGCTGTTGATTGGCCACAAAGAGTACGAAAAATCATATATCTTTGAAGCTCCTTACTATTTTGATCGCTCAAGAGAAGAGATGTTTGCATTGAAGAATGAAGACCTTAACAAGATAAGTAGTTTCATTCTCAACAATTCAGATAATAATCAGCCTAGCTGCAAAAATTAAATTTTATATTTTATCATTAATGAGTAAGCACATGGTCAATAATCCTCTACTAAGTATTATTATTGCTGCCCATAATTGTGAAGAAACCATCGATACAACATTTCAGAGTCTGATTAATGCTTTAGGTTCTGGGATTAATCAGTCTGAAATCATCATAATTAATGACGGTTCAGAAGATTCAACAGCAATAAAAATTGCTGATTATTCAAATAAATACTCACAAGTTTTTATCTCTACAGTAAATTATAAGAATGTAGGTCAGGTCCGCCAGCATGGTATTTCATTATCACATGGGAAGTACATTACTATGTTGGATAGTGATGATGTTATGAAAGCTAAAAGCCTATCTTCCATTATTAGCTTCCTTCATGAAAAAAACCCAGATATGCTTCTCACTCGTTTGCACGAAATTCGTGACATAAAAAAAATAGATCATCAGTGGTCAGGGTTAAACCCTGAAAAAATAACTCAGGATGAAGCAATTACTCGTTTTCTCATTCATAAGGACCTTCAAGCGTATCTCTGCGGACAATTTATTAGACGAGATATTTATCTTTCTCACAAAATTCCATCAATGACTTGTTACGAAGATTTTTATATATTCCCTAGCATGCTGCTAGATGCTCATAATATATACTTCCAATATGATAGTCCATATTATTATATTAAGCGCTCGGGAAGTTTATCCACAACACCAGATCACAATAAAATTACAAATTTGATTATCTGTACACTAAAAATGGAAAATGCCTTACCAAAGAAATTCCAACATTTGATACTATGTCACTGGCTAGATATCTACCTTAAATATCCAGAATTACTAGAAGTAAATGAGAAAAAAGAGAATGTTATTAAACGTGTTTTAATGACACATTCATTAGGATTCTTCCTTAATACAAACGTAAGACTTAGTTATAAGAGAAAGGCTTTAAGTACATTATGGAAAAATTAAAATCCCGCTTATACATTATGGTGTTTACTTTAGCCATGATTTCAATATGCCTTGCATTAATATCATCTTCAAAGCAAAGAGAATTCTATTATATTTCAATATACCTTGCGATTTTAGGTCTCATTATTGAATATAAAACAGTACATTTCAAAAAATTTAATATCGCTTACCCCATTATTTTATTAGGTGTTGTTAAGTTAATCTGGTTTTTATTATTAGAACGTCACGCCAATGGTTATAATATATATAGCGATCAGTTGAATGGAGGTAAAAAGTTAGTGTTGGGCGGGTGTCTTGTTTTCTATTTAACCCAACTGCGTGATTATTTAAATATTATTAATTATAGAAAAATAATGTTATATACTGTAGGATTAGGATTTGCTGCTGCATCATGCTTTGCATTTTGGCAATCGATACATGGGGTGCAAAGAGTAGAAATGGGGTTGGATCGTGCAACTAATGCTGCATATATTTATTCAACTTTTAGTATACTATTTGTTTATTTACTTTATTCACATAAAAATACAACTTGTTACACGATTGCAGGATTAGCCATAGCTCTATCATTTGTAGTAACGATCCTAACAGGAACCCGGGCAGCGATTATTCTTCACTTATTAATTATTGGTGTAATGACAGTTTATTACTTCAAAAAAATTCATGTAAAATCAACATTGCTTGTCCTAATCATTGCATCACTTGCATTTTTTTCTTTATATAAAAATTATATCCACCCTAAAATACAGCAAACATATAGTGAAGTTACTCTTTATCAAGAAGGTCAAGATAATACTTCGCTTGGGGCTCGTTTCTCAATGTGGACCGTTGGTATTAAAAATTTTATATATGCGCCATTAGGACAATCCATGGAGTCTCGCTTTAACTATTCAGATCAATATACCACTCAGAATCCACAATACAGAGCAACAATGAAGTTCCTCAATGTTCATCTACATGATGAAACAATTGAAGCGCTATCTCTGCAAGGTATATTTGGCGGTCTGGCATTACTATGGTTCTATATAAGTATATGTTGGGTCGCCTTGCGTGAGCGCAACACCCCGCTACTATTTACGATGAATTGTTTGATTGTCTACGGCTTAAGTGATGTATTGCTTTTAAGTTCGGAAGCGATTTTATTTTATATTGCTTTGATAGGTGTATGTGGTGTAACTCTATCGCCAAAGCAAAAAGAAGTTTAGATTGGCAAAGCCGGATCACTACCCGGCTTTTTTAAACTCATAATACTCAGCCAACGTCATCCCCCTGGTTCGCTCAGCGAGCCAGGTGAATAACACCTCCAGATCCAGATATAACTGCTCAATATCAGCTTCATTCTTGAATGTTGGGCTACCGCCAGGCATAAATTCCGACGAATGGAGCATAAACTCCACGTAGTCATTGCCCTCAGCTAATGTTTTTTCCGCAACTGCTATCATTTGTGCGGCGTTACCACCCGATGGGCGCAGCCAATTAACGGAAGGACTACGATATTTCCCACGAAGCCGGTCATAGCTTTGTTTAAAGCTATTCATTAACGGACCGTGCTTATATTGAATGCTCATAGGCACTTCGAGTAAATCTGAATGCCCTGGCTGGCTAATATTTTCCAGATCCATGAAATAAGCCTGGGTCGGGAAATGTTGATAATCCGTTCCACCATTGCCTGTTGGGGCGCCCTTAGCATTTCGCCAGTTAACCCTTGGGGTTACCGAGCAATCCACCTTATAACCCAACTCCACCAAAAGTTTGGCGTAACGACTATCGAATGCCCAGCGCCCTGCCCTGTGGCTGATCATTTTTGTGCCGAAGGTTTCTTCCAATAAAGTGGTCATATAAACCACCTTTTCGCGCAGGACCGCATCAGGATACTCAATCAGATAAGGCTGCCAGCGCCAATCATCACCGGTTAAATCATAATCAGGTGGGCTATTCCATGCATGTAAATGCATGCCAACTTCACCCTGGCCACGAGTAATTACATCCTTAGCAAATTCGATGTAATCCGGGTCGATAGCCATTTCATAATTTGTCAGCCAAACCGGTTTAAAACCATATTTCTCACACAATGCCTGGAAACGAGGTAAAAAACGGGCATTCTCAGTTTTGATTTGCCGGTGGTTTTGCCACAGATTATCGCCTTCGGTATCAATAGTAATGATGAATGCAGGTTTAGTCATTTCCGTCTCTGAGCTAACACGAGGTTTACATCATGTTACGCAGCCTGTCTGATTAGGGCAAACCGCTTGCGTTCAAATTTATGACTTCTGAGCACAAATGTAGCAACCATACTCAAGGTCTATTAGAATCACCCTTTGGTTGATCACCTAAAGATGATAATGAATAACGCCTTGAATTCTCTCGCAAGCGAGCCACCTGCTCGCATTCTACTGATTAAGTTACGCCATCATGGTGACATGCTGCTCACCACTCCAGTGATCAACTCATTACATCAGGCATGGCCACAGGCAGAAATTGATGTCCTGCTGTATGAAGAAACACGCGATATGCTGGCAGCTCACCCATTCATTCATCGTATTTATGGCATTGACCGTAAGTGGCGCAAACTCGGTACTCGCCAGCATTTATGCAAAGAGTGGCAGTTACTCAAAACACTGCGCGAGCAAAAATATACTTTGGTTATCAACCTTGCCGATCAGTGGCGTAGCGCCATTGTGACTCGTTTCACTGGCGCCCCTTCTCGTATCGGTTTCGATTTCAATAAACGCCGCGGGTGGATCTGGCAGCATTGCCATACTCAGCTTGCTTCCGTGGCCGGTCATCAGGCACTGCACACCGTTGAACAAAACTTATCCATTCTTGCGCCCCTTGGCATACCTGGCAACAACAACGTCACGATGAGCTATCAGTCTGACGATTGGCAGACTGTGCAAACCAAACTGCAAAGCAAAGGGGTTGAAGGTTCATTTATCGTGGTGCAGCCTACATCCCGCTGGTTCTTCAAATGCTGGGATGAGAGCAAAATGGCGCAAACTATCACAGCGCTACAAAATGACGGCCATACTCTTATTTTGACTTCCGGTCCCGATAAGAATGAAAAAGCAATGATTGAGAAAATCCGCGCATTATGTCCGCCAGAACGCATTCATTCCCTCGCAGGTGAATTAACCCTGCGACAATTAGCTGCACTCATCGATCATGCTCGCCTTTTTATTGGTGTAGATTCGGTGCCCATGCATATGGCTGCCGCACTAAGAACGCCCTGCATCGCATTATTTGGCCCGTCAAAATTAACATTCTGGAGCCCGTGGGATGTCGTCGGTGACGTTATCTGGGCGGGTAACTTCGGTGAGCTTCCCGACCCAGACAAGATTGATACCAATACAAAAGAACGTTATCTCGATGCCATTCCGGTTGATGTTGTTGTGGCCGCCGCAAGGAAACAGTTGTTATGAAGCACTGCCGTCTGGCAATAGTCCGCCAAAAGTATCGCCCGGATGGAGGTGCGGAGCGTTTCGTTTCACGCGCACTTGAAGCATTAAGTGCCCATGACATGGAGCTCAACGTTATCACCCGGCAGTGGGAAGGCGAACGCCAGGATAACTGGCATATTCATATATGTGACCCAATGAAGCTTGGGCGAATCAGCCGTGAAAAAGGCTTCGCTGATGCAGCCAGGAAACTTTGGCAACGTGAAAATTTCGATATTGTTCAGAGCCATGAGCGTATCGCAGGGTGTGATATTTATCGGGCTGGTGATGGCGTCCATCGACGCTGGTTAATGCAGCGAGCCAGAATTTTGCCAGCCTGGCGTGGAAAGTGGTTGTTTTTGGACAGATATCACCGCTATGTCATGCAAGCTGAACGGGCTATGTACCAGGCTCCTGAGCTAAAAGCCGTCATCTGCAATGCCGAAATGGTGAAGCAAGAAATCATCGAAGATTTCTCTATACCTGCTAATAAGATACATGTCATCTATAATGCCATTGACTCCTCCCGCTTCGTTCCAGCGAGTGAAGAACTGAGGAACAAGCTACGCAATGAGATGGCTATCCCGCAAAATGCGGTGGCGCTGGTCTTTGTAGGATCGGGATTTGAGCGCAAAGGGCTTGCCAGTGCGATAAGAGCCATCGCGAATACCGATCGCTATCTTGTCGTTGTCGGACAGGATAAAGCCGATAAACAGTACCAGGAACTAGCACAGTCGTTGGGGTGCCTGAACCGAGTGCGGTTTATGGGAATGCAGAAAAACACACTACCTTTCTATCAAGCTGTTGATGGACTATTACTGCCAACGCTATATGATCCATTCCCTAATGTGATACTTGAAGCAATGGCATGTGGTTTACCGGTTATTACTTCGCACACCTGTGGTGGTGCTGAATTTATTACAACCGGACAAAACGGATACGTTTGTGATGCACTCGATATCCCACGATTGTCAGAAGCGGTAATGGCAATACCATCGCGCTTTGTTGATGAAAGTATGGGGATATTTGCTCGTGAACGAGTCAAGGATGCGACACCGGAAAAACTTTCACAGCAACTTATTTCGCTGTACCAAAACATACTGGATTAGATGATGCGTATCCTAATGGTTATTGATGGTTTACCTGGCGGCGGTGCTGAAAAAACCGTTCTAACCTTATCGCAAGGTTTGGTGGGCATGGGCCATCAGGTTTCCGTATTTTCTCTGCGCCGCGTTTGTGACTACGAAATCCCTGAAGGCGTCGACTATCAAGTCATTCTGGATACCTGCAAAAAACCCTGGCGCAAGCTAACTGAGCTCTCTCGCCGTGCAGCTCTGCTCGATAGCGCAGTTGAACAAGCGCAGAAAAAAGGGAATTTTGACCTCATCTTTTCGCATCTGCATAAAACAGATCGCATTGTTGCTCATACAAAATCTATACCACGTGAAAAGCTGTGGTATTGCGTGCATGGCATGTTCTCTTTCTCGTATCTCCAACATCGCCATGGCTTCTCCCGCTGGTTAAAACGCAAAAAAATTCAAAGTGTTTACCAGAATAGTAATGTCGTCGCCGTGTCTCAGGCGGTGCTACAAGATATTACTACGGGTTTTGACATTACCCTTACTAAGCAGACCGTCATACATAACCCATTCGACATTGACGGGATTCATTTACGAGCGAAAGAGCCATGTGAGATGGCAGGTCAGGACTATCTCATTCATGTTGGTCGTTTCCATGAACATAAGCGCCATGATCGACTCATCAATGCCTATGCACTTAGTGAGATTCAGGCTCCATTGGTCTTGATGGGTAGCGGTAGCGAAGAACGCGTTGCCGATATTAAAGCAATGGCTGCTGCCGCAGGTGTTGCTGACCGCGTCATTATCAAATCATTCGTTCCGAATCCTTATCCGTGGATTGCCAATGCACGCATGCTGCTGTTGAGCTCAGATTGCGAAGGGTTTGGTAACGTATTAGTGGAAGCTCTTATTTGCCAGACACCTGCTGTCAGTACGCGCTGCCCGGGTGGGCCTGCGGAAATTCTTACAGAGGGGCTTGCACGCGGTCTTTCAGGTATGACTGCTCAGGAACTTGCGAATACCATGTTGGATATTTATAACAATCCGCCGATTATTGATTCCACGAAGATTGAGTCTTATAGCATTGGTGCCATCTGCCAGCAGTACTTGTCGCTGGCAGCAGAAGAAAGATAACGAAATTTTCAGGTAATTTTATGCCACAAAACCTACGTCCAATTCTTAGCGTTGTCGTTGCTGTTTATAACGGCGAACTTTTCCTGGCCAAATTTTTTGCCTGCCTTGAAGCTCAGAACATAAACAACATGGAAGTCATTATGGTGAACGATGGTTCAACCGATGGCTCGATGGCGATCATTGAAGCATGGCGCAGCAAATTCCCTGGTATGAAAGTTCTGGAGCAGGAAAACCAGGGCGTTTCGATTGCACGTAATACCGGACTTGCAGTGGCTACAGGCCAATACCTTTCCTTCCCGGACATTGATGACGACTTCAAGCCTGGCATGTACCGCCATCTGCTTGATTTAGCGCTGAAAAACAACCTGGATGTTGTCACCTGTAATGGTAATTACGTCTATGAAAATAATAAGAAACCTTCACGCCCAATTTTCCCGCAGGATAAACTTCAGTCTACTGATGTTCTGACAGGTCCACAGTGGCTAAAGCGCGCTCTGGATTCACGCAAGTTTCTGCATGTCACGTGGCTGAATCTTTATCGCCATGATTTTATTCGTGAACATGGATTTACGTTTGAACCAGGTTTGCGCCACCAGGATATTCCGTGGACAACAGAAGTGTTACTGGCCGCAGAACGTGTTCAATATACTGACGAGCAATACTACGATTACTATATTCATTCAGCCTCGGTTTCTCACAAACCCGATACTGATGACACGTTAATCCGCTCCGCTCGCCACTACATGAAAATTTTGGAAATGCTGGATGCTATTAACCAGCGCTATCCCGAAGCAGTCAAAAACATTCCAGCCTGCAACTGGCAAATTGCAAAAGAAGGCCTTGGGATTTTGCATACTTTCAATAACATGAAAGATCCGCATAAAAAGAAGATGATCATCCAGGAGTTTTTTGATCGTGGCATCTGGCGCCTTATCTGGAAAAATGCCCGCGGTTTCCGCCTGCGCTGGCGCCTGGGTCGCCGTTATCTAAAACTGAAGAAAGCAACACGAGTACCTGGTTGAGAAGCATTTCTTTTACGGGTAGTGCTTACTACCCGTCATTTCTGCTACACAAACACAAACTGCTCCGAATACTAAGCAATGCCTCCGCGAAGTTACCAAAACAATAGCTTTAAGCTTCCCGAATGCTTAGAATTTGCCCGCCGATAATGAAAATACGGAAAATTCGCTTGGAATCGTTGTATACCGCCTTGTTCTATCTTATTCAGCCAATTGTATGGCTGCGACTATTACTCCGTAGCCGTAAAGCTCCCGCGTATCGTAAACGCTGGGCGGAACGCTACGGTTATTGCCGTGGAAAAGTGGAGCCCGATGGTATTCTTCTGCATTCAGTTTCCGTAGGTGAGACACTGGCGGCAATTCCGTTGGTGCGAGCCCTACGCCATCGTTACCCGACGATTCCGATCACCGTCACCACGATGACCCCGACCGGCTCTGAACGCGCTCAGTCAGCGTTTGGGCAAAACGTGCATCATGTCTATTTGCCTTACGATCTCCCCTGCGCAATGAAGCGCTTTTTCAACACTGTGCGCCCGAAATTGGTCATCGTGATGGAAACCGAGCTGTGGCCAAACATGATCAACGAATTACATAAACGTAAAATCCCGTTGGTCATTGCCAATGCCCGTCTCTCTGCCCGTTCGGCAAATGGATATAAAAAACTGGGTAATTTCACTCGTCGCCTGATGAGCAAAATCACGCTTATTGCTGCACAAAATGAAGAAGATGGCGGCCGTTTCATCGAACTAGGATTGAAACGCTCGCAACTGACGGTAACCGGCAGCCTGAAATTTGATATCTCTGTGACTCCAGAGCTTGCCGCACGTGCGATTACGCTACGCCGCCAGTGGGCTCCGCATCGCAAAGTCTGGATTGCTACCAGCACCCATGATGGCGAAGAGAGCATTATTCTTGATGCGCATCGCCAGTTACTGGCCAAATTCCCTGATTTATTACTCATTCTTGTCCCGCGCCACCCGGAACGTTTTAAAGACGCAAGGGATATGGCTCAGAAAGCTGGTTTCAGTTACATCATGCGCAGCAGCGGAGAAAAACCGTCCAACAGCACGCAAGTGGTGATTGGCGATACGATGGGCGAACTGATGATGTTGTACGGGATTGCCGATCTCGCCTTTGTTGGCGGCAGCCTGGTTGAGCGTGGTGGCCATAACCCACTGGAACCCTCCGCTCATGCCATTCCGGTCTTGATGGGCCCACATACCTTCAATTTCAAAGATATATGCGCCAGATTGCAGAATGCTGATGGGCTGATTACCGTCACGGATGCCAACTCCCTGGTCAATGAAATCACCACTTTGCTGACTGATGAAGATTATCGTCTTTACTACGGTCGCCATGCCGTTGAAGTACTTCACCAGAATCAAGGCGCACTGCAACGCTTGCTACAATTACTGCAACCGTATCTGCCGCAACGGAGCCATTAATGCCCAATCGTTTGTCCGTCGTGATGATCGCTAAAAATGCGGCTGACGTATTACCAGAATGCCTGGCTTCAGTCTCATGGGCAGATGAGGTGGTGTTGCTGGATTCAGGAAGTACCGATTCTACCGTCGAGATAGCCCTTCAGGCAGGTGCAAAGGTTTTCATTAATGAAGACTGGCAGGGTTTTGGCAAACAGCGTCAGCTCGCACAGAACTACGCCACTCACGATTATATTTTGATGATCGATACCGATGAGCGTGTCACACCTGAACTGGCTAGCACACTCAAAGCAGTACTAGAAAACCCTCAGCCAGATACTGTTTACAGTATTGCACGCCGCAACCTGTTCCTCGGTCGCTTTATGCGCCATAGCGGTTGGTATCCGGATCGTGTGACTCGCCTCTATGCCCGTTCACGCTATAGCTATAATGACAATCAGGTTCATGAATCTCTGGAAGCACCAGGCGCAAAAGTTGTCCCACTTAAAGGGGATTTGCTCCATTTGACCTGCCGTGATTTCGCAAGCTTCCAACGTAAACAGTTAAATTATGCGACCGCGTGGGCGCAAGAGCGTCATCAACGCGGCAAACGAGTCTCCATTGCAGGTATTTTCGGTCATACCTTCGGGGCATTTTGTAAAACTCTGTTGTTGCGCGCTGGTTTTCTCGATGGGAAGCAGGGCTGGTTACTTGCGGTCGTCAATGCACAATACACGTTTAACAAGTACGCTGAACTCTGGGCACTGAATCAAAGCTACACGGAAAAAAAACCACTATGACCACCCGAGCGATTTACCCAGGCACGTTTGATCCCATTACCAATGGCCATCTGGATATCGTGACTCGCGGTGCGATGATGTTCGATACCTTAATTCTGGCGATTGCTAACAGCCCGCATAAAAAAACCCTGTTCACACTGGAAGAAAGAGTGCAGCTCGCACAAGCCGTTACAGCACATTTGCCGAATGTTGAAGTTGTCGGGTTTAGCGATTTAATGGCAAATTTTGCGAAGACCCAGCAGGCGAATGTCCTGGTCCGTGGGCTACGCACAGCGGCAGATTTTGAATATGAGATGCAGCTGGCTCATATGAACCGCCACTTAATGCCAGAGCTTGAAAGCGTATTCCTGATGCCGTCGAAAGAGTGGTCTTTTGTCTCTTCATCGCTGGTAAAAGAAGTCGCCCGCCATCATGGTGATGTCGCTCATTTCCTGCCTGAACCAGTCTGCAAAGCGCTCCTGGAAAAGCTCAAACAGCCTTTATAGCATTCGAGTTGCATGATGACGGGTGATAATTAGTGCTGGCAATGGCGGCAATAAAAAGTACTGCGTTGCCCATGTTTGCTGATAATAATTGGTGCACCGCAAACCCGGCACGGTTCACCTGTCCGTCCGTAAACCTGTAACTCCTGAGCGAAATAGCCCGGTTTACCATCAGATTGAAGAAAATCTTTTAGCGTCGTGCCGCCCTGCTCAATGGAGCGAAGCAGCACCGCTTTTATCGTTTTAACCAGTAAATCACATTCTGTTTGAGACAATGATTGCGCAGCTCTATCCGGATGGATTCCTGCAGCAAACAGCGATTCACTGGCATAAATGTTACCCACACCCACCACCAGTTTGTTATCCATCAACCACGGCTTAATAGCGATTTTCTTTTTCGCGGATTTTTCACGCAGATAATCAGCTGAAAACTCGTCGCTCAGCGGCTCTGGGCCAAGATGCGCCAGCACATTGCTACCTTCCAGCTCTTTCGCCCACAGCCATGCACCGAAACGGCGTGGATCGGTATAACGCAGGACTTTGCCGTTGCTCATAACCAAATCGACATGGTCGTGTTTTTCAGCGGGATAATCTTCAGGAAGAATGCGCAGGCTACCCGACATGCCAAGATGGATAATAATCCAGCCATCGGGAAGTTCGAGCAGCAGGTACTTAGCGCGACGCTGCACACTTAAAACGGGTTTATCACTCAGAGCATGGATTTCATCGGAGACAGGCCAACGCAGTCGACCATTACGCACGACAGCATGCAAGATGGTTTCACCAACCAGATGTGGCTCTATACCACGTCGGCTGGTTTCTACTTCAGGTAACTCAGGCATCAATCCTCCACACTCAAAGTCCTAAAACAAAAAAACCCCGCCGAAGCGAGGTTTTCATCAAAGACACTAAAATTATTTAATTTTAGCTTCTTTGTACAGTACGTGTTGACGGACAACTGGATCGAATTTTTTCAATTCCAATTTTTCCGGCTTAGTACGCTTGTTCTTCGTGGTGGTATAGAAGTGACCAGTACCAGCAGAAGAAACCAGCTTGATCTTCTCGCGAACACCTTTAGCCATGACTTAGTTCCTCTTAGTACTTCTCGCCACGGGTACGCATATCGGCCAAGACCGTTTCGATACCCTTCTTATCAATTACACGCATACCTTTAGCAGATACACGCAGTGTGACAAAACGCTTCTCGCTCTCAACCCAAAAACGGTGAGAGTGCAGGTTCGGCAGGAAACGGCGTTTGGTCGCGTTCATTGCGTGGGAACGGTTATTACCGGTCACCGGACGCTTGCCAGTAACTTGGCAGACTCGGGACATGTCTATTCTCCAAAAATCAAATTAGCTCGAGCTTCGTATAGGGTTATGGCGCCTCGTCAGGCCGCAAGCCTGGTCCCTGGCGGTTCAATGTGAACCACAGTGCCAGGCGCATAATGCCAAAACCCGAGATTCTCAAAGGTGGCGTAGTATACGCTGCATAACGCATGTGCTCAAGTCCCGAACAGACAAAGATCCCCAAGGATCGCGCAATTCGTCTTAAATCCACCCGCGTTCGGCAAAAGAAACGTACTCTCCACGGCCAATAACAAGGTGATCGAGCACTCGAATTTCCATAAACAGGCAAGCTTTTACGATACGTTCAGTGATAACACGATCAGCTTTACTCGGTTCTGCTCGACCAGACGGGTGATTATGCGCGAGTATTAGCGCCGCTGCATTGGATTTCATCGCTTCACGCACAATTTCTCTCGGATGAACCTCAACATGATTCAATGTTCCCGAAAACATAGGGCAATGTTTAATCACCCGATGCTGATTATCCAAAAAAATAACCATAAAGATCTCACGTTCTGCTGTGGTCAGTTGGCTTTGGATGAAATCCCTTACGGAATCTGGCCCCTTGAGAGTTAATTCCTCAACACCACGAGAATAGTAATAACGCCTCGCAAGCTCAGCAATGGCATTCAACTGGGTGTATTTAGCGCTTCCGATACCTTTCACATCTTTGAATTGTGAATAATCAGCCGACAACAGCCGGCTTATTGAGCCAAACTGATGCAGTAAGTTTTGCGCAAATGCCATTACATTCGTGTTTCTGCAGCCAGTGCGTAAAAAAAGTGCCAGTAATTCCACATCAGATAATGAGCTAGCCCCAAATTTCAAAAGCTTTTCCCGCGGCATATCCGCTTTGTCTTGCCTCAATGAATCGTCCATCAGAACCTCCCTGCCCTTCGTTACCACTATTTTGCACAACTCAAGCAATACACACGATACGCAGATATTCTCCATGCGGGATGTCTCGCAAACTGCAAAAAGTCGATACCGAATGAGTGTGGTAAAATATTCAGATGACTGTGACTTCTGGTGGAAAAATCATGATTGGGCTTGCTGGCAAAAAAATTGTTCTGGGTGTGAGCGGCGGTATCGCTGCTTACAAAACACCAGAACTGGTACGCCGTCTGCGCGAACGCGGCGCTGAGGTTCGGGTAGTAATGACTGAGGCTGCCAAAGCCTTTATTACGCCACTGAGTTTACAAGCCGTGTCAGGTTATCCCGTTTCAGATAGCTTGTTAGACCCCGCAGCAGAAGCGGCTATGGGGCATATCGAATTAGGAAAATGGGCTGATTTAGTTATTCTTGCGCCGGCGACAGCTGATTTAATTGCCCGCATTACCGCAGGGATGGCAAATGACCTGGTGAGCACAATTTGCCTTGCGACACCCGCACCCGTTGCCGTTTTGCCAGCCATGAACCAACAAATGTATCGGGCAACAGCAACTCAGCACAATCTTGAGGTTTTATCTACGCGCGGCCTACTGATTTGGGGGCCTGATAGCGGCAGCCAAGCCTGTGGCGATGTCGGCCCTGGCCGTATGCTTGACCCGTTGACGATTGTCGAGATGGCAGCGCAACATTTTACTGTCATCAAAGATCTGCAACATCTTAATGTCATGATTACCGCAGGCCCGACTCGTGAACGCCTGGACCCGGTGCGTTACATCACCAACGATAGTTCGGGAAAAATGGGCTTCGCAATTGCGGCTGCAGCGGCAGCTCGTGGTGCAAATGTGACATTAATTTCCGGCCCTGTTTCTTTGCCTACCCCAGCATGGGTAAAACGCATTGATGTCACCACGGCCCTCGAAATGGAAGCCACGGTTCAACAATATGTCCAGGGGCAGCAAATTTTTGTTGGCTGTGCGGCTGTTGCAGACTATCGTGCCGCCGCAGTTGCTGAAGAAAAAATCAAAAAGCAAGGCGATGAAATCACAATAAAAATGATAAAAAACCCAGATATTGTCGCCGGCGTCGCAGCACTGTTAACTCATCGTCCTTATGTTGTTGGGTTTGCCGCCGAAACAAATAATGTGGAAGAATACGCCAGGCAAAAACGCGTGAGTAAAAACCTCGATCTGATTTGTGCGAACGATGTTTCACAAGAAGGTCAGGGATTTAACAGCGAAAACAATGCATTGCACCTTTTCTGGCAGGATGGAGATAAAGTCTTACCTCTTGAGCGTAAGGAACTCCTTGGCCATCTTTTACTGAACGAGATAGTTACCCGTTATGATGAAAAAAATCGACGTTAAGATTCTGGACCCACGCGTTGGCCAACAGTTCCCACTGCCGACTTATGCAACTTCCGGCTCTGCGGGTCTTGACCTCCGCGCATGTCTGGATGAGGCCGTAGAGCTTGCTCCGGGTGTCACCAAGCTGATACCAACCGGACTGGCTATTCATATCGCGGATGCATCTCTCGCGGCGGTGATTTTGCCTCGTTCAGGACTTGGTCATAAGCATGGCGTAGTGTTAGGCAACCTTGTTGGGCTGATAGACTCCGATTACCAGGGCCAGTTAATGGTTTCCGTCTGGAACCGTGGACAAGACCACTTCACCATTGAACCCGGCGAGCGCATTGCACAAATGGTGTTTGTGCCTGTCGTTCAAGCTGAATTCAATCTGGTTGAAGATTTCGACTCCAGTGACCGAGGTGAAGGCGGTTTCGGGCATTCTGGCCGCCAGTAACTTCATTTATACTCGTCACACTTCAAGTTGTGGGGGTGTTGGCTGCACTCACTTACCCCAGTCACTTACTAAAGTAAGCTCCTGAGGATAAGCTCTTTTGCCGCCTACCCACTACCCACAACTCGAATTATTTAGAGTATATAAACGTAACTCCACAGCGTAAAAAATGTGAAAAAACCGCAAATTTTAAGTTTGCGAGCGCTGTGTGGCTACTTGCCTGACAAGTGCGTTATTTCAGGGGTATTTTAGAACATGGCAGAAAAACAAACCGCGAAACGGAATCGTCGCGAAGAAATACTTCAGTCTCTGGCCCAAATGCTTGAATCCAGTGATGGAAGCCAACGAATTACCACCGCTAAGCTCGCGGCGACTGTTGGCGTTTCCGAAGCTGCACTTTATCGACATTTTCCTAGTAAAACGAAGATGTTCGATAGTCTTATCGAGTTTATTGAAGACAGTCTAATTACCCGTATCAATCTCATTTTGAAAGATGAGAAAGACACCCACTCTCGATTACGTTTGATTGTTCTACTGATTCTCGGGTTTGGCGAACGCAACCCTGGTCTTACACGTATTCTCACCGGTCATGCGCTGATGTTTGAACAAGACCGCCTGCAAGGCCGCATCAACCAGCTCTTTGAGCGAATTGAAGTGCAGTTACGTCAGGTGATGCGCGAAAAGAAAATGCGTGAAGGCGAAGGGTTTGTCACTGATGAATCGCTGCTAGCAAGCCAACTTCTGGCCTTCTGCGAAGGGACATTATCGCGTTTTGTACGTAGCGAATTCCGCTATTTACCTACCGATGATTTTGATACCCGATGGCCACTGGTTGCCTCCCAGCTTCAGTAATTGAAAAGGGCCTTTTAAAGGCCCTTTTTCTTACACACCGTACTGAGTACGGTATTCCTGCACAGCCGCTAAATCCACAGCCATCTCAGGTTTTTCTTCCAGATATTCAACCAAGTCTTTCAGTGTGATGATTGAAATCACCTTGCACTGGTAATCACGCTCAACTTCCTGAATCGCTGAGATCTCGCCACGACCACGTTCCTGACGGTCCAGAGAAATTAGTACGCCAGCCAGCGATGCATTATTAGCGGCAATAATTTCCATGGATTCACGAATTGCGGTACCTGCGGTGATTACATCATCCACCAGCATTACACGCCCTTCCAGGGCACTACCAACCAGATTGCCACCTTCACCATGATCTTTTGCTTCTTTGCGGTTAAAGCAATATGGCAGATCAAGCTCGTGATGTTCGGCCAACGCAACAGCGGTAGTCGTCGCGATTGGAATTCCTTTGTAAGCCGGCCCAAACAACAAATCAAACTCAATCCCGGAATCCACTAACGCGGCAGCATAAAAACGGCCCAACAGTGCCAGGTCACGCCCGGTATTGAACAGCCCGGCATTGAAGAAATAAGGGCTGGTACGCCCGGATTTCAGCGTGAATTCGCCAAACTTAAGTACCTGCTTGTTAAGCGCAAACTCAATAAACTGGCGCTGATACGGTTTCATGGATTTGCTCCTTTGCATTTAATTTAGGTATTGACCCAAAATAATTCGAGTTGCATCAAGGCGAGCAGATGCAGCTTGAAATATGACAGGTATAAAAAAGGCGACTCTTAGAGTCGCCTAAAATCAATTTTCTAACGCCGCCTTCTGCGCCGTTACGATAGATTCAATTCCCCCTCGCGCCAGCGCCAATAGCGCCAGTAACTCTTCATGGGTGAACGGCTCGCCTTCAGCGGTGCCCTGAACCTCAATCATTCGGCCATCTTCCATCATCACGACGTTCATGTCGGTTTCTGCAGCAGAATCTTCAACATATTCCAGATCGCAAACAGCAGCACCATTAACGATACCAACTGAGACTGCAGCTACCATCCCTTTCATCGGGTTGGTTTTCAGCTTACCTGCGGCCACCAGCTTGTTCAGTGCATCAGCCAGAGCAACACAAGCACCAGTGATTGACGCTGTACGAGTACCGCCGTCCGCCTGCAGAACATCACAGTCCAGCGTGATGGTGTATTCACCCAGAACTTTCAAATCGACTGCTGCACGAAGCGAGCGAGCAATCAGACGCTGAATCTCAAGAGTACGACCACCCTGCTTACCTTTTGCTGCCTCACGGAAGTTACGAGTATGCGTTGCACGAGGCAACATACCGTATTCTGCGGTGATCCAACCCTGGCCCTGGCCTTTCAGAAAACGCGGAACACCTTCTTCAACAGTGGCGGTGCAAAGTACTTTTGTGTCACCGAACTCGACCAGCACGGAGCCTTCTGCGTGTTTGGTGTAATTACGGGTCAGGGTGACTGGACGCACTTGTTCGGCGCTACGACCTGATGGACGCATGGGGTTATCTCCGGGCTAAAACGAATGTGGCTGCGCATTATACGGACTTCACTCGCTTATTCCTATCCTGCAAGTCCAGGCATGGCTATAATCCCCACATCTATTACGCAATACGGTTACGAAATATGATCCGCAGTATGACCGCCTATGCCCGACGTGAAGTAAAAGGCGAATGGGGCAGCGCCTCCTGGGAGTTACGTTCGGTAAACCAACGCTATCTCGAAACTTATATTCGTATGCCGGAACAGTTCCGCAGCCTCGAACCAGTGGCTCGTGAGCGTATCCGCACCCGCTTAACCCGTGGGAAAATCGAATGTAACCTGCGTTTCGAACCTGATGCTCGGTCTCAAAGCTCTTTGCTGCTCAATGAAAAACTGGCTAAACAGCTAGTTGAAGCAGCTAACTGGGTGAAAATGCAAAGTGATGAAGGCGAAATCAACCCAGTTGATATTCTGCGTTGGCCAGGCGTGATGTCCGCTCAGGAACAAGATCTTGATGCCATCACCGCTGAAATTCTTGCAGCTCTTGATGGC
Source organism: Buttiauxella noackiae (assembly GCF_000737905.1). Taxonomy (NCBI): domain Bacteria; kingdom Pseudomonadati; phylum Pseudomonadota; class Gammaproteobacteria; order Enterobacterales; family Enterobacteriaceae; genus Buttiauxella; species Buttiauxella noackiae. The sequence continues at coordinate 95,326 of NZ_JPRU01000006.1, forward strand.
GCACTGGATGACTTCATTGTTGCTCGTGAAACCGAAGGCGAAGCTCTGAAGGCGATGATTGAGCAACGTCTGCAAGGCGTCAGTGCTGAGGTCATTAATGTTCGAGCACAGATGCCTGAAGTTTTGAAATGGCAGCGTGAACGCCTGCTGGCAAAACTAGAAGATGCGCAAGTTCAGCTTGAAAACAACCGCCTTGAGCAAGAGCTGGTGTTGATGGCACAGCGTGTTGATGTCGCTGAAGAGCTGGATCGTCTCGAAGCGCACGTTAAAGAGACGTATAACATTCTGAAGAAAAAAGAAGCTGTTGGCCGCCGCCTCGACTTTATGATGCAAGAATTCAACCGCGAGTCGAACACACTGGCATCAAAATCTATCAATTCAGATGTCACCAATTCAGCTATTGAATTGAAAGTTCTGATTGAGCAGATGCGTGAGCAGATTCAGAACATCGAGTGATGTTCACATTGCCTTTCTAAGCCCGCGTTATGCGGGCTTTTGTCATTTAAGTGACATTAAGCATCAATTTAAATAATCTACTTTAAATAGAAAAACCACAAAAAACCCCTACATTACTGCTAAAGAAAGCACTTAAGCATTAGTAAATGTAATCAAAATCTCTTCGCTTTAAAAAAACTCAATCGTGATATCGTTCACAAAACGTTACCCTCTCAGCGTTTTCACTGGGGGTATCAATGCTATTACATATTCTTTATTTAGTCGGGATTACTGCCGAAGCAATGACCGGCGCACTCGCAGCAGGTCGCCGCCGTATGGATACTTTCGGCGTCATCATTATTGCTACAGCAACTGCACTTGGCGGTGGGTCTGTGCGTGACATTCTGCTTGGGCACTACCCGTTAGGCTGGGTGAAACACCCTGAATACGTCGTGATTGTGGCCGTTGCCGCTGTACTCACCACGGTGTTTGCCCCTGTGATGCCCCATCTGCGCCGCCTTTTCCTGGTTCTCGACGCACTTGGATTGGTTGTCTTCTCTATCATCGGTGCACAAATCGCATTGGATATGGGTGAAGGCCCAATCATTGCCATTATTGCAGCCGTAGTGACCGGCGTATTTGGTGGTGTCCTGCGCGATATGTTCTGTAAACGTATCCCACTGGTTTTCCAGAAAGAGCTATATGCCGGCATCGCCTTTGCCTCAGCTGTTCTTTATATCGTTTTGCAGCACTATGTTTCGAACCAGGATGTGGTGATCATTTCCACACTTATCTTCGGATTCACTACACGTTTGCTGGCATTACGTCTGCGCCTTGGATTGCCAGTATTCCACTACAAACATGCAGATCACTGATCAATAAATCCCCGAATTCCTTGCTGTGCCAGAAAAGCCGCTAGTGCAGCTATTTGGGGATTATTGACAAACTCCACCAGCTTTTTTGCTCTTATAGAACCTACTCCCGGCAGCTTTTGCCAACTAAGCTCATCTCTGGCAACCAAATGTGACCATTGCGAATCGGGCATTATGGAGAGTACCGTCCTTGGTAGCGGCAAACCAAATGCCAGAAGCCATTGCCTGAAGGGTTGCTGCCGGGCTTGCAAGAATTGCTGCCACAGATGTGCAATTCTTGCCACAGACGTATCACTCATCTTAGACAAATCTTCCTGAGTGACTGCCAACCAGGAAAAGATATGTTCCAGGTTGAGGTTTTGTTGGAGCTGCTGCCACGAACGTACACTAACTCCGTTGATATTCAGTATTTCCGGGGAGCTTAACCACGTAAGACGAGCGATAAACTGCTCGCTGCACCAACTCTCAAAATAGAGGCAGCTCAGTGTTGTGGTCTTTTTTTCGGATGGAGGTTGTGGTTTATTCCGTGGATTAATGCGCCACACAACCTCGTCAAAACGAGGAATTCCCTGCCCGGCAAGGCTCACCATTACCTGATCACCTGCGGCAATATCCAACGCCTGCCATTTTCTAACTGAACCGATGTTTACTCGTTTAACCTGTTTATCATCAATCTGTAAAGGATGCAGATTAAGTACAACGGAGACTTTGCCCGTACGCCCCACAGTAAACTGAACGCTTTTAACTTCAGCAATTTGCTGTAACGGCGGATATTTCCATGCAACCACCCATCCAGCCTGTCCCGGAGCCCAGAGCTTTCCAGCAGGTTCACCCCCCTCTCGAACAACCACGCCATCTGTCACAAAGGGTAATGGGGTCGTAAACCATGACTCGCGTTGCTTCGATATCTCATCTATAGAATTAACGGACTTTGACCAGGTTTTAGTCAGCGGAAAACCGGCCTGAGCAAGCACGTTCATTTTCTGGTTCATTTGGATGGGACCGTCTGGCCAGGCCCATATAAAGATCCCCAACTCGTTGAGTAAAGCATTGTCCCCCTTGCGCATCATAGCGCCTGCGGCTTTTCCCCGGGCGTTAATGCTACCCATTGTTTTCTGTACATGATTATCCCTTTTCCAGAAGATCTCACCGTGAAGCACACTATTGGCAAGTGGGCCAGTCAGGGTTTTAGGGATGTCAGGAATCATTTTGGCTTTTGTTGTCCAATCCTGCCCTTTTTCACCATCACCCCGGCTCAGAAGTTGAACGAGCTGGCCTTGGTTATAAACCAATGTCACCGCCACACCATCAACTTTCGGTTGTACCCAAAGATCGGTTTTCCCCTTTACCCATGTTGCAACGGCTGCTCTGTCGGGGAGTTTTTTAACGCCAGTATGGGCAACGGGATGAAGCGCTTTACCCTGTGTGAATAGCCCAGGCTGTTGAGGTTCTTCTGCCGGGCTAAAACACCGCTGCCAATTATTGAACTGCCTGAGTAGGCCATCGTACGTAGCATCAGTGACGATACTGACGCCTTGCTGATAATAGGCTTGATCCCATTCCCCAAGCTTTTCTTTCAATGCCGCCATCTCCTGTTGAGCTTGCTCAGATGACCAGACCGGGCATGATGCTGACGCCATTGCGCTAAACAACCCCAGAACTCCGATAAACTTTGTTATCCACCTCATATGACCCTCCGTGTAGAAGCAAAGAGAGATATAACGCTAAGAAACACGCTGTGCGATTGGGTTTTAAAAAGGATGCGAGGAGCTTTCAGGGGTTTTTAATGTGTTGCAGTAATACGGCATGTTTTTTGGAAATCCTTGCGCAAAATGGCAGAAATATTGCCAAGGAACACGACAAATTCTCCGTGACACGTAGACGGCGTGTATAATAGGCCCGTATACGCACTTCTTTTTATGCTTACCGAATAAGTTAGAACTCATGGCTCAAGGCACGCTTTATATCGTTTCCGCCCCAAGTGGCGCGGGGAAATCCAGCCTCATCCAGGCTTTGTTAAAGACACAACCGCTGTATGACACGCAAGTTTCTATCTCCCATACCACCCGTGGTATTCGTCCGGGAGAGAAACATGGCGAGCACTATTTCTTTGTAGAAAAGGAAGAGTTTAAGCAGATGATTGCTGAAGACGCATTCCTTGAACACGCGGAAGTGTTTGGTAATTATTACGGCACTTCACGCCATGCCATTGAGCAAGTTTTGGCGACAGGTGTAGATGTTTTTCTGGATATCGACTGGCAAGGAGCTAAGCAGATTCGTGAGAAAATGCCGCAAGCTCGCAGTATTTTTATTCTGCCGCCGTCGAAAGACGAGTTAGACCGTCGCTTACGTGGCCGTGGGCAAGACAGTGAAGAAGTTATTACGAAGCGAATGGAGCAGGCTGTTGCAGAAATGAGCCATTACGCTGAATATGACTATTTAATCGTCAATGACGATTTTGACACCGCACTGTCAGATTTAAAAATTATCATTCGTGCCGAGCGTCTACGAATGGGTCGCCAAAAAGCGCGACATGACGCTTTAATCAGCAAACTATTGGCAGACTGAGCCTAGTTTCAGTATCATGCCCAGTCATTTCTTCATCTGTGGAGCATTTTAATTATGGCACGCGTAACTGTTCAGGACGCTGTTGAGAAAATTGGTAACCGTTTTGACCTGGTTCTGGTCGCCGCACGTCGCGCTCGTCAGATGCAAACTGGTGGTAAAGATCCACTAGTGCCTGAAGAAAACGATAAAACGACTGTAATCGCTCTGCGCGAAATCGAAGAAGGGTTGATCACCAACCAGATTCTCGATGTTCGTGATCGCCAGGAACAGCAAGAGCAGGAAGCCGCAGAACTGCAGGCTGTTACCGCTATTGCTGAAGGTCGTCGTTAATTAGCCTGCGGGTAGCCCTTGTATCTGTTTGAAAGCCTGAATCAACTGATTCAACCATACTTGCCCGAGGAGCAGATTAAGCGACTTCGGCAAGCATACCTTGTTGCGCGTGATGCTCACGAGGGACAAGCACGTTCAAGCGGTGAACCCTATATCACCCATCCTGTAGCTGTAGCCTGCATTCTGGCCGAGATGAAACTCGACTATGAAACACTGATGGCTGCACTACTGCATGATGTGATCGAAGACACCCCTGCCACCTACCAGGATATGGAACAACTGTTTGGCAAAAGCGTTGCCGAACTGGTGGAAGGGGTATCTAAGCTCGACAAACTGAAATTCCGCGATAAGAAAGAAGCTCAGGCTGAAAACTTCCGCAAAATGATCATGGCGATGGTGCAAGACATCCGCGTCATTCTGATCAAACTCGCCGACCGTACGCATAATATGCGCACTCTCGGGGCTTTGCGCCCTGACAAGCGTCGCCGCATTGCTCGCGAAACCCTCGAAATTTATAGCCCTCTGGCACACCGTCTTGGTATTCATCATCTGAAAACCGAGCTGGAAGAGCTGGGCTTTGAAGCGCTTTACCCGAACCGTTACCGCGTCATTAAAGAAGTGGTTAAAGCGGCGCGTGGTAACCGCAAAGAGATGATTCAAAAAATCCTCTCTGAAATCGATGGTCGTTTGCAAGAAGCAGGCATTCCTTGTCGCGTCAGTGGTCGCGAAAAACACCTTTATTCCATTTACTGCAAAATGACGCTCAAAGAGCAGCGTTTCCACTCGATTATGGATATTTACGCCTTCCGCGTAATTGTTCACGACATGGATACCTGTTACCGCGTTCTTGGGCAGATGCATAGCCTCTATAAGCCACGTCCTGGCCGGGTTAAGGACTATATCGCCATTCCAAAAGCGAACGGATATCAGTCCCTACATACTTCAATGATTGGCCCACACGGTGTACCGGTTGAAGTGCAAATCCGTACCGAAGATATGGACCAAATGGCTGAAATGGGTGTTGCCGCTCACTGGGCTTATAAAGAGCAAGGTGAAAGTAGCACGACCGCGCAAATCCGTGCCCAACGCTGGATGCAAAGCTTGCTGGAACTTCAGCAAAGTGCCGGTAGCTCATTTGAATTTATCGAGAGCGTGAAATCCGATCTGTTCCCGGATGAGATTTACGTTTTCACCCCCGAAGGGCGCATTGTCGAATTGCCTGCTGGTGCGACACCTGTCGATTTTGCCTATGCCGTACATACCGACATTGGCCATGCCTGCGTTGGTGCTCGTGTCGACAGACAACCCTATCCGCTGTCTCAGTCTCTTAGCAGCGGCCAGACAATCGAAATCATTACCGCACCAGGCGCTCGCCCTAACGCCGCGTGGCTGAATTTTGTCGTAAGCTCCAAAGCGCGCGCTAAAATCCGCCAGATGCTGAAAAACCTTAAGCGTGATGACTCTGTTAGCCTCGGGCGCCGCCTGCTTAACCATGCGTTAGGTGGTAGCCGCAAGCTTGCCGAAGTTCCGCCGGAAAATATTCAACGTGAGCTTGAGCGCATGAAGCTCGCCACGCTTGATGATTTGCTGGCTGAAATTGGCTTGGGTAACGCCATGAGCGTGGTTGTCGCGAAAAATCTGCAAGGCGAATCCCAGGCGTCTTTGCAGGCGAATGCTCTACCGCATAGCCATCTGCCTATCAAAGGTGCAGACGGCGTGCTGATTACTTTTGCTAAGTGTTGCCGCCCAATTCCTGGCGATCCGATTGTTGCCCACGTCAGCCCTGGTAAAGGATTGGTTATCCACCATGAGTCTTGCCGTAATATTCGTGGCTATCAGAAAGAAGCCGAGAAGTTTATGGCGGTTGAATGGGATAAGGAAACTGAGCAAGAGTTCCTCACTGAAATCAAAGTGGATATGTTCAACCATCAGGGTGCACTGGCAAATCTGACGGCTGCTATCAACACAGCAGGCTCAAATATCCACAGCCTGAATACCGAAGAAAAAGATGGTCGCGTCTATAGCGCGTTTATCCGTATGTCTGCCCGCGATCGTGTTCATCTGGCTAATATTATGCGCAAAATCCGCGTGATGCCGGATGTGATCAAAGTTACCCGCAACCGAAACTAGTGTTATGAATCCTCAACGTTATGCGCGTATTTGCGAGATGCTCGCCAGGCGTCAGCCTGACCTGACCGTCTGCATGGAGCAAGTCCATAAACCTCATAACGTCTCGGCGATTATTCGCACCGCAGATGCCGTGGGTGTACATGAAGTTCACGCAGTCTGGCCGGGTAACCGAATGCGCACCATGGCCTCTTCTGCTGCCGGAAGTAACTCCTGGGTTGAAGTTAAAACGCACCGCGATATTGGCGATGCAGTTACCCATCTAAAAAGCAGCGGGATGCAAATTCTCGCCACCAACCTTTCTGATAAAGCCGTCGATTTCCGCGAAATTGATTACACCCGCCCAACCTGCATTTTGATGGGGCAGGAAAAAACAGGGATTACTCAGGAAGCGTTAGCGTTGGCAGACCAGGACATCATTATTCCGATGATCGGGATGGTGCAATCGCTCAATGTGTCCGTGGCTTCCGCACTCATTCTTTATGAGGCACAGCGCCAGCGCCAGAATGCCGGTATGTATCAGCGCGAAAACAGCACCCTACCAGAGTCTGAACAACAGCGCCTGCTGTTTGAAGGCGGCTACCCTGTACTGGCGCGAGTCTCCCGCCGTAAAGGTTTGCCTTACCCACATGTGAATCAGCAAGGTGAAATAGAAGCTGATGCCGCATGGTGGGCCACCATGCAATCTGCGGAGTAGCCGAATGAAAGGCCGTTTGCTGGATGCCATACCGTTAAGCACGCTTGCCGGAGTGGGTGCCAGCCAGAGCGGCAAACTGGCCAAAATTGGCCTGTATACCATTCAGGATCTTCTGCTTCACCTGCCGCTTCGCTATGAAGACCGTACCCATCTCTACCCTATTAACGACCTGATACCCGGCGTATACGCCACGGTAGAAGGCGAAGTGCTGAACTGTAATATCAGTTTTGGCCGCCGCCGTATGATGACCTGCCAGATTACTGATGGTACAGGCATCCTGACGATGCGGTTTTTCAACTTCAACGCGGCAATGAAAAACAGTCTCGCAACCGGCAAACGCGTGCTTGCCTATGGCGAAGCAAAACGCGGGACGCACGGCGCGGAAATGATTCACCCGGAATACCGTATTCAGGGCGATCTCAGCACACCAGAACTACAAGAAACGCTGACGCCGGTTTACCCCACAACGGAAGGTATCCGCCAGGCTACATTGCGCAAGCTGACCGATCAGGCCCTTGAATTGCTCGATACCTGCGCCATTTCTGAATTGCTCCCGGCTGATTTGAGCAAGGGAATGATGAGCCTGCCAGAAGCATTGCGCACACTACATCGCCCGCCACCAACCATGCAGTTAGCCGATCTGGAGACGGGAAAACACCCTGCTCAACAGCGCTTAATTCTTGAAGAGTTGTTGGCACATAATCTGAGCATGCTTGCGCTACGCGCAGGTGCGCAGCGTTATCACGCGCTGCCTTTGCATAATCATGACGAATTAAAAAACCGCCTGTTGGCTGCCCTTCCGTTTAAGCCGACCGGTGCACAAGAGCGTGTCGTGGCGGAAATCGAACACGATATGGCGCTGGATGTGCCGATGATGCGCCTTGTGCAAGGTGATGTGGGCTCGGGTAAAACGCTGGTTGCGGCACTTGCAGCATTACGGGCAATCGCACACGGCAAGCAGGTGGGTCTGATGGCCCCAACGGAATTACTCGCAGAACAGCACGCTAATAACTTCCGCCAATGGTTTGCACCATTGGGTATTGAGGTTGGCTGGCTTGCAGGTAAGCAAAAAGGCAAAGCGCGAATTGCTCAACAGGATGCGATCGCCAGCGGTCAGGTATCAATGGTGGTGGGAACGCACGCGATCTTCCAGGAACAGGTGCAGTTTTCACAACTTGCACTGGTTATCATTGATGAGCAACACCGCTTTGGTGTTCATCAACGCCTGGCATTGTGGGAAAAGGGCCAGATTCAGGGCTTTCACCCACATCAGCTAATCATGACTGCTACACCTATTCCGCGCACGCTGGCGATGACGGCTTATGCCGATTTAGACACATCTACGATCGATGAACTCCCACCGGGCCGTACACCGGTAACAACCGTCGCGATTCCAGACTCACGCCGCAACGATATTATCGATCGGGTGCGCGGAGCTTGCAGTGATGAAGGACGCCAGGCGTACTGGGTTTGTACGTTAATTGAAGAATCAGAGCTACTCGAAGCCCAGGCCGCGGAAGTCACGTGGGATGAGCTAAAAATCGCCCTGCCGAATCTGAACGTCGGCCTGGTTCATGGCCGTATGAAGCCGCAGGAGAAGCAGGCGGTGATGCAGGCTTTCAAAGAAGGCTCAATTCATCTGCTGGTTGCGACAACTGTCATAGAGGTTGGTGTTGATGTACCGAATGCCAGCCTGATGATTATCGAAAACCCTGAGCGTCTGGGGCTTGCGCAGCTCCACCAGCTACGTGGGCGTGTGGGTCGTGGTGCGGTTGCATCTCACTGTGTGTTGCTTTACAAGTCGCCACTGTCGAAAACCGCACAGCTGCGTTTACAGGTACTGCGCGATAGCAATGATGGCTTCGTGATTGCTCAGAAAGATTTAGAAATTCGTGGTCCGGGGGAATTACTCGGCACACGCCAGACGGGCAATGCCGAGTTTAAAGTGGCTGATTTGCTACGCGACCAGGCGATGATCCCGGAAGTACAGCGCCTTGCACGCCATATCCATGAACGCTATCCGGAACAGGCAACCGCGCTCATTGAACGCTGGATGCCTGAAACGGAACGTTATTCAAACGCCTGATGACTTAGCCGAAGATTGGCAGCATCAGATACATTTTGATCACCAGCGCGTTAACGATATCAATAAAGAACGCACCGACCATTGGAACAACCAGGAACGCCATGTGCGATGGGCCAAAACGCTCGGTGATTGCCTGCATATTAGCGATTGCCGTAGGCGTAGCACCCAGTCCAAAACCACAATGCCCCGCAGCAAGCACTGCCGCATCATAGTTTTTCCCCATCAAGCGATAAGTTACAAAGATCGCATACAGTGCCATAAAGATGGTTTGCACCGTCAGAATCGCAAGCATAGGCAACGCCAGAGATGCCAATTCCCACAGTTTCAGGCTCATCAGTGCCATGGCCAGGAACAACGATAAGCTCACGTTGCCCAACACCGAAACCGCACGCTCAAAGACGCGATAAAAGCCCAGCAACGAGAGCGAATTACTAAGAATAACCCCGACAAAAAGCACACAAACGAAAGTCGGTAATTCAAAGCTAGTGCCCTGAATAAAATGCGCCACAAATTTACCTGCTGTCAGGCAGATGGCAATCATCGCGATGGTTTCAATCATTACCATAGAGGTAATCATGCGCCCTACCGCAGGTTTTTCGAAAGCGGTTGGGTCAATGCTATCTTCAGGTGTGCCGTTCGGTGTGGACGAGTGTTTGACCAGATAACGCGCCACCGGCCCGCCAATTAAACCACCCAGCACCAGGCCAAATGTTGCGCAAGCCATCGCCACTTCAGTGGCATTCTGGAAACCATAACGCTCGGTAAACAATTTACTCCAGGCGGCCCCTGTACCATGCCCACCAGATAACGTAATAGACCCCGCCAGTAAACCCATTAATGGATCAAGGCCTAACAGACTCGCCATACCAATACCAATGGCGTTTTGCATGACCAGCAAACCAACAACCACAATCAGGAAAATACCGACAACTTTGCCGCCCGCACGCAGGCTGGAAAGGTTGGCGTTAAGGCCGATGGTGGCAAAGAAGGCGAGCATCAAAGGGTCTTTGAGGCTCATATCAAATTCAAATTCCCAGCCGACGCTCTTTTTGAGTACCAGCAAGGCAAGGGCGATTAATAGCCCACCCGCTACCGGTTCAGGGATAGTGTATTTTTTTAATAGCGGTATGGTGTGGACCATTTTTCGGCCCAGTAACAACACGAGAGTCGCAGCAACAAGGGTAGAAAGGGTGTCGAGATAAAACATAGAAGTGCTCCTGTTTGCGCATATTTCTCACAGACGCTTTTAATTTATCCTTCACTGGAATTTCAGGTTCTAGAAAAGTCAGCAGCTGGATTTTAACCAAAAAACAGTCGAAAGTTATATAAAAAGCTCGGCATATACACTTTTTATCTTAGGAAACACCCTTGGCAAACGTTTGCTTTTAGCCTTCAGTCCGCTAAAATCACCGTTTTTTCGGCAGGGGATAATTTCTAATGTCTGTTAATGCTGTTGAGTCTGAAGATGCGCAACCGATTGCCCACGCTCGTTCCAGTGAATTGATTTACCGCCTCGAGGACCGCCCGCCTCTCCCACAAACTCTATTCGCTGCTGGTCAGCATTTATTAGCAATGTTTGTTGCGGTAATCACGCCTGCGATGTTGATTTGCCAGGCTCTGGGACTTCCAGCTGAAGATACCCAACACATTATCAGTATGTCCCTGTTTGCATCAGGTGTGGCATCAATTATCCAGATTAAAGCCTGGGGCCCGGTAGGCTCTGGGCTTCTGTCTATTCAAGGCACCAGTTTTAACTTTGTGGCACCGCTGATTATGGGTGGTATGGCATTGAAGAATGGTGGGGCTGATGTTCCGACAATGATGGCTGCACTTTTTGGCACGTTAATGCTCGCAAGTTGCACCGAGATGCTGATATCGCGCTTCCTGCACCTTGCTCGCCGCATTATCACGCCGCTGGTTTCCGGCGTAGTTGTGATGATTATTGGTCTTTCCTTAATTCAGGTTGGCCTGACATCTATTGGTGGTGGCTATGGTGCAATGAGTGACCATACATTTGGTGCACCAAAAAATCTGCTACTGGCCGGTGCGGTGCTGTTAGTCATCATTTTGCTAAACCGCCAACGTAACGCCTACTTGCGTGTAGCTTCTCTGGTTATCGCAATGGCTGTGGGTTATGCACTTGCCTGGGCGATGGGCATGCTGCCAGATGTTGCACCATCAACCAATACAGATTTAATTATGGTACCAACGCCGCTTTACTACGGGTTGGGTATCGACTGGAATCTGCTTATCCCACTGATGCTGGTGTTTATGGTGACCTCACTGGAGACCATCGGTGATATCACAGCAACTTCCGACGTGTCCGAGCAGCCAGTTTCCGGACCACTCTATATGAAGCGCCTGAAAGGTGGCGTGTTGGCTAATGGCCTGAACTCTTGTGTTTCAGCCGTATTCAACACCTTCCCTAACTCTTGCTTTGGCCAGAACAATGGCGTTATTCAGCTTACGGGTGTTGCCAGCCGTTATGTTGGATTTGTCGTCGCACTGATGCTGATTGTGTTGGGTCTGTTCCCGGCAGTCAGTGGGTTTGTACAACACATTCCTGAGCCAGTTTTAGGTGGCGCAACTATTGTGATGTTCGGCACAATCGCTGCATCCGGTGTGCGTATTGTCTCCCGCGAGCCGCTGAATCGTCGTGCGATTATGATTATTGCGCTGTCACTGGCGGTCGGTATGGGTGTTTCTCAACAGCCGCTGATTCTCCAGTTCGCTCCTGACTGGCTTAAAACCTTGCTCTCATCTGGCATTGCTGCCGGTGGTATCACCGCCATCGTGTTAAACCTGATTTTCCCGCCTGAGAAAAATTGATGTACTTCACGCGCTGGTGATTTGTTCGCGCCAGCGCGTGTTACCCCTCCTGACAATCCCATCCTTGAGCTATAACGGTAAATGGGGCATAACACCCTTACCGAAACTTCATGGGATGGAAGACAATGAAATTTCTAGGAAAGCTGATCATAGCTTTATTGGTTGTCATAATAGTGGCACTCATAGCCGCTTATTTATTACTTCAAACTCGTTGGGGAGCATCCCAGATCAGTAGTTGGGTCAACGAAAAGAGTGATTACAATTTCTCTTTTGAAGTGATCGACCACCAGTGGGCATCGCCCACTCATGTCACGCTGAAAAACGTCACTTTCGGCCGCAAAGGCCAGCCAGCAACACTGGTGGCGCAAAATATCGATATTGGTCTGAGCTCACGTCAGTTTTCGCAGCCTTTGCACGTCGATGCGATTGTGCTGCAAAACGGAACGCTAAATATCAGCCCCAATGCTGCCCCGCTACCCTTCCAGTCCGATATGCTGCAATTGAGCGATATGGCAATCAATAGCCCAAATACTGGGTGGGACCTGCACGCTCAACGCGTCAACGGGGGCGTAAAACCCTGGCAGCCACAGCAAGGTAAGGTGCTGGGTAATACTGCTGATATTCAATTTAGCGCCGGTTCCATGACACTTAACGGAGTGCCAGCTACCAACGTCTTGTTGCAAGGTGCGATTAATAACGAACAGGTGACGCTCTCAACTATCGGTGCAGACATTGCGCGTGGCTCACTCACCGGTAATGCCAACCGTCTTGCCGATGGCTCATGGCAGATTGGCAGCTTACGGCTCAACGATATCCGCCTACAAACTAATAAATCCATTACCGATTTCCTGGCCCCTCTTGGCTCTGTCCCTTCATTGAAAATCGATAGCCTCGAGGTGACAGATGCGCGTATGGAAGGCAAAGATTGGGCGATAACCGATTTAGATCTAAGTTTGCGCAACCTGACGCTGGCAAAAGGTGGCTGGCAAAGCGATGACGGGCGTTTATCGATGAATGCCAGTGATTTTATTATTGGTGCGCTGCAGCTAAATGACCCGATCGTAAATATCGATTTTAACCCGCAAACCGCAGTGATACGTCAGTTCACTTCCCGCTGGGAAAGAGGCATGGTTCGCACCTCTGGCGTATGGCTGCGCAATGAAAAAAAACTGGCACTTGATGAGTTGGTTTTTGCCGGACTTGAATACACACTGCCTGCTGACTGGAAAACCCGTTGGATAGAGCCTTTACCGGAATGGCTGAATTCAGTCACGATTAAAAAGCTTTCGGCAAACCGTAATTTGATCATCGATATTGATCCCGCCTTCCCGTTCCAGCTCACCGCCTTAGATGGCACGGCGAACAATCTCGAAGTGGTGCGCAATAGCCAGTGGGGAATATGGAGTGGTAACGCCACGCTGAACGCCGCGGCCGCCACGTTTAACCGTGTGGATGTTCGCCGCCCATCCATTTCATTGAATGCTACCGACAGCCAGATATCTATTACCGAACTGAGTGCTTTTGCGGGTGAAGGGATGCTGGAAGCAACTGGCGCTATCTCACAAGCTCCGCAACGCAATGCAGCAATGAATCTGCGCGGGCGCTCGATACCAGTCAACATGTTGCAACAATGGGGATGGCCTGCCTTGCCGCTGGAAGGCAACGGCAATTTGCAGCTTTCAGTGACCGGTAACCTTGCAGCTCAAACACCACTGAAACCCACGGTGAATGGAACATTACAGGCGACAAGCGCCGACGGAAAACAAGTACAGCAAACCATGCAGAATGGGGAAGTACCCGGCGCATAAGCGCCGGGCTGTTACTTCAACTATTCTTCTTCATTGCCGCCTTCTTCAAGCGGCCCAAAAGGTTTAGCTGGCAACACCAGATACACACCTTCAAAAACAGCGCCTTGCTTATCATCACCGTAGAGCTCAACTTGCAGTGCAACACGAGCTTTACGGCCACGCGCCAGACGGTCCAGATCACCGCTCAACGAGCCTAAGTCCGCAATCGCTCCCGGCCTTCCGGTGATCGGGCTGCTATATCGAATATGCGCATCGGCAAGAATAATCGTGCCGCCCAGGTGACGCTCACGCAGCATCAACCAAATCAGCCCCCAGCCGGTGAGCGTTGCCAGTGAAAACAGGCTGCCTGCGAATAACGTCTGGTGAGGATTTTGATTGCCCGCTTCCGGCATCGTCGTGATGAATTTCTGCCCGGTATATTGCAGGATGCGCACGCCCATCTTCTCGCTAAGCGGAATGTGTTCGTACCACGCCTGTTGTAACTGCCCACACCAGTCTGCGCGATGGAGAATATCATCGAGCGAGGCGACCGGTTTAATCATTAAAAAGTGACGAATAGGGGTAGTGGAAGGGGTGGTGATTTCACCCTGGTTCTCAAAACCGAGCTTGGCAAAAAACTCGACGGCATCTTCACGTGCGCTACATACCACACGTTTAACCCCTTCCTGGCGCGCAACAGATTCAAGGGTCATCGCCACCAGCGTACCCAAGCCTTTATCCTGCACCGAAGGATGAACGGCCATAAAACGGATCGCTGCTTCGTTATCAGCATTGATGTACAAACGGCCAATTGCAACCGGGTTGCCCTCTTCATCCACCACCATTTGGTGATGAGCTAAGGCATCCCAGGCATCGCGTTCGGAGCCTTTGGGTTGATGCAACGGCTTACGTAGCATCTCCCAGCGAAACTGGTAATAGAGCTCAAGCTCTTCTTCGGTTTGCGGTACGCGAAGGTGATACATACATGTACTCTCTCTTGTTACGCGGGACCGTAAAGGCTGCGAATTCAGACCTGTAACCAAAACGTCACCGGGCCATCATTGGTCAGGCTGACTTTCATGTCGGCAGCAAAGCGCCCTGTTTCGGCAACAATGCCCTGCTGTCGACAGCGTTGAACAAAGTATTCATATAACTCTTCAGCAAGCTGAGGTGCCGCACCACAAGAAAAACTTGGGCGCATACCGCGTTCGGTATCAGCGGCGAGGGTAAACTGCGACACCACCAGCACGCTGCCACCTGCCTGCTGCACGTTCAGATTCATTTTGTCGTTTTCATCGCCAAAAATGCGGTAACCCAAAACCCGTTCACAAAGGCGATTCGCTTTCTGTTCGTTATCTTCTTTTTCGACACCCAATAACACTAAAAGTCCCGGGCCAATTTCACCCGTAACGACACCGTCCACGGTGACGCAAGCGTGGGTGACACGCTGTATTAATGCAATCATGGTTCTTCCAATTCTTCCTGCTGTGCTTCGACACGGAGTTTGCGGTAATCCCCGAGAGTGACAGTAATTTCGGCGCCGAGCAACACGATACACCAGGTCCAATAAACCCAGACAAATAAAATGGGGATCACAGCTAACACGCCGTAAATCAATTGGTAAGAAGGAAACATAGTGATGTAGAGGGCAAAACCTTTCTTCCCAAGCTCAAACAAAAGAGCGGCTACCAGCGAGCCAATCAGAGCATCTCGCACCGGAACTCGGGTGGTTGGAACGATGCTGTACAACATCCAGAATGACAGCCAGGAAAGCAGCAATGGAAAGATACGCAATACAATATCAATCGTGCTGTTTAAGCCCGTTACCCAGCGCAGTGAAAGTAGATACGAACTTATCGCCAGGCTCGCACCAGCCAGCAGCGGCCCTAGCGTCAAAATCATCCAGTAGACAGCAAATGAGTAAATTTTTGGCCTGGTTCGCGTACTACGCCAGATAGTATTTAGTGCGCTATCCACGGCATACATCAGCAGCAGTGCGGTAACGATAAGACCACAGGCCCCTACAGCAGTCATCTTGTTGGAGTTAGCAACAAACTGTTCGATATAGCGCTGGATGATATCGCCCGTCGCGGGCAGAAAATTTGAGAAGACAAAATGCCGGAGTTGAATGCTAACGTCGGCAAACATCGGAAACGCTGCAAATAGCGCAAACACTACCGCAACCAAAGGCACCAGTGAGAGCAATGACACGTAAGCAAGATTACCTGCAAGCGTGGTCATATTATCCTGGTCAATCCGATGCCAGAGCAATTTACCCCAGGCGATACATGGCCTGAGGTGCTTGCTCGTTTTGCGGTGAACGTCTTTTATCATAGGTTTTTGGCGAAATATCCAGGTATCGTATCTTTTCCAGTCACCAAAATGCTGGTGATGCCCAACTGTTGGGCTCCCTTAATATTATCGGCGTTGTCGTCAAAAAAGACCGCCTCACTCGCTGAAAAACCTTCTGTTTCGAGGAGTTTTTGATAGATCTCAGCGTCGGGCTTGCGCATCCCCATTTCCTGGGACAGATAGATTTTATCTGCCGCCTGGGCAATTTCAGGATATTCACCGGGCCAGAAATAAGTGTGTAAACGGTTGGTGTTAGAGAGCACAACGACACGATGTCCCTGCTCACGCAGCTTGTTCATGATGGCAATCACTTCTGGGCGTAAGGCAACAAAGATAGCCTGCCAGCCGGCGGAAAACTGATCAAAGCTCAACGCCATTCCCATTTCTTCGCATACCGCAGCAGCAAATTCTTCGTCGCTAATTTGCCCCCGCTCGTGGCGTTGAAACGCCTCGCCCATTACAAAGCTTTTTTGCAAATTCGCCAGTGGCACGCGGCTGTAATCACTCCAAACCCCCATCACGCGGTTGAAGTCGATATCAACAATGACGTTGCCTAAATCAAAGATATACAACATAAGCCTCTCCTTTGCGCATGGACAAATAACTGTAGCGGTAAAGGGTAGCTTTGACTATCGCTGATAAAAAAGTGATCCGGGTTCTGCGAGTTATTAAGCAAAAAAAAGCCCCGCCTAAACAGGCAGGGCTTCAATGCTTTGCAGGAAAGAAACTTACGCTTCTTTGCTACCACGACCCGCACGTTTGCGGTCGTTTTCAGTCAGGTGACGCTTACGAATACGTACGGAAGTCGGAGTCACTTCTACCAGTTCGTCATCATCGATGAATTCCAGAGCTTGCTCCAGAGACATCTTCAATGCAGGAACCAGAGTCGTTGCTTCATCAGTACCGGACGCACGCATGTTGGTCAGTTTCTTACCGGTCAGGCAGTTTACAGTCAGGTCGTTAGAACGACTGTGAATACCGATGATCTGGCCTTCGTAAACTTCTGCACCGTGACCCAGGAACAACTTACCGCGGTCCTGCAGACCGAACAGAGCAAACGCAACCGCTTTACCCTGGCCGTTAGAGATCAGCACGCCGTTCTGACGCTGGCCGATTTCGCCTGGTTTCACGTCGTCGTAATGGCTGAATGTGGAGTACAGCAGACCAGTACCAGAAGTCATGGTCATGAACTCAGTACGGAAGCCGATCAGGCCACGTGCTGGGATCAGGTAATCCAGACGGATACGGCCTTTGCCGTCAGGGATCATGTCTTTGACATCGCCCTTACGCTCACCCATCGCCTGCATTACAGAACCCTGGTGCTGTTCTTCGATATCCAGAGTCACGTTTTCGAATGGCTCTTGCATACGACCATCGATCATACGGTTGATTACTTTCGGACGGGACACAGCCAGTTCGAAGCCTTCACGACGCATGTTTTCGATAAGCACGGACAGGTGCAGTTCGCCACGACCGGATACACGGAATGCATCCGCATCTTCGGTTTCTTCAACACGCAGTGCCACGTTATGCACCAGCTCTTTGTTCAGGCGGTCAAGGATCTGACGAGAGGTAACATATTTACCTTCTTTGCCACAGAACGGAGAGGTGTTGACGTTGAAGAACATGGTAACAGTTGGTTCATCAACAGACAGTGCTGGCAGCGCTTCAACATTTTGCGTATCGCAAAGGGTGTCGGAGATGTTCAGCTCGCCCAGACCGGTAATCGCGATGATGTCGCCGGCTTCAGCTTCGGTGGATTCAATACGCTCCAGACCGAGGTGAGTCAGTACTTTACCGACTTTACCGTTACGAGTTTTACCTTCGCTGTCGATGATAGTGATTTGCTGGTTAGGCTTCACTTTACCGCGTTTGATGCGACCGATGCCGATAACGCCAACATAGTTGTTGTAATCAAGCTGGGAGATTTGCATCTGGAACGGACCATCAGAGTCAACGTCTGGTGCTTTAACGTGGTCAACGATCGCCTGGTACAGCGGGGTCATGTCTTCCGCCATATCGCTGTGATCGTTACCTGCGATACCCATCAATGCTGATGCATAGATGATTGGGAAATCGAGCTGCTCGTCGGTTGCGTCGAGGTTTACGAACAGGTCGAAGACCTGATCAACAACCCAGTCAGGACGCGCGCCAGGACGGTCAACTTTGTTGATAACAACAATCGGCTTCAAACCATGGGCAAATGCCTTTTTGGTTACGAAGCGCGTCTGCGGCATTGGGCCATCCATTGCGTCAACGACCAGCAGAACGGAGTCTACCATGGACATTACACGTTCAACTTCACCACCGAAGTCGGCGTGCCCAGGGGTATCAACGATGTTGATACGGTAGTCATTCCATTTGATAGCGGTGTTTTTAGCGAGGATGGTAATCCCACGCTCTTTCTCCAAATCGTTGGAGTCCATCACGCGTTCAGTGGCTTCAGCACGCTCGTTACTGAAAGTACCAGATTGCTGCAGCAGCTTATCAACCAGGGTAGTTTTACCATGGTCAACGTGCGCGATGATGGCGATATTACGCAGATTTTCGATCACAACTTTGCCTCAGGCATTAGAAATAGCGCGTTATTGTACACGTATTAATCGAAGGACATAACAGGATCACAAAGAACTTTTACAAACAATGTAAAAAGTAATGGTTTGTGATCGCTTTCACGGAGCAAAAAAGGGAGCCACAACGAAAATTGCACCAATATGGTGCTCAAATCTCAGACTTAAGCACTACATTGGTGCAAACTATCCATCGTGGTGCAGCCCTTTTGCACTATAGTGCGCATGATAGCGCCTTTTTGGGGTAATTTAAAAGTTGGCACAGATTTCGCTTTAATCATTTCAGGGCAACAAGCCAATTCAATGACCAAATCCGGGAGAGTTAAGTATGTCCGCTGAACACGTTTTGACGATGCTGAATGAACACGAAGTGAAGTTTGTTGATCTGCGCTTCACTGACACCAAAGGTAAAGAACAGCACGTCACTATCCCTGCTCATCAGGTTACTGCTGACTTCTTCGAAGAAGGCAAAATGTTTGATGGCTCTTCAATTGGTGGCTGGAAAGGCATCAACGAGTCAGACATGGTTCTGATGCCAGATGCTTCTACTGCTGTCATTGACCCGTTCTTCGCTGATTCTACGCTGATCATTCGTTGCGACATTCTTGAGCCAGGCACTATGCAGGGTTATGACCGCGACCCGCGCTCCATTTCCAAGCGTGCTGAAGACTACCTGCGTTCTACTGGCATCGCCGATACCGTTCTGTTCGGGCCAGAGCCAGAGTTCTTCCTGTTCGACGACGTTCGTTTCGGTAGCTCTATTTCCGGTTCTCACGTTGCTATCGATGA
Source organism: Buttiauxella noackiae (assembly GCF_000737905.1). NCBI lineage: Bacteria > Pseudomonadati > Pseudomonadota > Gammaproteobacteria > Enterobacterales > Enterobacteriaceae > Buttiauxella > Buttiauxella noackiae. The sequence goes on from NZ_JPRU01000006.1 coordinate 114,768, forward strand.
TATCGAAGGCGCATGGAACACCGGCACCAAATACGAAGGCGGCAACAAAGGCCACCGTCCTGCAGTTAAAGGCGGTTACTTCCCAGTTCCTCCGGTTGACTCCTCTCAGGACCTGCGTTCTGCAATGTGTCTGACTATGGAGCAAATGGGCCTGGTTGTTGAAGCTCACCACCATGAAGTTGCAACTGCTGGTCAGAACGAAGTGGCTACCCGCTTCAACACCATGACTAAAAAAGCAGATGAAATTCAGATCTACAAATATGTCGTTCACAACGTTGCCCATGCTTACGGCAAAACAGCGACCTTTATGCCTAAACCAATGTTTGGCGATAACGGTTCTGGTATGCACTGCCATATGTCCCTGGCTAAGAACGGTGTAAACCTGTTCGCTGGTGACAAATATGCGGGCCTGTCTGAGCAAGCGCTGTATTACATCGGCGGCGTTATCAAACACGCTAAAGCTATCAACGCCCTTGCTAACCCAACAACCAACTCCTACAAGCGTCTGGTCCCGGGTTACGAAGCTCCAGTAATGCTGGCTTACTCTGCAGCTAACCGTTCTGCTTCAATCCGTATCCCAGTAGTTGCGTCTCCGAAAGCACGTCGTATCGAAGTGCGTTTCCCGGACCCAGCGGCTAACCCATACCTGTGCTTCGCAGCACTGCTGATGGCTGGTCTTGATGGTATCAAGAACAAAATCCATCCGGGCGAAGCAATGGACAAAAACCTGTACGACTTGCCGCCAGAAGAAGCGAAAGAGATCCCACAAGTTGCTGGCTCTCTGGAAGAAGCACTGAGCTGCCTGAACGAAGACCGCGAGTTCCTGACTGCGGGTGGCGTGTTCACTGATGAAGCTATCGATGCTTACATCGCACTGCGTATGGAAGAAAACGACCGTGTGCGTATGACTCCGCACCCAGTTGAGTTTGAGCTGTACTACAGCGTTTAATCGCTATAAAAACTCAGCGAATTTCGCGTTGCAGCAAGCCGGCAAGAGAATGAATCCCGATGAGCTTACTCAAGTAAGTGATTCGGGTGAATGAGCGAAGCTAACGCAGCAGCAACGTGAAAGACGCGGAGATTTAGTTGCCGTGGAAACTTTTGGCCCATCCTTTGATGGGCTTTTTTATCCACAAATAACCTGTTGCAGCAACGTTTTTTGCCGCCAGGAAACTATAATGCACCATCACAGTGCAAATTATCGGAGACTGCTGTATGGCAACCGGCACACTGCCCGATGCTGGGCAGATCCTGAATTCTTTAATCAACAGTATTTTACTGGTCGATGACGAGCTGGCGGTTCATTACGCCAACCCGGCGGCACAGCAACTTTTAGCACAAAGTTCGCGCAAGCTGTACGGCACACCGCTACCAGAACTGTTGAGTTACTTTTCGCTAAATGTTGGCTTGATGCAGGAAAGCCTGACCGCAGGCCAGGGCTTTACCGATAACGAAGTCACACTGGTTATTGATAGCCGCTCCCATATTCTTTCCCTGACTGCACAACGTTTACCAGAAGGTTTCATCCTGATGGAAATGGCGCCGATGGATAACCAACGTCGTTTAAGTCAGGAGCAGTTACAGCAAGCGCAGCAGATTGCCGCTCGTGATTTAGTCCGTGGGCTGGCTCACGAGATTAAAAACCCTCTCGGCGGGTTACGCGGTGCAGCACAGCTTCTGGCTAAAGCCTTACCGGACCCATCGCTCACTGAATACACCAAGGTGATTATTGAGCAAGCCGACCGCTTACGTAATCTGGTCGACAGGCTTTTAGGCCCGCAACAACCAGGCATGCACGTCACAGAAAGTATTCATAAAGTCACCGAGCGGGTGATGAAACTGGTGTCAATGGAGTTGCCAGCGAATGTCACTCTGATAAGAGATTACGACCCAAGCTTGCCGGAACTGGCGCACGACCCGGATCAAATTGAACAGATTTTACTGAATATTGTGCGGAACGCGCTTCAGGCGCTGGGCAGTGAGGGGGGCGAGATAGTGTTACGTACGCGTACCGCTTTTCAGCTTACTCTGCACGGCACTCGCTATCGCCTGGCTGCACGTATTGATATTGAAGACAACGGTCCGGGTATTCCGGCCCATCTGCAGGACACACTATTCTACCCAATGGTGAGCGGACGTGAGGGAGGGACAGGTTTAGGTCTTTCTATTGCACGCAACTTGATCGATCAGCATTCGGGAAAAATCGAATTTAACAGTTGGCCAGGTCATACCGAGTTTTCGGTTTACCTACCTATTCGTAAGTAGAGGTCTTTATGCAACGAGGGATAGTTTGGATCGTTGATGACGATAGCTCCATCCGTTGGGTGCTGGAACGCGCACTGACAGGGGCGGGTTTAAGCTGCACCACATTTGAGAGCGGCAATGAAGTTCTGAACGCTCTTGCAACCAAGACCCCGGACGTATTGTTATCTGATATCCGCATGCCCGGCATGGATGGCCTGGCGCTGCTTAAGCAGATTAAACAGCGCCACCCGATGTTACCGGTCATCATAATGACGGCTCACTCAGATCTTGAAGCTGCCGTAAGTGCCTATCAACAAGGTGCATTTGATTACCTGCCAAAACCTTTTGATATTGATGAAGCAGTCGCACTCGTTGAGCGCGCCATCAGTCACTATCAGGAACAGCAGCAGCCGCGCAATGTGCAGGTTAACGGGCCAACCACCGATATTATCGGCGAAGCGCCAGCGATGCAGGATGTGTTTCGCATTATTGGCCGCCTCTCCCGTTCATCAATAAGTGTATTGATTAACGGTGAGTCTGGTACCGGTAAAGAGTTGGTAGCACACGCTCTACACCGCCATAGCCCGCGCGTGAAATCCCCTTTTATTGCGCTGAACATGGCCGCAATCCCAAAGGATTTGATTGAGTCTGAACTGTTCGGCCATGAGAAAGGCGCGTTTACCGGCGCTAATCAAATTCGCCAGGGCCGTTTTGAGCAGGCCGACGGCGGCACGCTGTTCCTCGATGAAATAGGTGATATGCCGCTGGATGTGCAAACTCGTTTGCTGCGCGTGTTAGCTGATGGGCAGTTTTACCGCGTTGGGGGCTATGCGCCGGTGAAAGTTGATGTGCGAATTATTGCCGCGACACACCAGAACCTTGAGTTACGCGTGCAGGAAGGGAAATTCCGTGAGGATTTATTCCATCGCCTGAACGTGATTCGTGTTCATCTGCCACCACTACGCGAACGCCGTGAAGATATTCCGCGCCTGGCTCGCCACTTCTTGCAAGATGCGGCCAAAGAATTGGGTGTGGAAGCAAAGTTGCTTCATCCTGAAACAGAAAACGCCTTAACGCGTCTGGCCTGGCCCGGAAACGTGCGCCAACTGGAAAACACCTGCCGCTGGTTAACCGTCATGGCTGCCGGCCAGGAAGTATTGATTCAGGATTTGCCTGCCGAGTTATTCGAGACAACCATTCCCGATAGCCCGGCGCATTCTCAATCCGACAGTTGGGCGACACTACTGGCGCAATGGGCAGACCGCGCATTACGTTCCGGTCATCAGAATCTACTCTCTGAAGCTCAGCCAGAAATGGAGCGCACACTGCTAACAACGGCGCTGCGTCATACGCAAGGCCACAAGCAGGAAGCGGCTCGTTTACTTGGCTGGGGGCGAAATACCCTGACGCGTAAGCTCAAAGAGTTGGGAATGGAATAGAAAAGCCAGGAGTGATAATCCAGCGCCATCCGGTATTTACTGGTGAACGACGCTGGATTACCACCCTATAACGTTAAAAAAATCATCTGTAGGTCGGATAAGCCTGCGCCATCCGACACCAATCAGATAACGCGGGAGAATTGTTGCAGTCGTGCTTTCTGGCGCAAGTAACTATCAAAACACATGCAGATATTACGAATTAGTAAACGACCTTTTGCTGTAACCTGAATGTGTTTTTGATTGATATCCACCAGCCCATCTTTCGCCAGTGGCGCCAACAATTTCAGATCTTCTGCGAAGTACTCGGCAAAATTCAGATCCCAAAGCTGCTCGATTTCCGCAAAGTTGAGCTGGAAGTTACAAATCAACGCCTTAATAACATCACGGCGAATGCAGTCATCACGGGTTAGCGCCAGGCCACGCCACAACGCGTCACCCAGGCTATCTACCTGTTGATAATAGGTTTTAAGCTCTTTCTGGTTCTGCGCATAACAGTCGCCAATCATGCTTATGGCAGAAACCCCCATCCCCAGTAAGTCTGTATCGCCCTGAGTGGTGTAGCCCTGGAAATTACGGTGCAACTTACCTTCACGCTGTGCAATCGCCAGTTCGTCATCTGGCCGTGCGAAATGGTCCATGCCAATAAATTGGTATCCGGCAACGGTCAGCGAGCTAATGGTTTCTTGCAGAATATCGAGTTTTTGCTGAGCGCTCGGTAAGTCTTCGTCTTTAATTTTGCGCTGCGCCGCAAACAGTGTCGGTAAGTGCGCGTAGTTAAAGACACTTAAACGGTGCGGGCTCAGTTCTGCAACACGCTTGAGCGTAAAGGCAAAGCTTTCCGGGGTCTGTTTTGGCAGGCCGTAAATGAGGTCGATATTCGTCGAGGTGAAACCAAGTTCACGAGCACGCTGAATCAGCGCGAAGATAAACTCTTCATCTTGTTCACGGTTAACCAGGCGCTGCACTTCTTTGTTGAAGTCCTGCACGCCCATGCTCAGGCGAGTAAACCCTTCCTGACGCAAATGGTCGAGCACATCGAGCTCAATTTCACGCGGATCGATTTCAATGGAAAGCTCGGCATCTTCATCGAAATGGAAATTACCCCGTAGAAGCCCCATCAGACGGCTTATCTGCGCTTTACTAAGATAAGTTGGAGTACCACCGCCCCAATGCAACTGACTGACGTGACGGCCTTTAAAGAGCGGCGCACGGTGGGCTATCTCTTGTTCCAGCGCATCAAGGTATTGATCGGCCTTATGCGTCTGGCGAGTGACGATTTTATTACAGCCACAGAAGTAGCAAAGCTTGTGGCAGAAAGGGATATGGATATACAACGATAGCGGGCGCTCAGGATAACGAGCAACCGCTTCAAGAAATGCCGCCTCACCGAAGCCTTCAGAGAACTCCAGCGCGGTGGGATAAGAGGTATAACGCGGCCCTGAATAATTATATTTCTGGATCAGGGCCAGATCCCAATCGATTAACTGCTCAGACATTCTCACTTCCTCCGGTGATGCCGCATTCGTTGACGGCGCAACGATTTTTGCAATCGCGACAACCGCCGTAGTTTAACGAATAACCACAGCAGATAACACACCAGCGGAATAACCACGATAAGAACAGGTAATCCCATTGAGGTAGACCGTTAGTCAGTACCTTTGAGTAGACGCATCAAATCATCGCCTTTCTCTTTTTCTTCTTCATCTTCGTCATCTTCATAAGCGATGCCGAGTTCTGCCATCAGCGCATCAATGCGGTCAAGTTTAGCGTTAACCCAAGCCTGCTCTTCTGCGTTGAGTGTTTCACCTTCTTCAAGACGTTCCAGCAGCGCATCCAGGCGCTCATCGTTCTCCAGCAAATCCAGTTCAGCCTGTGGTGTTAGCATAGGTTTCTCGACTTTAGGTTTGTGCTGTTTAGGTTTTTTGACCTGGACTTCAGTTACGCCCAGGGCGATTGGTTTTTTACTGCCAATACGCGGATCTTTAGCCTGAGTACTGCCACTTCCACTTTTTGCCTGGGTGCCGCCTGTTGCGCGGCTACCCGCTGCATGCCCACTGTGTTTTTTATCGCGTTTACGGTCACGAGCTTCGCGATCGATCTCTTCACGTGTTTTGCGACGAGTTTTTGAAGGTTTAGAGCCAGGTGCTGCTGAGTTTTGTTGCTTCATAATAAATTATCTTGAGCCATTTTTATTCAGTATAGAATTGCGGCGGAATCTAGCAGAAAGCAAGCAAAGAAAAAAGGCGGCAGGTTAACCTGTCGCCTTTTTCTTGTCTTTGGACCCTTCATAGGTCACACAATCCCTGTTTGCACTCGACGCCCTGTCTTTCCCTTGCAAACAACTTCCGTGTAATTCCTTGTCCCTTTTAAACGTCTCCTGACGTTGCCTCCTGGCATTTTCCTGGTTCTTCGCCATCCTGGCGATCCTGAACCCTCATCCTGAGTTGCTATCCTTTGTGGCTATCCTTTGCCTGTGCCGCTTACTTTACTCTTAGCGCTTGATTCCACAAGATTAGTATTTGAGTTAAGTCAGTGATGCAATCAAACGATACAACCATAACTATATGTTATGTAAAAACTTTTAATTATGTCTGCATCCTACAACACTGCGTTGTCTGTCAATATGAATGGTCAATGTCTTACAAACCTCGGGCGGATTTCTGTAATCCTGTAAGCCTTACCGAGAAACACGGCGTTTTCCCCATGTTCAGGTATAATCCCCCACAATGCTCATCCTGAGGGAGACAACCGTTTTGACAAACTGGAATTATCAACTGACCCACTTCGTGCTTAGCGCACCGGACATTCGCCATTTACCTTCTGATACCGGTATTGAGGTTGCTTTCGCAGGCCGCTCCAACGCAGGGAAATCCAGCGCATTAAATACGCTGACCAACCAGAAAGCACTGGCTCGTACTAGTAAAACACCTGGCCGTACTCAGCTCATCAACCTGTTTGAAGTTGCTGAAGGTAAACGTGTGGTGGATTTGCCGGGTTATGGCTACGCCGAAGTACCGGAAGAAGTAAAACTGAAATGGCAGCGCGCGCTTGGCGAGTATCTGCAAAAACGTAATAGCCTGAAGGGATTAGTCGTCCTGATGGATATCCGTCATCCACTGAAAGACCTTGATCAGCAAATGATTAACTGGGCTGTTGCGAGCAACATTCCAGTAATGCTGCTATTAACCAAGGCTGACAAGCTGGCATCTGGTGCTCGTAAAGCACAGCTAAAGATGGTTCGCGAAGCGGTGGTAGATTTTGGCGGCGATATTCAGGTAGAAGCGTTTTCGTCACTGAAAAAGATCGGTGTCGATGTACTGCGTCATAAGCTTGATGGTTGGTATAACGATATTCCACCAGCAACCGAAGAAGATGATGTAGAAGAAGACGACGAAACATCCGGCGAATAAAAAGATGCATGGGTTCGCCCGTGCTTTTCCTTATTTTCCTGACTTGCGCGCAATAAAAAACGCCCCAGTCATTACTGACTGGGGCGGCTAAAATATTCAGCCAAATCCGATTACGTGAAGTAAAAGGTCTGAAAGATAGAACATCTTACCTCTGTACCCTACGCAAATAACTCTACTCCTTTTTATTCGGTTGAAAAAGCATTTTTTGTAGTTTTTTTTCACCCTTTACACTCCGATATTGAAGCGTCATCACAAAAAGCTATGAGTTATGTTGCTTAGTTACATAAATCGCCTTATTTAGTGAGCTTCATCCCAATTTGCGCCACTTCCAACTTCCACCAGCAATGGCACATCTAGCTTCATACTGCCTTCCATCAGTTCGTGGATTTTCTTCGAAACCACTTCCAGATCGTCCTGATGAACTTCAAACACCAGTTCATCGTGTACCTGCATGATCATTTTTACACGCGGCTTTTCTGTTTCCAGCCAGGCATCAACGGCAATCATTGCGCGTTTGATAATGTCTGCCGCCGTACCCTGCATTGGCGCATTGATTGCCGCACGTTCAGCACCAGCACGACGAGCAGCATTACTGGAATTGATATCCGGTAAATACAAGCGGCGGCCATCCAACGTTTCGACATAGCCTTTATCTTTCGCCTGCATACGGGTGCGTTCCATATACTCCAGCACTCCCGGGTAACGTTCAAAATAGAGATCCATATACTTCTGTGACTCTTTACGCGGGATATTGAGCTGGCGTGACAGACCAAACGCGCTCATACCGTAAATCAGGCCAAAGTTAATCGCCTTAGCGCTGCGGCGCTGTTCGCCTGAAACGCTATCCAACGGCAGTCCAAATACTTCTGCGGCTGTCGCACGGTGAATATCTTTACCTTCCGAAAATGCAGTTAGCAACCCTTTATCGCGGGATAAATGCGCCATGATGCGCAGTTCGATTTGCGAGTAGTCGGCAGAAACAATCAGATAATCTTTTGGCGCAATAAAGGCCTGACGAATACGGCGACCTTCTTCATTACGCACCGGAATGTTTTGCAGATTCGGCTCGGTAGAAGAAAGACGACCGGTCGCTGCTACAGCCTGATGATAAGAGGTATGTACGCGCCCGGTTTTCGGGTTAATCATCAGTGGCAGTTTATCGGTGTAAGTCGATTTCAGTTTTGCCAGGCCACGATGCTCAAGAATAACTTTAGGTAGCGGGTAATCCAGAGCGAGCTCTTCCAGCACTTCTTCAGAAGTCGACGGTGCACCACCAGGCGTTTTCTTCAGCGGCTTAATACCTTGCTTTTCAAACAGAATAGTTTGCAACTGCTTTGGAGAAGAAAGGTTAAAGGCTTCGCACGCGATTTCATGAGCGGTGATTTCCAGCTCCGCAAGGCGTTTGGTGAGCTGCTCAGAATGTGTATGCAGCACGGCTGGATCGATTTTCACACCATTACGTTCAATACGGGACAGCACTGGCACCAGTGGCATCTCAATATTTTTAAAGACGCTAAGTGGCCCTTCACGCTTTTCGAGTTGCGGCCACATCTTCAGGTGCAACTGCAAAGTAACATCCGCATCTTCTGCGGCATAACGCCCAGCCTGTTCCAGATCTATCTGGTTAAAGGTCAGCTGCTTTTTACCCTTGCCAGCAATCTCTTCAAAAGTGATGGTTGTGTGCTTCAACCAGCGAGAAGACAAGCTATCCATATCATGGCGTCCCGCGACGCTATCAAGAATGTAAGACTCGAGCATGGTATCGAAGGCAATGCCACGCAGCTCGATATCATAGTTTTGCATGATGCCACGGTCATACTTGAGGTTCTGCCCGACTTTAAGAACGTTTTCGTCCTCAAGCAATGGTTTCAACAGCTCAAGCGCACGCTCACGTGGAATTTGTACTGGAGCATCTAAATAGTCATGTGCGACAGGGATATAGCACGCCACGCCCGGCTCAGTGGCAAATGACAGACCAACCAAATTCGCACTAATGTTATCCAGGCTATCAGTTTCGGTATCAAAGGCGATGACAGGCGCTTTTTTCAGGCGTGCAATCCACTCTTCGAGCACGCTTTCTTCGAGAATGGTGACGTAGTTTTCATATGAGAGTGCGTTAGCAGGCTCTTCCGGTTCAACTTCAGCTTCAATCTCTATCGGTTTCGTGGATTGTGTTGCAGGTTTTGCCCCCTTAACTTGCATCCACTTGCCTGCTTCAACGTCAGTAATCCAACGTTTAAATTCATATCGTTTGAACAAGTCGAGAAGCTCTTCATCTGCCGGCTGCTGCACTTCTAACTGTTCACAGCCCAACTCAAGCTCCACATCTGTTTTGATGGTAGCCAATTGATAGGAGAGGTAAGCGAGATCTTTGCTTTGCTCAAGCTTCGCCGCCATGGTTTTTGCGCCACGGAACGTCAATTCTGCGATTTTTTCTGGGTTGGCATATAGCGTATCCAGGCCACCTAAACCTTGCAGCAGTGCCTGAGCAGTTTTCTCACCAACACCCGGCACACCAGGGATGTTATCTGAGGAATCGCCCATCAATGCCAGGAAATCAATGATCAGTTCTGGGGGAACGCCATATTTGGTACGGACTTCATCCGGACCAAGAATGGTGTTGGTCATGGTGTTGATTAGCGTAACGCCCGGCGTAACCAGTTGCGCCATATCTTTGTCGCCGGTACTGATAAGCACAGGGCGACCAACGCGTTCGGCTTCCAGCGCCAGCGTACCGATAACATCGTCGGCTTCCACGCCTGAAACAGCAAGCAGCGGCAAGCCCATGGCTTTCACCATGGCGTGCAGAGGTTCTATTTGCGCACGAAGATCGTCTGGCATTGGCGGACGGTGAGATTTGTAATGCTCGAACAGCTCATCACGGAAGGTTTTGCCTTTAGCATCAAAAACCACTGCCGCGTGGGTCGGTTGATACTGCAACAACAGACTGCGCAGCATATTCAGCACACCGTACATTGCCCCGGTCGGTTCACCTTTGCTATTGGTCAGCGGTGGAAAGGCGTGATAGGCACGATAGAGATAAGATGAGCCATCAACGAGGATAAGTGGGTTTTGCGCGATCTGAACCATAATGTTCCGTTCCGTGACTGGTTTTTAGTTTATGGCTAAAGGATGCCATAGCCTGGCTGAAAACATGAACTTTTGAGGAAGATAAGGTGAAAAGTTTTGTTGATCTTCGAGATCGCCCTCAAGATCAATATTGTGGATAAGTTTGTGCATAATTCTTTAAGCAATTGATTTCGTAGCTCAGAGCAAATCCAAACAACAGTAAATAATGTTAATTTTCAATAAATTAAATTTCAATCGTTCCCTCAGGTGGTATTTATTGCGTGATCGATAAATGTGGATATAAAAATTAATTATGTTATAGATCGATAATATTGAAAACCGATAGTACCGCGTTTATTAATCCACTTATTAGTTACCTCATTCGAGATAATTTTCTGATAAAATTCACCATCTATTATTCTTCCCCCAGCATCTGACTCTCTCTAACCACCTGAAAAATTTACTTATGTCGAGATTATTCGCCGCGATAACGTTGATTCTGAGTGTCGCTCTTACCATTCTGGTCACTATAGGCTGCTCAGTTCCGATTATTGTCGCTGGCATCATTAAGTTGCTACTACCTGTTCCCGCCATCTGGCGCTCAATCTCGGTATTTGCTGATTTTATGATGTACTGCTGGTGTGAGGGTTTGGCTTTCCTACTCAAGCTGAATCCGCATTTGAAATGGGATGTGGAGGGGCTGGACGATCTCAGTAAAAAAAACTGGTACTTACTGATTTGCAATCACCGGAGCTGGGCAGATATCGTCATTTTGTGCGTGCTGTTTCGTAAACATATCCCGATGAATAAGTACTTTTTAAAGCAGCAACTCGCCTGGGTGCCGTTTATGGGTCTGGCTTGTTGGGCTTTGGATATGCCTTTTATGAAGCGTTATTCACGCGGCTATCTACTACGCCACCCGGAACAGCGTGGTAAAGATGTTGAGACAACCCGCCGTTCTTGCGAAAAATTCCGTTCTCATCCAACAACGATTGTGAACTTTGTCGAAGGCTCAAGGTTTACTAAAGAGAAACGTTTACAGACCCGATCAGCCTTTCAAAACCTACTTCCACCTAAAGCTGCTGGCATCGCAATGGCGCTCAACGTATTGGGGAAACAGTTCGATAAGCTGCTCAATGTGACGCTCTGCTACCCTGAAAATTCGCAAAGCCCGTTCTACGATATGTTAACCGGCAAAATGACCCGGATCGTAGTGAGAGTTTCGCTTGTGCCGATTGCAGAGGATCTGCATGGAGACTATGTGAATGACAAAGGGTTTAAACGGCGCTTTCAACAATGGTTGAATGCGGTGTGGCATGAGAAAGACGCTTTACTTACGAGTATCAAACAATAGAAAAAGCCGGTCATTGACCGGCTTTTTCATTACTTTTTCTCGACCAGGAATTTGGCCACATCAGCATACTGCTGGACAAATACGTCCATATTACTGGTGTCCATGCCTTGTGGATTCAGTTGGTATTTCCCGTTCACGAAAATAGCCGGAACACCCTGCAATTGCAGATCGGCCGCAGCTTTCTCTTGTTGAGCAACCAATGATTTCACTACAAAGCTGTTCCATGCCGCATCGTACTCTTCTGCTTTCACACCTGCATTAATGAAGACATTACGAATATCAGCAACGTTTTGAACTGTCTGAGTTTTCTGAACAGCTTCAAACATTGGGGCTGTGATTTTATCTTCAACGCCCAGTGCCAATGCAACAGCCCATGCCTGAGTTAAATCCTTGCCCAATGGGCCGAGGAACTCAACATGGTATTTGGTCATTTTGGTGCCTTCTGGCAGTTTTTTCTTCACAGTATCAGAAACATGAAGCACTTCTTCAAACTGGTAGCAGTGCGGGCAGTAGAAAGAGAAGAACTCTAAAACCTGTGGCTCACCAGCAACAGGTTTTTCCAGAGTCACGAACTCTTTGCCGTCAGTGAACTGCGCTGCAGACACGCTAAATGCCAGGACCATCCCCGCTAGCGCCAGCCAAATCTTTTTCATCATCAAATCTCTCCTGAATAAATACTGATTAATACATTGGCGTTAATGTTAGTGGTGGTTCACGTAGAACCCGAACCTGCTCTGTAAAAGTCGCAGTTTGTGTTCTCCAGTAATCTTCGTCGGTAAGCCACGGAAAATTTCTGGGGAAGGCAGGGTCATCCCAGCGTCGAATTATCCACGCGAGATAATAAACCATACGCATTGCTCGTAAAGGTTCTATGAGTGCAATTTCGTCTGATTCAAAGGGGGTAAACTCTTCATATGCTTCGACAATCATTTCCAGCTGCATTCTCTGCTCGGCTTTATCGCCATTCAGAAGCATCCAGATATCCTGAATTGCCGGGCCATTACGGGCGTCGTCCAAATCAACAAACAATGGTCCATCGCGCCAGAGAATATTCCCCGGATGGCAGTCGCCATGTAATCGTAATGCCTGGAAACCTTCATGCCAGTGGAGTTTCACTTCCGCGATTAGCGCATCAGTTGCTTTGAGAAAGTTTTTCTTGAGAGCTGCTGGAATCAGATTTGTATGCTCAAACAGTTCGCGTGGCTCAAATAAATACTCATTTAAGCCAATATCAGGACGAGCGGAAAATTGCTTACGACGCCCGGTTTGATGAATACGACCAAGATAACGGCCTACCCACTCCATCTGATCAAGGTTATCCGTTTCGTATTGTCTCCCGCCTAAACTAGGAAACACAGCGTACATAAAGCCTTGATGGCGTAGTAATGTTTGGCCGTTGAAATACAAGGGCGCCGCGACTGGAACCTCATCAGCTTGCAGCTCAAGGGAAAACTGATGTTCTTCTTCTATTTGCTCTGGGGACCAGCGATGGGGGCGATAAAACTTCACCACATAACGTTTACGATCCTCGTCCTGAAACTGATAGACGCGGTTCTCAAAACTGTTTAATGGCGTCAAGCCGGAATCCACCCGTATACCCTGTTCGAAAAGGGCATCCATGATGGTATCCGGATGTAGTGTTTGAAAATTGAAAGCGCTGTCTGTCATCCAGCCAACCAACTGTAAATGCGAATAGTTGAGGATAACATTTCGCAGCCATTTAGGTGGACTGGCTTACAAGCTTTTACTCTTTAATTACACCGCGAGCACGCAACAATGCTGTCTTAAAATCTTCTTCGTAGTCTTTCTGAATACCAGGAATAACAGCATCTTTCGAAGAATCACGCATTTTCAGATGATAGATAAGCACATCATCAGTGAGATCAGTTAATTCACCGGTATAGCCTGACTCTTTGCTGAGTTTCTGCAAAAATTGAATCAAGTTGAGATCCGGCTCTTTCTGCCATGCGGGCTGAAGTAGCTCAAGCAGTTCGTTAAGGCGTTTACATTTCATGATTGTGATCCATTCACATGGGAGATGTCACACGTTAGCAGGCTCAAACCCACATTAAAAGAGGCGATATAAGTGAGATGTTTAACAGAAGTTACTGGTGTGGTGCTGGCCGGTGGGAGAGCAACAAGGATGGGGGGGCTGGATAAGGGGCTCATAAACCTTAATGGCCAACCACTGTTTGAACACGTCATGAGTAAGCTAGCGCCTCAGGTAGGTAGTGTGGTGATTAGTGCTAACAGGAATATTGAAATATATCAGTCTTTTGGGATTGATGTCCTGAGTGATACGCTACCTGATTATCCAGGACCACTGGCTGGAATGTTGTCTGCAATGCAGCATCTGAGTGGTGAATGGTTTCTGTTCTGCCCTTGCGATACGCCTAATATACCGGACGATCTGGCATATCAACTGTGGATGCAAAAAGGTGAATCCTATGCGATGTGGGTGGACGATGGTGAACGAGATCACCCAACTATTGCACTTATGCACCGTAAGTTAGTCACAGATCTTGAGCAATATTTAGCTGCTGGTGAACGCAGAGTGATGCTTTTTCTCCGTGAAGTCGGAGGGAAACCCATACTGTTTGCGAATCAGATGCAAAACTTTATCAATGTAAACACGCCTGAAGACCTCATGCACCGGGAGAAAGAATAGATGCTGCCATTGTTAGCGTTTGCAGCGTGTAGTGGAACGGGAAAAACGACGCTGTTGAAGCGAGTGATCCCTTTACTGAACGAACGGGGCATCCGTCCTGGGCTTATTAAGCATACGCATCACGACATGGATGTAGATAAACCGGGGAAAGATAGTTACGAGCTACGCAAAGCAGGAGCGGCACAAACCATCGTCGCCAGCCAAAAACGCTGGGCTCTCATGACTGAAACACCTGACGAAAATGAGTTAGATCTTTACTACCTCGCCAGCCGGATGGATGACTCATCACTGGATCTGATATTGGTCGAGGGTTTTAAGTACGAATCTGTACCTAAGATTTTGCTCTATAGAGAGGATACCTCTCTAAATAATGACGATTTGGTGATCGATAGCCATGTAATTGCCATCGCAAGTGACGTAAACCTAAACACATCACTCCCTATTCTGGATATTAATCACCCAGAACAAGTTGCTAACTTTATTGTTAATTGGCTAAAAAAATAGAAATTTCAGCAATGAAGTGAGAAGGCTCCAGGGAAAATATATAAATCACAGACAGCAAAAAGCCCTGTACGTCAGTACAGGGCTTTTTGCTTATTTGGAGCCTGGCAGTTCCCTACTCTCGCATGGGGAGACCCCACACTACCATCGGCGCTACGGCGTTTCACTTCTGAGTTCGGCATGGGGTCAGGTGGGACCACCGCGCTAGTGCCGCCAGGCATATTCTGTTTCATCGACCGTCATGTTATTCACATAACCATCAACTAAAATCTCGGTCCAAGCTGAAAATCAATCTCTGGTCTCTCAACCAAAACACCTTCGGTGTTGTAAGGTTAAGCCTCACGGTTCATTAGTACTGGTTAGCTCAACGTATCGCTACGCTTACACACCCAGCCTATCAACGTCGTAGTCTTCAACGTTCCTTCAGGACCCTTAAAGGGTCAGGGAGAACTCATCTCGGGGCAAGTTTCGCGCTTAGATGCTTTCAGCGCTTATCTTTTCCGCATTTAGCTACCGGGCAATGCCATTGGCATGACAACCCGAACACCAGTGATGCGTCCACTCCGGTCCTCTCGTACTAGGAGCAGCCCCCCTCAATTCTCCAGCGCCCACGGCAGATAGGGACCGAACTGTCTCACGACGTTCTAAACCCAGCTCGCGTACCACTTTAAATGGCGAACAGCCATACCCTTGGGACCTACTTCAGCCCCAGGATGTGATGAGCCGACATCGAGGTGCCAAACACCGCCGTCGATATGAACTCTTGGGCGGTATCAGCCTGTTATCCCCGGAGTACCTTTTATCCGTTGAGCGATGGCCCTTCCATTCAGAACCACCGGATCACTAAGACCTGCTTTCGCACCTGCTCGAGCCGTCACTCTCGCAGTCAAGCTAGCTTRTGCCTTTGCACTAACCTCACGATGTCCGAC
>NZ_JPRU01000007.1:0-100929 GCF_000737905.1 Buttiauxella noackiae
CATCAGATTTTAGCGCTGTTCCATAAGCATAAAGGGCGATATGGATATCGGCGTATCACGCTGGCCGGTCGTCGGCAAGGGAGTTCACTGAATCATAAAACGGTTCAGAGACTGATGCAGCAGTTAGACTTAACCGCCTGTATCAGAAGGAAGAAATACAACTCTTACAAAGGGCGATATGGCAAAGCTGCGGGTAATGTGCTGAACCGCCAGTTCAGTGCAGACAAACCCAACCAGAAGTGGGTAACAGACGTGACAGAATTTAAAATTGCCGGGGAAAAGCTGTATTTATCCCCGGTCCTTGACCTGTATAACGGTGAAATCGTGGCGTATCAGATGGAGCATCGACCCGTTCTGTCGATGGTGGACGATATGCTGAGTAAGGCGCTGTCGGTTCTGAGTGAAGGTGAATATCCGCTGGTACATTCAGACCAGGGTTGGCAGTATCAGATGGCGCACTATCAGAAGCGACTCAGGGAAGCAGGGCTGAAACAGAGTATGTCACGCAAGGGAAACTGCTATGACAATGCGGTGATAGAAAGCTTCTTCGGCACGCTGAAAACGGAATGCCTGTATCTGGAGGAGTATAAAAGCATCAGGGAGTTACGGGATGCTATTGACGAATATATCTACTATTACAACCATGAAAGAATAAAACAGAAACTAAAAGGCCTGAGTCCGGTAGAGTACCGAACCCAGGCCCAGATAGCCGCCTGATATAAACCGTCCAACTTTATGGGGTCAGTTCAAAAGAGCGGTTTTTTTATACCTGAAATACCTGAAATAAATCAGTTAGCTAGAGGCAGACGGCGATACAGTTCAATCATGTCTTCGGCCAAATCCTGAATCACCATCGCGTTCATCAGGTGGTCCTGGGAGTGTACGGTAATCAAGTTAACCGGCAGTTTGCCAGTGCCTTCATCTAACCCGATAAGTTGGGTCTGAATTTTGTGAGCATGTTTCACAAACTCACGAGACTCTTCCATCGCTTGTTGAGCTGCTACGAAATCCCCTTTACGGGCCATTTGCAGAGCTGTCAACGCCTGGCTGCGCGCGCTACCTGCGTTAACCAACAATTCCATGATAATCGTTTCTAAATCTTCCACGTCTTATGACTCCATCATTTTCAAAGCTTTCTCGAGCACAACATCGCCTTTCATCATGCCGTAATCCATCATGTCGATGACTGCAACTGTTTTACCCATTGGCTCTGCAATCGCCTGTAGCTTAGCGTGTTCATATTTAACCTGTGGACCCAGCAGCACGATATCGGCGGTGTCGATATTGTCTTTAAATTCTGCAACCGGCACTGCCTTGATTGAGACTTCAATACCTTTCTTCTGAGCGGCGTCCTTCATACGTTGGACCAAAATGCTAGTCGACATACCCGCTGCACAACACAAAACGATATTCTTCATAGATCTGCTCTCAGTGTCCGTTGGATACACAGATAATTATCCGTGACGCCTCGGTACAACAACCGCTTTGCGGTGATTGTGTGTGAGGGGTCACAAAAGAAACTTGGATGGACTGAAACCGGTTACATTTTGAGTTTCCCTGGTAGCTTGCGATTGTGGAGCTGCTCACAAAACCCGCTTAATCCTGGTAAACCCCATTGTGCTCCATTGACAGAAAACCCTGAACTACATAGTCTTTAACTAAGTGGTATATACCACTAAAATCAAAACCAGCACAGTGAGCCACAACATGAAAAATTTCACTGCTTTTATGGAAAGGAAAATATTGCCTCTGGCAATGAAGATTGAAGGGAATGATTATCTCTCGGCGATTAAAGATGGTTTTATTCGGATTATGCCATTTCTCATTATTGGCTCTTTCTTTTTACTGATAGCCAATTTGCCGATCCCTGGCTATAACGAATTTATTATTCGTATTTTTGGTGAGAAATTTATTGGGCAGTTAAATTATGTTCTGGATGCCACCTATTCTGTAATGGCATTACTGGTAGTCTTGAGTACCAGTATTAGCCTGGCAAAACGTTGGAAACTTAATGAAATATCCTGTGCACTTATTTCCTTCGTCAGTTTTTTGATTGTCACGCCTTATAAACTCCCACAAGAAAATGGTGGTGTAATTAGCGATGTCATTCCAACCTTCGCGCTGGGTGCTCAGGGTTTATTCCTTTCGCTGATTGTGACGGTAACAGCAGTGCGCTTGTATCGTTTCCTTAACCACCCGCGTTTGACAATTTCTATGCCGTCGAGTGTTCCTCCTGCGGTGGCAAATAGCTTTAGCTCATTAATTCCATCATTTCTTATCATCGTGGCATTTTGGCTGATTCGCTTGTTATTTGAAGTGACTCCGTTCGGCACAGCGCAAGAGATGATTTTTAAGGTGCTACAAGCTCCGATGATGCAGTTGGGCAATACCTTACCATCACAAATGGTGGCGGAGTTTTTTGTCAGCTTCTTCTGGTTCTTTGGGTTGCATGGTGATTCTATTGTGACGGCCATTATGGGCCCAATCTGGCGTTCATTAACGCTTGAGAATATGCAAGCCATGAAGCAAGGCTTGCCACCAGTCAACATCATTACTCAACAGTTCCGCGATGTATTTTTAATTTGTGGTGGTACAGGGTTTACCCTCGCAATGTTATTGGTGATGTTGTTTCGGGCCAAAAGTAAGCGTATGCGTGAAATTGCCAAACTTGCTTCACCGGCCGCCATTTTTAATATCAACGAACCGATAATATTCGGTGTGCCTATTGCCCTAAACCCGCTGCTATTTATCCCCTTTATTATCGTTCCGGTTGTGCTATGCGTAATAACCTATAGTGCGATGGCTTTTGGTTGGCTACCTCTAACGTCTGGGCTAGAAATTCCCTGGACCACGCCCATTTTTATTAGCGGTTTTTTAATTTGTGGCTGGAAAGGCATGCTCTTCCAGGCAATTAACCTCGCAGTCGCAATGACAATTTATTATCCGTTCGTTATGACGCTGGATAAACAGTATCTACGAGAAGAAAACGAGCAGGAAGAAAGTATCGTCAATCAGGATGAAATAGTCCTGGAGTATAAAGAAGGATTGCGGAATGAATAAAAAATTAAAGATAGTGACCATTGGTGGCGGTAGTTCGTATACGCCAGAGATTATCGAAGGTTTTATCCAGCGCTATGCCGAAATGCCGATTAATGAAATCTGGCTGGTGGATGTTGAAGCCGGACGTGAAAAACTGGAAATCGTAGGAAACCTGGCAAAACGTATGGTCGAGGCGGCTGGCATTGACTGCCAGGTGCATCTTACGCTCGACAGACGCGAAGCGCTGAAAGATGCCGACTTCGTCACAACCCAGCTGCGCGTGGGGCAATTAGACGCGCGTATCAAAGACGAACGTATTCCCTTGTCACATGGGCTTATCGGCCAGGAGACTAATGGTGCGGGCGGGTTGGCTAAAGCATTACGTACCATTCCCGTGATTCTGGACATCTGCCGCGACATGGAAGAGCTGTGTCCGGATGCGTGGCTGATTAACTTCACCAATCCGAGTGGTATCGTCACCGAAGCGGTTATCAAACACAGCAAAATTAAATGCGTCGGGCTATGTAATTTATCCCAGTCAATGCAGCGCATGGTGGCAGAAATTCTCGGTGTGGATAAATCTCGCTTCTTGCTGCAACTCGTTGGCTTGAACCATTTCCTGTATGGCACCCACGTCTATATGGATGGTAAAGATGTCATGCCAGACGTGCTGAAAAATCTCAAATATGACAGCGAACACAAACCGAAAAATATCCCGGACATTCCATGGCTTCAGGACCAAATCCAACATCTTGGCGTGATCCCATGCCCTTATCACCAGTATTACTACGCCACCAGTGATGTGCTGGAAAAGCAGCTTCAGGAATTCGAAGAACATGGAACGCGTGGCGAAGTGGTGCAAGCGGTCGAGCATGAGTTATTTGAGCTGTACAGAAACCCACAGTTGCATGAAAAACCAAAACAGCTTGAGCAGCGCGGTGGGGCGTATTACTCCGAAGCGGCCTGTGAGTTAATCAGCGCAATCTATAACGACAAAAACCTCCTGATGACGGTCAACGTACGCAATAACGGTGCGATTCGTTCACTGCCGGATAATGTCGCCATTGAAACGACTTGTGTTATCGGTCGTTACGGTGCGATTCCGCTGAATAACGATCCGTTGCCTGCCACCGTTTCGGGTTTAGTTTCTCTGATGAAAGCATGGGAAGAAATGGCGGTGGAAGCAGCGGTTACGGGTGACTATGGTGCAGCTTTGCAAGCGCTAACCCTTAACCCACTGGTTCCTTCCGGCAAACTAGCAAAAGTGGTGCTCGATGAATTACTCGAAGCGCACCGCGAATATCTACCGCAATTCTTTAAGGGATAAGATTTTTACGGCTGCGCATTCTGAAGAGGTCGCCACGGTTATAACTCCAGGAGTAGTTAAACACTGTGCCGTCCTCAAGCCAGGTGCTCTCTTTGATGTGCAACATGGGTGAATTAACGGGGATGTCGAGCAGGGCTGCCATCACATCGTCAAACAGGCTCGCTCCTACCATTGAGTCTGTGCCGCCGATTTTTTGTTGGCACTTCTCTTCGATAAAGGCGTACAGCGAGTGGTTTTGTAACACGTCGTCGTCGATGGTATCGACAATCGCTAACGGAATGTAGCTGTCCTCAACTAATACTGGTGTCCCATCGAACAGGCGAACACGGCGAATAGCGTGGACAGGTTTGTTTTCAGGCACGCCAAACTGGTTGGCAAGGTATTCACCGGCAGGTTGCTGCACATGGTAAATCAGACGGCTGGTGATGGTGACTTTACCACTGAGTTCTTTCGTGACGCCCAGCGCACTGCTTTCGCCATCTGGGTTGAGCAAATAAACCGGTGGTGCAAAGGTGCGATTTACGTAGGTGCCTTTACCGACCACTTTTTTAACCAGGCCTTCTTGTTCCATATGAGCAATGGCTTTTTGCACCGTCGCACGCGTGACCTGGTAAGTTTCCGCCAGTTCGCGTTCAGAAGGGATCAGGGAGCCAACCGGGTATTTTTGGTTCTGAATATCGCGTTTAAGTGTATCGCGAATAAGGATATATACCGGTTTCATGGTTCCCCCGATAGGGTTGTTAATGAATAGGAATGGCGCAGAAGTCGGCATGCTAAAGCACTTCTTCGGCATGGCGCAAGTTTCATAACAGGTGGAAAATAAACATGTTAAATCATAATGAAGCGTACTGGCAGCAAAAGGGAGCCAGTTTGACCGTAGAAGCCATCGTGGCTCAGCCCCGTTTGTGGCAAGAAGGGCTTGAACGTGTGAAAGCACATGAAGCCGAGATTCAGGCATTCTGGCGAAAAAGTGATACTGACACGCGAATCCTTATTACCGGGGCGGGCTCCTCGCTGTTAGCGGCACAGGCGAGTGTGAACTGGTTGCGTAGTGTTGTACCAAATCAAATCGATGTGTTACCTGCAACCGATCTGGTACTGATGCCCGAAAGCCTGCACGATAATACCGTATTAGTATCCGTTAGTAGTTCGGGTAACACGCCTGAAACTGTGAAAGTTGTGGAGCGTGCACTCGCCGCCAACCCGAAATTGCGCCACCTCAGTGTCACCAACAACGTCAGCAGTCGCCTTGCTCAACTTGCACAGAAGCATTCAGAAGGGCTGTTTATACCGGTTCCAGAAGGCACTTCTAACGGCAGTTTTGCGGCGACTTCCGAGTTCACCATTCCCCTTTGGTATCTAATGTTGCTGGTGGCCCCTGCCGGCTGGTCTGAGGCCGAAAAAGTGCTGCCAATCTTGCAGCGTGGCATGAACCATTTTCTTACGCATTATGCTGCTGATATCGAACAGTGGGCGGCGGAGTCTCGCAACAATGTCGTGGTGGTCGGTTCCCTGTCGCTAAAAGCCGTTGCTTGTGAAACGAGTCTTAAACTGCTGGAAATGGGTAACGGCCAAGTGATGACGGCCTGGCATTCAATGCTGGAGTTCCGCCATGGGCCAAAGCTGATTATCAATCGCGATGCTACTGTTATCGGTTATCTCGCTGCATGCGCCGAAATCCACCGTTATGACAGCGACATGATGTCGGAACTGACCCACGAGCGAAGCGCCACAGCGCAAATTATTGCCATCGGTCATGATGCTCTACCTGCCGGCGTTAAGCTGGGGGATCGTTATTTTCATTTTGCTACACCAGAGTTGGCGGATTACCACGAATCCTGGGCGACGTTACTCTATGTCGCATTTGCGCAACTGGCCGGGCTTTACAGTGCCATTGCTCTGGGAATCACTCCTGATACTCCTTCTCGTGACGGTAAAGTCGCAAAAGTAGCGAAAGTCACCGTTTATTAATCGAAAAGCGGGGCGGCAGTTAGCGGAGAAGTTGCCGCCCCGGTTGGTTTCGGAATCTCTTTATTGGCTATGCAAACGCGCAGAACTAATGCGAATTTCTTCCCAAAAAACTATCCCAGTCTTTCCATACTGGCTGTAAGCCAGAGCGTGTTAATGCTGCTGCGACTTCAGCTGGTGTGCGCCCGTCGTGCGGAGCAAACTGCTCGAGCTCAGGGTGGTTGTCGGCATAACCACCCGGTTGAGTTTTAGAGAACGCACTGACATTGTTGATGGCGAGCGGGATCATATGATCCCGAAACCATGGTGATTCACGAGTAGAAAGTGAAAGCTCCACATCGGGCGAAAGCAGGCGAAACGCGCATATCACCTGCACCAGTTGGCTTTCTGTCATTATCGATGCCGGTTCTACTCCACCCGCACAGGGGCGTAATCGTGGAAATGAAATCGAATAACGGCTTTGCCAGTAGTTTTGCTGAAGCCAAAGTAAGTGCTCTGCCACCATAAAGCAGTCGGTGCGCCAACTGTCTGATAAACCAATCAACGCGCCGAGGCCTATTTTATCTATCCCCGCACGGCCCAGCCTGTCCGGTGTTTCCAGGCGCCAGAAGAAATTCTGCTTATTGCCCCGTAGATGATGTTGCGCGTATACCGCCTGATGATAGGTTTCCTGGTAGACCATTACGCCGTCTAACCCAAGCGCTTTGAGTTCAGCGTATTCGCGTTCATCCAGCGGCTGCACTTCCATTTGCAGCGAGCTGAAGCAGCGACGAATCGCCGGAAGATGCTGACGGAAATAATCCATGCCGACTTTGGTTTGATGCTCACCCGTCACCAATAACAAATGCTCAAATCCCAGCTTGCGAATCGCCTCGCATTCCCGCTCAATTTCTTGCTCATCCAGCGTCTTACGTTTGAGCTTGTTGCTCATCGAAAAGCCGCAGTAGGTGCAGTCGTTGGCGCAAAGATTGGAGAGATAAAGCGGAACGTAAAAACTCACCGTGTTTCCAAAACGCTGGCGAGTTAACTGCTGGGCCTGCTGTGCGAGCGGTTCAAGGTACTGACTGGCAGCCGGAGACAATAGCGCCATAAGATCATCGCGGGTAATCTTGCGGGTGCTTAATGCACGTTCTACATCGGCAGCGGTTTTGCTGTTGATACGAAGCGTGATGTCATCCCAGTCCAGCTCGCGCCAGCGGTCGGTGAAGGTTTGTGCCATCACAAACCCTCCTGGCTGAATTGCAGAAACTGGGTTAGCGGACTGGAAGCTTGTGCCTGCTGGTGGCGAGCCCCTAAACCGGATTGAGCGGCAATTGCTCCGGCTTCAACAGCCATGCGAAAAGCGTGGGCCATTTGAATGGGATCTCGTGCAACCGCAATGGCAGTATTCACCAGTACAGCAGCAGCCCCCATTTCCAACGCTTCTGCGGCATGGCTTGGCGCACCAATGCCAGCATCAACCACTACCGGCACGCGGGCCTGGTCGATAATGATTTCTAAGAATGCGCGGGTTTGTAAGCCCTGATTGGAACCTATTGGCGCTCCGAGCGGCATGACTGCCGCACATCCCACTTCTTCAAGCCGTTTGCACAATACCGGATCGGCGCCGCAATATGGCAGCACCACAAATCCCAGTTTGACGAGTTTCTCTGCAGCTATCAGTGTTTCGATGGGGTCGGGTAACAAGTAGCGGGCGTCGGGATGAATCTCCAGTTTTACCCAATGAGTGCCGAGCGCTTCGCGGGCCAGTTGAGCTGCAAAAATCGCTTCTTCCGCCGTTTTGGCTCCGGACGTATTCGGTAGCAACTGCACGCCTGCCTCAAGCAATGGCGCGAGGATCGCATCGTTATGGTTACGCAAATCGACACGTTTCATTGCCATCGTCACCAGTTGGGAACCGGAGATACGAATGGCCTCGACCATCACCTGCGGTGAAGAGAATTTCCCGGTACCGGTGAATAATCGTGATGAGAAAGTTTTATCAGCAATCTGTAGCATGTTAACCCCCGGCTATGGCCTGAAAAAGCAAGATTTGGTCGCCATCATTCAATAAATGGGTCTCCCACTGCTCGCGTGGAACGATAGTCTGATTGATGGCCAATGCGATCCCTGGCCTTATTAGACGCAACCGCTCCAACAAATTTTCCAGCGTCAGGTTATCCGGGCACTGCATTGGTTCTTCGTTAAAGTGGATGTGCATGTTGCCCTCCGCATACCGGGCAATTAGCTGCTTTCTGCATGGCGAGAGTTCGCCAGCTATGTTGACGGGCATCAAACAGACGCAAAGTCCCGGCAGCGGGAACCATACCGCTTATCAGTTTTATGGCTTCAAGTGCCTGTAATGTCCCCATGACCCCAACTACCGGGCCGATAATGCCTGCGGTGCGGCAATTGCGTTCTGGCTCTTGTTCATCCGGCCAGACGCAGCGATAACAACCGTTTTCCCATGGCGGCGTAAGGACCATCAACTGCCCGCCAAACCCCACTGCGCTGGCGGAAATCAACGGTTTATTATGCGCGATACATGCAGCGTTAATCCCCTGTCGTGTCGCCATGTTGTCGCTGCAATCCAGCACTAGATCGGCGCTTTTTACTGCCTGAGCTAATGATTTTCCAGCCAGGCGTTCGCCAATAACCTGGAGTTTAATATCAGGATTGAGCAGTTGAAGATGACGCTGTGCGACTCGTGATTTCGGCTGGTCGAGATCTGCTGAAGTGAACAGAATCTGGCGCTGCAAATTACTGATATGCACATTGTCATCATCAGCAAGAATCAAAGTGCCAACGCCCGCAGCTGCAAGATATAACGCGGCTGGCGAGCCTAGCCCGCCAAGCCCGACGATTAAAACTTTACTTGCGAGCAGCTTCTGTTGCCCTTCGATGGCAATGTCTTCCAGCAACAGCTGGCGGCTGTAGCGCATGAAATCTGTATCATTCATCGCCAGCCCCCACCAGTTCCAGTAGCTGCGCAGTAGCAGTTTGCCAGTTAGCAGCCTGAGTTATTGCGCTAACAACAGCCACACTGCCAACGCCAGTGGCGAGGACGGCAGGAACTCGTTCCAGGCTAATTCCGCCAATCGCCACGGTGGGATAATCACCGAGGGTTTTGATATGTTCAGCCAATTGCTCGAGCCCCTGCGGGGCAGACGGCATCTGTTTGGTATTGGTTGGAAAAACATGCCCCAGAGCGATGTACGAGGGGCGTGCCGCGAGGGCGCGATCCATTTCCATATTATCGTGAGTGGAAAGTCCAAGCCGCAGACCCGCATCGCGAATAGCGTCCAGATTTGCCACATCCATATCTTCCTGACCGAGATGCACGCCGTAAGCGCGATGTTTTATCGCCAGTTGCCAGTAATCGTTAATGAATAAACGTGCGTTGTAGCGATCGCCCAGTTTGATGGCCGCGATAATATCGGCTTCTACGTCGCTTTCGACTTTGTCTTTGATTCGTAGCTGGATGGTGCGTACACCAGCCTCTAGCAAACGCTCGATCCACTCCACACTATCCACCACCGGATACAATCCCAGGCGTTTTGGAACATCTGAAAAAGCTGATTCGCTCATCACACTTCCTCCTGGCGCAGGTAAATTTCACCGCCTTTTGCCCGGAACGTTTGCGACATATCTTCCATGCCGACTTCAATCGCCTGTTTAGCCGCGAAATCACGCACTTCCTGGGAGATTTTCATTGAGCAGAATTTTGGCCCGCACATCGAACAGAAGTGAGCGACTTTGCCGGATTCTTGCGGCAGCGTTTCATCGTGATAGGCGCGAGCGGTGAAGGGATCGAGCGCGAGATTAAACTGATCTTCCCAGCGGAACTCGAAGCGGGCTTTTGACATGGCGTTGTCGCGGATTTGCGCGCCGGGATGGCCTTTTGCCAGGTCTGCAGCATGCGCCGCAATTTTGTAGGTAATCAGCCCCTGTTTAACATCTTCTTTATTCGGCAGGCCGAGGTGCTCTTTTGGCGTCACGTAACAGAGCATCGCGCAGCCAAACCAGCCGATCATGGCGGCTCCAATACCGGAAGTGAAATGGTCGTAACCTGGCGCAATGTCCGTGGTCAGCGGGCCGAGTGTATAGAACGGAGCTTCGTGGCAATGCTCCAGTTCTTCGGTCATATTGCGGCGGATCATCTGCATTGGCACATGTCCTGGCCCTTCAATCATTACCTGCACATCGTATTCCCAGGCAATTTTGGTCAGTTCGCCCAGTGTATGTAGTTCTGAGAATTGCGCTTCATCGTTGGCATCCTGAATGGAGCCAGGGCGCAGGCCATCGCCCAGTGAGAGTGAAACGTCGTAAGCGGCACAAATTTCGCAAATTTCGCGGAAGTGCTCATACAGAAAGTTTTCCTGATGATGCGACAGGCACCATTTCGCCATAATCGATCCGCCACGCGATACAATTCCGGTCAGGCGTTTGGCTGTCATCGGCACATAACGCAGCAACACTCCAGCGTGAATAGTGAAGTAGTCCACGCCTTGCTCGGCTTGTTCCAGAAGCGTGTCGCGAAACATTTCCCAGGTCAGGTCTTCAGCAATGCCGTTTACTTTTTCCAGTGCCTGGTAGATTGGCACTGTTCCGATTGGCACAGGGCTATTACGCAAAATCCATTCGCGGGTTTCGTGGATATAGCGGCCAGTAGATAGATCCATCACGGTGTCCGCCCCCCAGCGTGTTGACCAGACCAGTTTTTCCACTTCTTCTTCAATGGAGGAGGTGACCGCTGAGTTGCCGATATTAGCATTCACTTTGACAAGGAAATTACGCCCGATAACCATTGGCTCAGATTCGGGGTGGTTGATATTGGCAGGGATAATTGCCCGGCCTGCGGCGACTTCGTCACGCACAAATTCAGGGGTAATATTTTCTGGCAGGCGCGCGCCAAAACCCTGGCCTGGATGCTGGTGGCGTAACACTTCATCGCGAATGCGTTCACGGCCCATGTTTTCACGGACGGCGATAAACTCCATTTCCGGCGTCACAATTCCCTGTCGTGCATAGTGCAGTTGCGTAACGATTTTTCCAGCCTTAGCGCGCTTAGGCGTGAGTTGTGTTTCAAAACGCAATTCGTCCAGGCCATCATCAGCAAGGCGCTCTTTGGTATACGCAGAGCTACGGTCGGTCAGTATTTCGCAGTCATCACGTTCGGCAATCCAGTTTTCACGCAGTGGTGAAAGCCCGCGCAGAACGTCGATGCTGATTGCCGGGTCGCCATACGGGCCAGAAGTGTCATACACCGGTATCGCATCGTTAGGGGTGAATAAAGGGTTTTCTTTGGTACCGCCAGTTGCGGTTGGGCTGAGTTGAATTTCGCGCATCGGTACGCGGATATCATCGCGTGAGCCAGTTAGATAAATACGTTGGGAGTTGGGGAAAGCAGTACCTTCCAACGTATTGATAAAATGTTGGGCAGCAGCGCGTTGTTCGCGGCGGTTTAGTTTTTTTTCAGTAGTAGACATAGCTCATTCCAGTGTTTATCAGGAAGTGGCTTGTCAGAACAACGGAGGAGTAATGAATGTGGGGCGCCCGCGTACGGGTGAACCCAAAAGCAGAATTACTCTTGTTCCCTTCGCAGGTATTAGCCTGATCAGGTTCCGCGGATCCCGAATTAACGGTCTCAGCCGGTGTTCAATTAAACACTCGGCACTCCGACAAGATAAACCCGTATTGCTACGGGTCGCTATGTAAACTACTCGTTAACAGAGCAGAACTCAAGCCGGACGTGCAAGGCTGCCGGTATCGTTAGCACTGTCATTTAAATCATTGTCGTACGCCAACAGAATGAGTTTATCTTCCAGCGAGAAACGTGATTCCAGCGCTTCGCCGATGCCGGATAATGCTTTCTGGAACTCAATATAGTTATCATCATCGATAGCACTTTCGAGATGCGAATCGTAAAAATCCATAATGTGTTGGGTGTTGGCTTCAAGCTGCGGATAAAGGTGAGTTGCGGCTAAAAGTGGGCTGCTACCTTCCATTTCGCTGATAATGCGTTCATAAATATTGAAATGACCGGCAGAAAGATAATCCACCAGATTATGGCAAAAGTTATCCAGAGCCTTTTCATTGAGCGCGGTATGGGATTCCTTGTTAGGCTTGATCCCTACCATATTGTAATAAGCCACCAATAAATGTTTGCGGGCATGTAGCCATTGGTCGATTAACTCATTACTACCACCGACGCGCTCAGTCAGATTTTCTAACTGGTTAAGCATGATTGACTCCGTGATTCCGTGAGTAAAAGATGTAACGCAAACGTACCCAAAATTGTTACGACCATTTGTTTATACCAGCGAACTCGGGGATGTGCACCAGGTTATGGAACGTGTAATTCAAAAGTTAGATCAGGGCTGGTTTATCGTCAGTCATGAACAAAAATTGTGGTTGCCGAAAGGTGAGCTACCTCACGGAGCGGCGCAAGATTTTCAGCTTGAGGGTGCGGTTGGGATGCATATCGGCGAGTGGGAAAGTGAGCCGGTGTGGTTAGTGCGACAAAATCGCCGTGCAGATATGGGCTCAGTGCGCCAGGTTATTGACCAGGACCCAGGGTTATTTCAACTTGCCGGGCGTGGCGTGCAGTTAGCCGAGTTCTATCGCTCACATAAATTCTGTGGTTACTGCGGCCATGAAATGCACGTTAGCAAAACCGAATGGGCGATGCTGTGTAGCCATTGTCGTGAACGCTACTATCCACAAATTTCACCGTGCATCATCGTGGCTATCCGCCGTGACGACCACATTCTGCTTGCTCAGCACACACGCCATCGCGGTGGGGTTTATACCGTGCTGGCCGGGTTTGTCGAAGTAGGGGAAACCCTCGAGCAAGCAGTGGCGCGTGAAGTGATGGAAGAAAGCAGCATCCACGTGAAGAATTTGCGTTATGTGACTTCCCAACCATGGCCGTTCCCGCAATCTTTAATGACCGCATTCATGGCGGAATATCACAGTGGTGAGATTGAAATTGACCCGAAAGAGTTACTTGATGCGGGTTGGTATCGTTATGACCAACTTCCGTTATTGCCGCCACCTGGTACGGTTGCTCGTCGACTGATTGAAGACACTGTCGCCCTGTGTCGGGCAGAGTATGAATGACGTGGTAAACTGGCGGAATGTATTTAGAGTTCCAGCCAAAGGAAATGCAAAATGACTGAACTGAAGAACGATCGTTACCTGCGGGCGCTGCAACGCCAGCCTGTAGATACCACGCCAGTATGGATGATGAGGCAGGCAGGTCGTTACTTGCCAGAATACAAAGCAACACGTGCCCAGGCCGGCGATTTTATGTCGCTGTGCAAAAATGCGGAGTTGGCTTGCGAAGTGACTTTGCAACCGCTGCGTCGCTACCCGTTGGATGCGGCGATCCTCTTCTCCGACATCCTCACCGTACCGGATGCGATGGGGCTTGGCCTCTATTTTGAAGCGGGCGAAGGCCCACGTTTCCGCTCACCTATCACCAGCCGTGCTGATGTTGAAAAGTTGCCGATTCCTGATCCGGAAGGTGAACTGGGTTATGTGATGAATGCAGTGCGCACCATTCGCCGCGAGCTAAAAGGCGAAGTGCCGCTGATTGGCTTCAGCGGTAGCCCGTGGACGCTTGCGACTTATATGGTTGAAGGCGGTAGCAGCAAAGCCTTTACCGTGATTAAAAAGATGATGTATGCCGACCCGCAAGCGCTGCATCTTCTGCTCGATAAGCTGGCGCAAAGCGTCACGCTATACCTGAATGCGCAAATCAAAGCTGGCGCGCAATCGGTGATGATTTTCGATACCTGGGGTGGCGTGTTGACCGGGCGTGATTATCAGCAGTTCTCGCTCTATTACATGCACAAAATCATTGATGGCCTGCTACGTGAAAACGAAGGTCGTCGCGTGCCAGTGACTATGTTCACTAAGGGTGGCGGCCAATGGTTGGAAGCGATGGCTGAAACGGGATGTGATGCGCTGGGATTAGACTGGACGACCGATATCGCCGATGCTCGTCGCCGTGTAGGCCATAAAGTCGCACTGCAGGGCAATATGGACCCGTCCATGCTTTATGCTCAGCCTGCACGTATCGAAGAAGAAGTCGCAACGATTCTGGCAGGATTCGGTAAAGGTGAAGGCCACGTCTTTAACCTGGGCCATGGCATTCACCAGGATGTTCCGCCAGAACACGCGGGTGCATTTGTTGAAGCGGTACATCGTTTGTCGAAACCGTATCACCTGTAAAAATCAGGAGAGGGAATGGATCTCGCAAATCTTCGTAAGCAACAGATCGAATTAGCTTCACAGGTGATCCGTGAGGATCGTCTTGAGCAGGATCCTCCACGGTTAATCGCCGGGGCTGACGTTGGGTTTGAGCAGGGCGGTGAAGTTACACGAGCCGCCATTGTGTTATTGAAATATCCTTCCCTCGAACTGGTTGAGTATCAGGTGGCGCGTGTTGCCACCTCAATGCCTTATATCCCCGGTTTCCTCTCGTTTCGCGAATACCCTGCGCTGCTTGCCGCCTGGGAAATGCTGTCGCAAAAACCAGACCTGCTGTTTGTTGATGGCCACGGTATTTCGCACCCACGGCGTTTGGGCGTTGCCGCCCATTTTGGCCTGCTGGTGGACATCCCAACGATAGGCGTTGCCAAGAAACGTTTATGTGGGAAGTTTGCACCGTTATCTGAAGAGCCCGGCTCATGCCAGTTGCTGACTGACAAAAGCGAGCCGCTTGCGTGGGTGTTACGCAGTAAAAAACGCTGCAATCCGTTGTTTGTCTCCACAGGCCATCGTGTAAGCCTTGATACAGCCTTGTTATGGGTGAATCGCTGTCTGATGGGTTACCGCTTACCTGAACCTACTCGCTGGGCAGATGCTGTAGCATCTGGTCGCCCGGCTTTCACGCGGTGGCAAGCAATTCAGGGGTGATTAAGGTAAACTGCCGCTAATATTCCGTCTTTGAGACATCGCTATGTTACAAAACCCAATCCATCTGCGCCTGGAGAAACTGGAAAGCTGGCAACATGTCACTTTCATGGCTTCTTTATGCGAACGCATGTATCCAAATTACGCCATGTTCTGCCAGAAGACTGAATTTGGTGATCCTCAGTTGTATCGCCGTATTCTCGACTTGATTTGGGAAACGCTGACGGTCAAAGATGCGAAAATAAACTTTGATAGCCAACTTGAGAAGCTCGAAGAAGGCATTCCGTCTGCCGACGACTATGATATTTACGGTGTCTACCCGGCGATTGATGCATGCGTTGCACTTAGCGAATTGATTCACTCACGTCTTTCAGGGGAAACTCTGGAGCATGCAATTGAAGTCAGTAAAGCATCAATCACCACGGTTGCTATGCTGGAAATGACCCAGGCTGGTCGTGAAATGACCGATGAAGAGCTGCGAGCAAACCCGGCTGTTGAAGAAGAATGGGACATTCAGTGGGAGATTTTCCGCCTGTTAGCTGACTGCGAAGAACGCGATGTTGAGCTGATCAAAGGGCTTCGTGCGGACCTGCGTGAAGCGGGTAGCAGCAATATTGGTATAAATTTGCAGCAGTAAGACAGCAAAACGTGACTTACAGTCCGAATTGTCACCCCTGAAGGCTTCCAATTAGCCCCCCGTCTGGTCTACATTTGTGGGGCGAAAAAAAGTGGCTATCGGTGCGTGTATGCAGGAGAGTGCTTTTTTGGCATTTCCGTCGCACTCGATGCTTAGCAAGCGATAAACACATTGTAAGGATAACTTATGAACAAGACTCAACTGATTGATGTAATTGCTGACAAGGCTGATCTGTCTAAAGTACAGGCTAAAGCTGCTCTGGAATCCACCCTGGCTGCAATTACTGAGTCTCTGAAAGAAGGTGATGCTGTCCAACTGGTTGGTTTCGGTACCTTCAAGGTAAACCACCGTGCTGAGCGCACTGGCCGCAACCCACAGACTGGTAATGAAATCAAAATCGCCGCAGCTAACGTGCCGGCATTTGTTTCAGGCAAAGCACTGAAAGACGCTGTTAAGTAAGTTAACCAGTGTCAGTGAACAGTTTTAGCAGAGGGGCGTTTACGCCCCTTTTGTTTGCCTGCCGTCCTTTGGTCGCGCTGGCAGGCACAGTGCTGCTAATGGCATGCAGCAGCCAACCTCCTATCCCGCCATTTACCGCGAGCGGTTATATTGCCGATCAGGATGTGGTGCGTATCTGGCGTAAAGATAATAGCGATGATGGCAGCATCCATATGATTGCGGTGTTTAGCCCGTTGCAGAAGGGGGTGACGTCTAGCAATGATTATCGTTGGCAGGGCGAGCAACTTGTCTCAATTGAGATGACGATTCAGAGCCAGCCTCCAGAGCATGTAAAAGTACGTTTTGACGATCACGGTGAGCTAAGCTTCATGCAGCGTGAAGTGAATGGTCAAAAGCAGCAGCTTTCTAATGACCAAATCGCTTTGTATCAGTATCAGGCAAGCCAGACTAAAGTGACTAGCGAAGCATTGCGCATCGGGCGTGTTGTTTTGCGACAAGGCCGCTGGCATGACAATGGCACAGTAACGACCTGCGAAGGTGAGACCATCGAGCCTAAACTCGACAGCGTGTCGCTTAATCATATTGAGAATCGCCAACGTCATTCATCGCTGGATGTGAGTATTGCCTGGCTTGAAGCGCCTGAAGGTTCTCAGTTGCTGCTGGTAGCGAATCAGGATTTCTGTAGCTGGCAGCCTAAGCCTGCTACGTTCTAAATAAAAAACCGCCACGCGTGAACTGCACCCAAAAAGTTGGACACCCAACCGAGTAAGGTGCAGTTTTTTATGAGCAAATATTCTCTTAGCTTCAAACTTCAGGTTGTGAAGCACTATCTTTCCGGTCTGGAAGGGTACAAAGCGACAGCAAAGCGTTTTGGTATCGATCACAGTGCCGTTCGTAAGTGGTCTGCCGTCTGGAAGCTTCATGGCGAAGCCGGGCTAACCACACGACGCTTCACCTACTCTCCTGTCTTTAAAGAGTCCGTCATCCTGTATATGCGTGAGCATCGACTGTCTGTTCGCGAAGTTTGTGCAACATTCTCTATTCCTGCCTTTTCCACGGTTTGTGAGTGGGAACGACTGTATGATGAAGGCGGTCTGCAAGCCCTGACAGATAACCGCCGCAGGAAAAAAACGATGCCGGATACCCCTGGAAATAAATCAGTCAACACGCCTCAAACGCCCCTTAACCCGGACGAACGTGAGGAGCTCGAGCAGCTACGCGTCGAAGTRGCTTATCTAAAAAAGCTTCAGGCCTTACTCAGGGAAAAAAACACGCCAGAACGCGGCAGAAAACACAGGTCGTGAATGAGTTAAGGCCGCAGCATCCCCTGGCTCGTCTGTTAAAAGCGGCRGAGCTGGCCAGAAGTACGTTTTACTGGCAGCTGGCTTGCGCGAAAAAACCGGACAAATATGCTGATGATAAGCATCAGATTTTAGCGCTGTTCCATAAGCATAAAGGGCGATATGGATACCGGCGTATCACGCTGGCCGGTCGTCGGCAAGGGAGTTCACTGAATCATAAAACGGTTCAGAGACTGATGCAGCAGTTAGACTTAACCGCCTGTATCAGAAGGAAGAAATACAACTCTTACAAAGGGCGATATGGCAAAGCTGCGGGTAATGTGCTGAACCGCCAGTTCAGTGCAGACAAACCCAACCAGAAGTGGGTAACAGACGTGACAGAATTTAAAATTGCCGGGGAAAAGCTGTATTTATCCCCGGTCCTTGACCTGTATAACGGTGAAATCGTGGCGTATCAGATGGAGCATCGACCCGTTCTGTCGATGGTGGACGATATGCTGAGTAAGGCGCTGTCGGTTCTGAGTGAAGGTGAATATCCGCTGGTACATTCAGACCAGGGTTGGCAGTATCAGATGGCGCACTATCAGAAGCGACTCAGGGAAGCAGGGCTGAAACAGAGTATGTCACGCAAGGGAAACTGCTATGACAATGCGGTGATAGAAAGCTTCTTCGGCACGCTGAAAACGGAATGCCTGTATCTGGAGGAGTATAAAAGCATCAGGGAGTTACGGGATGCTATTGACGAATATATCTACTATTACAACCATGAAAGAATAAAACAGAAACTAAAAGGCCTGAGTCCGGTAGAGTACCGAACCCAGGCCCAGATAGCCGCCTGATATAAACCGTCCAACTTTATGGGGTCAGTTCACGCGGGCGGTCTTGAATATCACATCGAGTTTTGAATCTTACTTTGCGTTTTCACGCTCAATAGCACGATAGCCAATATCTGAACGGCTAAAACTGCCATCCCAATGGATATCCTTCATAAGCTCATATGCGCGCTGCTGCGCTTGTGCAACGGTATCGCCTAATGCGGTCACGCACAGAACGCGTCCGCCATTCGTCACGACCATATCGTCTTCACGTAGTTTAGTTCCGGCATGGAAAACCTTGCCGTCTGCAACTTCTTCAAGTGGCAGACCATGAATCACATCACCGTTACGGTAATCAGCAGGGTAGCCGCCTGCGGCCATCACGACACCCAGCGATGGGCGCTCGTCCCACTTCGATGTTGTCACATCCAGCTTGCCATCACAGGCGGCCAGACACAGCTCAACCAGGTCTGATTGCAGGCGCAGCATAATCGGCTGGGTTTCAGGGTCGCCAAAGCGGCAGTTAAACTCGATAACCTTCGGGTTACCTTGTTTGTCGATCATCAGGCCAGCATACAGGAAACCGGTGTAGGTATTCCCTTCAGCCGCCATGCCGCGCACGGTTGGCCAGATAACCAGGTCCATAGCACGCTGGTGGACTTCATCAGTCACGACCGGAGCCGGGGAGTAAGCCCCCATACCGCCAGTATTCGGGCCGGTATCACCATCTCCAACGCGTTTATGATCCTGACTGGTAGCCATCGGCAGCACATTCTTACCGTCAACCATCACAATGAAACTGGCTTCTTCGCCATCGAGGAACTCTTCCACCACGATACGGTGTCCGGCGTCGCCGAAGGCGTTACCAGCCAGCATATCGTTTACCGCTGCTTCTGCTTCTTCCAGCGTCATTGCGACAATCACGCCTTTACCGGCAGCCAGTCCGTCGGCTTTAATCACAATCGGTGCACCTTTTTCACGGACGTAGGCCAGCGCTGGCTCCACTTCAGTGAAGTTCTGGTATTCAGCCGTTGGGATTTTATGGCGAGCCAGGAAATCCTTGGTGAAGGCTTTGGAACCTTCTAACTGCGCAGCGCCCTGAGTTGGGCCAAAGATTTTCAAGCCAGCCGCGCGGAATGCATCAACCACGCCAATCACCAGTGGCGCTTCCGGGCCAACAATCGTCAGATCGATTTTTTCGTTTTGCGCAAAGCTGAGCAGAGCAGGGATGTCCGTTGGGCTAATCGCCACGTTCTGCAAAGCGGGTTCCAGAGCCGTGCCGGCATTGCCTGGAGCAACAAATACCGTGCGCACTAAGGGTGACTGCGACGCTTTCCAGGCCAGCGCATGTTCGCGCCCGCCATTACCTATCACTAATACTTTCATTTATAGACGCTCCGGGATTAATGGCGGAAGTGGCGCATATCGGTAAAGATCATGGCGATCCCATGTTCGTCAGCGGCGGCAATCACTTCGTCATCGCGGATCGAACCGCCAGGCTGGATAACACAGCTCACGCCAACTGCCGCAGCGGCATCAATACCGTCACGGAACGGGAAGAAGGCATCGGATGCCATTGCGGAGCCTTTTACTTCCAGGCCTTCATCACTTGCTTTGATACCGGCAATTTTAGCGGAGTAAACACGGCTCATCTGACCGGCACCTATACCAATAGTCATATTCTCGCGGGCATACACAATCGCGTTGGACTTAACAAACTTTGCTACCTTCCAGCAGAACAACGCATCACGCAGTTCTTGCTCTGTCGGCTGGCGCTTGCTAACAACACGCAGGTCTGCGGCTGTAACCATACCCAGATCGCGATCTTGTACTAACACACCGCCGTTAACGCGTTTGAAATCCAGGCCCGGAACACGTTGTTGCCACTGGCCGCAAGTCAGAACGCGAACGTTTTGCTTAGCAGATGTGATCTTCAGCGCTTCTTCGCTGGCTGACGGAGCAATAATCACTTCAACGAACTGGCGGGAGATAATCGCCTGCGCGGTTTCGGCATCCAGTTCACGGTTGAACGCGATGATGCCCCCGAATGCAGACGTTGGGTCAGTTTTATAGGCGCGGTCGTAGGCATCTAATAAGGAATTGCTAACAGCCACACCGCAAGGGTTTGCATGCTTCACGATAACGCATGCAGGCTCGTTGAACTCTTTCACACATTCCAGTGCCGCATCGGTATCGGCAATGTTGTTATAAGAGAGCGCTTTGCCCTGAACCTGAGTTGCGGTGGCAACGGAGGCTTCTTTAATTTCTTCTTCTATATAGAAGGCGGCTTGCTGGTGGCTGTTTTCACCGTAACGCATATCCTGCTTCTTAATGAAGTTCAGGTTTAGCGTGCGAGGGAAACGACCAGAAGGATCTTTGCTTTCGCCATGGTATGCAGGAACCATGCTACCGAAGTAGTTGGCGATCATGCTGTCGTAAGCGGCGGTGTGTTCGAAAGCCTTAATAGCCAAATCGAAACGGGTTTCTAACGTCAGAGATCCTTCATTAGCATCCAGCTCGCTAATAATCGCTCCGTAGTCACTGCTCTTTACTACGATTGCCACATCTTTATGGTTCTTCGCAGCGGAACGCACCATGGTTGGGCCACCAATATCGATATTCTCTACCGCATCTTCCAGAGAGCAGCCTTCGCGGGCAACAGTCTGTGCGAACGGGTAGAGGTTGACGACAACCATATCGATTGGGGAGATAGCGTGTTGTTCCATGATCGCATCATCCTGGCCGCGACGGCCCAGAATACCGCCATGGACTTTTGGATGCAGGGTTTTGACGCGTCCATCCATCATCTCCGGGAAACCGGTGTAGTCAGAGACTTCGGTTACCGGCAGGCCAGCTTTAGCCAGCAGATGAGCGGTTCCGCCAGTGGACAGCAGCTCCACGCCACGTTGGGAGAGCGCCTGGGCGAATTCGACGATACCGGCTTTGTCAGAAACACTGAGCAGAGCGCGGCGTACAGGACGACGTTGTTGCATGGTTTGATCCCTTAGCTTTGGTTCGCATATAGAAGAGCGTTAGCTGAATTTTAGTTATTTTCCCTAAAACTCAGCTAACGCCCCAAAACGGGGCATCCAATTATTGCGGGTGCATTGTAGCGAAAACGTTTGCGTCACGCTCGCAAAATTTAGGACCTCATCACGAATGTGGATAACTTTGTGCACAACTGCGTATAAGGTGGGGTTTTGCTGTGGAATGCAGCAGTCAGTCAAATTMGTGCATATTTAGGGTTGCAGCCTCAGGATAACTCCCTATAATGCGCCTCCATCGACACGGAACATGTGAACAACATCACAGAGTAACGGCGGCGATGAGAGTCAAATATCCTGAAATTAAGGGTTGACTCTGAAAGAGGAAAGCGTAATATACGCCACCTCGAGTTAGCAAGCGAAAGCGCSYAACTCACTGCTCTTTAACAATTTATCAGACAATCTGTGTGGGCACTCGCAGGATTGATATCTCAGATACCTTCGGGTATCACAAAAAATATCAAGTCTTGAAGAGTGACCAAGCAGTAATTCATTTAGTTGAATTATTACGAAAGTTAATTTTTGAGCACCGCTTCACGAGTTGAAGCAAATCAAGCTTTTAATTGAAGAGTTTGATCATGGCTCAGATTGAACGCTGGCGGCAGGCCTAACACATGCAAGTCGAGCGGTAGCACAGGGAGCTTGCTCCTGGGTGACGAGCGGCGGACGGGTGAGTAATGTCTGGGAAACTGCCTGATGGAGGGGGATAACTACTGGAAACGGTAGCTAATACCGCATAACGTCTTCGGACCAAAGAGGGGGACCTTCGGGCCTCTTGCCATCAGATGTGCCCAGATGGGATTAGCTAGTAGGTGAGGTAATGGCTCACCTAGGCGACGATCCCTAGCTGGTCTGAGAGGATGACCAGCCACACTGGAACTGAGACACGGTCCAGACTCCTACGGGAGGCAGCAGTGGGGAATATTGCACAATGGGCGCAAGCCTGATGCAGCCATGCCGCGTGTATGAAGAAGGCCTTCGGGTTGTAAAGTACTTTCAGCGAGGAGGAAGGCATTGTGGTTAATAACCGCAGTGATTGACGTTACTCGCAGAAGAAGCACCGGCTAACTCCGTGCCAGCAGCCGCGGTAATACGGAGGGTGCAAGCGTTAATCGGAATTACTGGGCGTAAAGCGCACGCAGGCGGTCTGTCAAGTCGGATGTGAAATCCCCGGGCTCAACCTGGGAACTGCATTCGAAACTGGCAGGCTAGAGTCTTGTAGAGGGGGGTAGAATTCCAGGTGTAGCGGTGAAATGCGTAGAGATCTGGAGGAATACCGGTGGCGAAGGCGGCCCCCTGGACAAAGACTGACGCTCAGGTGCGAAAGCGTGGGGAGCAAACAGGATTAGATACCCTGGTAGTCCACGCCGTAAACGATGTCGACTTGGAGGTTGTTCCCTTGAGGAGTGGCTTCCGGAGCTAACGCGTTAAGTCGACCGCCTGGGGAGTACGGCCGCAAGGTTAAAACTCAAATGAATTGACGGGGGCCCGCACAAGCGGTGGAGCATGTGGTTTAATTCGATGCAACGCGAAGAACCTTACCTACTCTTGACATCCAGAGAACTCGCCAGAGATGGCTTGGTGCCTTCGGGAACTCTGAGACAGGTGCTGCATGGCTGTCGTCAGCTCGTGTTGTGAAATGTTGGGTTAAGTCCCGCAACGAGCGCAACCCTTATCCTTTGTTGCCAGCGGTTCGGCCGGGAACTCAAAGGAGACTGCCAGTGATAAACTGGAGGAAGGTGGGGATGACGTCAAGTCATCATGGCCCTTACGAGTAGGGCTACACACGTGCTACAATGGCGCATACAAAGAGAAGCGACCTCGCGAGAGCAAGCGGACCTCATAAAGTGCGTCGTAGTCCGGATCGGAGTCTGCAACTCGACTCCGTGAAGTCGGAATCGCTAGTAATCGTAGATCAGAATGCTACGGTGAATACGTTCCCGGGCCTTGTACACACCGCCCGTCACACCATGGGAGTGGGTTGCAAAAGAAGTAGGTAGCTTAACCTTCGGGAGGGCGCTTACCACTTTGTGATTCATGACTGGGGTGAAGTCGTAACAAGGTAACCGTAGGGGAACCTGCGGTTGGATCACCTCCTTACCTGAAAGATACGAACTTGCGTAGTGCTCACACAGATTGTCTGATAGAAAACGAGCAGTAAAACCTTATAGGCTTGTAGCTC
Source organism: Buttiauxella noackiae (assembly GCF_000737905.1). NCBI lineage: Bacteria > Pseudomonadati > Pseudomonadota > Gammaproteobacteria > Enterobacterales > Enterobacteriaceae > Buttiauxella > Buttiauxella noackiae. Next base: position 23,674 of record NZ_JPRU01000007.1, read on the forward strand.
AGGTGGTTAGAGCGCACCCCTGATAAGGGTGAGGTCGGTGGTTCAAGTCCACTCAGGCCTACCAAATTCTCCCCTGTTCTGCGTTGCAATTCCGGCTCGCATACCAAAGTATGCGTCGCGAAATTGCGCCTTGACCAGTGAAGAATTATCGGTAAGAAAAAATATAAGGTTTTACGAAATCGATGGGGCTATAGCTCAGCTGGGAGAGCGCCTGCCTTGCACGCAGGAGGTCAGCGGTTCGATCCCGCTTAGCTCCACCATCATTTCATGCTCACCCAATACTTCTAAGTGTACTGTTTAACAGTGTGCTGAGAAGTATTTGCTCTTTAAAAATCCGGAACAAGCTGAAAATTGAAACGACACACTGTTTCCTTTCTCCGTAATAAGAAAGGAAGTGAAGTGTGTTCGAGTCTCTCAAATTTTCACAACATCGATTGTTGTCTTACGAGACACCTTCGGGTTGTGAGGTTAAGCGACTAAGCGTACACGGTGGATGCCCTGGCAGTCAGAGGCGATGAAGGACGTGCTAATCTGCGATAAGCGTCGGTAAGGTGATATGAACCGTTATAACCGACGATTTCCGAATGGGGAAACCCAGTGCAATTCGTTGCACTATCGTTAAGTGAATACATAGCTTAACGAAGCGAACCGGGGGAACTGAAACATCTAAGTACCCCGAGGAAAAGAAATCAACCGAGATTCCCCCAGTAGCGGCGAGCGAACGGGGAGCAGCCCAGAGTCTGAATCAGTTTGTGTATTAGTGGAAGCGTCTGGAAAGTCGCAGGGTACAGGGTGATACTCCCGTACACAAAAATACACCTACTGTGAACTCGAAGAGTAGGGCGGGACACGTGGTATCCTGTCTGAATATGGGGGGACCATCCTCCAAGGCTAAATACTCCTGACTGACCGATAGTGAACCAGTACCGTGAGGGAAAGGCGAAAAGAACCCCGGCGAGGGGAGTGAAACAGAACCTGAAACCGTGTACGTACAAGCAGTGGGAGCCTCTTTTATGGGGTGACTGCGTACCTTTTGTATAATGGGTCAGCGACTTATATTCTGTAGCAAGGTTAACCGTATAGGGGAGCCGCAGGGAAACCGAGTCTTAACTGGGCGTTAAGTTGCAGGGTATAGACCCGAAACCCGGTGATCTAGCCATGGGCAGGTTGAAGGTTGGGTAACACTAACTGGAGGACCGAACCGACTAATGTTGAAAAATTAGCGGATGACTTGTGGCTGGGGGTGAAAGGCCAATCAAACCGGGAGATAGCTGGTTCTCCCCGAAAGCTATTTAGGTAGCGCCTCGTGAACTCATCTTCGGGGGTAGAGCACTGTTTCGGCTAGGGGGCCATCCCGGCTTACCAACCCGATGCAAACTACGAATACCGAAGAATGTTATCACGGGAGACACACGGCGGGTGCTAACGTCCGTCGTGAAGAGGGAAACAACCCAGACCGCCAGCTAAGGTCCCAAAGTCATGGTTAAGTGGGAAACGATGTGGGAAGGCACAGACAGCCAGGATGTTGGCTTAGAAGCAGCCATCATTTAAAGAAAGCGTAATAGCTCACTGGTCGAGTCGGCCTGCGCGGAAGATGTAACGGGGCTAAACCATGCACCGAAGCTGCGGCAGCGACGCTTAGGCGTTGTTGGGTAGGGGAGCGTTCTGTAAGCCGTTGAAGCTGGACTGTGAGGTCTGGTGGAGGTATCAGAAGTGCGAATGCTGACATAAGTAACGATAAAGCGGGTGAAAAACCCGCTCGCCGGAAGACCAAGGGTTCCTGTCCAACGTTAATCGGGGCAGGGTGAGTCGACCCCTAAGGCGAGGCCGAAAGGCGTAGTCGATGGGAAACAGGTTAATATTCCTGTACTCGGTGTTACTGCGAAGGGGGGACGGAGAGGGCTATGTTAGCCGGGCGACGGTTGTCCCGGTTTAAGCATGTAGGCGGAGAGTTTAGGTAAATCCGGACTCTTRTTCAACGCTGAGGTGTGATGACGAGGCACTACGGTGCTGAAGTAACAAATGCCGCACTTCCAGGAAAAGCCTCTAAGCATCAGGTAACATCAAATCGTACCCCAAACCGACACAGGTGGTCAGGTAGAGAATACCAAGGCGCTTGAGAGAACTCGGGTGAAGGAACTAGGCAAAATGGTGCCGTAACTTCGGGAGAAGGCACGCTGTCGGTAAGTGAAGTCCCTCGCGGATGGAGCTGAAGGCAGTCGAAGATACCAGCTGGCTGCAACTGTTTATTAAAAACACAGCACTGTGCAAACACGAAAGTGGACGTATACGGTGTGACGCCTGCCCGGTGCCGGAAGGTTAATTGATGGGGTTATCCGCAAGGAGAAGCTCTTGATCGAAGCCCCGGTAAACGGCGGCCGTAACTATAACGGTCCTAAGGTAGCGAAATTCCTTGTCGGGTAAGTTCCGACCTGCACGAATGGCGTAATGATGGCCAGGCTGTCTCCACCCGAGACTCAGTGAAATTGAAATCGCTGTGAAGATGCAGTGTACCCGCGGCAAGACGGAAAGACCCCGTGAACCTTTACTATAGCTTGACACTGAACATTGAGCCTTGATGTGTAGGATAGGTGGGAGGCTTTGAAGCGTGGACGCCAGTCTGCGTGGAGCCAACCTTGAAATACCACCCTTTAATGTTTGATGTTCTAACGTAGACCCSTKATCSGGGTTGCGGACAGTGTCTGGTGGGTAGTTTGACTGGGGCGGTCTCCTCCTAAAGCGTAACGGAGGAGCACGAAGGTTAGCTAATCACGGTCGGACATCGTGAGGTTAGTGCAAAGGCATAAGCTAGCTTGACTGCGAGAGTGACGGCTCGAGCAGGTGCGAAAGCAGGTCTTAGTGATCCGGTGGTTCTGAATGGAAGGGCCATCGCTCAACGGATAAAAGGTACTCCGGGGATAACAGGCTGATACCGCCCAAGAGTTCATATCGACGGCGGTGTTTGGCACCTCGATGTCGGCTCATCACATCCTGGGGCTGAAGTAGGTCCCAAGGGTATGGCTGTTCGCCATTTAAAGTGGTACGCGAGCTGGGTTTAGAACGTCGTGAGACAGTTCGGTCCCTATCTGCCGTGGGCGCTGGAGAATTGAGGGGGGCTGCTCCTAGTACGAGAGGACCGGAGTGGACGCATCACTGGTGTTCGGGTTGTCATGCCAATGGCATTGCCCGGTAGCTAAATGCGGAAAAGATAAGCGCTGAAAGCATCTAAGCGCGAAACTTGCCCCGAGATGAGTTCTCCCTGACCCTTTAAGGGTCCTGAAGGAACGTTGAAGACTACGACGTTGATAGGCTGGGTGTGTAAGCGTAGCGATACGTTGAGCTAACCAGTACTAATGAACCGTGAGGCTTAACCTTACAACACCGAAGGTGTTTTGGTTGAGAGACCAGAGATTGATTTTCAGCTTGAACCGAGATTTTAGTTGATGGTTACGTGRATAACGTAACGGTTAACGATACAGAATATGCCTGGCGGCAGTAGCGCGGTGGTCCCACCTGACCCCATGCCGAACTCAGAAGTGAAACGCCGTAGCGCCGATGGTAGTGTGGGGTCTCCCCATGCGAGAGTAGGGAACTGCCAGGCTCCAAATTCAAAGCAGTAAAAGCCAGAAGTGACATCTGGTGGTAATAAGAAAGAAATTCGGTGGAGCGGTAGTTCAGTCGGTTAGAATACCTGCCTGTCACGCAGGGGGTCGCGGGTTCGAGTCCCGTCCGTTCCGCCACTTATTAAGCCCTGAGTCTAATAGACTCAGGGCTTTTTTCAGGTCTGTAATTCAACCAAATATCTTCCTACTATTGCGTTTAACGCAAATATCTTCTGCATTTACCTGTCTTTTTCAGCAAAGTGATTACCGCCATAATCCTCGTATTGGCCACACATATCCCTTAACGAGGTAAATAATGACAATTCCTGCATTTGGTCTGGGTACTTTTCGCTTAAAAGACGACGTAGTTATCGCATCAGTAAAAACAGCTTTAGAGTTGGGTTACCGTACTGTTGATACCGCACAAATCTATGATAATGAAGCGGCTATAGGGCAGGCGATTGAAGAGAGTGGTGTAGCTCGTGATGAGTTATTTATCACGACCAAAATCTGGATTGATAACCTTAGCAAAGACAAATTAATCCCAAGCCTGAAAGAAAGCTTACGTAAATTGCATACCGATTATGTCGATTTGACGCTGATTCACTGGCCATCACCGAATAATGCGGTTCCGGTAGCAGAGTTTATGCAAGCATTGCTGGAAGCCAAAAAAGAAGGGCTGACACGTCAGATTGGTATCTCTAACTTCACGATCGATCTGATGCAACAAGCCATTGATGCCGTGGGGGCTGAGAATATTGCTACCAACCAAATTGAGCTTTCACCCTATCTGCAGAACCGTAAAGTGGTTGATTGGGCACATGAACATGATATCCACATCACCTCTTATATGACGCTTGCCTATGGCAAAGCATTGGCAGATGAAGTTATCGGGCGAATTGCTAAAAAGCACAATGCAACGCCTGCGCAGGTCATTTTGGCCTGGGCAATGAAGTTGGGTTATGCGGTGATTCCTTCATCTACAAAACGTGAGAATCTACAAAGCAATCTACAGGCGCAGACTCTCATGCTGGATGCGGAAGATATGGCTGCTGTCGCTAAGCTGGACTGCAATGATCGACTGGTTAGTCCGGAAGGTCTGGCTCCTGACTGGGACTAATTTTCCACAACAGCCCCTCCGGGGGCTGTTGCACATGTTCGCTTAAAAAGTCTATAAACGCCCGAATGCGGCTACTGACGGCCCGATCGCTGTAATACACCGCACTAAATGGCATTTCTACTGGTAACAGCTTGTTTGTCAGTAATTCAACAAACTTCCCCTCAGCTATTTCTTTATTAATCATATAGTCAGATAGACACGCAATCCCATTTCCTGTCAGGCATAGTTGCTTAAGTGTTTCCCCACTATTGGATGTGATTCCCGGCGTAATGTCATAACGCAGCCCATCTGCCTGCGCTACTGGCCATTTATTGAGGCTTTCAGTCTCTGAGAAACCAAGACAAATATGATCCTGAAGATCTTCTGCATTTTTTGGCATACCGTACTGCGCTAAATATTCCGGCGAGGCGATGATTTTACGACGACTGGAAAAAAGAGGCCGCGCCCGCAACGTTGAGTCAGTCAAAGTGCCCGCTCGTATCGCAACATCGACTTTTCGCTCAATCAAATTAATAAATGTCTCAGATGAGATGAGGGAAAGCGTTACTTCCGGGTAGCGCTCGCGGAAAGGCTTAATCAACGGCATTAAAAGGTGCAACATTACGGGAGTTGCAGCATCAATACGCAGTAAGCCGCGTGGGCTTTGTCGCGTTTCCATCAACTCATTTTCCGCCGCTGCCATTTCCTGCAAAATCTGTTGTACACGGCGGAAGTAGCGCTCACCTTCCTCGGTGAGGCTCAGTTGGCGGGTTGTACGATTTAGCAGAGTGACACCTAACTTCATCTCTAATTTCTTTACTGAGCGACTGACTGCCGAATTTGCCATCTCAAGTTGGCTCGCGGCGCGACTGAAGCTTCCGCTTTCTACAACAGCGACAAAAATCGTCAGTTCTTCTGAGGTGGCCTTCATTGTTGCTCCTGAGACAAAATTCTATTGAGATTTTGCATATTTTTGTTATTTAACCATCTTGCCATACTGCGTGTCATCAAAAGACACCTGTTATGGAGTAAATCATGCCTCTGGCGCTTTGGGCACTGACTATCAGTGCATTCGCAATCGGTACTACCGAATTTGTTATTGTTGGACTGGTACCAACAATTGCTGAGCAACTTTCAATTTCGCTCCCTTCTGCGGGATTGCTGGTTTCAATTTATGCATTAGGAGTTGCTGTTGGTGCTCCTGTACTAACCGCGCTGACAGGAAAGTTGCCTCGTAAACAGCTACTGATCGGACTGATGGCGCTATTCACAGCAGGTAACTTGCTGGCCTGGCTTGCGCCAAATTATGAAACGCTGGTCATTGCTCGTTTGCTCACAGGTCTTGCGCACGGTGTTTTCTTCTCAATTGGTTCGACTATTGCAACCAGCCTGGTGCCTAAAGAGAAAGCAGCGACTGCAATTGCCATTATGTTTGGTGGCTTAACGGTTGCATTGGTCACAGGTGTACCTCTCGGAACGTTTATCGGACAGCATTTCGGATGGCGTGAAACCTTCCTTGCGGTTTCTGCAATCGGTGTGATTGCATTAATCAGCAGTACTATTCTTGTGCCAAAAGATATCCCGACCCGAGCGGTTGCTAGTTTGAAAGATCAATTAAAAGTAATGACTCACCCTCGTCTTTTAATCATCTACGCAATAACAGCACTAGGTTATGGTGGCGTGTTTACAGCATTTACCTTCCTGGCTCCGATGATGCAAAACCTGGCAGGATATTCACCAGCCGCGGTAAGTTGGATTTTGTTGGGATATGGAGTCTCTGTTGCTATCGGTAATATCTGGGGTGGGAAACTTGCAGATCGCCATGGTGCTGTACCGGCTTTAAAATTCATTTTTGCAGCACTCGCCGCATTACTGCTTGTCTTCCAGTTCACTGCGAGTTCGCATATTGGCGCTTTAGTGACGGTATTGATTATGGGAGTCTTTGCTTTCGGTAATGTACCGGGATTGCAGGTGTACGTTGTGCAGAAAGCTGAGTTGTACGCGCCAAATGCTGTAGATGTTGCTTCTGGGCTGAATATTGCCGCTTTTAACGTCGGGATTGCATTAGGCTCTGTTATTGGTGGTCAGACAGTTCAAAGCTTTGGTTTAGCCCAGACACCGTGGATTGGGGCCGTAATTGTTGTTGGCGCACTATTCTTAATTACCATCAGTGGTCGACTGGATACACGTCGTGAAGTTGCTATCGGTTAGGCATTCAGAACAAGGCTGTTAGCAATTACTTACGGTCTTGTTCGTCAATGGTTTGAATTGGTCGTTGAAACTCGGCACCAAAGTCCCTATAACTGAAAGACAGCCTTCGATTTGGAGGCTTCTTTGGTTATAGAGGTCATTAGTAAAAACGTGCGCAAAAATACTTATGCCATGAGATATGTTGCCGGTCAGCCAGCAGAACGTATTCTGCCTCCTGGCTCATTTGCAACTATTGGTCAGGCATTGCCACCCGGCGAACCGTTACCAAGTGAGGGTTCACTAAAAGTATTAGTGTGGAATATCTTTAAACAGCAGCGTGCAGAATGGCTTTCTGTACTGCAAAACTTCGGTAAAGATGCTCACCTTGTTTTATTGCAGGAGGCTCAAACGACCCCTGAACTGGTAAAGTTTGCCACCAGTAACTATCTGGCCGCCGATCAGGTTCCTGCATTTGTCCTGCCTCAACACCCCTCAGGTGTTATGACTCTTTCCGCTGCTCATCCTGTTTACTGTTGTCCGTTACGCGAACGCGAGCCGATTTTGCGCTTGTCCAAATCTGCATTAGTGACCGTATATCCACTGCCTGATGGTCGGTTGTTGATGGTTGTGAATATCCACGCGGTCAATTTCAGTCTCGGTGTCGATGTCTACAGCAAGCAGCTTGGGCCGATTGGCGATCAAATTGGCCACCATAATGGGCCGGTGATTATGGCGGGTGATTTTAACGCCTGGAGCCGCCCACGCATGAATGCGCTTTACCGCTTCGCCCGTGAAATGACTCTGCGGGAAGTGCGTTTCACAGATGACCATCGCCGCCGTGCTTTCGGTCGCCCACTTGATTTCGTGTTTTATCGTGGTTTAAACGTTGCAGAAGCCTCTGTTTTGGTGACTCGTGCGTCCGACCACAATCCTCTACTAGTCGAATTCCGTCCCGGCAAACCTGAGCTGAAGTAGGGTAAGTCAGGTCTGCCATTGGGCAGACTATGTGCTGCCCTTACTTACAATCATCTGCAAGGACAATACAATGACAACACAATCTCACCATGACAAAGTCGATCAACAGTTTGGCTCGCAGGCCAGTGCCTATCTGACAAGTGCTGTGCACGCTGCTGGCCGCGATCTGGAGCGTCTGAGCGCGCGTCTGGCTGATTTCCCTGATGCGCGTCTGCTCGATATGGGGTGTGGGGCAGGGCATGCGAGCTTTATTGCGGCGGCTCAGGTGAAAGAGGTGGTTGCTTATGATCTCTCAGAACAGATGCTCAGAGTGGTCAATGATGCTGCTAAAACGCGTGGCATCTTCAACATCACGACTCAACAAGGTTATGCAGAAGTGTTGCCGTTTGATGATGGTTCTTTTGATGTGGTGATTAGCCGCTATTCAGCTCATCACTGGCATGATGTAGGTAAAGCATTGCGTGAGGTAAAGCGCGTACTGAGACTTGGTGGTGTTGTAATTTTTATGGATGTGATGTCTCCAGGTCATCCCGTTCTCGATATCTGGCTGCAAACGGTTGAAGCATTGCGCGATACATCTCACGTTCGTAATTATTCAAGTGGCGAGTGGTTGAGCTTGTTTAATGATGCGGGCCTGGTCTCGCAAAATCTCTTGTGCGACCGATTGAATCTGGAGTTTACATCCTGGATTGCCAGAATGAGAACACCTGAAGCTCTGGCTGACGCTATTCGAATCTACCAACAGAGTGCATCAGATGAAGTGCAGCACTATTTTGAGTTGCAGGGAGATGGCTCGTTCACCAGCGACATTATTATGGTAGAAGCAAAGCGCGTGTAATTCAGGACGGGTCATACCAATTAAAAAAGGCACCTAAAAAGGTGCCTTTTGATTCGATTAACGCTTACGCATCAGGTGTAGAGTTGTTGCTAACAAATAGCGTCAACTGATCTCCAGGTTTCAGATCGTCTGTATCGTCGTTCCAGCGCAGAACATCCTTGATGTTCACACCGTGACGTTTCGCGATACTCGACAACGAGTCACCCTTGCGCACCTTATAAGTGATGCTATCGTTCTTAGCTAAACTCTGTGCGCCATTTTTGACGTTGAGTGTTTGGCCGACTTTAATATTCGCGCCGCGTATGCCGTTCCAGCTTTGCAAATCTTTTGCACTCACACCTAAGCGTGAAGCAATGCTCGATAAGGTATCACCTGAACGAACACGGTAAGATTTGCTGCCACCTGCAGTACTGCGGTTATCAGCGACTAGCCGTGGCTGCACTGCTGCAATTTCACCAGAAGCCAAAGAGGCTTTTAGCTGATCGGCATGCTTTTTGGGTACCATTACATAACGCTGGTTCTTGCCAACGGTCGAAGTTTTTACCCCGGCGTTGAATGTCTTCAGCGTGCTTAATGATATACCTGCCATTTCGGCAACCTGCGTAAGCTCAACCGGATCACTAACTTCTACACGTGCTAAGGCACGGCTTTCGTCAGTAGTAGGTAAGCGTACGCCGTACTTTTTGCTGTTTTTGAGAATGTCACTCAAAGCCAACATTTTTGGTACGTAAATTTTGGTTTCCCGTGGCAGTGAAAGCGACCAAAAATCCGTTGGTAAACCACGAGCTTTATTCGCTTTCATTGCCTTCAGTACACGACCTTCGCCGCTGTTGTACGCCGCCACGGTTAATAACCAGTCGCCGTCAAACATCTTGTTCAGACGCTGCATCATATCGAGTGCGGCAGTGGTGGAAGCCACTACATCACGACGTGCATCGTATGCTTTGGTCTGTTTTAAACCATAATTTCGACCCGTACTCGGTACAATCTGCCAGATGCCAGCGGCATTTGCAGAAGAGGTAGCGTGGGGGTCAAAAGCGCTCTCCACTATGGGTAGCAGTACTAGTTCCATTGGCATGTTGCGTTTCTTAACTTGCCCGGCAATCCAGTACATATACGGCTCTGCCCGTAATGTTACATCGTGGAGATAGCTCTTATTCTTCAGGTACTTCTGTTTCTGTTCGCGGATCCGGATATTCTCCGGTACCCCCATCTTTAGCTCGTCGCCAATGAAGTTCCACAAGTTTTGGTTATCCGCGAGATATGTCCCATCGTCCATCCATCGCGAACCTGTGTACTTTCCTGCTTCACCTTGACCAGCTGCCGACAGACTCTGTGCGTGCTGTTGGATGTTGCCGTCATGCCTTGACGCCTGGCACCCCACAAGCAAAACAGAGGCGAGTAATATCGCTTTTGCCTTCATGTGTGTGTCAAATGGTTGCTTAAAAGACGAGCAAGAATACCTTCCACTTTAAAACAACACAACCAAAAAATTCAGAAGGTATCTTTCTTTGTCCGTAACCAGGCGAATATCTGCTGTGGTTGTTGCAAGTTTGTTTCTTTATTTATTTTTTCTTTTAAATCAATATCATCAGTTCTTAAGAATAAATTTATTTTGCGTTCATTTGCCAAAGAACTTGGTAAGGTTGATTGGTTTTTTGCACGTAACTCATTAACTTTTCGACAGTATCCGTTTAATTTCTCATCGTCAGGAAGAATAGATAAGGAAAATTTTATATTTGAGAGTGTGTATTCGTGTGCGCAGCAAATTAACGTATCTGCAGGTAGTTTGTTAAGCTTTTGAAAAGAATCATACATATTCTCTGCGGTGCCTTCAAAAAGGCGTCCACAGCCGCCAGAAAACATGGTGTCACCGCAAAAAAGATAAGGTGCGCTATAGAAACAGATATGTCCTAAAGTGTGACCGGGTGTGGCAATTACAGTAAATTCATACTTCAAAATATTGACCGTTTCGCCCTCTCTGACTACCCGGTTCGTTCCCTTATCTTGTGTCTCCTCTGGGCCATATACCACAAGGCCTGGATACTTTTTGAGAAGTTCTTTCACGCCGCCAACATGGTCGTTGTGATGGTGGGTCAGTAAAATAGCTTCTGGCCGCCAGTGATTATCTTCAAGGGCTTTTAGTACAAGTTGAGCTTCGCCCGGGTCAACAATGATGCATCTGCCTTGCTCATCATTCAGAACCCAGATGTAGTTGTCCTGGAATGCGGAAATACTGTTAAGATTCATAATTCGACCTCTCTGAATTGCGCTAAGAAGGTAGTGATGAAACCGGCAAGGATACCTGAAAATTTCATTTCACCGCATCATTGGGGAGAACTGCCATGGGGCGAGTACTACCGTGAGGCGCTGGAATCCCAACTTCAGCCATGGTTTGCTAAGATGTTTGGCTTCCACCTGCTGAAAATTGGCAACTTAAGCACTGAAATCGACACAGAAGCCTGCGCTATTTCACACCAGGTGAATGTTGCTTTACAAGGCGACCGACTCCAGGTGAATGCCGATCCGCTGCATTTACCTTTTGCCGGTAAATCAGTCGATGCATGTATGTTGGCTCATACATTGCCGTGGTGCCAGGATCCACATGGATTATTGCGCGAAGCCGATCGGGTGTTAATTGATGATGGATGGCTAATCCTTAGTAGCTTTAACCCAGTGAGCTTACTGGGTTTAGGTAAGACAGTGCCGTTTTTACGTAAACGCACGCCATATCATTGTCGAATGTTCACACCGATGAGGATATTTGATTGGCTGGCATTGCTGAATTTTGAAGTGATGCACCAACGCAGTTTCCAGGTATTACCCTGGAGTAAACAAGGCGGGAAAATGCTCAGTACCCATCTTCCTGCGTTGGGATGTATGCATGTCATTGTGGCGCGTAAGCGGACATTGCCCCTTACGCTCAATCCTATGAAAAGCCGGAAAGCAAAACCGCAAATCCGCTCAGCTGTGGGGGCAACGCGGCAATTTCGTGAAACAACTAAGGCTTCGCCGTCTCTGACAGATAACCCACGTCCTCGAGAGTTGGATTAGAAGCCGCTTCGCGGGCGAGCTCATCACAACGTTCGTTTTCAGGGTGACCGGCATGGCCTTTCACCCATTCCCAACTGATTTTATGCTCGCTTAAGGCAGTATCCAGTCGCTTCCATAAATCGACATTCTTGACTGGTTTTTTATCGGCCGTTTTCCAGCCACGTTTTTTCCAGTTATGAATCCATTGGGTAATTCCCTGGCGAACATATTGGCTGTCGGTGCTAAGCACAACGTCGCAAGGCTCGATCAACGCCTCAAGTGCAACGATTGCCGCCATCATTTCCATGCGATTGTTTGTGGTCAGGCGAAAGCCAACGCTAAAAATTTTTTCGTGCTGTTTGTAGCGTAAAATAGCACCATATCCACCCGGCCCCGGGTTACCGAGGCAAGAGCCATCGGTGAAAATTTCTACCTGTTTGCGCATCTCTGGTAGACTTCCTGTGATTAAAAAACCAAGTCTGACATAAACGAGCGCCATGAGCACAGCAATTACACGACAGATCGTCCTCGATACAGAAACCACCGGTATGAACCAAATCGGTGCTCACTACGAAGGGCACCGCATTATTGAAATCGGTGCGGTTGAAGTCATCAACCGCCGCCTGACGGGTAATAATTTCCACGTATACCTGAAACCTGATCGTCTGGTTGACCCGGAAGCCTTTGGCGTGCATGGAATTGCCGATGAGTTTTTGGCAGACAAGCCAACCTTTGATCAGGTTGCTGATTCGTTCATGGACTATATTCGCGGCGCAGAGCTCGTCATCCATAACGCATCGTTCGATATCGGCTTTATGGACTATGAGTTCGGCAAGCTCAATCGCGATATCCCGAAAACCAACACCTTCTGCAAAGTTACCGATAGCCTGGCGCTCGCCCGTAAAATGTTCCCGGGCAAGCGTAACAGCCTCGATGCACTTTGTTCACGTTATGAAATAGATAACAGCAAGCGAACGTTGCACGGCGCCTTGCTCGATGCCCAAATTCTGGCCGACGTCTATTTAATGATGACGGGTGGGCAAACTTCTCTGAAGTTTGCAATGGAAGGGGATGTGCAGCAGCGTAGCGGAGACAACGGAATTCAACGTGTTGTGCGCCGCAGCTCGGGAATACGCGTCATTCGTGCCAGTGATGCAGAACTGGAAGCGCATGAATCGCGGCTCGACCTGGTGGAAAAAAAGGGCGGAAGCTGCCTGTGGCGTATATAAAATCAGCGCCAATGTATTAAAAAGCACCGTTTGGGTGAAATTAACGGCAAACGATTAGTTTAATAAGAAAAAACGTTGACGCTCATGAGCCCTATACGTATTATCTGCCTCGTTCCCGACGGGGAACAAAACGCGGAGCGGTAGTTCAGTCGGTTAGAATACCTGCCTGTCACGCAGGGGGTCGCGGGTTCGAGTCCCGTCCGTTCCGCCACAATTCGAGGCTATGCTATTGATTAGCATGGCCTTTTTTCTTTGTGATTTTTTCGGTATGCCATCCAGTATGCCATCAGCGTTCGGCTTGTATGAGGCACTATCGTTTCTCCCTGGACGATATTTCGTTTTTCTCTGAGCTACAATGCAGCCAGTATCCTTGGATAGTGTTTCGCGATAATGTCGTTCATCTTCTCGATCAGGTCGGGGCGCTTGAAGGTGAGATGTCCCGAGCCTTTCTGAAAGTAGCGTATCGAAAGATATTCATCCTCGTACACGTTACTGTGCTGTTTGCTTATGTGATCATCTAACCTGATGCTGAGTTCATAACGATTCTCCGGGACAGGTTTACCATCCAGCAGATTTAGCATCCGATCCAAATCTGACAACTGCTCGCGTCTGCGTCCATGACGGAAATGAAATCCCCAGCGGTCAAATTGTACCAGACCATCAATGATAATCTTCTTTCCGAATTTGCAGGGGCAGTTGCTCTTATAGTCCCAGCTTAGTCCTTTAAACACGTTAATGATCCCTCGTTCGAATACTTCCTCTTTACTCTGATGTAATTGCTCAAAGGTGCTGAGGATATTCGCTTCACTAATGGCTGGAATATCATCTCTCTCCAGGTTGTTGTACCACTGGTCACGCGCCTGCGCGTCCATCAGCGCAATCATGCCGGATTTCTTCATCAAATCGCGCCAGATGCTACGGTCAATATTGCACGTGATGACTTTCATGGCTGTTTGTTCTTTCTCAAGTAACCAGCAACCACGGCGGAAGTCCTGGCGCATTGCCCAGTCAATGGCTGCTTTACCCCCAATACTTTCTGTTAGCGCAGAGATATCAGTGAGCTGGTGGAGCACCGACTTAATTCGTTCCAGCGCGTTATTGCGCCCGGTAACGATACGCTCAATGCTGGTGGAACTGATAAGCTCGGTATGGTCCGTCAGTACGTCGGGCTCAACGGGAGTGCGTTGTTCAGACATATTTCTTTCCTTTTGTATAGACGAAAAACGCCAGCCGTGTAAGGGCCGGCGTTTATGCAGTTCTGTCAGGGGATCACAATTTATTGGCGTTGCGTAGGAGCTGGAGATGGCGGAGATCCCGGACATCGTTCCTTGCCTGCTGGGGCAAGAGCGCAGCCGAGTCGGCTTTGTCCTCGTCGTTATCGACGAGGAGTTCTGATCCGCAGTCGATATTGTCCTGAAGCCAGTCAATCAGGATATCCATCGCCGCTTCGGTGGTGAGTGCCGGCATGGGATTACCTGTTACTTATGTGAAATGATTTACCAGTCGAAGGTGTCAAAGCCCGGCAGCACTTCACCAAAGGCATCAAGATGAATGACGCTCAACGGGTAGCGGCGCATCAGGGTGACGATTAACCGACGGCAGGCTTTAGACAGTCCACGTCGTTTCAGTTGCAATACAGGGAACGTCCAGGCATCCGGACGAATGAGATAGCCCGATCCGGTATACCCAATCCACTCAGAATCGTCAAAATCCTGTTGTTGTCGCGACAGTCGATGCAGCAGATCATTATCCTCGCGGGTGATATGTGCGGTACTGCACTGGATGCCGTTATACCGGCAGCTTACCGGTAGGGGATCTTCAATCAGTAACTTTCCGGGTGCATCAGCAATACGAAGCGAGTAGCCGTTATCGCAGACTACGTCGATCAGTTCGGACAACGAGATCCCGTCGATATCAACGGCGATCCGGCCCATGTTGAGGGCTAGTACGCTGATGGCGTCAGCTTCAATGTTCAGGCTGACTTTCATTGCCCTGACTCCTGTGAATATTGCCCGGTGGTGATATCGGTAATGGTTTTGTAACCCTGACGGTTCATCAGCCCGGTGGCATGGCGGGCGCGGAGTATATCGATACAGCCGATTAACGGAGATTGCTCAGCCACGGAGAATCCGTGGCGGTCAGTACGCACCAGGTCATACTTTTCGACAATAAAATTCACGGCATCACAGAGTGAGATACCAGCATTGATATGCTCCTGAATTGTGGTTTCATTGCTGAATGGCGTATCACCCAGCGTCAGACCGTAGTGCTGCGTGAGCAAGTGTGCCAGCAGCAGTTGCCAGACAGCGACAGGTGACGGACAGGACTCAGCCGCCCGTTGATAAGGTGAAGATGGTGTCTGCATTGTGTTCTCTTTCTGAGGTTAAGCGAAGATAAGTGGCGATATTGCAGGGGATGTTGTGGGTACTGCAGTTATGCTCCCGCTGTCTCGCCCGGGTAAATGGCGAGATAAACGTAGCCACAGGAGCCCAGTGTGTCGGCTTCACAGATAAGGCCGTTGTGATACAGCGTGACGCAGTGCTGATGGCGTGGCTTGAGTTCGCCAGAAACGAGCATCAACTCCAGTTGCTTAAGCATTAGCGGAAAAGCCTGGTCAAGTTGTCGGGCGGTAGCGTCATTGAACTTTCCGGTGATGCTGGCCCGGTCAGTCAGGTAGTGCAGCCGGTAGCCTTCCTGCACCAGGCGTGCGCCAAACATCGGCGCAACGGGCCGCTTTAACCCCCACTCAGGCGTGGAAGTCTCTGACGTTGTATTGTTCACTTGAGCTCTCCTTTAAGTCACAGTATGGGATTAATTGAGGGTGATGCTGCGCAGCACCACATATGGGCCATGGCGGTCCTGGTGACGTTCAGCGAATACGGCCAGCACGCCGGCGATATCCTGAACTTCCCGGTCGTAGTAATGGCAGATGCTGCCGGACCAGTGATATTTCCCGGTACAGAAGCGAAACAGCCGGGCCTCAGGATGCTGGCGGTATATCGTCATCGCCTGACGTTTGGGGATAATTTTCATGATTGCGCCTTACAGTAATCCATGTTCAGCGAAAGAGAATATCTGCCTGCTGCCAACAATCAGGTGGTCGGGAACCCGGATTTCCACCATCATCAGTGCCTGCACCAGTCGCTGGGTAATAGCCTTGTCTGCCTGGCTCGGAGTCACTTCCCCGGACGGGTGGTTATGGGCAAAAATCACTGCTGCCGCGTTAAAGTACAGGGCGCGTTTCACCACCTCGCGGGGATGGACTTCAGTGTGACTGATAGTGCCAGTGAATAGCGTTTCGTGGGCAACCAACTGATTCTGGTTATTGAGGTACAGCACGACAAACTCTTCACGCTCAAGAGTTCCCATTTTCAGCCTGAGCCAGTCGCGAGTTGCCTGTGTGGAGGTGAATGCCACACCCGGTTCACGCAGGTGTTGTTCAAGCAGAACCAAGGCTCGCTGAATGGTACGCAGTGCAGGTAACGGCAGCTCAGGTGTAAAAAGAGTGATTTGTTTATCCATAGCAAATCTCCTTAATTAAAGGTGGTAAGGATGGCACTGGGTTCGGCACGACAGGCGTGATGGCCGTATTCGAGGAGGAAGATGGCAATATGATTGCGAAATGCATGAGGAAACGAAGCCAGTAATGATCCAATGACTCTACCCAGTCACAGTGTTAAAAATAAAAATCCCGCAATCCAGTGAGGATGCAGGAGGAGGCATGGAGATAATATCTATCTGAAATAATTTAGAAAAATGGATATTTATCAAACTCTATTATGAGATTTATCCGTACAGATATTTCTTGAATACTATGGTCCGCTTTGTGCTGTGAGTTTAACGGGTTGACGCAACTCTACTATCTTTAAATAAAGGGGGGAGTAAATATAAATAATACTGACCTGTTTGATTGTTCTGCATGAAACGCCTGTACTGAGAGATACCTATATTACACTGTCTGGTAATTATTCTTATATGAGGCAAGCAGGGATGGAGCAGCATTCGAACGATAAGCGCCGTACTTTTAATACTGCAAGGCTGTGGCAGAACCACAGTGATATGGTCAGACAAGCGCTGTCAGTGAGTATTCCATGGTTCACATTTGTGAATGTCAGTTTTGCGCTAATCATTTTATTCCGCAATGTTCTCTTCAGTCACTTTGACCGGTCGCTCGACGCACACACTGGAATATTGCCGTTTATAGACGAAATTACGGGCGGCATTATTGCTTTGTCGCTTCTGTTGATGCTTTTCATCTATCGCTTCCCTGCCCGGTTTATACCTCTTTGTTTAGCGATGTTGGTGACTATCAGTCTGATGTGGAGTTACTGCATCTATTGCTTTATTGTCTGGTGGCAACTGCCTTTTACCTGGCCCCTCAGTGTCATCCTTATGCTCGCCGCGCTGGCAGCGCTTTATTATCATCCACCAGCCCTGTTACTTTTTATCATTCCATTATGGCTGACTACACTGCTGGCCAGCGTGAAGCTTAACCAGGGGATTAACGTCCGGTTTTTATTGGTCTGGCTTACTTTCACCGCCATTCTCATTTATGGTCGCTTTATCCTACAACGCTGGTTTGACGAAGCCTGGTTGCGTTATCAGGAGAACCGAATGCTAATCGCGCGGCTCGATGTTATGGCTCACCAGGATGCACTAACCGGGACTGCTAATCGGCGGTCAATGGAAAACTTTCTTGATGATGCTCTTCTGCAGGCTGAACCGTTTGCGCTGCTCATGCTCGATGTGGACTATTTCAAACGCTATAACGACCATTATGGTCACCAGGCTGGAGATGCATGCCTGGCAAAAATAGCCGACCTGATGAAGGCGTCGATACGTACTTCGGCAGATTTGGTGGCACGTTATGGGGGCGAAGAGTTTATCATTGTGCTGCCGGCAGCCTCTATGGATGAAGCTGCGCGGGTGGCTGAACGTATTCAGACGAACCTGCGTGAGACCTCACTGCCACATGCAGCATCGGAGGTTAGCGAAACGGTCACAGTCAGTATGGGCATCACCCTTTCCAAAGGCGGTGACAGTGCTTCCGGCGTGATTGCCAGAGCGGATGAAGCCCTTTATCGGGCAAAACAACAGGGACGAAATCGTTGGGTAAAGTAAAACCTGTCGCACAGTGCTGAACTCGGCCGTTTGGCATCTTATTTTTCTTTTTCTCCCGCAGGAGGGGCAAACCAGTTCGACTTTGTCACGAGCACAGGCTGCTCGGGCTGGCTGATGAAATTAGGTGACATGATCTGCACGCCGAATTCGTTAAACACATCCTGTATATGGCCGTGGAGAGTACTTCTGACGCCAGCCAAAGACTCACCCGCTTTCAGCCGTACCTGGAGTTCATACGCCACATACCAGTCCTGCAGCGCTAACTGCCGTACCAACGGAGGAATGTCGCGGTTAATTCCGGATGTACGGCTTGCAGCAAGTTCCAGCATGGCTTCAACCTGTCGCCACGGCGTGTCATAACCAATGGTGACACTGGTCGTCATGTTGACGCCTTCGCCTTTAAGCGTTGCACTTAAGTTCACTATTCTGCCGCTAACGACCACCGCGTTGGGAACCGTCACCTCGTAGTTTTCCCTTGTCAGAATTTTGGTAGCCAGCATACCCACTTCACTGACAACCCCCTCATGATCTGCAATCCTGATGACTTCACCTTTACGCAGTGCACGGGAATAGGTCAGAACCAGCCCGCTCATGGCATGATTCATCACTCCGGCAGATCCCAGTGTGAGCATCAGGCCGAAGAAAACGCTTATCCCTTTGAAGGCGAGTGAATTAGCCCCCGGCAGAAACGGATAGGCCGCTGACAAAGCAAATAACCAGATGACTACGCTGATAAGCTTGCGGGTCACGCCAACCGTGTCCGGGTGCAACCCAGGCAGATGTAATTGTCCGGTTTCAACTCGCCTTAGCACCAGCCTCAGCAAACGCGTTACCAACGCTGTGATGATAAATATCACGACCACAATGACCAGACCCGGTAGAGCGGAAAGTGCCGCCAGCCCCATCATTTGCAATAGTCCTAGCGCATAACTTCCCAGTTCCATGCCCCAAATGCGCGTCCAGGGAAACAGCCGCAAAACCCAGCTTATCCAGATGTAAAAGGCTACGAGGATGGCAGTAGTAAGAACGACAGCATATAGCCGTACCTCAATCGGACCGAGAAATGCGCGAAGCTCGGCAGAAATAATGCTTTTCCGCTGAGCGCGCCGCACGGTATATACGCGTTTCAGCCAGGCATAGGATCGCAAAGAAAACCAAATGAATGCGGCAATCACCAGTGCGCCCACGAGACTTTTGACCGAGGAGAGTAACAGGTAACGCGAAGAGTACTGTTCAGACAATGAGAGACGTAGCGTGTCGAGACGCAACCTGACGCGCTCCGCCGATTGTGCAAGCGTCAGGTCATCCCCTTCATCGAGGTCTCCCTGAGTCAGTAACATAAAGGGTTTGCCGTTAACAGAAAAAAGCACCGCAGGCTGTCGGTATCGCGTCACGCCATGAGTAACAACCGGCTGAGCCAGGTCATTATCATTGAGCGAGCGCAAGATCGTAACGATACGCTTAACCCGCTCCTCTGGCGTGGTAAGCCCAAATTTTGCCTGTAGCATCACAACGGGTTGATTAAGCAGATACAAGGTACGCGCCTGTTCCTGTGGGGAAGGTGCCTGACGTGGCTCAGCGCCTATTGCGTCGCGAAAAATGAAAAGCAACAGACAAATGCATAAACCCATTAAACCTTTGATCATCCTTCCTCCCGAAATCCGTCACTACCCGGTGGTACATCAGTCAATAAGGCAGCCGTCAAACGATCCTTTAAAATTATCAGGTATACAAAATCAGAAAGCGTGTATCGGGTCCATACAGGTAGCATCAGTACACATGAACGGGTACCGCTACCCAAAGGGCAGCGGAAATATAAATCGCTGGCAAGCGTGAACCACAAACGGATTAATTCAGGAACTGAAGGTTTAACCCGAAGAAAATCTGCCAGTGAGGCTGCCCAGGACCGCGGTCTGCAACCGAGCCTTGAGGCTCTACAAAGAAGTTATAGACGGTTTTACCCTGCTTAATCACCTGTCCAACGCCTAAACCCATCGGAACACTGTAGCTGTCATTCTGAAAGTTGTAGACCCAGATAGGTGCCGCTCTGAGATAGGTACCGCCGCTCAACTGATAGAATAAAAATGGCTGGAAAGTACCAAGATTTACATCGCTGCGGTTGTCTTCTCCCGCAAAGCTATGCTGCCATGAGGCAAGATAACCGTACTGAAATTTCGGCGAACTGGCATTGAAGAGCACGTTAACCAGGCCCGCAGACCATTTTTCTGTGCCCAGTGCATCCTCTGTAGACGTTGGTGCCGTAATCTGCGGACCGAAACCAAAACTCACTGCGGGATTGCCGGTATCAATCAGCCAGGACGCAAACAGGTTAAGATCGCCTAATCCTGTTTTATGCCCACCGGACGGCGCAACCGGATAGGTGTTAATGGGTAATGAACCTCGCAATAACCATTTATTGTCACCTAATGAAAAAGGCTGCGCATAACGGAACCAGAACTGATTGGCATCCTGGTCAGTACCACTGACATCTCCGATGTAATAGTTCTGCATATTAAATGCAGTCATATTCGCCAGAGGGTTATTTGCCTGTGCAGCATCCGGAGCATGTTCTTCAGCAACTACATAAGATGAAACAAGGCATAAAAATGAAGGAAAAATCGAATATGAAAGACGCATATGATTACCTGAATTAAATCCCCTGCAGCACTGAAGCTGCAGGGGGCTTATTTATGGTGTGACGATATTGAACCAGAACTCAAATTTGTCCATATAGCCCAACATCTCATCAAGCTTGGCACCGTTGCCGGTGACTTTCACTTCGCCTTTATCTTCAGCCTGCTTCAGGGTTTCTTCTTTCAGGATGATTTTATTCAGCGTTTCACGGTTAAGCGCAATGGTGGCATCTGCGTCTTTCGCTTCAGCACCAGCAGTATGGTTCAGTACTCCATTTTCCAGCTCCAGCTTGTACTTGCCGCCGTCGCTACCCAAATCGATATTAAACACTGCTTTGGCGCTTGCCGCTTTTTCACCGTTGATGTGAACACCAAGGTAATCGAAGAACATCTCCGGTGACATGGCTTTCACCGTATCCGGACTTGCCGTATTTGGCGTCGGCAATTTCTGAACTCCATTACGCAGTTCCTGCGCACCAGTCAGATAGAAGTTACGCCATGGCCCAGATTCAGCCTGGTACCCCAGTTGTTCGAGTGCGTCAGCTTCCAGATTACGTGCTGCCTCGTTATTTGGATCGGCAAACACAACTTTGCTGACAACCTGTGCAACCCAGCGATAATTACCCTGTTCGTAATCTGTTTTCGCTTTTTGCAGGATGTTGTCGGCACCGCCCATGTACTCGACGAATTTCTTCGCTGCTTCTTCTGGTGGCAACTCATCAAGTGTAGCCGGGTTGCCATCGAACCAGCCGAGATACAGCACGTAGGTCGCTTTAACATCGTGACTCACTGAGCCATAGTAGCCACGGCTTGCCCAGGTTTTAGCCAGGCCATCAGGAAGTTTGAAGTTGGCAGCAATTTCATCCCGTGTCAGGCCGGTGTTAGCAAGACGTAAGGTCTGGTCGTTAATATAGCGGTACATATCACGTTGACCTTTCATCAGGTTAACAACGTTTTCATTACCCCACGTTGGCCAGTGGTGCTGAGCCATAATAATTTCAGCTTTGTCACCCCAGCGGTTAATGGCTTCGTTGATATATTTCGACCATGCCAGCGGGTCACGGATCTTCGCTCCACGCAGTGAATAGGTGTTATGCAGGGTGTGGGTAACATCTTCCGCAGCTTCGATGAGTTTTTTCTCTTCGACGTACCACAGCATTTCGGACGGCGCTTCAGAGCCTGGAGCCATCAGGAAATCATAGGTCAGGCCGTCAATCGTCTCTTTTTGTCCGGTTTTAGTGATGTAATTTGTCGGAGCGATTAATGTCACTGTCCCAGCAGAAGTCGTTGTACCCAGACCTGCACCCACCTGGCCTTTAGCATCCGGCTTCAACAAATTGCCATACATGTAACTGGCACGGCGGCTCATGACGTTCCCCGCCATAATGTTCTCGGACACCGCTTCGTCCATAAAGCCCGCCGGGGCATAAATCTTTACTTTACCTGATTTCACATCAGCTTCGTCGACCACCCCACGCACACCACCGTAATGGTCAACGTGACTGTGGGTGTAAATCACTGCAACAACCGGTTTATTGCCACGATTTTTGAAATACAAATCCATACCGACTTTTGCTGTTTCAGCAGAAACCAGTGGATCAACGACAGTAATACCCTCTTTACCTTCAATAATAGTCATATTGGATAAATCGAGATTACGGACCTGGTATACACCATCGGTCACTTCAAAAAGACCGCTGATGTTAATTAATTGGGACTGACGCCATAGACTAGGGTTAACACTATCCGGCGATTTATCACCTTCTTTAATAAAGACATATTTCTGTGGATCCCAGACCACATTACCCTGCTCACCTTTTATGGCATCAGTGGGAATTGCAGCAATAAAGCCTTTATGTGCGTTGGTAAAATCAGTGTTGTCAGAGAAGGGGAGTTGGTTATAGAGCGCATCGTTGGCTTGTTTTGTTGATGCCGTTGCCTCTTTGGGGAGTTCTTGTGCAAACAACGGCGTCATTACTGTGGATGAAAGCAGCCCTGCCAGAGCAAGGCTTCTGACTATTAATGTAAGTCTCATTTCTTTTCCTCATATGTGAACGCTCAAATAACTCAGACTAACCGAGTAGTTACATCGAGTAATAAATCATTGGTTCAAATAACATTTAGGACCATGGAGTATTATCATTTTTAAATATAACCAAAGAGTTATATTTCGCCATATTGGAATTCAAAATATTAATAATTTAACTTTTTCTGGTTGGAAATTGTCTGGAGTAAAGTCATATGTTGGTAATCTGAGTTCATCATCGTTTAACCAAAAAAAGACATGATTTCTATCGAATTCGGTATTTATAAGCACTGAATTAAGGGCCTTTAAATAATCAGAACAGATAACTGTAGTTGACGCTGGCAAACCACAGGTACGGATCGTCATAGCTGCCTTTCAGGATTGCCGGGGACTGCACCCGAGAAGACTGCATATGCAGGTATTCCACGGCGATACCAATATTGCTTGCCTGACTAAGTTGATACTGCGCACCGGTGGCAAAACGCCATTCGTCGCCAGTTGGCAGGGTTAACGCCACATCACTCTGATCTTTGTATAACGTACTATCAAATGCCACGCCGGCATTGAGACGCCACGCTTCAGTTGGACGGTATTGCACACCCAATGCGGTATGCCAGGTATCCTTAAGGCGGCTCGTTTTGTCGAGCGCCTCACCTGCTACGGTAATCTGTGGCGCACCAAACTGGCTCCAGTCCTGCCACCCAAGATCGCCCATTACGGACCACTGTTTATCAATATCATGTACCAGGCTCAGCATGATTTGCTGGGGTGCGCGGACTTGCGCACCGATGGGTAAGGTGAAATCCACATTTGGCAGGTTTGGGAAGCGCGCCTGAGCATCAATATTAAAATCGTAATCGGTTTTACTGTTCCAGGTGATCCCCGCACGGGTTTGCTCAGTAAGCTCCATCAGCAAACCGAGGCGATAGCTCATCGCCCAGTCGTGGTCTTTTTGCGTTTTATCATCACCATCAACGTTACGCGTCAGCGACAAGAAGCCATAGTTGGCATTCACCGATCCTCCGATGGAAACACGATCGTTCAGTTTCCATGCCAGAGAGGGGCTCAGAGTCATGGCAAGCATGGTGCTCTTTTTGATTAACCTGTCCCCAGCCCAGTCACCAAAATCTATCCCCAGACCATAGTTTCCATACAGACCAATGCCCGCATATAAATCATCACTGACTTTTTGACTATAGAAGCTGCTGGCATTAGGGAAAAGCTTCATGACATTACCCGGGCTCTGTCTGGAGTTATCTAACTGATAGTTAATATCTCCCCCCATGACCTGTAGACCGCCGGTAAACATACTATCCGGCAAACGGGTCATACCGGCAGGATTGGTGACAATGGTAGAGGCGTCCTGAGCGCGAGCTGCCTGCCCGGCACCGGCCAGTGCCGTATCTTCGGTACCAATCTCATAAAAATAAAGGCCACTTGCGTGAGAAAATGAGGCTAACAACAGTCCTGAACACGCTACGATGCTCTTTTTCATGTGCCACCTGTTTCTAAAATAACCGCTAAAAGGCTGGAGATATCCTGCGGCCCGAAGTGAGCCGCAGTTTAATCAGAAGCGAATTTTCATCCCAACAGAGGCTAATTATTAGCTTCTACCCACACCGAAGCCGAGCGGCCGTTCGGGCAATGCGATTCATGAACGCTCTGTTTTTTCAAATCGACAGAGTGACGTCCGTACCGCTGCCGTTAGTCCTGTGGCAATATTAGGTATTGCGCAAAAAATATTCAGTTCGGTGTCTTCGGCGTAATGTTTTGCCAGCTGCTGACCGTCAATGGTAAACGCGTAGCCCGTCTCTTTTACTGCATCATAAACCGGTAGAAACAGGTAGTTCGGCTCCATGTCACATCTAGCGCGCTTGCCGTCGGGCCATAAACGCCAGCAACAATCAGCGCAGTAGTTAATAATTTTCGGCCTGTGCGTCCGGTCTTGCAACGGGAATAAAGCTGTTCGCCACATGGCTCCAAACCAAACGATAAATACTATTCATAGGTTATTTCTGTAGGTCACATAGGGAAATAGCGCTTTGACACAAATGAACAATAAGAAACACTTGTCGACATACTTGAGTAACATTAGTACATGACTGAGCATTTAGGAGGTGGGAGCTAAAAAAGTCTTATGCAGCGGATGCTTTTATGTAATGTGCAGGCTCCTTGAAGAAACAGGTGATATGCCTTCATGCAACGGGATGCTGGTTACATCTGTTCCTCGTTCAGAGTAGACCTTAATCCAGCCCCCACAAATTCGGGTTGGCCTATATGCTGAATGCCGTTAATGTGGAGCTGGCACCCAGCAGAATGCGAATGTATGGATTGAGTTTCATATTCTTTCCTTAATAAAAGTGAACGTGTTTTATTTTGCGGGCTAAGTCGTCGCTGGCGTCCAAACCGGCTTAGACATCACGCACGCCTTAATGCAAAAAAGCCCCTGCTGCGTGAGCAACAGGGGCCTGGCGTGGTGATGTGATGCCCTTAAATGGGGCAGATACGTTATCAGAAAGCGACGTTCAGCGTCGCCTGACCATTGTAGCCATTCGCACTATAACCGCTGACCCATGCAGGTAATCCGGAAAGCAATTGTCGCAAAGGCTGAGACGGATCTTTATGTTCCATAACATCTCCTCTGATAAATAAAAAAGCCGGATCGCAAGAATCCGGCCAATAGTTGGGTATGTTCATGGATGTAATATCTATCTGAAAATATTTTAAATCTGAAATCAGCTATCAATTCAATTTTTAAAAATTTCAGTTGTTATTTTAGATAATTAACTCTAAAACGCAGTCTCGGCAGAAGACGGATTTAAATTTTCGGAATGGAAAAAGCAAATGGGCCAGTTGCATGCACAACCAATGCCCAGAGAAAATCAGTGCGTGACAAAGGAGACTACGGCCGAAGATATTCTTACATGACATTTTTTAATTAAGCAGTTCATATCCCTTTTCAGAACTCTTTGGGTAAATAGGTTAAAACGCTATCGCCTATCGGCAGTTCTTACTTTTTGGGATTATAACGAACCTGAAAAAAACAAGCTCTACACCCCATAATTTAAAGTATATTATTCGTTTCAGGTGAATTATTTATTCAGTATTAATAGATAGCAGAACAAAGCCATCCAGCGTTATAAATATATTCCTCACTTGTATTTTAGTTGGATATTTATGGGGGACGAATGAGGTTCAGTAAAAAAGTAATGATAGCAACGTTGATTCTGTGGACTGGGGTATCATCAGCAACGGGATATGCTGCCAGACAGACGTTGAGAAGTTCGGTTTTGCATAATGGTGAAAATATCTCTGTTGATTTAATGGCAAATGATTTCGGATGCAAAGGGAAGAATATCCAGCCTGAATTATCATGGCAATCGTCCCCTGAAGGGACACGCAGTTATGCCATCACTTTATACGATAAAGATGCTGATACAGGCAGTGGTTTCTGGCACTGGATGTTAATTGATATTCCCGCAGCACGCAATTATCTCTCACGAAATGAAATACCGGATGGCGCAACAATAAAAGAAAATGATACCGGCAAGCGCAATTATCTCGGTCCTTGTCCTCCCGTGGGAAAAGTCCATTCTTATATTTATACACTACACGCTCTTGATGTTGAAAAACTCGATGTACCGGATAATTCAACCGCACCACTGACCGGATATTTTATTAATCAACATACACTTGCCACATCCACTCTTACACTCAAAGTTGTCAGAAATCAGAGACCTTTAGTATTTCTTAACAGGCGGCAAATAAATGAAAGCTAAAATTTATCATTTAACCTTTATTACCGGGCTGATTTCTTTTATTGCATCGGTGACATATCTGAATCATTACGACGGGACATGGTCTGCAATCGTGATGGTTTTGTTTTCATTCCTGATCCCATTGACAGCACTCTTATGGCGTAAAAACCGCCTGATAAGTTTTATGTTAACGTTGTTCTTTACGTTGATTGTCGTGCGAAGTGCCGATCAGCATGACTGGTCACGGGTGAGTTGGTTAACCGCCATCACATTCATTCCTCTCCTGCTTCAGGCTATCATTGTTTTCAGGGAGGGGATTCGCCAATACGGTCACCAGGAGGTCGCACTCTCCTTTTTAAGAATGTTTGTTGGATTTAATTTCCTGACGCATTGTACTGAAAAACTGTTTTTGTCGCATCATGATGCCGGTCTGGTTGGTTTCTTTCAGAATGTCGTGGGTATGCATACTTTCGGTACCGTGCTCAGTGAAAACGTTGCAGTTACAATGATTATTCTCGGTGGGCTCGCCGAACTCACAGCAGCAGTATCGATTGGTTTCGGTTTTCTGACCCGTTCTGGCGCTTTTATTGCAGCAATTTATCTTATTGCGGCCGAGTTAATGAGTGGACATTTTGGTATCGGTTACACGTGGATGATGCCAGGTGGCGGCTGGGAGTTTCCCTTCTTTTATTTTATGGTCACTATTCCGTTTTTACTGCCTAATTCCGCAGGTAAATTGTCACTGGATTTCGAATGGAAAACGGCGTTCCAGCCCATCATTAATCTCTTCTCGGGCGTTGATGCCAGTTTAAAATACCGCTAATTAAAGACAGTTTGCAACGGCGAGCCTGCTCGCCGTTTCCCACAACAGGCTATTCCTGATAGTGGTGTTGATGCCAGATTTCAGCGGCCTGACTGGGTGTTTTATTTTGCCGGCAGATGAGATAATCCAGCTCGCTGATGACGGTATTACCGGGTGATAAAGCCTGAAGCTCAGCAAGTAACTGGGGTTCGAATGTCTCTGTTATCGATTTGGACGCTATCAGCGTAGCTTCATCCTGTCCGCCAAGTAACCCTTTTGGCTCTTCTAATGCCCGGATGGTATATCTGTGATGCAGGAACTGCGGATGCCACAAGGGAATAACGAGCCAGCGCTGTTCGCTGACAGCCTGCTCAAAAGTGCTGTAGCACGCCGATTCACTGCCATTTTCAAAATAATAACCGGAATCGGAAAGTTGATATTCCTCGATCATTGTACGAGAAAAACGGCTGATCCCGGCCCCCGGGTTAATACCCAGGATCCGTTTTTCCATTTTTAACAGGACATCGGGTCTGAGTAAGTCTTCAACAGAGGTCACATCGCTGACGGGGACATAATCAGGGACTCCCCATATACAGTAAGGATGATACAGGACTGTTAATTTAACCGTATTATCCTGATAAGGGGCCAGATAGACATCGTGGCTGGCAGGGAGCCAGGCTGAAATGAGCATGTCCACTTCTCCTTTCCCATAGCGCTTAAACATCTCTTCATGAGGGCTGGCTGTCATTTCAACCTGCCAGCCATATTTTTCAAATACAGTACAAACCAGCGCTGCACTGGCCGCGTGGAAACTTAAATCAATATGACCGATACGAAGTGTTTTTTTCATGCTCGTCCTCAAAGGAATAGAGTGGGATAAAAAAAACGCTATGCTGTATTAGCCATAGCGTAAAAGTAACATTTCTGTTACTACGTCGAACTTTAATACTGGGGCGCGGCTGAATGATATTTTTGATTCAGTATGCGGACTCACGGGAACCATCACCAACAGAGCAAATCCGCTCTGGTCTTTATCACTGTGTAGAACCCAATATAACTATCACAGCAGTGATGCCTGTTAATTTATAGTAAGAGACAGAATGTCTTATTAATGCCATTAAAATCTCAGGTTATAAAATAGCGTAAATCGAACCGCTTAAAAATAATGACTGAACGATAAGACTTATCTTTCAAAAGTGAAAATAAGCGGGATAACTGGCCCCCAATTTGCCCGTTATCCCTGCACAGTTGTATTTTGGTTCGCTATCCTGCCGTAATGCCTGCCAACGGATACCACCATAAACCGGGCGCTGACAGTAGAGTGACATGCGTACAGATCCGAACTGCTTCAGAAAATGGCATTGTCCTTCAGGTTGATTCCGGTACAGGTTCACTGAACACCGCTTCTACTAACTGCCCTCCGGGGGCTCGTAAAAAAACTCGCCGCTCCTGAATATCAGCCAGGTCCATCAGGGAATAATGTATCCCAAGACCCTGGAGTTTTTCCCGAAAGGCACCGTAACCTTCGAGATGAAATGCCACATGGTCAATACTCTCTTTTAACGCCGCAGCGGGTAACGGGTACCCTTCATCGTCCGCAGGAATAATATGCACCAGCGGTTTTTCCTGCGCATATAACCAGTAACCGGGAATGCGGTTGCTGATAAGACCGGGGCGCACCCCGGGCTGTAAATCAAAGACTGCGATAAAAAAGTCTCGCGTGGCGTCCATGTCACTGCTTCGGAATGTCGCATGGTCGATGTACATAGTTACCTCGCGGCCTGGACTTTCAGGCCAGTGTTACGACGGTTAAACAGCACAAACGCAATGCCGGCCACAGGGATCAGTATCGCCACCCACGGAATACCTGCCGCGCCGAGGGCACTGTCGACGGTCAGACCACCGATAATCCCACCCAGTGCATTCGCCAGGTTAAAGGCAGAGATATTAGCGGTACCCGCCAGTTCCGGTGCAGTGCTGCCATGTTTCAGTACGCTCATCTGTAATGGCGGGACATTACCGAATGAGGCAATGCCGAACAGGAACGTCGCCACCATAAACAACCAGTAATGGCTGCTGACCAGGCCAACAACAATCAGTGACACGACCATTAGGACCGGCCATAAAAGCTGCGCCTGGCGCAGGTTGCGGTCCGCCGTCATCCCCCCGATATGGTTACCCACCACCAGACCAATACCCACCACAAACAGCAGTACGGTTAACGCCTGTACGCTGTAACCTGCCACCTGCTCTGCCAAGGGTGCAATGTAACCATACAGCGTCATAAAGCCCGTCCAGCACAGAACGGTAATCGCAAGGCTTGCCAGTAACGGGCCATGACGGAATACCGCCAGCTGCTGACGCACACTCTTACCCGGCTCAGGAGGCTGGCGCTGAATGGTCAGCATAATAGCAACCAGCGCCACCGCACCCAGGGCGGAGACAACATAAAACGTCACGTTCCAGCCGAAGATATTGCCAATCCAGGCACCGAACGGCACACCCAACACGTTTGCCAGCGTCAGCCCGGCAAACATTTGCCCCACAGCGCGACCCGCAAGATCCTCTGCCACCAGTCGCGTTGCGACCACCGCACCGATACCGTAAAACGGCCCCTGTACCAGGCCCGCCAGCACCCGGCTGACCAGCAGCACCGAATAACTGGTGGATAAGGCGCTGACTAGGTTGGCGGCAATAAACATCACCATCAATCCGGCCAGGACATTACGTTTTTCAAAACGGGCGAGCCACAGCGTCAGCACCGGCCCACCGATTACAATCGCCATGGCGTAAGCGGTGATCACATTTCCCGCCTGACCGTCGGTGATATTGAGGGTGTGCGCCATGGTGGTGAGTAATCCGGCGACAACAAACTCGGCGGTGCCAATAGCAAAAGCGGATAAGGTCAGTATCCAGACCTGTAATGGAATACGCTGCGATTTCATAAGTGACTCTGACAGATGAATGATGAGAGTCATTCTGGGCTAAAGAATCACTTTTGATAATTATAGTAATATTGAATGGATTATTTTATTTTTATGAATAAACCTGTTGCCGGATCATTCATTATCCAGCCAGTTGATGAAAAACTCGCTGAACGCCGTCACCTGCAAGGGCTGAAAACGGCGTTGCGGGTAGACAAACTGGAGGCCAACCTGTTTTTTGTCATGGCGACTGAAACCGATAAAGGTGTCGGCAAATAAGACGATGAGCCGCCCCTGTTCGACATCGCGCTTCACATCCCACCATGATTTGCTGGCGATACCCGCCCCGGCCAGCACCCACTGGCGCAGCAGGGCACCATCATCACATACCATGGCAGGCGTGACCCGCACTGTGGAGGGCACATCATGCTCTTCAAAACGCCACTCGTTCATCGGCGAGCCGCGCTGCTCCATCACCAGGCAACGATGCCCGTGCAGGTCATCCGGATGCACAGGTTTCCCATGTGTTTCAAGGTAGCTTTTTGACGCAACCAGTACACGGTGATTGGGGCGGATAAATTTCGTCACCAGATTGCTGTCCGGGAGGTTGCCGAAACGCACGCTCATGTCCAGACGGTTGGCAATCAAATCCACCACACTTTCACTCAGATAGACAAAGCTTCTGACTTCAGGATGCAGGCGGGAAAAATCGAGCAGTGCGGCCGAAAGATACTGTCGGCCAAAATCTGATGGCGCTGAAATACGCAGGCTGCCACTGAGCATCCCGTCTTTCTGTGTCAGTTTCGACTCGGCCTGCGCCATTTCCTCCATCACGCGAAGTGCGGCGTGGTAAAAATCCTCACCGGCGCGTGTCAGTGCAATTGCCCGGGTGGAACGATTAAACAGCCGGGTCTGATAGCGTTCTTCCAGTGCCTTTAACCGGGCCGTCATGGTGGCAGGAGAAAGATTCATCCGCCGTCCCGCTGCGGCCAGTCCACCCGCCTCCACGACTTCCACCAGTAACGTCATATCTTCAAACTTGCCCATTATTCCGTTTTCCTGAAAATAGAATCAGTTATTCCCGCCATTATCAAAGCGACGCGCAGGACGTAAAGTCAAGCCATAATTGACCTCCCTGGAGAACAGAACATGCAACAACACCCTCTTTTTGAAACCACACAGATTGGCCATCTTGAGCTAAAAAACCGTATTGTGATGGCGCCGATGACCCGTGCACGTACCGCGCAGCCGGGCAATATCCCCACTGCACTGATGGCGGAGTATTACCAGCAACGCGCCGGTGCAGGTCTCATCATCACCGAAGCGACGCAGATTTCTCCGCAGGGTCAGGGTTACTCCTGGACGCCGGGTATTCATTCCGCTGAACAAATCGCAGGCTGGCGTCTGGTGACCGACGCGGTCCATAAAGTGAACGGCAAAATCTTCTCTCAGTTGTGGCATGTGGGGCGTATGTCTCATGAAAGTTTTCACCCGGACGGCAAGCCTGTTGCCCCTTCAGCGTTGTCGCCGGAGGCACAGGTGTGGGTAGTCAACAGCGAAGGTGTGGGTGAAATGGTTGACTGCCCGGTCCCGCGTGAGCTGACCCATGGCGATATTCAGCAGGTGATTGCGGATTACCGCCAGGCGGCCATCAATGCTATGGAAGCCGGATTTGACGGTGTGGAAGTCCACGGTGGCAACGGGTACCTGATTGACCAGTTCCTGCGTCGCTCCTCGAATAAACGGACCGATGAATACGGCGGCAGCCTGGCAAACCGCGTACGTTTCGCTCAGGAAGTGCTGGAAGCCATCAGCGACGCCATTGGTGCAGAGCGCACCGGTATTCGCCTGGCGCCATTTATCACCCAACGTGGCATGGACGACCCACAGGCCATCGAAGCGATTCTGGCGCTGGCGGCCTGGTGTGAAACAAAGGGCATCGCCTTTATTCATCTGGCTGAAGCTGACTGGGATGATGCACCGCAGGTGCCTTATGAGTTCCGTGAAACCCTGCGGGCAACCTTCAGCGGCGCCATTATTGTGGCGGGGAATTACACGCGTGAAAAAGCCGACAAACTGCTGGCGGCGGGTGTGGTGGACCTGGTGGCCTTCGGTCGCCCGTTTATTGCCAACCCCGACTTCCCGCGCCGTCTGAAACAAAACCTGCCGCTGGCAGAGATGGGCAATCCGGCGACACTGTTTGGCGGTACTGAAGTCGGTTATACCGATTATCCGTTCCTGACGACTGAGGTCTGAATCATGACACAACGCACACTCATTATTGGTGGTGCTACCGGTATTGGTTTCGCCGTGGCACAGCTTCTGGCAACCCGTGGGGAGCATATTATTCTTGCCGGTCGCCATCACGATAAACTTCAACATGCCTGTCAGCAACTTCAGACAACCGGTGCGACAGCGGAAAGCCTGGTACTGGATATCGCCGATGAAGCGCAACTTGAGCGCCTGGCCCGGATGCTTGAACCGGTGGACAACATTGTGGTGACGGCGGGCTCCCAGGCGCCGGGTGGCGCATTCACCACCCTGGATTTGAAGACCGCAAAACAGGCGTTTGATACCAAATTCTGGGGCAGTCTGGCGGTTGCCCGTTATCTGAGCGGGAAAATTAAACCCGGTGGAACACTGACCCTGACCAGCGGTTTTCTTGCCCGTCGTACCGTTCCCGGTACCCTGGTGAAAACCACGATGAATGCGGCTCTGGAAGCTGCAGTGAAAATGCTGGCAAAAGAGTTATCTCCTCTGCGCGTTAACGCCATCAGTCCGGGACTGACAGATACTGAAGCCTATGCAGATATGGCACCGGAAGCACGTGAACAGATGCTGGCGCGGGCGGCAGAAAATCTACCGGCCAAAAGGTATGGTCGTGCAGAAGACCTGGCAAAAGGGTATCTGTTTGTCATGGATAACCCCTTTGTCACCGGCTCGATAGTGGATATTGAGGGTGGGGCCCTGATTAATTAACCCGGAGAAATGAAGATGACTCACCTGGATGTGGTTAAAGCTTATTTTAAATATTGTGTCGACGGAAAAGATGTCGAACGCGTGAATGAATTTTTTGATGAAAACGTGGTGATTCATCGTCCTGACTGCCCCGGGCCACTAGTCGGTCTTGAAGTTTTTAAAAAAGGGCTGCGCGAGAATGTGACCGACCGCTATGAAGCCATTGTGACGACATTTCAAAAAGAGGTTGTTGCTGACGACCAGGTTGTTGTCGCCCTGACTCATGTGGCGACAGGATCTAATACGTGGAACGGTTTTGACGTCAGTGGCAGGGATGTCACCTGGACCAGCCTGACCTATTTCAGGTTCAATACGTCCGGCAAAATTGTTGAGGAAATAGTGGAGCGCAATGAATTAAATATGGCGCGTCGGTTAGAACTCGTTGATTTTTAATCGGTAAGCTATAAGAGAAATACAGGGGCTGTTTTATGTGAAATGGTAAAGCAGCTCTTTTTTTGCTACTGCAGATATGTACATTTTTCTTATTGAATACACACATGCACAAGCATCCGTCCTGGATAACAAAACGATTAATCTGGCCCAAGTCCTGCAGTGCATGTGATTTGCTCCCATAACTCAAGATACCTCGATATAAGGATGCATTCCGAACTTCCGGTTTTCGCTCTCAGCAGACTTTATAACCAGAAGCGGATACATTTACCTGAAGATAGAAACTAACCACTGCGTTCGTCGTTCTGAACTGCCAGGGCTATCGGTGGATATTAAGCGACAAAAAAAGAAAACCCCGACTGCCGGAGGTAATCAGGGTTATTAATGTCATCAGTGCAGAACCCGCTACCAGTAAAATGTGAATGTATTGGTTGAATTTCATATTTTCCGTATGGAAAGTTAGCGTATTTTCTTTTTCTTACTCAGTCGTCGTTAACGACGAAACTGGCTCAGACATCACGCACGCCTTAAATGCAAAAGCCCCTGTTGCGTGAGCAACAGGGGCATTGTTTATTTTGTGTCGATGACGGTATCAGTATCCGGTTTTAACTTTGTACATCAGCAACGTTTTGCTGCCCCGGACAATCTTCACATACAGGGCGTTATCCTTCGCACCACGCACAAAGCTGGCCTTCACATCACCCTGACAGTCACCGCCATCGTAGGGCACATTAATGCCGGTCTCGTGTACCAGGTCGATAACACCAAAATTATTATCAGCACAGGCAGTGCCCGGCCAGTCCTGAATCAGTGCAAATTTATGGTCGTCACTGACGGCGGTCAGCGAGCAGACGGAGCTGTTGATATCGTTTCCCTGACACCAGTACGACTCGCCCGGATTATCTTTATCCATCAGGTGTTCGGGTAACTGTGTTGCGCCAGCAGTGAAAGCGGTAAGAGACAGCACAATGGAGGATACTGCAGTCATCATTCTGAACATGGTTTACTCCCTGAATCATCAGTGGCGTATGGCTGCGCAGATTTGTTCTGCACCAGTCATGGCTTAATTAAAAACGCTTATAGCGGAACAGCTCTTTGCCCTGGTACAGCACCACCAGGTCGTCGTAATCCGGTTTTTTGTGGTTGGGCATAAAGGTGGCAATAGTTCCGGGACGACACAGGTCTTTTACAGAGACGCCGAATTTCTGGTCCGGGGTGATTGTGAAACCTTTTGACGCTTCATCGCGCCGGATGCTTATCCAGCCCCACAACCCACCCTCGCAGTCTTTAAGCGGCGCGGAACGCACGGTTACCATTCCACCGTTGCGGTCAGCAAACATAGCTTCACATTTCCCGGTGACCTGCCGGTGAGCATCACACCAGAAAATATTGCCACTGTTGTTATTCACCGCAGCGGGCAACACCCGGTTATAGGGCGCAGCCTGCACTGTGGCGCAGGTCAACAAACTGCCTGCTATCAGCAGCGTTCTGAACAGTTTTTTCATAATGATTTCCTTAAAAGAGAAGCCACCGGTTGAAGGCTGGTGGGAATACATCAGGCCACCAGCGTCAGGAACAGCATCACCAGCCAGACCCAGAAGTAAGTGGGTTTCTGTCCCAGTGATTTCGCCCGTCGCCAGAGATAGAACGGCACCAGCCACGCCAGCTTGCCGAAGGCTGCGGTATCCACCCCGGCCTTACGCAGGCGTCTTTCATCCAGGTAACCCAGGGCGATATTGAGCAGCAGTGTGATAAACCAGTACTGCCCACCCGATACGGCGTCATAGGCTTCCTCAAATGCCATCCCATTCAGTCCCGCCGTCCACAGCTCAAGCGCATAGCCTATGAACGGGGCAAAGGCCAGTGTCCAGACGACACCGCCCGGAATACGGTGCCCCGGAAGAGCAGGCGGTGTGATGCACTGTGCCAGCGCAGTCACCAGCGGGGTGGCGGATAAGGGTTGCCAGTCGGCCATACCTGGTTGCCACACCAGTGTGAAGGCGGTAAGTTCGCCGCGTTTAATGCGTGCCGCCATTTCTTCTTCGCTGATACCGTCGTGACGGATACCATTTTTCTCGTAATGCCAGTTCATGATTCTCCTTATCTCTGAAAGACCGGTGCAGGCCGGATGTTGATTAAGCAGCACTGTCCGCTGAGCCCCTGCCAGGAGAGGTCAGGAACAGGGCTTCGCGAATGACACTGAAGTGAGGAAGTGCGCGAATAAAAGCAGCCTGACTGGTTAGCTGGCTGATGGTTTTTCTGGGTGTAAAAGTCATATCCAGCACCGTGACGGCGTGAATGTCCGTCAGCGGATGGACCGTGACATGCCCTCGTAACTCACCGGCGAGATACCAGCAGCCAGCCAGGGAAATCAGACGGTATGGAGCCAGGCTCTCACTGCGTTGCCCCTCGCCCAGCAGCGTCACCCGCTGTCGGGAAGTAATGGCACTGACGAGCCGGTAAAACACCAGTGAGCCGGAGGGACTCACCCCGTGTGGCAGTTGCCACACCAGACAGGGTGCATCATCCGACGCCAGCAGGGCACTGACCAGTCTGCGGTCAAA
This sequence comes from Buttiauxella noackiae, assembly GCF_000737905.1. Lineage (NCBI taxonomy): Bacteria > Pseudomonadati > Pseudomonadota > Gammaproteobacteria > Enterobacterales > Enterobacteriaceae > Buttiauxella > Buttiauxella noackiae. Next base: position 59,876 of record NZ_JPRU01000007.1, read on the forward strand.
GCCCGGGAAGGCATCAGCGAGCCCGGTGCGGTGAGCAAAGGTCAGCACATCCAGTTCACCCTGCGCACCGTTACCTCCGGTACGCAGGCGACAGAGGCCCTGACGGTACTCCAGGTCCAGATACATCAGCCGCTCACGAAAATCCCGCCGCAGGGTGCGAACCGACACCCCGAACTCGGTGGCAAGCTTCGTCACGCTCAGAGTTTCGCCCGCCACCAGACGACCGATGATGAGTGACAGTCTGACCGCCAGCCGGTCATGGCGACGCTCTGCCTGTGTCATGGAATATTCTCCGTGAAGATTAACTGACTGAAATTAATGTGATTACTTTACAGAGGGGGCCGGACAGGGAATGGACACTGTGGGAACTATTTTTTGCATTTGCCCATGCGAGGACGGGCGCGGTCCACAGCAGTATCAGACTGTTTTATAAACAGCCCCTGATAGAATTAATGGACAGGTGGCGTCCATTGTTAACATGGCGATAACAATGCCGGGGTTGCGGAGAGTACAATTCGCTCTGTTAAAGCTGCTCAAGCAGGGTTTCTGCCATCACCCACAGGGCACGATTAAGCTTCACATCGCCATCGATACCACGTACCGCGCGGGTATGAGTCCGTCCACCTTTTGCACTGCGACCACTTAACCCGCCCTTAATCAGGTTTTCCTGGATACGCTGATAGGTGGTCCACAGGTCATCACTGTAATCCTCGTAACGACGGGGAGTCAGAACCTGCGCCTCGGTTACTGGCTGGTGGTCCTCGCCAAAGCGGTAAGTGATTGCGGCTTTCGCCAATGCCTGACGGGCCGAAGGTGGCAGCATCAGCGACTGCATGGCATCGCGCTTTTCCTCCACCCGGTCAAAAATCCCCAGCACTTCATAGGCTCCTTCAATCACCTGACTCACCACGTCTCCCTTGTGTGGAACGCGCACCTCGCCAAAGGTCTCACCACAAATCAGCCCATTCTGGCAAACCTGGCGAAATAACCCCGGCAGCATCTGGTACGAACTGGAGCCATCGTGAGAATTCAGCAGAATGATTTCTGGCACCTGCTTGCCGGTAATTTGCCCCTCACGGCGCAGACGCAACATATGTTTGGTGTGCTCCCGACGTTCCGGGTCACGAACCCGGGTCTGACAGGCAAAGAACGGCTGAAAGCCTTCGCGCTGCAGACTGTCGAGCAGTGTAATGGTCGGGATATACGTATATCGTTCACTGCGGGATTCGTGTTTGTCTTCACTGAAGACACTGGGTACCGTGCGGAACAACTCCTCCCGGGTTAACGGACGGTCACGACGGATAACATTTGCTGCGCCAAAGCGCGAAGCCAGACGGGTCATAAGAAGACTCCTCAAGATGGAAGAATTAAGACAAAAAAGCCCTGCCACGCAATCGCGGCAGGGCTCAGGTACAAAGCGTTAAGGGGGGATATTCAGAAGAAGAAATTCCAGACGGCACGGGCGACCGATACAACGGTGTCGCGTACAGCCTGAATGATGGTCCGGACCGGGGCTGGTATCAGCGGCATAGAACTAACCGTATCCAGTAACGTACCTACCGTCTCACCAAAATCGTCGCGGGCCTTTTTATTAACGGCATCGGTACGAAACGGCGCACTGAGTTGTACCGCCACGGGGCTACTGGCCTCACGGGGAAGGCTGCGAATCATCCGCTCTGCCATCACTCGCAGTCCCCACTGCAGACGTACTGACACTGCACAGACCGGATTTACAGGCTGAAAGAGTTCATGCAACTGGCAGATTTTACGGCTGATGTTTTGTTTCTGCTCTGTGGACAGTTTTTCGCCACCGTTGCCAGGTTCGACCTTATCTGCCTGGCTGATAACAAACAGCACCTTATGCCGGTATGCCCCGCCAATCACCTGATGATAAAAATGCTCATCCACGGACAGCGCACGGTCATCGGCCTTAATCAGCCACAGCACCAGATCGAGGTGCGTCAGTTGCTGGCGATACATCGCAGCATATTCTGCATCACGACTTTCGCTTTCACCGACACCGGGCAGATCTACTATGGTCATAAATCGTTCGCCAACTTGCAGGCGAAAGCGCAAAGGTTCGCGTGTGCAGGCGCTCACATCGCTGACCGGAGAGATTTTTCCGGCAAACAGCGCATTACAGAGTGATGATTTTCCCGACCCGGTTTTCCCCATAATGCCGATAACGGGCTCGTATTGTGTTAACTGACGAATCTGTTGCATAACTCGCGCGCAGGCCCATTCCGGTAAACCGGTAAGTGAACGATGCAGCGAATGCAAACCATCCTGATTTCTCATGACATCTCCGAGATAAAGAAAACAAAAACAGCGAACTCTTGCTGATTCGCTGTAAATGCGGTGCGTTCAGGAAGATGATATCTATCTGAAATTACTTAGAATACATGCAGATTGGTCAATATTATTCAGTGATTGAGCCGTTTTGAGATTCAATTGAGTTAGCTCAGACCTGATCTCGGCACTTTTATGGTGCAGAGCTTGACCTGAACTGACGGGCTGCTCTGTGTTAAGGGGGAGATTCCTTACGTCTTGTCTTGCCCTCTTGGCAGTCTATTAATACTTTAAATACACTTAGTTTTCGTATCTAAATGCCGACATCGCGTGTAATTCGGGTTAATTTTTTGTCGCTAGCACAGCTATCAGTTTTACCTATAACTTGTTGTAAACTTGAAAGAAAAAATGTAGTTTATGTACATTAAATCTACAAAGACAGGTAAGTTTGTGATCAAGTTCGGGCTGCCTCGTTGAATAAGCGTTAAAGCATACTCACGTATGTGTTTGATTCTGTATCCCAAACCTCAATAAATGAAGAGACCTTTATGGAAGAATTTGATAATAGGTTGGAAAACATAAAGCAGCTTTTAAGTTCTCCAAGTAGACAAAGCTGGCTTTTTGGCGCAGGGATAAGTTTCGGTTCAAAAATACCTTTAATGTATCCATTGACCAGTCGCGTTGAGCGAATTATCGAAGAAAATTCCGGGGGCAAAGAAAAAGAAATCTTAGCTGTTTTAAAAGCAGATCTCTCTGATGACTGCCATGTTGAGCACTACTTGAGTCATTTGGGTGATCTTTTAGCTATTGCTGATCGTTCAAGGAACCAGTCGGCATATATTGGCGCTAATAGTTATACCAGTGAAGAGCTAAGGCGACTGTATCTAGAAATTATCAAGGCTATCGGCGGGATTGTCAGATACGGATACGTTGCTGCTAATGCTAATCGCGCGATAGAGGAGGAGATAGGTAGCGCAGCAAACCCAATTGTTGAAATAGAACCTCATTATAAGTTTATAGAGGCATTATTGATCAGCAAATCAAATCTAGAACAACGTTCAAAAACTACATTTTTTACTACTAATTATGATACTTTGCTTGAAGACGCCTTAGCTCTACACAAGAAAATAGTATGTGATGGCTTTTCAGGTGGAGCTGTAGGTTTTTGGAATGCCGAAAGCGCGTTCTCGAATGCAGCGATAGATTCAAATACATACCATCTATATAAATTACATGGCTCGATAGATTGGCACAGGGATGATGACTTAGGTCTAGTGCGCGCAAGATATGGAACTAAATACTTGTCAAACCCCGCAAATATAATGATTTACCCTCAGGCAACAAAATATGTTGAAACACAGAAAGATCCATTCGCCAATTTATTCCTAGGTTTAAGAAAAACCTTAATGAGTGTGCAGCAAAATACATTAATTACTTGCGGTTATAGTTTTGGCGATGACCATATTAATTCTGAAATAGAAAGTGCATTGCGAAGTGAGTCCAACCAAACAACGGTTATTGCATTTATTCAAGAATCACCAAAAGATGGGGTTGTTATTAATAAGACTTTAGACGCTTGGCTGAGATGTCCGAAAATTAGTTCTAGAGTGTACGTCGCAGGTGAATTGGGTATTTACCATAATTCAACAACTCCCTTAGCTGAATCTGATGCTAGCAAATATTCATGGTGGCGCTTTGATGGCTTAACGCAGTTCATCAGTACAGGGGAAGTTTCATGAGTAATATATTTCAATCACGAAAAGAACTAAAGGTAGGTAAAGTTATTGAGGTGGCTGGAAATAATTTACGCATAGAGATCGATGATAGCGTTAATGAACTCATTCGTGCCGTTGATGGCCAAGTTTATCCTGTAGGACAAATGGGCAGTATCATTAAAGTACATTTTGGGAGAAAGCTGTTATTTGCTTTTGTTCGGTCTCTTAAAATGAGATCTGAGTTGATTACTGAAGACCGTAACCAAATTATTAATGCAGCAGATGATGCTCGTATATTAGAGGCAGATCTCTTTGGTCAGGGTGTCTGGTCTCACAAGAATTCTCGACTTGAATTTTCTCGTGGCGTTGAAACCTACCCTTTGCCATTACAAAGCGCCTATATTTGCCTAAACGATGAGCTAGAGGCTGTTTATAAAGCAGCAGAATCAAATGCTCAAGATGAAACCATTACACCCATGGTTCCAATTGGGAATTATATCGGTGGCAACAATGCAGTATGCAGAGCGAATATTGATAAACTGTTTGGGCATCACTTTGCGATATTAGGTTCTACAGGTTCAGGGAAATCAGGAACAGTGGCATCAATTTTACATTCTGTTCTAGACCATCAGCCTAGTGACACGACGTTAAAACCAAGAATTGTCATGATTGATCCCCACGGTGAATATGCTAGTGCTTTTGGCAATAGGGCAAAAGTATTCCGCGCATACAATGATGCATCTGCAGTAGAGGATGAGGCAGAACTGTTGAAGTTGCCTTATTGGCTTATGTCCAGTGATGAGTTGAGATCCTTAATCATTGGTAAAACAGAACATGAAGCCACCTCTCAAAATAATATTGTTTATGAAGCAATCACCTATTCTAGATTGCTAGAGGCGGGTTACGTGCAGGATGTAGGTGCTGAACCAAACGGCGGAATAGAAGCTGCATTTGTTGATGGTGTAATTGAAGATCAGGTTTTGAATTTTGATAGAGATAAACCCGTCCCGTTCAAATTAGAGCAGTTTGTCAAGCACATAGACAAGGTTCAAGGGCGCAAAGAAGGGAAACAGGAAAAATTAGCTGCATCATCGGGTCGCGATAAAGTCGAAAACATACTTAAAAAACTCAAAGTCCTTCGCTCAAACCCCCAGCTTAGTTTTATGCTAAGAGAATATAGTGAAGCTGATTCTCCTAAGCTAAATGATATATTGAAGCAGTTTGTCGGTGAAGCAAATGGAAAAGATATTCGTATAATAGACATATCAGGCCTGCCAAATGAGGTGGCTGGACCATTAACTGCTTTAATATCCCGCCTTCTTTTTCAATACAAACTCTGGCAGACAAGGGAAGAAAGAGAGAAAGATCCTATATTATTTATCTGCGAAGAAGCGCACCGCTACGTGCCAAACCATGGTGAAGCACAATACAAAGAGGCTCAAGATGCTATACGACGGATTGCAAAAGAAGGGCGTAAATACGGACTAGGGCTGGGGCTTATTTCACAAAGACCATCTGATGTTGAAAGTACGGTTCTCTCCCAGTGTAACTCTTGGATAGTACTTAGATTATCGAATTCTAGTGATCAAGAACATGTCTCAAAGTTCTTGCCGGACAGTTTAAGCGGCTTAACTAAAATGTTATCAGCCCTTACAAGACGAGAGGCAATTTTTGTTGGGGAGGCCGCAGCACTTCCAAGCAGGATTAGAATTCGAGAGTTATCACCTGATAAATTACCAAATTCTAACGATATTAAATTCGCAAGCGGGTGGGCGAATGAGGCGACCCAAGAAGCTGGCTTGATGGAAGTCGTAAATCGATGGTGTGGAAATTCGGGTGAGTAATTCAATATTATCGGCTAGCAAAGCTCTAATAAGGTAATGTTATCGGACTCACTATAGGCGTTAGTGTCCGCTTCACGCCCTGAGACATTCGACAAGCTTGTTATGGCTTCAGTAAGGGCGACTGCCGCGCTTCGAGAGCCAGCAAATACTTTGCTTCATCGTACTGGGTTCTGGTCTTCCAGCAGCGGTAAATGATCCTGATCCATTTGAATGCCAGAGCCCGGATTGCAGATTGGTGAGATTTTCCTTTTTCTCTCAGTCCCTGATAATAAAGTCTGGCCCAGTATGATGAGTTAACCGTTTTGGCAGCCCATTCAACAAAGGTCTGTCTGACGAACTTGGCACACTGCCATCGCCAGTGAACCCAGGATTTCTGGCCACTTCGTTCTGTCACCGGTGCAATACCTGCGTAGTTTTGAATTTCTTCAGCGCTGTTAAACCGGTCACGGTTATCACCAAGTGCAGCAAGCATCCGTGGACCCATACACGGCCCCATGCCCGGAAGTGATTTGAATAGCCCCGCATCTGGCAATGTGTCAAACAGCGTTTCGATTCGTTCGTCATAGGTTTTGATGATTTCACTCACGACTTTAATTTGTGTCGCCAGTGCTGTTGCCATCAACTCATTAGCCTCTATAACACTCGGGTCTATAGTCAATGGGATCGCGTTATCAATACTCGCAACACGTTGCTCAGTAAGGGCCATTGCGCGGCCACCTTTGGCATTCAGAAAGTTGCGGATCGTGTCGCGCCTGGCTCGTTTCAGTTGTTGCAGACTGGGCCACCGGATAATCAGCTCACACAATAGTAAGCTACCCCGATGTGAGAACCACTCCAGGGGCTGAGGATAATACTGTTTAAGCGTGTTGATTATCCGGTTCACAAAACGGCGTTTATCTTCAACCAGTTGACGGCGTTGCTCAACCAGTTGCTGAAGTAAGCGAATATCCGCATTGTCGGGTTCAATGGCTTTTATCTTCTGGGGGTAACGCAGCATTAACTCTAATGCCAGCTCGGCATCCTGCGGGTCATCTTTAGCGCCGCTGGGCGAGAAGGCTTGCCGGTAACGAGCCAGGGACAAAGCGTGGACGGGGAAAACGGTGATAAACGGATATTTCTGAAGAGCATACACCACGGGACCTTTCTTCAGCTCAACGGCGATAGCGATCCTGCCTTTTACCTTCTGGTGTAGCTCGGTAAGCCAGACATCAAGCGCTTCTGCTGTATGTTCAATCACATGGAATACGCGTTCACCGTTTTTAAACTGAACACAGACATCGTGTTTTTTATCTGCCCAGTCCAGACCAACGTGCGCAGCAAATTGATTAGTCGCAGTCATCACCAACTCCTTTTTATCGGGGATTGGTATGCATTCCACGCTCTTCGAAAGAAATATAGTCAGCAGTTTATCTGCATGCCCTGAGTATTCGTTAGCGAACGTGGAGCACCTACTGGCTCGAAAGAAAAGCGGCGATCATCGCATGATTCTCGCTCAATATTCGTAACCAGTAAGCGCATACCCTGAATCACTTCAAAGTGTAATTCTCAGGGTGCGAATGACTATATCTCGCTCATAGCGGTCATTTAGTTCGCTCAGTGCCAGAAGCGGAAATTACTAACATCGGGATGTGTTAATCAACGGTTAGGAGGTCACTACTTGTATAAGTTATTATCTAAAAAATTATCGATTTCAGAAGAACTTGTTGAAATTTAGTCGCATCGCCGTTAAGTTGGCATTCAAATAAAACAAGGAGGAAGACACAGTTGCGTTCGACTTACCTTATTTCATTTCCTACAATACTGAAATCCCGGCTACAATTTTCCTGCAGGACAGAGAATAATGATATCAGAGATAGTTAAAGAATTAAGATTCAATAAGTTGTATATTATTAACATGCTGGGTGCTGATGACTTTAATACAGCCAACAAACTTTATGAAGATATCATGTATTACCAGAAAGCCGGAGTTATCGAATACCAGGAAATCAAAACTAGAACAGAATTGGATGATTTTCTGAAAGATCAAATCAGTCAAACAAGTAATGGACTTAGACCCATCTACCATTTTGAAAGTCATGGTAATGAAACCTTATCTAAGATTGGTGATAATGATCATATCACTTGGGAGGAATTGTCGTTACAGCTTAGCTTAATAAACCGAGATATGGATTATTCACCGGTTGTATTCATGGCGTGTTGCCATGGATTCCATGCTATTTCGGCTATAAACATACATGATGCCACGCCGTTCTATTATCTTTTTGGTCCGTACAGAAAAATCAGTGCAGGTGACCTACTATCATCAGCTATTATTTTCTACAAGAAATTATTTACAGAACCAAACATAGAAGATGCTATCGACGGTCTCCCTTCAGATATACGTGTTTACTGCGCTGAAACTTTTTTTACTCGGTTGCGCATTAGACATCTTGCCAACCAGCACATCGGGAGTAATTTACAAAAACATGCTGCGCGTCTTGCTGCACAACACTGTACAGAGAATATTTTTAATACTAGCAGGATGTCTTACAACGACGCTCTAATTTTCTTTATCATACAGTTAAACGACATGAAGTTATTGGAAGAGTATTACATTAAAAGCGCCCGAATTTTCCTTGGAGCTGAACCTGCTGTATCGTTTAGTGAAATATATAAAATTGCGGAACAACAATACTGTTCAGACCAAAATAGCTAATGCACAGGTACTATTGCGCTGAGAGCTGTCGTATACGGCGTGGTTACTCTCCTTCCGTCACTCAAGGCTCTTTTCTGATGGCATGAAATGGAGAAGGGTTTTAACAGGTTAACTGCTCCCGTTGATTCACACAGAACGCTGTTAGCAATGTCCGCAGATCGCTCACAGCAGACCTCTCGACTCTCCAGTAGACCTCTCCGTGCTGTGAGTTCAACGGGTCGATGCAACGCTGTCCCTAATTAACAGGGGACATTGCCAACTTAAATGCTGCAATCATCAATAAGGAACTTAGCTCTCAGACAATGGCATACCCGTAGCTACTAGCCCAAAAATGTATGTCCTGCTCTCTGAGAGCTGCTACGACCTGCTACATGTAGCATGTTGTAGCAGGGTATCGAGGTACATTATCGAATTTTTTACCGAGAAATGTATTAATTATGTTAATTGCCTGGGTGAGGACAAATACCTCACCCAGAGTGCTATTAGCAGGCTAATCCGCCTAAGCGTGGACACTGGCTTGTGCCAAAGTTGCGGTAACCGCTGTGGACATCCTTAGTCCTGGTTTTCGCCAGATACGCCAGTCGAATCAGGAAATCCCAGTAGATTTGGGTGCGATCCAGTGCATCAAATCTGCTAAATCTGTAAACAGCATTAGGTGGTAATTCAGCTAATGTCGCGTAATCTTCGTGAGCAAGCCCTATAGCACTACACCAGGCTTTTTGTATTCGGGTTGCCATATTTTTAGCATTGAGTTCTTGGTAATTGCCCAGGTACCCATACACATCTTCGTTAAATAACAACATCAGGTGATAATGGGGATGCTCCCCTGTATTGCGTTCTCTGCACCACACATAAGATGGTAATGTTGGAGTACCTGCTCTCCGGGAGCGTTTGTGATCCGCCCGTAACTGACTTTTCAGTGACTCGAAGAAGCGAGTGATTGCCTGCTCATAATCTCGCTGTAAGCACAGAAGTAGATCAGGATGGGACTGAGCAAATCTCAAATCGGTACGAATAGCCAGTACTTGGGAATGCTGCTCCAGCGTGCCGTAAACGATCTTACATTTCAATGCCTTAATCTCAGGTGAGGATGTATCATCTTTTATCCTCCTTCTCTTTCCTGAGATTTTGTTCGTCCCTCAATGATATTTGCCGTTAAGATAGCATTAGCTATTATTTCCCGTTTACGCTTACTCCCTTTCGCATTTGCTCTGAGGCTGGAAATATTAATCAATATCTCTCCAGGGAGTTTCAGATAGGATATGATGTAATCCAGATTGAGTATGCAGTTATATAGCGTAAATTCAGATAAATAGTTAACGAGATTTTTACTCAGTTCACGGACTGTAAGGATCTTTTCTTCTATAATTATCTCTGCTAGTGTTTTACTGCTGATATCCTCTTCAATGAGACTCATCCGTTTGATTATCTTTCCTAAGGCATATTCAACCTCATCCAAAACTCCAGAAATAGATTGTGGATGAACGGCATAAAAATCCAGCTCATTATAAACACTTATTCTGCGAACTATGTCGTTATACTGCTTTATAACATGCATTATTTCAAGGTTGTTTTGGTAATCCGTTAATAGAAATGCTGGAGTGTTCCCTTCAGGATACCCTACAACATAATCGATAAAAACACTTTGATAGGAGTGAATAATATTCACATCTGACAAAATTTCTCCATTTTTTATACCTTTACCTTTTGATTTTATTTTTAGAGCAACTTTAATTATGCCGAAGGCTGCAGGAAGATAGCCAAAAGGTAAGGAATTATATGAAATATCGTTAAGTAAACGGTCTGCTTCTTGTAAATTATTAATGCAAATGCAATGAATTATTTTAGAAAAAATAAAATAAGCACCAAGCATATCTGCATTTGAAGCATTTTTAAGGTTAACCATCAACTCGACTAAGTCCAATTCTGTAAAGACTTCACCATCATGAGAATTAAAAACGATATCCCAAATGACTTGAACATCCAGCCATTCTTCTTTCTCTATGGCTATAGAAACAGGTTTAATTGTACTTTTTTGAAATTCATTTAAAAGATTGCCTAATAGTCTTTCATCGAATTTTTTTGATTTATAAATGTACTGACATAATGCTGTATAATAGTTGTCATTCATACCTTCTCCCAGTCGAAGGTATCGATAAGAACAGGAAAGGTGTTTTACCAGACTAGCTTTCCGTTCAAATGCCAGCAGGGTATCAAGCGATAAGTAGGCCGTTTTAAGCTTCTTCAGCTTGTCTTTACTCTCGTCGAAATCTGCTTCCTTTAAACAACCTTCATAAGTTTTAATACAATCGTTTATTTTTAATATCAACCATGAGTGAATCTGACCATTATTTTTTCTGATGCCTCTGATGCATTCATAAATGGGATAAAGGTTTTCCTTGTGAGTAAATCTAAGTTCACCGATGTATTCCCTTAAATAGTTCTTAACGCCCGCAAAGGTATCTCCTTCACAATCTTCCTGTCCCGGGCAATGTTTACTCAATAAAAAATGATGGATATGGTAGTAGAATCCGTATTCATTATCAGGTGTGAATGTTTTATACACATCAAGTGCTACGAATGAAGGTAGTGCAAACTGGAGATATCGTTCGGTCACTTGCTCTCTGCTCAGCGGGGTGAACACAGGGTAAGACATTATTTGATTATAAAACATTTCGTATTTATAAAAAAAACCTCGCCGTTGCTCTTCACTGAAGACTCTATCTTCGTCAATTATTTCTATTATTTCATTATAGCGCTGATTAAAAAATGCCTGATGCCGCCAAAAACTCCCATAAGCACGTATGTCCCGCTGTTTACTCCCTTCCCTGAATACCCCAAAAACCTGACATAAGTCGTACATCAAATTTGCAAATGCATGTTCCACAGAACTCCCTCCGTTTGGTTTCCATTTTTCTGCGCGGACAGTATCCCAGATGACATGGCAAAGTTCGAGGACTGCCAAAGATATCTGATAGGAAAACTGGAAATGTCAAATATGAGTGAAGCAAAAGGCCAGACATTGCGCATCCTGCGCATGCCAGAAGTGACAATGATGCTCGGGATATCACGCTCGAGTATCTACGAAAAATTGAATCCGAAATCCAAGTACTACGATGCTGATTTTCCTAAGCCGATCCGGCTTGGGGCTGCATCTGTCGGCTGGCGCTCTACTTCTCTAGACGAGTGGATCGCCTCTCGGGTGGTTTAATTTTTTTCTCAACAAGGAGTATGTAATGAAACTTACACATAAAAAAAATGAAAATCCAGATGTGAATCTGGATGTTAATGCGATTTTGATTTTCATCCAGCAAATTTTATTTTTCCTATGCGGAAAAACTAAAGCCTCTGTTGAGCTTGCATTTTCCACCATTCTGGCAAGCATGGCTCTGGCCTGTCAGGATATGTATGATGTTGAAATCGTTGATGGTGTTATCGTACCCGTGTCGCATTTCCATATAAGCCTGGCAAGATCGGGAAGCAAGAAAACCACGGTATACAGACTAGCAATGGCGCAAATTCATCAAATTGAGCATGAACTGGCGGAGGCATTTTCAGCCAGTCTGGATGAGTACAAACGACAATACGTGCTCTGGGATGAAGAATGTAAAAGCCTTAAGAAATCGCTTCAGAAAGCGATACGTCAGAAAGACGGAATAGAAGAAGCCAGACGCGAACTGGAGGAATGTCTTAAAAATGAACCTGTAAAGCCTGTGAGAGTGCATTTGACGGTAACAGATCCTACACCGGAAGCGCTTCTGCAAGAAATGGCTGATTACTCCTGTATGGGTATCACTTCTGATGAGGGAAGTGCTCTGTTTGAAAGCATCATGCGCCGTAAGATAGCAATTGTTAACAGCCTTTGGTGTGGCGATAATTATCGGGTTAGCCGTGTGTCAACGGGCAGCTTCGAGATTAAGGATCCCCGGCTTGGCATGTTATTGATGATTCAGCCGGAACCACATGACAACATTCTGAAATCTCTGGCTAACAAAACAAGGGCAACGGGGGGAGATGCGCGTATTTTAAGAATGGATCTTACATTGCTCACGAGACTGATTGATATTAATGAACTTGTACCTGGCAATCAATCCGACCTTGATAAGTTTTATTCTATTCAGAAAAAACATATAGCTGCCGGGATTGAGCGAAGGAAAAAGAGTGAACCCCGCATCTGCATGGTTTTTGCCCCAGATGCAAAGACGCGGTTACATGATTTTGACAGGCACGTAAATCATCTGATGCAGCCAGAAAAAAAACTGTACCACTATAATGACTGGGGCGCCAGGTTCACTGAGCATACAGCCAGGATTGCTGCTGTGATGCAGTTATTTATTACCCCTGACTCAACAGTTATTACGCTGGAAACACTGGAAGCTGCACTGTTAATATCGGAATGGTACCTTAACCATTTTATTGTAAAAATGGATGCTGTCAGGGGGCCTTCCTATACTGAGATAGTTCTTGAATGGTTCGAAAATAATCTTGTCAAAAACGGATCTTATGATTTCTTAAGGCGTGAAATTATGCAAAAAATTCATCTTCCGCTCAGAAAAAAAGCTAACCTGATGCCTATTCTTGAACAGCTTTCTGACGAAAAAAAAGTTCAGTTATGGGAAGATGACAGCGGGACGCATTACGTCAGATATCTTGCTTCCAAAATGACGCCTTCAGAACTGGATGCAAAACTAAACATCCTGTCAGGAAGACCGGCGTATCACAGTAGTGGGAGCATATTTAGCAGCATCCCCCTGAAAGAATAACTTCAGAGTTATTTTTATTATTTCCCAATGAGTTGTTTTGGTATTAACCCCGGACAGGCTGCGGAATATATTGCTGTGAATAAAATCATTCTAGATTTTGATTGGTCGGTATATGTAATATATATCTGTTAACTATATATCAGTTAAATAACCAGCCCTATATATACCAGTAGCATATATCTGTTAACTATATATCAGTTAAATAACCAGCCCTATATATACCAGTAGCGATAATACATCTCTGCAAAGGGACCAGTACACCTAATTACCTGGGTAGCGTTCCGCTACCCAATATTCAATAAATTCTACCTGAAGAGCCTATTATGAAATCACCTTGTGAGTTATCTGAAAAAGAATTTGAATACCTGCGATTGGCAGCAGAGGATAAATATCAATCCCGGATATCAAACTATATGCTCCGTCGATCGCTTGCGGTGATATATGATTTTCTTAAGAAGAATAACCGCATATTCGCCGTGTTTGTTATCCTGAGATTTGCTCAGTCTCATGCTACCGATGAACCTGATTTACCGCTGTGCTTTCAGAAAGATGACGAGAAGGCTATCACCCGAGCCTTAGACTCCCTGAAAAGCCAGCTACGGGCTGAGCACCTGCGTTCAGGCAGGGCTGGTGAGCCTGCATTACCCGCTTATATCTGGGCCAGAGAACGTGACACCAGTGAACATCCCCACTACCACTTGGTTCTGTTGTTTGACAGAGAAGTCTATGCCTATCTGGGGAACTACACCAAACGTGATACTGATAATATGGCAACCCGTATTCAGAAAGCCTGGTGCAGTGCGATTGGGCTTGATTATCCCGACTACGCCAGTCGGGTTCATTTCCCGAAGAACCACAGTGCCAGGCTCACACGACACGACGCTTTAACGTTAAGTCCTGATTATTATGACTTCCTGCTACGAGTCGCTTACTTGGCGAAGTACAACACCAAAGACTTAAGTGACGGTTACCGGAACTTAGGTACAAGTCAGATAACGTCATAGCTTCTGTAAGGCCAGTAGAACCTCCGCTGCAGATTTGCCGATATAAGCGCAGATCTGCACTCTTACCCTGGTTCTATGTTTACCATCAGCCAACAAGCTGGCGATAATCACATTCCATCTCATCGATGAAATCAGCACCGATTGTCGGAAATCCACAGGTTAAACGTTCCTTTCCTTGGATTCTAAATAAATTATAGAGATAGCAGTCCTTCTGGTGATCGACAAGGACAGGCGAAAAAGGTCTGTTTTTTACGATAGCTTCATTTAGTTTGCTGGGGCTGAGGACATTGTATTGATCTCCGGTGATATCAATAACGATATCATCCAGTTCCAGCCAGTAGTGGGTAATCGCATCATTTTTACCTGTTACCCCTGAGACACCTTTCAATTCCAGCTCAGGCCATAATTGCAGAAAGTGGAAGGAAAGTAGCATCGAAGCAAGCTTGCAGCTCATGACAGGGAAGTTGTCTGGAACAAGGTGAATTTTTGAAGAATCACATTTTTCGAGTAGTTCCCGAAATCTGTATGCTTCTTTGCGTATTACCTGAATGGTTAACAAATTTATCTCCCTGATTATTATATGAGTGGTTGAAAGTCTCTGTATGTGGGAAAACGGCTTTCTCAGGCCTTAGAGACCGCGGACATGACATAATCCTCCCATGCCTGCATCATCGGACGTCGTTCATTCAGTAGGTCAGTACGATGGTAGGCTGCTTCTGATTTATTCCTGATAGTATGAGCCAGTGCTCGTTCGGCTAAATCATGCGGGTAGCGTTGCTCGCTACACCAGTCACGGAAGCTGGAACGAAATCCATGCGCGACAGCAAGCCGTCCCTGAGTATCGCTGATGGCTTTGGTTTTGCGTAAAAATGATGTCAAAACCATATCGGAGAGAACGGTCTGTTTTCTGGGGGAAGGGAATACAAGGATCTCATGCAACCCTCTCATCTGTTCAAGCAACTCAATTGCCTGAGTGGACAGTGGTATTCTGTGTCGAAGACCACCTTTCATTCGATCTGGTGGGATAGTCCAGATTTTGCGTTTAAAATCAACTTCATTCCATTTCATCGCCCTGGCTTCACCTGAGCGACATGCCGTCAGTATGACAAATAATAATAATCCTCGGGTAACGTTGTACCGATCCTCGGTGTAAACACGGCTGGCAATATATAACGGTATGACTTTCCAGGGCATGGCTGGCTGATGTTCGGTGCGTATACTGGCGCTGACCTGCTGAGGAAGAAGATGATCGACAACATCGACGGGATTGGCCGAACAGAATCCATGAGCCCAGGCCCATTGCATAACTTTATGAATACGTTGTTTTACCCGTCCGGATGTTTCGGGGATAGTCATCCACGAAGGGCGCAAAACATCTGCAATGTTGGCAGGAATTATTGCATCAAGGGGAACGGTACCCAGAACTGGAAACACATGTTGTTCGAGCGTGGATATCCATTGCTTAGCATGCTTCTTGTTGCGCCATCCTGGCAGCAACTCGGTATGAACTTTTCTTGCCGCCTCTTCAAAAGTAGGGATCACGATTTTGGTCGTTTCCGCTTTTTTGAGTTCAAGAGGGTCATCCCCGGCAGATAATTGCTCCCGCATGGTTTGCGCGAGTTTACCCGCTTCGGCAATGCTAATTTCGGGGTAAGAGCCAAGACCTGCATTCCGTCGTTTCTGAGTTACGGGGCTGACGTAGCGTAACACCCATTTCCCGCGCCCTTTAGCGGAGGACGGATGCAATGTTAAGCCTGTGACACCACCATGAGGAATCGGCTTGTCTTCGGGTTTGATATGACGGGCTTTGGTATCGGTAAGTAAGGCCATAAGTGGTGTGTTCCTGTAAATCTGGGTATGCCTTCAGTATGCCATCTGGTATGCCATTTATTAAAGCTTTCTTCGGATGGTATTAACATGTATCGGACGTGGAACAGCGTAAATTGCAGTATATAGAGGGGTTGTGTTGATGGAGTCGCACAAGGTCGGATTTATAACAAGCGGACGTCCGTTCCGCCACAATTAGAAAGCCTGAATCAGAAATGATTCAGGCTTTCGTCGTTTTAATCCTTCGAAACGACAACCTGCCCGTTATATCCCAGTACGCCACTCTCTTTCTCAGCACGTGCCAGCCAGCGGTAACAGCCTGCACTCAAGAACGCGCCGATAAACCAGCTAAAGTTAGCCACCTCGTGAAGAGCAGGAATAAAGCTGATGATTAAGCCAATGGCAACTGATGGCAGTAGCGCGAGAATCGCTTTAGGGTTGAAACCACTTTTGTACCAGTAGCGGCCTTTTGGCGTGTCATCAAACAGATCGTCGACATAAATTTTGCTGCGTTTAATGATATAGAAGTCAGTCAACAGGATACCGAACAGTGGCCCAATAAACGCACCCAGCACATCCAGCGTGTAGTGAATAAGCTCTGGTGACTGGAACAAGTTCCACGGTGTCAGCAGTACAGATCCCACGGCTGCAATCATCCCACCGGTACGGAAGCTGATTTTCTGCGGCGAGCAGTTCGAGAAGTCGAAAGCAGGTGAGACAAAGTTTGCCACGATATTAATACCGATAGTGGCGGTGATCATGGTAAGCAAACCAATTGCCATCGCGAGGCTGTTGCCCACATGGCTTACCGTTTCGATAGGGTCAGTGATCATTTTGCCAAACAGGGACTGTGTACCGGAGACAATCACTACGGTCACGATGGAGAACAGCAGGAAGTTAAACGGCAGCCCCCAGCGGTTACCACGACGTATCTCTTTCATACTTTTGCCGTAGCGCGAGAAGTCGCCGAAGTTCAGCAATGGACCGGAGAAGTATGAAACGACCAGCGCCGTTGCGGTAAGCATCTGCCACGCCTGCTCGCCAGAGCTAAGTTGTTTGCTGGCAAGCGTAAACGAAATTCCGTCAAACCCAGTTTGATACAAAATCCAGCCTGCCAGCGCCATCATCACGATGTATACCGCAGGCCCCGCGATATCAATGAATCGTTTGATAGTATTCATGCCGTGCCAGAAAACCATCGCCTGAAGCACCCACATAATACCAAAGCAAACCCAGCCGAGATGCGAAAGACCGAGGAAATGCCCGGTGGTCATTGGCGCAAGTGAGGGCCAGAATTTCAGCATAACGAGCATCAAAGCATTTGCGGCCAGATAAGTCTGGATACCGTACCAGGCGAAAGCGATTAACCCACGTATCACCGCCGGAATGTTGGCACCGAACACGCCAAATGCCTGGCGGCAAATCACTGCGTAAGGCACGCCTGCCATCTGGCTAGGTTTCGCTACCAAGTTCGCGCACAGCTGTACGATACAAATCCCCACCAATAAGCAAAGCAAAACCTGCCAGCTTGCCAGTCCTAGTGTGAAGAAGCTGGCAGCCACCACATAGCCACCCATGCTATGCACATCTGACATCCAGAAAGAAAAAATATTGTACCAGGACCATGTCTGGTTGCGCGTCGGCGCCAGATCATCATTACACAGGCGCGGGCTGTACCCTACGTTTGCGCTATCGGTCATGGCAGTCGTGTTGTGTTCAATGCTTGGCATGATATCTGCTCCCTAATAAAAACAGATGCTGACGGATTGTCTGAAACCTTTGTTGCAGGAACTGGGCCAGGTTTTAATTTTTGGAATGCAGGCTGAATACGGCGGCGTTTGAGAGCCATATCGGCGTATATTAAGGCGCTGCGTGCTGTTTCGCAGCGCGAGAAATGTGCAGAGATAGTGCACGCAATCATTTTTATGCCCGGAAATGGTGCTGACCATTGGGGCGAAAACCAAAAGGAATGAGTATGAAGAAACATTTGATTCAGGTGATCAACCCGAACACGAACGTGGCAATGACGCACACCATTGCGCAAGCGGCACGTAGCGTTGCTGCCCCATCCAGCGAAATCATCGCGGTTTGCCCATCACAGGGCGTGGAGTCTATAGAAGGACATTTTGATGAAGCGGTAGCGGCTATTGGTGTGCTTGAGCAAATCAAACGCGGTAAAGAGCAAGGGGTAAGTGGTCACGTTATCGCCTGTTTTGGCGATCCTGGTTTACTGGCCGCGCGTGAACTCGCCAGTGGCCCGGTTATTGGTATAGCCGAAGCAGCAATGCACGCCGCAACAATGGTTGCGACACGCTTCTCTATCGTCACCACTTTGCCGCGTACCGTGATTATTGCGCGCCATTTATTACGCCAGTATGGCTTCGAGCACCATTGTGCAGCGCTGCATGCGATCGATTTACCGGTACTTGCTCTGGAAGATGGCACGGGTCTTGCTCAGATGAAGGTACGCGAGCGTTGTATACAAGCCATGAAAGAGGATAACAGCGGAGCGATTGTGCTTGGTTGTGGTGGGATGGCTAATCTTGCACGGGAATTGACTGCTGAATTGGGCATTCCCGTCATTGATGGCGTTACAGCAGCAGTGAAAATGGTCGAGTCCCTCATCGCTCTTGGGCTTGGAACCAGCAAGCATGGCGACCTCGCGTATCCGAATAAAAAGCCGTTATCAGGCTGTTTTGACATGCTGAGTTGAAATTCTGGCTCGGCTCATAAGGAACCGAACCATGAATGAAGTACCGAAAACTAAAAATTATCACTTCACTGAAAATTACCCGCGTGACATGAAAGGTTATGCGGGTAAGCCGCCACATGCTCAATGGCCAAATAACGCCCGGGTAGCTGTGCAGTTTGTACTCAATTTTGAAGAGGGTGGTGAAAACCACGTTCTGCATGGCGACAGCGGTTCGGAACAGTTCCTTTCCGATATCATCGGTGCCGCCAGTTTTCCTGACCGCCATATGTCGATGGATTCCCTCTATGAATATGGTTCTCGAGCCGGGTTCTGGCGCATCCATAACGAGTTCCAAAAACGCGGCCTGACGATGACAGTCTTTGGCGTAGCAATGGCACTGGCGCGTAACCCTGAAATTGTTGAAGCAATAAAAGCCGCTGATTACGACGTGGTAAGCCACGGTTGGCGCTGGATCCACTACCAAAATCTGGACGAAGCCACTGAGCGTCAGCATATGCATCAGGCTATCGAAATCCTTGAAGATTTATTCGGCAACAAACCGCTCGGTTGGTATACCGGCCGCGACAGCCCGAATACACGTCGGCTGGTGGCAGAAAATGGCAGCTTCCTGTACGACAGCGATTATTACGGCGACGATCTGCCATTCTGGAGCAAAGTCAGTTGTAGTGATGGTTCGACTAAACCCCACCTGGTTGTGCCTTATACGCTTGATGCCAACGATATGCGCTTTGCAACCGCGCAGGGTTTTAACACCGCCGAGCAGTTTTATACCTATCTGAAAGACAGTTTTGATGTGTTGTACGAAGAAGGGGAAACGGCACCAAAAATGATGTCTATCGGCATGCACTGCCGTTTACTGGGGCGGCCAGGTCGTTTCAGAGCATTACAGCGTTTTCTGGATTATGTGCAACAGCATGATGATGTGTGGATATGCCGTCGGCAGGAGATTGCCGAGCATTGGGTGAAGACGCATCCATATTACGAATAAATGATGTGGCGGCGGGTGACATTTTGTTCCCCCGCCAACTGTCTTTAACTCATCACGCTGACATGCGCGGCGACAATTCGCCAGCCATACGGAAATTTGACCCATGTTTGCATTTGACGGCCAATTTTGTCACTTCCTTCACGGGTGAATTCCGTGCTGGCTACAGCCATATCATCGCCGTACGTGGTGATGGTGGTATTTTGCAAAAGCCGGTCTAGCCCTTGAGACGAACGAGCATTTCTGAAAGCTCTTATCTCATCGATACCGTATAGATTTTCACTCGCACCAAAGCGAACGGTACGGGGATCTGCCCAAAATAGTTCATCTAAAACCGCAACATCGTTGCTGATCAACGCCTGTTCGTAGCGGTAAAAAGCGGCACTCACCTCATTGACGATTGCCGGGCGATCAATATTGTCACGCATCATAGTATTTACCTTACCTGGTGGTTTTCCCTACCAGCATACCCTGTATTTCAAGCTGATGGGCAGCTCTCAGGCAGATATCTTCCCGCCATGGCGGTGCAATGAGCTGCACACCGATGGGATGCCCACTTGCAGTCATTAAAGGCACCGTGACTACTGGCAAACCAAGGAATGAAATAGGTTGTGTCAACATACCCATGCTGGCTTTCACGGGAAGCTCAGTCCCGTTAATTTGCATGGTTTGCTGGCCAATCAATGTGGCACTGCAGGGCGTTGCTGGTGCGATAAGCAGATCATACTTTTCGAAGAGTGGCAGGGTGTTATCACGGAACCACGTTCGGAAGCGCTGCGCCTGAGTGTACCAGGCTGATGGTGTCATGGCGCCCGCTAACAAGCGTTCGCGGGAGTTAAGCTCAAAGCGTTCTGCCTGTTCGCGCAAGGCCGGCAAATAATGGTTTCCCCCTTCCGCTGCAGAGAGTAAAAATGCGGCCGATCGGGCGAGTTCTGCTTCAGGCAATGTAATGCATTCGTCGGTTCCAAGTATTTTAGCCACACTTGCCACCGCCGCTTTTGCTTCATCATCGCACCAGGTCTCAAAGAAACCGCCTAATACGGCGCTACGCAAGCTAGCGGGCTTTTCCAGTTTATCGGCTACCGGTTCAACGTGACGGGCTGACTGGAAATGGTCTGTAGCATCGCTTCCCTGGAGGGCGTCATAAACTCGGGCTAAATCATCCACGTTACGAGCCAATGGGCCGATATGGTCGAGGCTGGCGACAAAAGGCTGGCTGCCGCTACGTGAAAGACGGCCAAAAGTAGGTTTCAGGCCAAACACGCCGCACAGCGAAGCCGGAACCCGAATCGAACCATTAGTATCTGTACCGAGGCTAAAGTTCACCATTCCAGCGGCAACGGCTGCTGCTGAACCACCGGATGAACCGCCGGCAATTCGGGCCAAATCATGCGGGTTTCGGGTAGCTCCGTAGTGGCTATTTTCGGTGGTGAAACCGTATGCGTAGGCATCCATATTTAGCGCACCTGTGAGCATAGCCCCAGCGGCACTCAGTTGCTTGATGGCAAACGCATCTTCAAGTGCTGGTGGTTGCGTACTAAAAAGCTCCGCACCAGCAAGCGTTGTCACTCCTTTAATATCAAAGAGATTTTTTACCGCAAAGGGCACGCCCGCTAATGGTGGCAGTGTTTCGCCACACGAACGAATTCGGTCAATGGCCTGTGCCTCTTGCAGTAAACGTTGGGAGGTGACGTGGGTAAAAGCATTAATTTCAGGGTCAACTTGCTCTATTTGTGCAAGCGTCAGATGAGCCAGTTCGCAGGCAGAAAATTCACCGCCAGCCAGTCCTTGCTGAATATCGCGAATGGAAAGTAGGTTCATAGCTTATAAACCCCGGCAACTTCCTGACGTTGCGGCAATGGAAAATCCATCAAAGATTCAGCCAGTGCGGCCATGCGTGTGAGATGTACTTCGAGCTCTTTACGGCGAGCATCATCCAGCGGAACATTGAGAAGTTGCTCCATTAACTGGATATAAGCGGGCCATTCGATAGTTTTTAATTTCATCTTTTCCTCCTTAAAAGCCAGCTGCGCTGCCGTTGCTGCGTGGATCATAAGCTCCTTCAAGCATGCCGTTGGTATGGCGCACAATGGCTCCGGCATGACCTACAGCTTCGCTGAAATCAGGTAATGCTTCGACTTCATGACCCAATTCGCTTAGTGCTGCGAAGGTTTCAGGGCTAAATCTGGCTTCTAATTTCAGGCTGTCTGAGGCTTGCCCCCAGGTTCTACCCAGTAACCAACGTGGAGCAGTAACGGCTTCTTGCAGTGGCATCCCCTGGATCACATGGCGGGTAAAAATAGCCGCCTGAGTTTGCGGTTGCCCATCGCCGCCCATCGAGCCGTAAACCATCGTTCTGCCATCGGCAAGCCGTGCGGCTGCCGGATTCAGGGTATGGAACGGTTGTTTTCCGGGGGCAAGGCTTAATAAATCTTCGGGTTTGAGACTGAACGCTGCTCCACGGTTTTGCCACAGAACACCGCTTTTTGGCAGTACCACACCGCTGCCAAACTCGTGGTAAATACTTTGAATAAACGACACAGCCAATCCGCTGCTATCAATCACGCCCATCCAGACTGTATCGCCAGGGCCTTTACCTGTTCCCCAGTCAGCGGCCTTTGTGTCGTCAATTTCTGCGGCCAGTGCGGTGAGCGGCTCTGGCTCCAGCAGGCTTTGAATTGAAGTGGTGATATGGCGTGGATCGGTGATGTATTTGTCGCGTAGCGTAAAAGCTTTTTTGGTGGCCTCAACGATACGATGAACAGTTTGGGTTTCGTTTGCCTGCGCCATTTCTAAATGATCGGTGATCCCAAGGATCGCCAGCGACACCAGACCCTGCGTGGGGGGCGTCATATTGTAAATGTCACCATGCTGGTGGTGCAGATGCAGCGGAATACGGCGTTTGGCCCGGTGAGCTGCAAGATCTTGTAAGTTTAAAGGCATGCCTAACTCAGCAAGTTCGTTGGCAATTAAGATGGCTAACGGACCGCGATAGAAACTATCAAGCCCTTCAACGGTCAGGCGTGTCAGCGTTTCGGCTAATCGCGGTTGGGTGAAACGACTACCTGCATGGGGAATTTCACCACGATCTAAAAACGTCTCAGCGAAACCGGAGATATTAACCAGCTCGTCGTATTTGCTATGGGTCGCAAGCGCCTGCGATTGGGTCACCGGAATACCATCAGCCGCATAGCGAATTGCATCCGCCAATAAACGCGAGAGCGGCAGTTGCCCGCCGCCAAGCTGCCTGGAGATTTTTAGTGCTTCGTCCCAGCCGCTAAGCGTTCCTGGCACGGTTAGCGCAGCTTTCGGGCCACGATGAGGGATAGATGCTTCGCCTGCGTAAAATTCCAAAGATGCGTGTGAACCCGCGGCACCGCTGGCATCAATCGCAATCGGCTCACCTTCTGGTGGCACTATCAACCAAAAACCATCGCCGCCAATGCCATTCATGTGAGGATAAACAACGGCAATAGTTGCCGCTGCTGCCACCATTGCTTCGATAGCATCTCCACCGTGGCGTAATACGGATAATGCGGTCTCACTGGCTAAGTGGTGCGGTGTAACGGCCATACCGGAAGGTGCCATATTGCTTTGCATCATCGTTTTATCTCTCAGAACGGAAGCTGGATAATATATTTAAGCAAGAGATGTTCCAGGTTGACGAGGTTTGTTTCACTGTGTCAGGCTCGAATGAAACAATAGTTACAGAGGTCATCATGAAACAATTAGACGAGCGCTTAAGAGCAACATACGAGCAGCTTTCCCCGCAAGAACAGCGTGTTGCTGCCTTTATTGTCGACCATTTTGATGATCTGATTAGCTACAACAGCGCTGAGTTGGCCCGTCTTTCAGGCGTATCTAAAGCTACTGTGAGTCGCCTCTTTAAGCGCCTGGGTTATGACCGATACAAGGATATGCGTGAAGAACTGCGAACCTTGCGTCAGAGCGGAATGCCCCTGACGGAAAACCGCGATGCGGTACAAGGTAACACGTTACTTGCACGGCATTACAAACAGGAAATGGCCAACCTGACACACTGGGTTAGCTTGTTGGATACTCAACAGTTTCTCGATGTCGTCACGGCACTTACTTCAGCAAAACGTATTTTTATTATTGGTTTACGAAATTCATGGCCTGTGGCAACGCACCTACGCCAGCAGTTATTACAAGTTCGTAGTGATGTCTGGTTATTGCCGCAACCAGGACAGACGCTGGCAGAAGAAGTGGTGGATATCAACGAACATGACTGTGTCATCGCTATCGCATTCCGTAGACGACCCCGCATCATCAAGCCACTGCTGGCTAATTTGCACAAGCGGCAGGTGCCGCTGCTGGTAATGAGCGAAGCACAGGGCTCTGGTTTGACCCCATACTGCCGTTGGCACTTTGCCGCACCGCTGGATAGCGTTTCAGCTTTCGATAGCTATAGCAGCGCAATGAGTCTGGTGAACCTGTTAGCAAACGCAGTGTTACACGAAGCGTTAACCACTGGTCGTCAGCGCATTCATCATATTGCCGAACTCTATACGGAGCTTGATGAGTTAGAACAACGCTAGTGCACCATAATGGTGCTCCTGCACAGATTCCGGGAATCATTGTGGTTCATTAAGCACTTCAGGTAACTCTCATTTTTAAAGCTAAGTGTCGGCATTTCTCTCTTTGCCACTAATGAAAATGAATGGCACATTAGTTGCAGAATATTTTAACAAAGAATCTTTTGTTTCATTTTGAACTAAAGGAAAGGCCATGTCAGATATTCAGCACTTCGCGCAAATCAATCCGCCACACCGTTTGTTGATGGGGCCGGGTCCAATCAATGCCGATCCACGTGTCTTGCGGGCAATGGCGAGCCAGTTAATTGGGCAGTATGACCCGGTCATGACTGGTTATATGAATGAAGTGATGGTGCTGTATCGCGAGCTTTTCCGTACGCAAAACCGTTGGACAATGCTGGTGGATGGGACTTCCCGTTCTGGTATCGAAGCGATTTTGCTGTCAGCGATTCGTCCGGGTGACAAGGTTCTGGTGCCGGTCTTTGGGCGTTTCGGCCATCTGTTATGTGAAATAGCACGTCGATGCCGTGCTGAAGTTCACACCATTGAGGCCCCCTGGGGCGAAGTGTTTACCCCGGATCAAATTGAAGACGCCATTAAAACGGTTAAACCACGTTTGCTGCTTACCGTACAAGGTGACACCTCTACCACCATGCTACAACCGCTGGCGGAGTTGGGTGAAATCTGCCGCCGCCATGGTGTGCTGTTCTATACCGATGCCACCGCATCTTTTGGCGGCAACGAGCTTGAAACGGATGCCTGGGGATTAGACGCAGTCTCCGCAGGCCTACAAAAATGCCTCGGTGGTCCGTCTGGCAGTTCGCCGATAACGCTCAGCGCACAGATGGAAGAGGTGATCCGCCGCCGTAAATGTGTTGAAGAAGGGATCCGTACGGCTGCTCACCAGGACGGTGATGATGAAATGATCTATTCGAATTATTTCGATCTTGGCATGGTGATGGATTACTGGGGACCGGAACGTCTGAACCACCATACCGAAGCCACCAGCATGTTGTTTGCCGCGCGTGAATGCGCGCGCATTATTCTCGAAGAAGGGCTGGATGCGGGGATCGCTCGTCACGAACTGCACGGGCGTGCGCTGGTAGCGGGAATTCAGGGAATGGGCCTGGAAACCTTTGGCGACCTGCAACACAAAATGAATAACGTGCTGGGGGTGGTGATCCCGTCAGCTGTTCACGGCGAAGAGGTGCGCAAAATGCTGCTGGAAGATTTCCATATCGAAATTGGCACATCGTTTGGCCCGTTGCAGGGCAAAATCTGGCGCATCGGCACTATGGGTTATAACGCGCGTAAAGATTGTGTGCTGCAAACGCTCACCGCGCTGGAAGCGGTGCTTAATCGTCTTGGCTTTAAAACGACGCAAGGCGCGGCGATGCAGGCCGCGTGGGATACCTATTCTCAGGAAAGCCGCTGATGGTCAAACATGTCATGAATGTAACGCAGGCCGGTGCTGCCGCACGCCGCGTGATGCAGCGTGCGGATGAACTGGCGCAAATCAGCGAAACGCCGGGCCAACTGACGCGCGTCTATCTTTCCCCTGAACATCTGCGTGCCAACTATCTGGTTGCCGGTTGGATGGAACAAATCGGCATGACCACCTGGCAGGATGCGGTAGGCAATATTTGTGGGCGTTACGAAGGTGCAAAAGAAGGCGCACAGTCCATTTTGCTGGGCTCGCATCTGGACACGGTACGCAATGCCGGGCGCTACGATGGCATGCTCGGCGTGTTAGCCGCGCTGGAAGTCGTCTCTTTCTTGCATCAACACGAAATTCAATTAGAGCAAGCGATTGAAATTGTGGGTTTTGGTGATGAAGAAGGCACGCGTTTTGGCATCACATTATTGGGTAGCCGTGGCGTGACCGGAACGTGGCCGGATAACTGGCTGGCGTGTGAAGACGCGGCGGGGGTTAGTGTTGCGCAAGCGTTGGTCAATGCCGGTTTTGACCCTTCACGAATTAGTAGTGCTGCCCGTAGTCCGGAAGAGTTTAGTGCGTACCTTGAATTGCACATTGAACAAGGACCCGTGCTTGAACAGAAGAATCTGGCGCTTGGCGTGGTGACCGCCATCAATGGAGCTCGCCGTTTGAAATGCAGCTTTATCGGTGAAGCTGGGCATGCGGGGACGGTGCCGATGACAATTCGTAAAGATGCCCTCGCCGCTGCTGCTGCCTGGATGATTGCTGTCGAGAACGCGACGCTTGAGTTTGCGCCAGATATCGTTGCCACCGTCGGTTCGCTGCAATGCTTACCAGGGGCTGCGAATGTGATTCCCGGTGAGGTTCAGCTTACGCTGGATATCCGTAGCCCACGGGATGCAGATCTTGAAACACTGCTGGAAAAACTGTTGTGTGAGGCGCATGAAATAGCCTCTGCGCGGGGGATAACATTCAGTTCAGAAATCTACTACTCAATTCCTGCCACGCCGTGTGATACCTATTTACAACAACAGCTAAGCTCATCTGTAGCAGCGGTGCAGGGAAGTAGTTTATCGCTGCCAAGCGGGGCGGGGCATGATGCGATTGCGATTGCTCAAAAGTGGCCGGTAGGTATGTTGTTTGTGCGTTGTGACCGTGGAATTAGTCACCATCCGGCAGAGTCTGTGTTGGAAGCGGATGTGATGCAGGCAGTGCAGGCTTATACACAAACGATCATGGCATTGGCTGCGAAAAATACTCTGATTGAGTTTAACGATGGGTCTGATAATGAAGCTCTAAACCTGATAGCAGCATGTGTTGCAATTCCTGCCTGGACAGAAAATCTGGTAGCAGCGCGCCCATATTTAAATGTCGACGTGTTACAGCATTATGCTTCGCAACTGACTCTCGATTGGGGAGGTGAGGAGTTGAATCAGGCGCTGGCGGCACATCCACGTATCGGTGAAAAGGCACGGGGGAATAGCAAAGAAGCCGTATTCTCTAAAGGTGAGCAGTCTGCTGTAGATACGCAAAATAGCGCGTTAACTTTAGCACTGGCAAAGGGAAATGCTGAATATGAAGAGCGGTTCGGCCGTGTATTTCTTATTCGTGCGAAGGGGCGTAGCGGTGAAGATATTCTTGCTGAACTTTATCGCCGCCTGAACAATTCTCCAGCCCAGGAAGAAGCTGAAGCATTGGAGCAATTACGCCAAATCACATTGCTACGTCTGGAAGGAGTGTTTTCCCAATGAGCCAACTGAGCACGCATATTCTTGATACGGCGTTGGGGAAACCAGCGGTAGAGGTAGCGATCCGGCTTGAACGGCAGATCGGCGAAAGCTGGGAAGCTATCGCGCAAGGCGTGACGGATGCTGACGGGCGGCTGAAAGATTTCGGTGAGGCGCTGTTAGCGGCGGGGCGTTACCGCCTGACGGCGGAAATCGGCCAGTATTTTGCTGAAACGCACAGGGAAACGCTGTATCCGAGCGCGCAAATTGACTTTGTTATTACGCAAAACGGCGGGCATTATCACCTGCCGTTTTTAATTTCCCCATGGTCTTGGTCGACTTACCGAGGAAGTTAGTTGAAATTACAGACTAAAGGGATCGGCATCCTGCCATGCCGGGAATTTCTCACGGTATTCCTGCAAAGCAATTAACGACAAATCCGCGTCGAGGCGCATCGCCTGATGGGCTTCGCCATTTGCCAGAATTTCACCCTGTGGGTTAATAATCTTGCTATCACCCCGGTAATGATGGCCATTTCCATCAGTACCAACACGGTTACAGCCCGCCACATATGCCTGGTTTTCAATGGCTCGAGCGACAAGCAGGCTTTGCCAGTGCAAGGAACGCGGGGCAGGCCAGTTAGCAACGTATAACGCCAGGTCATAGTCATTACGATTGCGTGAAAAAACCGGGAAGCGTAAGTCGTAACAAACCTGCGGCAGAATGCGCCACCCACGCCATTCGACGATGACCCGCTCGTTACCGGCCTGATAATGGTGGTGCTCATCGGCCATGCGGAACAGATGGCGTTTATCGTAGAAATGGACTTTACCGTCAGGCTGTACCAGCAAGAATCGGTTTACCGACCCGCGATCGGTTTGCAGTGCGGCACTGCCGGCAATCATTGCCTGAGTTTGCTGGGCTTTGAACTGCATCCAGTCAATCACTTCTTCTTCGGCAAGCGACTGTTTAGCTGCTTCCATCGCGAAACCCGTGGTGAACATTTCCGGCAGGACAATCAGATCGCGGCCATGAATACCATCCAACTGTACATCGAAGTGGCGCAAGTTTGCTGCGCCGTCCATCCAGACCAGCGGTTGTTGCAGAACGGTAATTTTCAAACCAGACACAATCGGAAGCCTCATGATAAGCAGTGTTTCATTCACTTTAGCATGAGTTAAGAATAAAAAACCCGCCGAAGCGGGTTTAGTGTAGAGAGGTAGAGGGCTTATGCCGCTTCAATTTTGCGATGCTTTTCCGGCACCTTTACCGGCATAGTTGCCAGCTCCTCCGGCTCAAACTCATCGACGTTGATGCTGCGCAGGCGGCTTGCTTCAGCTTTGGTGAGGATCGCCGCTTCGTCTGCGTTGATCTTCCCTTCAGCCAGCCACTGTTTAGCTTGCTCATCAAGGCGGGTAAATGCCAGATTACGCCCGGTTTCTTTACAGATGCGCAGGTGGATTGGCTCAGCGGCCATGACGTCCATCAGTGCTTCTTCCAGCAGACCAGCAGGGTTGAACTCGCTTGGTGTCAGATACTGGCCCCGACCAATGCGTGAGCGGGTAGCGGATGGAATCTGCATGATCTTCGCCAGTTTATGATCCAGCTTGTCAGATGGGGCATCGTAACGACGGCCCAGCGGGAAGATAACGACACGCAACATGCCTGCCACAAACGCATTCGGGAAGTTACGCAGCAAATCGTCAATCGCTTGTTCTGCCTGATACAACGCATCCTGAACACCCCAGTGAACCAGTGGCAGGTCAGCTTCGTTACGGCCTTCGTCGTCATAGCGTTTCAGCACCGATGAAGCGAGGTACAGCTGGCTCAGAATATCGCCCAGACGAGCTGAGATACGTTCACGACGCTTGAGGCTGCCCCCCAGAACCGCCATGGATACGTCTGACAGCAATGCCAGGTTGGCGCTCAGTCGGTTCATATACTGGTAGTAGCGTTTGGTGGAATCTTTGGTCGGTGTGGCGCTGGTCAGGCCATTGGTTAAACCGAGCCACAGGCTGCGCATTTTATTGCTACCCACGTGGCCGATATGCTTAAACAGCAGCTTATCGAAGGCATTTACATCGTTGTTTTGCGCCGCAGTCATCTCATCGAGCACATACGGATGGCAACGAATAGCACCCTGGCCGAAGATAATCATGCTGCGTGTCAGAATGTTCGCGCCTTCTACAGTAATTGCGATAGGCGCACCCTGATAAGCACGTGCCACAAAGTTAGAATTGCCCAGCATAATGCCTTTGCCGCCGACAATATCCATTGCATCCAGAATGGCGCGCTGGCCGCGGTGGGTACAGTGGTATTTAACGATAGCTGACAGAACGGCAGGTTTTTCACCGAGCATAATGCCGTAGGTCACCAGAGATGCGGCGGCATCCATCACATAAGCATTACCGGCAATACGCGCCAGCGGCTCTTCAATCCCTTCCATTTTACCGATGGAAATTCTGAACTGACGACGGATATGGGCATAAGCACCTGTCGCCATCGCCACAGATTTCAGGCCACCGGTTGAGTTGGATGGCAGGGTGATTCCACGGCCCACAGACAGACATTCCACCAGCATACGCCAGCCCTGGCCGGCCATTTTCGGGCCACCGATGATGTAGTCAATCGGGACGAAAATATCTTTACCGCGAGTTGGCCCATTCTGGAATGGCACGTTAAGTGGGAAGTGGCGTTTGCCAATTTCCACACCTGGCGTGTGAGTTGGGATCAGTGCGCAGGTAATACCGAGATCTTCTTCCTCACCCAGCAAATGGTCCGGGTCAGACAGTTTGAATGCCAGGCCCAGAACGGTGGCAATGGGAGCGAGCGTAATGTAGCGCTTGTTCCAGGTCAGACGCATGCCGAGAACTTGCTGGCCTTGCCATTCGCCCATACAGACAACGCCGGTATCAGGAATTGCACCGGCATCGGAACCCGCTTCCGGGCTTGTCAGCGCAAAGCATGGGATCTCTTGTCCGCGTGCCAGGCGCGGCAGGTAATGATCTTTCTGCTCTTCTGTACCGTAATGTTGCAGCAATTCGCCTGGGCCTAATGAGTTAGGCACGCCAACGGTAATCGCCAGAATTCCGGAAACCCCAGACAGTTTTTGTAGTACGCGAGATTGCGCGTAAGCCGAAAACTCCAGGCCGCCGTACTCTTTCTTAATGATCATCGCAAAGAAGCGGTGTTCTTTTAAATAAGCCCACAATTCTGGCGGCAAATCTGCCATTTCGTGCGTGATCTGGAAGTCATTCGCCAGACGGCAGGCTTCTTCAACCGGGCCGTCGATAAAGGCTTGTTCTTCTTCTGTCAGTTTAGGCTGCGGATAGTTGTGCAGCTTTTCCCAATCTGGTTTACCACGGAACAAATCGCCTTCCCACCAGGTTGTACCGGCATCGATAGCTTCTTTCTCAGTACGCGACATCGGCGGCATTACTTTGCGGAAGCTGCGGAACACGGGTGCGGAAATCAGAGATTTACGCATTGGTGTAAAGACGAATGGCACCAGAATTATCGCCAGTGGAACCAGTACCCAGATAGACCAGATACCAGCAAAACCAAGCGCGGCTGTCCACGCCAGTAGAATTGCGCTACTGAGCAGCAAATTGACCTGGTGATAGAAAAGCACACCGAGGAGAACGATGGTTGCGACAATACTCAAAATCAACATAAAGGAAACTCCCTTGCTTGTAGGAGGTCTGACCACTTGGATGTATTGGTTTTAGTTCATGTGGTTTTTTTTAGCAATATATTCACAAAATAATTACAACTCAGCTCACATTGTTACCGCACGGAACAGCAAAAGCAGGAGGATATGGCGCTTCTCGCGCTATCCGGTAAACTGCTGGGGTTAATCAATCGAAAAATACTGAAGGACATCCTCATGTACCAGGATCTTATTCGTAATGAATTGAATGAAGCGGCTGAAACGCTGGCTAACTTCCTGAAAGATGACGCTAACATTCATGCTATTCAGCGCGCGGCAGTATTGCTGGCTGATAGCTTTAAAGCAGGTGGCAAAGTGCTGTCATGCGGCAATGGTGGCTCACATTGTGATGCTATGCACTTTGCTGAAGAGTTGACAGGTCGCTACCGTGAAAACCGTCCGGGCTACCCGGCAATCGCGATTTCTGATGTCAGCCACATCTCTTGTGTGGGGAACGATTTTGGCTATGACCACATCTTCTCTCGTTATGTTGAAGCTGTTGGCCGTGAAGGCGATGTGCTGCTGGGGATCTCCACTTCAGGTAATTCCGGCAATGTAATTAAAGCCATTGAATCTGCTCGTGCGAAAGGCATGAAAGTCATTACCCTGACCGGTAAAGACGGCGGCAAAATGGATGGAACTGCGGATGTCGAAATTCGTGTTCCACACTTTGGCTACGCTGACCGTATTCAGGAAATTCACATCAAAGTGATTCATATCCTGATTCAGTTGATCGAAAAAGAGATGGTTAAGGCTTAACGTTAATCCTCTTTGTTTTTTGTAGGGCGGATAAGCCTGCACCATCCGCCGCCGCCATAACGCAGGTGGTAGATGGCACTTCGTTTATCCACCCTACAAAACAGTGAGGAGGAGAATAGCAGTGGGAGAAGACTATGTGCGAACTGCTCGGGATGAGCGCCAATGTACCTACGGATATTTGCTTTAGCTTTACCGGTTTGGTGCAGCGTGGCGGTGGAACGGGGCCGCATAAAGACGGCTGGGGCATTACTTTCTATGAAGGTAAGGGATGTCGCACATTTAAAGATCCGCAACCGAGTTTTAATTCACCTATCGCAAAGCTTGTGCAGGATTACCCTATCAAATCTTGTTCAGTGGTCGCGCACATTCGCCAGGCGAACCGCGGAAAAGTGGCGCTTGAAAATACCCACCCTTTTACGCGCGAGTTATGGGGCCGCAACTGGACCTACGCTCACAATGGGCAGCTCAAAGGTCATCGCTCACTTGATACCGGCCCATTTCGCCCGATTGGCGAAACTGATAGCGAGCAGGCGTTTTGCTGGCTTCTCCATAAGTTGACGCAACGTTATCCACGCACGCCTGGCAATATGCAGGCGGTGTTCCGCTACATCACTATTCTTGCCGCACAGTTACGAGAGAAAGGTGTGTTCAATATGTTGTTGTCGGATGGGCGATACGTGATGGCGTTTTGCTCCACCAATTTATACTGGATAACCCGACGGGCACCGTTTGGTGTGGCAAAACTGTTGGATCAGGATGTGGAGATCGATTTTCAGGAAGAGACCACACTCAACGATGTGGTCACTGTCATCGCGACTCAACCTCTTACAGGTAACGAAACCTGGCACAAGATTGCACCAGGTGAGTCGGAACTATTTTGTCTCGGGGAGCGCGTAGTTTGATGCCAGCTGCGGTTGTGTTGTATGCGCAATCGGCTTACTGATCACATAATTGCCGCTAACAACGGAAACGCCTGGCGGCTGATGATTCGCCATAAAGTAGTCATAACCTGGCTTCAGCTGTTTCCAGAAGTCGATGTAGTAAGAATACTTGTGACGTTGCATGTTGGCATCTGTCATGCGGAACGGATAGATGCTGACCTGTACGCTTGGTTGACCAAAGACTAAAGCACCGGTAACAAACTGGAAAATCTCATCAATGTTAGTGTCGGTCATCGCATAGCAGCCAATGGACACGCAAGCACCGTGAATCATCAGATATTGACCTTGATAACCATGCGAGCGATCAAACTCGTTCGGGAAGCCAATATTAATGGCTTTATAGAAGCGGCTATCAGGTTTTAGCTGGCTACGGGTCACGTTATAAAAACCTTCAGGACTTTTAAAATCACCCTGACGTTGTTTAGGACCTAGCCCACCGGAATAATTACAGATGCTATAGCTGTCGAGCAGTTGATACTGTTCGCCCATCTTCACATATAACTCTAACGTGCGCTCTTCCTTAAATATCTGAATATAAACAGGAGAGCCCATAAGTTGTTGCTTGAATTCTTTACTGACAGGCGTGTTAGACGTATTGCCGCTTAATAAGCTGGCAAACGACATGCACGGTATCAGAAGCATCGCAATAATGAGTGCGATCTTGCGCATACTGCTTTATTCCTTGAAAAACTTATACCAAATGCCAGGACGGCAAAAAGAGACCCAAAATCAGAATACTCTGTATCAGGAGCGCTCACATTAGCATCGTTCTAAATTTTCGCAAGCCTGAAACAGAGCGATCCTACACATAAATAGCCGTTATGAAATACATTCACAAACATGAAGAGCTGCTTTTTGCGTAACAGCTCGCATTGCTGCACATCTCTATGCTGATTTCTGCCCCTTCAGAGGGCTAATGATGCTAAAATCCTTCGCGAATGTTGACCTGCGGATATGAAAGGAAACTATCCATAAGTCACTTGTTCCGGTTACCCGGGCGACTTATACCTCCCTCTCGTAATAGCGAATGGATGCGTTTCCTGTTTGTACCGCTTTATGTGTCGCATCGGTTGAATAGCATTTCGACCCATCCGTTGTCGGCTACACTTTTTTGTCGCGATGTTTAAGCCAATTTTAAACGTGATAACCTTATGATAAAAATCAAAAAAGGTCTGGATTTGCCTATTGCCGGTTTACCGGAACAGCAAATCCATGACGGCCCTGCGATACCTTTCGTGGCCCTGCTCGGTGAAGAGTATGTCGGCATGCGCCCTTCTATGCTTGTGCAGGAAGGTGACAAGGTATTGAAAGGCCAGCCTCTCTTCGAAGATAAAAAGAACCCTGGTGTGCTCTTTACTGCTCCTGCGAGTGGAACGGTAACGACGATAAATCGTGGTGAACGTCGTGTACTACAATCTCTGGTTATTGAGGTTCAGGGTGATGACCAGGTCGTTTTTGAACGCTTTGCACCTGAAAGTCTTGGCAAACTGCCGCGCGAAACTGTTCAGGCACAGCTGCTATCTTCTGGCCTGTGGACTGCACTTCGTACGCGACCATTCAGTAAAGCACCACAACCTGCGAGCGTTCCCGCGGCCATTTTTGTGACCGCCATTGATACCAATCCGCTGGCGGCCGATCCGCAACCCATTATTCGTGCGCATCGCGAAATGTTTGATGCGGGCTTAACACTGTTGTCACGGCTGACTGATGGAAAAGTCCATGTCTGTCAGGCTGGTGGCGGTAAATTGGGCGGCCATGCTTGCGGACAAGTGACGTTTAATGAATTTTCCGGTCCTCACCCTGCTGGGTTAGTGGGCACACACATTCATTTCCTGGAGCCTGTTAGCCTGCAAAAAACGGTATGGCATCTTAACTACCAGGATGTGATTGCCATCGGCAAATTATTTATTGAAGGCGAATTGTGGACCGAACGCGTTATTGCGTTAGCCGGCCCACAGGTTAAAAAACCACGTCTGATTCGCACCCGTCTGGGGGCATCTCTGGAAGTGCTCACTGCTGGTGAGCTGGAAGAAGGCGAAAACCGCATCGTCTCCGGTTCTGTATTAAGTGGAACCATGGCCGCTGGCCCTCGTGCCTGGCTTGGTCGTTTCCACCTGCAAGTCACGGTTCTGAAAGAAGGGCGTGAAAAAGAACTGTTTGGTTGGGTAATGCCTGGTGCCGATAAATATTCGATTACACGCACCACGGTTGGCCACTTCCTGAAGCGCAAACTATTTAACTTCTCTACCGATACCAATGGTGGCGAACGCGCAATGGTGCCAATTGGTAACTATGAGCGTGTCATGCCGCTGGATATTCTGGCCACGATGTTATTGCGCGACTTACTGGCAGGAGATACCGACAGCGCTCAATTGCTGGGGTGTCTGGAGCTGGATGAAGAAGATTTGGCGCTTTGTACCTACGTTTGCCCGGGGAAATATGAATATGGCCCGGTGCTACGTGAGGTATTAACCCGCATCGAGCAGGAAGGATAAGTCATGGGCCTGAAGCATTTATTTGAAAAACTAGAGCCGCACTTCACGCAAGGCGGAAAGCTAGAAAAGTACTACCCGCTCTTTGAAGCGACGGCGACACTGTTTTATACGCCAGGCATCGTTACGCCCGGAGCCTCCCATGTTCGTGATGCTATCGATCTGAAACGCATGATGATCCTGGTGTGGTTCGCTGTATTCCCGGCAATGTTCTGGGGCATGTACAACGTTGGGCTGCAAACTATTCCTGCCTTGAACAAGATGTACGGCGCAGAACAACTCCAGCAGGTGATTTCATCTGACTGGCATTATGTTGTC
This sequence comes from Buttiauxella noackiae, assembly GCF_000737905.1. Taxonomy (NCBI): domain Bacteria; kingdom Pseudomonadati; phylum Pseudomonadota; class Gammaproteobacteria; order Enterobacterales; family Enterobacteriaceae; genus Buttiauxella; species Buttiauxella noackiae. The sequence goes on from NZ_JPRU01000007.1 coordinate 95,651, forward strand.
GCGCAGTGGCTGGGCGTAAACTTTACGCCTGATGCTGGCTGGCTCAGCATGATGACGCTTGGGGCCGTTTTCTTCCTGCCAATCTACATCACCGTGTTTTTGGTCGGTGGCTTCTGGGAAGTTCTGTTCTCTATCATCCGCAAACATGAAATTAACGAAGGCTTCTTTGTTACTTCAATTCTTTTTGCGCTGGTGGTGCCACCAACTATGCCTTTGTGGCAAGCAGCACTCGGTATCAGTTTCGGTGTGGTTATCGCTAAAGAAATTTTCGGTGGAACAGGCCGTAACTTCCTGAACCCTGCACTGGCTGGCCGTGCATTCCTGTTCTTCGCTTATCCAGCGCAAATCTCGGGCGACCTGGTGTGGACCGCGGCTGATGGTTTCTCTGGGGCAACTCCGCTTTCGCAATGGTCCCATGGCGGCGGTGAAGCATTAGTCAATGTTGTCACAGGCCAACCTGTTACATGGATGGATGCTTTCCTCGGCAACATTCCCGGTTCGATTGGTGAAGTTTCAACGCTGATGATCCTGATTGGTGGTGCGATTATTCTGTTTGGTCGGGTCGCATCCTGGCGCATCGTGGCGGGCGTTATGCTCGGCATGATTGCCACAGCAACGCTGTTTAACTTCATCGGTTCTGAAACCAACCCGCTATTTGCCATGCCGTGGTACTGGCATCTGGTGCTGGGTGGTTTTGCTTTCGGCATGATGTTTATGGCGACCGATCCGGTTTCGGCCTCGTTTACTAACAAAGGTAAATGGTGGTATGGGGCACTCATCGGCGTGATGTGTGTATTAATTCGAGTTGTAAACCCGGCCTATCCAGAAGGGATGATGCTGGCGATTCTGTTCGCCAACCTCTTTGCACCGTTGTTCGATTACCTGGTGGTGCAAGCCAATATCAAGCGGAGGAAGTCGCGTGGCTGAAGTAAAAAGTAACGATAGCATTGGCAGAACACTGCTGGTGGTGCTGGTGCTTTGCCTGGTTTGCTCCGTCGTAGTGGCTGGTTCTGCTGTGGGGCTTAAAGCTCGTCAGCAGGAGCAAAAAGCGCTCGATAAGCAACGTAACATTCTTGATGTTGCGGGCTTAGCAACACCAAAAATGACAGGTGAAGATGTTAAAGCCGTATTTGAATCACGCATTACACCGCGTTTGTTGGATTTGAAAAGTGGCGAGTTACTGGATAAAGACTCGTCTAAATTCGACCAGGCTGCAGCATTGCGTGATCCAAATCAGAGCAAAGCACTCACCTCTGACGAAGATCGTGCCGGGATAAAAAATCGCAGCAATATTGTTGAGATTTACCTGGTGCGGGATGAGCAAAACAAAATTCAGGAAGTAGTTTTGCCTGTGTATGGCAAAGGTCTGTGGTCGATGATGTACGCCTTCGTTTCTCTGCAAACCGATGGCCGCACGGTAAAAGGCATCACTTACTATGATCAGGGTGAAACCCCGGGTCTGGGTGGTGAGGTTGAAAACCCGAACTGGCGTGCCCAGTGGATTGGCAAAAAACTACTTGATGACAATGGCAAGCCTGCTATTCGTGTTGTGAAAGGCGGTGCGCGTCAGGGAGATGAGTACGGGGTAGATGGTTTATCCGGTGCCACGCTCACAGCAAACGGTGTACAACACACTTTTGATTTCTGGATGGGTGAACTCGGTTTTGGCCCCTTCCTGAAACAAGTACGTGAAGGAGCGCTCAACAATGGCTGATATTTCAGACATGAAAGAGGTCAAACGGGTACTGGTTAGTCCTCTTGTGGATAACAACCCGATTGCCTTGCAAATACTCGGTGTCTGTTCGGCGCTGGCTGTAACGACGAAGCTGGAAACGGCGTTCGTAATGACCATCGCGGTAACTGTGGTGACAGCGTTCTCCAGCATGTTTATCTCGATGATCCGTAACCTGATTCCAAACAGTGTGCGAATCATCGTGCAGATGGCGATCATTGCTTCGTTAGTTATCGTCGTGGATCAGATCCTACGTGCTTATGCTTACGAAATTTCCAAGCAATTATCTGTATTCGTCGGTCTGATCATCACCAACTGTATTGTGATGGGGCGTGCCGAAGCCTACGCCATGAAGTCGCCACCGCTGGCAAGCTTCATGGATGGTATCGGTAACGGCCTGGGATATGGTGTGATTCTGCTGTTAGTTGGCTTCCTGCGTGAGCTTATCGGCAGCGGTAAATTATTTGGTATCACGGTGCTTGAAACGGTGCAGAACGGTGGCTGGTATCAGCCAAACGGGATGTTCCTGCTGGCGCCGAGTGCGTTCTTTATTATCGGCCTGTTGATTTGGGCACTGCGTACGCTGAAGCCTGCGCAGCAGGAAAAGGACTAACTGACTATGGAACATATGATTAGTCTGTTTGTGCGTGCGGTGTTTATTGAGAATATGGCGCTCGCGTTCTTCCTTGGCATGTGTACCTTCCTGGCGGTTTCCAAGAAGGTTTCTACTGCATTTGGTTTAGGTGTCGCGGTTACCGTTGTTTTAGGGATTGCCGTTCCGGCGAATAACCTGGTTTATAACCTTGTGCTTCGCGACGGTGCATTGGTTGAAGGTGTTGACCTCAGCTTCCTGAATTTCATCACCTTCATTGGTGTGATTGCAGCGCTGGTGCAAATCCTTGAAATGATCCTCGATCGTTTCTTCCCGGCTCTCTATAACGCGCTGGGTATCTTCCTGCCGCTTATCACCGTTAACTGCGCCATTTTCGGTGGCGTGTCGTTTATGGTGCAGCGTGATTACAGCTTCGGCGAATCCATCGTTTATGGTGTGGGTTCCGGTGTAGGCTGGATGCTGGCTATCGTCGCGATGGCTGGTATTCGCGAGAAGATGAAATATGCCAATGTGCCCGCAGGATTGCGTGGCTTAGGAATCACCTTTATCACCACTGGATTAATGGCACTAGGTTTCATGTCATTCTCCGGTGTGCAGCTATAAGGGCGGGAAGGTATGGAAATTATTCTTGGCGTGGTGATGTTCACGCTTATTGTTTTGGCTCTGGCGCTGATGATTCTGTTTGCCAAGTCAAAGCTTGTTAACTCCGGCGATGTGCTGATTGAGATTAACAACGAAGCAGACAAACAGTTTCATGCTCCGGCGGGTGACAAACTGCTCAACACACTGTCAAACCAAGGGATATTCATCTCCTCGGCTTGTGGTGGTGGTGGTTCTTGCGGGCAATGCCGTGTCACAGTTAAAGAAGGCGGTGGTGATATTCTGCCTACCGAACTTTCGCATATCACCAAACGTGAAGCGAAAGAGGGCTGCCGTCTTGCCTGCCAGGTTGCCGTTAAGCAGGACATGAAAATTGAGCTGCCAGAGGAAATCTTTGGCGTTAAAAAATGGGAATGCGAAGTTATCTCCAACGATAACAAAGCGACGTTCATCAAAGAACTCAAGCTGCGTATTCCTGATGGTGACGTAGTGCCGTTTCGTGCGGGGGGGTACATCCAGATTGAAAGCCCACCTCACGAAGTTAACTACCAGGACTTCGATGTTCCGCAGGAATACCGTGGCGACTGGGATAAATTTAACCTGTTCCGTTTCAAGTCTGTGGTGAAAGAACCCTGTGTTCGTGCCTATTCCATGGCGAACTACCCGGATGAGAAAGGCATTATCATGCTGAACGTGCGTATCGCTACGCCGCCACCAAATGTGCCAGATGCACCTCCAGGTATTATGTCCTCTTATATCTGGTCGCTGAAAGCGGGCGATAAAGTGACAATTTCTGGGCCGTTCGGTGAATTCTTTGCCAAAGATACGAATGCAGAAATGGTGTTTATCGGCGGTGGTGCCGGTATGGCGCCAATGCGTTCACACATCTTTGACCAGCTCAAACGCCTTCATAGCACGCGCAAAATCAGCTTCTGGTACGGCGCACGTTCGTTACGTGAAATGTTCTACGAAGAAGAGTTTGAAAAACTGGCGCAGGAAAATCCGAACTTCACGTTCAATGTGGCGCTTTCTGATCCACAGCCAGAAGATAACTGGACGGGTTACACCGGCTTTATCCACAACGTATTATTAGAAAACTATCTTCGCAGCCACCCGGCACCAGAAGACTGTGAATTCTATATGTGTGGGCCGCCGATGATGAACGCCGCAGTGATTAAAATGCTTAAAGACCTGGGTGTTGAGGATGAAAATATCATGCTCGATGACTTTGGCGGCTGACGGGAGCCATTATGCTGACGGTATTTTTAGCCACCTTCGTTATATTTTTGCTGGTGATATTTGGTATGTCACTAGGGGTTATTGTGAAGCGCAAAGCGCTTCAGGGTAGTTGTGGTGGTATTGCAGCACTAGGCATGGAGAAGGTCTGCAACTGTCCTGAACCTTGCGATGCGCGTAAAAAGCGTATGGCGAAAGCCGAACGGCTGGCAAAAATCCAGCAAAACCGCATCATATAAGCTCCTTAAAACCTCCCGTTTTGTGAACTGACCCCATAAAGTTGGACGGTTTATATCAGGCGGCTATCTGGGCCTGGGTTCGGTACTCTACCGGACTCAGGCCTTTTAGTTTCTGTTTTATTCTTTCATGGTTGTAATAGTAGATATATTCGTCAATAGCATCCCGTAACTCCCTGATGCTTTTATACTCCTCCAGATACAGGCATTCCGTTTTCAGCGTGCCGAAGAAGCTTTCTATCACCGCATTGTCATAGCAGTTTCCCTTGCGTGACATACTCTGTTTCAGCCCTGCTTCCCTGAGTCGCTTCTGATAGTGCGCCATCTGATACTGCCAACCCTGGTCTGAATGTACCAGCGGATATTCACCTTCACTCAGAACCGACAGCGCCTTACTCAGCATATCGTCCACCATCGACAGAACGGGTCGATGCTCCATCTGATACGCCACGATTTCACCGTTATACAGGTCAAGGACCGGGGATAAATACAGCTTTTCCCCGGCAATTTTAAATTCTGTCACGTCTGTTACCCACTTCTGGTTGGGTTTGTCTGCACTGAACTGGCGGTTCAGCACATTACCCGCAGCTTTGCCATATCGCCCTTTGTAAGAGTTGTATTTCTTCCTTCTGATACAGGCGGTTAAGTCTAACTGCTGCATCAGTCTCTGAACCGTTTTATGATTCAGTGAACTCCCTTGCCGACGACCGGCCAGCGTGATACGCCGGTATCCATATCGCCCTTTATGCTTATGGAACAGCGCTAAAATCTGATGCTTATCATCAGCATCTTTGTCCGGCTTTTTCCCGAAAGCCAGCTGCCAGTAAAACGTACGTCTGGCCAGCTCTGCCGCTTTTAACAG
>NZ_JPRU01000008.1:0-93415 GCF_000737905.1 Buttiauxella noackiae
TTCGCACCTGAACTTCATTCTTTGTCCAGGGGGCCGCCTTCGCCACCGKTATTCCTCCAGATCTCTACGCATTTCACCGCTACACCTGGAATTCTACCCCCCTCTACAAGACTCTAGCCTGCCAGTTTCGAATGCAGTTCCCAGGTTGAGCCCGGGGATTTCACATCCGACTTGACAGACCGCCTGCGTGCGCTTTACGCCCAGTAATTCCGATTAACGCTTGCACCCTCCGTATTACCGCGGCTGCTGGCACGGAGTTAGCCGGTGCTTCTTCTGCGAGTAACGTCAATCACTGCGGTTATTAACCACAATGCCTTCCTCCTCGCTGAAAGTACTTTACAACCCGAAGGCCTTCTTCATACACGCGGCATGGCTGCATCAGGCTTGCGCCCATTGTGCAATATTCCCCACTGCTGCCTCCCGTAGGAGTCTGGACCGTGTCTCAGTTCCAGTGTGGCTGGTCATCCTCTCAGACCAGCTAGGGATCGTCGCCTAGGTGAGCCATTACCTCACCTACTAGCTAATCCCATCTGGGCACATCTGATGGCAAGAGGCCCGAAGGTCCCCCTCTTTGGTCCGAAGACGTTATGCGGTATTAGCTACCGTTTCCAGTAGTTATCCCCCTCCATCAGGCAGTTTCCCAGACATTACTCACCCGTCCGCCGCTCGTCACCCAGGAGCAAGCTCCCTGTGCTACCGCTCGACTTGCATGTGTTAGGCCTGCCGCCAGCGTTCAATCTGAGCCATGATCAAACTCTTCAATTAAAAGCTTGATTTGCTTCAACTCGTGAAGCGGTGCTCAAAAATTAACTTTCGTAATAATTCAACTAAATGAATTACTGCTTGGTCACTCTTCAAGACTTGATATTTTTTGTGATACCCGAAGGTATCTGAGATATCAATCCTGCGAGTGCCCACACAGATTGTCTGATAAATTGTTAAAGAGCAGTGAGTTGCGCGCTTTCGCTTGCTAACTCGAGGTGGCGTATATTACGCTTTCCTCTTTCAGAGTCAAGCGATTATTTCGCGCTTTTCTCCAACTAACCAGCCGGTTTGTAAGCCGTTGTGCCGTGTCAGTGGAGGCGCAGTATAGGGATTTTCTGGAAGCTGACAAGTGTTTATTGCAAAAATATGACTGAGCGCGTTTTTTTTATCCAAAACGTGTATTTTGGACACTATTTGCTGTTTAAGTGCACTATCTCATGGGCAAAACGAGCTACCTGCGGCCAATCTGTATAAACAACTTCTTTGCTGATATCCGTTTCACCGCCAGTCATCTTCATAATCAAACGAATCATCATACGATCGTACCAACGATAACGCGGGTAACGCAGTGCTCCAGCGAATACGGCGCAGTGATTTGGTTGCCACGGCGAGTTCAACAAGAACTTACGTGTATAAGAGTTGGTTTGTGGTGAACGCTTCTCTGGTTTGCGTGCAACCAGGTTTACGGAAAAGAAAGCGCTTGGGATGTTGTTCAGCGCTTGCTGATGCTTCTTCACAAACGCCGCAACTGATGAATGAAAGTGTCCGTACCGAATAGACGCACCAATAACGACCCGCTCATAGTTATCCCAGGCAATATCTTTGGTGCGATGCAGATTAACCACATCGCTCTCTACACCAAGCTCTTTCAACTCAGATGCTATATAAGAAGCAATCTCACGAGTTTGACCATCACGGGTCGAAAACAGAATCAAAGTTCTCACTACAGGCTCCGGTTACTCTCGCCAGAAAGTTGGCGTGAACAGTACGAGTAAGGTAAACACTTCAAGACGGCCGAACAGCATGTTGGCAATCAATATCCATTTTGCCACTGGGTTCATGCTGGCAAAGTTGTCTGCCACAACACCCAACCCTGGGCCAAGGTTATTTAATGTTGCAGCAACGGAAGCAAAGGCTGAGAAGTCATCCACGCCAGTCGCAATAATTGCAAGCATGCTGACGATAAAGACCAGTGCATAAGCAGAGAAGAATCCCCATACCGCTTCAAGGATTCGTTCCGGTAACGCACGGTTCCCAAGCTTAATGCTATATACCGCGTTGGGGTGCACGAGGCGTTTAAGTTCACGGTTGCCTTGTTTGAACAGCAACAGAATACGAATGACCTTGAGGCCACCACCTGTTGAACCCGCACAGCCACCTATAAAAGCAGAGCACAATAACAACACAGGTAAAAACAGCGGCCAACGCGCAATACTGTCGGTGGTGAAGCCAGCGGTTGTCGCCATCGATACCACCTGGAAGAATGCCTGGTTCAGCGTGAGCAAAGCAGTCTGGTAAGTATTATGGAACCACAATACCAGGGTACAAATAGCCACCAGCGTCAGTTGCACGCCAATGAACATACGGAACTCAGGGTCGCGCCAGTAGACTTTTAAATTACGCCCACTTAATAAAGAGAAGTGCAGGCCATAGTTACAACCGGAGATCAGTAAGAAGATGGCGATAATAGTGTTAATTGTTGGGCTATCGAAATAGCCGATACTGGCGTCATGAGTGGAAAAACCGCCAATAGCGATAGTCGCAAAACTATGGCCTATTGCATCAAATGCAGGCATGCCCGCAAACCAGAGCGCCAGAGCGCACGCAACGGTTAACAAGACATAGATGAGCCACAGGGTTTTTGCTGTATCCGCGATACGCGGACGCATTTTATTATCTTTAAGCGGCCCTGGCATTTCAGCGCGATAAAGCTGCATCCCACCGACGCCCAGTATCGGCAAAATTGCCACGGCGAGAACAATGATCCCCATACCGCCAAACCACTGCAACATCTGCCGATAAAAGAGAATGGCGTGAGGAAGCGTATCGAGCCCAACGAGTGTTGTCGCCCCGGTAGTGGTTAAGCCCGAGAACGATTCAAAGAACGCATCGGTAATAGTGAGATTAGGCTGTTCCGCAAAAATAAAGGGCAACGCCCCCACACTCCCCAGCACTGTCCAGAACAATACGACGATCAGGAACCCTTCTCGAGGCTTGAGCTCGCTTTTCTGTCGTCTGTTAGGCCACCACAAAAAAGAACCAATGAGTAACGCTGCGAAGAAAGTCTGGGTGAAAGCTCGGCCAGCACCATCGCGATAAATTAAAGCTACCAACCCTGGAATAATCATGGTCACGGAAAAAAGAATAACTAACAGACCAACGATTCGGGTTATGGCGCGAAAATGCATTTCAGCCGCTTCCTTAACTATCAAAAAAATAACGAGAGGGAATTATTATTCAGCCGGCAATAAATGCAATGCACCGCGGCTAAAATCAGCAAGTCTGACTGAAAAGTCAGCGAATTTTGCCTGTGGCAATGCCACACGTAATAGTACAGATGCCTGGAAATCACTTTGCATCACAATACCGTCGTACTGCTTGAGCAGCGTTTCGATTCCCGCAAGCTGTGCGTAGTCACATTGCAAAGTATATTCGGTTAACGGAACTTTGAGCACAGTAGACAATTGGTTTAATGCCGCCTGCACACCACCGCCGTAGGCTTTGACCAAACCGCCTGTTCCGAGTTTGATTCCGCCAGAGTAGCGAACGACTACAGCAGTAATTTCACCTATGCCACTTCCCATAAGCTGGGCAAGCATTGGTTTTCCAGCAGTACCTGCAGGTTCGCCATCATCAGAAAAGCCTAACTGCTGCGAGTCATCCGGCGCACCAGCCACCCAGGCCCAGCAATGATGCCGGGCATCCGGGTGTTCAGAACGTGTTTTTTCAAGAAACGCTTTCGCCGCTATTACGCCAGTCGTATGCGCGACCAGCGTAATAAAGCGACTTTTCTTGATTTCCTCACTGACCGTAACGGACTCAGCAGGAATCAGCCAACTATCCATTACGCCAGTTTCAAATCACGCGTCATGTTTTCAACACTGTTTTCGTAAACAATGACGTTGTCTTCAATGCGAACACCACCGAAAGGTTTCATTGCTTCAATGCGCTGCCAGTCAAAGTGTTTGCTGTACTGGCCTTCGCGCCATGGCGCGAGTAAAGACTCAATGAAGTAAATGCCCGGCTCGATAGTCAGAACCATACGCGGCTCCAGAATACGCGTGCAGCGCAGATACGGATATTGAGAAGGAGCAGCAAGGTGCGTACCGGTATCATCCTGCATAAAGCCAGCGACATCATGAACCTGCAGACCCAACGGGTGACCCAAACCGTGCGGCATAAACGGCCCAGTAATACCGGTTTCTACCATCGCTTCTTCGCTAATGCCCGTAACTAGCTTATGGCGGTTCAGCAACTTCGCGATACGTTGATGGAACTGAATATGATAATCGGTATAGCGCACCCCCGCTTTCAGGGTGTCAATTAACGCAAGTTGCTCGGTGTTAACGTCTTTCACCAATTGAGCATAATCATTGTCGCTATTAGCCGACCAGGTACGCGTTAAATCAGCCGCATAGCCGTTGTATTCCGCGCCAGCATCTAAAAGGAAGCTACGCATTTCCGCAGGCGCACGATTATCTAATTTGGTGTAGTGCAGAACTGCTGCGTGCTCGTTGAGTGCCACAATATTGCCATATGGCACATCGGTATCGCGGTGTCCGGTTGCCGTCAAATAAGCCAGGTTGATATCAAACTCGCTCATTCCAGACAAGAAGGCTTCATGAGCTGCCTGGTGGCCAACCACTGCGGTTTTCTGCGCTTCACGCATACACGCCAATTCATAATCTGTTTTATAAGAGCGATGGTAATGCAGGTAATCAATCACCCCTTTCGGATTGATATTCGCACCCTGAATTTCAAGCTGCACAGCACGCTCTGGCACAGGGCCGATGTAACCGATATTGCCACGTGCGGCAGGCAACTGGCTGCCAATGCCATCTGCTTTTGGCAAAGCAATGACTTCAATTTCGTCAGTCCAGAAGGATTCTGGCAGCGGCTCAACGTTGTGCCAGTAATCAACCGGCAAGTAGAACCACAGTTTCGGTTTGTTAACACCATCCACCAGCAGCCAGCAGTTTGGCACTTGTGTCACCGGAACCCAGGCTTTGAATTGTGGGTTAACTTTGAACGGATACGGATGATCATCGAGGAAGACGTTGACCAGCTCGCCCGAGTGAATCAACAGCGCGTCGAGATTAAAACGCGCCAGAACATTGCGGGTACGCTCCTGCAAAGTTGCCACATGATCTTTATAAAGTGAGGCCAGTGAATCCATGATTTACCCTTCTGTTTTTTTCATAAACTGAACGCCACGCATCTTAGCACACCGTAAAGTTTGCGAACTTATTTCCAGTGGCTGTGATCATCTTTGCAAATATTTAAAGAGTTATTTGCATTTCATTAACATCAATTCCACACTCCTCTCCATCTGGTACGACCAGATCCCATTGCTGGATTCAGGAGACTGACATGCTCTACCAAGGTGAAACCTTACATCTCGACTGGCTGGAAGATGGCATCGCAGAATTGGTATTCGATGCACCCGGCTCAGTGAATAAACTCGACACCGCGACCGTAGCAAGCCTCGGCCACGCGCTGGATGTGCTGGAAAAGCAGCCGCAGTTAAAAGGCCTGCTGCTCAGTTCCAATAAAGCAGCGTTTATCGTTGGCGCTGATATTACCGAATTCCTGTCGCTGTTCCTGGTTCCAGCGGAGCAACTGACTCACTGGCTGCAATTTGCCAACAGCGTTTTCAATCGCCTGGAAGATTTACCGGTCCCTACCATTTCGGCAGTTAATGGTTATGCCCTGGGCGGCGGATGTGAATGTGTCCTGGCAACAGATTACCGTCTGGCCACGCCTGACACCCGTATCGGCCTGCCGGAAACCAAGCTGGGCATCATGCCTGGTTTCGGTGGCTCTGTGCGTCTGCCACGTTTACTGGGAGCTGACAGCGCGCTGGAGATTATCACCGCCGGGAAAGATGTTGGTGCAGTTGAAGCACAAAAACTCGGTTTAGTTGACGGTGTCGTCAAAACTGAAAAACTGCGCGATGGCGCACTGGCAATACTGCGCCAGGCGATTAGTGGCGATCTGGACTGGAAAGCCAAACGCGCACCGAAGCTCCAACCTCTGAAACTGAGCAAAATCGAAGCCACCATGAGCTTCACCATTGCTAAGAGCATGGTGATGCAAATTGCCGGTAAACACTATCCTGCTCCGATGACGGCAGTAAAAACCATTGAAGCCGCGGCGCGTCTGGGGCGTGATGAAGCATTAAAACTGGAGACTCAAAGTTTCGTGCCGTTGGCACGTTCCAATGAGGCCCGTGCGCTGGTCGGGATTTTCCTTAACGACCAATACATAAAAGGTCAGGCGAAAAAGCTGACCAAAAATACCGAAACCCCGAAACAGGCAGCCGTTCTTGGTGCCGGGATCATGGGCGGCGGCATTGCTTACCAGTCTGCCTGGAAAGGCATACCGGTATTAATGAAGGATATTAATGAAAAGTCGCTGGAACTGGGTATTAACGAGGCCAGTAAGCTACTGAACAAACAGCTCGAACGCGGCAAAATCGACGGCATGAAACTGGCAGGTGTAATTGCCACTATTCATCCGACGCTCGATTACGCCGGTTTTGAGCGTGTCGATGTAGTGGTTGAAGCGGTTGTTGAAAACCCGAAAGTGAAGAAAGCCGTTCTGGCAGAAGTGGAAGATAAAGTACGTCCAGATACCGTTCTGGCGTCAAACACATCGACCATTCCTATTGGCGAGTTGGCAAACAGCCTGAAGCGCCCGGAAAACTTCTGCGGCATGCACTTCTTTAACCCTGTGCATCGCATGCCGTTAGTCGAAGTCATTCGTGGAGATAAAACGTCTGAGCAAACTATCGCGAAGGTCGTGGCGTGGGCCAGCAAAATGGGCAAAACCCCGATCGTTGTGAACGACTGCCCAGGCTTCTTCGTCAACCGCGTGCTGTTCCCGTACTTTGCAGGCTTTAGCCAACTGATGCGCGACGGTGCCGATTTCCGCCAAATCGACAAAGTGATGGAAAAGCAGTTTGGTTGGCCGATGGGCCCGGCGTATCTGCTAGACGTGGTTGGTATTGATACCGCGCACCACGCGCAAGCTGTGATGGCGGCAGGTTTCCCACAGCGTATGCAGAAAGATTATCGCGATGCGGTTGATGCGATGTTTGACGCAGGCCGTTACGGCCAGAAAACCCAGCAGGGTTTCTATCGCTACAAACAAGACAGCAAAGGCAAGCCGCGTAAAGAACAAGACGAAGCCACCGACAGCCTGCTGGCAGATGTCAGCAAGCCACGTCAAAACTTCAGCGACGAAGAGATCATTGCTCGCATGATGATCCCAATGGTCAACGAAGTGGTGCGTTGCCTGGAAGAAGGCATTATCGCAAGCCCGGCAGAAGCTGATATGGCTCTGGTTTACGGCCTGGGATTCCCTCCGTTCCACGGCGGTGCCTTCCGCTGGTTAGACACCATCGGCAGCGCCAAATATCTCGATATGGCTCAGCAGTATGAGCATCTAGGCCCGCTATACCAGGTGCCTGATGGTCTGCGTACAAAAGCGTCCCGTAATGAGCCGTACTATCCACCGGTTGAAGCCGCGCGCCCAACCAGTGACCTGAAAAGTGCCTGAGGAGTGATCATGGAAAAGGTTGTAATTGTTGATGCCATCCGCACCCCGATGGGCCGTTCAAAAGGCGGGGCGTTCCGTAATCTGCGCGCGGAAGATCTTTCCGCCCATTTGATGCGTGGGATTCTCTCACGCAACCCGGCACTTGAAGCCGCAGCACTCGATGATATTTATTGGGGATGCGTGCAGCAGACACTGGAGCAAGGTTTTAATATTGCGCGTAATGCATCACTGCTGGCAGAAATCCCACATTCGGTCCCGGCTGTAACCGTAAACCGGTTGTGTGGTTCTTCAATGCAGGCACTGCACGATGCTGCTCGTATGATTCAAACCGGTGATGCACATGCTTGTCTGATTGGCGGCGTGGAACATATGGGCCATGTGCCGATGAGCCACGGTGTTGATTTCCATCCGGGTCTGAGTCGTAACGTTGCAAAAGCGGCTGGAATGATGGGCTTAACCGCCGAAATGCTGTCGCGCATGCACGGTATCAGCCGTGAGATGCAGGACCAGTTTGCTGCTCGTTCACACCAACGAGCCTGGGCTGCGACAGAAGCAGGTCATTTCAAAAATGAAATTCTGCCGACCAGCGGCCATGACGCAGACGGCGTGCTCAAACGTTTTGATTACGATGAAGTCATTCGTCCAGAAACAACCGTTGAAGGGCTGGCGGCGCTGAAACCTGCGTTTGACCCGGTCAACGGTACCGTCACGGCGGGTAGCTCTTCTGCTCTTTCCGATGGCGCATCAGCGATGTTGCTGATGAGCGAAACACGGGCCAAAGAACTCGGCCTAAAGATTCGCGCATACGTCCGCTCAATGGCCGTTGTTGGCTGTGACCCTTCAATTATGGGTTACGGGCCGGTTCCGGCATCACAATTGGCGTTGAAAAAAGCGGGCCTGACTGCTGCTGACATCGACCTGTTTGAGATGAATGAAGCGTTCGCCGCACAGATCCTGCCATGTATTAAAGATCTGGGCCTGATGGATAAGATCGACGACAAAATTAACCTGAATGGTGGTGCGATTGCACTGGGTCACCCGTTGGGTTGTTCCGGTACTCGTATTAGCACCACGTTGTTGAATCTGATGGAACGCCGCGATGCGCAGTTTGGCCTCGCCACCATGTGCATCGGGTTGGGACAGGGTATTGCCACTGTAATTGAACGCGTTTAGACGTTTTCTTTGTCGTTTTTTCAAAGCCATTGGTGCTATGGCACGGCGGCAACTGAGTGAATCCCCGGGAGCATGGAGCATAGATAACTATGTGACCGGGGTGAACTAAGGCAGCCAACAAAGCTATAGCTTCAATGAGGCAGAAAAAAGTTTAGTTGCCGTTTTTCCCGCCTGTCAGGGGCGGGTTTTTTCTTTTCCCCGAACCTCCCTCGTTGTACATATATTGCTCTGACTATCTCAACGTTCTATATTTCGCCTGGCTATGACGCCATTCTAATTAAGGGAATAAGATGAAGATTGTTCAGGCTTTACTGATGACCAGCCTGTGTCTGGCCTCTATCGGGGCCAATGCAGCAGAATCTGGTGATGTCAAAATGGCTAAAGATTGCCTGGCTTATGGAAAGCGGGTCATGAAAAACAGTCCAGATATGATGGACTTGTTAAATCAGGCAAAAATAAAAAACGAAGGGATTCAGATTAACAGATACGAAGAAAAGCTAGGCAAGCAGCCTGTGTCTAGCGAGGTTGTGGCAACGATTAGCAGTTCGCAAAAAAGGCTCGGCTCTATACTGTGTCTGTATGAATCAGACAAAAAACCGCTCTATTTCCATTACACACCGTTTGAATAAACGTTGTTAACACTTGGCCACCGTAGAAAACGGTGGCCTTTATGCATCAGATAAACGAGAACGCATCACCAAACATACGATCAACCTGCGCACTACGTTCATTGCAGAACAAGTCGCGGGCAATTTTCGCCATCTCAAAACGCCCGGCAATATAGATGTCGTGCCCGGCAAGCGTTCCGTAATCCTGCATTACCGCAGTTAACACTGTGCCAGTACGTCCACGCCAACCTTCTTCCGGTTGTTCAACAACCGCTTCAACACGCAGATTTGGGTGAACCACGGACAGCGCTTCCAGCTCAGACAGATCATAAAGATGTTTATCTTCACGGCCGCCCCAGTAAATCGCGATTTCACGTTGTGGATTACGCGCAAGAGCCGTCAGCAAAATTGAACGCACATAAGAGAAGCCGGTGCCGCCTGCAATCAGAATCAGCGGACGATCTTCGTCGTCACGCAGCCAGGCGTCGCCGTGTGGAATATCAACAACGATCTCTTTTTCTTTCAAAATACGGTCCATCACCGCCATGGCGTACAGATTAATCTCTGACGCGCCAATGTGCAGCTCGATAAACTCGTGGTCGCTCGGCGTGGATGCCATGGAGAACGGGCGTTTGTCGCGCTCATCCATCACCACCATCAAATACTGCCCGGCCTGAAAGGAGAACTTCGCTTCCGGCAGTAATCGAACGCGATATACCGTATCAGTTATCGCTTCTACCGAGGTCACTTTACAGCTTAAGGTTGTCATGCTTCCCCTCTGTCGGGTCAATAATGCAAAACCGTAAAATCCGCCACTCAGGCGTTTTTACTGTCGTCGAAAATAGCCAGTTCATCCCAGATTGCATCAATACGCGCACATACTTCTGCATCTTTCTTAATAGGACGACCCCATTCACGTTGGGTTTCCCCAGGCCATTTATTGGTGGCATCCAGTCCCATTTTTGAACCAAGACCGGAAACCGGCGAGGCAAAATCCAGGTAATCAATTGGCGTGTTTTCTACCAGTACGGTATCACGCGCCGGGTCCATACGCGTGGTGATGGCCCAAATTACATCGTTCCAGTCACGCGCGTTGACATCATCATCACAAACGATGACAAACTTGGTGTACATAAACTGTCGCAGGAAAGACCAGACTCCCATCATCACGCGCTTAGCATGGCCCGCGTATTGCTTCTTAATGGTGACAACCGCAAGGCGATAAGAGCAGCCTTCCGGCGGCAGATAAAAATCAACAATTTCCGGGAACTGCTTTTGCAGAATCGGCACAAACACTTCATTCAGCGCAACACCCAGAACCGCGGGCTCATCGGGTGGGCGTCCGGTGTAAGTTGAGTGATAAATTGCATTCTGCCGCTGAGTAATATGCGTCACGGTAAATACCGGGAAGTCATCTACTTCATTGTAGTAACCCGTGTGGTCACCATATGGCCCTTCCGGTGCCATTTCACCTGGCTCGATATAGCCTTCCAGCACAATTTCCGCACTGGCAGGCACTTCGAGGTCGTTGGAAATACACTTCACGACTTCGGTTTTTGTGCCACGTAGCAAACCGGCGAACGCATATTCGGAAAGCGTATCAGGCACCGGCGTTACCGCGCCAAGAATAGTCGCAGGATCCGCGCCTAACGCAACTGAAACAGGGAAACGCTCACCCGGATGTTCAGCACACCACTCCTGGAAATCAAGCGCACCGCCGCGATGCGACAACCAACGCATGATCAGTTTGTTTTTACCAATAAGCTGCTGGCGATAAATGCCCAGATTCTGACGCTCTTTATGCGGGCCACGCGTTACCGTCAGACCCCAGGTAATCAGCGGTGCTGCATCTTCCGGCCAGCATTGCATGATAGGGATGCGGGATAAATCGACTTCATCACCTTCCCAAATTTGTTCCTGACAAGGGGCGTTACGCAGCCGCTTAGTCGGCATATTCAGGACTTGTTTAAACTGTGGCAGCTTATCGAACAAGTCGCGGAAACCTTTCGGTGGCTCCGGCTCTTTCAGGAAGGCCAGTAACTTACCCACTTCGCGTAGCGCCGACACATCTTCCTGCCCCATCCCCATCGCGACACGCTTTGGTGTGCCAAACAGGTTGCACAACACTGGCATGTCGTACCCTTTAGGGTTCTCAAAAAGCAGCGCAGGACCATTGGCGCGCAAAGTACGATCGGCAATTTCAGTCATTTCCAGGTACGGGTCGACTGGCATTGCGATACGCTTTAGCTCACCGCGTTGTTCGAGTAGTTCCAGAAAGTCGCGTAGGTCGTGGTATTTCATGCAATTAATCGTAGTCAGGATTTGGCGCTCATTATACGGGCTTCATGCACAGCATGCTGTATTTTTGTTAATAACGCGTAAATGCTTATCTGATGACCAATCAGTGATTGGTTATACCTGAGCCGTCTATCCCTGATAACGGCCTTTTGCTATTCTTCCTCGGTTAATGAGGAAAAGAGAAACTATGGAATCCTGGTATTTGTTGTACTGCAAACGAGGTCAATTACTACGGGCGCAAGAGCATCTCGAGCGTCAGGAAGTGAATTGCCTTACCCCGATGATCAAAATTGAAAAGATCGTTCGAGGCAAACGCACTGCGGTCGATGAACCATTATTCCCAAACTATATGTTTGTCCGGTTTGACCCTGAAAATATTCATACTACAACCATAAACTCCACTCGCGGTGTGAGCCATTTCGTTCGTTTCGGCAGCCTGCCGGCTACTGTACCGAGTGATGTGATTGAGCAGCTCATCAACCACACCCCAGAGAACGTTCTGGACCCGGATACGCCGTACGAAGGTGATCGCGTGGTGATAACCGAAGGGGCGTTCGAAGGCCTGGAGGCGATTTTTAGCGAACCAGACGGAGAAGCCCGCTCTATGCTGCTGCTCAACTTGTTGAATAAACAAGTGATGCAGAGCGTGAAGAATACGGATTTCAAAAAGACATAAAAAAGGCCAGCGATGACTGGCCCTACATTTGACTCTAGCGCTGCATTTGCTCATCGTGTAGCCACTGCGCTACACGCTTCGAGAAGTACGTCAGCACGCCATCTGCCCCAGCGCGTTTAAAGCACAGCAACGATTCCATGATAGCCGGTTTTTCTGCCAACCAACCGTTCTGGATTGCGGCCATATGCATCGCATATTCACCAGAAACCTGGTAGGCGAAAGTCGGCACGCCAAAGGTGTCTTTCACGCGGCGAACCACATCCAGATACGGCATACCTGGTTTCACCATCACCATATCAGCACCTTCTTGCAGATCCTGCGCAACTTCTTGCAACGCTTCATCGCCATTGGCCGGGTCCATCTGATAGGTCTTTTTATTGCCACCTTTCAAGTTGCCGGATGAACCAATTGCGTCACGGAACGGGCCGTAATAGCAGGATGCGTATTTCGCGGCATAAGACATAATCTGGGTATTCACAAAACCATCCAGCTCAAGCTGATCGCGAATCGCCCCGATACGACCATCCATCATATCGCTTGGCGCGATGATTTCAGCCCCGGCTTCTGCATGAGACAGCGCCTGACGCACCAGAATTTCACGCGTAATGTCGTTAATAACGTAACCGTCTGCATCAATCACGCCATCCTGACCGTGAGTGGTATACGGATCAAGCGCAACGTCAGTCAGCAGACCCAATTCCGGCACGGCATCTTTCAGGGCACGAACCGCACGCTGAACCAGACCATTCGGATTATAAGCTTCTTCAGCATGCAGAGACTTTCCTGCGCTCTCGATGACCGGGAACAGGGACAGCACCGGTACACCTAGCTTCGCAACGGCTTCCGCTTCTTTGAGCAGCAAATCGATAGTCATACGGTAAACGCCCGGCATTGACGCCACTTCTTCCTGACGATTCTGACCTTCCATCACAAAAACAGGGTAGATCAGGTCGTTAACCGTTAGTTGATTCTCTGCCACAAGGCGACGGCTGAAATCATGGCGACGGACGCGGCGCATACGGCGGCCAGGAAACGTACCTGGAAATGCATAGCTCATTTACTTTCTCCTGAATTAAGCCAGCCGGAAAAGACGGCGGGCATTGTCATCTGTTACTTGCGCAAGCCAGGCAGGATCTTCTCCACGCCATTGGGCCACCTTGTTCAGGATATGTGGCAAGTAGCAGGGTTCGTTCCGGCGGGAAGCAGGTTTTGGTTTTAGATCCCGCGGTAACAAATAGGGGGCATCGGTTTCCAGCAACAGTTGATTTGCGGGAATCACGGGTAACAACTCACGTAGTTCAAGGCCACGGCGCTCATCGCACACCCAACCGGTCACGCCAATAAAAAGTCCACGTGCCAGACACTCACGAGCTTCATTTTCTGTACCGGTAAAGCAGTGCAGCACCACACCAGGCAATTTATCGAGCCAGGGGTCAAGCAGAGCAATAAAGCGTTCGTGTGCTTCACGGCAATGTAAAAATACCGGCATCATCAGGTCAGCCGCAAGGACCAGTTGTGCGGTAAAAGCACGCTCTTGTTCAGCAGGTGTTGAGAAATTACGGTTGAAATCCAGGCCACACTCGCCGATTGCAACCACTTCAGAGGCACCAGCAAGTTTGCGAATGGCCTCTGCCGTTTCGTCTTGCCACTGGCTGGCATCATGAGGGTGAACGCCAGCCGTGGACCAACATCCTTGATACTGTTGCGCCAGTAACAAAGCCTGCTGACTTTCATGCAGATTCGTACCGGTCAGCAACATGCCACTGACTCCCGCTGAATGCGCGCGAGCGACAACCTCTGCGTGGTCTTTCGCAAACTGTGAGCTGGTAAGATTTACACCGATATCAAACATAGCGCCTTCCAAACGACGACCGCCCTGATGGGCGGCCTGAAATTATGACTCTTTATTAGAGTGTTGGTCTTCTGCTTCTGGAGCATCTTCCGGGTCTTCTTCACCTCTTCTACGTCCTTTACCGACATAGAAACGAGAGAAGAACACACCGACTTCAAACAGGCAGTACATCGGAATTGCCAGCAGTGTTTGCGAGAAGACATCTGGCGGAGTCAACAGCATGCCAACCACAAATGCACCAACCAGAATGTACGGGCGCTTTTTCTTTAACGCTTCCGGGCTGGTTACACCCATCCAGCACAAAAGAATAATCGCCACCGGTACTTCAAACGCCACACCAAATGCCATAAACAATGCCATGACAAAATCGAGGTATTTCGTTATGTCAGTAGACATCACGACGCCTATAGGCGCGGTTTTCGTCAGGAACCCAAACGCTAGCGGGAACACCACGAAATAGGCAAAAGCGATGCCGATATAAAACAGCATCGTGCTGGAGAACAGCAGTGGCATAACCAGTTTGCGCTCGTGTTTATAAAGCGCAGGCGCAATAAACGCCCAGATTTGATAAAGAATGACCGGTGCTGACAGGAAAACCGAGACATAAATCGTCAGTTTAATTGGCGCAAAAAACGGTGATGCGACATCGGTGGCAATCATCGTCGAGCCTATCGGCATCTGGCTGATAAGCGGTGCGGAGACGATTTGGTAAATGTCATTGGCAAAGTAAACCAGTGCCAGGAAAATCACCAGCACAGCGATAATGCTATTTAACAGTCGCTTGCGTAGCTCAATCAGATGGCTGATAAGCGGTTGGGTATCTTCTACGGCCATGTTTACTGTTTATCACTCGAAGGTTGAGAAGACGCTGGTATTTTGACTGGTTCTGCCACGGGTTTAATCTGAGGCTGGATCAACTCGTCAGAAACTGCCACAGGTGCAGGAACTGTTTCAGACTCAACGGCAGGAGCCTGATCGGGCGCACTGGCCTGGTGTGCAGCAGTGGCTGGTGTCACGCCGTCGTGCATATCCTCGGCATCTTTTATCAATGGGTTATGAATAGTATGAGCCTCGTCGCTCCCCTTTTCAGGTTCATGAGTATACGAGCGCTTCATTGACTCAGCGGCTTGACGCAGCTCATCCATTGATGCTTTTAGCTCCGGAGTGAGATTATCCATGCTCGCTTTTTCAACCTTCTTAAGGCTGTCTTGCAACTCCTGGATTTTCAGTTCCTGAACCAGTTCATTTTGCACAGTTGCCGCGAGCGAACGCAAAGCGCGAACCCAACCGACAACCGTTTTAACTGCCACAGGCAAACGTTGTGGCCCGAGGACAATCAGGCCAATCACGAATACCAGCAGCAACTCACTGAAACCAATATCGAACACGGTTTACACCTGCTCTTTATCGTTGCTCTTTGCTTCGTCTTTTTTCACTTCGCCAGGCTGCTTATCTGCAAGCGTTTTCGCTGTGAAATCAGCATCCTGAACGGATTTATCTTTCTCTTTATCTTCATCATCGCTCATGGCCTTTTTAAAGCCTTTGATGGATGCGCCCAAATCAGAACCGATAGAACCCAGTTTCTTGGTGCCGAAAAGCAGAACGACGATCACGGCAATGATCAACAATTGCCAAATACTGATACCACCCATAATGTTGCCTCAAATCACAGTGATGAATAGATTACGGCCTGTATTGTACCGCACGTTGTCTGTTAAAAACGATTAAAAACAACTCAGGTTGAGCGCCGCCAGCCGATCAACCAGGTCACAATACCCCCGGCCATCAACCAGGCAGGCATAAATTCCCATTCTGGTTTATTAATCAATAATAAAGTCCCGCTTAACATCAGCGTAGCGCCAATACCAAACAAATAGCGCGATTGCGATTGACGTACCTGATTGCGTTGCAAATCTCGCGTTATTTTATCAACACTGTGCTGTAATTGTTTACCCTGGCGCAAACTGTCGTACATCAATTCTGGCAATTCTGGCATTTTTTCTATCCAGAACGGTGCTTTTTCTTTAAAAGAACGGATAAGTGCAGGAATCCCCACCTGATCTTTGATCCAATCTTCCAGGAAAGGTTTGGCGGTTTTCCATAAATCCAGTTGCGGATAAAGCTGCCTTCCAAGCCCTTCAACGTAAAGTAGCGTCTTTTGCAGTAAAACAAGCTGTGGCTGAACTTCCATATTAAAGCGACGTGCCGTATTGAACAGGTTCAGCAGCACATGGCCAAAGGAAATTTCCGCTAATGGCTTTTCAAAGATAGGCTCGCAAACGGTACGAATGGCAAATTCGAAGTCTTCGACATTGGTGTCTGGCGGTACCCAACCTGAATCCACATGCAGTTCAGCGACTTTACGATAATCGCGATTAAAGAAGGCGATAAAGTTTTCTGCCAGATAGCGCTTATCTTCTTTATTGAGCGAACCCACAATGCCGCAGTCGATACCAATGTATTGCGGGTCTTCTGGATGGTCGTAACTGACAAAGATATTGCCTGGGTGCATATCGGCATGGAAGAAGCTGTCACGGAACACCTGAGTGAAGAAGACCTGCACTCCGCGTTCTGCCAACAGTTTCATATTGGTACCTTGCTGATGCAGCATCGCAATATCAGAAACCGGAATACCGTAAATTCGCTCCATCACCATCATGTCCTGACTGCAATAGTCTGAGAACACTTCCGGCACATACAACATCGAACTGCCTTCAAAATTGCGGCGCAACTGAATGGCGTTTGCCGACTCGCGCAGCAAATTTAGCTCATCAATTAAGGTCTTCTCATATTCGCGTACAACTTCAAGCGGGCGCAAACGGCGGCCATCAGGCAGCAAACGCGGCACCCATCGTGCGAGACGATAGATGAGTTTCATATCCGCTTTGATGATCGGCAGAATATCCGGACGAATAACTTTGATAACCACTTCTCGCCCATTCTCTTTCAGACGAGCGGTATGGACCTGTGCAATGGAAGCTGACGCGAGCGGCTTGATTTCAAAATCGTCAAACCAGGCTTCTACAGGAAGCCCTCCCATCGCTTGTTCGATTTGTTTTTTAGCTAATGCTCCGTCAAACGGTGCAACGCGATCCTGCAACATAGCCAGTTGATCGGCAATTTGCGGCGGGAACAAGTCACGACGTGTAGAAAGCATCTGCCCAAACTTGATCCACACCGGGCCAAGCTCTTGTAAAGCCAGACGTAAACGCTCACCCAGAAGTTTTTCTTTATGGCGGTTTGGCATCCAGAACAGCATACGCCGCCAGATACGTAATGGCAGTGTAATGCGGACACGAGGTATCAGTTCATCCAGACCATAACTAAGAAAAGTGCGGACAATGAAATAGAGGCGACGAATTTCTCCAGGCGTCATTTGTTCTCCAGTTTGTTCAGTCGCGCGATGAGTGCGTCAACATTCCTTTCGACTGCTGCCGTTTCCTCAGCAAACCATGCAACCTCAAGCGATCCCGGTGCCATTTTCCACTCTTCCGTAATGGCTTCTGACAGGTATTGCTGATTACGAGTAAATCCTTTTTTGAATAACTTACCGCCACCACGGATAACCTTGCTGATACCTTCGGCGGCAATATCGCCAATATACGGAGCTAACAGTTCGGCTGGGTCAAATTCGGCAAGATCCGTCAAAGCAACCCAATTCTGGACCACCTGAAGATCGCCTTGTACTTCCAATTCACCGCTGCGAATTAGCGCAGTAAGCTGCTGCCTGTCGCGTAGTTTTGGCAAGGTGCTAAGCCCTGTGATCACCAGGCAATCGGCTTCGCCTTCCCACTGGGCTAAGACATCAATTTGCTGTTCGCTAAAGACCAAAACGATAGGCGATGAAAACTCTTTGAGTTCAAGACGCAACACCTTACCCACTAAGCGCTGACGTGCCGCTTTCAGTCCCCGATCGCGCCAGAGAAAAGTATTAAGGATATTTTCAATTCCGGCAGTCATTAGCGGCGTAAAAGGCATCACGAACTCCCTGTCAGAATTTATAGCCACGGTGCAGAGCAACTACGCCAGCGGTCAGGTTGAAATAGGTGGTATTTTCAAAGCCAGTATCTTCCATCATCGCTTTCAATGTTTCTTGATCAGGATGCATGCGAATAGACTCAGCCAGGTAGCGGTAGCTTTCTGCATCCTGCGCAACAATTTCACCGATACGCGGTAAAATGTGGAAGGAGTATGCATCGTAAGCTTTGCTCAGTGGTTCGATAATTGGTTTGGAGAATTCCAGCACCAGCAGGCGGCCACCTGGTTTTAACACGCGGTACATCGAACGCAGTGCTTTCTCTTTGTCTGTCACATTACGCAGGCCGAAAGAGATAGTGATGCAATCAAAAAAGTTATCCGGGAATGGCAAAGCTTCAGCGTTAGCCTGAACATAGTTCACGTTGCCAACCACACCGATGTTGCGTAGTTTTTCACGGCCCATTTTCAGCATGGAATCGTTGATATCCGCAAGAACCACTTCGCCTGTTTCGCCAACCAGACGGGAAAACTTCGCGGTCAAATCGCCAGTCCCGCCGGCCAAATCCAGTACACGCTGACCACGGCGAACACCACTGCAATCAATGGTAAAACGCTTCCAGATACGATGGATGCCGAATGACATCAGGTCATTCATCACGTCGTATTTTGCCGCTACAGAATGGAACACATGAGCGACCATATCGGCCTTTTGTTCCTTCGCTACAGTGCGGAAGCCAAAGTGTGTTGTTTCCTGGGATTCTTCAACCATCTCGATGCCTGCTTATCCAAAAAATGTTTGTGAAGTGTAACAGAATGAGGCCTAAAGCCCTATGCTTCAAGCCGCGAGCTTAGGCAGCGCTTAACGCTCACCTACGATGCGTCGATCTTCTAAACTGTTTTCTGCGTTGTTTTCTTCGTCGTTTTCATACTCATGGCGCTCGGTGTTATCGCCGTCTTCAAGTCTGGCCTGCTCGACTAAATCTGGATTAATCTCACGTTTAACCTCAACACCAAGGCCACGAAATGCATCGGCCTGGAGCAGAATATTTCCGCGTCCGGTAGCGAGTTTTTTCATAGCCTGCCGGTAGTTATCCTGCGCTTTATCCAGGCTTTGACCAATTGCCGACATATCATCAACAAAGAGGCGCATTTTGTCATACAGGCGGCTGGCGCGTTCGGCAATTTGTTGCGCATTCCGGCTTTGGTGCTCGTAACGCCACAAATTGGCAACTGTTCGTAGCGCCACCAGCAAAGTGGTCGGGCTAACCAGCATGATGTTATTTTTGAGGGCTTCGCTGATCAGTTCCGGCTGGCGATCGATAGCCAGTAAAAATGCAGGCTCTACAGGAATAAACATCAGCACATAATCCAGTGAACGTAGCCCAGGCAACTGTTGGTAATCTTTACGGCCAAGCATGCGGATATGGTTACGTACCGCAGCAATGTGTTCGTTGAGTGCGCTTTCACGAGTTAATTCGTCGTCACCATTGTAGTAACGCTCATAGGCCACCAGCGTCATCTTGGCGTCGATCACCACGTCTTTACCTTGCGGCAAACGCACGATCACATCAGGCTGCATGCGGCTATTATTTTCTAGCTGAATATTCACCTGGGTTTCGTATTCATAACCTTCGCGTAAACCGGATGCCTCCAGAACACGCGTTAATACAACTTCACCCCAGTTGCCCTGCGTTTTATTGTCCCCTTTCAGCGCTTTAGTAAGGTTCAGCGCCTCTTGCGCCATTTGAGCATTAAGCTGCTGAAGGTTACGAATTTCGTGGGTTAGCGTGTGGCGCTCGCGAGCTTCCTGCCCAAAACTTTCCTGAACCTGGCGGCGAAAGCCATCCAGTTGTTCACGCAAAGGGGAAAGTAAGCCGTTCAGACTCTGGCGGTTTTGTTCTTCAACTTTGCGGCCACTTTGCTCAAAAATACGGTTGGCGAGGTTTTCAAACTGTTCGCTCAGGCGCTGTTCACTATTGAGCATCTGACGATGTTTATCATCGGCATTAAGGCGGGTTTGTTCCAGAAGCGTGGAGAGTTCGCGGATATCTGCTTCCTGGGCACTGTTAATTTCAAGCTGAGTACGCAATTCACGGTTGAGTTGCTCGCACTCATCCTTCCAGTGCTGATTTTGCTGTAACTCCTGCCGGGCGGCAGTCAATTCGCCGTAGATTTCTCGTTGTTCTTCATGCAGTGCGGATTGCCGCTGTGCTGCCCGCAAACTTGCCAGCAGCCAGCCAGTCAGAACACCAACCAGCGCAATACCGAGCCCGAATAAAATAGAAATATCCACAGTCACTCCCACAAGCCATGCCAGACACCAGCAAAATAAAATTGTGCTGTATAAATGTCCAGATGAAAAGGAGTTTACTGCGAGGCATTACGCAAAGCATAAAAATAAGCCGGCTTGCGCCGGCTTTAGCGGAATTAGATTAGGCGACGAGCTGCTTCTACAACGATTTTCACTGCGTGGCTTTCGGTTTTCTTCATCGTTTCAGCGTTAGGAATTTCTTGCTGAGTACGGTTCACAATCACGCCTGCAACCATACCCGCACGCAACCCCTGACTTGCACACATGGTCAGAAGTGTCGCGGATTCCATTTCGTAGTTCATCACGCCCATCTGCTGCCACTCTTCCATGGAGCCTTTGTAGCGGTTAACTACGCGTCCTGAGAAGGTGTCGTAACGCTCCTGGCCTGGGTAGAAGGTATCGGAAGATGCGGTCACACCAATGTGTGTGGTCGCGCCGATAGATTTCGCGGCTTCAACCAGTGCGGTAGTACAGGCGAAGTCAGCAACGGCTGGATATTCCATTGGTGCAAAGTGCAAGCTGGCACCATCAAGGCGCACAGAAGCCGTTGTCACCAGAACATCACCAACATTGATATGTGGCTGGATGGCACCGGTCGTCCCGATACGCAGGAAAGTACGAATCCCCAGCTGTGCCAGCTCTTCAACCGCGATAGAGGTTGATGGACCACCGATACCGGTGGAACAGACGATAACTGGCTTGCCATCTAACTCAGCACGCCAGGTAGTAAATTCACGGTGGGCAGCCAATTTGACCGGCTTGTCCATCAGCACAGCGATTTTTTCAACTCGCTCTGGATCGCCCGGGACGATGGCAAGTGTTGCCCCTTGCAGATCGCTTTTAGTGAGGCCGAGGTGAAAAACATCAGACTTGGACATAACAGACTCCTGCGTTGAATAGGTTGGCTTACATTGCTATGGGGGTACTGTACAGAACCCCCGCAAAGAATTTCGTGACGCATTTCACTTTGAATCAAACAAGTTACATTATTTTCAACTGCAATAGTGATGAAAATCACATTTAAAGGGGTGGCGTTCATCGTTCTGATATTGAGATGAGAGCAACCAAACAATCCACCAGCAACTCGAAGAATAACGGGGAAAAGCTATAGTTATCGCAATGCGCTATTTCTGGTAAGGAGAATGCCAATGAAAGAAGAACATATAGATAAATCACCGGGCGGGCATTTTGCGCCAGCGGCCTCCCCTCTTGCTTCAACCGCATTGCATACCCCAGATGATGCTATTCATGCAGGGGAAACCTCAATTCCTACGCAGGGCGAAAACATGCCTGCTTATCACGCCAGGCCAAAAGATGCTGCTGGCCCCTTACCCATCGTGATTGTAGTGCAGGAAATTTTCGGCGTGCATGAGCATATTCGCGATGTCTGCCGTCGCCTGGCGCTGGAAGGATACCTGGCAATCGCGCCAGAGCTCTATTTCCGCCAGGGTGATCCTAATGATTATGCCGATATCCCTACCTTGTTCAGCGAGCTGGTTTCAAAAGTGCCCGATGCACAGGTGCTAGCGGATCTGGATCACGTCGCCAATTGGGCGGCAAGAAACGGTGGTGATGCACATCGTTTGATGATGACGGGGTTTTGTTGGGGTGGCCGAATAACCTGGCTGTATGCCGCACATAATCCGCAGTTGAAATCGGCCGTGGCCTGGTATGGCAAATTAGTGGGCGAAAAGACATTAAATTCTCCGCATCACCCTGTAGACATTGCAGTCAATTTGAATGCGCCAGTGCTTGGGCTTTATGGCGGGCAGGATACGGGCATTGCGCAGGATACTGTGGAAACCATGCGCCATGCGTTGCGTGCTGCTAATGCCAACGCAGAAATCATCGTTTACCCGGAAGCTGGACATGCTTTTAATGCCGACTACCGCCCGAGCTATCATGCAGATTCAGCCAAAGATGGATGGCAACGGATGTTAGCGTGGTTTGAGCGCTATGGTGCAAGCAAGTAACCCTTTTAACTCAAAGCCCGTCAGGCTCACATTATTGCGACAATTTTTTAGTGCCTGGCGGGCTTTTACATCAACTTTTTTGCAGTTGCCCGCCCACAATTTGACCCCTCTCACAATTCATCTCCAGCACTTGTTAATCAATTTCGTTAATGCAAATTATTCGTTGCACCCACGGAAACTATTTCGCTGTTTTAAGCAGCACATCTTCTGAATACTCGTCTACAGACAATGTAATTATTCACCTGGTGAACTGGAGATTTTAAGATGACTCATGCTTTTGAAGCTCAACCTTTTGCTCTGCCCTTTGATCGAAAAACAACCGCGCTGGTGATGATTGATATGCAGCGTGATTTCGTGGAAGCCGGTGGTTTTGGCGAAGCGTTAGGTAATGATGTTTCACTGGTTCGCAGTGCGATTGAACCGTGTAAACACGTACTGGAAGTGGCGCGAAACAAAGATCTGTTGGTTATCCACACTCGTGAAGGCCATCGCCCGGATTTGACCGATTGCCCACCAGCCAAACTCACTCGCGGCGGTAAGACTTTTATCGGCGAACCAGGCCCAATGGGCCGCACATTGGTACGTGGCGAAGCCGGGCACGACATCATTCCTGAACTGTATCCCGTTGCCGGTGAGCCAATCATCGACAAACCGGGTAAAGGTGCGTTCTACCAGACTGATTTGCACCTGATTCTGCAAAACAACGGCATCAAAACGCTGATTGTGTGCGGCGTAACGACCGAAGTTTGCGTGAACACCACGGTGCGTGAAGCGAACGATCGCGGCTACGAGTGCATCATTCCAGAAGACTGCGTAGGTTCTTACTTCCCTGAATTCCAAAAATACGCGCTGGAGATGATCAAAGCCCAGGGCGCGATCTTTGGCTGGGTCAGCAACGCCGATGCCATCATCAAAGGTCTGAAAGGCTAAGCAACATGGCTATCGTCACGCATGCAGCCGTATCCATTGGGTATCTCGCTGCCACACGGTTACCGAAGAATGCGCATGTTCATAGCTGTTTTGCGCACGCTTTAAACCTTATCGCTGACGATGGCTATCTTTTCACGCTTTTAGATGCAGAATTTTACCAGAACTTACCCGATGCCGTGTGTGTGGATTTACCCCACAACTGGGACTGGCGACAACAGGCAAACCAGGGTGAAGCCGTTCAACTGACAGCGGAACACATTCAGTCGCTGCATTGGCAGGTGAAGTTAAGTGAAGCGGTAGTCTGGCAACCCAGGCTTAGCGGCAAGTCGTTAAGCCTGAACGCGCTGCCAGAGGCTTTGCAGCACTACGAAACGCTGGCCTCGCAATTGCTGCTCTACTGCCTGGAACACCGGGTGGAAAGCGATCTGTTTTGGGCCTCCGCTCCGGTGAGCCAAGACGAAAGTAGGCTGCGACTGATACCACAGGAACAACCTGAGTCGCTCGAAAACCAGGTCGTGAAGCTTATCGGCTATGGCAAAGGTTTAACGCCGGATGGCGATGACTATCTGTTGGGTTATCTGGCAGCCCTTAGTCCCTGGAAACTCACGCCAGAACTACAGACGCACCAGAAGCGGATGCAATCGCTGATAGCGCAGCACCTGACGCGAACCACGGACATCAGCCGTCACTATCTCAGCCGGGCTTTGGAAGGTCATTTTTCACAGCCCGTTTGCGCGTTGCAGGAACAACTCACCTCACAGGCGCAGACTATGGCGGTTGTCCACGCTGCCGAACAGGTTATGCAGTTTGGCGCCTCATCAGGCGTGGATTGTCTCGCCGGAATGCTGCACGGGTTGCGTAACTTAAAAGCCACGCTCTGACATTACAAAATCCCCCCCTGTAGAGCCACAGAAACTCTGCACGGGATCGCTTTGCCCGAATTTCACGATTGGGCAGTAAGAAACAGGCATAAACCGATGAAAGTAGATTATAAAGTTTTCAAAAATCTCTATCAGGATTCCGTCTCCCTGATGCAGATTTCAGCCCAAATCAGCAAGTTACCCGGCATTCAGCAGGCATCCGTCGTAATGGGCACCGCCACCAACCTCGAACAACTGCATGACGTCGGGCTTGGGGACAACATCAGCGCCGGGCCGAACGACCTGATCATTGCAGTGATGGGCGAAGAAGACGCCTGCCAGGAAGCGCTGGCTCTGGCCCATGAACGCCTGAACAGCAAACCTGCACAAGACAATAACGACGGTGTACGCACGCCAGATTTGGTCAGCATGGAGATGGCGCTGGAAAAAGAGCCGCAGGCGAATCTGGCGCTGATTTCCGTTCCAGGCGATTACGCCGCCGCCGAAGCCATGAAAGCGCTGAACCTCGGCATGAACGTGATGATGTTCAGCGATAACGTCAGCGTCGCGCAGGAAAAAGCGATTAAAGTCCACGCCCGCGAACGCAACCTGATTGTGATGGGTCCGGACTGTGGCACCGCCATTGTTAACGGTATTCCACTCGGCTTTGCCAACGTCGTGAATCGTGGTGCGATTGGTGTTGTCGGCGCATCCGGCACTGGTGTGCAGGAAGTCACCTGCCGTATCGACCAGCTTGGCGCGGGTATTTCCCAGGCACTCGGTACCGGCGGCCACGATTTAAGCGAGGAAATCGGCGGCATTTCTATGTTGTTCGGCCTGCAAGCACTGGCAGAAGATGAAGCGACAAAAGTGATCGTGTTAATCTCCAAGCCACCTTCAAAAGCCGTAGCTGAACGTATTCTGGAACAGGCTCAGGCGGCAGGTAAACCGGTAGTTGT
The DNA here is from genome assembly GCF_000737905.1 of Buttiauxella noackiae. NCBI lineage: Bacteria > Pseudomonadati > Pseudomonadota > Gammaproteobacteria > Enterobacterales > Enterobacteriaceae > Buttiauxella > Buttiauxella noackiae. The sequence goes on from NZ_JPRU01000008.1 coordinate 25,164, forward strand.
TAACTTCCTCGGAGCCAACCCAGAAGATATTACCCGCCCTAACGTTACCGCTGCGTGCACCCTCGCCAGCGCAGCCGACCTTGCCTTCGCGCTGCTGAATAAAACGCCCCTGGCTCAGCACGCCTTGCAGCCAGATGCCGTACAAATCGCCGCACTGGAAAAAGCCTGCCTTCCATTGCCTGCGACTCGCCAGTTGATTCGCGGTGTATTTGCTGGCGGCACCTTCTGTTACGAAGCGCAACTTCTTTGCCAACAGCACGGCTTTACAGCTTCGTCCAACACACCTGTTTCTGGCAACAGCAAACTGGCCTACATCTGGAAGAGCGCGGGACATACGCTGATCGACATGGGTGACGACGATTTTACCCGTGGCAAACCGCACCCGATGATCGATCCAACGCTGCGTAACCAGCGTCTGCTTGCAGAACTCAACGATCCGCAAACCGCCGTTGTACTGTTTGACCTGGTGCTGGGCTATGGCGCAGCCGAAGAACCCGCCGCCGAATTGCTGGAGTTGCTGGCAAAAATCGACAAAGCCCACGCTCCGCTGCTGATCGCTCATGTTTGTGGCACCCAGGCAGACCCGCAACAGCGCAGTCGCCAGATTGATGCCCTGCGCGCGGCTGGCGTCATCGTTGCCGATTGCAACGCACAGGCCGCCACCTGGGCGAGTATCGCTGCACAGATTCAGGTTAAGAAAAACGGAGTATCCGCATGAACACCTTATTTAATCAGCCGCTGAAAGTGGTCAATGCGGGGCTTGCGGGCTTCGCCAACAATATTCAGAAAGTGGGTGGCGAAGCCATCGCGCTGAGCTGGCAGCCCCCTGCGTTGGGGAATATCGACGCCGGTTTAGATCTGGCGGATTTACTGCGCCACCCACTCGTTGAGCAAGCCAACCAGGTGGCGATGGAGCGTTACCTGAACGCCCAGCCGGTGCTGGTTGACGTGATGATGGCCGATGAAGCCATTCCGGCGATGGCCGAACGCAAACTGATTCTGCACTCTGGCCCGCCGATTAGCTGGGAAAATATGTGCGGCCCGGTTAAAGGCGCGATTGTCGGCGCGATCCTGTTTGAAGGCTGGGCCACCAGACATGAAGAGGCCGAACTGCTCGCCAAAAGCGGCAATATAGATCTTGAGCCATGCCACCACTACAACGCCGTCGGCCCAATGGCGGGGATTATCAGCCCGTCCATGCCGCTGTGGGTGATTGAAAACAAAACAAACAGCCAGCGTGCGTTCTGTAACTTCAACGAAGGGCTGGGCAAAGTTTTACGCTTTGGCGCGAATAACGACGAAGTGTTGCAACGTCTGCACTGGATGCGCAACGAACTGGCTCCGGCGCTGAAAGTGGCGGTACGTCATATCGGCGAGCTGGAATTAAAACCGCTGATGGCACAAGCGCTGCACATGGGCGACGAAGTGCACAACCGCAACGCTGCTGCCACAGGCTTGCTGATCAAACGTCTGGTGCCTGCTCTGCTGGCCAGCAATCTGCCGCTGGAAGTCATGCAACGCGTGGTGGCGTTTATCACCGGCAACGACCATTTCTTCCTTAATCTTTCGATGGCGGCCTGTAAAGCGATGATGGACGCCGCCGCTGGCGTACCGTTCAGCTCAATGGTTACGGTCATGGCGCGCAACGGCGTGAATTTTGGGATCCGCTTATCCGGCACGGGCGACCAGTGGTTCCAGGCTCCGGCGAACCCGGTTGAAGGCCTGTTCTTCCCAGGCTACGGCGTGGACGACGCTGCGGCGGATTTGGGCGACAGTGCAATCACCGAAACCGCAGGCGTCGGCGGCTTCGCTATGGCCTCTTCTCCGGCAATCGTGAAATTCGTGGGCGGCACCCCTGCTGATGCTACCAATAACAGCCGCCGTATGCAGTTCATCACGCTTGGCTCAAACCCGGCGTTTACTCTGCCAGCGCTGAACTTCGCACCAACGGCGGCGGGCATCGACGCACGCAAAGTGGCTGACCGCGGCATTCTGCCGGTCATTAACACCGGTATCGCCCACAAACAGGCAGGCGTAGGCCAGATTGGCGCGGGGATCACCACCGCACCGATGTCCTGTTTTGTAGATGCCATTGAAGCGCTGGCGCAGGCCGTTTCCCAGGGAGAGAAAAAATGAGCAAACCTTTAGCTGTTGTCGCCGTAGGCGGCAACGCACTTATCCAGGATGAGCAGCACAACAGCATTCCCGATCAGTACGAAGCGGTAATGGAAAGCGTGAAGCACATCACCGATATGGTCGAAGCCGGATGGGATCTGGTGCTCACCCACGGTAACGGCCCGCAGGTCGGCTTTATTCTGCGCCGCTCCGAACTTGCCAGTGCGGAAGTCGCTCCGGTACCGCTGGACTATGCCGTGGGCGATACCCAGGGCGCAATCGGCTACATGTTCCAGAAAGCGTTGCACAACGAACTGGCGCGCCGTGGCATTTCAAAACCCGTTGTCACTCTCGTAACTCAAACGCTGGTGAATCAAAACGACCACGCTTTCGCTAATCCGAACAAACCCGTTGGCGCGTTTATGGACGAGCAAACCGCCGTTCAGCGCCAGCAGGAACTCGGCTGGACGATGATGGAAGACGCGGGTCGCGGCTGGCGTCGTACCGTACCGTCACCGGCTCCGCTCGAAATCATCGAACGCGACACCATCGCAAGCCTGGTTAAGCAGGGTTATATCGTTATCGCCTGCGGCGGCGGCGGTATTCCGGTGGTTCGCGATGAACAGCATCAACTGAAAGGCGTTGAAGCGGTGATCGATAAAGATCTGGCATCTGCGCTGCTGGCAAGCCAGCTCGGTGCGGATCTGCTGCTGATCCCAACCGGCGTGGAAAAAGTGGCGATTAACTTCGGCACTCCGCAGCAACAATGGCTGGATACGCTGACCGTGGCTCAAGCGCAGAACCTGCTCGACGAAGGCCAGTTCGGCGTCGGCAGCATGCAGCCGAAAGTTGAAGCGATTCTTGGCTTTGTGAACACCAGCCTGCAACAGGGCAAAAATGCCAGCGGCCTGATCACCAGCCCACAAGCGATTAAAGCCTCACTGAATCATCAAAGCGGCACCTGGATTACCTCTGAGAATAAGGAATAACACCATGACAGAAACAACGTTACTCGCGGTAAACGGCACCCTGATGCGCGGCCTGAAGCTGAACCCAAACATGCAGAAAGCAGGCGGCGTATTTGTGCGCGAAGACCGCACCGACGCACATTACCGCATCTGGAGCATTAACGACGATCATCCAGGCATGATCCGCGTGATGCAAGGCGGCACTAACGTTGAACTGGAAATCTGGGAACTGCCGCTGGCAAGCTTTGCCGCTCTGCTGGAAAGCGAACCGGCTGGCCTGTCTATCGGCAAAGTAAAACTGGCCGACGGCAGCATCGTGCTGGGCGTACTGGCAGAAAACTGGCTGACCGAAGGCCAGAAAGAGATAACCGAGCTGGGAAGCTGGCGCAAATACACCGGGCATTTCCATACTGCGTAAAACGCAATTCAGAAGGAACAAGATATGCGTAAGACAGAAGAAAGTCTCAACACGGCGTCAGGATTGCGTATTGCCATGATTTTGCTGGGGATCGCTGTAACACCGGTCCTGCTATCGTCCTCAAGCCTGGGAAGCCAGCTTTCCAGCTCAGGGCTGGTTAGCGTTGTGATTATCGGCGGGTTGATCCTGACCGTTCTCGCCGCCATCACCATCAGCGTGGGCGAAAAAGCCCGTCTGCCCACCTACGGGATTGTGAAATATCCGTTTGGTGAAAAAGGTGCAATTGCTATCAACATTCTGATGGCAATCAGCCTGTTTGGCTGGATTGCGGTCACGGCCAATATGTTCGGCCATTCGGTACACGATTTACTGGCGCAGCACGGGCTCGAAGTACCGGTGCAACTATTGGTTGCGGCAGGTTGCGTGATTTTCGTCGCCTCTACTGCGTTTGGCTTCGCGGTGCTGGGCAAAGTCGCGCAAATTGCCGTTCCGGTCATTGCCGCCGTGCTTTGCTACTGCCTGTATGTCGCCACTCATACCGACGTTGCCGCACCCGATGCGGTAGTCAGCATGAATACCGGCGTTGCGGTTTCAACGGTCGTGGGCACGATTATTGTGCTGGTTGCTACCCTACCCGATTTTGGCAGCTTCGTGCATAACCGCAAACACGCCATTATTGCCGCTGCGATAACCTTTCTGGTGGCCTATCCGCTGCTGTATTGGGCGGGAGCCACTCCGAGCGCACTGAGTGGGCAAAATTCGTTGTTAGGCGCGATGGCTGTATTCGGTGCAGTAATGCCTGCCGCGCTGCTGCTTATTTTTGCCTGCGTAACGGGTAATGCCGGGAACATGTTCCAGGGTACGTTAGTAGTTTCTACGCTGCTGACCCGTTTCCCGAAATGGCAAATCACTATCGCACTTGGCGTGCTGGCGGCGATAGTCGGCAGTATGGATATCATGGCGTGGTTCATTCCGTTCCTGTTGTTCCTCGGCATTGCCACACCGCCGGTCGCCGGGATCTACATCTCCGACTTCTTCCTTTATCGCCGTAATGGTTATGAAGAGTCGGTGCTGACACGCGAGCCACAAATCAAAGTGCTGACGTTTGTTGCGTGGATTCTGGGCTCAGCAGTAGGCTTTATGACCGTTAAAGGCCTGTTTACGCTAACAACCATTCCCTCACTGGATTCCATTCTTGTGGCCTGCATTGCGTATGCAGTGCTAAGCAAAATACGTAGCCACAACTAAATCCTGGGTATAATGGGCATAATCAAATGGCCGGAACGAGGAACGATCCGGCCATTCAACGCCACCAGGGAATCTCAATGTTTATCTCCGATGAAACCATTCGCGTTGTCCATCTGGTCGCTAAATACCAGAGCATTACGACGGCTGCTGAACAACTGAACAAAGTCCCCTCGGCGATAAGCTACACCATCAAAAAAGCAGAAGAAGCCATTGGCGCCGAACTGTTTATCCGCAAAGGCCGTTACATCGAGCTGACATCTGCGGGCGAATATTTCATCCAGCACAGCAAAAATATCCTCAACGATCTGGAAGCCTTGAAACGTAATACCGTGCTGATTCATGACGGCGTTGAACAGGAACTGGTGGTCGCGGTGAATAATATTATTCCCACGCCGGTTCTGGTGGAGTTTATCTGTGATTTTGAGCGCCAGTTTCCCTCGACCACGTTGAGAATCAATCTTGAGGTTTACAACGGCTGCTGGGATGCGCTCTACAGTAAACGCGCCGATTTAGTGATTGGCGCACCGCATGCGGTGCCAAGCACAGAAGGGATTATTAGCGAGCCTATCGGCCAACTGGAATGGGATTTTGTTGTCGGCCCGCAGCACCCGCTGGCAACCCAGGTTCAGCCACTGCAAAACGCCGAATTACGCCAATATCCTGCTATTTGTATCCGCGATACTGCGGTTAATTTTATTCCTCAACAGGCCTGGCTACTGGAAGGGCAAAAACTCTTATTCGTACCAGACTTCCTGACTGCCATTTCGCTAATCCAGAAAAACGTAGGCATTGGTTATATTCCTCATCACCTGGCGCAGCCATTACTGAATAACGGCCAACTGGTGAAAAAGCCAATGCAGGAACACAAGCACGCCACAAAACTCTTTCTGGCCGCCCGTTCCGACGGCATGGGGAAAGTTTGCCGCTGGTGTATGGAGTATTTGCAGCATCCTGCGGTGAGCGGGAAATTGAGTGGGGGGAACTGATTTTGTTGGAACTCTCTAAGGTAGATTAGCGTAGCAACATCCGGTATTAATTTGACGTTCAGGACAGTAGTGATGAAGCCAGCAATCTGCCTTTTTCACCAAACATAAACGCCTTCCCCGAAAACAGAGAAGGCGCTGACTCTTAAGCGCTACGCAAGTTCTTCGCCGCCTTCACCATATTAGACAACGCGGCACGGGTTTCCGGCCAGCCGCGGGTTTTCAGGCCACAGTCAGGGTTCACCCAAAGGCGCTCGGCTGGGACAGATTCAGCCGCTTTCTTCAGAAGCGCTTCAATCCATTCCACACTTGGGACATTTGGCGAGTGAATGTCATACACGCCCGGGCCGATTTCGTTCGGGTATTCGAACTCTTTAAACGACTCCAGCAGGTCCATATCTGAACGTGATGTTTCTATAGTGATCACATCCGCATCCAGCGCCGCGATGGAATCCATGATGTCGTTGAACTCGCAGTAACACATGTGAGTGTGGATCTGCGTGTCATCGCGCACTACGGCGGCGTTCAGGCGGAAGGCTTCCACGCCCCACTCCAGATACGCCTGCCAGTCGGAGCGGCGCAGCGGTAAACCTTCGCGTAGGGCCGGTTCGTCAATCTGAATGATGCCGATACCTGCCGCTTCGAGATCCGCCACTTCATCACGCAGTGCCAACGCAATTTGTTTGGCGATAGTTTCGCGGCTGACGTCTTCGCGTGGGAATGACCAGCAGAGAATCGTTACCGGGCCGGTCAGCATGCCTTTTACCGGTTTGTCAGTCAGGGATTGTGCGTACTTCGCCCATTCCACGGTGATCGCCTCCGGGCGGCTGATGTCACCAATAACCACAGGTGGCTTCACGCAGCGGGAACCGTAGCTCTGCACCCAACCGTTTTGGGTGAATACGAAGCCGTCGAGGTGCTCGCCGAAGTATTCCACCATATCGTTACGTTCAGCTTCCCCGTGAACCAGTACGTCGAGACCTAAACGTTCCTGCTCGGCTACGGCCTGTTTGATATGCTGCGCAATACCAGTGCGGTAGTTGTTGGCATCCAGATTTCCCTTTTTGAAATCGAGGCGTAGGCCACGAATTTCAGTGGTTTGCGGGAATGAACCGATGGTCGTGGTCGGCCATGCTGGCAGATTGAAGCGCTGACGCTGAGCCTGCGCGCGAACGGTGTAGTTGTTCTGGCGTTGGCTGTCTTGCGCAGTGATCGTCGCCAGGCGTTGTTCCACTGCCGCGTTATGTACGCGCTGTGAATGGCGACGGGCCTGAATCGGCGCACTCCACTCAACCAGTTTTTCTGTATCACCACTGTTGAGCGCCTCAGTCAGTAAAGACAACTCGGCACATTTTTGCAGGGCGAAGGCAAACCAGCTCTTCACTTCAGCATCCAGGCGAGTTTCAACGCTCAGGTCGATTGGGCTGTGTAGCAGCGAGCAAGAAGAGGCGACCCAAAGTTCACGTTTGCCAACAAGATCCTTCAGTTGCGCGTATTTCTCAGTTAAATCAGCACGCCAGACGTTGCGGCCATTAATCACCCCCGCAGACAAAAGCCAGTCTGCCGGGAGCTGCTGATGCAGAGCGTTGATATCATCTTTACCATGTACAAAGTCAACGTGCAGACCCTGTACTGGCAGCGCAGTAATAGTATTTAGATTTGGCGTCACACCTTCAAAATAGGTAGTCAGCAGCAGCTTAACGTTGCCAGCAAGCGCCTCGTAAGCCGGTTTGAATGCGTCCAGCCACTCTTGCGGCAACTCCAGCACCAATGCAGGTTCGTCTATTTGCACCCATTCGATGCCGCGTTTTGCCAGTTCAGCCAGCACTTGCTGGTAAACCGGAAGAATGTCTTTCAGCAGGCTCAGACGGTCAAACTGTTCGCCCTTCACTTTACCCAACCATAGATAAGTTACCGGGCCAAGCAGAACTGGCTTCACCTTGTGGCCGAGTGCCAGCGCTTCGTCAACTTCATCCAGAAGCTGGGTCCAGGTCAGTTTGAACTGCTGGCCTTTAGTGAATTCCGGCACCATATAGTGGTAGTTGGTGTTAAACCATTTGGTCATTTCAGCGGCGGCGGCAGGCGTACCGGTTGGTGCCCGGCCACGGCCCAGGCGGAACAAAGTGTCGATATCGACGCTACCGTTCACGTTCTGATGACGAGCCGGCACGTTGCCAAGCAGCAAGCTGGTGGTCAGAACGTGATCGTACCAGGCAAAATCACCCACCGGCAGCAGTTCCACACCAGCTTCTTTTTGTTGGTTCCAGTGGCGAGCACGCAGTTCGCGACCCACTGCCAGTAATTCTTCCTGAGTGGAGTTGCCCGCCCAGTAGCTTTCTTGTGCTTTTTTCAGTTCGCGACGCAGGCCGACACGTGGGAAGCCGAGGGTGTGATTTTTAATCGTCATTTTTCTGCCTCTTTATATTTCAATTTTAAATTCTATGGATTTCGAGTAGCAGGTAGGCGGCCAGGGAGCGAATACCGATGAGCTTACTTCAGTAAGTGATTCGGGTTCGTGAGTGCAGCCAACACCCCTGCGGCTCGAAAGACGACGAATTTTTTAGACGTCTGGATGTTTACACATCTATCTTGTGCAGGTACTGTATATTCCTCAAGCGCAATTTGCTCATGCCGAAGTGAAGGACTTTCATGATCGAGATAAAACACCTGCGGACGCTCCAGGCGTTACGAAATTGCGGCTCTTTAGCCGCCGCCGCCGCCGCGTTGCATCAGACCCAATCGGCCCTCTCCCATCAGTTCAGCGATCTGGAGCAGCGTCTTGGGTTCCGCCTGTTTATCCGTAAAAGTCAGCCGCTACGGTTCACACCGCAGGGAGAGGTTCTGTTGCAACTGGCTGAACAAGTGTTGCCGCAGATAACCCGCGCGCTTCAGGCTTGCAATGAACCGCATCAGACCACACTGCGTATCGCCATCGAATGCCATAGCTGTATTCAGTGGCTCACGCCTGCGTTGGAAAATTTCCACAAGACCTGGCCACAGGTGGATCTGGATTTCAAATCTGGTGTGACATTTGACCCGCAGCCAGCGTTGCAGCAGAGCGAACTGGATATCGTTTTAACATCCGACATCCTGCCGCGCAGCGGCCTGCATTATTCGCCAATGTTTGATTATGAAGTGCGCCTGGTGCTGGCAACGGATCATCCGCTGGCTAATAAAACGCGTATTGAGCCGGAAGATTTAAGCAGTGAAACGTTATTGATTTACCCGGTGCAGCGCCAACGTCTGGATATCTGGCGACATTTCCTGCAACCGGCCGGGGTTAGCCCGTCGCTGAAAAGTGTGGATAACACGTTGTTGTTGATTCAGATGGTGTCGGCACGCATGGGAATTGCCGCGTTGCCACACTGGGTAGTGGAGAATGTTGAACGCCAGGGTCTGGTTGTGACCAAAACCCTGGGTGAAGGACTGTGGAGCCGGTTGTACGCCGCAGTACGCGATGGCGAGCAGCGTCAACCGGTGACGGAAGCCTTTATTCGCTCGACGCGTTCACACGCTTGCGAGCATCTGCCGTTTGTGAAGAACGCGGAGCGACCCAATGGCGATGCACCCATAGCGAAGCCATTATCACAGACCCACCAATAATAAAACTCGGCCAGTGAGGCTGCTCTTGCCAGATGGCGAGGTTAACCAGCAGCCCCGCTGGAACATGCACGTTGTTCATGATACCGAGCGTGCCCGCATCCACCTGCGTGGCACCGTAGTTCCACATAAAGTAACCCAGCCCGGAAGCCACCACCCCAAGCCACACCAGGATGCCCCATTGCAGATTGGTGGTCGGGAGTTTTTGCGGGTTCCCCAGCGCAAACCACGCGATGACCGCTATCACTGCCGCCCCGAGATAGAACCAGGAAAACGCACAGCGTTGCGGCATCGGACGCGTTTCCATCAGGCGCTTATAACCCACCATGCCGATGGCAAAGCAAATGTTCGCCGCCTGCACCAGCAGCAGGCCGATCCAGAAGTGATCGCTGACTTTGTCGTAGCGAATAATCGCGGCGCCAATCACCGCCAGCCCGGCACTTAACGCATATCCCCAGCGCAGCTTATTGCCGCTAATCAGGTCATAAATCAGCGTGACGTAAAGCGGTGTCATTACCGTAAACAGCAGGAATTCTGAGACGGTGAGGTAGAGATAAGCCTGGAAGCTAAACAGGTACATCACGCCGAGTTGTAACGCCCCCACCAGCATGTACAGCAGCAGCGTTTTCGCGCTGTAGCCTTTAAAACGCAGGAACGGTAGGAACACTAATGCCGCAAGTCCGACGCGCATCAGCACAGAAAAATAGCTGTCAACATGCCCGGCAAGGTATTCGCCAATCAGGCTAAAAGAGAAGGCCCACAGAATGGTGGTGATGATCAGTAACGGCACGATGAAGTCTCTACTACGGGAGATTAATGCTTCATTGTAGCGAAGGGAATGTGCAGAAGTTGGTTTATTTGGTTGACGAGTGGTGGTTAATTCACCACTCGTTTATCGCAAATCAGTCTTTACCGAGGAACATCTTACGCAGGTAATGCGGAACCGCGTTATCACCGTTGGTGCCTATGACTTCCAGCTCTGGCAGCAGGTCTTTCAGGCGCTGGTGGGCGTTGCCCATGATGCAGCCTTTACCCGCCATGCTCAGCATTTCAGCATCGTTCATGCCGTCGCCAAAGGCGATACACTCTTTCAGGCTGTAACCCATTGCTTTAGATACGGCTTCCAACGCGTGCCCTTTCGATACGCCGCCTGCCATGACTTCCAGACAAGTCAGGGTAGAGAAGCTGACGTTCACACGATCACCCCAACGGGCAATTAATGCTTGCTCAAGTGGCAGAAGTTTTTCGTGAGAATCGCAGGTGAAGAACACTTTGCTGACGCCATCTGCTTCCAGCAAACCTGGCTCAAAGAGAGTGTAGTTAAACACCGCTTCTTTGAAATATTTCATCTCTTCAGGGCGATGGCGGTTCATATACCACTGATCGCCGCGGTAGACGTTGGTCACGATATCCTGGTTGGTATGCACCACACCGAACAGGTCCTGCGCGATGTCGTGGTCGAGATCGTGGCTGAATACCAGATTGCCGTCAGTATCGTGAACTCGCGCACCGTTAGAGGTGATCATGTAGGCTTTGATTTCGAGGTTATCGCGAATCTGCCCCACGTCGATATGGTGGCGGCCCGTTGCAAAGACGAAATGAACACCCTCAGCGGTGAGCAGTTTCAGCGTTTCTTTAGCATACGGGGTCAGAAGATGATCGGGGGACAGCAACGTGCCATCCAGGTCAGACGCAACGACATGGTACATAGGATTTATAAACCTCTGGTATTAAATTCAATTAGTTGTACTCGTCATACTTCAAGCTGTGGGGGTGTTGGCTGCACTCACTTACCCCAGTCACTTACTAAAGTAAGCTCCTGGGGATAAGCTCCCTGGCCGCCTACCCACAGCTCGAATTATTTAGAGTAAATGCCTATCAAAGAAGGTGATGATGGCATTCAGCGCTTCGGTTCGCATATCGTCCTTTTCGAACAGGATCTCATGATACGCACCGTTTATGACGTAAGGTTTTTCCCCCTCACAAGGGTGGCCCGCCGCGGCACGAAGCTCACAGAATTGGTCATGCGCACGGTTATCAACGACGCGTTCCTCTTCTGCCTGCAGGATAAATATCGGCGTGGTGATAGCAGTGGCTCCTGCTAAAACCTGTTCTCCTGCGAGTATCCCTTCTCTTACCCAATGATTCGTTGGCCCACCCAACCGTAATGCTGGCTCATCAGCATAAAAACGCAGGTTACGGCGGTAACGCTCACGGCTATGGGTCAGGACATTAACGCTAAATGGTAATGCACGCCAGCGGCCTGTTCCGATTGCATAACCCTCACGAATACGTTGGTGGCCTTCAGCCCAATCAAGAATATGGCGCACCATCCAGTCGGGCCAGCGCAAGGCGATGCCAAACATTGGCGCACATAGCGCGACAGCATCAAAGCATAGTGAATTCTTTTCAAGCCACAGTGTGATGATTGCGCCACCCATAGAGTGCGCTAAAGCGTAGCGTTTTCTCCATGGGCCATTTGCGAGTTCGTGCTGATAAAAGCGGTCAAAATCGTCAACGTAGTCGCTAAATTTCGCCACATGGCCGCGATGTGAATCCGAAAGCATGCGCCCGGAACGCCCCTGGCCACGATGATCGATAATTAAAATATCGAATCCGCAGTGGAAAAGGTCATAGGCAAGCTCGGCATATTTGACGTAACTTTCGATACGCCCAGGGCAAACCACAATGACCCTGTCATGATCCTGCGAGCGAAACCGTACGTAGCGTACCGGCACTTCGTCGACGCCTGAAAATTCACACTCTTCGCGCTGGCGCCAGAAGTCCATCAGTGGACCCGTGGTGAAAGCCGCAAAGGCGTTTTCCCTGTTAGACCATCCATTTTTATGCTGAGTCATATCGCTTTTTTGTGATTCATAGCACGCTCATCAACAATAGCGTATTGTGGCATAAAAGTGTTCTTTCAGGGAATTTCACATGAGCGTTGAGTGGTGGTTAACCTATCTCCTGACCACAATAATTCTGAGTCTGTCACCCGGTTCCGGGGCAATTAATACCATGACCACCGCCATTAGCCACGGCTATCGCGGCGCGGCTGCATCTATCGCCGGGTTGCAAACCGGGCTTGCGATTCATATCGTACTGGTTGGGATTGGGCTTGGTGCGCTGTTCTCACACTCGTTGCTGGCTTTTGAAATTTTGAAATGGGCGGGTGCTGCTTATCTTGTCTGGCTTGGCATTCAGCAATGGCGTGCCGCAGGTGCGCTGGATTTAAATACGCTGGCTACCACCCAACCACGCAGCCGCCTGTTTAAGCGCGCGGTTTTTGTGAATCTCACGAACCCAAAAAGCATCGTCTTTCTCGCCGCACTTTTCCCGCAGTTTATCTCTCCACATGAGCCACAGGCGTTACAGTATTTAGTGCTCGGCGTAACGACAGTAGTGGTCGATATTATTGTGATGATTGGTTATGCGGGGCTTGCGACACGAATTGCAAGCTGGATTAAAGGGCCGCGCCAGATGAAAGCATTGAACCGCGTTTTTGGTTCTCTGTTTATGCTGATTGGCGCGCTGCTTGCCACAGCACGCCAATAAGGGGCAGACAACGATTAGCGGGAAATAATCAGGTGAATGCCGAATCCGGCAAACAAGGCACCGGCAACACCATCAATCCACTTCGCAAGGCGCTGATAACCGCGGCGCATTTGCGGAAGTGCGAACAAGCTGGCAACGACGGTAAACCAGGCCAGCGTTTCCAGTGAGATCAGAACAAACAGCCCCCAACGCTCCGCGCTACCCACGTTATCGCCGACAAACAGCGAGAACACGCTACCGAAATAGATAATAGCTTTTGGGTTAGCAAGATTGGTGAGCAGCCCTTTCATAAAGCTGCGTCCGCTACGAGCCAGTTCCACTTCTGGTGCTTGCTCGGAAGGTTTATCTTTTTTCAGTGCGCCGCGCAGCATCTGGTAGCCCATCCAGCACAGATATAACCCGCCACCGACCATAATGATGTTATGCAACCACGCCATTTTTTCCAGCAACAGATGCAGGCCAAGTAGTGCTACGCCTGACCAAATCATGACACCCATGGTAATCCCCAGTACACCCATCATCGCCTCTTTACGGGAACGACTTACGGCTGTCTGAGAAACAAAGAAAAAGTCAGGACCGGGGCTTAATAGCGCAACAAGATGCACCAGTGCCACCGTGAGAAATAGCATCAACATAGGAATTAACTCGCCGAATTATTATTTGGAGAATAACTATACGAGTTGCAGCAAAGACTGGCTACTACTCATCTTCGCCGTCGACATGGCTGCGGATAAGCGCCATAAACTCACGCCCAAAGCGTTCCAGTTTACGCGTACCCACACCGTTAACGCCTAGCATTTCACCAGGTGTAATCGGCATTTGTTCGGCCATTTCAATCAGTGTGGCGTCGTTAAACACGACATACGGCGGGATGTTCTCTTCATCTGCAATGGCTTTGCGCAACTTACGCAATTTGGCGAACAGCTTGCGGTCGTAGTTTCCACCGAATACTTTCGGACTGGATTTCGATTTGATTGCCACAATACGCGGTACTGCGAGCATTAAAGGTTCTTCGCCGCGCAAGAACGGGCGTGCTGCCTCGGTAAGCTGCAATGCCGAGTGTTGCGCGATATTTTGCGTCACTACACCGAGGTGAATCAGCTGGCGAATAACACTGACCCAGTGTTCGTGCGTCTGGTCCCGGCCAATGCCGTAGACCGGTAATTTATCGTGCTGAAACTCACGAATACGTTGGTTATTGGCACCGCGCAGCACTTCCACAACATAGCCCATCCCAAAGCGCTGGTTAACGCGATAAATACAGGACAACGCTTTTTGCGCATCCACCAGCCCGTCGTAACGACGCGGTGGATCGAGGCAAACATCGCAGTTACCACAAGATTGCTGGCGACCTTCACCAAAGTAATTCAGCAACACCAGGCGGCGACAGGTCTGCGCTTCCGCAAACGCGCCCATGGCATTGAGTTTGTGGCGTTCAATATCCTGCAATTGCCCGACGGGTTTTTCTTCGAGGCATTTACGCAGCCACGCCATGTCGGCCGGATCGTAAAACAGCATAGCTTCCGCAGGCAGGCCGTCACGCCCGGCTCGACCCGTTTCCTGGTAATAAGATTCGATATTACGCGGGATGTCGAAGTGCGCCACAAAACGGACGTTGGGTTTGTTGATGCCCATGCCGAACGCAACGGTTGCAACCACGATTTGCAGATCATCACGCTGGAATTTTTCTTGTACTTCGGCACGCACCTGGTGCTCAAGCCCGGCGTGATAAGCCCCGGCGCTGATACCTTTGCTTTGCAGACGCGCAGCTGTGTCTTCCACTTTAGCGCGACTGTTACAGTAAATAATGCCGGATTTTCCGCGCTGTTCCTGCACGTAACGCATCAGTTGATCGAGAGGTTTAAACTTCTCCATCAGCATGTAGCGAATATTCGGGCGGTCAAAGCTACTGATTTGAATGAGCGGGTCGTACAGGCCTAACAGGCGCACAATGTCTGCACGGGTAGTGTCATCAGCCGTTGCAGTTAAGGCAATGAATGGCACCGAAGGCAGGCGTTGACGCAGTTGGCCAAGTGCAGCATATTCCGGACGGAAATCGTGCCCCCACTGCGAAATACAGTGCGCTTCATCAACCGCAACCATCGACAAGTGCCAGTGACTTATTTGGTCGATGAAGTTATCCATCATCAACCGTTCAGGCGCGATGTATAACAGGCGAATCTGTCCGGTACGGCAACCCGTCATCACTTCTTGTTGCTGTTCGCGATTTTGAGTGGAGTTAAGACATGCTGCCGCAACGCCGTTTGCCAGTAGCTGATCGACCTGGTCTTTCATCAGGGAAATCAGCGGGGAAACCACAACCGTCAGCCCACCAAGCACCAGCGCTGGAATTTGGTAGCACAGTGATTTACCGCCGCCGGTCGGCATGACAACCAGGCAGTCGCGCCCTTCCAGCACCGTTTCAATGATGGTTTCCTGACCCGGGCGGAACTGTTGATAGCCGAAGGTATCTTGCAAAACCTGTCTGGCCAGCACTGCCTGATTAATTACTTCCGCCTGTGTCACGCTTTCCCCACCACTAAAACCGCCGAATTCTTAGAACAGATCGTTAAGCATAACGCCGACACCGAAGCGTGTCTGGTTAAAGTTGTAATCAATTAATGACTCGCCGTAACCGCTGTAAAGCTGGGTATAAAGACGTACATGCCTGGTGACCGGATAGCTAAAGCCTAATTCCGCGCCGCCGTAACCCGTATTCCAGTTGTACTGGCCTTTCATGCTCAGAATCGCATCGCCAAACTCATAGCCGACTCGCAGCTGGTAATAGCCCAGGTATTTGGTAATGTCCGGGTTGTCATCGGTGCTGCCAATCACATACCACGGCTTCACTTCAACCATCCAGTTGCCGTGCTCAGCCATCAGACGCGTGTATAAACGGTTCCAGCTACGGGACGTTGGGTCCGAACGACCATTTGAATCATGGTTATAACCAAACTCGACATCACGTAATGTCCAGCCGGCAAAGGATTCATCGGTCGCAAAACCGAGGAAAAGCTGCGGTTCATAGTTGGTTTCACGGAAAGGAGAAGACTCTCCACTGTTCGACAACTGCCACCAGGATTTTTGGGTATATGAGCCACCTAACACTGAGTTAGGCCCCAGAATACCGCGCCAGATAGGGAACGCGAGGCTCAACTGATATTTCACTTCATCTTTTTTGGCGTTATCAGACCAGTTATAGGTTTTGATCGCCTCTTTATTGAGGTCGTCTGTCACCGTATAAATTAAGTAGTTGGTTTCATACGGATAAAGAGTAAATGGATTGTCATGTTCCAGAAGCATATTCGCAATGATGCTGCCACGCACAGCCGGTTTATCATGCACTTCTTTAATCGTTGCTTCTTGTGCGTAAGCGGTCAAAGGCAACAGGCTTGCCGCCACTAACCATCCCAGAAACTTGCGCATCGGCAATATTCTCCTGAACAAAAAAGGTTTCAAATTATTATCAGGGACACATTCTACATAGTTCTGAATGTGCACGCTCGGTCTACAGTTCTTAAAGTAGCAATCAACGAATACGAAGCATAAAATAAACAATTAATTAACATTATTGTTTTGATCGAGGATGATCCATGTCTACGCCATTTCTGACCCCTGAAGCCGCCTTACAACTGGTCGGTGAGATTTTTGTTTATCACATGCCATTTAACCGTGCGCTGGGGCTGGAACTTATAAAATATGAGAAAGACTACGCCGAGCTTAGTTTTAATAACCAACCAATGATGGTGGGCAACTGGGCGCAAAGTATTTTGCACGGCGGCGTGATTGCGTCCTCACTGGATGTCGCGGCAGGCCTGGTTTGCGTGGGCAGCACACTCACTCGTCACGACAGTATTAGCGAAGAAGAACTGCGCCAACGTCTGTCGAAAATGGGTACTATCGACTTACGAGTTGATTATTTACGTCCGGGGCGTGGGCAGCGCTTTACCGCCAGCAGCAGCCTGCTGCGAGCCGGGAATAAAGTGGCCGTGGCGCGTGTTGAATTACACAACGAAGACCAACTGCATATCGCCAGCGCGACCGCCACCTACATGGTGGGGTGAAGTAATTATTGCTGATAC
Source organism: Buttiauxella noackiae (assembly GCF_000737905.1). NCBI lineage: Bacteria > Pseudomonadati > Pseudomonadota > Gammaproteobacteria > Enterobacterales > Enterobacteriaceae > Buttiauxella > Buttiauxella noackiae. Next base: position 42,133 of record NZ_JPRU01000008.1, read on the forward strand.
AATTAGGACACTATTCATCAACGAGTTCTTTTCATGGATGCGAAACAAACCCGCCAGGGCGTGTTACTAGCGCTGGCGGCGTATTTTATTTGGGGCATCGCGCCTGCTTACTTCAAATTAATCCACTACGTTCCGGCCGATGAAATCCTGACGCATCGCGTGATTTGGTCTTTCTTCTTTATGGTGGTGTTAATTAGCCTTAGCCGCCAGTGGCCTCAGGTAAAGAAATCCTGTCAGAACCGCAAAAAGGTCTTCGCCATGGCGCTTTCTGCGGTGCTAATTGGCGGTAACTGGTTGCTGTTTATTTGGGCTGTGAATAACAATCACATGTTGGAAGCAAGCCTCGGCTATTTCATCAACCCGCTGGTTAACGTGCTATTGGGCATGATTTTCCTCGGTGAACGCTTCCGCAGAATGCAATGGGTTGCCGTGGGCCTTGCTGCTTGTGGTGTTCTGGTTCAGCTTTGGACATTCGGCTCGCTGCCCATCATCGCGCTTGGCCTGGCGTTCAGCTTCGCGTTTTACGGGCTGGTACGTAAGAAAATCGCCGTTGATGCACAAACCGGAATGTTAGTTGAAACGCTGTGGCTGCTGCCAATTGCGGCTATCTATTTGTTTGGCATCGCAGACAGTTCAACCAGTCATATGGGGCAAAACCCAATGTCGCTGAACTTAATGCTTATTGCGGCAGGCGTGGTAACAACAATTCCATTGCTGTGTTTCACCGCAGCAGCAACGCGCTTGCGCCTCTCAACACTGGGTTTCTTCCAGTACATTGGCCCGACGTTAATGTTCCTGCTAGCCGTGACATTCTACGGTGAGGTGATCGGCAAAGATAAGATGCTGACCTTCGGCTTTATCTGGGCAGCACTGGCGCTGTTTATTCTTGATGCAGTTTATACGCAGCGAAACTCGCGGATAGCAGCGCGCGCCGTCGCGCAGAAGTAAAAAAGGGAGCCAATCGGCTCCCTTCTCATTTTCATCTCACAACCAGTTTTTCCGCTTGAAGTAGAGATAAGGCGCAAGCCCGGCAAGGATCATCACGATGATCGCCGCCGGATAACCGAAGCTCAATTTCAACTCCGGCATAAACTCAAAGTTCATCCCGTAGCTGGATGCCACAAGCGTTGGTGGCAGGAATACAACGGATACAACCGAGAAGATCTTGATGATGCGGTTCTGCTCGATGTTGATAAAGCCCATCGCTGCCTGCATCAGGAAGTTCACTTTCTGGAACAGAGATTCGTTGTGCGGCAGCAGGGATTCGATATCTCGTAGAATTTCACGAGCCTGCTCAAGCTGCCCACTCGGCAAACGCGCTTTACGCACCAGGAAGTTCAGAGCACGCTGGGTATCCATCAGACACAAACGGACTTTCCAGCCGATATCTTCAAGCTCAGCAAGCGTTGAAAGTGCTGCGTCATACTCATCGCCCTGGTGCCCTTCCATGATGACACGGCTGAGTTTTTCCAGGTCGCTATAGATGTTTTCGATTTCGTCTGCCAGCTGTTCGATTTTAGTTTCGAACAAGTCGAGCAGTAATTCGTAAGCGTTGCCATCCACCATATTCTGGCTACGAGCGCGCATACGATAGAGGCGAAATGCAGGTAATTCACGTTCACGCAGCGTAAACAGGCGGCCTTCACGAATAGTAAATGCCACGGTGCTGTTGCCCGCGTGATCGTCTGCATCTTCATAAAAGAAAAATGAGTGGATGTGCAAACCGTCTTCGTCTTCAAAAAAACGCGCGGATGCTTCGATGTCTTCCAGTTCCGGGCGGGTTGCCAGGCTTTGACCAAGTTCCGTTTGCACGCGCTGACGCTCGCTCTCTTCAGGCTCGACCAAATCAACCCAAACAGAATTGCTCAGGTTATCGGTCTCATCTAATTCAAGACGGGACAGACGATTGTTTTCCAGTTGAAATGCGCTCAGCATGACCGGTACTCCCAATGCAAAAAATATCAGGGACAGTTCGGTTGGCACACAGACAGAAACTAACTAGGTTTCAGACCATTAAAAAGTCTGACTCATTGCGACGGGATATACGAGATATGAGGTCGCCGACAACCACTAAGGCTATCAGCATTCGAGGATAGCCTTAGAAGTTGTACCTGGATGACAGGTTATTGAGCCAGTATTTACTGGGTGTGTCCAAGGCGAGTGTCCTCTTAGCGTAATCGTGCGCGCATGTTACGCCACCATAAATATGGCGTCAACACGCAACGGGACACCATGGAGTAATAAACTATGGTGATATTTATAAGGTAGCAAAAGCGTGAAAAACTATGAGTTAACTCGCTAATTTACGCCGATTCAAGGCGTGCATAAGCAGCAACTAGCCACTTAATTCCCTGCCCAGGGAAAGCCACCTGAATACGGCTGTGTTCACCACTCCCTTCCAGGTTAACGACCGTGCCTTCACCAAATTTTGCATGGCGCACACGCTGCCCGAGTTTGAAGCCTGAATCATTCTCAGAGATTGGCGTGCCCATGCGTTGGTGGCTGACCGGGCGGCTGACACTGGCACGCAGGCGAACTTCTTCCACGCAGTTTTCTGGCAGCTCGCCAATGAAGCGTGACGGGCGGTGATACACCTCTTTGCCATACAGACGGCGGGTTTCAGCGTAGGTCAGTGTGAGTTTTTGCATCGCACGCGTCACACCCACATAGGCAAGACGACGTTCTTCTTCCAGGCGGCCACCTTCATCCAGTGACATCTGGCTCGGGAACATGCCCTCTTCCATACCAACGATAAATACTTGCGGGAACTCCAGTCCTTTTGCTGAGTGCAGCGTCATCAGTTGCACTGCATCTTGCCATGTATCGGCTTGCCCTTCTCCGGCTTCGAGCGCCGCATGAGACAAGAATGCCTGTAACGGCATCAAGTCTTCGTCTTCATCCTGGTAGCTGAACTGGCGCGTGGCCGTGACCAGTTCTTCTAAGTTTTCAATACGCGTCTGGCCTTTCTCGCCCTTTTCTTGCTCGTACATCACCATCAGACCCGAGTCTTTGATAACGCGGTCAGTTTGTACGTGCAGCGGCATGTCGATGGTTTCATGTGCCAGCGCGTCGATAAGCTCCATAAAGCGTTGCAATGCAGAAGCCGCACGGCCCGCCAACACTTTTTCCTGAAGCAACAAACGGCAGGCTTGCCACATTGTCAGTTGCTGGTCGCGCGATGTCTGGCGCACCACGTCCAATGTACGGTCGCCGATACCACGCGTTGGCGTGTTTACCACGCGCTCAAACGCCGCGTCGTCATTGCGGTTAGCAATCAGGCGCAGATACGAGAGTGCGTCTTTGATTTCCTGACGTTCGAAGAAGCGCATACCGCCATAAATGCGGTATGGCATGCCGACCTGCAACAATGCCTCTTCCAGCACACGCGATTGGGCGTTGCTACGGTAAAGAATCGCGCACTGCTCGAGTGCACCGCCCGCTTCCTGCCACGTTTTGATGCGGTTAACCACAAAACGCGCTTCATCTAATTCGTTAAATGCACAATACAGCGAGATGGGCTCGCCATCGCTACCATCCGTCCACAGCTCTTTGCCTAAGCGGCCTGAGTTGTTCGCAATCAGGGCGTTGGCGGCATTTAGAATATTGTTGGTTGAGCGGTAGTTTTGCTCAAGGCGAATGGTTTGCGCGCCAGGAAAGTCGGTCAGGAAACGTTGGATATTCTCAACTTGCGCGCCGCGCCAGCCATAGATTGACTGGTCATCGTCACCAACAATCATCACTTTGCCGGTATCACCCGCCAGCATGCGGATCCATGCATACTGGATGCTGTTGGTATCCTGGAATTCATCGACCAGAATGTTGGTAAAGCGTTCGCGGTAGTGGTTGAGAATGTGTGGCTTGTTCAGCCAGAGTTCATGAGCACGCAGCAATAGCTCGGCAAAGTCCAGAAGCCCTGCGCGATCGCAGGCTTCCTGATACGCCTGATACACTTTTTGCCAGGTCTGCTCTACCGGATTACCATAGCTTTCAATATGATGTGGGCGAAGCCCTTCATCTTTCTTACCGTTGATAAACCACATTGCCTGGCGTGCTGGCCACTGTTTATCGTCGAGATTCATGGCTTTAATCAGGCGCTTTAACAAACGCAGCTGATCTTCGCTATCCAGTATTTGGAAATCCTGCGGCAGGTTAGCGTCCATGTGATGCGCACGCAGCAAGCGGTGAGCAAGGCCATGGAAGGTACCAACCCACATGCCGCCCTGGCTGGTTCCCATCAACTGACTGATACGGTGGCGCATTTCTGCCGCTGCTTTGTTGGTAAACGTCACCGCCATAATGGAGTATGGCGAGCAGTTTTCTACGCTAATCAACCACGCGATGCGATGCACCAATACGCGTGTCTTACCGCTTCCTGCACCAGCCAGTACCAGCATGTTGCTACGCGTGGCCGCGACGGCTTCGCGCTGTTTGTCATTAAGGCTGTCGAGCAGGTAAGAAACGTCCATTGGCACCGCCGTTGAGGAGATAGAAATATACTGTGATTTTATACAGAACCAAGCAGATTATATCAGCGCAGTGAGGGATGCCAACTGCGAAATTTCCAGATGTGGCAATAAACGGCTGTCATCAATCTGCATCAGATCGCCATCACGCAGGTTTATCCAGCAGGCTTGCATTCCACAGCGAACAGATCCTGCAACATCAGTGGTCAGGTCATCGCCAACATGTAAAATATGGGCAAGCGGAACATCCAGCTTTTCGGCTGCCAGGTGATACATGTCGTTAAATGGCTTAGAGCGGCCGTGAGGGCCTGCGCGCAGCACAAACTTGAAATATTTATCGAGGCCAAAAAGATGGGGTTCAGCATTACCGTTGGTAATCGCCACCAGCGGCCATTTTTCTGCGAGTCTCGCTAATGTGTCGTGCGTTTCTTGCGGCACGTCGATTTGGCTACGCCAGTAAGCGAAATTCGCCATCGAAGCCTGCGCGCCTGCAGCGGCTTCTTCCGCTGACAAGCCCACGTCTAACATGGCCTGTTCAACGGCACGACGACGCCATTCGGTGACATCGTGATAAATATCGGGTTCTGCGAGACGCAGCGCATGTCGAATGCGCAAAAAGTCGTGGCTTTGCAGATGGCTAAGTTTCGGATGGTAATTCTGCACAAAGCTCATTGATTCGCGCTCGGTGCGTAGAATAACCTCACGGTTGTCATACAGCGTGTCGTCGAGATCAAAAGTGAGCGCGGCAATAGGCCCAAGTGGACGGTAAAAATGCATTACGATTTCCCTCGTTTAGCGCGTGGATGCGCAGCATCATACACTGTGGCTAAGTGTTGGAAGTCGAGATGGGTATAGATTTGTGTCGTGGAAAGGTTGGCGTGGCCTAATAGTTCCTGCACACCACGCAAATCCCCGCTGGACTCCAGCATGTGCGTGGCAAATGAGTGACGCAGTTTGTGTGGATGGACATGGCTGTTCAGCCCCTGCTTTATCCCCCACTCGCTAAAACGTTTTTGAACGTTGCGCGTCGAAATTCGCTTCCCTTGTTTTGAGAGAAACAACGCATCATCGTCCGGGCCAAAAAGCTCGCGCAGGTCAAGCCAGTGCTCAACCCAGGTCACCGCCGTTTTGCCAATCGGCACGCGGCGCTCTTTGCTGCCTTTACCCATCACCCACACTTCACCTGTCGTAAGGTCAATGTGGCGACAATCCATATTAACCAGTTCGGAAAGACGCAGCCCCGCACCGTACATCACCTCAAGCATCGCGCGATCGCGCACGGCAAGCGGGTCGTTGATGTCGATATCCAGCAGACGACTAACGTCATCGACGTCGATATTTTTTGGCAGATGGCGGCCAGCTTTCGGCGTAGTAATGCCTTTTGCAGGATTAGCTTTGAGTTCGCCCTGGCTCACGCACCAGTCGAAGAAACTACGAAGTGCAGAAAGACGTAATGCGAGGCTTGATGACCCGAGGCCAGCCTTGCGGCTGCGAACCGTGATTGAGCGAACCGCGGCGGCATCACACTGCTGCCAGGTGCTCATTTTCATCTCGCCTGCGAGGGTGATTATCGCGGCCAGTTGGCGGCCATAGTTGAGCAGTGTCAGCGGGCTTAACTGGCGTTCTACTTTCAGGTAGCGCAGAAAGCCGTCGACTAAAGGTTGCAGTGGGGAGGCCGTCATACTCGCTCGACCCAGCGCTCCAGCAAGTCTGGCAACATCAGCGCCAGTTCGTGAAGTAATTGTGTGCCTTGCCCTTCCTGGTAATGCTGAGGGTCGCGGCTACTGAAAACCAGCACGCCTAAATCAGCCTCACTGCCCATCAGAGACACGGCCACTGAACCAATGGCTTTCGCCTGAGGTAAAACAACCAGTAATTCAGGGCCATTTAACGGCCCCAAATAATGCTGATGGCCCCCAAGACGTTGAATACGTAACGGCTCGAAAGCCTGCCGATTCAGTGCCAAATGGGTAAAATCAGAAGGAGCACCAATCCGCCAACGGTCCGCAAAAAGACGCACATTTGCGCCAGCCAGACCCATTTCGCGCGCCCAACGGTGCAAGCGGTTAAGCATATCCTGCAAACTCGTGGCAGAAGCCAGACGGCCCTGCAACTTCAGTAAGCGATAGAACAAACCTTCGTTGGCACTCGCCTGCTCCATCAGCAGGGTCATGTTTTCTTCAAGGAAATTGATATGGTTACGGCTACGCGCCATGTGCCACTCAACCAACGAAACAGTGCCACGTACCGGATGCGGCACTTGCATCTGTTCTACATGCTGGGCATTACGAATAAAGAAATCGGGATGACGCAGCAGATATTCCGCCACCATTCGGTCATCCAGTTCCAATACGGCTTCTTGCTGTTCCTCGGCATTCTTCATAGATGTATAAACCCATCATAGACGTGGGCCGCTGGGCCGGTCATAAACAACGGCGTTCCCGGCCCTTTCCAGGCGATATCAAGACGACCACCAGGCAGCTCAACGCGAACCTCTTCCGCAAGTATCCCTTGCAAGATGCCCACAGCAACTGCGCCGCAAGCACCGCTGCCACAAGCTTGTGTTTCCCCGGCGCCACGTTCATAAACGCGCAGACGGATATGTTCTTTGGTTACAACCTGCATAAAGCCGATGTTTGCACGCTCAGGAAAACGCTCATGGTTTTCCATCACTGGCCCCAGTGTTTCCACAGCGGCCGTTGTTACGTCATCAACCTGAATCACGCAATGAGGATTACCCATCGACACAACACCACACATAATGGTTTGTTCAGCGGCACGCATAATATAGGTCTTTTCCGCTTTGTTTGCGCGGAACGGCACAGCAGAAGGCTCGAAATTGGGCTCGCCCATATTCACGCGGACCAACTCATCTTCCGTCACGCTGAGAATCATGCGGCCATTGGCGGTGCTAACGCGAATATCACGTTTATTGGTCAGCCCCTTCAGGCGCACAAAACGCGCAAAGCAACGCGCACCATTACCGCATTGCGAGACTTCGCTGCCATCGGCGTTAAAAATACGATAATGGAAATCGAGGTCAGGATCGTATGGCGGTTCAACCACCAACAACTGATCAAAACCCACTCCCAAATGCCTGTCGGCCAGACGGCGGATAAGCTCAGGGGAGAAATAGACGTTTTGAGTCACCGCGTCGACGACCATAAAGTCATTGCCAAGGCCATGCATCTTCGAAAACTGCATCTTCTGCTCCATATACGCGGCTACTTATTAATAATGTGCTAGTAGACAACCTGAGTCGGCGCGTTATCAGTACCACGATTATTACGATCTGGTGTGGTTGATTGCGGCTGTGGCTTAGGGGTGACCTGAGATGTAGGCTTGGTTTTACCGTCTGCTGGCGGGAAATAGAGAGGCCCTTTGAGGCCACAGCCAGAAAGACTAAAAAGTGCCAGCATGAGAGCGAATGGGCAGAGAATTTTCTTCATTATTGAGATGCCTGTAAGCCAATATTCTGCTGTCTATCATCGCAGGTGATCCCTGAAAAGCAATACTCTTTTCTATTCACCTGTGTTGCTTTTATACTGCCCGCAAGACGAACAACTGAGAAAAAGACATGAACGACAGTGAATTTCATCGCTTAGCTGACGGCCTGTGGTCAACAATCGAAGAACGCCTGGATGACTGGGATGGTGATAGCGATATTGACTGCGAAATCAATGGCGGCGTGCTGACCCTGAGTTTTGAGAACCGCAGCAAGATTATTATCAATCGCCAGGAGCCTCTCCATCAGGTTTGGCTTGCCACCAAAAGCGGCGGTTACCATTTTAACCTGAAAGACGACAAATGGATTTGTGACCGTAGCGGCGCAGAGTTTTGGGCATTACTTGAAGAAGCTTGCACACAGCAAGCAGGTGAGCCAGTTAGCTTTAGCTAGCTGTTGCTGTACTGCTGAAGTAGCGGCGCATTACTATCATCATGATTAGTCGGCGTCGCTGCTGTAATAGTCTGGGTGCGGAACGGGATAACCTGCGAGCGCCCATCGACTTTCACAATTTGATAGAACTGCGGCAAGTTGAAGTTAATGAAGCTTGAGCCGTAGGTGAAACGATCGTGCGAAGACGAGTAGAAACGGCTGACATCACGCACTAAATCTTCTTTACTGCCCTCACAGTGGTGATACACCTCTGCGCGGTTCGTCTCATCGAGGATATAGATATTGAACCCGTGATCCTCACTCGCTTCTTCAAAGAAGAATTGAATAATCCCTTCACTGGCAAACCCATCTACCACTGACGGCAACTGAACCTGGTTAGTTTCAACCTGCACCGATAAACCATGCAGTTTGTTGTGGGAAATCGCACCGTAGAACTCGACTGCATTCTCCAGTTTTTGCACTGAAACGCTCAGCCGTTCGAAGAATAGCCCCCACGTTTGGCCTGAAATACGCAGCGCTTTAAAACGGCCAGGTTCCTGGCGTGTGCTGGACAAGCGGAAGTCGATACATTCAGAAACCAGCTGCTGAACGCGTGTGCGGATAAGCCCACGCAGATGCTGGCTATAACAGAACACTTCAACACTATCTGGCGGCGCTGCATCCTGGTGCATTTTGCCCAGAATAGTTTTCAGCGCCTCAATCATCGATTGCTCGCCGTTGAAATGCAGGGTACGCACTTCATTCCAGGAGTTGCGGTAAAGCAGGTCAACGCTTCCCACCAGGCACTGTTGCTGTTGCCCGAAGCTGAACACATCCAGCTTACGGAAATCGAAATGAACAACCTGATTACGGAATGCCGCAGTCGGGTCGTATTCGAGGTTAACAATAATAGCCAAATGGCGAATTTCGCATGGGCTATACAACGCTTTTGCGGTTGGCGCAGGCAGGCGCAGCGGGAAGTGGTGCGAAACGTCGGCAACCATTTCCTGCAATTTTGGCAAATCACAGATTCCGTTGCCCTTAATAAACAGGCGGGTGCGTGAAGTCAGCAGGCCGTTGAAGTAGGCCCATGCCACCAGCTTATTAAGATAACGGTTATATTCCAGCGGTTGATGGCTGATGATGGAATCCATGTTTGGCGCACGGTTGTAGAGATACCAACCTGAACGGTTGGCACGACCTGGCGGAACATGGATAAAGGTCAGATTTGGCTCTGACAAATCAGGAGAAATCTGCGGGTTAACCAGCGTGACTTTGCCTGGTAGCGCTTCAAACGCTGCATACAATTTACGGGTCAACACACCGATATCTTGCGGACTTGCGCTGACGCTCAGGTTGTTACGGCGAGCGAAACGAATCAGGTTGCGATAGCTTTGCATCATCGCATCAAGGAGTTCGTTGTGCGCATCGCGAACCTGGTCGATTTTCCAGTTAGCGCGGTTATCAAGCATCGCCAGACGCAGCTCGTCCCAGCCCCAGTCTTTGACCAGTTGGCTTAAGACTTCACGACGCCAGCCTACACAGGCACGCTCACGGGACAGTTTTTCGCACACTTTCAGATAGAAGCAGCGGCGTACTAAGTCCAGACGCGCCGTGTCTTCAATTTGCGTGAGGTAATGAGTCACACGCTCCAGCATCATGCAGTAAGGATCAAGCCCAAAAGAGACTATCTCGCCATCATGCAGACGTTGTTTAATGTCTTTTGCCAGTAAGCGAGTATTCGGGTATTCCCAGGAATAGGCTTCCAGCAGCAGCGTTTTGAGCACGGCTTTATAAGGTGAATCAATACTCTTATAGAGCTGCCACAGGCTGGCTCCAAAGTATTCTTCCGCTGACAGAGAGCTTAAACCACCGAGATCCAACCATTCGTTTGGCGTAAGCACACCCTGCGAGTAGAGGCTCATTACGTAATCGTCGTAATGATCTTCTTCATCGCCCGGCACCATACTCCAAAGAATACGTTTCCCGGCCAGGCGCACAGCTGTACGGTAGAATTCGTCCAGCAACAAGATATGTTGTGTTGAACCACAGTCTTCGCCGCCCAGACTGCCACTTTCGTTGTGGCGGAAGCGGTTTTCGTCAATCAGGAAGAAGCTAACTTCAACACCTAAAGATGCAGCCCAGCTTTCCAACACGCTACATTTACGTTGTAGCAACTGACGCTCGTCATTATCGAGCCATGACTGGTGACAAACCCAAATATCCAGATCGGATGAACAACTCTGCCCAACGGACGATGTACTGCCCATGGTATAGAGGCCCGTGATAGGCAATTCACCGGATTCTGATTTCTGCGGCGGCATACCGCGCATCAATTCGAGTTCGTTAAGATAGTGGCGTTGGGTTTCATCAGGCGTGTAGATGCAAATGCCGTGTGGAACGTTACCCTCAAGGTAACCTGGCATCAGCGGGTGATGATAATGTAACAATGTTGGCAGAAGACTGTAGACCTGTTGAAAAGCAGGGCCCATTGCCGCAAGTGCGCGATCTACACGCAGTTGGTTGATGGCATCCAGTCTCTGTTTAAGAGTCTCAATATAGATGTACAAGACATATCGCCTGATGGTTTCAGTATTACGAAAAAACCCGTTTCCCAGTTGTTGCCTCTATTATAAACGACAAGGCAAAGAATTGCTGGAAACGTGATCAATTTAACACCTTGCTGGTTGACCGTAAAGAAAGATGCGCTACGCGCCAACTTCCGCTCCGCCTACCGGCTTTATCTTCCATAATACGAAATATGTCCCTCTTTTCCGCAAACCCGTTGAAACTGACAGCCTTCCTTGAAGAGTGGTAGGATGGTCAGGGACGATAATTACGGTAACTAGCAATGTTAGACAATGTATTAAGAATTGCCACTCGCCAAAGTCCATTAGCACTCTGGCAAGCACATTATGTCAAACAACGCCTGGAGGCGTGCCATCCCCAGCTCACGGTTGAACTGGTGCCTATGGTTACGCGTGGCGACATCATTCTTGATACACCGCTGGCGAAAGTTGGTGGCAAAGGATTGTTTGTCAAAGAATTAGAGTTAGCGCTGCTTGAAGGGCGCGCGGATATCGCCGTGCATTCAATGAAAGATGTGCCAGTCGAGTTTCCTGAAGGCTTAGGGTTAGTGACGATTTGCGAGCGTGACGATCCGCGTGATGCTTTTGTCTCCAATAATTTCTCTAGTCTTGATTCTCTCCCGGCAGGCAGCGTGGTAGGCACTTCCAGCCTCCGCCGCCAATGCCAGATCGCCGAGCGCCGCCCGGACCTTGTGATTCGTTCATTGCGCGGCAATGTGGGAACTCGTCTGGGTAAACTTGATAACGGCGACTATGACGCAATTATTCTGGCGGTAGCCGGGCTTAACCGTCTTGGCTTGCAATCACGTATTCGCTACGCATTGCCTGCGGAAGTATCTCTACCCGCTGTAGGCCAGGGTGCGGTGGGAATCGAATGCCGTCTTGATGATGAACACACTCAAGCGCTGCTTGCTTCACTTAACCATGAAGAGACTGCAATTCGCGTCTGTGCTGAACGCGCTATGAACATGCGCCTCGAAGGCGGCTGCCAGGTGCCGATTGGCAGTTATGCTGAATTGAAAGATGGCGAGCTATGGCTGCGCGCATTAGTTGGCGCGCCAGACGGTTCGATTCTGGTGCGTGGCGAACGCCGTGGTAAACCAGAAGATGCCGAAGTCATGGGCATTTCGCTTGCGGAAGAGCTTCTCGATAAAGGCGCGCGCGAAATTCTTACCGCCGTTTATGACGGAGATGCTCCGGCATGACGATACTTGTCACCCGCCCTTCCCCTGCCGGGGACGAATTAGTGAGCAGACTGCGCGCACTGGGGCAGGTGGCGTATAGCTTCCCACTTATCGAGTTTTCCCCCGGCCGACAGTTGAACAAACTGCCTCAGATGCTGGCAAGCCTGAATGAAGGCGACCTGGTGTTCGTGTTATCGCAGCACGTCATAAATTATGCCCACCCCCAATTACGCCAAAACGACATCTCCTGGCCTTCACATATTGCCTGGTTTGCCATTGGGCGTACGACAGCCTTAGCGTTTCACACGGTTAGCCATTTGCCGATTCGCTATCCGCAAGACAGGGAAACGTCGGAAGTGTTGCTACAATTACCTGAATTACAGAATGTTGCCGGAAAGCGGGCACTCATTTTACGTGGAAACGGTGGACGCGAGCTATTAGGTGAAACACTAACTGAACGCGGTGCAGAAGTGACATTCTGCGAATGCTACCAAAGAAGTGCCAGAATTTATGACGGAATGGAAGAAGCCTTTCGCTGGCGCGAACGTGGGGTTTCAACGCTGGTCGTGACAAGCGGTGAAATGCTACAACAACTTTATGCACTCATTCCGGAGTGGTATCGCAAAAACTGGTTACTACACTGCCGACTGTTAGTTGTCAGTGAGCGTTTGGCAGACCTTGCCCGGGATTTGGGCTGGCAAGATATTCGGGTCGCCGATAACGCAGACAATGACGCGCTGCTTCGCGCGTTACAATAAATCAATCCCCAAAATAATTTGAGTTGCAGTAAGGCGAGGCCAATGTACATGCAACTTGAAGTATGAAGGGGAAACAATATGGGACGCCACAATGACGGAACAACAAAACAACTCCGCCATGGTTGAAGAGACCACACCTGCGGTAGAAAGCGCTCCGCTTTCAGAACAGCCACCACAAAAAAATCGTAGTGGTATTGCCGGAATTGCGCTAGGTGCTATCGCCATTGCTATTGCCCTTGCGTTAGGTGGCGGTCTTTACAGTTATGGTAAGCATCAGGCAGCGGCGCAAAATGCCAACACCGATGCATTGGCAACGCAGCTCACCGCCTTACAAAAGCAACAAGAACAGCAGCAAGCTTCTCTGGAAACAACCATCAAGCAGCAGGCAACTGCACTGCAGGAGTCGGATCGTCAGCAGGAAAATCTGGCTCGCGAACTTGATGAAGTGCAGCAAAAAGTAGCCACGATTTCCGGCAGCGATGCAAAAACCTGGTTGTTAGCGCAATCCGACTTCCTGGTGAAACTGGCCGGGCGTAAATTGTGGAGCGATCAGGATGTCACCACTGCGGCCGCACTTTTGAAAAGTGCTGATGCCAGCCTCGCTGATATGAATGACCCGAGCTTACTTAGCGTTCGCCGTGCTCTGACGGACGATATTTCTGCGTTATCAGCAATTACTCAGGTCGACTACGACGGGATTATTCTCAAGCTTAATCAGCTTTCTAATCAGGTCGATAATCTACGTCTTGCAGATAACAATAGTGACGATACGCCGATGGATTCTGACGGCAGCGAACTATCCAGCACGGTGACGGAATGGCGTGAAAATCTAACTAAAAGCTGGCACAACTTTATGGATAGTTTCATTACTATTCGCCGCCGCGATGAAACCGCCGTTCCTTTATTAGCGCCAAATCAAGATGTTTATCTGCGCGAGAATATTCGTTCACGCTTGCTGGTTGCGGCACAAGCGGTTCCACGTCATCAGGATGAAACCTACAAACAGTCGCTGGAGAATGTTTCCACTTGGGTTCGGGCCTATTACGACACCAACGACAGCGTAACAAAATCCTTCCTTGATGAGCTGGATTCTCTTAGCCAGCAAAGCATCAATATGGATGTTCCGCAGACGCTGGAAAGCCAGCCTTTACTGGAAAAGCTGATGCAGACTCGGGTACGTAATTTACTTGCCCAACCTGCTGCGAGCGCAACCACTCCCGCTGAACAAGCGCCTGCAACAACTCAAGGAGAATAAGCATGATTAAAGTCTTATTGCTCTTTCTGCTGTTGATCGCCGGGATCGTTCTTGGACCAATGCTCGCCGGACATCAGGGTTATGTGCTGATCCAAACTGACAATTACAACGTCGAAACCAGCGTAACAGGTCTGGTGATCATCCTGATCCTGACAATGGTGGTGCTGTTTGCTATTGAATGGATACTGCGCCGTGTTTTCCGTACCGGGGCTCGTACTCGTGGCTGGTTTGTTGGGCGCAAAAGCAGTCGCGCGCGCAAGCAAACCAAAGCTGCATTGCTGAAATTAGCAGAGGGTGACTATCAGCAAGTTGAGAAGCTGATGCTGAAAAACGCCGATCATGCTGAACAACCAGTGGTGAACTACTTGTTGGCAGCTGAAGCAGCGCAACAGCGTGGCGATGAAATTCGTGCAAACCAGCATCTGGAACGTGCAGCCGAATTGGCAGATAGCGATCAACTCCCGGTAGAAATTACCCGCGTGCGCCTGCAACTCGCGCGTAAAGAAAACCATGCTGCGCGCCACGGCGTGGATAAATTGCTGGAGACCGCACCACGTCACCCTGAAGTGCTGCGCCTTGCCGAAATGGCATATGTTCGTACCGGTGCATGGGGTTCACTGCTTGATATTTTGCCAGCGATGGACAAAGTACAGGTTGGCGATGAAGCACACCGTGCCATGCTGCAACAACAAGCCTGGATTGGCTTGATGGACCAAGCGATGGCTGATCAGGGTAATGATGGGCTGAAGACCTGGTGGAAGAATCAAAGCCGTAAGACACGCCATGAAACCGTACTACAGGTGGCGATGGCGGAGCATCTTATTGAGTGTGACGATCATGATGCAGCACAGGAAATCATTCTTGATGGCCTAAAACGCCAGTACGACGAGCGTTTGATTTTACTGATGCCACGTCTGAAATCAGGCAACCCGGAGCAACTTGAAAAAGCCCTTCGCCAGCAGATCAAGACACAAGGCGATCGCCCATTGCTCAATAGCACACTCGGTCAGTTATTGATGAAACACGGTGAATGGCAACAGGCAAGCGAGGCTTTCCGTGAAGCACTCAAACAGCGTCCTGATGCCTTTGATTATGCATGGTTGGCTGATTGCCTGGATCGTCTGCACAACCCAGAAGAGGCGGCCTTGATGCGCCGTGATGGCCTGCTGCTAACCCTGCAAAACAACCCCAATTCATAACACCCCAAGGGCGCTAACTGTCGCCCTTATCTATTTCCTCAATGCAAAAAAAACACCTGCCAATTGGCAGGTGTCAAAACAGGTCTTTAAGACAACTAAGTGGTGCTTCACTCAACGTTATGTCCATGGTGTTGGATGAGGTCTGAAAGACGACATCTGTCGGTGGACGATAAGCACCGTAATCGGCTCTGCGTCATTCCTGGGTTTATGAAGCCTAAGCAAACATAAGAAGTGGAATGAGCATCTACAGGTATATTATTGCACGATGCATGCCAGGTTTGAATTCATAATTACCCGTTACCAGGAATCATTTTATATTCATGATGTTATCTCGGGCTCCTCTGGCAATAGGTGGGCTATTTTTGCACCTGAGAAGCACTGCGATAGTGTCTCTTTTTAGAGACACTTAAGTTAGAGTTTGGAATTATTACTTTTTATCAATGAGTTAATAGTCACCAAACAGCGACAATAAAAATCGCGATGTCGTGGTTTTGAGACGAGGTTTTAGATTAGCGATTTTGTCGGATGTCGCCGTGCTAATCCCACCGACGAAGCCCTAAACTGCAGACGCAAAAAAGCCAACGCGAATGTTGGCTTTTTCAAATTGAATGGGAGAGAGGGGTTACCCTACAGGCCGTAGCTAAAGCAACGTTGTTTCACTTCGCTCGGCTCAAACCCTCTTCGGAGATTCTCTTTTTCTATAAACTACAAATGCAAAAAGACCAACCCGAAGGTTGGTCTTTTCTAAATTTGGTCGGCGAGAGAGGATTCGAACCTCCGACCCACTGGTCCCAAACCAGTTGCGCTACCAAGCTGCGCTACTCGCCGAAATACTGCATTTACATCTTACTGCTTTCAACTTAGAGATGGTGCGAAGAGAGGGACTTGAACCCTCACGTCCGTAAGAACACTAACACCTGAAGCTAGCGCGTCTACCAATTCCGCCACCTTCGCAATATCACTAAATTAATGGGGTGGCTAATGGGACTCGAACCCACGACAACTGGAATCACAATCCAGGGCTCTACCAACTGAGCTATAGCCACCACTGTAAATCTTTTCGCGCGGTCCACCTTCTTAACAAGAAGTACCGCCGCAGCTCTGGCCCCATTCAATCAATGGTGCGCCCGACAGGATTCGAACCTGAGACCTCTGCCTCCGGAGGGCAGCGCTCTATCCAGCTGAGCTACGGGCGCATAGCGCCGTTGCGGGGTCGGATATTACGGGCTTCATGCTCAGCTGTCTAGTGCTTATTTAAATAAAATGCGCATTTGGTTACGCTTTGCACATTCTGATGATTATCCAGCCAAATTCAGCCGTAATACTCACTTTAATAGGGTGCCGAACCGCATTTTATAGCCGACCGGTATAATGCCAGGCCAGATAACGCAGCAACTTTATTTGCCGTGTGATGCGGCTCGGTTGCGACAATAAGCGATACAACCATTCAAGACCCAAGTTTTGCCAGATTTTTGGTGCGCGTTTTACGTGCCCGGTAAAGACATCGTATGTTCCACCCACACCCATATACAGGGCATCAGGGTAAACCTTGCGGCAATCGCGCATAAAGAGCTCCTGCCGTGGTGATCCCATCGCTACAGTGATAATAGCGGCACCACTTTCCCGGATACGCTCAAACAAAACCTGCTGCTGCTCGGCTTTAAAGTATCCATCCTGGCTACCAACAATATTGACGTTCCACTGCTTACGCAGTTTGGCTTCGGTTTGCGCCAGTATTTCAGGTTTACCACCGATCAGGAAAACCGGAGTACCTTCTCCACCTGCACGTTGCATTAAAGCTTCCCAGAGATCGGCTCCCGGAACGCGCGACACAACGGCACCTGGAAACTTTTTGCGAATCGAGCGCACCACACTGATACCGTCAGCGTATTTGTATTCTGCGTTATCGATTAACGTTCGTACTTCTTGATCACGTTCCGCGGTAAGGATTTTCTCAGCATTAATCGCAACCAGCGTACCGCTACGCAGCTCACCTCCTGCGTAGAGATAATCCAATGCATGCTGCATATCGCGCCAGCCCAGAAGGCTCAAGCCACGAATCGTATAAGAAGGGGCTGTCGTGAGTTCTGTCATGATATTCCCTGCGATACATTTTGAGAGCCAGAAACAACTTGCGGTGAACGGCGTAGACGTTGATGTATCAACCCCGCGCTATCAAATAGCCAGTAAAGCAGCTTCGCAAACAGCAAACAGACACCAAAGATAACCATGAAAAACACTACTCGGGAGACAAAAGAGTCCAATCCCTCACGTGCCAAAACAATCATGTTAAAAATCGCCCCAAAGCAGAAACTATGCAAAATGGCGGCTTTGTACTTGTTGGTCTCACGATTACCCAGGTCATACAACCAGTCGAACCATTTAATAATCAGTCCGACTACAACTGCGCCTAATGGGATAAACCACACGCCGCCCATAACCACCAGTGAACCGATTAACGTTGGTGAAATTGCCAGACCAGAGTGGTTGTTAAGAACTTCCCAGGTAAAGTAGTTCGCACTATTCAGGACAATCCCCGGACGGCCAGGCCATAACCACGTCGGAATAAAGACATAGAAATCACGTACGATTGGTGCCAGACCCTGGAACTCAATTTTGTCGTAATTCTGCAGCAGCAACCCTAAATTTTCCCAGGGTGAAAAGGTATCGCGAGTCAGGTACAAGAAGGTGTAAAACGCCTCTTCACCATTGACGTTAAGCCCATAACGTTTCAATGCCAGCCAGAACATACCTACGATGCCAAATACACCCGCCGCCGCCAGCATCCACAGCGAGATCCAGCCGCGAATAATACCGATGAACAAAAAGATGGCGAACGCGATGATAATATTGGCCCGAGTCCCACCAACAATCATGTAGGTCAGCAGACCAAACGCCACGGTGCTCACCAGGAAAAACATCCAGGCACGGCCATCTTGCTTAAGAAAATAGACCACCAGCATCGCAGGGATGAAAAAGTAGAAGAAACGTTTTAACGCAACACCTGACACTTCACTCGAGAAGATCTGACTGTATGAATGCAACTTAAACAGTAAAAAACCGTTATGCATAAAGAAGATGCCAACACTCACCAGCGCCACCACCATCAGCATTGCCCATGTCAGGTGAGTTTCAACACGGTTCATAGTAAACAACTGACGCCGAACCTCTGTAGTTCGCTTCTCCCGCAACCGTGTTTTGTAGGCGACATAGTAAATACCATAGAAGCAAACGGCAGCGAGTTGCGCTTGCAACAGTACATCTGCCGGTACAACCGAGACCCCGAAACGAAATACCAACGTACAGGTGAAGGGGAAGCCAAAGAAAAACGTCAGCAAAAACAGTAATGAGAAGAACACATTGAAATTGAAACGCACCCGGCGGAATTCCTGGTACGTTAAAATACCAATGAACATCACTGATAAAAACCAGACCGCAAATAAACCGCCAAACTCCAGCAAACTCATGCGCCTTCTCCTGATGCTACGTCCAGCGCCCGCTTCCAGCCGTCTATATAATTAGGGTTAAAGAAAGCAATCTGTTGCTTGTCCAGTAAGCGTAATTGACGCTGTGCTTCGCGCACCACCGACTCATCAAGCAGATCGCCTGCAAACAACACCGGAATATACTGCTCAGTCATATCCTGCCAGAAAGGATTTTTACGACTCAATACGCAAGGAATACCCGCCTGAATCAGCAAACAAAGCGTGCCAATACCTTGCTGGCGGTCAAAAATGAAATAGCCCAGCGAGCACTGGCGCAAAAGAGCCAGATAATCATCAAAGCCCATGCTTTCCTTCAGTATATGTAGGTTTTCTTTACTAAATAGCGCAAGTCCAGCTTGCTGAACTTCATTGATGTAAGCGTCATTATTGGTTGGATAGCCCATCGGCACGACCACGCGCACCGAATCACCAAACTGAGTATGAATCGCTTTTAATGCTGCAATATGCTGGTTGCTACGATCGCCAGAGTTACCTACCAGAATCGTCATTTTGCCAACTTTTTCTTCACTGCTGGCCAGAGTATTGAGAGACGGGTCCATACGCGTCGGAAAGTAAATTAACTCCCCTGGAACCTGCGGGTGGTGCTGATGGAAATAATTCAGGTCACCTCGTGTTGCAAACACTCTCCCCACTCGGCCCTGCGCAATTCTTCGCAGTAAGTAAAACGCCCGAAACTTGAGACTTTTTGAGGCCTCGTAAAGATCGGCGCCCCAAATGTGCCAGTTCATCTGAGCTGGTTTCAAGCCACCAGTCAGCAACGCAATCCACAGTGAGCTGTTAAACTGACCATGAAAGAAAAAGCGTTGCTGGCGATTGGCACGCGCTTTTGCCACAACGGCCTGCGCCAACGCTTTTTTCGTTGGATAGAGTGTCACAAGAAGAGTTGGAAAAGAGGACAAAAGTGAGTCGTCCTTCGAGACCACCATAAACTGGCGCGCATGCGGATTTGAGGCAGCCAGAGCATCATTGAAGAAGCGCAGCACCGTTTGGTTATGATGCGGGATATCCGATCCCAAAACGTGAATCAGTGTTGTCATGCTCGTCTACGATAAATGAGGAAAACGCTGCAACAGAGCGTGAAATAAATAATATACGTTGCCATATAAGCCTGAGCAGCCCCTAAAGCACCGTGCGCAGGTATAAGCCAATGTGAAAAACCAGTCAACAACGCAAACTGGCTGATTTCAGTCAAAACATAGAAGCGAAGTGATGCTTTCGCTATCACCAGATATCCAAACACATATGAGCCGACTTTCAGCACATCGCCTACCAACTGCCAGGCGAAGAGATCACGCATCGCAATAAATTTATGCGAGAAAAGCAGCCAAATCGCGAAGTCGCGTAACAGCCAGACGGTGAAACTTGCCAGAGCTACAGCGGGCAGAACGAACTTCAGGGAACGAACAATCTCACGGCTGATGTCATGTTTGCTGGTTAAGCGCGAGAGCGTTGGCAAAAGATAAACGCTAAACGAGGCGGTGATGAATTGCAGATAAGCATCGGAAATGCTGCTCACACCCTGCCAGATCCCGACATCATCCCAACTGTAGTGGGCCGCCAGCAAATTTCGCATCATCACGTAAGCGACCGGCAGTGTCACCGAGGTGATTAGCGCCATGATGGTGAATTTACCTAGGCTGCTGGCATACACTTTATCCCACTGCGGTTTCAGATAACTAAGCGGCACGTGTTCGCGGCGAACCAGCATAATCCCCGCAGGAATGAGCACCAGTGCAGGCACTAACGCCAGGCCCAACAACGCACCTTGATAGCCGCCGAGGCGATAGCAGAGGTAATAGGCAATCACGCCAATAATACTGCCACCAATCAGTGCCAGCGCATTACCGGCAGCATCACGAAACCCTTTCATGATGGCTAACGACAAGTTCGCCCAGGCAATCCCCATCTGAACTAGCGCCACCAGACGTACTAAACCTTGATAATCGCCATGCCCAAACAAGCCAATGCTGATTGGCTTTGCTGCAACCACAAAAATGATAGCTAACAGGGTGGAGAAGCCCAGAACCATCGCCGACGATGTACCAATGACTTTCCGAAGTTGCTCAGGCTGGTCGTGATACTGCGCGACATATTTTGTCACGCCATTGAAGATGCCCGCTCCGGCAAGCACGCCTAATACCGTAACCATCTGGCGGAAGTTTCCAGCTTGCCCAACCCCACTCGGCCCAAATGCCACAGCGAGCAGCTTTACCACCAACAAACCGGCAGCGATTTTTACCAGTGTGGACCCGGCGGTCCACACTGAGGCTTTCGCAAGCGACATATCAGGAGAAGAAGCTTAACAACGTATTAATGACAGTACGTTGGTTAGCAGGAGATAAGTTATAGAACAGCGGCAAGCGCAGCAGGCGCTCACTTTCTTGAGTAGTGAAACGATCTTCGCCATGGAAGTAACCAAACTTCTCACCGGCTGGGCAGTCATGCAATGGGATGTAGTGGAACACCGCCAGAATTTCTGCTTCTTTCAGATACGCGATCAGAGCACTACGGTCTTCGATATCACGCAGTTTGATATAAAACATATGCGCATTCTGCACACAGTCTTTTGGAACAGACGGCAGTTCAATGCGCCCGGCTTTTGCCAACGGAGCCAGGGCATCATGATAGGCATGCCACAGCTTCAGACGCTGCTGGTTAATCTTTTCTGCCGCTTCCAACTGCGCCCAAAGATAAGCCGCCTGGAGATCGGCCATCAAGTAACTTGAACCGATATCACGCCAGGTATATTTGTCCACCTGCCCACGGAAAAACTGACTACGGTTAGTGCCTTTTTCACGAATGATTTCTGCGCGCTCAATCAACGATGGATCGTTAATCAGGGTCGCACCACCTTCACCACCTGCCGTGTAATTTTTGGTTTCATGGAAGCTGAAGCAACCAATATGACCAATTGAGCCCAATGCGCGGCCTTTGTAGGTCGACATCACGCCTTGTGCGGCATCTTCAACCACAAACAGATTATGTTTGTTGGCAATGGCCATTATGGTGTCCATTTCACAAGCTACACCAGCGTAATGAACAGGCACAATCACGCGAGTCTTCTCAGTAATTGCCGCTTCAATCAGCTTTTCATCAATATTCATGGTGTCCGGGCGCACGTCGACAAAGACGATTTTTGCACCACGCAACACAAAAGCGTTGGCAGTAGAAACAAAAGTATAACTCGGCATAATCACTTCATCGCCGGGTTCAATATTCAACAGTAACGCTGCCATTTCCAGCGATGCAGTACAGGAAGGGGTGAGCAGAACTTTTTTGCTGCCGAAGCGATGCTCCATCCATTGCTGACAACGACGGGTGAAACCACCGTCACCACAGAGCTTGCCGCTACCCATTGCAGCCTGCATGTATTCGATTTCCGTACCTACTACTGGAGGAGCATTAAATGGGATCATTTTTTCACCTGTATAACCAGAAGGCGGTGCTTTCAATATTGGCACCGCTTTGAATATAACGTCGCAGGGCTGCGGTATTACTGGTTTGCGTTGCCACGCGCAGCGTTTCTACTCCGCGTTGCTGACACCAAAAACGTGCGGCATTCATTAACTGACCACCCACACCTCGTCCTGCCAACAAACCAATTCGCGCCTCGCTCTCATTAAGTTGACGCATGCTCACAAAGCCCTGAATCGCGCCACCGTTCCTCAACAACAGGCATTCATGGTCAAAGGTGCCCAGCACAGCGTTTTCAACCCACTGCGCGTAAAAACGACCACTGTCAGCGGGTTGATACCAGGGTGCACGAAAGCGGCTTTGTGTAAAAATTTTAGCGGCCAAATCTCGCAAAACAGGAATATCAGCACTTGTTGCCAGCTCTACAGAAGTCGCAGCATTTTGCGTGCCAACTGCCAGTGCAAGGTCAACTTCTCCTTCAACCAGCTTAAATCCGAGCAGTTGCAAACCATCCAGCAAGACGGTTTGCTGGCCGGATATTTTCGCCTGTACACGGGAAAAGGTATCAAGACGTTGCGCCGTAAGCAGTGGCGCACCATCTTCAATACGAAGGATTCCGCTGTTGACGGCAAAGAATTGATTTTCCCAACTAAGAGATTCAATCCGGGCGTAAACAGGATTCGAGAATGTCGTCATCGGCCTCACCCGCTGCTGGCGGAACTTAGCGCCAGACTCCTTTGGTATCAACAATCCACCGCTGTTGAACTTGCGCGCCAGGAATGGCTTTGAACGATTGATGATCAACCAACATAACCAGCACATCGGCTTGTTCAAGAGCCTCTTCTGTCGTGGCTAACTCACAATGTCCGCTCAGTTTTTTCGGCAACTCATGGATATTTGGCTCAACGGCAAGTGTTGTACCGCTATGCCAGCTGCTCAGAAGTTGTGTGATTTCCATGGCAGGGCTTTCACGCAAGTCATCAATATTGGGTTTAAACGCAAGACCAAAGCAGGCAATAGTAATTTCACTCGATCGTTTACCCGTTTCTGCCAGACAATCTGCGACAGCGGCCTTCACCTGGTTTACTACCCAGTGTGGTTTGCCATCGTTGACTTCACGTGCAGTGCGAATCAGCTGCGCTTGTTCAGGGTTTTGAGCAACGATAAACCAGGGATCAACGGCAATACAGTGCCCACCAACTCCCGGGCCAGGTTGCAGAATATTGACTCGCGGATGGCGATTAGCCAGACGAATCAACTCCCATACGTTGATCTCTTGAGCCGCACAAATCAGCGATAGCTCGTTGGCGAATGCGATATTCACATCACGGAAGCTATTCTCGGTTAGTTTGCACATTTCAGCTGTGCGGGAATTCGTCACCACGCACTCGCCTTCAAGGAAGATTTTGTAAAGCTCGCTGGCGCGAGCAGAGCAAACGGGCGTCATGCCGCCAATAACGCGATCATTTTTGATAAGCTCAACCATCACCTGGCCCGGCAACACGCGCTCAGGGCAATAGGCAACATTGATATCTGCTGCTTCGCCAGCCTGGTGAGGGAAAGTCAGGTCAGGACGCAGATCCGCTAACCAACCCGCCATTTGTTCGGTGGAGCCAACTGGAGAAGTTGATTCCAAAATCACCAGAGCGCCTTTTTTTAGCACTGGTGCTATAGATTCTGCTGCCGCTTTAACAAAAACCATGTCAGGTTCATGATCGCCTTTGAAAGGCGTTGGCACTGCAATCAAAAAAGCATCAGCTTCAACAGGCTGTATGCTGGCGCGCAAAAATCCGCCTTCTACAGCCGTTTTAACCACCTTATCCAGGTCTGGTTCAACAATATGAATAGCACCACGATTAATGGTGTCTACAGCATGTTGGTTAATATCGATACCAACAACGTTTCGCTGTTTTGAAGCAAATGCCGCCGCAGTTGGTAAACCGATATAACCCAGACCAATAACAGAGATGGTTGCAAAACTCATTGTTGTGTCACCTGATTCTTTTTCAATGCAGCCAAAATTTGCTCACAAGCCTTACCATCACCATAAGGATTATGTGCGCGACTCATAACTTGATATTCATTTTCGTCTTTCAATAAGCGCGTAACCTGGCGAACAATTTCTTGTGTATCCGTACCGACCAGACGAACGGTTCCTGCATCAACGGCTTCAGGGCGCTCAGTGGTATCACGCATGACTAACACCGGTTTACCCAATGACGGTGCTTCTTCCTGAATGCCACCTGAGTCAGTCAGAATCAGATATGCATGGTTCATCAAGTAGACAAACGGTAAATATTCTTGTGGGTCAATCAGCACCACATTTTTGACATCGCCAAGAATGCGCGTCACAGGCTCGCTGACATTCGGGTTCAGGTGCACAGGGTAAACAATCTGGACGTCACTGTTTTCTTTGGCAATCTGTGCCAGTGCGTGGCAAATGCGCTCAAAACCATCACCAAAGCTTTCACGACGGTGGCCAGTGACCAAAATCAGCTTTTTGCTGCTATCCAGGAATGGATAACACTGCGCAAGAGAACTATGCAAAGCATCATCGGCAAGTACGCGATCGCGAACAGAAATCAGCGCATCAATCACCGTATTACCGGTGACGAAAATCTTATTGTCACTGATATTTTCACGTAATAAGTTTTGTCGAGAATTCTCGGTTGGGGCGAAGTGATACATAGCCAAATGCCCGGTCAAAGTTCTGTTCGCCTCTTCCGGCCACGGAGAGTAAAGGTCTCCAGTACGCAGACCTGCTTCAACATGACCGACAGGAATGCGCTGATAAAATGCGGCAAGACTAGTGGCAACTGTAGTCGTAGTATCACCATGAACCAGCACAACATCAGGCTTGAATGACTCAAGGATCGGCTTCAGTCCTTCGAGAATGCGGCAGGTAATTTCCGTAAGTCCCTGCCCCGGTTTCATGATGTTTAAATCATAATCCGTCTCGATAGAAAATAAATTCAGCACTTGATCCAACATCTCACGATGCTGCGCTGTCACGCATACTCTTGCGTCAAAAAACGCGTCTTTTGCCAACGCATCGACCAGAGGAGCCATTTTAATAGCTTCCGGGCGCGTGCCAAAAACAGTTAACACTTTCACAGCAATTCTCTTTTGTTAAAAAAGGTGAAGGCCGTCCATCGAGCCTTCACCGGGTAAGGGCGTTACAAATATTTTGGACGGCGAGCTAATGCCACACCCGCGCCAATCAGGGCCCCAACCATACCCCACATAATCATCAAGAATGCCCGGCGTGGACTATCACGCTTCACAGGTTCTTCAGGGGTACGTAAATAGCGATATGTCTGGAAACGCGCATCAAGCGTTGGCCCAACGTTCAAAGTCGCCAGCATGGCTCGATTCTGGTCGTAGTCGATGCTGTAACTCGGACCGACAGCTTGCAGGCTTTCAAGACGAGCTTGCAGCATAGGGCGTCCTAACATGAACATTTCAGAATCAGGCAACTCATCGGCAGGAACTTCAGTTTCACTCTTTGCAATATTTTGCTGCTGCGCAATCTTCAGCGCTTGTTCCACACTGTGCACTTTGCGGTCGAAAATTGACTGAGCCACCGCTTCCTGACGCTTAACTTGTGCTTTCATCTGGATTGTACGTGCCGACCAGGCGCCCGTCAGTTCTTCGTTTAGATGGCTCGCAGCACGCTGGCTGGCAAAAGCAACGTACTGGCGCAGCAAGTTATTCGCATCAGCAGCTGTTTCTGCAATAAGTTTCACGCTATCACTGATATTGCGCGTGGCATCACCAGCTGAAAACTGAATATTATCAACCAGTTCATCAAGCAAAGCGGCATCAATTTTACTGTTGCCAACCTGACGCTGTTTGTAATAGTCAGTCTGTAGCCAAAAATCACGACGAGTATCATATGCAGATAACTGCATGATGAACTCTTTATAGGCTTCATCCATCACCGAAGGCTGATCGACAGAAACCATATTAGCTTTAGCATCAAGATTACGTAGGAATTGCTGTTGCGAATAATATCCACCCATCATGTTAACTGTTGGGCGATCGGTTATCGCGTTAGCACTCCACTCCTGCCTGGCAAAGAAGGTGTAGATGAATGCAATGGCCGCAAACAACACTGCCAGACCAACAATCCACAGCTTTCCTTGCCACAGTGTCCGGAACAAACCACGAATGTCCAACTCGTTGTCTACCATTCCCGGGTTATTTCCTGGCACGTTTTGTTTCATCACTTCCCCAATTACATTCAGAATTAAGAAATGCTGCTGTTACGACGTTGACGACGTTTATGACGTCTTATAAAGCGAGCCACTTTCCAGGCGCGCTTAATGCAGTAATCATAGAGAACAAATGCAAGCAAAAATAATGCCAACATCACCCATTCGGGTATAACTTCAACATATTCAGCAGTAACCCCGATACTTGCCAGCAATGCCGCAGCCAGAGTAATCAATGTAAATGCCTGCCGGGAAGTAAAGCCTGCTCGCATTATGAGATGGTGAATATGTTGTCGATCTGCCGAAAATGGGCTTAACCCTTTTCGGAGTCGTCGATACATGATAGCAATCATGTCCATTAATGGGATGGCAATAATCCACAGCGCAGTAACGGGGTTAATCGGATGAGAACTCCCTTGTGTTGTTTGCAATAGCATCCAAATCAGAGTGAATCCGATAAACGTACTTCCTGCATCGCCCATGAAAACTTTATATCGACGGCCAAGAACGCCAAGGTTCAGCAAAATATAAGGAAGAATGGCTGCGATCATAGCGAAACACCACATCGCAAGGCTGGTTTGTCCATCCAAGATAAGAATGATACCCAAGGCAGCAAAAGAGACGCTAGAAAGCCCACCTAATAGGCCATCAATACCATCAACCATGTTGAAGGCGTTGATGGCAGCCCATACCGCAAACAGCGTGACAATATATCCAAATGGGCCGAGAAGAAACTCCCACGAGCCTAAAATATAGCCAAAGTTAGAAAGATAGAGTTCGGCATATACCATCATAACGATAGCAACAAATGCCTGCGTAAAGGCGCGAAATTTAACGCTAATGTCGAAACGGTCGTCAAGACCTCCGACAAGCACTAAAACACCCGCACAGCCTAAATAGAGACGTGCATGGGGAACATAGTAGCTGGAAGACAACCAGGAGGCTAAAAAAGCAAAGCAGATACCAACATATACAGAAATGCCCCCCACCAGAGGAATCAACCCCTGATGCCGCTTGCGGTAATTTGGTCTATCCACCAGGCCAATATGCTTTGCTGCTTTACGAGCAAAGAATAAAAAGACAAGAGTGAAAACAAAGACAAGGATGAGGTCTGTACTCAGACTGAGTAAGTTCACAATAAATGGCTCTCTGTGAAATCATGTAAACTACAAAGCAAAAAACATGCCAAAAAAATTCATGAGCCGATTATTGTATCAAAGCTGCTTGCATGCAGGTAACTCCATAAAAACATACAACTTTCATTCAATAACTATGGATTATATACCAGAAATGAAAAACGCCACGTCTAAGCGTGGCGTTCCCCGAGTTTTTGTTACTTACGAGCGCTTCATCATATCAAAGAAGTCTTCGTTGGTTTTCGTCATCGCTAATTTGTTGATGAGGAATTCCATTGCATCAATCTCACCCATTGGGTGGATGATTTTACGCAGGATCCACATTTTCTGCAGTTCTTCCTGGGTAGTAAGTAACTCTTCTTTACGCGTACCTGAACGGTTGTAATCGATAGCAGGGAACACACGTTTCTCAGCGATTTTACGCGCCAGATGCAGTTCCATGTTGCCGGTACCTTTAAATTCTTCGTAGATAACTTCATCCATTTTAGAACCGGTATCAACCAACGCTGTAGCGATAATAGTCAGACTACCACCCTCTTCTACGTTACGTGCAGCACCGAAGAAGCGTTTTGGACGATGCAGGGCGTTAGCGTCCACACCACCAGTTAATACTTTACCTGATGCAGGTACAACGGTGTTGTACGCACGTGCCAGACGAGTGATCGAGTCGAGCAGAATAATAACGTCTTTCTTATGCTCAACCAGACGCTTCGCTTTCTCGATAACCATTTCGGCAACCTGAACGTGGCGAGATGCTGGCTCATCAAAGGTAGAAGCAACAACTTCACCTTTAACCAGACGTTGCATCTCGGTCACTTCTTCCGGACGTTCGTCGATCAGCAGAACCATCAACACACAGTCAGGGTGGTTGTAAGCAATGCTCTGCGCAATGTTTTGCAGCAGCATGGTTTTACCGGCTTTCGGCGGCGCCACAATCAGGCCACGCTGACCGCGACCGATTGGCGATGCCAGATCCAGTACACGCGCAGTTAAGTCTTCGGTAGAACCGTTACCACGTTCCATGCGTAAACGAGAGTTAGCATGCAGCGGGGTTAAGTTTTCGAACAGGATTTTGCTACGCGCGTTTTCCGGCTTGTCGTAGTTGACTTCGTTTACTTTCAGCAGTGCAAAGTAACGTTCACCTTCTTTCGGCGGGCGAATCTTACCGGAGATGGTATCCCCTGTGCGGAGGTTGAAACGGCGGATTTGGCTGGGAGAAACGTAGATGTCATCAGGACCGGCGAGGTAGGAGCTGTCTGCAGAGCGGAGGAAACCAAATCCATCCTGCAATATCTCCAGTACACCGTCACCAAAGATATCTTCACCACTCTTCGCATGTTGCTTCAGGATGGAGAAAATAATGTCCTGCTTGCGCATACGGGCTTGGTTTTCCAGCCCCATATTTTCGCCGAGAGTAATCAGCTCAGAAACCGGCGTATTCTTTAATTCGGTAAGATTCATAATGGTGGGTTCTTAAACTCGGGGTAAATCTCGAACATGTATCGTGAATGGTATGGCAGGATCATCCATGCCTGTTTAATGGCCACCACCACATGTCTTATCGCTGTCTGGTCATAGGAAAAACGCAGAACTGAAACGACACGACGGAATGGGTGATACGCCCGAAATCGATTATGCAACCACGTGCGCACTGCACTGTGTAGAGAATTAATGGCAACTTGTGGGAGCATTGGGTAGTACAAAGAGTCAAACTACAAGGCAAGTTCTAAATGCAGTAAAAGTAACTTAGCATGACTGACGCCGGGCGTCCAGCGGCTCACAAAAAATTGCGAGCCACGCACGCACCGGCTGAGATTCCATTATGCCAGATTAGCGTCGAGGAACTCTTTTAACTGGCCTTTGGACAATGCGCCAACTTTGGTAGCAGCCACTTCACCGTTCTTGAACAGCAACAGAGTTGGGATACCACGGATACCATATTTTGGTGCAGTGCCCGGGTTCTGATCGATATTCAGTTTAGCAACGGTCAGATTGCCCTGATATTCATCAGCGATTTCATCAAGAATCGGGGCGATCATCTTGCATGGACCACACCACTCTGCCCAGAAATCAACCAGAATCAACCCATCAGCTTTTAGCACGTCCGTGTCGAAACTGTCGTCAGTCAGGTGAATAATTTTATCGCTCATGTTCTACTCCGCAGGATTATGTCTACCTTGTTGGTGTAGCATTAACCAACTTAAGGTTGACTTTATTTCACCGGATACGCTTTCGTAAAGCAATAGTTAGCTGATATTCTACCACACTATGAGCAAAACACATTTGACCGAACAGAAGTTTTCCGACTTCGCCCTGCACCCTAAGGTGATTGAAGCCCTTGAAAATAAAGGGTTCCATAACTGCACCCCTATTCAAGCACTGGCACTACCGCTGACACTAGCGAATCGTGACGTTGCAGGGCAGGCGCAAACCGGTACTGGCAAAACGATGGCGTTTTTAACGTCAACGTTCCATTATTTACTCTCTCACCCGGTTCCAGAGAATCGCCAGGTGAACCAGCCGCGTGCTTTAATTATGGCGCCGACTCGTGAACTGGCAGTACAAATTCACTCTGACGCAGAGCCACTAGCACAATCGACCGGCCTTAAACTCGGCCTGGCGTACGGTGGCGACGGCTACGATAAACAGCTTAAAGTGCTGGAAAGCGGTGTTGATATTCTTATCGGCACAACTGGTCGTTTGATTGATTATGCCAAGCAAAACCACATTAACTTAGGCGCAATTCAGGTTGTGGTGCTGGATGAAGCCGATCGTATGTACGATCTGGGCTTTATTAAAGATATTCGCTGGTTGTTCCGCCGTATGCCGCCGGTAACACAACGCCTGAACATGCTGTTCTCTGCCACACTTTCTTATCGAGTGCGTGAACTGGCGTTCGAGCAAATGAACAACGCGGAATACGTGGAAGTTGAACCGGAGCAAAAAACGGGTCACCGCATCCAGGAAGAGCTGTTCTACCCTTCCAACGAAGAAAAAATGCGCCTGCTGCAGACTCTTATTGAAGAAGAGTGGCCAGATCGCGCAATTATTTTTGCTAACACTAAACATCGTTGTGAAGATATTTGGGGCCACCTTGCAGCAGACGGCCACCGCGTTGGTCTTTTAACTGGCGATGTTGCTCAGAAAAAACGCCTGCGCATCCTTGAAGAATTCACTCGTGGCGATCTGGATATTCTGGTTGCAACCGATGTTGCCGCCCGTGGTCTGCATATCCCGTTAGTAACTCACGTTTTCAACTACGACCTCCCGGATGACTGCGAAGATTACGTTCACCGTATTGGCCGTACCGGTCGTGCTGGCGAAAGTGGTCATTCCATCAGTCTTGCATGCGAAGACTATGCGTTGAATCTGTCTGCAATTGAGACTTACATTGGTCACTCAATTCCGGTCAGCAAGTACAAAACTGAAGCACTGTTAAGCGAACTTCCTCCACCGAAACGTCTGACTCGTGCCCGTCCGGGTAACGGTCCTCGCCGTAATGGTGGCGCTCCTCGTGGTAATCGCCGTCGCACAGGTTAAAAATTTATGCTCAGCTCCACCTCGCTGTATGCTGCAATAGATTTAGGCTCTAATAGCTTTCATATGTTGGTTGTACGTGAGGTGGCAGGGAGCATACAAACCCTTGCTCGGATTAAACGAAAAGTACGTCTTGCTGCTGGTTTAAGCAGCGATAATACGCTTTCACGTGAAGCAATGGAGCGCGGGTGGCAATGCCTGCGCTTGTTTGCTGAACGCCTTCAAGATATTCCTCAAACCCAAATTCGTGTTGTCGCAACCGCGACACTCCGCCTTGCCACAAATGCCAGTGAATTCATCCAGCAGGCTGAAGTAATTCTCGGCTGTCCGGTGCAAATTATCCATGGTGAAGAAGAAGCACGACTGATTTATCAGGGTGTTGCTCATACTACAGGTGGAGCCGATCAGCGTTTAGTCGTTGATATCGGTGGTGCCAGCACCGAACTGGTTACAGGAACGGGAGCACAAGCCACCGCATTATTTAGTTTGTCGATGGGCTGCGTGACCTGGCTTGAGCGTTTCTTCGCTGACCGAAACTTAGCGCAAGAAAACTTTGATGCAGCCGAACTCGCGGCAAAAGAAGTGCTTCGTCCTGTGTGCGACCAGCTAAAACATCATGGTTGGAAAGTATGTGTTGGTGCATCAGGCACCGTGCAAGCACTACAAGAAATCATGATGGCGCAGGGAATGGATGAACGCATTACACTTGCCAAACTACAACAGTTGAAGCAAAGAGCGATTCAATGCGGGC
This sequence comes from Buttiauxella noackiae, assembly GCF_000737905.1. Classification (NCBI taxonomy): domain Bacteria; kingdom Pseudomonadati; phylum Pseudomonadota; class Gammaproteobacteria; order Enterobacterales; family Enterobacteriaceae; genus Buttiauxella; species Buttiauxella noackiae. The sequence goes on from NZ_JPRU01000008.1 coordinate 74,015, forward strand.
GTCTTGAAGAGCTGGAAATTGAAGGTTTAACGCTGGAAAGAGCGCTGGTATTCCCAAGCGGCCTGGCTATTTTAATCGCCATTTTCGAAGAGTTATCGATTAACTGCATGACGCTTGCCGGCGGCGCGCTGCGTGAAGGTCTGGTCTACGGAATGCTTCACTTGTCCGTTAATCAGGAAATCAGAAGCCGCACCATCCGCAACATCCAACGTCGTTTTATGGTCGATACCGGTCAGGCAGAGCGTGTACAACAGCTCGCTCAGGCTCTCGCCAACCAAGTTACGGATTCATGGAACCTGACACCACTCAGCATAGAAATGCTCAGCAGTGCAGCATTGCTCCATGAAATTGGTCTGAGTATTGATTTCAAACAAGCACCACAACATGCTGCCTATCTGGTTAAGAACCTTGATCTTCCAGGATATACGCCAGCGCAGAAAAAACTGCTGGCAACACTAATGTTAAACCAAACAAACCCAGTCGATCTCTCCTCTCTCCACCAGCAGAACGCGGTACCACCACGAATTGCGGAACATCTTTGCCGCCTGCTACGCCTGGCGATTATCTTCGCCAGCCGCCGCCGGGATGACATCCTGCCGGAAATTACGCTGAAAGTTAAAGATGAATCCCTGAATCTTGAACTCCCCGAAAAATGGCTCGAATGCCACCCTCTGGGTGCTGAACTGCTGGCACAAGAAAGCCTGTGGCAGAGTTACGTCCACTGGCCTTTAATGATTAAATAACTCAGCTTTTACGCGCTTTTGCCAGCATTTCACGGATGTTGGCAACATTACTCTGCCCTTTTGTCATACGCTCTTCAGCGGAAACGACTTTGCGTTCCGTCTCCCACTGCAAATCATCTTGTGGCAATTCCAGCAAGAAACGGCTCGGTTCCGGGCGGATCAATTCACCATACTGACGTCGCTCTTTGCAAAGCGTAAAGGTTAGCTCTTTCTGCGCACGAGTAATCCCCACGTAAGCCAGACGGCGTTCTTCATCAATATTATCTTCATCAATGCTGCTCTGATGCGGCAAAATGCCCTCTTCCATCCCTACTAAAAATACGTACGGGAACTCCAGCCCCTTCGAAGCATGAAGGGTCATCAATTGCACCTGGTCCGTATCTTCATCACTCTCGCCGCGTTCCATCATATCGCGCAGCGTAAAGCGGGTGACAACTTGGGTAAGCGTCATCGGCTCATCAATTTCCGAGCCTTCCAGCATTTCCGTCATCCAGCTAAACAGGAGATTGACGTTCTTCATGCGCATTTCAGCAGCTTTCTGGCTGGGCGAGGTTTCATACAGCCAGCTTTCATAGTCGATGCCGTGAATCAAATCCCGCACCGCAGCAATCGGTTCGCGTTCGGCCAGCGTCGCAACATCGCGCAGCCAGTGAGTAAAACGCTGCAACGACTCAAGACCGCGGCCATTCAGCGTCTGGCTCAGGCCCATATCAAAACTTGCGCCGAACAAACCTTTATTGCGCTGCGTCGCCCAGGTTCCCAGCTTTTGCATGGTCACCGGGCCGATTTCGCGCTTCGGCGTATTCACAATCCGCATGAATGCACTGTCGTCATCCGGGTTGGTCAGCACGCGCAGATAAGCCAGCAAATCTTTGATTTCAGGGCGTGAGAAGAATGACGTGCCGCCAGAGATACGATACGGAATGCGGTTCTGCATCAGCATCTTTTCGAAAACGCGCGACTGGTGATTGCCGCGATATAAAATGGCGTAATCTTTGTAGTTGGTTTTATTAATAAAGTGATGGGCGATGAGCTCGCCGGTAACGCGTTCGGCTTCATGATCTTCATTGTTAGCCGTCACCACTTTTAGCTCCGCGCCGTAACCCAGCTCAGAAAAAAGGCGTTTTTCAAAAACGTGTGGGTTATTGGCGATCAGAATATTCGCCGCTTTCAGAATGCGCCCGGAAGAACGGTAGTTCTGCTCAAGCTTAATAACCTGAAGTTCTGGGAAATCCTGGCTTAGTAAAACGAGGTTTTGCGGCCGTGCGCCGCGCCAGGAGTAAATAGACTGATCGTCATCGCCCACCACGGTAAATCTTGCTCGCGCTCCCACCAGCAGCTTCACCAGTTCATATTGGCTGGTGTTGGTGTCCTGGTATTCATCCACCAGCAAATAGCGGATGCGATTTTGCCAACGCTCGCGCACTTCTTCATTACGCTGCAAAAGCAGCGTCGGCAGCAAAATCAGATCGTCAAAATCCAGCACGTTGCAGGATTTGAGGTGGGTATCGTAAAGCCCGTAACAGTGAGCAAAGATTCGATCGCGCTCGCCTTTTGCCTGGGCAGCCGCCTGCGAAGGCGTCATCAGATCATTTTTCCAGTTTGAGATCGTCGAGATCAACTGCTGCAATAATGTCTTATCATCTTCGAGCAAACCTTCAGTCAGCTCTTTGAGCAACGCTGTCTGGTCGGTGTCATCAAACAAGGAGAAATTCGATTTCATCCCCAACGCGGCAAACTCACGTTTGATGATCTCAAGCCCCAGTGTGTGGAAAGTGGAGATCAGCAAACCGCGCGATTCTTTGCGCCCCAGCGTTTGCGCCACACGTTCTTTCATCTCACGCGCCGCCTTATTGGTAAAGGTAACCGCCGCGATATGCTTAGCCTGATAACCGCATTCGCGGATCAAATAGGCCATTTTATTGGTAATGACACGCGTTTTGCCCGAGCCTGCACCAGCCAGAACCAGGCAGGGTCCAGTGACAAATTCGACGGCTTGTTGTTGGCCAGGGTTTAAACGCATGATGTATTGCTCAATCTTCGAACGGGGGAAGGATTGTAGCAGAAGTGGGTCGGATGATGCAGCGGGCAGCCCAATCGAGCTGCCCGAAAAATCAGGAAGCGGCAGAAGCCAGAGGCGTATAGCCATTACGTTTTGCACGGGCAACCCAACTACATGAGCCCATAATCGCAATTGCCGTCAACAGAACATACTCAAGCGACATCGCGTAAACACCCTGAATGGCATAGATAACCACGCTTATCACGTCAATCACGACCCACAGCAGCCAGTTTTCCACATATTTACGGGTCATGAGCGCCATTGCCACTATCGAAAGCACCAGCATGGTTGAGTCCCATAACGGCATCGCATCAGGTTGCAGTTCTGGCATCGCTACGGATATACCCACGGCCTGCAAGATGGAAATCATCATATGGGTTAGCGCCGCAAACACTGGGTCGATAAATAACGTCATCAGCAAAATTGCCACAATACAAATCGCACCCAGTACGACGGTTTGCTGACGAGATAACCAACGAACCTTCAGCGCGGCCTCGTTATTTTCGGTCTGCCGACTCCAGGCGTACCATCCATAGATGTTGGCTGCAAAAAAGAACACCTGCAACAGCAAGCTGGCATAAAGCTGGATTTGGAAGAAGATAGCCGCAAACAGCGTGACGTTAATCAACCCAAACAAGTAGTTGATGATTTTTTCCTTGCTGGCAAACCAGATACATAGCAAGCCAAACAGCGTACCAACCGCTTCAATCCACGACAGTGCATAACCACCTTCGCCCAAAGGAATCGTGACCATCACATTGTTAATACTGAAAAAATCCATTATTTTTCTCCTTGCTGACTATCAGCATAGATTGCACGTAGTGCCAGCAGGATTTGTCGCTCTTCACCCTCCAGACACAAAGCTTCCTGCTGCACATAGTCGTTGATACTGCTACCCAGGCAACCGTTATGCTCGACAACCACGTTCAACAGTGACGCCGTGCGCAGTCCGCGTAATGCTCCAACAACCATCAGCGCGGCACTCTCCATATCCGCACCAAGAATCCCTCGCGCTGACCATTCAGCATCCAGTTGCGCTTCTCGCTCGGTATAAAAGCTGTCATGACTACGCACCAGTCCATAAACGGCGGGGACACCCATCTGTTTTGCCTGCTGGACTAACGTTGCGGTAAACAGCGGATCGGCGCAGGCCGGATAACAAGCTGGCGTATAGGTTCTGCTGGTGCCATCATCCGCAACCGCACCGTGAGCGATAACGATATTCCCCAGTGCCAGGTCATCCTGCAACGCACCGCAGCTGCCAATACGTATCATCGTTTTCACACCAATCTGGCACAGCTCTTCAATGGCTATCGCCGTTGACGGGCCACCAATACCCGTGGATAGCACAAGAATTTCAATACCCTGAAACCAGCCGCGTACAGCTCGAAACTCACGGTTTTGACCCAATTTCTCAGGGTTATCCAGAAAGCAGGCTATACGATCGACCCGCTCCGGGTCACCCGGTAGCAATGCGTACTTCGCATTCGTCATATTATTTTCAAGCCGAATATGTGGCTGAAGCGACATCATGCCTCTCCTTATCTTTCCCTTTATTTAGATATTTGCCTCCTGCTTGAGTTGCTCAGGAGCCAGCAATAAAACTCTTTCTCCTTCGGTATCAATAATCCGAAGCGATTTCAGGTCATGTAAGATGCGATTAATACTGCGCGTTGTGGCTGCAAATTCCTGGCTGATGTTTTGTTTATCAATAAAAATTTCTGTCGTCTGCTGCTGTTGAAACCTCTGCCAGAGCGCCTGACAAACCCGCTGATGAAGTGAATAAAGATTGTCGCTGCTTGCCTTTCTGGATAGCTGGTAATATTGCTGGCTGAAAAATCTCAGCATCCGCTGATTAAAATAATTATCCAGTGCTAACCAACGGCAAAAATGTGTCTGCGATAAGCTCAATATTTGGGTATTAGTTACGGCAGAAACTGAGCAGATGTAGTGCCGTGACTCAAAGATTTCCAACTCACCTAACATGTCACCTTTGTTATAACGAGCCTGTCGATAACGGCGGCCATCCTCAGCTTCAAAAAAGACGTCAACTTCACCAGCAACAATTAATGAAAAACGCTGGCATTTATCCCCTTGGCGGCAAAGCATTGCTCCACGAGGTACTTCTTCAAAAACCCAGCGCTGCATAATTTCCAGCGGGCAATTTTTTAGTAGTTCATACAGCACTGGATCACGTACAACCCTTGTCAGACCTGATAGCCAGCTATCTGAAAATTCAGTCTCTTTCATTATGTTTATGATAGCGATCTCCATTACGGGAAAGACAGGACGGGCGTCCTGCGTAATAAGGAGAAGGGCTTTAGAAAAGTAGCCTACCTCCCGATTCCTTCAATCAGACGGGACATCTGTCCTGCTAAGCCAAAGTGTATATACCCGACGTATCAATGAGTGGTAAAGAAGGGATTGCTGCAAAGTAAAAGGCAAGTAAACCAAATTTGGCTATCACATGACGCATGCTATTATTGCGGCCAGATTTATATTCACCCAATCAAGGCACTATCATGGCAAAAACCGCGGCAGCATTGCATATCCTTGTTAAGGAAGAAAAACTGGCTCAGGAAATTCTCGAACAGCTGAAAAATGGCGGCGACTTCGAAAAACTGGCTAAAAAGCATTCCACTTGCCCATCAGGCAAAAAAGGTGGTCACTTAGGTGAATTCCGTCAGGGTCAGATGGTTCCGGCGTTCGATAAAGTGGTGTTCTCTTGCCCACTGCTTGAGCCCGTTGGCCCACTGCACACGCAGTTTGGCTACCATGTGATTAAAGTTCTCTACAGAAACTAAAAACAAAGCCCGGTGACTAAACGCACCGGGCTTTTATTGTTTTGTAGGTCGGATAAGCGCTAGCGCTATCCGACAAAATCGATTAACCCGCTACAGCGATACGCTTCATATCTTTCATGTAACCACGCAGTTTCTTACCAACAGTTTCGATTTCATGATTACGAATCGCTTCGTTAACATCACGCAGTTGCGCATTATCAACCGCACCCGCCGGAATTTCTTTGCCCAAATCACCCGCTTGCAGAGTTGTCATGAACTCTTTCAGCAATGGAACTGCTGCGTAAGAGAACAGATAGTTGCCATATTCAGCGGTGTCAGAGATAACCACGTTCATTTCGTACAGGCGCTTACGAGCGATAGTGTTCGCAATCAGCGGCAACTCGTGCAGTGATTCGTAGTAAGCAGACTCTTCAATGACACCTGCATCAACCATGGTTTCGAATGCCAGCTCAACGCCCGCTTTAACCATAGCGATCATCAGAACGCCTTTATCAAAGTATTCCTGCTCAGAAATTTTGCCGTCAAACTGCGCAGCGGTTTCGAACGCAGTTTTGCCGGTTTCTTCACGCCAGGTCAGCAGTTTCTTATCGTCATTTGCCCAGTCAGCCATCATGCCAGAAGAGAACTCACCGGAGATGATGTCGTCCATGTGTTTCTGGAACAACGGAGCCATGATGGTTTTCAGTTGCTCAGATAACGCATAAGCACGGATTTTTGCCGGGTTGGACAAACGGTCCATCATCAGTGTAATGCCGCCTTGTTTCAGCGCTTCGGTGATGGTTTCCCAGCCGAACTGAATCAGTTTTTCTGCATATGCCGGATCAGTGCCTTCTTCCACCAGCTTATCGAAGCACAGCAGAGAACCTGCCTGCAGCATACCGCACAGGATAGTTTGCTCGCCCATCAGGTCAGATTTCACTTCTGCTACAAAAGAAGATTCCAGAACACCTGCACGGTGACCGCCAGTCGCCGCAGCCCAGGCTTTAGCGATCGCCATGCCTTCGCCTTTCGGATCGTTTTCCGGGTGAACTGCAATCAGCGTCGGCACGCCGAAACCACGTTTGTATTCTTCACGAACTTCAGTACCCGGACATTTTGGCGCAACCATTACAACGGTGATGTCTTTACGAATTTGCTCACCCACTTCAACCACGTTGAAACCGTGGGAATAACCCAGTGCAGCGCCATCTTTCATCATTGGCTGTACAGCTTTAACTACTGCGGAGTGCTGCTTGTCTGGCGTCAGGTTAACAACCAGGTCAGCCTGTGGGATCAGTTCTTCGTAGGTACCAACTTTAAAACCGTTTTCTGTCGCTTTACGCCATGAAGCACGTTTCTCAGCGATAGCTTCTGCACGCAGAGCATAAGCAACATCCAGACCGGAGTCGCGCATGTTCAGACCCTGGTTCAGGCCCTGTGCGCCACAGCCGACGATGACGACTTTTTTGCCTTTGAGGTAGCTTGCTTCATCGGCGAATTCTGCGCGCCCCATGAAACGACATTTACCCAGTTGCGCCAGCTGCTGACGCAGGTTCAAAGTGTTGAAATAATTAGCCATCGTGGTGGTACTCCGTAGTCGTTGTGTTGTGCTTTTATAAGGTTCGCCAGCCGTGTCTTGCTTGCGATAATGAACCCACTATATGACAGGAAATGCGTTGCTTAAATTGATATATTAACAACGTGACGTTGCAATTTATGCAACGTAAAAAAGAGGGCTGATGACCATGGACTTACGGGATCTAAAAACGTTTCTCCACCTTGCTGAAAGTCGCCATTTCGGCAGGAGCGCACGCGCGATGCACGTAAGCCCTTCAACACTTTCGCGCCAGATCCAGCGCCTTGAAGACGATCTCGGCCAACCTCTGTTTTTACGTGATAACCGCACCGTGACGCTGACTGAAGCTGGAGAACAACTCAAACAGTTCGCCCAGCACACGCTGTTGCAGTATCAGCAAATGCGCCACACCATCGGGCAAGAAGGGCCATCGCTGACTGGCGAGCTCCATCTTTTTTGCTCGGTCACCGCCGCGTACAGTCATTTACCCCCAATTCTCGACAGATTCCGTGCTGAACATCCCAATGTGGAGATCAAACTGACCACAGGCGATGCCGCCGATGCGGTAGAAAAAGTGGACTCCGATGAAGCAGATCTCGCCATCGCCGGTAAGCCAGAAATGTTACCGCCCGGCGTTGCTTTCTCGATTCTGGATAACTTATCCGTGGCACTTATCGCGCCGGCATTGCCCTGCCCGGTTCGTGCGCAGGTGAACCAGCCCGATCCCGACTGGGCCAAAATTCCGTTTATTCTGCCAGACCAGGGGCCAGTTCGCCGCCGCATTGAATTGTGGTTTCGCCGTCATAAAATCAGTAACCCATTTATTTATGCAACGGTGGCAGGGCATGAAGCGATGGTTTCAATGGTGGCGCTGGGCTGTGGTGTCGCACTGATCCCTGAAATCGTGCTGGAGAACAGCCCTGAGCCGGTGCGCAACCGCGTGCAGATTCTGGAACGAAACGATGAAACCACGCCGTTTGAACTGGGCGTTTGCGTACAAAAAAAGCGGCTCAATGAGCCGCTTGTACATGCATTCTGGAAATTACTGCCCGGTAGTCACTAACCTGCAAGGAAGAAGCGGAACGCTGGGTTACTGGTTTCGTCATGGCAGTCGTAGCCCAGCTCATTGAGCCGGGTTTCGAAATCTGGCTCATTGTCGCCCAGTTCGAACGCCGCTAGCACTCGGCCATAATCCGTACCGTGGCTGCGGTAATGAAACAGCGAAATATTCCAGTGTGTACCCAGTGTTTGCAGGAATTTCAGCAAAGCGCCCGGTGATTCCGGGAATTCGAAACTGTACAACCGCTCACGCAGTGGTTTAGACGGACGCCCACCCACCATGTAGCGCACATGCAGTTTCGCCATCTCGTCGTCAGACAAATCGACAACACCATAGCCGCCTTCGTTAAGCAGCGCGATAATTTCCTGCCGCTCTTCCAGGCCGCGCGTTAAACGAACACCCACAAAAATGCAGGCCTCTGACGAGCTTGAATAACGATAATTAAATTCCGTAACCGAACGCCCGCCAAGCACCTGGCAGAATTTCAGGAAGCTGCCCTGTTGCTCAGGAATGGTCACCGCCAGCAGCGCTTCACGCTGTTCGCCCAACTCGCAGCGTTCAGAGACATAACGCAAACCGTGGAAGTTCACGTTCGCGCCAGAAAGCACGTGAGCAAGGCGTTCACCACAGATCTGATGCTGCTGGATATACTTTTTCATCCCCGCCAGCGCCAGCGCACCAGACGGTTCAGCGACCGCACGAACATCTTCGAACAGATCTTTCATCGCAGCGCAAATCGCATCGCTATCCACGGTGATAATGTCGTCGAGATATTCCTGGCACAGACGGAATGTTTCATCGCCGATGCGTTTAACCGCCACACCTTCAGCGAACAGACCTACACGCGCCAAATCTACCGGCTTTCCTGCATCCAGCGCGGCTTTCAGGCAAGCTGAATCTTCCGCTTCAACGGCAATCACTTTGATTTGTGGCATCAGCTGTTTGATAAGCACCGCGACACCTGCCGCTAAACCGCCGCCACCAACCGGAACAAATATACGATCGATATGTGCATCTTGCTGCAGCAGTTCCAGCGCCAGCGTGCCCTGCCCGGCAATCACTGCCGGGTGGTCAAACGGAGGAACGTAAGTGAAACCCTGCTGCTGCGAAAGCTCGATTGCGCGCGCTTTCGCTTCATCAAAGTTTGCGCCATGTAGCAGCACTTCCCCACCAAACGCTCTGACAGCATCCACTTTGATGTCAGCCGTGGTAACCGGCATAACAATCAGAGATTTGATACCTAAACGCGTTGAGGAAAGCGCAACACCCTGGGCGTGGTTGCCAGCCGAAGCCGTAATCACACCACTGGCTTTTTGCTCGCTATTCAGCCCGGCAATCATCGCGTATGCGCCGCGCAGTTTGAAACTATGCACCGGCTGCCGGTCTTCACGTTTCACCAGAATGACGTTATCCAGACGCGATGAGAGCTTTTCCATCTTCTGTAATGGCGTGACCTGCGCGACTTCGTAAACCGGGGCGCGCAGCACGGCTCGCAGATATTCCGCCCCGCAAGGGGCGTCAGGTAGCGGTTGTGACTCGGCCATCATTAGCCTCCAAGCTTACTTTTATCGCGCACCGCGCCTTTATCGGCACTGGTGGCAAGCATTGCGTAAGCGCGTAGAGCGAAGGAGACCTGGCGTTCACGCGCACGTGGAGTCCAGGCTTTGTCACCGCGAGCTTCTTGCGCTTCACGACGTGCTGCCATTTGCTGCTCGGACAATTCCAGTTGGATACCACGCGATGGGATATCAATAGCAATCATATCGCCATCCTCAATCAGCGCGATATTGCCACCGCTTGCCGCTTCCGGAGAAACATGGCCGATTGAAAGACCAGAAGTACCGCCGGAGAAACGCCCATCGGTGATCAGTGCACAAGCTTTGCCCAGCCCCATCGATTTCAGGTAGGTTGTTGGGTAAAGCATTTCTTGCATGCCCGGCCCGCCTTTTGGCCCTTCGTAACGAATAACAACCACGTCGCCCGCGACAACTTTGCCACCAAGAATGGCTTCAACCGCATCATCCTGGCTTTCGTATACTTTTGCAGGGCCACGGAATACCAGGCTGCCTTCGTCCACACCGGCCGTTTTCACGATACAACCATTCTCTGCGAAGTTACCGTACAAAACGGCTAAACCGCCGTCCTGGCTGTAGGCGTTTTCCTTCGAACGGATACAACCGTTTTCACGATCAACGTCCAGCGAATCCCAACGGCAGGATTGTGAGAATGCCTTAGTGGTACGGATACCCGCAGGGCCTGCAGAGAACATACTTTTCACGCTTTCGTCTTTGGTCAGCATGACATCGTACTGTTCCAGCGTTTGCGGCAGCGTCAGACCCAACACGTTTTTCACGTTACGATTAAGTAAGCCTGCGCGATCCAGTTCGCCCAGAATACCGATTACACCACCCGCACGATGCACATCTTCCATATGATATTTCTGAGTACTTGGCGCGACTTTACACAGCTGTGGAACTTTGCGAGAAAGCTGGTCGATATCGGTCATAGTGAAATCGAGTTCCGCTTCCTGAGCTGCGGCCAGTAAATGCAGAACGGTGTTGGTTGAGCCACCCATGGCGACATCCAGCGTCATGGCATTCTCAAACGCTTCTTTGCTGGCGATGCTACGTGGCAATGCACTTTCATCATCTTGCTCGTAATAACGTTTTGTCAGAGCGACGATGCGTTTACCTGCATTCAGGAACAGCTCTTTACGGTCAGAGTGCGTTGCCAGCAAAGAGCCGTTACCCGGCTGAGATAAGCCCAGCGCTTCGGTCAGGCAGTTCATGGAGTTCGCCGTGAACATACCGGAACAGGATCCACAAGTTGGGCAGGCAGAACGCTCAACCTGCTCGCTTTGCTCGTCACTCACTTTCGGGTCGGCGCCCTGGATCATCGCATCAACCAGATCGAGTTTGATGATTTGGTCAGACAGTTTAGTTTTCCCGGCTTCCATCGGGCCGCCGGAAACAAAAATCACCGGGATGTTCAGGCGCAACGAGGCCATCAGCATCCCTGGGGTGATTTTGTCGCAGTTGGAGATACAAACCATGGCGTCTGCGCAGTGCGCGTTCACCATGTATTCCACGGAATCAGCAATCAGTTCGCGCGACGGCAGAGAATAAAGCATGCCGCCGTGGCCCATAGCAATACCATCATCAACGGCAATGGTGTTGAATTCTTTAGCAACGCCGCCGGAGGCTTCAATCTGTTCGGCAACCAGCTTGCCCAAATCGCGCAGGTGAACGTGGCCCGGCACGAACTGAGTAAAGGAGTTCACTACTGCAATAATTGGCTTGCCGAAATCATCATCGGTCATCCCGGTTGCGCGCCACAATGCGCGGGCACCCGCCATATTACGGCCATGGGTGGTAGTGGCTGAACGGTACTTAGGCATGCTTATTTACTCCAGTCTGTCTGTCGAGCGGACGGTCATCGCCATCCGCCTGGTTATATTTTTACTTAGGGTTGACCTGATCTAACCAGCCCCATTTATCTTCTGTTTCGCCAGTGAACAGACCAAAGAATGCCTGTTGAATGCGTTTAGTAACCGGACCACAACGCCCTTCACCCACTTGAATACGGTCTACGCTACGAACTGGTGTGATTTCTGCGGCAGTACCAGACATAAAGACTTCATCCGCCAGGTAAAGTGACTCGCGAGACAACACTTGCTCACGCACTTCAATACCCAAATCTTTTGCCAGTGTGATAATCGCGTCACGCGTAATGCCTGGTAGTGCGGAAGAGGTAAATGGCGGGGTGAAAAGAATGCCATCTTTCACTTCAAACAGGTTTTCGCCAGCACCCTCAGACAAGTAGCCATTCACGTCCAGCGCGATACCTTCCTGATAACCATGGCGGCGCGCTTCGCTACCAACCAGCAAGGAAGAAAGGTAGTTACCTCCGGCTTTTGCCGCGGTAGGAATGGTGTTTGGTGCCACACGGTTCCATGAGGAAACCATGGCGTCGATCCCTTGATCCAGCGCTTCTGCGCCCAGGTATGCACCCCATGGGAAGGCTGCGATGATCACATCAGTGGTATAACCGTCTGGCGGATTCACACCCATGCCGACATCACCTACAAACACTAACGGGCGGATATACGCGCTGGTCAGGTTGTTTTTACGAATAACAGAACGGCAAGCTTCCATCAGCTCATCAACACTTTGTGATACAGGGAAACGATAGATTTTTGCTGAATCACGCAAACGCTGCATGTGTTCACGATGGCGGAACACCACTGGGCCAATGTGAGATTCGTAGCAACGGATGCCTTCAAACACCGATGTACCGTAATGCAGTGCGTGTGACATTACGTGAACCTTTGCCTCGCCCCACGGCGTCATCTCACCATTGAACCAGATGTAATCAGCTTTCTTCGTCGTCATTATTCTTTTCCTTCTACGCTCAGGCGCGGATTTGTTGTGTTGTTGTTTGTTGCTGGATTTCGACGCGACCAACGTCAACCAGTTTGCTTAATTGACTAAACAGTAATTCGACTGGGCGCAGGCTGGCAACGGTCAATTCAATATTAATATCGTCGGTGTTCCCCACCGTGACCATGTTCATAGAACACACCTGAAAACCACGATGGCGCACGACACGTAATACGCGCTCCAGGGTTTCTGGACGAAAACGGGCCGTTACTGCGAGCTGATGTTGCATCATGATAATTTCTCCAGCATTTGTGAGTTACTGGCACCGGGCGGCACCAACGGCCAGACGTTTTCGTACTCATCAATAGAGACGTGAAGCATAAATGGACCATCGCTATTGAGCATCGTGTCGATAGCAGCTTCTACCTGGTCTTTACGAGTAATGTGAAGGCCAGGGATACCGAAGGCACTGGCCAGCATGAGGAAGTCGGGGTTATCGGAGAGGTTGGTTTCGCTATAACGTTCGGAGAAAAACATCTGCTGCCACTGGCGAACCATCCCTAAACGTTGGTTATCCAGTAAAACGATTTTCAACGGCAGCTGTTTTCGTTTTACGGTGCCCAACTCCTGAACGTTCATCATGAAGGAACCGTCACCGGAGATACAGATAACCGTATCGTTCGGTCGGGCAACTTGCGCACCTACAGCGGCTGGCAAACCGAAGCCCATCGTTCCCAGGCCGCTGGAGGTGATGAAATTTTCCGGGCGCGTGAAAGACATATGCTGAGCCGTCCACATTTGGTGCTGGCCCACATCGGTGGTTACCACGCAGTCGTGCGGTTTGCGGTCAGAGATTTGTTTCAACAATAACGGAGCAAAGATTGGCTGGCCTGGATGATCGTAACGCCAAGGGTTTTCGGCCCGTAAGGTTGCAACTTCTTGCTGCCATTCGGCGATCTCCAGCGGCTGCTGCAACGCTTGCAGTAACTGAGTCAAATCACCTTGTAAGCCGACATGCGCCTGGCGCAATTTACCCAGTTCTGCCGGGTCGATATCCATATGAATCACTTTGGCGTGTGGGGCGAAAGTATTCAGCTTGCCAGTTACACGGTCGTCAAAACGCGCACCAACTGCAATCAGCAAGTCGCACTCTTGCACCGCGAGGTTAGCCGCTTTAGTGCCGTGCATGCCTAACATGCCGGTATAAAAAGGATTGTCCGCCGGAACCGCGCCCAGACCTTTCAGCGTAACGGTGGAAGGCATATTGGTGACAGCGATAAATTCGCGCAGCGCCGGAACCGCCTGCGCCATACCGACACCACCACCGACATACAACATAGGCTTGCGAGCATTGGCTATCATTTCTCGAGCCTGTTGCAGCTCGGCATGTGGCATTTCGAAACCATCTTCAACAGTCGATAACCACGGCTCCAGATCACCTTGTGCTAACTGAATATCTTTAGGGATATCCACCAGGACAGGACCCGGACGGCCAGAGTTTGCAATTTCGAAAGCTTCTGCAAGAACGCGAGGTAAATCATCGAATGATTCAACGAGGAAACTGTGTTTGGTGCACGCGAGGGATAATCCTAAAACATCCACTTCCTGGAACGCATCGGTACCAATGAATGGTGCGGCGACCTGACCGGTGATGGCAACGACTGGAACGGAGTCTAACAGCGCATCGGCAAGGCCAGTGATTAGGTTAGTTGCACCAGGCCCGGAAGTGGCGATGCAAACCCCTGTTTTTCCAGTAGAACGTGCATAGCCAATGGCTGCCATTGCTGCGCCTTGTTCATGTCGACAGAGCAAGTGTTCGACCCCACCGTCATACAACGCATCATAGACGGGCATGATTGCGCCACCCGGATAGCCGAAAACTGTCTCTACACCCTGCGCTCGCAACGCATGTACCACCCACTGCGCACCATTCATAGTTAGTTCCCCGTCTCATTATCGGAGAAACAGCATTTTATTCTGCAACGCATCATCTGTTCCTCTCCGTATTTCTTTGCCCAACAAAAAACCCCCGGACCTTTCGGTGCGGGGGTTCTTTTCGATTCAGGCTTGATTTTTAAGCCTTTCTTTCTCCAAGTGCAGCCCCGCACGGTGGGATAATAATCACCACCACGCTAATCACGACCAGGCTAATCACTTGTAGGAGGGCTTTCATGTTTGTTTATTCTGTCTACTTGTTCGAAGTAATGCCTACAGAGTTATCACAGAGTCAGAGACAAGCACAAGATTTTTTTATGGCGAGAAAGAGGCTATAAAAACCAGCCAACAGAAAAACTATTTGTTTTCAGCATATAACGAGATGGTGAAAATATTTCATATAGAGCGAATTCTTATTCCTCTCCTCCAAATTTCTTCCAAAAATAAATCTTTTGCGAAGCGCATCGCAGAATAATTTTCAAAAAAGAAATCTTACCCGGAAGTCTGGAAGGCGTTACGAGGAACGTTATTTCGCCGCTTTCAGCATCATTAGCAAGCTGGCAGGATGAAACCTCACCCCAGAGGAAAGAACTATGTCACTGGCAGTTGTTAATACAAGGGCAGCATTAGGTATTGCCGCCCCTTTGGTAACCGTTGAGGTTCATATCAGCCAGGGGTTGCCAGGTTTGACGCTCGTGGGCTTGCCCGAAACGACGGTCCGTGAAGCACGAGACAGAGTGCGAAGTGCCATCATCAATAGTGGCTATACTTTCCCGGCTCGAAAAATCACGATAAATCTCGCGCCGGCAGATCTTCCTAAAGAAGGCGGAAGGTATGACTTACCTATTGCTCTGGCATTACTGGCAGCGTCTGAGCAGCTCTCTATTGATAAGTTAAGTCAATATGAGTTCGTTGGTGAACT
Organism: Buttiauxella noackiae; assembly: GCF_000737905.1. Lineage (NCBI taxonomy): Bacteria > Pseudomonadati > Pseudomonadota > Gammaproteobacteria > Enterobacterales > Enterobacteriaceae > Buttiauxella > Buttiauxella noackiae. Next base: position 89,475 of record NZ_JPRU01000008.1, read on the forward strand.
CGCACTTACTGGGGCGCTACGAGGCGTCCCAGGCGCAATTTCATCGGCTATGGAGGCTTTAAAATCAGGGAAGAAAATAATCGTTGCCGATGAAAATGCCGCTGAACTTAGTTTGATAACACAAGCTGGCTGCCTTATTGCAAGCCACCTCACTGAAGTCTGTGCATTCCTTGAAGGCAAAGTCGAATTATCTGCTCCAGAAAAACGACAGCAGCAACAAATTGAATATCGGCAAGACCTTAATGAAATTTTTGGTCAGTCTCAGGGAAAGCGAGCACTAGAGATCACCGCAGCAGGTGGGCATAACCTATTGCTCATTGGCCCGCCTGGAACGGGTAAAACGATGTTAGTCAGCCGCCTGAATACTTTACTCCCCCCTTTAAGCGACAGTGAAGCGCTGGAGAGTGCTGCCATTCTCAGCCTGGTCAATCCACACTCTTTACAGCAACAGTGGCGTCAGCGCCCATTCAGAGCGCCTCATCATAGCGCTTCGCTGAGTGCGATGGTGGGTGGAGGTTCAATTCCAAGACCTGGTGAAATATCGCTGGCGCACAATGGCATATTATTTCTGGATGAACTCCCGGAATTTGAACGCCGTGTGCTTGATGCATTACGTGAGCCTATAGAATCAGGGGAAATTCATATTTCCCGTACCCGTGCAAAAATTAGCTACCCAGCCAATTTCCAGCTTCTGGCTGCGATGAACCCAAGTCCAACAGGTCACTATCAAGGTAAGCATAATCGCTGCACACCCGAACAAACGCTACGCTATCTCAGCCGTCTTTCAGGACCTTTTCTTGATAGATTTGATTTATCCGCAGAGATCCCACTTCCACCATCCGGAATGCTAAGCAATCCAGGTGTGAGCAGCGAAAGTAGCGCAGACGTAAGAGCAAGAGTCATCGCTACACAACAGCGGCAGTATGATAGACAGCAAAAGTTAAATTCGAGACTGGATAATCATGAAATCAGAAAACATTGTGTCATTGAGCACAATGATGCCATGTGGCTTGAGGAGACATTGGCGAAGCTGGGGTTGTCGGTACGTGCATGGCATCGATTATTAAAAGTTGCACGAACAATTGCAGATATTCAGGAGCATAAAATGATAAAGAGGGAGCATCTTCTTGAGGCATTGAGCTACCGTGCGATTGACCGCTTACTCATTCACCTACAACAGTTAACAGGATAAAAAATGGGGCTTTCGCCCCATTTTTATTAATCTTCACTGTCGGTATAGTCTTCAACCGCATCCGCCTGCGGCTTGCCACCGGAGAGGGTATGGAAACGTTTAGGACGCTTAATTCGCGCCATATACTTGCTCCACACACGTTCTGCATCTGTTACCGGCTCACGTTCACCACGGCATACAGCTACAAACAGAACTTCCTCTTCAGTACCAGGTTCTCGCTTGCCAAGATCCAGCTCATTGAACGCATAACCATGACGCTCTAACAGCTGGGCTTCTTTAATTGTGAAATCACCATGGCGAGCGAACCCGCGCGGATAATGTTTATTGTCGAAAAACCGATTAGTCGTCGTAAAGCTTTCCGCCATCCTGCACGCTCCTAATTCTCTTGGTCGAGCTATTTATGGCGCGGAGTATTAGTTACGCTTGACAGAGCGTCAAACAAAACATTTAAATCATAACGACAAATTTTTTTTGGGAGAGGGTTGTGGATACTGAATTATTAAAAACGTTTCTAGAAGTGAGCCGAACACGGCATTTTGGGCGGGCTGCGGAGGCGCTTTATCTAACGCAATCAGCAGTTAGCTTCAGAATTCGTCAATTAGAGAATCAACTTGGTGTGAATCTTTTTACTCGTCATCGTAATAATATTCGCCTGACAACAGCAGGTGAGCGTTTATTGCCCTACGCAGAAAACCTCATGAATACCTGGCAGGCTGCCAAGAAAGAAGTTTCCAATACATCTCAGCACAATGAGCTCACGATTGGTGCAAGTTCCTCACTTTGGGAATGCATGCTTTCTGAATGGCTTGTTGCACTTTATCAACAGCACAAAGGACTTCAATTTGAAGCCCGTATTTCCCAACGCCAGTCACTCGTTAAACAATTGCATGAACGTCAGCTTGATCTGCTGATCACGACAGAATCGCCAAAGATGGACGAATTTTCATGCCAGTTATTAGGGCATTTTAACCTGGCACTATTTTCTTCTTCGCCACAAAGCTCAAAAACAGGGTTAACGTATCTACGCCTGGAGTGGGGTCCTGATTTTCAACAGCATGAAGCGGGGCTTATCAACAACGATAGCATTCCGGTTCTCACGACTAGCTCCGCACAAATAGCCTATAAATTGTTAGCACCGCTCAATGGTTGCTCATTTTTACCCATCGAATGGGCTAAAGAATGCGAAGGAATTTACCAGGTACCCGATACAAATACACTTTCACGTCCTTTGTATGCGATCTGGCTGCAAAATAGTGATAAACAAAGCGCAATCAAAGAGTTATTAAAGACACCACTTATGGCGCAGTAATGCGCTTTTGTAGATTTGAGGGATAGCTTGAGGAATTTTAGGCAAAAAAAATCCTTTGCCGAAGCAAAGGATCATTATATGGCAGGGGCGGAGAGACTCGAACTCGCGACACCCGGTTTTGGAGACCGGTGCTCTACCAACTGAGCTACGCCCCTAAATAACGCTTATTATTAAGCCCGCTAATTAAGCAGGCATAATTTTTTATAAGTGGCGGAACGGACGGGACTCGAACCCGCGACCCCCTGCGTGACAGGCAGGTATTCTAACCGACTGAACTACCGCTCCACCGAATTTCTTTCTTAATACCACCAGATGTCACTTCTGGCTTTTACTGCTTTGAATTTGGAGCCTGGCAGTTCCCTACTCTCGCATGGGGAGACCCCACACTACCATCGGCGCTACGGCGTTTCACTTCTGAGTTCGGCATGGGGTCAGGTGGGACCACCGCGCTAGTGCCGCCAGGCATATTCTGTTTCATCGACCGTCATGTTATCCACATAACCATCAACTAAAATCTCGGTTCAAGCTGAAAATCAATCTCTGGTCTCTCAACCAAAACACCTTCGGTGTTGTAAGGTTAAGCCTCACGGTTCATTAGTACTGGTTAGCTCAACGTATCGCTACGCTTACACACCCAGCCTATCAACGTCGTAGTCTTCAACGTTCCTTCAGGACCCTTAAAGGGTCAGGGAGAACTCATCTCGGGGCAAGTTTCGCGCTTAGATGCTTTCAGCGCTTATCTTTTCCGCATTTAGCTACCGGGCAATGCCATTGGCATGACAACCCGAACACCAGTGATGCGTCCACTCCGGTCCTCTCGTACTAGGAGCAGCCCCCCTCAATTCTCCAGCGCCCACGGCAGATAGGGACCGAACTGTCTCACGACGTTCTAAACCCAGCTCGCGTACCACTTTAAATGGCGAACAGCCATACCCTTGGGACCTACTTCAGCCCCAGGATGTGATGAGCCGACATCGAGGTGCCAAACACCGCCGTCGATATGAACTCTTGGGCGGTATCAGCCTGTTATCCCCGGAGTACCTTTTATCCGTTGAGCGATGGCCCTTCCATTCAGAACCACCGGATCACTAAGACCTGCTTTCGCACCTGCTCGAGCCGTCACTCTCGCAGTCAAGCTAGCTTATGCCTTTGCACTAACCTCACGATGTCCGACCGTGATTAGCTAACCTTCGTGCTCCTCCGTTACGCTTTAGGAGGAGACCGCCCCAGTCAAACTACCCACCAGACACTGTCCGCAACCCSGATAAGGGGTCTACGTTAGAACATCAAACATTAAAGGGTGGTATTTCAAGGTTGGCTCCACGCAGACTGGCGTCCACGCTTCAAAGCCTCCCACCTATCCTACACATCAAGGCTCAATGTTCAGTGTCAAGCTATAGTAAAGGTTCACGGGGTCTTTCCGTCTTGCCGCGGGTACAC
>NZ_JPRU01000009.1:0-34230 GCF_000737905.1 Buttiauxella noackiae
GTAGGTAAGGTTCTTCGCGATGCAGCGAATTAAACCACATGCTCCACCGCTGGTGCGTGCCCCCGTCAATTCATGTGAGGTTTAACCTTGCTGCCGTACTCCCCAGGCGGTCGACTTAACGCGTTAGCTCCGGAAGCCACTCCTCAAGGGAACAACCTCCAAGTCGACATCGTTTACGGCGTGGACTACCAGGGTATCTAATCCTGTTTGCTCCCCACGCTTTCGCACCTGAGCGTCAGTCTTTGTCCAGGGGGCCGCCTTCGCCACCGGTATTCCTCCAGATCTCTACGCATTTCACCGCTACACCTGGAATTCTACCCCCCTCTACAAGACTCTAGCCTGCCAGTTTCGAATGCAGTTCCCAGGTTGAGCCCGGGGATTTCACATCCGACTTGACAGACCGCCTGCGTGCGCTTTACGCCCAGTAATTCCGATTAACGCTTGCACCCTCCGTATTACCGCGGCTGCTGGCACGGAGTTAGCCGGTGCTTCTTCTGCGAGTAACGTCAATCACTGYGGTTATTAACCACAATGCCTTCCTCCTCGCTGAAAGTACTTTACAACCCGAAGGCCTTCTTCATACACGCGGCATGGCTGCATCAGGCTTGCGCCCATTGTGCAATATTCCCCACTGCTGCCTCCCGTAGGAGTCTGGACCGTGTCTCAGTTCCAGTGTGGCTGGTCATCCTCTCAGACCAGCTAGGGATCGTCGCCTAGGTGAGCCATTACCTCACCTACTAGCTAATCCCATCTGGGCACATCTGATGGCAAGAGGCCCGAAGGTCCCCCTCTTTGGTCCGAAGACGTTATGCGGTATTAGCTACCGTTTCCAGTAGTTATCCCCCTCCATCAGGCAGTTTCCCAGACATTACTCACCCGTCCGCCGCTCGCCGGCAAAGTAGCAAGCTACTTCCCGCTGCCGCTCGACTTGCATGTGTTAGGCCTGCCGCCAGCGTTCAATCTGAGCCATGATCAAACTCTTCAATTAAAAGCTTGATTTGCTTCAACTCGTGAAGCGGTGCTCAAAAATTAACTTTCGTAATAATTCAACTAAATGAATTACTGCTTGGTCACTCTTCAAGACTTGATATTTTTTGTGATACCCGAAGGTATCTGAGATATCAATCCTGCGAGTGCCCACACAGATTGTCTGATAAATTGTTAAAGAGCAGTGAGTTGCGCGCTTTCGCTTGCTAACTCGAGGTGGCGTATATTACGCTTTCCTCTTTCAGAGTCAACCCTTAATTTCAGGATATTGGCTCTCATCGCCGCCGTTACTCTGTGATGTTGTTCACATGTTCCGTGTCGATGGAGGCGCATTATAGGGATCTCTTTTTATAGCACAACCCTTTTTTCGATCTTTTCCACTGACTGCCTAGTTTTCACCCTTTTCGCTGCGATCGTGTTCGATAAGCTCTGTTTTCGATGCTTTGCCTCCTTGCCATCGGTTAAGAAAGCAGCCACAGTCTATGTACGAAGAGAACTTTCAGAGGTGTTTATGTCTGCTGTATTACGACCTTTTCAAAAAACCTATCCTGAAGTTGGCCAAAGAGTGATGCTTGATAGTTCAAGTGTTGTGATTGGGGATGTACGTATTGCCGATGATGTGAGCATTTGGCCTTTAGTCGCTATCCGTGGCGACGTTAACTATGTGGCTATTGGTTCTCGTAGCAATATTCAGGACGGTAGTGTGTTGCATGTAACGCATAAATCTTCCTATAACCCGGAAGGCAATCCACTTATTGTCGGTGAAGATGTGACTGTGGGGCATAAGGTTATGCTGCACGGCTGCACGATCGGAAACCGCGTGCTTGTTGGTATGGGATCGATTTTACTAGATGGTGTAGTAATAGAAGACGATGTAATGATCGGAGCTGGAAGTTTAGTGCCGCAAAATAAGCATCTTGAGAGTGGCTTCCTTTATCTGGGTAGCCCAGTGAAGCAGATCCGCCCACTTACGGCTGCTGAACTGGAAGGCTTAAAATACTCAGCCAATAACTACGTTCGCTGGAAAGATGAGTATCTTGCTCAGGAAAGCCAAACGCAGCCTTGACTGTCATGCTCGCCAGCTGCAATTAACTCCTCCGCTTCGTCTTCCAAATCCCAACGATTAAGACGAAAGAGCTCGAGCCATAAATCTTTATTATCGCCACCATAACGGCTGGCGATAGCTTCCCCAGTAATACCGCACATCACCTGAAAGCCATTAACTAATGCAGGGAAGCGGACCGCGAGAAGTTGATCGTCCCATTGCTCGCGATCGGGAAACTGGATCGACTGGTTCATCGCGACATTTCCTGCTTAAGCTTCTCTATTACAGGCGCAATTTCGGGTAACACGCCGTGCCACAAGAAAAAGGCGTGTGCGGCCTGGCCCACCAGCATTCCTAATCCATCAGCACAATGTTGAACACCTTGTTGTTTGCACCAATGCAAAAATGGTGTATCACCCTTTTGATAGAACATGTCATAGCAATGAACATTATGCGAAAGCAACGAAGTTGGAATGACTGGAATATCACCAGCAATTCCGCTAGAGGTGGCATTAATAATAAGATCGAACTCATGTCCCTCCAGCTCAGTATGCTCTAACGCCTGAACACTACCAGTGTGGCTAAATAACTGTGCGAGCTCCATGGCTCGAGAAAATGTCCGGTTGGCTATCGTCACAGAGCAATCAAGCGAGAGCAAAGGTAATAAAACTCCCCGTGCCGCGCCACCAGCACCCAGCAACAAAATACGTCGACCCGGTTCGATCAACGATAAACGCTTCAGATCGGTTAAAAGACCAATCCCATCAGTGTTATCGCCCAACAAGCGACCATCTTCCAGCCGCTTAAGTGTATTCACCGCACCGGCTAATGCAGCACGCTCTGTCAGTTCATCAGCACGGGCGAATGCTTGTTCTTTAAAAGGAACAGTAATATTGACGCCTTTACCACCTGCCTGGAAAAAATGCTCAAGAGTTTCAATAAAAGCATCAACAGGTGCCAGCACACGGCCATATGGATGCTCTATTTTCAACTGCTCAGCAAACATCTGATGAATTTGCGGTGATTTGCTGTGCTGAATTGGGTTACCAAAAACGGCAAAGGTGTTCATTAATTACCCCTGGCGGAAAAGTTCGCCGGTCAAAGCATCACGAATTTCAGACGGGTTCAGTCTGCCCCCAGTGTCACCACGCAGTACCGGGAAGCTATCACCAAATTGAGCCAAGACTTCATCTGCCGTACGGCAAGGTGGCAAACCAGATAGGTTGGCACTGGTAGAAACCAACGGTTTGCCAAAAGCCAGGCATAACTCGCGAACCAAAGGATGATCAGTGACTCTCACGGCTAAGGAGTCAAATCGACCCGTTAACCAGCGCGGCGTTGAAGGAAGAGCAGGAAAAACAAAGGTCACAGGTCCTGGCCAACGAGAGAAGACAGTTTCTCGCTGCATTTGCGAAAGCACGGAGCTATCTATATAAGGAAGAAGCTGCTCGAAATTGGCAGCGATCAGAATCAGACCTTTGTCGACGGGGCGATGTTTTAGCTCAAGCAAGCGTGTGACGGCCAGTTCACTATCAGGATCACAACCGACGCCAAACACAGCTTCGGTTGGATAAGCGATAACTTGTTGTTGTTTTAAGGCGGCAACGATTTCTACGAGTTGCTCTTTTTGCAGGTTTGTTTTCACAAGCTTTTATTCCGCCGTTACCGGCTTTCCACATTGTTTGCTGGCACAGAATTGTTTTAAGCCCTGTGCCGTTTTCTTTTCGATGAGTAATGGATAGTGACATGCAGGGCATTCGCCTGCCACCGGTTTACTATTAATGACGAATTGACAGGTCGGATAGCTATCACATGACCAAAAGGTTTTACCAAATCGAGAGCGTCTTTGGACTAATTTACCTTTCTGACATTGCGGGCAATTGATTGCAGTTTCATCGGGTTTGTCGATAACTTCGGTGTGATCACAGGTTGGATAATTGCTACAACCAATGAACATGCCGAAACGTCCCTGCCGTAATACCAGGTTTTCCTGACATACTGGACAGTGCTGACCTTCAAGTACTTTAACCACATGGCCATCAGCCAGGCTTTTTAGCGGGCGAACATAATCACATTCCGGGTAATGAGAACAGCCAAGAAAAGGGCCGTGTTTACCAGAACGAATGACTAACCCTGCCCCACATTGGGGACAGGGTTCATTTTTAGGCACAGTGAACAGTGCTGATTTGGTCATAACATCTCATGCCGCGGCTTTAATTTAGTGCAGCATACCTTCATTTACTTCGAAGAGTAATTCTTCCATTTGCTGATATGCATTTTCGCACCCCGGAATGTTGAACAATACCATGAGCACTACCCACTTTAAGTCTTCGAGTTCGAACTCAGCGGTGTCTAACGCTAATACTCGTTCAATGACCATTTCACGGGTTTCGAGGTTCAGCACCTGAATCTGTTCCAGGAATAGTAAAAACCCCCGACAAGTTGCATCAAGTCGCTGGCATTCTTCTGCGGTATACATACGCATAGAAAGAGGATCAGCGGCCAGTTGCATGGGTTCCGTTAGACCATCTTGATAGTCTGCCAGCTTTTCAAGCCATACAAGAGCGTTATAAATGTCTTCGTGATCAAAACCGGCATCGGCGAGATCACGCGTCAATTTATCTTGATCAACTCGCATTTCCACTTCGTTGTGGATGTAGGTTTCAAATAAGTACATTAGTACGTCGAACATGGCATGCCCTCCTCAATCGGACATAGCCGCCGGGTACAGCTGCGATCCATCCTGCTAACTCCAGTTCGAGTAGCTGGGCTACCGTAACTGGCACAGGTTGGCCGGCACGTTCAGCGACGACGTCAACAGGTGTAACCTCATCTCCTACGTTAGCCAACAGCTCAGGAAATGGCAATGTTCGATCCCCTTCATTGTGTGAATATATTAAGGCCTTGGGGATAGAGGGAAGCCATTGCAGTTCATTTTCCAGATGCTCAAGTATGTCTGAGGGATGACTCACTAAAGTAGCGCCTTGCTTGATTAGAAAGTGGGGCCCTTCACTCCCTGGGCTGCCTATTGCTCCCGGTAATGCAAAAAGCTCCCGACCTTGTTCAAGAGCATATCGTGCAGTCACTAAAGAGCCGCTACGCTCACTTGCCTCCACGACAAAAACAGCCCGACTCAAGCCACTGATGATTCGATTTCTGCGAGGAAAATTACCCGGATATGGTGTGGTATTCAGTGGAAACTCAGAGATAACGGCGCCGCCCTCGGCAATAATCTGCTCACCTAATTGTTTATGACGTTTAGGGTAAATATTTGCCAGCCCATTTCCTAAAACAGCTACTGTTTTTCCATGTACGTTTAACGCTGCGCGATGCGCTACAGCATCAATACCCAAAGCCAAACCACTCGTTATCGTTAATCCCGCAGTAGCTAATGGTTCACAAAACATTCGGCACCACCGTTCTCCATAAAGAGAAAGGTTACGGTTACCGACTACGGCTAATTGGTTACTGGCAAGAAGTTCAATATCACCTGCGACAAATAGTGCTGCCGGGTAACAATCTATTGCCCGCAGCTGATCGGGATAATTGGCACTATCCGCAGTAAGAAGATAGTGATGGGGTTGCTCAAGCCAGCAAAGTGAAGCTTCCAGCTCTTTTTCACTAAATTCCAGAAAATAAGAAATCTGCAGGGAAGATAAGCCAGAATTTAAGAGATGAGTGGTCGTGCATTCCGGCTCGTTTAGTAAGAAATGGGCAATTTTTAATAGCTTATCTCCACTGAGACTTTGAACAGCCATCAAGCGTAGCCATATCTCCTTTGGTGGCATATCTTCCTCCTGCCATAAGCTATAAAAGCAATCCTTGCGATTGGTCACTGATGCTGTCAATCAGGCGGGGAAATGTCTAGAATAGAGGTAATAATCTTTCTATCAATTGAACACAGCTCTGGATATTTATGTCAGTTTTGCAGGTATTACATTTTCCGGACGAGCGCCTTCGCACTGTGGCGGCTCCGGTCAAAGAGGTGAATGCTGAGACTCAGCGGATTGTCGATGATATGTTCGAGACAATGTACGCAGAGGAAGGTATTGGCCTTGCAGCAACGCAGGTGGATATCCATCAACGTATCATTGTGATTGATGTTTCTGAAAACCGCGACGAGCGCCTGGTTTTGATAAACCCTGAGCTGCTGGAAAAAAGCGGTGATACTGGTATCGAAGAGGGTTGCCTGTCCATTCCAGAACAGCGTGCTCTTGTTCCTCGAGCGGAAAGAGTCAAAATTCGCGCTCTGGACCGTGAAGGTAAACCATACGAACTGGAAGCTGATGGTCTGCTTGCCATTTGTATTCAACACGAGATGGATCATTTGGTTGGTAAACTCTTCGTTGATTACCTTTCGCCGTTGAAGCGTCAGCGTATTCGTCAGAAACTGGAAAAGATGGCTCGTCTGAATAAGAGCGCCTAATCCATCACACAAGGGAATAATGTGTCTGATTCACTACGTATTATTTTCGCTGGCACTCCTGACTTCGCAGCGCGTCATCTTGACGCGCTGTTGTCTTCTCAGCACCAGGTAGTTGGCGTATTCACACAACCCGATCGTCCTGCTGGCCGTGGCAAAAAATTGATGCCAAGCCCAGTGAAAGTGCTGGCAACGGAAAGGGATATCCCGGTATTTCAACCAGCCTCTTTGCGCCCTGCTGAAAATCAGGAACTGGTCTCCAGCCTGAATGCCGATGTTATGGTAGTAGTTGCTTACGGTCTAATTCTGCCGAAAGCGGTTCTCGATATGCCACGCCTTGGCTGCATCAATGTGCATGGCTCACTATTGCCTCGTTGGCGTGGTGCTGCACCTATCCAGCGCTCATTATGGGCCGGTGATGCCGAAACTGGCGTAACCATTATGCAAATGGATGTCGGCCTGGATACGGGCGATATGCTAGTAAAACTGTCCTGCCCAATTGAAGCCACTGATACCAGCGCAACGCTGTACGATAAGCTTGCAAGCCTTGGTCCTGTGGGGTTGTTAGAAACGTTAAATCAGTTGGCTACAGGCCATGCAAAACCTGAAGTTCAAAATGAAGAGCTGGTGACGTACGCTGAAAAACTCAGCAAGGAAGAGGCACGTATCGACTGGTCGCTTTCTGCCTTACAGCTTGAGCGTTGTATCCGCGCTTTTAATCCGTGGCCAATGAGTTGGCTTGAAATTGACGGACAACCCGTTAAAGTCTGGCAGGCATCAGTGATTAACCAACCGACTGAAGCAGCACCGGGAACCATTATTGAAACCAATAAAAAGGGTATTCAGGTTGCAACGAGTGAAGGGATTTTAAATCTGGAATCACTTCAACCTGCAGGAAAGAAGGCAATGTCAGCTCAGGATCTGCTGAATTCTCGCAGCGAATGGTTTAAACCAGGTGCACTTCTCGCCTGAGAAAAGAAATTCTTTGCGCCCAGGTCAATCACCTGGGCATTTTTGTTTTTAAGCGCCGAAAAACCAGAGCGTACGTATGAAAAAAACATTAAATCTTCGCAGTATGGCCGCACAGACGATTGAACAAGTTGTGGAACAAGGTCAATCGCTCAGTAATGTCCTGCCAGCTATGCAACAAAAAGTCTCTGATAAAGATAGAGCATTGCTTCAAGAGCTTTGCTTTGGCGTGTTACGCACTCTGCCTCAGCTAGAGTGGTTGATTGGTAAGTTGATGTCTCGCCCGATGACAGGCAAACAACGCACCATACACTATTTGATTATGGTAGGTTTTTATCAGCTGCTTTATACCCGCATTCCTGCTCATGCCGCTCTGGCAGAAACAGTTGAAGGGGCTGTTGCTATCAAAAAGCAGTCACTGAAAGGTTTGATTAATGGCGTATTACGCCAGTTCCAACGTCAACAAGAAGAATTGATGGCAGAAGCTGCTAAACATGAAAGCCGTTTCTTACACCCGAGCTGGTTACTGCAACGGTTGAAAAAAGCCTATCCAAATCAATGGCAATCCATTGTCGATGCAAATAATCAGCGTCCCCCTATGTGGTTGCGTGTGAATCGCCAGCACCATAGTCGTGAAGCATGGATGGCTTTACTCGCTGAAAGCGGCCTGGAAGGCCATGCTCATCCGCAATTTCGAGATGCTGTGCGCCTTGAAACTCCAGCACCTGTTCACGCATTACCAGGGTTTGAAGAAGGTTGGGTTACCGTTCAGGATGCCTCCGCTCAGGGATGTGTAGATCTACTTGATCCCAAAGATGGTGAAACGATCCTGGATTTGTGTGCAGCACCTGGCGGCAAAACCACCCATATACTTGAAGCTGCGCCTAAAGCACGCGTGTTGGCTGTCGACATTGATGAACAACGCCTGAAGCGTGTGCACGAAAACTTGCAACGTTTGGGCATGAGTGCTGAGGTCAAATCAGGAGACGGGCGTTTCCCTGAGCAGTGGTGTGGTAATCAACAGTTTGACCGCATCCTTCTTGATGCTCCGTGTTCAGCCACGGGTGTTATTCGCCGCCATCCAGATATCAAATGGTTGCGTCGCGACAGAGATATCACTGAATTAGCTGCATTGCAAAAAGAGATTCTGGAAGCCATTTGGCCAAAATTGAAATCGGGTGGAACATTGGTTTACGCAACCTGCTCCATCTTGCCAGAAGAAAATTATCAGCAGGTAGCTGCATTCCTGGCTCAGCATCCAGAGGCGAAACTGGTGGAGACGGGTACACCAGAAATGCCCGGGATCCAGAATCTCCCTTCTCCGGAAGATGGTGATGGCTTCTTTTACGCTAAGCTAATTAAAAGCTGATTCAGGTTTGCTGAGTCTTAGGTTTCATCTCAAATGAAGCTATAAACAATGAAAATAATAATTCTCGGTGCAGGCCAGGTCGGCGGCACCCTGGCAGAAAACCTGGTAGGAGAAAACAACGATATTACGGTTGTTGATACCAATCAGGATCGCCTACGCAGCTTGCAAGATAAGTTCGATCTACGCGTCGTTCAGGGGCACGGCTCGCATCCCCGCGTGCTGCGTGAAGCTGGCGCCGATGATGCCGATATGTTGGTCGCAGTAACCAGTTCTGATGAAACGAACATGATTGCCTGCCAGGTTGCATATTCGCTTTTTAATACACCAAACCGAATTGCACGAATTCGTGCACCTGATTACGTTCGTGATGCCGAGCGTTTATTCAACGCCGAAGCAGTGCCAATTGATCACCTTATCGCACCCGAACAGCTGGTAATCGACAATATTTATCGCCTGATTGAATATCCAGGCGCGCTCCAGGTAGTGAATTTTGCTGAAGGCAAAGTAAGCCTTGCTGTCGTGAAAGCCTATTATGGTGGACCACTCGTTGGAAATGCACTTTCGACAATGCGTGAACATATGCCGCATATCGAAACGCGCGTTGCAGCCATTTTCCGCCATGACCGCCCGATTCGCCCGCAAGGCTCGACCATTGTTGAAGCTGGAGATGAAGTGTTCTTCATTGCTGCTTCTCAGCATATTCGCGCGGTGATGAGCGAGCTTCAACGCCTTGAAAAACCGTATAAGCGCATCATGCTTGTGGGGGGGGGGAATATTGGTGCGGGTCTGGCACAGCGTCTTGAAAAAGATTACAGCGTCAAACTCATTGAGCGCGATCCGCAACGCGCCGCTGAACTGGCTGAAATGCTGCAAAACACCATCGTCTTCTATGGGGATGCTTCCGATCAGGAGCTTCTGGCTGAAGAGCATATCGAACAGGTAGACTTGTTTATCGCCGTCACCAACGACGATGAAGCTAATATAATGTCCGCTATGTTGGCTAAACGTATGGGAGCCAAGAAAGTCATGGTTCTTATCCAACGCAAGGCCTACGTCGATTTGGTACAGGGCAGCGTAATTGATATTGCAATTTCACCACAGCAAGCCACCATTTCGGCACTATTGGGTCATGTGCGTAAAGCCGATATCGTAGGAGTGTCATCTTTACGTCGTGGAGTGGCTGAAGCAATCGAAGCGGTTGCCCATGGCGATGAAAGTACTTCACGCGTCGTAGGTCGTTCTATTGATGAAATAAAGCTTCCACCAGGTACGATAATTGGTGCTGTAGTCAGGGGCAATGATGTCATGATTGCCAATGACAATTTGCGTATAGAGCAGGGCGACCATGTCATTATGTTCCTGACTGACAAGAAATTCGTTAGCGATGTGGAACGCCTATTCCAGCCAAGTCCTTTCTTCCTATAAGCTCCAACGGGTAGGTAAATAATCTACCCGTAATTCTCTTTACCCAACAAACCCTCTTAATATTAAGGTATTAGCGGAGAATTCTTATTTCCTGATGTAATGGCAATCGGGTCATCATTTGTTAGACTTATTAACGTCAGCTGGTACAAGGAGAGAAAAATGAGCATGTTAAAAGAATTCCGCGAATTTGCGATGCGCGGAAATGTTGTGGATTTGGCAGTAGGTGTAATTATTGGGGCCGCATTCGGGAAAATTGTTTCATCACTAGTTGCGGATATTATTATGCCGCCACTGGGGTTGTTAATTGGCGGCGTAGATTTTAAACAGTTTGCCTTAACATTAAGACCTGCAGCTGGTGATATTCCAGCAGTAGTGATGCATTACGGTGTATTTATTCAGAATATTTTTGATTTCGTGATTGTTGCCTTCGCGATTTTCCTTGCGATCAAAGCAATAAATAAACTGAACCGTAAGAAAGTAGAAGAACCTGCTGCACCACCGGCACCAACCAAAGAAGAAGTATTACTCAGCGAAATTCGTGACCTGCTAAAACAACAGAACGAACGAATCTGAATGCGCTAGTGAAAAAAAGAAGGCCAGTGGTAAAAAAGCGATTTGCTTGTTTGCCACTGGCCTCCCAGTTACCTCGTTTGCAATGTTTGGTATTACGTTGGTAACTTCCTTTCCCTTTCTTGTTCTGCTCAACTCTTTGACGAAATAGCGGGTCATGTAGCAAAGCCTCAATTGCATTATCTTTTATAATCCCTTTCTTATGCTGATACTTACTCATACAAACTCCAGATTGATTAAAATAACGGCGCAATTTTAAGCCTCTATCTGAAAAATCACAATTTATTCTTTTCGTTGGCTCGCCCCCTGCTCCAATGCTTCAAGGATTGAACAGTATGCGCTGCTGTGGGCAGTGCCACAACATGCATCATTTAATCTCTGTAACGATCGCTGCATATGCTGAAGTTCTTTAATTTTTGACTCTACTTCCGTCAATCTGGATTGCACAATGCTCTTCGATTCCTGGCAGGTGTGATGGTCGGGATCGATTCGGATCGACAGTAGCTCACGGATAGTTTCCAGCGTGAAACCTAACTGTTTTGCATAACGAATGAACTTCAGACGCTGCAAATCACTTTCACTATAAAGCCGAAACCCTCCTTCAGTTCTGACTTCATGATCCATCATCTGCTGCTTTTCATAGTAGCGAATGGTATCCGGCGTCACGTCTGCCAATCTGGCCAACTCTCCAATACGTAACATGATCATTCCTCATCAATTTTATTAAGCAATCTATCAGCATACTCTCCATGTAGGAAATCAGTACTCATTCCTGCATTCTGGAGTTTGAGCTCAAGCAATAGCATTTTCTTTCTGATGACTGCATATTCTGGGTGGCTATGGTCTATCGATCTGAGCAAATGATTAAGCTCAATTGCATCCTTCCGCTGTTGAAGCTCCGGAGGTAAGCAACCGGAATTTTTCAATAGACGCCAGGCCGCCCGCAATTCCATTGGGATATATGAATCATCATCGAGTTCGAGAGGTTTCCCTGACCCAGATAGTGAATCAAACTCACCATTGCGTTGTGCATCAAGAATATGACGTTCTGCCCATTGATCAAGTAACCACATAATCAACTCTGTAATAACTGGAGATGTAATAAAGATATGCTGGGAAAGCATGGGGAGGAATTTCAGATATAAAAAAACCGGGCAAGCCCGGTTTTTTTACGTTACTACAGATTACTCTGCAGCAGCTTCTGTTTGAGATTCGGCGCGATCAACCAGCTCGATGTAAGCCATCGGAGCATTGTCACCTGCACGGAAGCCACACTTAAGAATGCGAGTGTAACCACCAGTACGGGCTGCAAAACGCGGACCCAATTCATTAAACAGTTTTGCCACGATCTCGTTATCACGAGTGCGGGCGAATGCCAGACGACGATTAGCAACGCTATCAGTCTTGGCAAGAGTAATCAGCGGCTCAACTACGCGACGCAGCTCTTTCGCTTTAGGCAGAGTCGTCTTGATGATCTCATGACGAACCAGTGAACCTGCCATATTGCGGAACATAGCCTGGCGATGGCTGCTGTTGCGGTTCAGTTGACGACCACTCTTACGATGGCGCATGACCTTATCCTTCTCAGTAAAACCTTAACCTGTGATCCGGTTACTCGTCAGCGATGCTTGCCGGTGGCCAGTTTTCCAGGCGCATGCCCAGAGACAAACCACGGGAAGCCAGCACGTCTTTAATCTCGGTAAGAGATTTTTTACCCAAGTTAGGCGTTTTGAGCAGCTCAACTTCGGTACGCTGTACCAGATCACCGATATAGTGGATAGCTTCTGCCTTAAGGCAGTTAGCAGAGCGGACAGTCAATTCCAGATCGTCAACAGGGCGCAGCAGGATCGGATCGAACTCTGGTTTCTCTTCTTTAACTTCTGGTTGACGAACATCACGTAAGTCAACGAAAGCTTCAAGTTGTTCAGCCAGAATGGTTGCCGCACGACGAATCGCCTCTTCAGGATCGATTGTACCGTTGGTTTCCATTTCGATGACCAGCTTATCCAGGTCAGTACGCTGCTCTACACGCGCAGCTTCAACATTGTAGGCAATTCGCTCTACAGGGCTGTAGCAGGCGTCAACCAGCAGACGACCAATTGGGCGCTCATCTTCTTCCGAATGAATTCGGGCAGAGGCCGGCACATAACCGCGACCGCGCTGAACTTTGATACGCATACTAATAGATGCGTTCTCATCAGTCAGGTGGCAGATCACATGCTGCGGCTTGACGATTTCGACATCACCATCATGGGTGATATCGGCTGCAGTCACAGGGCCAATGCCAGACTTATTCAGAGTAAGAATAACATCATCTTTACCTTGAACTCTCACCGCCAGCCCTTTCAGGTTGAGCAGGATTTCCAGGATATCCTCCTGAACGCCTTCTTTGGTGCTGTACTCGTGTAGTACACCATCAATCTCAACCTCTGTCACCGCGCAACCCGGCATCGATGAGAGCAGAATACGGCGCAGTGCATTACCAAGAGTATGGCCAAAGCCACGCTCTAAAGGCTCAAGGGTCACCTTGGCGTGCGTCGAACTCACTTGCTCGATATCTACCAGGCGCGGTTTTAGAAACTCTGTCACAGAACCCTGCATTGTGTCCTCTCTTTGGTACTAAGCTTTACTTGGAGTAAAGCTCGACGATCAGGTGTTCGTTAATGTCCGCAGACAGATCAGTACGCTCAGGCTTACGCTTAAACACACCTTCCATCTTAGCAGCATCAACTTCCAGCCAGGTTGGCTTTTCACGCTGTTCAGCCAGCTCCAGAGCGGCCTTCACGCGAGATTGCTTTTTGGCTTTCTCACGGATGCTAACTACGTCATTCGGAGTTACCTGATAAGAAGCGATGTTAACAACGCGACCATTTACCATAACTGCTTTGTGGCTAACTAACTGACGTGATTCTGCACGAGTAGCGCCAAAGCCCATACGGTAAACAACGTTGTCCAGACGACCTTCAAGCAGAGCCAACAGGTTTTCACCGGTGTTGCCTTTCAGACGTGCTGCTTCTTTATAGTAGTTACGGAACTGACGCTCCAGAACACCGAACATGCGGCGAACTTTTTGCTTTTCACGCAACTGCACACCATAGTCAGACAGACGCGGTTTACGCGCACCGTGCTGGCCAGGAGCTTGTTCAATTTTACACTTGGTATCGATCGCGCGAACACCAGACTTCAGGAACAGGTCTGTGCCCTCGCGACGGCTCAGCTTGAGCTTAGGACCCAAATATCTTGCCATTTTCTTTCTCCAACATTCCTAAAAACGAGCGTTATACGCGACGTTTTTTCGGCGGACGACAACCGTTGTGAGGGATCGGAGTCACATCAGTAATATTAGTGATGCGGAAACCAGCGGCGTTCAGAGCACGAATAGTAGATTCGCGGCCTGGACCCGGTCCCTTAACCATAACTTCAAGGTTCTTGATACCGTATTCTTTCACAGCTTCTGCGCAACGCTCTGCTGCAACCTGAGCTGCGAACGGAGTGGACTTGCGAGAGCCACGGAAACCGGAACCACCGGCAGTTGCCCAACCCAATGCATTACCCTGACGATCAGTAATGGTAACGATTGTGTTGTTGAAAGAAGCATGGACATGAGCCACGCCGTCAGAGACTTGTTTTCTTACACGCTTACGTGCACGAACTGGTGCCTTTGCCATTATTCAATCACCCCGATTATTTCTTGATCGGTTTGCGCGGACCCTTACGGGTACGTGCGTTGGTCTTCGTACGCTGACCGCGTACTGGCAGACCACGACGATGACGCAAACCGCGATAGCAACCAAGGTCCATCAGACGCTTGATGCTCATACTCACTTCACGGCGCAGATCACCTTCAACGACAAATTTGGCAACTTCGTCACGCAGCGTGTCGATTTGTTCTTCAGACAGCTCTCTGATCTTAACATCTTCAGCGATACCCGCCGCAGCACAAATGGCCTTTGAACGAGTCTTGCCTACACCGTAGATCGAAGTTAAAGCGATCACGGTATGTTTTTGATCAGGAATGTTAATGCCTGCTATACGGGCCACTATGCACTCCTACTATTTTGATTATGCGTCCCATACCGAAAAGCCCGTTTTCAGGATACTCAAATGGAAACGCATAGACATACAAAAGATTGGCTGGCTAATCTAGCCAGCTCAACCCAACTTTGCAAGAAAAATATGCGAGATAATCAGCCTTGACGCTGTTTATGCTTCGGTTCGGCGCTGCAAATCACGCGAATAACACCGTCACGCTTAACGATTTTGCAGTTACGACATAATTTCTTGACGGAAGCACGAACTTTCATTTTTACTCTCCGTAACTTCTCAAGCGACTATTAACGGCCGTAGCCTTTCAGATTCGCTTTCTTCAATGCAGACTCGTACTGACTAGACATCATCAGAGTTTGCACTTGAGCCATAAAGTCCATGATAACCACGACAACAATGAGCAGCGAGGTTCCACCGAAGTAGAAAGGCACTTTCATTGCGTCACGCATGAACTCCGGGATTAGGCAGATAAAGGTAATGTACAACGCACCAACCAAGGTCAGGCGGGTCATCACTTTATCAATATACTTCGCCGTTTGTTCTCCCGGACGAATTCCTGGTACAAATGCACCGGACTTCTTCAGGTTATCTGCTGTTTCACGTGGGTTGAAAACCAACGCTGTATAGAAGAAACAGAAGAAGATGATTGCAGACGCATAGAGTAACACATAAAGCGGTTGCCCAGGCTGCAAATACAGCGAAATTGTAGTCAGCCAGTTCCAACCGGTACCGCCCCCAAACCACGATGCAATCGTTGCCGGGAACAGAATAATACTGGAAGCGAAAATTGCTGGAATAACACCAGCCATATTCACTTTCAGCGGTAAATGCGTGCTCTGCGCAGCATAGACACGACGACCCTGTTGACGTTTTGCGTAGTTTACCACAATGCGGCGTTGACCACGTTCAACAAAAACAACGAAGAAGGTCACTGCGAATACTAGTACTGCAACCAACAGCAACAGAAGGAAGTGCAGGTCGCCTTGCCTTGCTTGCTCGATAGTATGGCCAACGGCCGGCGGCAAACCCGCAACAATACCAGCGAAGATTATGATTGAGATACCGTTGCCGATACCACGCTCAGTAATCTGTTCGCCTAGCCACATAAGGAACATAGTCCCCGTGACAAGGCTCACAACAGCTGTGAAGTAGAATGCAAAGCCTGGGTTTAACACCAAGCCTTGCATACCAGGCATATTCGGTAAACCGGTAGCAATACCGATTGACTGGAATATTGCCAGCACCAGAGTGCCGTAACGGGTGTACTGGCTGATCTTACGACGACCAGACTCCCCTTCTTTCTTCAACTCTGCTAACGCTGGATGAACCACCGTTAGGAGCTGGATAATAATCGATGCCGAAATATACGGCATGATACCCAATGCAAAGATAGAAGCACGGCTGAGAGCACCACCAGAGAACATGTTAAACATTTCAATGATAGTGCCTCGCTGTTGCTCAAGCAGTTTGGCAAGTACAGCGGCATCAATACCAGGGATCGGAATAAAAGAGCCAATACGGAACACAATCAGCGCACCGATAACAAACATCAGTCTGCGTTTCAGCTCGCCAAACCCGCCTTTAGCACTTTGAAAATCTAATCCCGGTTGCTTTGCCATCTGCTACTTATTCCTCGATTTTACCGCCAGCAGCTTCGATAGCAGCACGAGCGCCTTTAGTGACACGCAGGCCGCGAACAGTTACAGGACGAGAAACCTCGCCAGACAGAATCACTTTCGCGAACTCGATCTGGATACCAATAATGTTTGCTGCTTTCAGCGTGTTCAGGTCAACTACGTCGCCTTCAACTTTCGCCAGATCGGAGAGACGAATCTCACCAGTGATCATTGCTTTGCGAGAGGTGAAACCGAATTTCGGCAGACGACGGTACAACGGCATCTGGCCACCTTCGAACCCACGACGTACGCCACCGCCAGAACGAGAGTTCTGACCTTTGTGACCACGACCGCCGGTTTTGCCGAGACCAGAACCGATACCACGACCCAGACGCTTGGAAGCGTGCTTAGACCCTTCGGCCGGAGACAGAGTATTTAAACGCATCTCTTACTCCTCAACTTTAACCATGTAGGAAACCGCGTTGACCATACCACGTACAGCAGGAGTATCCTCGCGCTCTACGGTGTGGCCAATACGACGCAGACCCAGGCCAAGCAGCGTTGCCTTGTGTTTCGGCAAACGACCGATCGCACTGCGGGTTTGTGTAATTTTAATAGTCTTTGCCATGGTCAATTACCCCAGAATTTCTTCAACGGATTTACCACGCTTGGCAGCGACCATTTCCGGAGACTTCATATTC
Organism: Buttiauxella noackiae; assembly: GCF_000737905.1. Classification (NCBI taxonomy): domain Bacteria; kingdom Pseudomonadati; phylum Pseudomonadota; class Gammaproteobacteria; order Enterobacterales; family Enterobacteriaceae; genus Buttiauxella; species Buttiauxella noackiae. The sequence goes on from NZ_JPRU01000009.1 coordinate 17,153, forward strand.
GCCAGGCCATCAATAGTTGCACGAACCACGTTAATCGGGTTGGTGGAACCATATGCTTTAGCCAAAACGTTATGAACTCCAGCGACTTCCAGAACGGCGCGCATTGCACCACCGGCAATAATACCGGTACCCTGGGAAGCCGGCTGCATGAACACACGAGATCCTGTGTGCACACCTTTAACAGGGTGCTGCAGGGTGCCGTGGTTCAGCGCGACGTTAATCATGTTGCGACGGGCTTTTTCCATCGCTTTCTGGATAGCTGCTGGAACTTCACGCGCTTTTCCGTAACCAAAACCAATGCGACCATTACCATCGCCAACCACTGTCAGAGCAGTGAAGGAGAAGATACGACCACCTTTAACGGTTTTAGATACGCGATTTACCGCGATCAGCTTTTCCTGCAGTTCGCCAGCTTGTTTTTCGATGTGAGCCATCTTACACCTCTACCTTAGAACTGTAGGCCAGCATCACGGGCAGCATCTGCCAGTGCCTGGACACGACCATGATATTGGAAACCAGCACGGTCAAAGGATACTTTCGTAATGCCTTTTTCCAGTGCGCGCTCTGCAACAGCTTTACCCACAGCTGTAGCGGCGTCTTTGTTTCCAGTGTACTTCAGTTGCTCAGCGATAGCTTTCTCTACAGTAGATGCAGCTACCAGGACTTCTGAACCGTTCGGTGCGATAACCTGTGCATAAATATGACGAGGCGTACGGTGAATCACCAGACGAGTCGCACCCAGTTCTTTGAGCTTGTGACGTGCGCGGGTCGCACGACGGATACGAGCAGATTTCTTATCCATAGTGTTACCTTACTTCTTCTTAGCCTCTTTGGTACGCACGACTTCGTCGGCGTAACGAACACCCTTGCCTTTATAAGGCTCAGGACGACGGTAGGCGCGCAGATCAGCAGCCACTTGTCCAATCATCTGCTTATCAGCGCCTTTCAGCACGATTTCAGTTTGAGTTGGACATTCAGCAGTGATTCCCGCTGGCAGAGCATGTTCAACAGGATGAGAGAAGCCCAGGGCCAAACTCACCGCATTGCCTTTAACTGCTGCACGATAACCTACACCAACCAGCTGCAGCTTCTTAGTGAAGCCTTCGGTAACACCGATAACCATTGCATTTAACAACGCACGAGTGGTACCCGCTTGGGCCCACGCGTTTGCAAAACCTTCGCGTGGAGCGAAAGTCAGTGCATTATCAGCGTGTTTAACTTCAACAGCATCGTTGATTGTACGAGTCAGCTCGCCGTTCTTACCTTTGATCGAAATAACCTGACCGTTGAGTTTTACCTCTACGCCAGCAGGAATAACGACCGGTGCTTTAGCAACACGAGACATTTTATTCCTCCAATTAGGCTACGTAGCAGATAATTTCGCCACCAAGACCAGCTTGGCGCGCTGCACGATCAGTCATAACACCTTTAGAGGTAGAAACGACAGCAATACCCATACCGGCCATAACTTTAGGCAGCTCATCTTTTTTCTTATAGATGCGCAGACCTGGGCGGCTGACTCGCTGAATGCTCTCTACCACAGCCTTGCCCTGGAAATACTTAAGAGTCAGTTCCAGTTCAGGCTTGATGTCGCCTTCGATTTTAAAATCTTCAATATAGCCTTCTTCTTTCAGCACGTTGGCAATTGCCAATTTCAGCTTGGAGGAAGGCATGGTGACCGCAACTTTATTCGCGGCTTGACCGTTACGGATACGGGTCAGCATATCCGCGATCGGATCTTGCATGCTCATCTGTCTTTACTCCCGTGATTCAATTGGATATTACCAGCTAGCCTTTTTCAAGCCAGGTACTTCACCGCGCATAGCGGCTTCACGAAGCTTAATACGGCTCAACCCGAATTTGCCCACATAACCATGCGGACGACCAGTTTGGCGGCAGCGGTTACGCTGACGGGACGGGCTGGAATCACGCGGCAGAGACTGCAGCTTAAGAACCGCATCCCAACGTTCTTCGTCGGATGAGTTCACACCAGAGATGATAGCTTTCAATTCCTCGCGTTTAGCGCGGTATTTGTCGGCCAGTTTCACGCGAACGACTTCGCGTGCTTTCATCGATTGCTTAGCCATTAGTAACCCTACCTTACTTACGGAATGGGAAGTTAAAGGCAGCCAGCAGAGCACGGCCTTCATCATCAGATTTCGCAGTAGTGGTAATGGTAATATCCAAACCACGAACGCGATCGACTTTGTCATAGTCGATTTCTGGGAAGATGATCTGCTCACGGACACCCATGCTGTAGTTACCACGACCATCGAATGACTTAGCGGACAAGCCACGGAAGTCACGGATACGCGGTACAGCAATGGTGATCAGGCGCTCAAGAAACTCCCACATGCGTTCGCCACGCAGAGTTACTTTACAGCCGATCGGATAGCCCTGACGGATTTTGAAGCCTGCAACTGATTTGCGTGCTTTGGTGATCAACGGCTTTTGACCGGAGATTGCTGTCAAGTCAGCTGCTGCATTATCCAGCAGTTTCTTGTCAGCGATCGCTTCACCCACACCCATGTTCAGGGTGATCTTCTCGACCCGAGGGACTTGCATGACAGAATTGTAGTTAAACTCAGTCATGAGTTTTGTAACTACTTCGTCTTTGTAGTAATCATGCAGTTTCGCCATCGTACTACTCCAAATTACTTGATAGTTTCGCTGTTAGACTTGAAGAAACGGACTTTTTTGCCCTCTTCAAATCTAAAGCCTACACGGTCAGCCTTGCCGGTTGCCGCATTGAAGAGTGCAACGTTAGAAACTTGAATAGCAGCTTCTTTTTCAACGATGCCACCTGGTTGGTTCAGGGCCGGAACCGGCTTCTGATGTTTCTTAACCAGATTGATACCTTCAACAATGAGCTTGCCGGAAGACAAGACATTCTTAACTTTACCGCGCTTACCTTTATCTTTACCGGTTAACACGATAACTTCGTCATCACGACGGATTTTAGCTGCCATGATTCGCTCCTTAGAGTACTTCTGGTGCCAGAGAGATAATTTTCATGAACTTCTCATTACGCAGTTCACGAGTTACCGGCCCAAAAATACGCGTGCCGATTGGTTGCTCGCTGTTATTGTTTAAAATAACGCATGCATTACCATCGAAGCGAATGACAGAACCGTCCGGGCGACGAACACCCTTCCTGGTGCGCACCACTACCGCTTTCAGGACATCGCCTTTCTTCACCTTACCACGAGGAATTGCTTCCTTGATGGTAATTTTGATGATGTCGCCGACGCCTGCGTAGCGACGGTGCGAGCCACCCAGAACCTTGATACACATTACGCGACGCGCGCCGGAGTTGTCGGCTACGGTCAGCATAGTCTGTTCTTGGATCATTTCAGTGCTCCGCTAATGTCAACTACTACTTCGGGACCCATAATTAGGTCGTTAAAAAGCCCCATAAACGAGGGCGCGGCATTATAACACCGGTTCCTGAATATGGGTAGAAAAAATAAACGGCTCATTTACTGAGCCGTTTATTCGTTAGACAAAGCTCACTGTATTACAGAACAGCTTTATCTACAACGCGAACAAGCGTCCAAGACTTAGTCTTAGACAATGGACGGCATTCGCGGATTTCAACCACGTCACCGATACCACATTCATTGTTCTCGTCATGTACGTGCAGTTTGGTCGTACGTTTGATGAATTTACCGTAAATCGGGTGTTTCACCACACGTTCGATAGCAACAACAATGGATTTCTCCATTTTGTCACTAACAACGCGACCTTGCAGAGTACGGATTTTATCGGTCATTACGCACCCGCCTTCTGAGTCAATAAAGTCTTAACACGTGCAACATCACGACGCACTTGCTTCAGCAGGTGAGTCTGTTGCAGCTGGCCACTTGCTGCTTGCATACGCAGATTGAACTGCTCACGCAGCAAATTCAGCAGCTCGGTGTTCAGCTCTTCAACACTCTTTTCACGCAGCTCTTTTGCTTTCATTACATCACCGTCTTAGTTACAAAGGTGGTTTTAATCGGCAGTTTCGCTGCTGCCAGCTTGAATGCTTCACGGGCCAGCTCTTCTGGTACGCCGTCCATTTCATACAGGACTTTGCCAGGCTGAATCAAGGCAACCCAATACTCTACGTTGCCTTTACCTTTACCCATACGCACTTCAAGCGGCTTTTCGGTGATCGGTTTGTCCGGGAATACACGGATCCAGATCTTACCCTGACGCTTAACTGCACGGGTCATTGCACGACGTGCTGCTTCGATCTGACGTGCAGTCAGACGACCACGGCCAACAGCTTTCAGACCGAAAGTGCCGAAGCTAACATCCGTACCGGCAGCCAGACCACGGTTGCGGCCTTTGTGCACTTTACGGAATTTTGTACGCTTTGGTTGTAACATCAGCGACTCTCCTTACTTACGGCCTTTACGCTGCTGCTTTTTAGGTTGAGCAGCCGGTTTTTCCGGTTGTTCAACAGCAGCCATCCCACCCAGGATCTCACCTTTAAAGATCCACACTTTAACGCCAATTACACCATAAGTGGTGTGCGCTTCAGAGGTGTTGTAGTCAATGTCAGCACGCAGTGTGTGCAACGGCACGCGACCTTCACGATACCATTCGGTACGTGCGATCTCGGCGCCGCCCAGACGGCCGCTAACTTCAACTTTGATACCTTTAGCGCCCAGACGCATGGCATTCTGTACAGCACGCTTCATAGCACGACGGAACATAACACGACGTTCCAGCTGAGAAGTGATGCTGTCAGCAACCAATTTTGCGTCCAGTTCAGGCTTACGAACTTCGGCGATATTGATCTGTGCAGGAACGCCAGCGATATCCGCTACGACCTTGCGCAGTTTTTCTACGTCTTCGCCTTTCTTACCGATTACGATGCCAGGGCGAGCAGTGTGAATAGTCACACGGATGCTCTTAGCTGGACGCTCGATAACGATACGAGATACAGACGCCTTCGCCAGTTCCTTCGTCAGGTACTGACGAACTTTAAAATCGCTGTCCAGGTTGTCAGCGAATTCTTTGGTGTTCGCAAACCAAGTAGAGTTCCAAGGTTTTACAATACCCAGGCGAATACCATTAGGATGTACTTTCTGACCCATTGCTAGTCTCCAGAGTCTCAGCGATCGGACACAACCACAGTAATGTGGCTGGTGCGCTTCAGGATGCGATCTGCACGACCTTTTGCACGCGGCATAATGCGCTTCATGCTTGGGCCTGCGTCTACGAAGATTTTCGCGACTTTCAGATCGTCAATGTCAGCGCCATCGTTGTGTTCAGCGTTAGCAATGGCAGATTCCAGAACTTTCTTGACCAATACCGCAGCTTTCTTGTTGGTGAAGGTCAAAATTTCCAGTGCCTGCGACACTTTCTTACCGCGAATAAGGTCTGCAACAAGGCGAACCTTTTGAGCAGAAGAACGAGCGTGGCGATGTTGAGCTAAAGTTTCCATCTCTTCCTCCTACTTATTTCTTCTTGGCTTTTTTATCAGCAGCGTGGCCGCGATAAGTACGTGTCGGTGCAAATTCACCCAGTTTGTGACCGACCATTTCGTCGGAAACAAATACCGGAACATGCTGACGACCATTATGGACAGCGATGGTCAAACCGATCATGTTAGGAAAGATCGTTGAACGACGGGACCAAGTGCGCAGGGGCTTCTTGTCACCGCTTTCCACCGCTTTCTCTACCTTCTTCAGCAAGTGCAGGTCAATAAAAGGACCTTTCTTGAGAGAACGTGGCATGGCTTATCCTCTAAAATTATTTGCTACGGCGACGTACGATGAATTTATCAGTACGCTTGTTGCTGCGGGTCTTCTTACCTTTGGTCTGAACGCCCCACGGAGTTACCGGGTGCTTACCAAAGTTACGACCTTCACCACCACCGTGTGGGTGGTCGACTGGGTTCATCGCAGTACCGCGAACGGTAGGACGAACACCACGCCAGCGAGCAGCACCTGCTTTACCCAGAACGCGGAGCATATGCTCAGAGTTACCGACTTCGCCCATGGTTGCACGGCAGTCAGCTTCGACTTTACGCATTTCACCAGAACGCAGACGCAGGGTAACGTAAGCACCATCACGTGCAACGATCTGCACATAGGTACCAGCAGAACGTGCCAGCTGACCGCCTTTACCTGGTTTCATTTCTACGTTATGAACGGTAGAACCAACCGGGATATTGCGCATCGGCAGGGTGTTACCTGCTTTGATTGCAGCATCAACGCCAGATTGAATCTGGTCGCCAGCTTTCAGGCCTTTAGGGGCCAGGATGTAACGGCGTTCGCCATCTTTGTACAGAACCAGTGCGATATTCGCAGAACGGTTCGGATCGTACTCAAGACGTTCAACAACTGCCGGGATACCGTCTTTGTTGCGTTTAAAGTCAACAATACGATAAGCCTGCTTGTGACCACCACCGATGTGACGAGTAGTGATACGACCATTGTTGTTACGGCCACCGGATTTGCTGTTTTTTTCAACCAGCGGAGCAAATGGTTTGCCCTTATGCAGCTCAGGGTTGACCACTTTAACTACGTGGCGACGACCCGGAGATGTCGGTTTACATTTAACAACTGCCATTGTTTTTCTCCTCCGACTTACTCAGCGCCGCCGACGAAGTCCAGATTCTGGCCTTCCTTCAGGGTGACGTAAGCTTTTTTCCAGTCGCTACGACGACCGATACGCTGTCCATGACGCTTAGTTTTACCTTTAACAAGCAAGGTATTAACGCCTTTAACTTCAACTTCGAACAGTTTCTCAACAGCAGCAACGATCTCTGCTTTGGTCGCGTCTTTTGCAACTTTGAGAACGATGGTATTTGTTTTTTCCATCGCCATAGATGCTTTTTCAGATACGTGCGGCGCGCGCAGTACTTTCAGCAGACGTTCTTCACGGATCATGCCAGCATCTCCTCAACTTGCTTAACTGCATCAGCAGTCATAACGACTTTGTCGAAGGCGATCAGGCTAACTGGATCGATTGTTGCAGCATCGCGAACGTCAACCTTATGCAGGTTACGTGCAGCCAGGAACAGATTCTCATCCAGTTCGCCAGTTACGATCAGCACATCTTCCAGGGCCATGTCTTTCAGTTTCTGAGCAAGCAGCTTAGTTTTAGGCGCTTCAACAGAGAACTGTTCGACAACGATCAGACGATCCTGACGTACCAGTTCGGACAGAATGCTTTTCAGCGCTCCGCGGTACATCTTTTTGTTAACTTTTTGACTGTGGTCCTGCGGACGAGCAGCGAAGGTTACGCCACCGGAACGCCAGATCGGGCTCTTGATAGAACCTGAACGCGCACGGCCGGTACCTTTCTGGCGCCACGGTTTTTTACCGGAACCAGTTACTTCAGCACGAGTCTTCTGAGCACGAGTACCTTGACGTGCACCAGCTGCATAAGCAACAACAACCTGGTGTACCAGCGCTTCGTTAAAATCACGACCGAAGGTAGTTTCGGAAACAGTCAGCGCGCTTTGCGCGTCTTTCAATACTAATTCCATTGCTATCCCCTTACGCCTTCACAGCTGGTTTAACAATAAGGTCGCTACCGGTTGCACCCGGAACTGCACCCTTAACCAGCAGCAGGTTGCGCTCAGCGTCAACGCGTACTACATCCAGGCTCTGAACAGTTACACGTTCGTTACCCAGTTGGCCTGCCATTTTCTTGCCTTTGAACACTTTGCCCGGAGTCTGGTTCTGACCGATAGAACCCGGAACACGGTGAGACAAGGAGTTACCGTGAGTAGCGTCCTGGGTACGGAAGTTCCAGCGCTTAACGGTACCTGCGAAACCTTTACCTTTAGAGGTGCCAGTTACGTCAACTTTTTTAACTTCAGCAAACAGTTCAACGCTAATGTCTTGACCTACGGTGAACTCTTCGCCTTCAGCAAGGCGGAATTCCCACAGACCACGGCCAGCTTCTACGCCAGCTTTAGCGAAGTGACCAGCTTCCGGCTTAGTTACACGGCTAGCTTTTTTAGCGCCAGTGGTAACTTGAACAGCACGGTAGCCGTCGTTAGCCAGGTCTTTAACCTGAGTAACACGGTTTGCTTCTACTTCGATCACGGTTACTGGGATAGAAACGCCGTCTTCTGTGAAGATACGGGTCATACCCACTTTTTTACCGACTAAACCAATCATTGTTTCAACCTCTCAATCGTCAATGACCTGATTAACCCAGGCTGATCTGCACGTCAACACCAGCAGCCAGATCCAGACGCATCAGAGCATCAACGGTTTTCTCAGTTGGCTCAACGATGTCAACCAGACGCTTGTGAGTGCGAATTTCGTACTGATCACGCGCGTCTTTGTTGACGTGCGGAGAGATCAGAACGGTAAAGCGCTCTTTGCGGGTCGGCAGCGGGATCGGACCACGTACTTGCGCACCAGTGCGCTTAGCAGTCTCGACGATTTCCGCAGTTGATTGATCAATCAGACGATGATCAAACGCTTTAAGACGGATACGGATTCTTTGGCTCTGCATGAGACCATAGCTCCAATTATTTTATAGACGAAAAAAATCACTACTCACACCCATTACGATTGATGGGGGAGTGTAATCGTTCATACATAGTTCCCCAATTGGGAACATTGTCGACAGTAACTTCACTGCCAGGCTCATATCGAGCCAGCCATCGATTAAGACAGGCCCGCGCATTATACGTAAATACGCTCCTTAATCAAGCCATGGATACGAATTAAACAATCTTTTATACGAGGGTACGGCACGCCTTCGATTTGAAATGCAAGAATGGCTAGTCGTGGAATCTTCCTCGGAGGGTTTCTCGCACCTGAGTAATCTCCACTTTGTTTTCACATAGCGATTCTTTTAATGTTGAAAATCATCTCACTGTAGAGTCATCAATGGCTATGTTTACGTCCTCTTCGCTATTCGAACTGCTCTTTCTGGCAATCTATATCGGACTTTTGCTACAGCTAGCCTGGATAGATTATCGATGCATGCTGCTCCCGGATAACCTGACCTATTCCTTGTTATGGTCTGGGTTACTGTATCAGGTCTTTTTTATACCGGAACATTTAGCAACATCCATACTTGGCGCTATTTGCGGATATCTCAGTTTATGGGGGTTGCACTGGATATACTTTTATTGGCGAAAGTACGAGGGAATCGGCTATGGAGATATGAAGCTTTTGGCTGCTTTAGGAGCGTGGCATGGTTGGCAGAGTTTGGGGTGGATTCTGTTCACAGCCTCATCAACGGGCCTGTTTTCGATGTTAATAACAAAATTACTAAGAAAGAAAAAGATTTCACTGACTACCACTCCGCTACCCTTTGGCCCATACCTTGCGATAGCGGGTGGTTCAGCAGGATGGATATGTTCCACCTTCCCACTGTTTCAAGAACTCAACTTCCTTCTTTGATTTGAGATTGAATGTAATTCTGCAAACCAATTTTAGAGATGAGATCTAACTCAGTTTCCAACCAGTCTATATGGTGCTCTTCCTCCGTAAGGATTTGGATCAGCATATCGCGACTGACATAGTCATGGATGGTATCCGCGTAAGCAATCGCCTCACGCAAATCTTTTGCACCTTCCAGTTCCAGGTTGAGGTCGGACTGAAGCATTTCTTCGACATCCTCACCAATATGGAGTTTGCCCAAGTCTTGCAAGTTAGGAATTCCTTCGAGGAACAAAATACGCTCGATATACTTATCGGCATGTTTCATTTCATCAATGGACTCGTGGTATTCAACTTCGTTGAGGCGCATCAAGCCCCAGTTTTTGAACATTCTCGCATGGAGAAAATACTGATTGATCGCGACAAGCTCGTTTCCCAATAATTTATTGAGATAATTTATTATCTTAGTATCACCTTTCATTTTTACTCCCTCCGCTTCCACTACATGAAGCGTAGATGTAGCACGGAGTAAGTCAAAAAAAAGTGACTGACTTAGGCAATCTCTTTAAATTCTGGGATCTGCAATAGCTCTTCTTGCATGATTTCTCGTGCTGCGCGAATGCATTTGCCACATTGGTTTCCCACTGGCACAAACTTGCGAAGCTGCTGGAAAGATTGTGGATGAAACTGGCGCACTGCCTGCCGAATTTTTTTATCACTGACACCATTACACAAACAAACGTACATAAGTACTCCCGTTCAAATTACGCGCAAAGTGTAAATGAGAATAGTTATGATTACAATAGCACGCGAATGTTACTTCGGTCGGTAAGTGGCAAAAATTGCAAAAAAAAAAGAGCGCCTGAGCGCTCTTTTTTCATACAAAAGTATCAGCGATTAAGCGATAACTTTAGCAACAACGCCCGCGCCTACAGTACGGCCGCCTTCACGGATTGCGAAACGCAGACCGTCGTCCATCGCGATTGGGTGGATCAGGGTAACAACCATTTTGATGTTGTCGCCCGGCATTACCATCTCAACGCCTTCTGGCAGTTCGATGGTGCCAGTCACGTCAGTTGTACGGAAGTAGAACTGTGGACGGTAGCCTTTGAAGAACGGAGTATGACGGCCGCCTTCGTCTTTGGACAGGATATAAACTTCAGACTCGAACTGAGTGTGCGGCTTGATAGAACCTGGCTTAGCCAGTACCTGACCACGTTCGATATCTTCACGTTTGATACCACGCAGCAGAACACCAACGTTCTCACCCGCACGGCCTTCGTCCAGCAGTTTGCGGAACATTTCAACGCCAGTACAGGTTGATTTCACGGTATCTTTGATACCAACGATTTCAACTTCTTCACCGACTTTAACGATACCGCGCTCTACACGACCGGTAACAACAGTACCACGGCCGGAGATRGAGAATACGTCTTCGATTGGCAGCAGGAACGGCTTGTCGATAGCACGTTCTGGTTCTGGGATATAGCTATCCAGGTAACCAGCCAGTTCGATGATTTTAGCTTCGTAATCCGCGTCGCCTTCCAGTGCTTTCAGCGCTGAACCACGTACGATTGGAGTATCGTCGCCCGGGAAGTCGTACATAGACAGAAGTTCACGAACTTCCATTTCTACCAGTTCCAGCAGCTCTTCATCATCAACCATGTCGCATTTGTTCAGGAACACGATGATGTAAGGAACGCCAACCTGACGACCCARCAGGATGTGCTCACGAGTCTGTGGCATTGGGCCATCAGTCGCAGCAACAACCAGGATAGCGCCGTCCATCTGAGCAGCACCGGTGATCATGTTTTTAACGTAGTCGGCGTGCCCTGGGCAGTCAACGTGCGCGTAGTGGCGAGTCGGGGTGTCATATTCAACGTGGGAAGTGTTGATGGTGATACCACGAGCTTTTTCTTCTGGTGCGTTATCGATCTGRTCGAAAGCACGAGCAGAACCACCGTAGGTTTTAGCCAGAACGGTAGTGATTGCTGCAGTCAGAGTGGTTTTACCATGGTCAACGTGGCCGATAGTACCGACGTTGACGTGCGGTTTTGTACGTTCAAATTTTTCTTTAGACATCGATTGTCCCTCTAAGACACGGATAAATCGGTGATATCACCACATCAACCAGGCAATAGCCTGAATTTGTTGAATTAATTAACAGAAGAAAAACAGGGAGGATAAAGGAGGTGGTGCTGATAGGCAGATTCGAACTGCCGACCTCACCCTTACCAAGGGTGCGCTCTACCAACTGAGCTATATCAGCACATCTGGAGCGGGCAGTGGGAATCGAACCCACATCATCAGCTTGGAAGGCTGAGGTAATAGCCATTATACGATGCCCGCATCTCTGGAACTCGGCTACCTGCTTGAATTCTGTATAGAACCTGAGGAGTGGCTCCTCAGTATTCGAGTCGACTAGTTGGATCTCGTCGCCTCGGGCTACGCATAGCGCGGCCTGAAAATGGTGGTGGGGGAAGGATTCGAACCTTCGAAGTCGATGACGGCAGATTTACAGTCTGCTCCCTTTGGCCGCTCGGGAACCCCACCAAGCACTTGATGGTGCCGACTACCGGAATCGAACTGGTGACCTACTGATTACAAGTCAGTTGCTCTACCTACTGAGCTAAGTCGGCATCAAGTAGCGCGCATTCTAGGAAGACCGGCTCCTTGATGCAACAAAAAAATTAAAGAAAATGCACTACCGCTTATATTTTGCGCGATAGCTCGTAAAAATGATGAATTAAACGGCATTTCGGAGCGATTTTGTACATCAAGTACAGTGATGCATTATGCAAAATAGTGTCAGTATGCTCTTCTACTACATGCATACATCACATAGTGCCTTCTTTTAATGTTCTGCCGGGCACGGCTCTCACTTCATTAACTTTGAAATGATCGCTTTATCCTCTACTACCGCTTTTAGGCATCTTTTGACTCAGTTGCAATCTCAGCCCCACATCGTAAGCTGCAAACACTTATTCTATTTATAAGGTGCGTAACGAATTAAGGCTTTGCCACAACGTGATGCTTTCCTCTGAAAGAATCACCGCTTTTTTTTCTTATTATTCTTACCCATCTGGTGTTACCCTCCTGCCCATTGTGAAAAGTAATATACGTTGCACGCCTTTGATTACCTGAGATGAGTCTCTTTTTCTTAGTCTGCGTACTACGTTCATTTTTGTCCTGAATTACAGGCAGAAGCATGCTTATGAGTAATAAAGAGCAAATGTTGACGACTCCTTATATGCAGTTCAACCGCAACCAATGGGCAGCCTTGCGTGACTCTGTACCGATGACGCTGACCGAAGGTGAAATCGCCCGGTTGAAAGGCATCAATGAGGACCTCTCGTTAGAAGAAGTGGCCGAAATTTATCTGCCACTTTCACGTCTATTAAATTTTTATATCAGTTCAAACCTGCGCCGACAGGCTGTGTTAGAGCAATTTCTGGGCACTAATGGCCAGCGTATTCCTTACGTCATTAGTATTGCAGGGAGTGTTGCTGTCGGTAAAAGTACTACTGCTCGTGTGTTACAAGCTTTGCTTAGTCGCTGGCCTGAACATCGTCGCGTTGAGTTGATTACTACTGACGGTTTTCTTCATCCGAATAAAGTGTTGAAAGAACGCAATCTGATGAAGAAAAAAGGATTCCCGCAATCCTACGATATGCATCGTTTGGTGAAGTTTGTTTCTGATATTAAATCAGGGGCACCTAATGTGACCGCTCCGGTCTACTCTCACCTTATTTATGATGTTATTCCTGATGGTGACAAAACAGTTGCTCAGCCTGATATTTTAATTCTCGAAGGATTAAATGTTTTGCAAAGCGGCATGGATTATCCGCATGATCCACATCATGTATTTGTTTCTGATTTTGTCGACTTTTCGATTTATGTCGATGCGCCAGAAGATCTGCTGCAAGATTGGTATATCACTCGCTTCCTGAAGTTCCGGGAAGGTGCATTTACCGATCCAGACTCTTATTTCCATAGTTATGCAAAGCTTTCAGAAAATGAAGCTGTGAATGTTGCACTTCAACTCTGGAAAGAGATCAACTGGTTGAATTTAAAAGAAAACATACTTCCCACACGCGAACGTGCAAGCTTGATCATGACAAAAAGTGCAAATCATGAAGTCGAGTGTGTAAGACTTAGGAAATAAAAAATGGGGGGACTTCTTCTCCCCCATTTATATCAATTAATCCCACGTAGCGATATTTCACCACCAACCCAAGGTTTAATAACACCATCTTGCTCTAATAACAAACCACCTTGTTCATTAATTCCCCGAGAAATACCATAAATTTCTCTATCGCCAATAATCAATTTAACCTGACGATTAATAAAGTTATCCAGTGTTTTCCAACGAGGTAAGAAAGGAATTAACCCTTCTTCTTCAAAAAGGTGTAATGCTTTACGCAATTCTTTTATTATTCTAATAGCTAATGCATTGCGATCTATATTAATTCCGGCTTCCTGAAGATTAATCCAACTTTGATTAATCACATTAGTCGCCACATTTCGCATGGCAAGATTGATACCTGCACCGATAACAATCTGCGCTGCATCACCTGTTTTCCCAGTTAACTCAACCAGAATGCCAGCAAGCTTGCGATCGTTTAAATAAAGATCATTTGGCCATTTAACTCGGACATTTTCAGCACCTAATCCACGCAGTACTTCTGCCATCACTATCCCGATGACAAGGCTTAAGCCCACGGCTGCTGCTGGGCCCTGCTCGAGTCGCCAGAACATAGAAAGGTAAAGATTGGCCCCAAAAGGTGAAAACCATTGCCGACCCCGACGTCCTCGACCAGCCTGCTGATATTCAGCAATACATGCATCTCCAGACTGAAGTGTTTCAATACGATCGAGCAAATACTGGTTAGTAGAGTCAATTACAGGTAACACTGCAACTGATCCCGTTTCAATTTGCGATTTTATCAGCTCTTCATTAAGCAACTGGATAGGATCCGGGAGGCTATATCCTTTACCTGGAACGGTAAAAACATCAACGCCCCAGTCTCTTAATGTCTGAATATGTTTATTTATAGCTGCACGGCTCATACCCAGTTGCTCACCCAACTGCTCGCCAGAGTGAAACTCACCATCGGCCAGGATGCTAATCAGCGTTAGAGGGATTTTATTATCTTTCATGCAATTGTCTCCACTGCACTTACTTCCCCACATGCTCCGATAAAACGGACTTCTGGTTCAAGCCACACATTAAATTTTCCACCGACACACTGACGTATATGATGTGCAAGCTCCACAACATCCTGACCAGAAGCACCATCTTCGTTTATCAATACCAGGGCCTGCTGTTTGTGAACACCTGCCCCGCCGATTTGAAAACCTTTCAATTGGCATTGATCGATAAGCCACCCGGCAGCAAGTTTTACTGAACCATCAGGCTGAGGATAATGTGGAATAGTAGTGAAGGATGACAGCAACTTTTCCGCCTGTTCAGCTGCAAGAACTGGGTTTTTAAAGAAACTACCTGCGTTCCCGTTAATACGTGGGTCCGGAAGTTTTGTGGTTCGCATGTGGCAAACTGCGTTGAAAACTTCCTGCGGAGTGACATTCGCAGCATCAAGACGAGTCAAATCACCATAAGTTAACACTGGTTGCCATAATTTTGGCAATCGTAGACCAACAGCAATAATTGCATAATGATCCTGATATTCATGCTTAAAAATACTGTCACGATAGCCAAACTGGCATTGTGAATTATCCAGACGATGCATCTCACCGCTGAGTAAATCGACACAATCAACATAGTGACAAACACTTTTGAGTTCAACACCGTACGCACCAATATTCTGGATAGGTGAAGATCCTGCGCAGCCAGGTATCAAAGCCAGATTTTCCAGGCCCGGCATACCTTGTTGCAAGGTATATTCCACCAGGTGGTGCCAGTTTTCACCAGCCCCGACATGTAGATACCAGGCATCATCCGCTTCTGTAACCTGGATACCTGGAATACGATTAATGATTGCGGTACCGGAATAGTCTTCAAGAAAGAGAACATTACTCCCCTCACCCAGGATCAAAACAGGCATCTTTGCAGCCACTGACTCACTCCAGGCATCTTTTAGCTGCTGGACTGTTTCAACAATGACAATACGCGATGCGTCAGCCTGAATACCGAATGTATTGAAGGGCTTAAGAGAAGTGCTCATAGTAGATATCTTTCCTGAGTTTAAACGTGGTTAGTTTACCTTATATGCTGGAAGTTGGCTTGTGTGGTGGGATATATGCAGGCTGAATAACGTAAATTGCAGACAGCAAAAAGCCCTGTACATCAGTACAGGGCTTTCCACTTATTTGGAGCCTGGCAGTTCCCTACTCTCGCATGGGGAGACCCCACACTACCATCGGCGCTACGGCGTTTCACTTCTGAGTTCGGCATGGGGTCAGGTGGGACCACCGCGCTAGTGCCGCCAGGCATATTCTGTATCGTTAACCGTTACGTTATTCACGTAACCATCAACTAAAATCTCGGTTCAAGCTGAAAATCAATC
Organism: Buttiauxella noackiae; assembly: GCF_000737905.1. Lineage (NCBI taxonomy): Bacteria > Pseudomonadati > Pseudomonadota > Gammaproteobacteria > Enterobacterales > Enterobacteriaceae > Buttiauxella > Buttiauxella noackiae. Next base: position 33,030 of record NZ_JPRU01000009.1, read on the forward strand.
TCTGGTCTCTCAACCAAAACACCTTCGGTGTTGTAAGGTTAAGCCTCACGGTTCATTAGTACTGGTTAGCTCAACGTATCGCTACGCTTACACACCCAGCCTATCAACGTCGTAGTCTTCAACGTTCCTTCAGGACCCTTAAAGGGTCAGGGAGAACTCATCTCGGGGCAAGTTTCGCGCTTAGATGCTTTCAGCGCTTATCTTTTCCGCATTTAGCTACCGGGCAATGCCATTGGCATGACAACCCGAACACCAGTGATGCGTCCACTCCGGTCCTCTCGTACTAGGAGCAGCCCCCCTCAATTCTCCAGCGCCCACGGCAGATAGGGACCGAACTGTCTCACGACGTTCTAAACCCAGCTCGCGTACCACTTTAAATGGCGAACAGCCATACCCTTGGGACCTACTTCAGCCCCAGGATGTGATGAGCCGACATCGAGGTGCCAAACACCGCCGTCGATATGAACTCTTGGGCGGTATCAGCCTGTTATCCCCGGAGTACCTTTTATCCGTTGAGCGATGGCCCTTCCATTCAGAACCACCGGATCACTAAGACCTGCTTTCGCACCTGCTCGAGCCGTCACTCTCGCAGTCAAGCTAGCTTATGCCTTTGCACTAACCTCACGATGTCCGACCGTGATTAGCTAACCTTCGTGCTCCTCCGTTACGCTTTAGGAGGAGACCGCCCCAGTCAAACTACCCACCAGACACTGTCCGCAACCCSGATCASGGGTCTACGTTAGAACATCAAACATTAAAGGGTGGTATTTCAAGGTTGGCTCCACGCAGACTGGCGTCCACGCTTCAAAGCCTCCCACCTATCCTACACATCAAGGCTCAATGTTCAGTGTCAAGCTATAGTAAAGGTTCACGGGGTCTTTCCGTCTTGCCGCGGGTACACTGCATCTTCACAGCGATTTCAATTTCACTGAGTCTCGGGTGGAGACAGCCTGGCCATCATTACGCCATTCGTGCAGGTCGGAACTTACCCGACAAGGAATTTCGCTACCTTAGGACCGTTATAGTTACGGCCGCCGTTTACCGGGGCTTCGATCAAGAGCTTCTCCTTGCGGATAACCCCATCAATTAACCTTCCGGCACCGGGCAGGCGTCACACCGTATACGTCCACTTTCGTGTTTGCACAGTGCTGTGTTTTTAATAAACAGTTGCAGCCAGCTGGTATCTTCGACTGCCTTCAGC
>NZ_JPRU01000010.1:0-13145 GCF_000737905.1 Buttiauxella noackiae
CGGGTTAAGGGGCTTTTGGGGCTTGTTGACGTATTTATTTCCAGGGGTATCCGGCATCGTTTTTTTCCTGCGGCGGTTATCTGTCAGGGCTTGCAGACCGCCTTCATCATACAGTCGTTCCCACTCACAAACCGTGGAAAAGGCAGGAATAGAGAATGTTGCACAAACTTCGCGAACAGACAGTCGATGCTCACGCATATACAGGATGACGGACTCTTTAAAGACAGGAGAGTAGGTGAAGCGTCGTGTGGTTAGCCCGGCTTCGCCATGAAGCTTCCAGACGGCAGACCACTTACGAACGGCACTGTGATCGATACCAAAACGCTTTGCTGTCGCTTTGTACCCTTCCAGACCGGAAAGATAGTGCTTCACAACCTGAAGTTTGAAGCTAAGAGAATATTTGCTCATAAAAAACTGCACCTTACTCGGTTGGGTGTCCAACTTTTTGGGTGCAGTTCACTTTCGAGCGGTTTTTGTTTTTAGCGTATCGGACGATTACTCGTCGTTACCACCCAGATTACCTGCATTCAACAGCTCTGCCAGGCTGGCAGTAGCGTCTGCTGCAGTCACCTGAGGTACAACTGGCGCTTCGCCCGCTGCACGACGGCGCATACGATCCTGGTGGTACGCATAACCGGTACCAGCTGGGATCAGACGACCCACGATAACGTTCTCTTTCAGGCCGCGCAGTTCGTCACGTTTACCCGCAACAGCTGCTTCGGTAAGCACACGAGTTGTCTCCTGGAACGATGCCGCGGAGATGAAGGACTCGGTTGCCAGAGAGGCTTTGGTGATACCCAACAGATCACGTGAGAAGGACACGTTAATCTTGCCGTTCGCTTCCAGTTCGCGGTTAGCGATCTTGACGCGAGAGTATTCAGCCTGCTCACCTTCCAGGAAGTCAGAACTACCAGCGTTAACGATGGTTGCTTTACGCAACATCTGACGCACGATGACTTCGATGTGTTTATCGTTAATCTTAACGCCTTGCAGACGGTAAACGTCCTGCACTTCGTTGGTGATGTAACGAGTCACAGCATATACGCCACGCAGACGCAGAATGTCATGCGGAGATTCTGGACCATCGGAAACAACGTCACCGCGTTCTACAACTTCGCCTTCGAACACGTTCAGCTGACGCCACTTAGGAATCATCTCTTCGTAAGCATCGCTGCCGTCGAGTGGAGAGATTACCAGACGGCGTTTGCCTTTGGTTTCTTTACCGAACGAGATGATCCCGCTGATTTCAGCAAGGATAGCTGGCTCTTTCGGACGACGCGCTTCGAACAGATCCGCAACGCGTGGCAAACCACCGGTGATGTCCTTGGTACCACTTGATTCCTGAGGAATACGCGCCAGCGCGTCACCAGAGTGAATCTGAGTACCATCTTCCAACTGAACAATTGCTTTGCCTGGCAGGAAGTACTGAGCTGGCATATCTGTACCAGGAATCAGAACGTCGTTGCCTTGAGCATCAACAATTTTCAGTGCTGGACGCAGATCTTTACCACCCGCGGTACGTTCTGCAGAATCCAGAACAACCAGAGATGACAGACCTGTCAGTTCGTCAGTTTGACGAGTAATGGTCTGACCGTCGATCATGTCAGTAAAGCGGATGAAACCACTTACTTCAGAAACGACTGGCATTGTGTGCGGATCCCAGTTTGCTACGGTTTCGCCCGCTGCAATCTGCTCGCCATCACCTTTAGCCATTACCGCACCGTAAGGAACTTTATAGCTCTCTTTAGTACGACCGAATTCGTCAATCAATTTCAGTTCAGTGTTACGAGAAGTCACTACCAGTTTACCGGCAGAGTTCACAACCGACTTCGCGTTGCTGAGCTTGATGCTACCTTTGTTCTTAACCTGAATGCTGGATTCAGCAGCAGAACGAGATGCCGCACCACCGATGTGGAACGTACGCATCGTCAGCTGAGTACCTGGTTCACCGATGGACTGTGCCGCGATAACCCCGATAGCTTCACCTTTGTTGATGATGTGACCACGTGCCAGGTCGCGACCATAGCAGTGTGCACAAACACCAAAGTCAGTTTCGCAACCTACAACGGAACGGACTTTAACGCTGTCAACAGAGTTAAGTTCTAACACGTCACACCACTGTTCATCGATCAGGGTGTTACGAGTTACCAGGATGTCTGCAGTACCCGGCTTGATCACATCTTCAGCTGTTACACGGCCCAGAACGCGATCGCGCAGTGGCTCTTTAACATCGCCGCCTTCGATAACCGGAGTCATCGTGATACCTTCGAGGGTGCCACAATCGTCTTCGGTCACTACCAGATCCTGTGCAACGTCAACCAGACGACGCGTCAGATAACCGGAGTTCGCAGTTTTCAGTGCGGTATCCGCCAAGCCTTTACGAGCACCGTGCGTGGAGATGAAGTACTGGAGTACGTTCAGACCTTCACGGAAGTTCGCGGTAATTGGCGTTTCGATGATGGAGCCATCTGGCTTAGCCATCAGACCACGCATACCAGCCAACTGACGAATCTGTGCTGCAGAACCACGAGCACCTGAGTCGGCCATCATGTAAATGCTGTTGAAGGACACTTGCTGCTCTTCGACGCCGTCACGGTTAATAACGGATTCAGTTTGCAGGTTGTCCATCATCGCTTTAGATACACGATCGTTCGCCGCAGCCCAGATATCGATTACTTTGTTATAGCGTTCGCCTGCTGTTACCAGACCAGACTGGAACTGTTCCTGAATTTCAGCAACTTCAGCTTCCGCTTCAGAGATGATTTCAGTTTTCTTCGCAGGGATGACCATGTCATCAATACCAACAGATACACCTGAACGCGCTGCATAAGCAAAGCCGGTATACATCGTTTGGTCAGCAAAGATTACTGTAGGCTTCAGGCCCAGAATACGGTAACAAGTGTTCAGCATTTTGGAGATTGCTTTCTTACCCAACGCCTGGTTGACGATGGAGTAAGGCAGACCCTTCGGTACAATCATCCAAAGAATCGCACGACCAACGGTGGTGTCGATTAAGCTGGTTTTCGCAACGAACTCTTCGTTCTCGCCTTTTTCATATTCAGTGATACGCACTTTTACACGCGCATGCAGAGAGGCCAGACCTGCGCGATAGATACGCTCAGCTTCTTTAGGGCCAGTCAGCACCATGCCTTCGCCTTTGGCGTTAACACAGTCACGGGTCATGTAGTACAGACCCAATACAACGTCCTGAGAAGGAACGATGATTGGCTCGCCGTTCGCTGGTGACAGGATGTTGTTGGTAGACATCATCAGCGCACGCGCTTCCAACTGAGCTTCAAGCGTCAGTGGAACGTGTACTGCCATCTGGTCACCATCGAAGTCGGCGTTATATGCCGCACAAACCAGCGGGTGCAGCTGGATAGCTTTACCTTCGATCAGTACAGGTTCAAATGCCTGGATACCCAAACGGTGCAGAGTTGGTGCACGGTTCAGCAGTACCGGGTGTTCGCGGATAACTTCGTCCAGGATATCCCAAACGACTGCTTCTTCGCGCTCAACCATTTTCTTCGCAGCTTTAATGGTGGTAGCAAGACCACGCAGTTCCAGCTTGCCGTAGATGAACGGTTTGAACAGCTCCAGTGCCATTTTCTTAGGCAGACCGCACTGATGCAGACGCAGGTATGGACCTACGGTGATTACAGAACGACCGGAGTAGTCAACACGTTTACCCAACAAGTTCTGACGGAAACGACCCTGCTTACCTTTGATCATATCGGCCAAAGATTTCAGAGGACGCTTGTTAGAACCGGTGATCGCACGACCGCGACGGCCGTTATCCAGCAGGGCATCAACCGCTTCCTGCAACATACGTTTTTCGTTACGTACGATGATGTCAGGAGCAGCCAGATCCAGCAGACGTTTCAGACGGTTGTTACGGTTGATAACGCGACGATACAGATCGTTCAGATCTGAAGTTGCGAAACGACCACCATCCAGCGGAACTAATGGACGCAGGTCTGGCGGCAGAACCGGCAGAACTGTCAGGATCATCCACTCTGGTTTGTTACCAGATTGAACGAACGCTTCCAGCAGTTTGATACGCTTGGTCAGCTTTTTACGTTTGGTTTCGGAGTTGGTTTCATTCAGCTCTTCACGCAGAGTTTCACACTCTTGCTCCAGATCCATGTTTTTCAACAAGGCCTGAATAGCTTCCGCACCCATCTTCGCGTCGAATTCGTCACCGAACTCTTCCAGCGCATCCAGATACTGCTCTTCAGTCAGGATCTGACGACGCTCGAGGTTGGTCATACCGCCTTCGATAACCACATATGATTCGAAGTAAAGTACACGTTCGATATCACGCAGTGGCATATCCAGCAGCAAGCCGATACGAGACGGCAGTGACTTCAGGAACCAAATGTGTGCAGTTGGGGAAGCCAGCTCGATGTGACCCATGCGCTCACGGCGCACTTTAGTTTGGGTTACTTCAACGCCGCACTTCTCACAAATTACACCACGGTGTTTCAGGCGCTTGTACTTACCGCACAGGCACTCATAGTCTTTTACTGGCCCAAAAATACGAGCACAGAACAGACCGTCACGTTCTGGTTTGAACGTACGATAGTTAATGGTTTCCGGCTTTTTAACTTCGCCGAACGACCATGAACGGATCATGTCTGGCGATGCCAGAGCAATTTTGATCGCATCAAACTCTTCGGTCTTAGTTTGCGCTTTCAGAAACTTAAGTAAGTCTTTCACGGATTAGCTCCCGTCGGAGTGAGACTTCTCAGAGACGTCCGGTGTGACCCGGACATCCTGTAACCAGTACAGCAAATGCGAGTAATTACTCGTCTTCCAGCTCGATGTTGATACCCAGCGAACGGATTTCTTTCAACAATACGTTGAAGGATTCCGGCATGCCTGGTTCCATCTGATGGTTACCATCCACGATGTTTTTATACATCTTGGTACGGCCATTAACGTCATCAGACTTAACAGTCAGCATTTCCTGCAAGGTATAAGCAGCACCGTATGCTTCCAGTGCCCACACTTCCATCTCACCGAAGCGCTGACCACCGAACTGAGCTTTACCACCCAGCGGCTGCTGAGTAACAAGGCTGTAAGAACCGGTAGAACGCGCATGCATTTTGTCATCAACCAAGTGGTTCAGTTTCAGCATGTACATGTAACCTACGGTTACTGGACGCTCAAACTGTTCACCGCTACGGCCATCAAACAGTGTGATCTGACCGGAAGTCGGCAGGCCACCCAGTTGCAACAGCTCTTTGATTTCCGACTCTTTTGCACCGTCGAATACCGGAGTAGCAATCGGCATACCTTTTTTCAGGTTCTCAGCAAGACGCAGAACTTCATCATCGGTGAAGGTGTTCAGGTCAACTTTCTGACGAACATCTGAACCCAGATCATATGCTTTCTGAATAAATTCGCGCAGCTTGGAAACCTCTTCCTGCTTCTTCAGCATGGCGTTGATTTTCTCGCCGATGCCTTTAGCAGCCATACCCAAGTGGGTTTCCAGAATCTGACCGATGTTCATACGAGATGGTACGCCCAGCGGGTTCAGTACGATGTCTACCGGCGTGCCGTTTTCATCGTAAGGCATATCTTCGATCGGGTTGATCTTGGAGATAACACCTTTGTTCCCGTGACGACCTGCCATCTTGTCACCAGGTTGGATCTGACGTTTAACGGCCAGATACACTTTCACGATTTTCAGCACGCCAGGTGCCAGGTCATCGCCCTGAGTGATTTTGCGGCGCTTAGCTTCAAGTTTCTTCTCAAACTCGTGCTTCAGCTCGTCGTACTGCTCTGCCAGCTGTTCCAGCTGGTTTTGCTTCTCTTCGTCAGTCAGACCCAGTTCCAACCAGCGATCGCGTGGCAATTTGTCGAGCTTCTCAGCTTCAACACCGCCTGCAACCAGCACAGCATGGATACGAGCAAACAGACCAGCTTCAAAGATTTGCAGTTCTTCAGTCAGGTCTTTCTTCGCCTGCTTCAGCTGCATCTCTTCGATTTCCAGCGCGCGCTTGTCTTTTTCCACGCCATCGCGGGTAAAGACTTGCACATCGATAACGGTACCGGAAACGCCGTTTGGTACGCGCAGAGAAGAGTCTTTAACGTCAGACGCTTTCTCACCGAAGATTGCACGCAGCAGTTTCTCTTCTGGAGTCAGCTGGGTTTCACCTTTAGGCGTTACCTTACCAACCAGAATGTCACCACCGGTCACTTCAGCACCGATATAAACGATACCGGATTCATCCAGTTTGGAGAGAGCTGCTTCACCCACGTTAGGGATATCTGCAGTGATCTCTTCAGGCCCAAGCTTAGTGTCACGAGACACACATGCCAGTTCCTGGATGTGAATAGTTGTGAAACGATCTTCCTGAACAACACGCTCGGATACGAGGATGGAGTCTTCGAAGTTGTAACCGTTCCACGGCATGAACGCTACGCGCATGTTCTGGCCAAGAGCCAGTTCACCGAGGTCAGTAGACGGACCGTCTGCCAACACATCGCCACGTTCAACTGGCTCACCCAGAGACACACAAGGCATCTGGTTGATACAGGTGTTCTGGTTAGAACGGGTGTATTTGGTCAGGTTGTAGATGTCGATACCAGCTTCACCAGCCAGCATTTCGTCTTCGTTAACTTTGATAACGATACGAGACGCATCAACGTACTGAACAGTACCGCCACGTTTAGCAACAGCAGTAACACCGGAGTCAACGGCAACAGCACGTTCCATACCTGTACCAACCAGCGGCTTATCAGCACGCAGAGTTGGAACGGCCTGACGTTGCATGTTCGCACCCATCAATGCACGGTTGGCGTCATCGTGTTCCAGGAACGGGATCAGGGACGCACCGACGGAAACTACCTGTTGGGTAGAAACGTCCATGTAGTCAACCTGGTCGTTGCTGAACAAGCTGGATTCGCCTTTGCTACGGCAAGTTACCAGGTCGTCTACGAAACGGCCTTCTTCGTCCAGGTTGGTGTTCGCCTGAGCGATAACGTAGTTACCTTCTTCAATAGCAGAAAGGTAATGAATCTCGTCAGTTACAACACCTTCAACAACGCGACGATACGGAGTTTCTAAGAAACCGTATTCGTTAGTCTGTGCATACACAGACAGGGAGTTGATCAGACCGATGTTTGGACCTTCAGGGGTTTCGATTGGACATACACGACCGTAGTGGGTTGGGTGTACGTCACGTACTTCGAAGCCTGCACGCTCACGGGTCAAACCACCCGGGCCAAGTGCGGAGATACGACGTTTGTGCGTAATCTCAGACAACGGGTTGTTCTGGTCCATAAACTGAGACAGCTGGCTGGAACCGAAGAACTCTTTAACCGCAGCAGAGATAGGCTTGGCGTTGATCATATCCTGAGGCATCAGGGTATCGAGGTCGCCTAAAGACAGACGCTCTTTAACCGCACGCTCAACACGTACCAGGCCTACGCGGAATTGGTTTTCCGCCATTTCGCCTACGGAACGGATACGACGGTTGCCGAGGTGGTCGATATCATCCACTTCGCCCTGGCCGTTACGGATACCGATCAGCTTGCGCATAACTTCGATGATGTCGTCTTTGCTCAGGATACCTGAACCTTCGATCTCATCACGCAGCAGGGAACGGTTGAACTTCATACGACCAACCGCTGACAAGTCATAACGGTCTTCGGAGAAGAACAGGTTCTCGAACAGGTTTTCAGCTGCTTCACGAGTTGGTGGCTCGCCAGGACGCATCATGCGATAGATTTCAACCAGTGCGCTCAAGCGATCGTTGGTTGGATCGACACGGATGGTCTCAGAAATGTATGCACCGTGATCCAGGTCGTTGGTAAACAGCGTTTCGATACGCTTATGACCACACTGGCTCAGTTTAGCTAACAGATCCAAAGACAGTTCCATGTTCGCCGGGCAAATCAGTTCGCCAGTCGATGCATCAACGTAGTCTTTAGCCGCGACTTTACCAGCAATGTATTCAACCGGAACTTCGATAAGCTTGATATCGTCTTTTTCCAGCTGACGAATATGGCGCGCGGTAATACGGCGGCCTTTTTCGACATAGATCTTGCCGTCAGCTTCGATGTCAAAGGATGCAGTCTCACCACGAAGGCGTTCTGGCACCAATTCCATCTGCAGCTTGTTGTCGCGGATTTCGAAATTAACTTTCTCAAAGAACAGATCAAGAATCTGCTCAGTGGTGAACTGTAACGCACGCAGAATAATGGTCGCTGGTAATTTGCGGCGACGGTCAATACGTACGAACAAGTTGTCTTTCGGGTCGAATTCGAAATCCAGCCAGGAACCACGGTAAGGGATGATACGTGCGTTATACAGCACCTTCCCGGAAGAGTGGGTTTTACCTTTGTCACTATCAAAGAACACACCTGGGCTACGGTGTAACTGAGAAACAATAACGCGCTCAGTACCGTTAATAACGAAGGTGCCGTTATCTGTCATGAGTGGAATTTCACCCATGTAAACTTCTTGTTCTTTAATATCTTTAACGGTGCCTTCCGGCGCTTCACGCTCGTAGATCACCAGACGCAGTTTCACGCGCAGGGGAGCGGAATACGTCACGCCACGGATCTGACATTCTTTAACGTCAAATACCGGCTCACCCAGACGATAGCTCACATATTGCAGCTCGGAGTTACCGCTGTAGCTTGCAATAGGGAACACGGAACGGAAAGCTGCTTCCAGACCGTACTGGCCTTCAGGATCTTGCTCGATAAACTTCTGGAACGAGTCAAGCTGGATAGAAAGGAGATAAGGAATGTCCAAAACTTGTGGACGTTTTCCAAAATCCTTACGAATACGTTTTTTCTCGGTATAGGAGTAAACCATTAGGGTTCCTCAGCTCGCTGACAAGTCGACCCATCTGCCCGACAAGGGGACAGTTTGTGCAACACTATTTTGTGGACCGGAAAGTGGAACACTCTCCGCAATACCTGTTTCTATCACTCTTAAACCATTTCGCCACGCTTTACCCCGGAACTCCCGGTGTAGAAAGTCGTAGTATATTAAGGCGTAGATAGAGACAAACATTGAAAGGAAACCAGCAGTCAAACAGTGTGAAACGCTACTGGTACCCTACAGCGCAAAAAGGCTGGTGACTAAAAAGTCACCAGCCATCAGCCTAATTTCTCAGGCTGCAACCGGAAAGGTTGGCTTATTTAACTTCAACTTCAGCGCCAGCTTCTTCCAGAGATTTTTTCAGAGCTTCTGCGTCATCTTTGCTCACGCCTTCTTTCAGCGCAGCTGGAGCGGATTCAACCAGGTCTTTAGCTTCTTTCAAGCCCAGGCCAGTTGCGCTACGAACTGCTTTGATAACGGCAACTTTGTTAGCGCCAGCAGCTTTCAGAATAACGTCGAACTCAGTTTTCTCTTCTACAGCTTCAGCAGCAGCAGCAGGGCCTGCAACAGCAGCAGCAGCGGAAACACCGAATTTTTCTTCCATTGCAGAGATCAGCTCAACAATGTCCATTACAGACATAGCGGATACTGCTTCAATGATTTGATCTTTAGTGATAGACATAGCAATTGTTCCTGAAAATCAGAATAAGTTTATACGTAAGCAAATGCGTGAGAAAGGAAAGCGCAATTAAGCTGCTTCTTTCTGATCGCGTACAGCAGCCAGAGTGCGAACCAATTTGCCTGCAGAGGCTTCTTTCATGGTTGCCATCAGGCGTGCGATTGCTTCTTCGTAAGTTGGCAGAGTTGCCAGGCGATCGATCTGGGCCGCCGGGATCAGCTCACCTTCAAAGGCTGCAGCTTTAACCTCGAATTTTGCATTCGCTTTAGCGAACTCTTTGAACAGACGAGCAGCAGCGCCCGGGTGTTCCATAGAATATGCAATCAAGGTTGGACCAACAAACGTGTCTTTCAGGCACTCAAACTGAGTACCTTCAACAACGCGGCGCAGCAAGGTGTTACGAACAACACGCATGTAAACGCCAGCTTCACGACCTGCTTTACGCAGTTCAGTCATTTTACCTACGGTCACGCCACGGGAATCCGCAACAACCGCAGACAGCGCACCTTTGGCTACTTCGCTGACTTCAGCAACAATCGCTTGTTTGTCTTGAAGATTTAAAGCCATTAGCTTTGCTCCTGGATATTAGCCGGGGTTTCCCCCGGAACTCACTTCATTCATTACCAAAACGATAATGAACGTCGACATACGGTGAGCAGAAACAAGCCAAAGACTATCAAAAATATTCTTCAGGTTCTGTCACCGTCTACGCAGGGAATTAAGTCTCTTGCGAAACTCCTGCGGTCTTGGACGGAGGCCTGGATAAGGCCAGGCTCCAACCGAAAATTCTTTATGCCTTACATTTGTAAGGCAACGGGCGTAGGATTTTAGACCAATCTAACGCCCGCGTAAAGCAGTGAATCTTAGTTCACTACTGCGCTCAGACCAGATTGGTCGACCGCAACACCTGCACCCATAGTGGTAGACAGGCTAACTTTCTTAATGAAAACGCCTTTAGCTTGAGATGGTTTAGCTTTTTTCAGCGCAACCAGCAGAGCTTCCAGGTTTTCTTTCAGTTTGTCAGTGTCAAAATCCACTTTACCGATGGTGGTGTGAATGATGCCGTTTTTGTCGTTACGGTAACGAACCTGACCAGCTTTAGCGTTCTTAACCGCTTCAGCAACGTTAGGAGTTACAGTACCAACTTTCGGGTTAGGCATCAGGCCACGTGGACCCAGCACCTGGCCCAGTTGGCCAACAACGCGCATTGCATCTGGAGATGCGATAACAACGTCAAAGTTCATTTCGCCTTTTTTGATCTGGTCAGCCAGATCTTCCATACCTACCAGCTCAGCGCCAGCAGCTTTAGCTGCTTCAGCGTTAGGGCCTTGGGCAAATACGGCTACGCGAACTGAACGGCCAGTACCGTGCGGCAGTACAGTTGCACCACGTACGTTCTGGTCAGATTTACGAGCGTCGATGCCGAGGTTTACAGCAACGTCAACGCTTTCTACGAATTTCGCAGTGGCCAGCTCTTTGAGCAAAGCAACGGCTTCGTTGATGTCATACTGTTTAGTTGCATCAACTTTGTCACGGATCACGCGCATGCGCTTGGTCAGTTTAGCCATTTCTTAATCCTCCACTACCAGGCCCATGGAACGAGCAGTACCTTCGATGGAGCGAATCATCGCTTCAACGTCAGAACCAGTCATGTCCGCAGCTTTGGTTTCTGCGATTTCACGCACCTGAGCACGGGTCACTTTACCCACTTTGTCTTTGTTCGGCTTACCGGAACCAGACTTGATACCTGCAGCTTTCTTCAACAGAACAGCAGCTGGTGGAGTTTTAGTAACGAAAGTGAAAGAACGGTCAGCGTAAACGGTAATAACAACCGGAATTGGCAGACCTTTCTCCATGGATTCAGTTTTGGCGTTGAACGCTTTACAGAATTCCATGATGTTAACACCTTGCTGACCCAGAGCTGGACCAACTGGTGGACTTGGGTTCGCCATACCAGCTGCAACTTGCAACTTGACGTAGGCTTGTACTTTCTTAGCCATCTTAATTTCCTCTAGTGGGTTATAGCGCCTTAAACAATGAAGGCTCCCCGTGAATAATTCGTTCTACGCACACAAGATGCGTAAAAACAAAAGGCGCGAAATTGTATTCCAATCTCGCGCCTTGTGCAACGAATAATCGCTGCTTTTACAACCTAATTATTAGGCTTTCTCTACCTGAGCAAAATCAAGCTCAACCGGCGTAGCACGACCGAAGATAGACACAGAAACCTTCAGGCGGCTCTTTTCGTAATCTACTTCTTCAACTACACCGTTAAAGTCAGCAAATGGACCATCGCTGACACGTACCATCTCGCCTGGCTCAAACAGCGTTTTAGGACGCGGCTTATCACCAACCTGCTGCAGGCGGTTCATAATTGCATCAACTTCTTTGTCGCTGATTGGAGCAGGACGGTCAGAAGTACCGCCGATGAAACCCATCACACGCGGAACGCTACGCACTAAGTGCCAGCTCGCGTCATTCATAACCATCTGGACCAGAACATAGCCCGGGAAGAATTTACGTTCGCTTTTGCGACGTTGGCCACCACGGATTTCGACCACTTCTTCGGTCGGTACCATGACTTCACCAAACAACTCTTCCATGTTGTGCAATTTGATATGCTCACGCAGCGATGTTGCTACGCGGCCTTCAAAACCGGAAAACGCCTGAACGACGTACCAGCGCATTTTAGGGGCTTCAGACATCTCAGAACCTCAGGCCAGTAATAAAAGAAACCAGGCGGACGAGAATACCATCCAGCCCCCACAGAATCAGTGACATTACAGCTGTAACTGCTGCCACGATTAAGGTGGTGTGTAAAGTCTCCTGGCGAGTTGGCCAAATCACTTTACGAACTTCGGTTCTCGCTTCGCGGGCGAAAGCAACAGTTGCTTTGCCTTTGGTCGTTAACAGCGCGACACCACCCGCTGCAGCAATCAGAACAACCACTGCCAGGGCACGCAGAGGCAGAGATACATCACGATAAATGTAGTTGCCCACGATCGCCACAATCAGCAGAGCAGCAACTGCCAGCCACTTCATCGCTTCCAGGCCGCGCCCGCTTCCTTGAGCTTCGGTATTCGCACTCATAAACCAACCCGTCACAATAATTCAGACAAACATTTTTGCCCCGCATACGCGAGGCAAAACCAGACCGAATGGCTCTTTTCAGGCACTATTCGGTATAACGCCATCTTCAGAGCCTGTCTCAGCAATGATTATGAGTAAAAAATCACTGATGAGCCAGGTTCTGGACAGAGAGCGTGCAAAAAGGGCATCAAATGATGCCCTTTTCTTGCGCGTTGCGTCAAATGTTATCAGCGATTAAGCGATAACTTTAGCAACAACGCCCGCGCCTACAGTACGGCCGCCTTCACGGATTGCGAAACGCAGACCGTCGTCCATCGCGATTGGGTGGATCAGGGTAACAACCATTTTGATGTTGTCGCCCGGCATTACCATCTCAACGCCTTCTGGCAGTTCGATGGTGCCAGTCACGTCAGTTGTACGGAAGTAGAACTGTGGACGGTAGCCTTTGAAGAACGGAGTATGACGGCCGCCTTCGTCTTTGGACAGGATATAAACTTCAGACTMGAACTGAGTGTGCGGCTTGATAGAACCTGG
>NZ_JPRU01000011.1:0-11083 GCF_000737905.1 Buttiauxella noackiae
ACAGTCKTTCCCACTCACAAACCGTGGAAAAGGCAGGAATAGAGAATGTTGCACAAACTTCGCGAACAGACAGTCGATGCTCACGCATATACAGGATGACGGACTCTTTAAAGACAGGAGAGTAGGTGAAGCGTCGTGTGGTTAGCCCGGCTTCGCCATGAAGCTTCCAGACGGCAGACCACTTACGAACGGCACTGTGATCGATACCAAAACGCTTTGCTGTCGCTTTGTACCCTTCCAGACCGGAAAGATAGTGCTTCACAACCTGAAGTTTGAAGCTAAGAGAATATTTGCTCATAAAAAACTGCACCTTACTCGGTTGGGTGTCCAACTTTTTGGGTGCAGTTCAATTGAGGCGGTTTTTTTACGATCTGAGTCAGGTTTTTAACCGTTTAATAACAGTTATTGAGCCAAACCCATAAAAAAAGCCGGCGCATGAGCACCGGCTTTTTAGATACTTTAGAAATTACAGGCTGGCAGTGAAAGTACGAGCAATAACGTCACGCTGCTGTTCTGCAGTCAGTGAGTTGAAACGCACCGCATAACCAGACACACGAATGGTCAGCTGTGGGTATTTTTCTGGGTGCTTAACTGCATCTTCCAGAGTCTCACGACGCAAAACGTTCACATTCAGGTGCTGACCACCTTCCACACGAACTTCAGGTTTTGCTTCAACTGGGATTTCGCGATATTCGAACTCACCCAATTTGCTCACTTCTACAACTTCGTCTTCTGCAAAGTCAGCTTTAGCACAAACACAACGTGCTTCGCCTTTCTCGCTGTCCAGCAGCCAGATTGAGTTCAGGAGGGAATCATTTGCAGCTTTAGTAATTTGGATACCAGTAATCATTTTATTTCTCCCTATGGGCTAATTTTGTGATTCTATTTCGGGCCATAAGCTGGCTCATTGGTAAAACCATTGTTGCGTTACTGATCTTTATACTAGCCAAAGTCGCTTCAAACTTTGATTTAAATCAATTAAAACCATGCCTGCAATGTGGCTATGATATCATTTATTTGTTTTACATCAACTTAGCTCACCTCGCTTAAATTAAAAATTATGTAAATTTTCAACTTTTTTTAGGTTCCTGCCTTTATAGATGCTCAACCATTTTGCTTAGTAGAAAGAAGTGGTTAAGCTAACATCATTCAGAATCGCAGGAGAGCGAGATGGCCATTCCCCTCACTTGGCACGACGTGCTGGCGCAAGAGAAGCAGCAACCCTATTTCACAAACACTCTGGCAACCGTTGCAGAACGGCGAGCAGCAGGTGTAACGGTTTATCCGCCGCAGAAAGATGTATTCAACGCTTTCAGATTTACAGAGCTGGGTGATGTAAAAGTGGTGATCCTTGGGCAAGACCCTTACCACGGTCCAGGGCAAGCCCATGGACTCGCGTTTTCTGTGCTTCCTGGTATTGCAGTACCACCTTCACTAGCCAATATGTATAAAGAGTTGCAAAACGATATTGCTGATTTTTCACGGCCAAACCACGGCTATTTGGAAAGCTGGGCGCGTCAGGGGGTATTGTTGCTCAATACCGTATTAACTGTTGAAGCAGGCAATGCGCATTCTCATGCGAAATTAGGCTGGGAAACATTCACGGATAAAGTGATAGCGCTGATTAACGAACACTGTGAAGGCGTCGTCTTTTTACTATGGGGTTCACACGCGCAGAAGAAAGGCAGCATTATCGACAGGCAGCGCCATTATGTTTTACAAGCGCCCCACCCTTCACCGTTATCAGCGCATCGGGGATTCATGGGTTGCGGCCACTTCTCTAAAACCAATCAGTACCTGACTGAGCGCAACCAGCCAGCGATTAACTGGACGCCTGTATTGCCAGATTAAAGAGACAAAAAAGCCAGCTTTCGCTGGCTTTTTAAAGCAATCATGACCAAAGCATTACGCTTTGTTTTGACGCCACCATTCTGACAGCAACACACCGGTTGCTACTGATACGTTCAGGCTTTCAACATTACCAGTACCGGTAATCGCCACGCTCATATCAGCATTTTCGAATGTTGCATCGGAAACACCTTCGCGTTCCTGACCTAACACCAGAACCATTTTCTTCGGCAACTCAGCTTTGAAAAGCGGAGTCCCTTTATGGCTTGATGTCGTGACAATCGCATAACCCGCCTTACGGAACTGCTCCAGACCATCTTCGAAGGTCTCACCGCTGATAGCTTCAACATGCTCCGCGCCGCCTTCAGCAGTACGAACAGCTGCGCCAGACTCCAGCATTGCCGCATCTTCCACCAGCAGACCTTTCACACCGAAGTGTGCACAGCTGCGCATGATACCGCCGAGGTTGTGCGGGTTAGCAACGTTTTCCAGGGCCAGTACACAATCTTCTTCACCCGCTTTAGAAAGCCAGCTTTGAACAGTGATACCACGACGTTTTTTGATGATGAAGCAAACACCACCGTGATGCTCAGTACCGGATGCTTTAACCAACTCAGCATCGTCTACCACATGGTAAGCTTTACGGTTTGCTGCCATCCAACGCAGTGCTTCTTTGAAACGCGGAGTTACGCTCTGGACAAACCAGGCACGTACGATGCAATCAGGACGGCTCAGGAACAGAGCCTGACAAGCATTTTCACCGTAAACTCGCGTTTCTTCCGCGCGCTGGCGGCGAATCACTTCAGGGTCAACAATTGGTCTGCCATTGGCACCCATTTGCTCACCTGCTTCAACTACTTCTTCTCTTGGCGGTCGTGAAACGGTACGCCACGGATTATCACCGCGATCGTCACGATCGTCATTACGACTCCGCTCGCGCCCGGCTCCAGGTTTATCATCGCGACGTGGACCACGACGGCCCTCACCCCGTGACGGTGCTGCAGGACGCCCACCACCTTTACCTGTGCGCGGGTTTTGGCTGCGTTTTTCGCTGTCATCGTCACCGCGGACATACATCACTTTGACTTTGCCGCTTTTACCTTTAAATTCGTCGTTCATTCTTCTCTCCACCTGGCTGAGCGCGTGGCGCGCAGATTACCCGATGTGGCACGGCTTAGCCATTAACTTTGGTCAAAAGCCAATAACTATTATATCCATCGAATAAATCACTTGGCTGGTACTCTATTAATCGCTGATAATATTTAACATATAAGAAACATTACTGATGATTTGTACTGTTTTCAGACAACGTATCCTTTAGAGGTTAGCTATGAATACCGTTTGTGCCGCCTGCCAGGCGATTAATCGCATCCCCGATGAGCGTATTGACGACGGTGCGAAATGTGGTCGTTGTGGCCATGAGCTATTTGATGGTGAAGTGATTAATGCCACCAGTGAAACGCTGGATAAACTGCTGCAAGATGACTTACCCGTGGTGGTAGATTTTTGGGCTCCATGGTGTGGGCCATGTGTGAACTTTGCGCCAATCTTCGAAGATGTAGCAGAAGAACGCAGTGGAAAAGTACGTTTTGTGAAAGTGAATACAGAAGCAGAACCGGCACTTAGCGCGCGTTTCCGCATCCGCAGCATTCCCACCATTATGGTGTTCAAAAAAGGTGAAATGGTCGACATGCTAAACGGCGCAATGCCTAAAGCACCGTTTGATAGCTGGCTGAACGAAAACATCTAATTTCACGGGCACGTTTCTTGTGCCCGAATGTTTCTTGTGCCCGAATGCTTCATCTACGTTAGAATGGCGTTTTTAAACTTGTTTATCTGATGACTGAAAACGCCGTCCTACGTCTTCGTGCCGAACGCCTGGCGCGCGCAACTCGTCCTTTCCTTGCTCGTGGTAACCGCATCCGCCGTTGCCAGCGTTGCCTGCTGCCACTAAAACAATGCCTGTGCGAAACATTACAACCACAGAACGCACGGAGTCGCTTCTGCCTGGTTATGTTCGACACTGAGCCAATGAAGCCGAGTAATACAGGACGACTCATTGCAGATATTTTACCTGATACCGAAGCGTTCCAGTGGTCACGAACAGAACCCCCACAGGCTTTGCTCGATTTAGTCAGCTCCCCGGATTACCAACCGATGGTCGTATTCCCGGCATCTTATGCAAACGCTGGGCGAGAAGTGCTGACGACACCACCCAAAACTGGCAAGCCGCCGCTGTTTATCATGCTTGATGGCACCTGGACTGAGGCGCGTAAGATGTTCCGCAAGAGCCCTTATCTTGATCAATTCCCGGTTATTTCGGTGGATTTAAGCATTGTCTCTGCCTATCGGCTCCGCGAAGCTCATGCCGACGGACAATATTGCACAGCAGAAGTCGCAGCAGCATTGCTCGCACTTGCAGACGACGAGCATGCAGCTGTTGGCCTGACAGAACATTTCACGCTATTTCGCGAACGATATCTGGCAGGCAAACCCCATCATCAGTCCAGCATCACAGCAGCAGAGACAGAAAGCGTTTAAACTCACTGAGTTAATTCTCAGGGGAGAGAGCTATGAGTCAACGTGGGCTGGAGGCGCTACTGCGTCCCAAATCAATCGCTGTGATCGGGGCTTCTGCAAAAATAGATCGCGCAGGCTACTTAATGATGCGCAATCTCCTGGCTGGAGGCTTTAACGGCCCGGTAATGCCTGTAACGCCAAGCCATAAAGCGGTTTGCGGCGTTCTTGCCTGGCCTGATATCGCAAGCCTTCCGTTCCCGCCCGATCTTGCCGTCATTTGTACCCACTCAAAACGCAACCTTGAATTGCTACAAGCCTTGGGTGAAAAAGGCTGTAAAGCCTGCATTATTCTCTCTGCTCCACCTGAGCAACTACCTGAATTATTAGCTTGTGCCACTCAATGGCAAATGCGTTTGCTGGGGCCAAACAGCCTTGGTTTGCTTGCTCCGTGGCAAGGGCTTAATGCGAGTTTCTCCCCCGTCCCAATTCAGAAAGGCAAACTGGCTTTTATTTCGCAATCAGCGGCGGTTTCCAACACGATTCTGGATTGGGCTCAGCAGCGTGAGATGGGCTTCTCATGGTTTATCGCGCTCGGTGACAGTCTGGATATTGATGTCGATGAGCTACTGGATTATCTGGCTCGCGATACCAAAACCAGCGCTATTTTGCTTTATCTCGAACACCTCAGCGATGCCCGACGTTTTGTTTCAGCAGCGCGAAGTGCTTCACGTAACAAACCGATTCTGGTGATTAAAAGCGGTCGCAGTGCCAAAGCACAACAGTTGCTTAAAACCCATCTGGGGCTCGATGCCGCGTGGGACGCCGCGATTCAACGTGCAGGTCTTTTACGCGTTCAGGATACTCATGAGCTGTTCTCGGCGGTAGAAACCCTGAGCCACATGCGGCCACTGCGTGGCGAGCGTTTAATGATTGTCAGCAATGGCGCTGCCCCTGCGGCGCTGGCACTCGATGAGCTATGGCTACGTAACGGTAAGCTTGCAACGCTGAGTGATGAAGTCCTCAATAAGCTAAAGAGCACTTTGCCCGTCAGTGTTGAAAGTGGCAATCCACTGGATCTTCGCGATGATGCGACTCCTGAACGTTACCTGCGCGCCATAGAAATACTACTGGATAGCCAGGATTACGATGCCCTGATGATCATCCATGCCCCAAGTGCCGCAGCCCCCGGAACGGTAAGCGCCACCCGGTTAATCGACTTAATCCACAAACATCCTCGCGGCAAATACATCACATTAATAACCAACTGGTGTGGTGAATTTTCCTCTCAGGAAGCCAGGCGGTTATTCAGTGATGCAGGCATTCCTACATACCGCACACCAGAGGGCGCGGTAACCGCATTTATGCATATGGTGGAATACCGTCGAAATCAGAAGCAACTGCGTGAAACACCTGCCCTGCCCGCCAATTTAAAAGCCAATGCCAGTGAAGCTCATAACCTGCTACAACATGCATTAAACGAAGGAGCCACTTCACTCGATACGCATGAAGTACGCCCTATATTGCAGGCTTATGGGCTTAATACATTGCCAACCTGGATTGCCGGTGACAGTGCAGAAGCCGTGCATATTGCCGAGCAGATTGGGTATCCGGTCGCTCTGAAATTACGTTCCCCTGATATCCCGCATAAATCTGAAGTTCAGGGTGTGATGTTGTACCTGAGAACCGCCACTGAGGTTCAACAAGCAGCTGATGCCATAATTGATCGAGTTAAAATGACCTGGCCGCAAGCTCGTATTCACGGGTTGTTAGTACAAAGCATGGCTAACCGTGCAGGCGCTCAGGAGTTAAGAATAGTTGTTGAACACGATCCTGTTTTCGGGCCACTGATCATGCTGGGTGAAGGAGGGGTTGAATGGCGGCCCGATCAACAAGCTGTTGTGGCATTACCGCCACTTAATATGAATCTGGCTCGCTATCTGGTGATTCAGGCCATTAAGAGCGGGAAAATTCGTGGCCGCAGCGCATTACGCCCTCTGGATGTACCAGGCATTAGCCAGGTTCTGGTGCAGGTTTCCAACCTGATTGTTGATTGCCCTGAAATTCGTCGTCTGGATATTCATCCGCTGCTGGCTTCAGGTAATGAGTTCACATTGTTAGATGTCACTTTGCAGCTCGAGAAATTTGAAGGCGACGCAGAAACTCGTCTGGCAATCCGCCCCTATCCCTACCAGCTGGAAGAAGATGTCATCCTTAAGAATGGTGAAAAGTGTCTCTTCCGCCCAATCCTTCCGGAAGATGAGCCATTACTTCAACAGTTTATTTCGCGGGTTACCAAAGAGGATCTCTACTATCGCTATTTCAGTGAGATCAACGAATTTACCCATGAAGATTTAGCCAATATGACCCAGATCGACTACGATCGAGAAATGGCTTTCGTCGCTGTCCGCCAACAAAATGGCCAAAGTGAGATCATCGGCGTCACGCGCGCCATCTCCGACCCCGATAATATTGATGCCGAATTTGCAGTTCTTGTGCGTTCTGATTTGAAGGGTTTGGGATTGGGTCGCCGGCTGCTGGAAAAACTGATTGCCTACACGGGAGAGCATGGGCTCCAGAGGTTAAACGGCATTACCATGCCGAACAATCGTGGCATGGTCTTTTTAGCTCGAAAACTAGGATTTGATGTCGATATTCAACTGGAAGATGGCATCGTAAGTCTGACTCTTCCATTGATAAAAAGCATAGATTCGTGAGTAAGGTACTGGAAAACTTACTCACTTTGCGGGTTAGTAGTGGTATTATCAGCAGGTTCTGACGTCTGGATTTTGCAGAAGGCCATCCAATGAATAGAGAAGATACGCACTGTGATGTTGTCTAAATTTAAACGTAATAAACATCAACAACACCTTGCCCAATTGCCGAAGCTTTCTCAGTCAGTTGATGATGTAAAGACCCTTTTCTCCCCAGCGGATTTCCGTGAAGTTCTGCTGCAAAAAATTGCGAGCGCAACTCGCCGCATCTGTATTGTCGCATTGTATCTTGAGCAAGACGATGCAGGTAAAGCCGTGTTAACTGCACTCTATCAGGCAAAACAGCAACGCCCGGAAATTGAAGTGACCGTTCTGGTGGACTGGCATCGCGCACAGCGAGGCCGTATAGGAGCTGCCGCTACCAATACCAATGCTGACTGGTATCATCGTATGACCGAGGAATATCCCGGCGTAGATATTCCAGTGTACGGTGTGCCAGTCAATACGCGTGAAGCACTGGGTGTTCTGCATTTCAAAGGTTTTATTGTTGATGATTGCGTGATTTACAGCGGTGCCAGTGTGAATGACGTTTATCTGCATCAACATGATAAATATCGTTATGACCGCTATCAGGTAATCTGTAACCCACATCTTTCCGACATTATGTATAACTGGATGCAGGAAAATCTGGTGCGCGGTCGTGCGGTTCATCGCCTGGATAAGCAACACAGGCCAAAAAGCCCGGAGATTAAAAACGATATCCGTCTGTTCCGCCAGGAACTACGAGATGCCAGTTTCCATTTCCAGGGCAATGCCGATAACGAACAGCTTGCCGTTACGCCTTTAGTCGGATTGGGCAAAACCAGCCTGCTCAATAAAACCATCTACCATTTAATGCCGTGTACCGAGCAAAAACTGGTTATCTGTACGCCTTATTTCAACCTGCCAGCTGTGCTGGTACGTAATATTATTCAGCTCTTACGTGAAGGGAAACAGGTTGAGATTATCGTCGGTGATAAAACAGCAAATGATTTTTATATTCCAGAAGATCAACCCTTTAAGATTATCGGTGCCCTACCTTACCTTTATGAAATCAATCTTCGTCGCTTCCTGAGCCGCTTACAATACTACGTTAACAGCGGGCAGTTGATTGTTCGTCTGTGGAAAGACGACGATAACAGCTACCATCTGAAAGGCATGTGGGTCGATGACGAGTGGATGCTTCTGACGGGTAATAACCTCAACCCAAGAGCATGGCGGCTGGATCTGGAGAATGCAATTCTGATTCATGATCCTAAACAGGAACTCACCGTCCAGCGAGACCATGAATTGGATTTGATCCGCACGCACACTACAGTCGTTCAACATTATCGTGACCTACAGAGTATTGCGGAATACCCCGTTAAGGTACGTAAGCTTATTCGCCGCCTGCGCCGTATACGTATAGACCGTTTAATAAGTCGTATTTTGTAGTTCATCGCTATACTGAAAAGCCCTGCTTGCAGGGTTTTTTTGTAGCCAGAGGATCATGAATGCTACGTCTTTTACTCCCTTCAGTGTTACTTCTTAGCGGTTGCAGTCATATGGCTCAAGATCAATGGTCAGGCCAGGATAAAGCACAGCACTTTATTGCATCAGCTATCTTATCGGCTGCAGGCAATGAGTATGGTCAACGCCAGGGCTGGAATGATTCCCGTAGCGCGAATTTCGGTTTTTTATTTTCTGTAAGCCTCGGAGCCACAAAAGAACTTTGGGATAGCCGCCAGGCCGGAAGCGGGTGGAGCTGGAAAGATTTCACATGGGATATAGCCGGTGCAGCCACCGGCTATACGATATGGCAATTAGCCAGCTATTAGAGTTTGATTCCCTTCCCTTTACGGTGCAGCAATAACGACACAAAAAAGGCGAGAGCCCCCATCCCGGAGACATACCAGAAAAATGCCGTTTCCATACCTATCGATTTCAGCGAAAGTGCTACATATTCGGCTGACCCGCCGAACAATGCATTTGCAACTGCGTAGGACAAACCAACACCTAATGCACGAACTTCAGGTGGGAACATTTCAGCTTTCAAAATCCCACTTATTGAGGTGTAAAAGCTGACAATTAGCATCGCGATAATGACCAGCCCAAATGCCGCATAAGGCGAACTCACATGTTGTAAAGCAGTCAGAATCGGTACTGTCATCACGGTCGCAAGTCCACCAAAGCAAAGCATAGAATTTCTGCGGCCAATTTTGTCTGATAACGCACCAAAGAAGGGCTGCACCAACATAAAAATGAACAATGCAAATGTCATCAATGCACTGGCTGTATTGGCATGCATACCTGCAGTATTCACTAGATATTTCTGCATATAGGTTGTGAAAGTATAAAAGCTTAGCGACCCACCGGCCGTAAACCCGAGTACCATAATAAAGGCACGACGGTTTTTCCAAAGCCCACTCAGAGTCCCTGCGTCTTTGTGTTCCCGTGTCGATTTATCTGAGGTTTCATCCAGCGATCGACGTAAGTAGAGGGCAACAACGGCAAGAATGGCCCCCAGTGCAAAAGGTATTCTCCAGCCCCATTCACGAAGCTCTCCATCACTGAGAACTTGTTGAAGCACAACCACAACAAGCAAAGCTAACAGTTGCCCTCCAATAAGCGTTACGTATTGAAAAGATGCATAAAAACCTTTCCGTCCTTCAACGGCAACTTCACTCATATATGTCGCACTGGTACCGTATTCACCCCCAACCGATAACCCTTGAAATAAACGAGCTAATAAAAGAAGCACGGGGGCCCATGTACCAATCGTGGAATAACCGGGTAAACAAGCTATTACCAGAGAGCCGAAACACATCATACAAACAGAGATGAGCATCGAGTTTTTACGTCCATGCTTATCGGCAATATAACCAAACAACCAACCACCAATCGGGCGCATTAAAAAACCTGCGGCAAACACGCCAGCAGTTTGTAGAAGTTGTGTTGTGCTATTGCCAGAAGGGAAAAAGATATGAGCAAAATAGAGAGAACAAAATGAGTAGACATAGAAATCAAACCACTCAACCAGATTCCCCGATGATGCTCCCACAATAGCCCAAATACGACGGCGTGTATCTGAACCTGTCAGAGCTCCATTATCCTGATGTGTTGTTGCAGCTTCTGTCATTTTTTAATCTCCTGTCTTCCTGAATAAGCGTAAAGCCCAGAGATTCAGTAAAGCAGGTGATAAAGCGGATGCTACACAGAGTTATCTGTTTCAATGTAGTTGCGTGAAAAATTGTGAGCGAGCTAATCTTTTCGAAAATATAATGCGAAAATTTCATAAATCGCAGACAGCAAAAAGCCCTGTACGTCAGTACAGGGCTTTCCACTTATTTGGAGCCTGGCAGTTCCCTACTCTCGCATGGGGAGACCCCACACTACCATCGGCGCTACGGCGTTTCACTTCTGAGTTCGGCATGGGGTCAGGTGGGACCACCGCGCTAGTGCCGCCAGGCATATTCTGTTTCATCGACCGTCATGTTATCCACATAACCATCAACTAAAATCTCGGTTCAAGCTGAAAATCAATCTCTGGTCTCTCAACCAAAACACCTTCGGTGTTGTAAGGTTAAGCCTCACGGTTCATTAGTACTGGTTAGCTCAACGTATCGCTACGCTTACACACCCAGCCTATCAACGTCGTAGTCTTCAACGTTCCTTCAGGACCCTTAAAGGGTCAGGGAGAACTCATCTCGGGGCAAGTTTCGCGCTTAGATGCTTTCAGCGCTTATCTTTTCCGCATTTAGCTACCGGGCAATGCCATTGGCATGACAACCCGAACACCAGTGATGCGTCCACTCCGGTCCTCTCGTACTAGGAGCAGCCCCCCTCAATTCTCCAGCGCCCACGGCAGATAGGGACCGAACTGTCTCACGACGTTCTAAACCCAGCTCGCGTACCACTTTAAATGGCGAACAGCCATACCCTTGGGACCTACTTCAGCCCCAGGATGTGATGAGCCGACATCGAGG
>NZ_JPRU01000012.1:0-9919 GCF_000737905.1 Buttiauxella noackiae
GTAGCTATCACCCACTGGAGAAAGGTGCGCTTCGCTGAGATGTATATGACCGATTACATCCCTCACCTGCTCAACTACTTCAGTAATATTTTCGTGATTGATTATCATCGCGCCAGTATCAAGCTGCATTTTAATATTGGAATGGGCTATTTCTTTGACGACGTTGTAAGTTTCATTACTAGACGTCATAAAATTGGCACCATAAATGATCGGGTTAGGTTCCAGGCTAATAATAACTCCATTATCAGCCGCGATATCCCCTAACTTACGAAAAAAAACTTGCGATTTACTTTTAATTTCCGTAGCAGAAAGCCCTGTACAGTCACGATTTTTCGGCGAACCAAATACCAGACGAGTTGCTCCCAGTTCAGATCCGATGCGGCAGATATGAGTCAAATGACGTAATAGCATTTGTTGCACCATCTCAGAACTAAAGACATTTAAACCGACCGTACCAAACAGGAGAGACTGCATACCTATAATATCGATGCCTTGATTATGCCACCAGGTTTTAACCGCTCTTATATCTACTAAAGTCGCTTTATCAGGTTCAGGAAAATACTTTCCAGGCGCTATATCAATAGCATCAATAGCATACTCTTTAAGAAGCGACACTACTTCAACATCTTCATTAATGTCCCAGGCAAGATTGGAGATAGAGATCCTCATTTTTTATCGCCTTGACTTTTTTTAGGCTCTGACTGCGCATAATGCCTAACTGCCTGTATTGTTTCTCTCGCGGAGTACTGATAATGCTCTCTCCCTCCTAATAACGCTCCATATATACTACGCATGTCATATGAAACTGGAGTAGTGGCCTGCTGAGTGGAAAAAGTGAAACCAAATCCGTCACTCGCGATTTGGCCAACAGAAACAGGTTCCGCAGTCAGATGAATAAGGCTAATATTATTTTTAAGCGCGTTATTGATATCAGACCAAAGATTTACCATCGGGTAAAACTGGAAAACACTTCGACTTTCAATTTTGTCAACATTATTATCATTCAAGAAATCAAAGATAATGTTTTTACGTAGTCCAGGGCCGACAAGACCCGGTAATCTTACAATGATATGATGAGAAAACCTTTTTTCAACAAACTGCTCCAGGCGGTAACGATTGAGACCATAAGCATGCAGACCTTGTACATCAATCGTTGTATTTTCATCAACGTTTAATGGGCTTTTAAAGACATCAACTGTGCTGATTAAAATGAAGGTTTTACACTCAATGCTATCGATACAGGCGATCAGAGAATCGATTTTTTTTCTATCCTGCTCGGGATCGGCATTAGCGATCCATTTTTGTGCCGGCGCGCCAGCACAAACCACAACGTCGAATTTTTTGCCTTTTATGTCGTTGATATTGGTGGAGCGATAAAACTCATCAAACTGAGTTTGTTTTAACAGCGTTGATCCTACAAACCCGGTATATCCAATTAAAGCTTTAGTCATGATCTCTCCTAGCTTTAGCGATCGCGTCCAGTCTGCACCAAATTGGACTTTTCGGCAGTGGCATCATTTAATACGTTAATACGGTCCTGATTCACCATGACTGAACTATTTTTCTCAAAAACGACGGAGTAAGCAGCCTGTTCGTTACGTTCATCTAGCAATCGACTCAGATATTCACCAAAGAAAGCCAACATAATGAATTGCAACATAAATAGAACTGACATAAACAAAATCGTCGTAGTCCAACCTTCAACAACGTGCCCATTTATAAAATTGACAACGATGCTGTAGGCGGCGAATAACAACGCACTCAGGCTACCGATGGTGCCAACGACCGACATCCAGCGCAATGGACGCGAGGAGTTGAATACCATCAGGCGGACTAAATTACGAAAACCATAAGCAATTGATTTATTAACTTGGGTTTCACTCAAAGGCAAGTAAACCAGTTCACTAGCTGGATAACCTGTTTTCTGAATTCGAAGATAGAACTGATGATGAAAACGGCCTGTGCTGGTTACAGCATTCACCGCACGGCGACTAAGGCAACGGAAGTGAGTGGAATTTTTGGGAATATGATAATCAATGGCTTTTAAAATACGTGATGAGGTATTACGGAGTAATTGATATGCATACGATAGTGATTGATTCGATACCCCAATAACAACGTCGTAACCTGATTTACACTCTTCCACTGCGTTATGGATCAAGTCAACTGGGTCAGTCAAGTGATCATAAAGAACGACAAAATCACCAATTGCATTCTCAAGGCCTGTAGCCCAAACCACATCATCATGAACACAACCCGAAAGCTGGAGAAAGCGTACGCTGGGTATAGTCTTCAAAATGTGATCAATAGCCAATGTTCTTGACACGTCTCGATAAGGCCCTTTTGAGACAATCAAAATTTCGTAATCGGTAAAGTTGACATCGAGTAATGCCTGTACTTCAAGTAATTTCTTTGTTAGATCATTTGAAGGGGTGAGAGTCTTTAAAACAACAGAAACAAACGATTCACTTTTCACTTGCGTAGCCACTTTTTTATTTTTAAATGATGTTAATCTTTTTGATAGCGTCAAAAGCATCATATACGTTATCTATCTTACCGCCCATAATACAGTGGAAACCTTGCATTCCATGATTCGGCCTGAAAAGAATAGGCCTAGAATCATCAATTTCACTACGCGGCAGCAAAGTTTTGACTTCCCATAAGGATCTTTCATAACGGCATTCATTGAGGATAGGCATATAACGAGCGGCATCTTTGACCATATAGAGCCAAGCGCTGGTTTTTGTATCCTTATCAAATTTTTCATGTGAGTCCTGATATTTTTCGCCAGGCCTGTCGCACCACTCATAATGAGGCGTATAGCGGACATGACTGAATGAGTGTAGTCCTACAGAAGGGAACGGCATGACAGAGAAAAATGGTCCACACATAACGGTAAATCCAGAGTTCTTACATTCTTCTGGAACATCAACCAAGCACATTTCCGTCATTTCATGCTTAAGCGAGATAAGCTCAATCCCTGAGTTGTCAAGCAGGTAATTCAGGTGAGAATAGGTACAATTAAACACATGATCGGCATAGTGTTCTTGTATTTCGTCAGTGCTGACATCTCTAACGTGCGCTATAATGCCTTGATTTACCTTTTCAATTTTTTCAACTGAGAACCCGCAATGATACTCAGCGCGTGAACTGTCCAGTCTCTGCAGCATAATGTCACGAAGTTTAAATGCATCGAATGCAAACTCCTTTACGGTAAAACATGCATCAATCATTTTCGGATTAACCATATTCTGAATTTTCGCCGGTGCATAATCACAATCAGCCCCAATGCGATCACAAAACATACGGAACTGACGGACAGATACTTTACCCAGCAATTCGCTGATTAAATAATGTTTATCAAAATTTGAATCTACACAGTCTCTAAATTCATTCACAAATCTAGGAAATGAAATTCGCGAACGTAAAGCCGTTAAGATGCTTCTTGGATAATGGTAACCATTATGTACTCGTGCCTGATTGTTATAAGACGCACGCGACATATAGTTATTTTCTTTTTCAAAAAGTTTAACGCTATGGCCTAAAATAGAAAATTGTTCAGCGAGGTACATTCCAAAAAAACCGCCACCTACAATGATTATATTTTTTTGCAAAATTTCATCAATGCCTCTATTTGATAATGTTTCCAATTGAGTTAGCACAGCTTAGTTGATTGTTATTGAGCTATTTCAGCCTCCATAGCCAAACGACGGCTTCTTGACTATGGTGAATTTTTACCCATATGGCCAATTCCACTTCAACCACTTCAACCACTTCAACCACTTCAACCACTTCAACCACTTCAACCACTTCAACCACTTCAACCACTTCAACCACTTCAACCACTTCAACCACTAAGCATTTTACTTTACTTGAATTTTATGACAAGTCGTTTAGCGATGATCAAGAAACTGCTTGCCGAAACCATATTGGCTAAGGATGCACTTTAGACCGATTGGGGACGAGCTACATACGCCACACCAGTAGCGCTGATGTGCCATGCGACGAGTCTGTCACAATGATTCACTACAACGGCAAAAAAACGGCCCTCAAAGGGCCGTTCAATTGAGAAATTTATGTTATGAAAAAAGCTTATTCCATCCACTCAGTATGGAATACACCTTCTTTGTCAATACGCTTATAAGTATGCGCACCAAAGTAGTCACGCTGCGCCTGAATCAGGTTGGCAGGCAGTACCGCTGAACGGTAGCTGTCGTAGTAAGAGATAGCWGCAGARAAGGTTGGCGTTGGAATACCATTTTGCACAGCGTAAGAAACCACATCACGCAGTGCCTGCTGGTAKTCGTCAGCAATTTTCTTGAAGTACGGCGCCAGCAGCAAGTTCGCAATTGCTGGGTTCTCTGCATATGCATCGGTGATTTTTTGCAGGAACTGAGCACGGATAATGCAACCAGCACRGAAAATCTTAGCAATCTCTCCGTAGTTGAGATCCCAGTTATTCTCTTCAGATGCTGAACGTAGCTGGGAGAAACCCTGAGCGTAAGAAACAATCTTGCCCAGGTACAATGCACGGCGCACTTTCTCGGCAAAATCAGTTTTATCGCCAGCAAATGGTTTTGCATRCGGGCCACTCAGCACTTTAGAAGCGGCAACACGCTGCTCTTTCAAGGAAGAGATATAACGAGCGAACACAGATTCGGTAATCAGAGACAGTGGTTCACCCAAGTCCAGCGAGCTCTGGCTAGTCCACTTGCCAGTGCCTTTGTTCGCTGCTTCATCAAGAATTACATCAACCAGGTAGTTACCATCTTCATCTTTTTTTGTGAAGATGTCTTTGGTGATGTCAATCAGGTAGCTGCTTAGTTCGCCTTTGTTCCAGTCAGTAAAGGTTGTTGCCAACTCTTCATTGGACAGATTCAGGCCATTTTTAAGCAGTGAATAGGCTTCAGCAATCAATTGCATATCACCGTATTCGATACCGTTGTGAACCATTTTTACATAGTGACCAGCACCATCAGCACCAATGTAGGTAACACATGGCTCACCGTCTTCAGCAACTGCTGCGATCTGCTTAAGAATTGGTGCAACCAGTTCGTAAGCTTCTTTCTGACCGCCAGGCATGATGGAAGGCCCTTTCAATGCGCCTTCTTCACCACCAGAAACACCGGTACCAATGAAGTTGAAACCTTCGGCAGAAAGCTCACGGTTACGGCGAATTGTATCCMGGAAG
Organism: Buttiauxella noackiae; assembly: GCF_000737905.1. Lineage (NCBI taxonomy): Bacteria > Pseudomonadati > Pseudomonadota > Gammaproteobacteria > Enterobacterales > Enterobacteriaceae > Buttiauxella > Buttiauxella noackiae. Next base: position 5,192 of record NZ_JPRU01000012.1, read on the forward strand.
AAGGTGTTACCACCATCAATCAGGATATCGCCCCTCKCAAGGTATGGCTTGAGAGAATCAATGGTTTTGTCCGTGGCCTCACCGGCCTTGACCATCAACAGGATACGGCGCGGAGTTTCGAGAGATTCTACAAACTCCTGTACCGTATAGTAAGGAACCAGCTTCTTGCCCGGATTCTCTGCGATAACTTCTTCAGTCTTATCTCCAGAACGGTTGAACACGGAAACGGTATAGCCGCGGCTTTCGATGTTCAGCGCAAGGTTGCGCCCCATTACTGCCATACCAACGACGCCGATCTGCTGTTTGGACATTACATACTCCTGCCAAGTGTTGTAACCGCGGCAAATGCGGTTTGAAATATAAAACCTATCCTAATTTAATCTGATAAAGCCATGAAAGCGATTTTCCATATTATGTTCAATAATTACTGCACAATCAAATTAAATAATAAGAAATTTTAATAAAACTCATTAATTAAAGAAAAAACAATTAAACATAAAAACATCTGGGAACACATAAACAAAATTCTTGAGGAAGCCCACTATCTAAAGTGGGCAAGAACAAAATTATATTATGGGGCACCCAGGAGTTAAATCAATAGTGCCATCAGAATAATAATATTTTAAACATGTCAAAGTTTCAGGTTTTGTGCCCTTACTTTCCCATGTGCTAACACCGTCACCAGTAATAGATTTGATTTCCCCACCAACATATACACCTTCATCCAAGCTAAAGTACTTATATCGATTATCCAACAACTGGCTCAATGAAAAATCCAGATTAACAGAATTCCCATCATCTGTATTTAATACTAACCGTGCCATGCCGGAGTTGGTACGCATATACGTGCCAAAAAGAACTCCCATCCCAACTATTTTTTTAGTATGAGATGAATGTACAAGACGATCCTTCAATATTAAAGGAATAAATCCACCTTTTTGAAGGGCAGGGCTTGGTTTTTTTATACGGTCATTACTTAGAAAATAATCATTCGTTGCAAACAAATCTTTTCTAAGATAAAAAGGTTTACCTGGGACTTGCAAGTAGTTTTTATCAGCAATTTTTTGAATACAGCCCGCATAACTTTCCCATGGATACCTACCCCATACCAGCCATTTATCAAGAAGCATAACTTTAGGTCTAGCTTCAGTAATCTGTTTGCATGGGTCTATAGAAACTCCAAATTTCGGATTTTCATTATACTTGGCCTGCCAAGGCAAATAAAAGAAATAGCCTGACGCAGGTAATCTGTCAGAAACAATATACTGCTGTGTTTGAAAGGAATAAGAGATTATTCTATCATTTTTTTTGGTAAACTCTTTAACTAAAATAGAGAATTCTGATTGTGATTTATCTGTTGCAGTGGGGATTGAGGTTAATTTTAGCTTATCCCCAGGAAGGAGAAGTGATAATTTAATAATACAAATCAGGACGAAGCCTATAAAAATATAGATATGGCTTCGAACCTTATCATCAACAGTAGTGAAAATAAATGGAATAAAGCTTAGCGCAGTATAAAAAAATGGCATTCCATGAAAACCAGGGCCACGAATGAGCAAACTGCAAAGACCTACGATAATTAAAGATGTTCTCCATGGGAATTTTGTTTCGGCTTTACTAAGACTGAATGCACCATTTAAAATAATAAAAAGAGCAAAAAGATGAGAAAAATCGGAGGTTAAGGCTTGGATAGCAGTTATAATTAACATCCATCCCGGTTGCAAACCTGTATATTCGGGAAGTATTTCTGCATTTAGATATATATGAAACGCCAAAAATCCAGCGAATGAACCAAAATATCCTAAAAAAAACAAATTGGTAACAACAGCCAAAAGGGTCCCTATGACTAAATGCTTTGAAAAATTGGCTCGTAGAGCAGCTACATAGAGAAGCCCGGCAACAGGAAGATAAGTAATGGCAAGAAAAGGCAGAGATGATAATAAAAAACTGCCCAATACAACATTAGTGCCAGTTAATTTTTCTGGGTTCAGAAGGGCAGGAAGTACATATAGTGCGAGAATAATAACAAGCATTATTCCTGCAAGAGTTTGGTATTGATAAGTATGTCCAAAACCATCTGGGAAACATACAAGAACAATAATAGCACAGCATACAAAAACAACCATTCTCTGCAAGTTGGAAGTTAGAACAGGTGATCTACATAGCGCTACAAAAGCAAATATCTGAAATAAAGCTATTAATATTCGATGCCCTCTAATATCAATACTTACGAAATGTTCTACTAATAATCCAGGTAGAAAAGTTAGCGGTCCGTGATGATTAAATATTTCAGAATATAATTTCATCCCAGAAGCCATCATTTTAACTGTTACTACAGTTTCAGCTTCATCCCCCCAATTAATATATCCAAGAAGAAAATATTGATATCGAATAAAAAAAACACAAAACATTGCAAAAACAAAATACAATGCAAACTTTGAAAGCATCAAAATTCTAGCATCTTTCTTTTTTGGTAAATTAACATACAGAAAATTGAACATTATAATTTCCGGGCGGTATTAAATTTATTTTTCTATTACATGAATATTCATATATTCTACAAATAAAATATAGATTAGCAAACGTTAAGGATAACCAAATTATGGATTATAGCGCCCTGTACAGGCTTTAATTAATATAAAGAAAACAGATAAATTACCCTTAAAACTGCTAATTTTTGTAGGAATATCTCCTTCGGGATAAATTCTTGACGTAGGAACTTCAATACAACGAAAACCTAGTTTCGGTGAAATATAAGAAAGATATGCTAATAATTCATATGTGACAAAAATATCCCGAAATGGTGAAATACGGTCATCTAATAATAATTTACTACTATAGGCACGAAAACCTTGAGTTGTATCAGTCCAGCGAAACCCAGAAGCAATACTAAGTAAAGGAGCATGAATCCACTTAATGGCGAAATCCCTGGATTTCGGTGTATTGATTGCAACGCCACCACTAATAAAACGAGATGCCTGAACAAAGTCATATCCGTTGCCAAGAGCATCAATAAATTGAGGTATAGCAACAGGGTCATCTTTATTATTACCATCAATTGTGATGATATTCTTGTAATCCTTATCTAATACAAAGGAATAACCACAACGCAGTTGTGCGCTTAATTTTCCAGCACCTGTTTTAAGTAATAACCCAGAAACATTGAGCATTCTTAATTTTTCAATATCAAGGGAACCATCTGTACTGCCACCATCAACAATTATAATATCCGCAATCTTGTGAATATCCCGATCATTCATTTTTTTCAGCAAATTGATAATACGATTTCCTTCATTTATAACTGGAATAATGATGCAAGCATCATATTTTTTCTCAGTCCAAAATGTAAGGTTATAACCAGGTATTTCCCAATTAATTTTATTGTTCATAGTTTAATTCCCGTTTGTTAGGTAGCTTTTAAAGTAATCAATGCAACACCGACAATGACAAATGTAACACCCAATATCGTAGTCCAGTAAAATGTTTCTTTAAATACAATTACGGATAAAATTGCAACTGCTGCAACGGCTCCAGTGGTGAGTACGGGATGAGCAATATTGAGTGGAAATACTGCTAACGCAGCAGCGTATAATAAGAAAGCACCACCATAAAGTGCTAATCCTAACCAAAAAGGCCAGTTAGTTAAAGAAACCAGAGGATCTGTTAAAGAAGGAAATTTTCGTGGCGGAATCATTGCCATTTTAATTAAAACACTGGCGGAGGCATTACAAGCGATGCCTAGAATAAGTATAAACCATTTCAAGGTGTGAGTACCTGCTTAATTATAAAGGGACGTAACATGCGAAAGTGCGCGACGAATGGACGCCAAATGCGGCTCATTTGGCGTGGCCAGCATTTCGATCGTAGCAGGATAGCCACCAAAATAGTTTTTTAAAACATCAGCGAATGCAGCATGCCCTGCGTAGCTATCACCCACTGGAGAAAGGTGCGCTTCGCTGAGATGTATATGACCGATTACATCCCTCACCTGCTCAACTACTTCAGTAATATTTTCGTGATTGATTATCATCGCGCCAGTATCAAGCTGCATTTTAATATTGGAATGGGCTATTTCTTTGACGACGTTGTAAGTTTCATTACTAGACGTCATAAAATTGGCACCATAAATGATCGGGTTAGGTTCCAGGCTAATAATAACTCCATTATCAGCCGCGATATCCCCTAACTTACGAAAAAAAACTTGCGATTTACTTTTAATTTCCGTAGCAGAAAGCCCTGTACAGTCACGATTTTTCGGCGAACCAAATACCAGACGAGTTGCTCCCAGTTCAGATCCGATGCGGCAGATATGAGTCAAATGACGTAATAGCATTTGTTGCACCATCTCAGAACTAAAGACATTTAAACCGACCGTACCAAACAGGAGAGACTGCATACCTATAATATCGATGCCTTGATTATGCCACCAGGTTTTAACCGCTCTTATATCTACTAAAGTCGCTTTATCAGGTTCAGGAAAATACTTTCCAGGCGCTATATCAATAGCATCAATAGCATACTCTTTAAGAAGCGACACTACTTCAACATCTTCATTAATGTCCCAGGCAAGATTGGAGATAGAGATCCTCATTTTTTATCGCCTTGACTTTTTTTAGGCTCTGACTGCGCATAATGCCTAACTGCCTGTATTGTTTCTCTCGCGGAGTACTGATAATGCTCTCTCCCTCCTAATAACGCTCCATATATACTACGCATGTCATATGAAAC